>NZ_JAPDNT010000015.1 GCF_025989185.1 Limobrevibacterium gyesilva
GGTTCGGGTGGGGCGGTCACGACGGGTGCGGGCGGGGGCGCTGTCTGCGGCGGGGTGGCCGGAGGCGGGGCGATGGGAGCGCGGGCGGTGACGGGGCGGGTTGACGCAGGAGCGGGCGCTTCCGCTTCGGGCCGGGCGACGGTGCGGCGGGGGCGTGCCGTTGGCGCGGCACGCGGCGCTTCGGGGGCGCCGAAGTCTTCCGGCGTGGCTTCGTCGAACGCAGTGGCGGGCGTGGGGACGGCGAGCAGGGCGGCGGCGAGGTCCGGGTCGTTCAGGCGCTGGTCGGCTTCGGCGATCGGCGAGCGGCTGGGCAAGGCGGGACGCAGCGCCGGGGCGGCGGCCGGGGCGAGCCCGGCGCGGTCGAGCAGGCGTTGCAGATAGGAACTCATGCCGCCCGCCGGGAGGCGGCACGCTCGGCTTCGCAGAGCCGGGCGAGGGCGCGGCGGTCGTCGCGGCTGAGGGCGAGGATTTCGGCGTGCGACCAGCCATAGGCGCGGGCCAGAAGATGCGTCTCGCGCAGCAGGAACGGGCGTTCACGCGCCAGGGCCGCGACCAGGAAGGCGGCGAGGTCGAAGCGGACCGGCTGCGTCGTCGCGCAATGTGGGCAGGTGGCGGACACGTCGCGGGCGAGCGCGGGGGCGGCGGCCTCCAGGGCGGCATCGAGCGCTTCGGGATCGGCCTCGGGATCGCCGGCGATGACGCAGGCGGCGCGCAGCGACGCGGCCCCGCCGCCGCGCGCGGCGTTCGCGAGGTCGGCGACGCTGGGCGGGCGGATGCGGCGGCCGTCCGGGAGGGTGAAGGTGCCGTCCGCGTGCGGCCCGGCGATGTCCGCCGTCACATCCGGCAGCGCCGCGGCGAACGCGGTGAGCGAAAGGGTGATTTCCAGCCGCTCGCCGCAGGCGGCGCAGATGGTGCGCGCCTCCACCTGGTCGCCGTAGAGCGCGTCGAACACGGCGGCGAGCAGGCGGTCGTGGTCGGCGAGGGTGAGGTGGTCCACGCCGCTTGCGTCGAGCCAGCCGTTGCCGCCGACCACAAGCCGCCGCAGCAGGCTTGTTGCCGCCTCGGGCTGGCCGGGATCGACCGCGGCCTCGTCGGCGCCGGTGAGCGGGCGCAGGCGCGCGCGCAAGGCGGGCGATGCGGCGGCGGTGAGGGTGACGGCGTGCATGTGGCTCAGGTCTCGGCGACCTCGACGACGGCGATATCGCGCTCGAAGCCCTCGTTCTGGATGATGATGGATTCGAAGGCGATGGCGTTGCCGTTGGCGTCGAGCTCCGGCACGGCGGTGAATTCGGAAACCCAGCAGCGATAGACCTTCCAGGCCTTCACCTTCACGCCCTGCAGGTTGTACAGCTCGATGGCGATGTCCTTGCGGAAGTTCTTGAGCGACACGCCGGCGTCGCCCTCCACGCTGTAGACGAGCGTGGCCCAGGATTCGAAGGTGAGGTCGTAGGTGATGCCGCGTTCGAGCGTGACCGGCTCGAAGCTGGTGACGCCCGGCGAGTGGCGCTTGGTGGACAGGTCGCCGCCGTCGCGGTGGGTGACCACTTCGGTGGTGCGCTTGAGGCCGCTGACCTTGCTGACGCCCGCAACCGGCTGGCCGTCCACCACGACTCGGAACTTGAAGTTCTTGTATGGATCGATGCGGGTCGTGTTGACGCTGAACTGAACCATGATGCTCTCCTTGCGGCGTCGTTAGACCTGCACCTGGCCGGCGATCTGCCGGATGACGACGATGACGAACTCGGCCGGCTTCAGCGGCGCGAAGCCGACGACGACATTGACGATGCCGAGGTCGATGTCGTTCTGCGTGGTGGTTTCCGCGTCGCATTTCACGAAATAGGCGTCGGACGACTTGGCCCCCTTGAACGCGCCCTGGCGGAACAGGTTGTTCATGAACCCGCCGGCGGCGAGGCGGATCCGCGCCCAGAGCGGCTCGTCGTTCGGCTCGAACACCGCGAAGCGCAGGCCGCGATAGAGGCTTTCCTCGATCAGCAAGGTGAGGCGGCGGACGGGCACGTATTTGAAGTCGTCGTTGCCGGAATTGTCGAACCCGGCCATGGTGCGCGCGCCCCAGGACACGATGCCGTTGGGGAAGATGCGCAGCGCGTTCACCGCCTGCGGGTTGATGATGCCGTTGTCCGCATCGGTCATGCGATGCTCGACGCCAAGCACGCCCAGCAGGTTCGCCTCCAGCCCCGCCGGCGCCTTCCACACGCCGCGGCTGGAATCGATGCGGGCATACAGGCCGGCCTGGGTGCCCGACGGGTCGATCGCGCGCTGCACCCCGTCCACCACGGCGAGCAGGCGCGGCCAATAGATGGCGGCATGGTCGAGCGTGATGCCGATGCGCAGCGGGGCGATGCCGGTGCCGGGATCGGTGGCCTGGTTCACGTCGGCCCAGGCGTTGTTGTCCGATGGCGGATCGACGATGAGGAAGGCGCGGCGCTGCTGGCAGAAGGCGCTGGCCGGGCCCCAGAGCTGGGTGCGGATGGCGTCGCTCTGCCCGAGCGCGCGCGGCAGCACCATGATGTTGAAGATGTCCACCTCGCGGTCGATGGCCGCGAAGGCCGCTTCATAGTCGGCGAGTTGCGGGAAGCCGCCGTTGTTGCCGGCGACCGAAGCGGACTGGAACGGGCCGGCGCCACCTGCCCCGCCGGTCTGGCCGACCGTGTAGGCGCGCACGTTGTAGGCGGTGGGATCGGTCGGCAGGGCCGGCGGCTCGAACAGCTCGCCGGCGGCGCCGATGTCGAAGCCGCCGGCGCTGGTCAGGCGGGAATCGAAGCCGGCATCGGAGCCCTCGAAGCGCGGCGTGAGGGCGAGACGCAGCGCCTGGGTGCGCGCCGACCAGCGGTTGGCGCTGTTGGCGGCGATGGAGGTGGCGAGCAGGCCGAGATTCTGCCGCACGTTCAGCAGCGAGCCCACCACCGTGTCGGCCGCCGCCGGAACGAAGGTGGTGCCCGCATACATGGGCTGTGCGGGAAAGGTGAAGGCGACGGCCTGGGTATGGTTGGCGCCGAAGGCGGGATCGGTGAGCGTCCACGACGCGAGCTGGCCCTGGGTGGCGGAGGCGAGGCTGCGCAGGCGCTGCAGGTCGTCGGCGGCGCCATGCACATGCGCGACGAGGCCGGTGGGCGCCGGGCGGGCGCGCGACCAGCGGCTGATCTCCAGGCCACCATTGGCGACGCCGAGCTGCAGCAGGGACGCGGCGTCGTTCGGCGGCGCGGCACTGACGACGACACCGCCCCCGGCGCTGCGGATTTCCAGCAGCCGTCCACCCGTAACGGAGTTCGGCTGGGTGCGCAGCGTGACCGTCACGGTGCCAATCAGGCCGGAGGTTGTCAGGCGCGTGTTGATGGCATTGGTTAGCCCAGTGAGGAAGGTCGGCAGGTCGACTTCCTGGGCGAAGGTGACGGGAATGGCCGGCTGCCCGTCCAACGAGATGGTAATGCTGCGGGTGGCCGCCGGGTTGTTGCCGAAGCGCAGCGCGATGGCGGTGTGGGCGTCGGCGTCGAGCACCGGGAAGATCAGGCCGGAGAAGGACACGCCCTCCACGCCGGCGACGATGCCGGCCACGGCCGGGCCGTTCACGGCGACGCTGACCAGCGCCGAGTTGGCGTTCACCACCGTCTCGATGAACCGGCCGGAGGCGGGGTTGATGCTGAGGTCGGTGAAGGTCTCGAGCCCGGTGCGGGTGACCGTGCCGGTGGGACCGACGACCCGGCGGTAGAGCGTGAGGTTGAAGCTGCTCTCTGGGTTCGGCGTGTCGTAGTCGATTTCGGCGCGGATCAGATTGCCGTCGGTGCCGGCGTCGAGCGCGGTGAGCGTGAGCACCGGCTGGCCGGCTTCATTGGCGAGCGTGACCGCGGCCGCGGCGGCGGTGGCGTCGGCGATGCGGGTGATCCAGGCGGTGCTGCCACCATTGAGGAAGAACTGGCCGACCTGAGGGACCAGTTCGCCCATGCTGGCGTCGGTGCCGTAGAGCTTCTGGAAGGCAGTGAGGTTGGTGACCCGCGTGGGGGTGTCGAGCCGGCCGAGCCGGGCCATGCCAATGAACGCGGCGGTCGATGTGGAGACCGGCGTGATCGTGTTCGAGCCGGATAGCTGCTCGTCGATGTAGACGCCGGGATAGCTGACTTGAACAGGCATCGTCTCGATCCTCCCCGGCCGCGCATGGGCCATTTGTGCGTCGTCCGGGGCTGCAGGGCGACTGCGGACGGACACGTCGCGGCGAAGCGAGCGGGAGCAAGAAACGTGCAACCGGATTGCCGCCGGCAACGCGATGATTCAACGGACAAATCAGCCAGTGTGGGCGCGGTCCTGGGTTCCGTCCGGCCCATCAGTACCACGCAGGGCGCGCGGATCGGTGGGGCGGTTCGGTCCCACCTGGGTCGGCGATGACCCGGTTCGGCGATGGCGCCATCGCCTGGTGCCGGCGACGAAGCGTTTCACACGCGAAATTGAAAATCCGCCGCTGCCGGCGGGCCTACCGGATCTCGTTGACGTAGCTGTAGCCGTGCGTCTGCGCGCGGTGCTGGCTGACGATGACGACGGCGCCGGTCTGGTCGTAGGCCTCCTCGTCGATCACCAGCAGGGCGGCGGGGCGTTCGAGGCCGAGCAGGGTGCAGTCGGCGTCGGTCGCCAGCTCCGCCGTGACGCGCTCACGCACCGCGGACACGCGGATGCCGTAACGCTCCAGCAGATGCAGGTAGATCAGCGGCGGCACCTCCGCCGCGTCTTGCGGGAAGTCCGGCAGGCGGCGGGCCACAAGCATCATGCGGGCATGCATGACCGGCCGGCCGCCGACCCGGCGCAGGCGGTGCAGGTGGATCAGGTCCTCTCCGGCGTCGATGCCGAACGGGGCGGCTTCCTGCGGGGTGGCAGGGCTGCGCGACAGCGACAGCACCTCGGGTTCCGAGCGCAGCCGTGATCCGTCGGCGCCGTGCAGGCGGAAATAGTGGAAGAAGAAGCGCAGGCTGTGTTGCGGCGTGCGCCCGGTCACTATCGTGCCGGTCTTGCGGCGACGCATCAGCATGCCGTCCGCGGTGAGGTCGGCGAGCGCGCGGCGGATCGTTCCGACGGCAACGCCATACTCCGCCGCCAGCGCCACCTCGCCGGGCATCACCGTGCCGGGGGGCAGGGTGCCGGCCAGGATCGCCTCGGCGATGCGGCGCTTGACGTGCTCGTAGAGCGGCAGCGGCAGTTCGGGAAAGGCGCCGCTCGCGGTTTCGCGATTGACAACCGACATTTCATGCCTGTCTAATTCTATATAGAATATAGTATATCGTTGCATCGCACGGAAGAGCATGACGGACACCAGCCCCTCGGTTGCCCCACCCGATTCGCCCTTGGCCAGGGCAATGGCAGAGATCGCGCGCGACGCCGCCAGCGCGGTTGCCGAGCTGGGCCGGATGGTGGCGGTGGACACCTCGTTTCCGCCTGGCGCGGGCTATGACGCCTTCGCGGGGCTGATGGAGGAACTGGTCGAGCCGCTCGGGTTCCGGCATCGGCGCGTGGTGGTGCCGGAGGCGCTGTGGCACGTGCCCGGTGGGCCGGCGCATGGCCCGCGCACCAACGTGGTGGCCGAGCGCCGCACCGGCAAGCCGGTCTGCGGGCTGTATTTCCATGTCGATACCGTTCCGGCCGCGCCGGGCTGGACGCGCGATCCGCTGCATCTGGTGCAGGAGGACGGACGGCTGTACGGGCTGGGTGCGGCCGACATGAAGGGCACCATCGCCGCGGTGCTGCTGGCGCTGCGCGCGGCGGCACGCTGCGGCGTGGAGCTTGCCTACGACCCGACGCTGCTGCTGTGCACGGACGAGGAAGGCGGGCTGTATCCCGGCGTGCGCTACCTGGCCGAGCAGGGGATGCTGGAAGGCCATGTGCTGAACTTCAACGGCACCGCCGCACCGCGCATCTGGGCGGGGTGTTTCGGCGTGTTCAACCTGCTGGTGCGGCTGCGCGGGCAGGCGGTTCATGCCGGAGAAGGCAACCGCGCCGGCGCCGGCGTCAACGCCATCGAGGCGGCGTTGCCGTTGCTGAATGCGCTGGCGGCCCTGAAGCCCAGGGTCGCGGCGCGGCACTCCGCTCTGCCGCCGCCGCCGCATGCCAAGGGGCCGTTGGCGGCGCAGCTCAGCATCGCCGCCGCGCATGGCGGCATCTGCGGCGGCCAGGTGCCGGCGTTGTTCGAGATCCTGGTGAGCCGGCGCTATCCGCCGGAGGAAAGCTTCGAGGCTGCGCTTGCGGAAATCCAGGAGGCGATCGCCGCCGGCGTGGCCGACGTGCCGGGGCTGACGGTCGAGACGGATCTCGTCGGCCATCTCATTCCGACCGGCGATCCGACCGGTCCGCACTGGCCGCGCTGGCAGCAGGCGCTGAGCGCCGGCTTCGGCTATGCGCCGGAGGCGTTCCGTGCCTGGGGCGCGGCGAGCTGTTCGGATTTCGGCTATGTTCAGCGGACGGGGATGCAGGAAGTGCTGCTGGGCGGCCTGGGCCGGCCCGAGCGCAACGTCCATGGCCCCGACGAGCACACCACGGTCGATGACGTCGTGGCGCTGGCTCGCAGCGTGCTTGCCTATCTCGCGGCGGATTTCGCCGCCGGCCTGATTCCCGAAACCGCCACGCCCGCACTGTAAAGGAGCGCCCATGACCCGCTTGACCCGACGGATCTTCCTGGCCGGCAGCGCCGGCCTGGCCGGAGTGCCTTCGCTTGCTGTCGTTCGGTCGGCCGGGGCGCAATCGCCGGCGCCGCGCCGGGGCGGCACGCTGCGGATCTCGGTGGATCAGGCGGCCAGCGTGATCCATCCGCTGCGCACGCGGGTGAACCCGGAATACCTGGTGACCGAGTTGCTGTACAGCAACCTCACGCGCCTGAAGCTGGACATGACCGTGGAGCCGGACCTCGCGGAATCGTGGTCCGCCAATGCGGAGCTGACGGAGTGGACGTTCCGGCTGCGCGAGGGGCTGACGTTCCACGACGGCACGCCGTGCACCGCGAAGGACGTGGCGGCCACTTTCGTTGCGATCCTCGACCCCAAGACCGCCTCGCCCGGGCGGACCAATGTCGGGCCGATTGCCGAGGCCACGGCCGTCGATGCGCGCACGGTGGTGTTCAAGCTGTCGGCACCTTATGCGGACCTGCCGGTGGCGGTGGCGTACACCAACGCGCGCATCATTCCGGCGGCGATCGCGCAGGGCGATCTCGATCGGCTGGCGCGCAGTGCGGTCGGCACGGGGCCGTTCAGGCTGGTTTCCTATGAGCCGGACCGCCGCATCGTGGTGGAACGGAACCCCGCGTACTACGATCCGCAGCGCCCGTGGGTCGATCGTGTCGAGGTTCTGGTTTATCCCGACCCCACGGCGGAGGCGTCGGCGCTGTTGTCCGGCGACACCGACGTGATGATGAACACGGCTGCTGGCGAGTTCCCGCGCCTGTCCGCGGCCGCCGGGGTGAAGGCGCTGCGCGTGCCGTCCGGCCAGTTCCTGAACGTCAACATGGGCTGCGATCAGAAGCCGTTCAGCGATGTGCGGGTGCGCCAGGCGCTGGCACTGACGGTGGACCGGGAGGCGATGGTGGGCTTCGTCGCGGGCGGGTTCGGCACGCCCGGCAACGACTCGGCGATGAATGCCGCCTATCATTTCTACAAGGACCAGCCGCTGAAGAAGCCCGACATCGCCAAGGCCAAGCGCCTGCTGGCCGAAGCCGGATATCCGAACGGGCTCGATCTGACGATGGTCGCGTCCGACACGCCGGGCACGCGCGCGCAGCTGGCCGTGGCGATGCGCGAGATGGGCAAGGCCGCCGGCTTTCGCATCAACGTGCAGACGATGCCGCATGCGACCTATCTCGACCAGGTGTGGAAGAAGGGGGCGTTCTATGTCGGCTTCTACAACATGCAGGCGACGGCGGACGCGATCTTCTCGCTGCTCTACACCTCCAACGCGGCATGGAACGAGACCCGCTGGAACAACGCCGACTTCGACAAACTGGTGGCGGAAGCGCGGGTGACGCTGGATGAAGCCAGGCGCCAGAATCTGTACGGGCAGGCGCAGATGTTGATGCATGAGCAGGTGCCGTCGGTGATTCCGGCGTTCTTCGACCTGCTGGCCGCGCAGCGTGCGTATGTGCAGGGCCGTCAGTTGCATCCGCGTGGGGCGGTGTTCCGGCTGGACCATGTCTGGCTGGGCGATGGCGCGCCGAAGCGGGGCTGATCCTTGTCCGCTTCCTGGCTGCTCCGGCGGGTCCTGCTGATCGCCTACACGATCCTGGTCGTCTCCCTGCTCGTGTTCGGCATCACCCAGGTCCTGCCGGCCGATGCCGCAGTGACTTTGCTGGGCGAGAACGCGACGCCGGCCGCGCTGGAGGCGGTGCGGCTGAAGCTCGGTCTGGGCGATCCGGTGTGGCTGCAATACCTGCGCTGGCTGTCGCACGTGCTCACCGGCGATTTTGGCGTGTCCATGCGCACCGGGCAGCCGGTGGGGCCGGAGATGTTCGCCGCGTTGTCGCGCTCGCTGCTGCTGGCGGTGGGGGCGATCCTGGTGATGCTGGTGCTGGCGGTGCCGCTGGGCATGCTGGCGGCGCTGCGCCAGGGCCGGCTGGTCGACATGTTCACAAGCCTGGTCTCGTATCTCGGCGTTTCGCTGCCGGAATTCGTGACCGCGACGCTGATGCTGATGCTGTTCGCGGACCGGCTGCAATGGCTGCCGGCGACCGGCTACGTGGCGCCGCTGGAGGATTTCTGGGACAGCGTGCGCCATCTGGTGCTGCCGGTGCTGACGGCATCCGTGATCCTGATCGCGCATGTCGCGCGGATGGTGCGCTCTGAGACGCTGGATGTGCTGCACAGCGACTATATCCGGGCCGCCCGGCTGAAGGGGCTGCCGGAACCGGTGGTGCTGCTGCGCCATGCGCTGCGCAACGCGTTGCTTCCGGTGGTGACGATCGTGGCGCTGGATGTCGGCTATCTGCTCGGCGGCATCATCGTGATCGAGGAGATCTTCGCGTTGCCCGGCATCGGCCGGCAACTCGTGGTCGCCATCACCGCGCGCGACCTGCCGTCGATCCAGGCGGGCGCGTTGATCATGGCGGCGACCTATGCGGTGGCGAATTCTCTGGCCGACATGGCCTACGCATTCCTGGACAGGCGCATCCGCTATGACTGAGGCGTTCCGCCGGCTGCTGCGCACCCCGCAGGGCGCGCTCAGCATCGCGCTGCTGATTCTGCTGGCGGCTGTCTGCGTCGCCGGCCCGGCGCTGGCGCCGTACGATCCCGAGCAGATCGACTTCCTCGGCCGCTTCAGCCCGCCCGGGGCACTGCACTGGCTCGGCGCGGACCAGCTTGGGCGCGACGTGCTCAGCCGGCTGCTGGTGGGCGCGCGCAGCACGGTGCCGCTGGCACTGTTGGCGACGCTGCTGGGCACGCTTGGCGGCACCGTGATCGGCACCGTGTCGGCCTATCTCGGCGGGCGCTGGGACGAAGCGATCATGCGCACCATCGATGCGGTGATGGCGGTGCCCGGGTTGCTGCTGGCGCTGCTGCTGGTCAGTACGCTGGGCAACGGCAGCTTCAATGCCGCGATCGCCATTGCGGTGGCGTTCGCGCCGGGCATGGCGCGGGTGACCCGCAGCGTGGCGTTGACGGTGCGCAACCAGGACTACGTGAAGGCCGCGATCGCGCGCGGCGAGGGCGGCGGCTGGATCGTGTTCCGCGAGATGCTGCCGAACGTCGTGGCGCCCGTGGTGATCGAGACCACGATCCGTGTCGCCTTCGCGGTGATGCTGTTCGCGACGCTGAGCTTCCTCGGCCTCGGCGCGCAGCCGCCGGCATCGGAATGGGGGCTGATGGTGTCGGAGGCGCGGCGCTATCTGCACCAGGCGCCGTGGATCATCATCGCGCCGTCGGTGGCGATCGGGCTGACGGCCATTGCCTTCAACCTGCTCGGCGACGGGCTGCGCGATGCGCTGAACCCGCGGGACGAGCGATGAACCCGGTCCTTTCCGTCTCTGGCTACACGCTCGACTACGTCACGTCAGGTGGGACGCATCGGGCGCTGGACGACGTGTCGCTGGCCATCGCGCCCGGCGAGGTGCTGGGGCTGGTGGGCGAGTCCGGTTCCGGCAAGAGCTCGCTGGTGTGGTCGATCATGCGCCATCTGCCGCGCAATGCGCGCGAGCTGCAGGGCGCAATCCATCTGGGCGACACCGATCTGCGCCGGGCCACGCCCAAGGCGCTGCTGGGTATCCGCGGGCGGCGCATCGGCATGGTGTTCCAGGACCCGTCCACCTCGCTCAATCCGACGCTCACGCTCGGCCGCCAGCTTACGGAAGTGCTGGTCCGCCATCGCGGGTTCAGCAAGGCGGCGGCGTGGCAGGAAGGCATCGAGCTGCTGCGGCGGGTGGAGCTGCACCAGCCGGAAGTGCTGATGCGCCGCTATCCGCACGAGGTGTCGGGCGGCGAGAAGCAGCGTGTCGTCATCGCCACCGCGTTCGGCTGCCGGCCCGAGCTGATCCTGTTCGACGAGCCGACGACGGCGCTCGACGTGATCACCGGCGCGCGCATCCTCGACCTGTTCCGCCGGCTGCGGGCGGAGACCGGCGTTGCGGCGCTATACATCTCGCACGATCTCGGCCTGGTCTCGCGCATCGCCGACCGCGTGGCGGTGATGCGGCGCGGCAAGCTGGTGGAAGAGGCGGCGGCGTCCACCATCTTCCGCGCACCGGCGCACGAGGATACGCGCCGGCTGGTCGATGCGGTGCCGCGCCCGGAACGGCGGCTGGTGTTCGACGAGCCGTCGGGGCCGGTGCTGCTCGGCGCGCGGGACATCGCCGTGCAATATGGCCGCAAGACGCTGTTCCGCCCGGCGCCGCCGCCGGCGACGCGCAATGTCAGCCTAGATGTGCGGGAAGGCGAGATCCTCGGCGTGGTCGGCGAATCCGGCTCGGGCAAGTCGTCGATCGCGCGGGCGCTGACCGGGCTTGCCGAGTTCCGCGGCGGCATCCGCCTGGGCAAGCGGCCGATCGCTGGGGTGGCGCAGATGGATGCCGCCTATCGTCGCGCCGTGCAGATCGTGTTCCAGCATCCGGACACCTCGCTCAATCCGCGCCAGCGCGTGGGCGAGATCCTGGGGCGCCCGCTGCGCATGTTCGGCGGCGACGCGCGCGAGATCCCCCGGCTGCTGGAGCAGGTGCGCCTGCCGGCGTCCTATGCCGGCCGCTGGCCGCACCAGCTTTCCGGCGGCGAGAAGCAGCGTGTCGCCATCGCCCGCGCCTTCGCCGCCAAGCCGGCGCTGGTGATCTGCGACGAGATCACGGCGGCACTCGACGTGTCCGTGCAGGCCTCGATCATCGACCTGCTGCTGGCGCTGCGGGCCGAACACGGCACGGCCTATCTGTTCATCACGCATGATCTGAACCTGATCCGCCAGATTGCCCACCGCATCGCCGTGATGCGGCGGGGCGAGCTGGTCGATCTGCTGGCGGTGGATGCGCTGCAGGGGGAAAGCGTGCATCCCTACACGCGCGAACTGATCGCCGCCTCGCCCACGCCTGTCGGCTGACGCAAAGGAAATCCCGGATGGAACCGAAAGACCTGCTGGCCCGCATCGATACGCAAACGTGCCTGACCTTCCTTAGCCGGATGGTGCAGCACAAGAGCTACAGCCAGACCGAGGGCGAGCGCGTCCTGGCCGGCTTCATGGCCGAGCAGATGCGCGCGCTGGGCCTGGAGGCCGAGCTGACGCCGGTGGAAGGCGAGCGGGTCAACGCGGTCGGCCGCTGGCGCGGCACCGGCGGCGGCAAGAGCCTGCTGTTCAACGGCCATGTCGACACCAATCCGGTCAGCGAAGGCTGGACCGTCGATCCCTGGGCCGGGAAGGTAGACGACACGTTCATCTACGGCATCGGCGTGTCCAACATGAAGGCCGGCGACGCCGCGTATTTCTGCGCGGTGAAGACGCTGATCGATGCCGGCGTGAAGCTGCGCGGCGACGTGATCCTGACCTATGTGGTGGGCGAGCTGCAGGGGGGCGTGGGCACGCTCGCGCTGATCCGCCAGGGCGTGCGCGCCGACTACTTCGTCAACAGCGAGCCGACCGACGTGCAGGCGCTGACCATGCACGCCGCGGCCTTCACCTTCCTCATCGAGCTGGTCGGCGATACGCGGCATCTGTCCAAGCGCGAGGAGGCCGTTGATGCCATCTCGGCCGCGTGCGACCTCATTCCCCGCCTCAATGCGATGACGTTCTCCGGCGCACCGACGCCCGAGCACGCCGGCATCAACCGCGTGCATGTGGGCGTGGTGCATGGCGCGCTGGGCAAGGAGCTGCATGAGTGGCGGCCGCCGCAGGTTGCCGATTTCGTGCGGATCAAGGGGTCCGGCCGCTACGCCCCGGGCCAGACGGAGGCGGGCGCGCTGGCCGATCTGCGGCGCGAGCTGGATGCGCTGGAGGCACGCTTCCCCGGCCTGCGCGCCACGCTGACGCCGGAGCACCAGCTCGGCCGGCCGATGATGCCGTCCTTCGAGGTGGCGAAGACCAGCCCGATCGTGCAGGCGGTCAACCGCGCCTACCGCACGGTGCGCGGCGTGGACCAGCCCACGGGCGCGATCACGCCGCCGGGCTTCTACGGCACGGATGCCGCGCATCTGTTCCGCGCCGGGGGGATGGAAGGCGTCGTCTGCGGGCCGGGCGGCCGCTACAACACGATGCCGGACGAGCGCGTGGACATCGCCGACTTCCTCGACATGGTCCGCATCTACATGCTCACCATTCTCGAGATCTGCGCCTGACCATGCGCGCGCCCGCAACCTTCGCGCCGCGTATCGAGCGGCTTCGCGGCGTGATGCAGGCGCATCGCTGCGACGCGATGCTGGTGGACCATGCCGAGCTGCTTGCCTGGGCGACCGGCTACACGGTGTCGCAGACGATGTATCGCGCCGCCGTCATCCCGTTGTCCGGTGAGCCCTGCTTCGTGCTGCGCAGCCTCGATGCCGGGCCGTGCCGGGACGGCGTGTGGTTCTCCGACATCGTCGCATTCGCCGATGACGCCGATCCCTATGTCGTGGTGGCCGAGGCCATGCAGGCGCGAGGGTTCGCGGCGTCGCGAATCGGCGTGGACTTCACCTCGTACGGCTTCACCGCGGACGCGCAGCGCCGGCTGGCATTGCTGCTGCCCGAGGCGGCGTTCGTCGACCTGGGGCCGGTCAACGATGCCGTGCGGGCCTGCAAGTTCTCCGACGAGATCGCGCTGATCGAGGCGGCGGCAGGGATCGCCGACGCCACGATGAGCGAGCTGGAAGCGGCGGTGCGTCCCGGCCAGCGCGTGCGCGACGTCGCCGCCATCGCCGCTTCCGCCTTCCTACGCCTGGGTGCCGACGAGGGCGGTCCCGGCCCGATCCTGCGCGGCAGCGGCGATATCGATTTCCTGCACGGGCACGGGCTCGACGCGGTACTGGGCGCGGGCGACATCCTGCACGTGGAGCTGACGCCGCGTGTGCGCAACTACAGCGCGCGGCTGATGCGCCCGATCTTCCTTGGCCGGCCCCCGGCGGCGCAGGCCGAGGCGTTCGCCCGGTTGACGGCGCTGCAGGAGGTGCAGATTGCCGCGATGCAGCCGGGTGCGACGGCGCGCGAGGTCGACGCGATCCTGCGCGATGGCGTGCTGCGGGAGGGCCTGCGCGCCGACTTTGCGAACGTGACCGGCTATATGCTGGGGCTGTATGGGCGCACGCCGCGGTCGAGCGACTTCTCGCACGCGTTCCATCCCGGCGCGGCCTTCACGTTGCAGCCGGGCATGGTGTTTCACATGTATGCCTCGGCGCAGGGCGTCGCCATCAGCGAGACGGTGCTGGTGTCGGCGAGCGGCCCACGGCGCCTGACCAGGTGCCCGCGCCGGGCCATGCGGGCGCCGGCCGGGGATGGCGTCGACGCAACGGATTGACCGGCAGGAAAGGCCACGGGCTTCGCCGTTGCGACGATGCGGTCACGCAGGGACGGTGCCGCGGTTGACGGGGGCCGCGCGACCGAGGGTGTTGCGCACAGCCAGCGCCTGGATTGCCGGCGGGAAGCAGGGCCGCTCGACATAGCGCCCGGCGCCGCGGACGGCGCGCAGGTCGCCGTCGGCCCAGACGAGGCGGCCGCGGCAGATGGTGTGGCGCGCGAGGCCGGTCGCCTGCATGCCCTCGTAGACGTTGAAGTCGACGTTCTGGTGGTGCGTCGTCGCCGAGATCGTGCGGCTCGCTGACGGGTCCCACAGCACCAGGTCGGCGTCGGCACCTGGTTCCAGCGCGCCCTTGCGCGGGTAGACATTGAAGATCTGCGCCGTGTTGGTGGAGGTGATGCGCACGAACTCGTTCGGCGTGATCCGCCCGGTGGTCACGCCATGGTGCCAGAGGATGCTCATGCGGTCCTCGATGCCGCCGGTGCCATTGGGGATGCGCGTGAAGTCGTCGCGGCCGGCGGCTTTTTGTGGCGCGCAGAAGCAGCAATGGTCGGTCGCGGTCGTCTGCAACTGGCCGGAGACGAGGCCGGCCCAGAGGGCGTCCTGGTGCTTCTTCGCGCGGAACGGCGGGCTCATGACATGGGCGGCGGCGGTGGCCCAGTCGGGATGGCGGTAGACGCTTTCGTCGATCACGAGGTGCTGGGCCAGCACTTCGCCATAGACGCGCTGGCCGGTGGCGCGGGCGCGGGCGATGGCGGCGGTGGCTTCCTCGGTCGAGACATGCACGATGTAGATCGGGGCGCCGAGCAGGCGGGCGATGGCGATGACGCGGTTGGCGGCCTCGCCCTCCACCTCCGGCGGGCGGGACAAGGCGTGGCCCTCGGGCCCGGTGATGCCCATGGCGAGCAGCTTCTGCTGCAGATGGGCGACGGCGTCGCCGTTCTCGGCGTGGACGTTGCAGATGGCGCCAAGCTCCAGCGCGCGGCCGATGCTGTGCAGCAGGACGCCGTCATCGACCATCAGCGCGCCCTTGTAGGCCATGAAATGCTTGAAGCTGTTGACGCCGTGTTCGCGCGTCAGCGTCGCCATCTCCGCAGCCACCTGGTCGGACCACCAGGTGACGGCGACGTGGAAGCCGTAGTCGCCGGCAGCCTTTTCGGATTTCCCCCGCCATTCGTGCCAGGCCTCGATCAGCGAGGTCCGGGGCGGGGGGATGACGAAATCGATGATGCTGGTGGTGCCGCCGGCGATGCCGGCCGCGGTACCGGTGAAGAAGTCGTCGCTGGCGGTGGTGCCCATGAACGGCAATTCCATGTGCGTGTGCGGGTCGATGCCGCCGGGCATGACCAGCAATCCGCCGGCGTCGATGATCTCGCAGCCGGCGGGCGGTTCGATCCCGGGACCGACCGCGGCGATGATGTCGCCGTTGCACAGCACGTCGGCGCGGAAACTGCGTTCGGCAGTGACGACGGTTCCGCCTCGGACCAGCAGCGACATGATGGTGTCCTTTCCTATGGTTCCATGGCCGGCGCGCGCACGCCGCAGCCCTTCAGCACCAGCGCCACAACGGTTTCGGTGGCGGTGGCGAACTCCGCGTCGCCGATCTTCGTCTTGTCCAGCACGGCACGGATCTGCGCGTCGAAGTCGGCGTAGGTCTGCGTCATCGCCCAGATGGCGAAGAGCAGATGCACGGGGTGGACAGGGTCCATCAGGCCGGCCTTGCTCCAGCCCGCGATGACGCCGGCCATTGCGGTGACGCGCTGGCGCAGGTCGGTGCGGAGATAGGACATGATGTGCGGCGCGCCGCGCAGCAGTTCGCCGGCGAAGATGCGCGAGGCCTCGGGGCGGCGGCGCGAATGTGCCATCTTGGCGCGGACATAGCCGGCCAGCCCCTCGGCCGGGTGGCGGTCCGGCACGATCCATTCCACGGCGTCGTCGAGCCACAGTGCCAGGATGCGTTCCAGCACGGCGCAGTAGAGGCGTTCCTTGGTGCCGAAGTAGTAGTGCAGGTTGGCTTTCGGCAGGCCGGCCGTGGCGGCCAGTTGTGTCATCGTTGCGCCGTCGAAGCCGCTCTGCGCGAACACTGTTTCGGCGGCGGCGAGGATCTGCGCCTCGCTGGTGCGACGGATGGACGCGGTTGCGGGACCGCGTGGCGCGCCAGCCGCACTCTCCGCCGTCTTTCCCACGGTGCCGCGATCCTCCGCTGGCTGGCAGATGGACAGGCGGCCGGTTCCTGCCGGCCCTCGTCCGCAAGTCTTCATCATGTCTGACCAGGCGGTCAACAAATCAGTTGACGCCGTTCCTGTCGGTGCCTGAAGCTTGGGCATCGCTGTGGGGCAGCAAAGGGGCGCGGGCATTGAACGAGGTCCGGGACGTCGCCGCCGGCCGGTTGGGGGCAGCAGAGCTGGCCGCGAATTTCGCCGATATGCATCCGCCGCTGACGCCGGCGCAGGCGGTGGTGGAGGCCAATCGCTGCTATTTCTGTCACGACGCGCCGTGCATCGAGGCATGTCCGACAGGGATCGACGTCCCCGGCTTCATTCGCAGGATCGCCACCGGGAATCTGCGCGGATCGGCGCAGACGATCCTGGACGCAAACATCATGGGCGGCAGTTGCGCGCGCGTCTGCCCGACCGAGATCCTGTGCGAGCGCGCCTGCGTGCACACGGCGCAGGAGGGCCAGCCGATCCGGATCGGCGCGTTGCAGCGGCACGCCACGGACTGGCTGATGGAGCAAGAGATCGCGCCGTTCACGCGCGCCACGCCGACCGGGCGGCGGGTGGCCGTGGTGGGGGCGGGGCCGGCCGGGCTCGCCTGTGCGCATCGGCTGGCGCGCCATGGCCATGATGTGACGATCTACGAGGCGCGGCCGAAGCCGGGCGGGCTGAACGAGTACGGCATCGCCGCCTACAAGCTGGCGGACGAGTTCGCGCAGCGCGAGGTGGCGTTCATCCTGTCCGTCGGCGGCATCATCATCGAATACGACAAGGTGCTGGGCCGCGACGTCACGCTGCAGGGGCTGCGGCGGGACTTCGATGCGGTGTTCCTGGGCATCGGTCTCGCCGACACGAAGCCGTTGGGTGTGCCCGGTGGCCCGTTGGCCGGTGTGCGCGATGCCGTGGATTTCATCGCCGAACTGCGCCAGGCGCCGAAGGAACGTGTCGAGGTCGGGCGACGCGTGGTGGTGATCGGGGGCGGCAACACGGCGATCGATGCGGCGACGCAGGCGCGCAGGCTGGGGGCGGAGGACGTGACCATCGTCTATCGTCGCGGTCCCGGGCAGATGACGGCGACGCACGCCGAGCAGGAATGGGCGCAGATCAATGGCGTGCGCATTCGCCACTGGGCGGCGCCGCTGCGCGTGCTCGAGCACGACGGTGCGGTGTCCGCGGTTGCGTTCGCACGCACGTATCTGGGTGCCGACGGGCGGCTGGCCTTGTCCGAGGACCGGTTCACGCTGGCGGCAGACATGGTGCTGAAGGCCATCGGGCAGGCGCTCATCCCCGGCCCGCTCGATGGCGCGATGGCGATGTTCGATGGACGCATCGCCGTGGATGCGGACCGGCGCACCTCGCTTGCCGACGTGTTCGCCGGCGGGGACTGCGTGCCGGGACCCGACCTGACGGTGAACGCGGTGCAGGATGGCAAGCTGGCCGCCGAGGCGATCCATCGCCAGATCGGCGGCTGAACCCGCGGCACGGGAGGGCATGTGATGGCCGATCTCAGATCAAGCTTCGCGGGGATCGCTTCGCCCAATCCGTTCTGGCTGGCTTCGGCGCCGCCCACGGACAAGGCGTACAACGTGGTGCGGGCGTTCCGGGCCGGCTGGGGCGGGGTGGTGTGGAAGACGCTCGGCGAGGATCCGCCGATCGTGAACGTCAGCAGCCGCTACGGCGGCGTCAGCTACAACGGCGTGCGCATGGCCGGGTTCAACAACATCGAGCTGATCACCGACCGGCCGCTGCAGGTGAATCTCGACGAGATCAGGCAGGTCAAGCGCGACTGGCCGGATCGCGCGGTGGTGGTCAGCCTGATGGTGCCGTGCACCGAGGAAAGCTGGCAGCGCATCCTGGCGCGGGTGGAAGAGACGGGCTGCGACGGGGTGGAGCTGAATTTCGGCTGCCCGCATGGCATGTCGGAACGCAACATGGGTGCCGCCGTCGGGCAGGTTCCCGACTATGTGGAAATGGTCACGCGCTGGTGCAAGCAGCACACGCGCATGCCGGTGATCGTGAAGCTGACGCCGAATGTGACAAATATCCTGGCGTCGGCCGAAGCGGCGCGGCGGGGCGGGGCGGATGCGGTGTCGCTGATCAACACCGTGCAGTCGATCGTCTCCGTCGACCTCGACCTGATGGCGCCGAATCCTGTGGTGGACGGGCAGGGCACGCATGGCGGCTATTGCGGTCCGGCGGTGAAGCCGATCGCGCTGCGCATGGTCGCCGATATTGCCCGCGACAGTCCGGGGCTGCCGATCTCCGGCATCGGCGGCATCTCGACGTGGCGCGATGCGGCGGAGTTCATCGCGCTGGGGGCGGGCAATGTGCAGGTGTGTACGGCGGCGATGCATCATGGCTTCAGGATCGTCGACGACATGATCGACGGCCTCGTCAACTGGATGGATGCCAAGGGTTACGCGGCGACCACGCAGTTCCAGGGACGCGCGGTGCGCAACTATGTGCACTGGAGCGACCTGAACCTGAATTATCGCACCGTCGCGCGCATCGACCAGGATCTGTGCATTCGCTGCGGCCTCTGCCATGTCGGCTGCGAGGACACATCGCACCAGGCAATCGCGGCGTTGCGGATCGACGGGCAGCGGCGCTACGAGGTCATCGACGCGGACTGCGTCGGCTGCAATCTGTGCGCGCTCGCCTGCCCGGTGGATGGCTGCATCACCATGGTGCGCCAGGATGTGGGCGTTCCCGCGCTGACCTGGGACCGGCATCCGAACAACCCGATGCGCAAGGAGGCCGCCGAATGAGTGGACCTGCCGCGAACCTCGCCATCGACGGCGATCGGCTGTGGGGCACGATCATGGAGACGGCGCGGATCGGCGCCACGCCGAAGGGCGGCATCTGCCGGCTGACGCTGACCGATCTCGACCGGCAGGTGCGCGACTGGTTCCGCGCCGCCTGCACGGCCGCCGGCTGCACGGTGACGGTGGATGCGATGGGCAACATCTTCGCCCGCCGCGCCGGGCGCGACAACAGCCTGAAGCCGATCGCCATCGGCAGCCATCTGGATACCCAGCCGACCGGCGGGAAATATGACGGCATCGTCGGCGTGCTCGCCGGGCTGGAGGTGCTGCGCACGCTGAACGATCATGGCGTGGAGACCAACGCGCCGATCGAGGTGATCGACTGGACCAACGAGGAGGGTTCGCGCTTCGCGCCGGCGATGCTGTCGTCGGGCGTGTTCGCCGGGGTGTTCGACACGGCATACGCCTACGCGCGGCAGGATCGCGACGGGCAGGGGTTCGGCGAGGCGCTCGACCGCATCGGCTACAAGGGCGACCGGCCCTGTGGCGGGCATGCGCTGGGTGCGCATATCGAGCTGCATATCGAGCAGGGCCCGATCCTGGAGGCGGAAGGCAAGACGATCGGCGTGGTGACGGGCGTGCAGGGCATGCGGTGGTACGAGGTGACGCTGACCGGGGCGGAGAGCCATGCCGGCTCCACTCCGATGCCGTTGCGGCGCGACGCTCTGCTGGGGGCGGCGCACATGATCGCCGCGGTGAACCAGGTCGCGCTGGCGCATGCGCCGGATGCGGTGGCGACCGTGGGCCTGATCGAGAGCCGGCCGAACAGCCGCAATGTCGTGCCGGGATCGGTGTTCTTCACCATCGACTTGCGCCATCCCGACGATGGCGTCCTGGCGCGGATGGAGGCGGAGACGGACCGGGCGCTGCGCGCCATTGCCGGCGCGGCGGGGCTTGGAATCGCGATGGAGCGCGTGTGGGATTCGCCGGCGGTGCGCTTCGATGCCGACTGCGTGGCGGCGGTGCAGCGCGCGGCCGATGCGGCGGGGCATGCGAGCCGGCGGATCGTCTCCGGCGCCGGGCACGATTCCGCCTATATCGCCCGTGTGGCGCCGACGACGATGATCTTCGTGCCGTGCGAGAAAGGGCTGAGCCACAACGAGGCCGAGCACGCGGAGAAATCCGATGTGGTGGCCGGTGCGGACGTGCTGCTGCGCGCCGTGCTCGACATCGACCAGCGCTTCGCCGAACGCGCCGTCCGTGCCGGCTGACATCGTGGTCGAGGCCCACGGCCTCGGCGTGACGTTCGAGGCGGATGGGCAGCGCACCGTTGCGCTTACCGATGTCTCCCTGGCCATCCGCGCCGGCGAGTTCGTTTCGCTGATCGGGCCTTCCGGTTGCGGCAAGACCACGTTGCTGCGGCTGATCGCCGATCTGGAGCAGCCCGGCGCCGGCCGGCTGCTGGTCAATGGCACCACGCCCGAGCAGGCGCGCTTGCAGCTTGCCTATGGCTACGTGTTCCAGGCGCCGGCGCTGTATCCCTGGCGCAACGTGACGCGCAACGTGACGCTGCCGCTGGAAGTGATGGGCATGGACCGCGCGCAGCGGCAGGCACGGGCGGCGCGGGTGCTCGACCTGGTGGGCCTGACCGAGTTCCGGCGGCGCTTTCCCTGGCAGCTTTCGGGGGGCATGCAGCAGCGCGTGTCGATCGCGCGGGCGTTGAGCTTCGAGCCGGGACTGCTGCTGATGGACGAGCCGTTCGGCGCGCTGGACGAGATCACCCGCGACGGGCTGACGCTGCACCTGCATGCGCTGTGGCGCCGCACCGGCCTGACCGCCGTGTTCGTGACCCATTCGATTCCCGAGGCGGTCTACCTGTCCACGCGCATCGTGGTGATGTCGCCGCGGCCGGGGCGCGTGGTGGAGGTGATCGACTGCGACCTGCCGGCCGAGCGCACGCTGGATCTGCGCGACACGCCGGCGTTCATTGCCGTGGCGCACCGGGTGCGCGAGGCGCTGCGGGCCGGGCACAGCTATGACTAGGGTGCTGCCGCTGGCCTGCGTGCTCGCCTGCGTACTGTTGATCTGGATGGCGGCTGTGGTGCCGATGAACTGGGACCAGGCGCAGGCGTTGGCCGATGATGGCGCACAGTGGCAGGACGTGGCCTGGGCGACGTTGTCGCTCGACCGGCCGCTGCTGCCGGCGCCGCATCAGGTGGCCGGCGAACTGATCGGCAGCATTGCCGGCTGGCCGGTGACGTCGCCGCGCAGCCTGGTGTTCCACGCCGTGGTGACGTTCGCGGCGGCGGTCGTGGGATTCGTGCTGGCGCTGGCGCTGGGTGTGGCGCTGGCGGTCGGGATCGTGCATGTGCGCACGCTCGATCGCGCGCTGATGCCCTGGGTGATCGCATCCCAGGCGGTGCCGGTGCTGGCGATCGCGCCGATGGTGGTGGTGGTGCTTGGCAATCTCGGGCTGACCGGGCTGCTGCCGAAGGCGCTGATCGCGGGATGGCTCAGCTTCTTTCCGATCACCACCGGCATGGTGAAGGGGCTGCGCTCGCCCGACCCGATGCAGCGCGACCTGATGCGCACCTACAGCGCCACGCCGCGGCAGGAGTTCGCCAAGCTGCGCTGGCCCGCTTCTATGCCGTTCCTGTTTCCCGGCTTGAAGGTGGCCGCACCGCTGGCGCTGGTGGGCGCGATCGTGGCGGAGTTGCCGACCGGGGCGCAGGCCGGGCTGGGGGCGCGGCTGCTGGCCGGCTCGTATTACGGACAGACGCTGCAGATCTGGGCGGCGCTGTTCATGGCGGCGGTGCTGGCGGTGCTGGCGGTGGCGGCGGTTGATCTGGCGCAGGCGGTGATGCTGAGCCGGCGGGGCGGGCGGCTGTGACGGTGCTGCTGCTCGCGGCGTCGCTGGCGGTCGGCGGCTCGGTGCTGGCATGGCTGGCGCGGTTCGATGGGCCGGTGTTCCGCGCGGCGACGCCGGTTGCGTTCGGGCTGCTGGTGCTGTGGCTGTGGCAGGTGGCGTGCACCGGCTTCGGCGTGCCGCGCGTGCTGCTGCCGGCGCCGCTCGAGATCGGCCGCGCGATCGCCACCCATCTGCCGCTGCTGGCCGCGGATTTCCAGCAGACGTTTCTGCGCGCGGTGATGCCCGGCTGGATCGTCGGCAACCTCGCGGGCCTGCTTGCGGCCATCGCCCTGGACGGGTCGGCGTTCCTGCGCCGCGGCGTGCTGCCGCTGGGCAGCCTGGTCAGCGCCATGCCCATCGTGGGCATCGCGCCGATCATGGTGATGTGGTTCGGCTTCGACTGGCAGTCCAAGGCCGCCGTGGTGGTGGTGATGACGTTCTTCCCCATGCTGGTGAACGCCGGTGCGGGCCTGGCGTCGGCAGGGGCGATGGAGCGCGACCTCATGCGCTCCTACGCGGCCGGCTATTGGCAGACCCTGGCGAAGCTGCGGCTGCCCGGGGCGCTGCCGTTCCTGTTCAACGCGCTGAAGCTGAATTCGACGCTGGCGCTGATCGGCGCCATCGTCGCCGAATTCTTCGGCACGCCGATCGTGGGCATGGGGTTCCGCATCTCCACCGAGGCGGCGCGCCTGAACCTCGATGTCGTCTGGGCGGAGATCTCGATGGCGGCGGCGGCGGGGACACTCAGCTTCGCCCTGCTGGCATTGCTGGAGCGGGCCGTGACATTCTGGCACCCGTCGTTCCGGTGAACGAATGGCGTTTGGCACAGGAGGGGGTGGGATGCGCAGGATCGTGATGGCAGCGGCGCTGGCGATAGGCATGACCGGGACGGCGAAGGCGGCCGATCCGCTGGCGCTGCAGTTGAAATGGGTCGCCCAGGCGCAGTTCGCCGGCTACTACGTCGCCGCGGCCAAGGGCTACTACAAGGCGGCGGGCCTCGACCTCACGATCAAGCCGGGCGGGCCGGACGTGAACCCGTCGCAGGTGATCGCCGGCGGTGGCGCGGATGTGGTGGTGGACTGGATGCCGTCGGCCCTGGCGGCGCGGGAGAAGGGCGTGCCGCTGGTCAATATCGCCCAGGTGTACGAGCGTTCGGGCCTGGAACTGACCTGCCGCAAGGACAGCGGCGTGCGCGCGCCGGCGGACTTCAAGGGCAAGACGCTGGGTGTGTGGTTCGCCGGCAACGAGTACCCGTTCCTGTCATGGATGGCCAAGCTGGGGCTGAAGACCGATGGCTCGCCCGACGGGGTGAAAGTGCTGAAGCAGGGCTTCAACGTCGATCCGCTGCTGCAGAAGCAGGCGGCCTGCATCTCCACCATGACCTACAACGAATACTGGCAGCTGATCGAGGCGGGGATGAAGCCCGATCAGCTGGTGGTGTTCAAATACGAGGACCAGGGCGTGGCGACGCTGGAGGACGGGCTCTACAGCACCGAGGCGAAGCTGAAAGACCCCGCCATGGTCGATCGCCTCGCGCGCTTCCTGAAGGCGTCGGTCCAGGGCTGGAAATACGCGACCGAGCACCAGGACGAGGCGGTGAAGATCGTGCTCGACAACGACACGGCGGGTGCGCAAACGGCGGGGCACCAGAAGCGCATGATGGCGGAAGTGGCCAAGCTGCTCGGGACCGGGCCGAAGGGGATGGGATACCTCGATCCGGCGGCCTATGAACGCACGGTGCAGGTGCTGATGTCCGGCGCATCCGACCCGGTGATCACGCGCAAGCCCGAGGGGGCGTGGACGCATGCGGTCTGGGACAAGGCGTTTGGGCCATAAGTGAAGGCCAGGGGCAACGCGCCAGGCCTTCATTCTTAGCACCTAACGAGTCTGGCCTTCCGCATAAGCCGCCAACACTGCCCTGAGGCGTTCGGCAAGGCCCGGGAGGGCCGCATCGAGCACCGGCAGTTCGGCGGCGGCGCGGGTGCGGATGGCGTCCGCCGCGGCTTCGGCCTCGGCGAGCGCTGCCGCTTCGTCGAATGCCAGGATTCGCCGGGCGCGCATCACCCAGGCGCCGTTCACCATCACGCTGTCGACGGCGTCCGGGCTGGCGGACTGGACCAGGGCGGCTTCGTTGTGCTGCATCGGCAGGGTCGCCGGCTGGTCGTGGCGCACCAGAACGAGGTCGGCGAGTTGCCCCGGCGCGATGGTGCCGAGGCGGCCGGTGAGGCCGAGCACGGGGGCGGCCTGCCGGGTCGCCATGGCCAGGATCTCGGAGGCGCGGGGCCAAGCCGTGTGGTCGGTGGTGGCGACGCGCGGCAGCATCATCGCCAGGCGCATGGCCTCGAACAGGTCGTGGCGGCCGCCGGTGTTGGCGGAGTCGGTGCCAAGGGCGATGTTGGCGCCGGCCGCACGCCATTGCGCCAGCGGCATCACGCCGCTGCCCAGCATCAGGTTGCTGGCGGGGTTGTGCACGATCGTGGCGCCGTGGCGGGCCAGGCGGTCGCGTTCGTCGGCGGTCAGCCAGATGCCGTGCGCGGCGGCGACATCGCCTTCCAGCAGGCCCTGGCGCTCGATCTCGCGGATCAGCCCGCCGCGCCATTTGCGCTGCCCGATCAGCGCCTGTGCGCGCGTTTCCATGAGATGCATGTGCACCGGCACGCCGTGGCGGTCGCGCAGTTCGCGCCAAAGGTCCCACGCCTCGGGCGAGCAGCGTTGCGGCGCGTTCGGGCCGAGCTGGACGGCGACGCGGCCGGAGCCGGCGCGCGCGGTCTGCACCAGTTCTGAGAAGCGGTCGGCATAGGCGTCGGCGTCGAGTGGGGGCGGGCCACCGAGGCGGTGCATGAGCGCCGGCGGCAGCTTGATGTCGAGCAGGTCGTAGTCGGACACGTCCTGCAGGAAGGCGGCATAGCCGACCCGCAGGCCGGAGCGCTCATGCGCGTCGAGCGCGGTCCGGCCGAGATGCACCATCGGCGTGTGGTCGATGACGCCGGTGATGCCGGCGCGGATGCGCTCGGCGGCGCCCAGCAGGATGGCGGCGCGGATGGCGCTGTCGTCGTAGCCACGGCCGTACAGCGTCGTGTAGAGCGCCCAGAGCTCCAGCGGCAGGCTGTTCTCGGTGCCGCGCAGCAGCGTGGCGTAGCCATGCGCGTGGGCATCGATCAGCCCGGGGATCAGCCAGCAGCCCGCGCCGCGAACGTGCTGGGCGGCACGACTGCGCAGTTGCGCGGCCTCGTCGTCGGTGAATGCGACGGCAGCGATGGTGGGGCCATCGATCAGCACGGCGCCGGGGCGGAATCCCTCGGCAGCGAGCACCAGCGCGCGGTCGATCAGGATTGTCTGGGTCATGCGTCCCTCTCGAGCTGGGCGAAACGCTCGGTGAGTTCGCTTACCACCATCGAGGTCGCCGGCGCGAGGGTGCGTAGCGACGGTGTGAACAGGCCGAGCCGGAGTTGTTCGAGGCGGGGCGAGGCCAGCGGAATCCAGACGAGGTCGCCGGCCGCGATCTCGCGCAGGAAGCCGAGGCGGGTGAAGAACGCCACTCCAAGCTCGGCGCGGATGATGTGGCGCAGCAGCTCGATGGAGTTGGAGACGAAGCGGGGCTGCATGGTGGCGCGGAAGGCCGCGAAGTCGTCGTCGATGAACGGCACCACCGGCAGCGTGCCGTGCTGCATCAGCACCGGCGTGTCCTCGAAGTCGCTGAAATCGAGCCGCTTGCGCCGGGCCAGCCGGTGCTGCGGCGACATCACCGCGCCCAGCGGCATGCGCACGCTGGTGACGAGCCGCACCGCGGGACTCGCCGGGGCAACGAAGGTGAGGCCGATATCGGCCTGGGCGGAGATGATCTCGTTGAACACCGCCGCCGGCGCCATGGCCAGCACCGAGAAGGTGATGGCGGGATAGCGGCGGCTGAAATCGTCCAGCACGCGCGGCAGGAAATCGACGAGCAGGCTGTCGAGGGCGACGATGCGGACATGACCGCTGCGGATGCCGCGCAGGCCGTCGATTTCGCCGAGCAGGCGGTCGTAGTCGGAGAGCGTGTCGCCGATATGGCGCAGCATCACCTCGCCGGCGGGCGTGGGGCGCATGCCGTCGGGCAGGCGGTCGAACAGCTTGACGCCAAGATCCTGCTCGACCTTCAGCAACTGGCGGTTGACCGCGGAGGGTGCGACGTTGAGCGCCTGCGCGGCCTTGCGGACCGAGCCGCGCAGGGCGATCTGCTTGAGGTAGCGCAGTGCGGCCGCGTGCAGGTTGGGGTGGCGCGCGGCCTCGCCCGCAAAAGCCGGCGGGGCAGGGCGCCGGCCGGGCACGGTCAGCCGCGCCTGTGGGCCACGACCGCAGGGTGGTCCTGGGTGGTCGTGTACTGCGGCGAGGCGCCGCCTGGCGCGCCCCAGCCGGTGACGGAGGGGCCGAAGAACTCGGCGTTGATGGCGATGAATTGCTTCAGGTCGGGCGGCACCAGCTGGTCGTCGTGGATCGCATCGACCGGGCAGAACGAGACGCACACGCCACAATCGATGCATTCGTCGGGGTGGATGTAGAGCATCCGCCCGCCGACATAGATGCAGTCCACCGGGCAGGCATGCACGCAGGCGCCGTCCTTGACGTCGATGCAGGCGCTGGTGATGACATGGGTCATCAGCTTCCCGTCCAGACCGGCGCGCGCTTCTCGCGGAACGCCGCGACGCCTTCCTCGCCGTCGCGCGAATCGAGGCAGGCCATCACCGCCGGCAGGCGCTGCGTCTGCGCTTCCTGCGCCGTGAGGTGCGCGGTCCGGCGCACCGACTGCTTGATCGCGCGCAACGACAGCGGCGCGCAGGCCAGAACCTCGGCGAGCCAGCGGTCCACCGCCGCATCGAGCCCGGCGCGCGGGATCACTTCGTTCACCAGGCCCATCGCTTGCGCCTCGGCGGCGCGCAGGCGGCGGCCGGTCAGCAGCATGCCCATGGCCTGGCGGAACGCCACCTGACGCTGCAGCAGCACCATGCCGCCATCCAGCGGAAGGCGGCCCACGCGCGGCTCCGGCAGCCCGAAGCTGGCTTCCTCGGCGGCGACGACGATGTCGCAGCCGAGCATCATCTCGAACCCGCCGCCCAGGGCGTGGCCGTTGACGCGGGCGATGACCGGGATATCCAGCGTGCTGCGCAGCGAGATGCCGCCGAAGCCGTTGGGGTTGCCGCCGGCCCAGTATTCCAGGCCGGATTTCGAGACATTCTTCATGTCCGCGCCGACGCAGAAGGCGCGCTCGCCGGCGCCGGTCAGAACCACGGCGCGAATGTCGGCATCCGTTTCCAGCTTGCGCCAGATCGCCTCCAGCGCGGTGTCGGTCGCGGCATCGACCGCGTTCAGCACCTCGGGCCGGTCGATGGTGACGCGGGCGACGTGGCCGTCGATCTCCAGGCGCACGCTCATGCCAGCACGCCTTCGGCCTTCAGGGCGGCGATGGCGGTGCCGTCGAAGCCGTGTTCCCTGAGGATGTCCTCGCCGTCTCCGCCCAGTTGCGGCGGCACATGGCGCAGCGCGAAGCCGTCGTCGGACATGTGCACGGGCGAGCCCACCATGCCGATCGTCTCGCCGGCCTCGGCGCGCAGCACCATGCCGTTGATGGCCGTCTGCGGATCGTCCAGCGCCTCACCGAGCTTGCGCACCGGGGCGCACAGCAGGTCCAGCGCCTCCAGCGCCGCGATCCACCGCGCGGTGGTGCCGGTGGCGACGCGGGCGCGCAGGATGGCGTGCAGCGCCTCCCGGTTCGCCACGCTGTGCTCGAACGAGCTGAAGCGGGGGTCCTGCGTGAGATCCTCCAGGCCGAGGGCCGTGCAGATGTCGCGCAGCGGATTGGCCTTGAACGCGCCGACGATGACCACGGCGCCGTCGGTCGTGTCGAACACCCCGGAGTAGGGCATCGCGCCCCAGCTGAAGTCGCGGTCGCGCATCAGCCACATCGAGGCTTCCTGTGTCTGCATCGCCAGCATGCTGTCGTACAGCGACACCGACACGATCTGGCCGCGCCCGCTCTGCTGGCGCTGCATCAGTGCCAGCAGGATTCCCTGCACCAGGTGCATGCCAGCGGCGTAGTCGGCCAGGGCGGTCGGATAGATCAGCGTCGGCTCCGAGGGATCGCATTTGCGCGCCATCACGCCGGTGATCGCCTGCGCCAGGATGTCCTGCCCGCCCTTGTGCGCATACGGCCCTTCGGTGCCGTAGCCGGTGCCGACAGCGTAGATGATGCGCGGATTGATCGCCGACAGCGCCTCGTAGCCCACGCCCATCCGCTCCATCACGCCGGGGCGGAAGTTGTTCACCACCACGTCGGCCGTGGCGACGAGCTTGTGGACGATCGCGAGGCCCGCCTTCGCCTTGAGGTCGAGCGCGATGCTGCGCTTGTTGCGGTTCAGGCTGCAGAACACCGGGTTCTGCAGGCCGGCGGGGTCGGGGATGGCGGAGCGCGACAGGTCGCCGGCGCCGGCGCGTTCGATCTTGATGACGTCGGCGCCGTAGTCGCCGAGCACCTGGGTGCAGCAAGGGCCAAGCATCACCTGGGTGAAGTCGATGACCTTGATGCCGGCGAGCGGCTGGCGGCTCATGCCTGCAGCTCCGCGACGCGGGCATTGGCCGAGGGCCGGTCGCCAGGGTCGGCTCCCTGGTCGCGCAGCCGCTTCTGCAAGGCCGCGACATCGACCTGCTTCACCGACACGCCGGCCTGCAGCGCCATCGCGGCGGCCAGGCCGGCGGCCTCGCCCATGGCCATGCAGGGCGGGATCTCGCGCGACATCTTCTGCGCCGCCGAGGTGGCGGAGTAGTGGCGGCCCGCCACCAGCAGCCCGTCCACGGCCTTCGGCAGCAGCGCGCGATACGGCGTGTAGTAGTCGCGGCCGCGGGCGATGCTGTCGGGGAAATGCAGCCGGTTGATCACGTCTTCCTTGGTCACGATGTATTCGCCCTCCAGCAGGCGGGTCTGGCGGATGCCGGTCTGCGGCGCGACATCCACGACAAAGCAGTTCTCGAAGCCCGGCAGATTCGCGCGGACATGGTCCACCAGGGCATGGATGCGCCGGCGGCCCTCGAACTCGGCGGCGGTGAGGTCCTCGACCTTGAGGCCGTCGAGCCCGGTCATGTGCGGGCAGTTGCACCAGACGATGCCGGGCAGCGGCGTCTTCAGCCACCAGTAGTCCCAGGAGCCGCCGATGATGCGCTTGGCCTCGCGGTCGATCGCGTGGAAGCGCTCGGGCGCCTCGAACTGGAAGCGCTCGGCCGCGTCGGTGTCCACGCCGCCCAGGCGGAAGACGGTGGTGACCATGTAGGCGCCGTGGATGAACGGCGCGCCGGCGCTGGCGGCGACGTCGAGGTCGCCGGTGGCGTCGATCACCACGCTGCCCATGATCGCCTGCCGCCCGGCCTTGGTCTCGACGACGACGCCGGTGGCGCGGCCGTCCTCGGTGACGGTGTGGGAGAACCAGCTGTGCAGGCGCAGCTCGATGCCGGCTTCCTGCACCATGGCATCGCTGGCGCGCTTCCAGCCGTCCGGGTCGAAGGCCACGGAGTAGCAGATGGGGTGCGGCTTGGTGTGGGTGTTGAAGTCGAACAGGCCCCAGCGCGACCATTTGCGGTACATGGCCGGATCGTGCCCGCGCTCCGCCTCGGGCGGATACACGGCCAGGCCGTAGCGGCCCATGCGCTCGACCAGCTCGGCGCAGATGCCGCGCACGGTGATCTCCGCGCCGTTGCACATGTCGTCGAGCACCAGGACCATGCCGCCGGAGGCGAGGCCGCCGAGATAGGGATAGCGCTCGACCAGCGTGACCGAGGCGCCGGCGCGGGCCGCGGACACGGCGGCGCTGAAGCCGGCCGGCCCGCCACCGACCACGACGACATCGGCGCGCGAAACCACCGGCACGGAGCGGGCCGGCTCCGCCTGCAGACGGGTT
The DNA here is from genome assembly GCF_025989185.1 of Limobrevibacterium gyesilva. Classification (GTDB taxonomy): domain Bacteria; phylum Pseudomonadota; class Alphaproteobacteria; order Acetobacterales; family Acetobacteraceae; genus Limobrevibacterium; species Limobrevibacterium gyesilva. The sequence continues at coordinate 29,745 of NZ_JAPDNT010000015.1, forward strand.
GGGTCGGACATTGTCATGGCTCCTTTGCCGCCGCGGACGGCGATGTCAGGGGGCGCCCTCCGGCTGCCAGCGCACGACGAAGCGCTCGATCAGCCGGATGGTCAGGAAGAACAGGATGGAGAAGAAGGACCCGCACAGCACGGTGGCGTAGAGCAGCGCAGAGTCGAAATTGTAGGTGGCCTGGATGATCAGCGCGCCGATGCCTTCCTGCGACCCGATCCACTCGCCGACGATGGCACCGACGACCGCGGTGCTGGCGGCGATCTTGAGCGCCGAGAACAGGAAGGGCAGGGAGGTCTGCAGCCGCAGCTTCATGAACACTTCCCATTTGGTGGCGGACAGCACGTGCATCAGCTCCATCGCCTGCGGGTTCACCGCCTCCAGGCCGCGCACCATGTTCACCAGCGTGGGGAAGAATACGATGATCCCGGCGATGGCGATCTTGGGCGAGAGCCCGTTGCCCATCAGCAGCACCAGGATCGGCGCCTTGGCCACCACCGGGATCGAGTTGATCAGCACGGCGATCGGAAAGAACGCCTCGTCCACCGCCTTGCGGTGGACGAACACGGTGGCCAGCGTGATGGCGGCGAAGTTGCCGAGCAGGAAGCCGCAGACCGCCTCGATGGCGGTGGGCCACAGGTTCTGCATCAGCATGCCGAACTTCTGGTAGAAGGTGATCGCGACCACCTCGGGCGAGGGAGCGATGAACGGGCGCACCTGGAAGACGGCGACCAGGGCCCACCAGACGAACAGCAGGGCCGCGCCGCCGAACAGCGGCATGATGCGGCGGCGCCAGCGCAGGCGCTGCTGCGCGGCCAGCCAGGCGGCGTCCATGGCGTCGGCGGTTGCCGCCGCGGAGGTGGCGGGCATGGTTGCCTGCAGGCTCATCAGCAGGTCTCCAGCAGCGCGCGCAGCCGCGCGGCGAGGGCCACGAATTCGGGCGACTCGCGCACCGCGAGCCGCCGCGGCTCCGGCAGCGACACCGCCACCAGCTCGCGCACGCGCCCTGGGCGGGCGGCCAGCATCAGCACCTTCTGGCCGAGAAAGGCGGCCTCGTAGATGCTGTGGGTGACGAAGATGATGGTGGTGCCCGTCTCCGCCCAGATCCGCAGCAGCTCCTCGTTGAGCCGGTCGCGGGTGATCTCGTCCAGCGCGCCGAACGGCTCGTCCATCAGCAGGAGTCTGGGGCCGCCGAGCAGGGCGCGGGCGATGGCGACGCGCTGGCGCATGCCGCCGGAGAGCTCATGCGGGAGCGCCTTCTCCCAGCCGGACAGGCCGACGAGATCGAGCAGGTCCTGCGGGCGCATCGCGCCGGCCGGCAGCTCGCGCCGCCCGCCCACTTCCAGCGGCAGGCGCACATTGTCGATTGCGTTGCGCCAGGGCAGCAGGGAGGCGTCCTGGAAGACGAAGCCGATGTCGCGGTTCTGCCGCGCCTGCGCCGGCGTGCGGCCCAGCACGCTGACGCTGCCGGCGCTCGGCTGCACGATGTCGGCGACGACGCGCAGCAGGGTGGACTTGCCGCAGCCGGAGGGGCCGAGCAGCGTGAGGAAGCTGCCGGACTCCAGCGACAGCGAAACCCCCTCCAGCGCGGTCACCGCCCGCCGCTCGCTCATGAACCGCACAGTCACGTCGCGGCAGTCCAGCGCCAGCGGCGCAGCGGTCACGCCGCCGGGGGGCGCGTCCTGCGCCATGTCCAGGGCCGCGGCCACTCAGCCGATCCGCGGCCGCACGTCTGCCGTTGCGTTGAGGATGTCCAGCGTCATCACCTCGTCCACCTTGGGAGTGCGCTTGGCGAACTGGCCGAGTTGGCTGTAGAGCGCGATCTGGTCCTGCCAGATCGCCGGGTCCATGGCGCCGTAGCCGTTCGCCATGGTGTTGGCGTTGAAGCAATGCGCGAGCATCACATCGACCGCCTCGCGCTCGTCCTTGGCGACCAGGTTGGGGAACTGCTTGATCAGCAGTTCCACGGCCTTGTCACGGTTGGCGTAGGTGTAGGCCCAGCCCCGGCCAGCGGCGCGCAGGAAGCGCACCAGCAGGTCCTTGCGCTGGGTCAGCGTGTCCGTGGTGGCGTAATAGGGGTTGGCATAGAGCCGCACACCGGCGTCCCACAGCTTGAGGTCCACGCGGTCGGCGCCGATCACCTTGAGCGCGGTGGTGTTGGTGAGCCACCCCGTGACGACATCGACCTGGCCGGTCATCAGCGGCGTCATCTCGGAGCCGATGATGACGATCTGCACGTCCTTCTGGTCGATGTTGTTCTTGGCCAGCAGGGCGCGCAGCAGGACCGCGCCGGTGGCCTGGATGCCGACCTTCTTGCCGCGGAAATCGGCGGGGGTGCGGACCGGGTTCTTCTTCAGGGAGAAGAACGCGTAGGGGTGCTGCTGGGCCGAGACTGCGAAGCAGCGGATCGGGATGTCCTGCGAGGCCGCCAGCATCAGCGACGGGCTGGAGGAGACCTGGCCGAGCTCGTAGCGGCCGGAGGCGACGATGGCGATGCCGTCATTGTTCGGGCCGCCGGCCTGGATCTTGCAGTCCAGGCCTTCCTGCTCGAAGTAGCCGAGCTGCTGCGCCACGGCCTCGCCGATCTGGTTGCCGCCGCCCAGCCAGCCGAGCTGCATGTTGACCGTGGTGGTGGCCGCGGCGGCGGTGTCGGAGAACGAGATCGCCGCTCCGCCGGCAAGGGCGGCGCCGGCTTTCAATAGGACGCGGCGGCCGAATTGCGTGCGTTCGTGTCCGGTTGTCGGCATCGCGCGTCTCCCCAACGGTCAGTTCAGGGACTTATGCACCGACGGGGGTGACACAAAAAGAGCAATTTTGTGATCGACCTGTTGCAATTTCGGCACCGGCCTCCATTCTGATCCGGCCGGATCGCATGCGGGACCCGCCGCGCGCCCCGGGATCAGGGCGCGCGTTCGGCGACCGTGTTGCGCAGCGTGCCGATTCCGTCGATCGCGACGTCCACCGTCATTCCCGGCCGCATCGGCAGCACCCCGACCGAGGTGCCGCAGGCGATCAGGTCGCCCGGCTCCAGCGTCATCTCGCGTGAGATCAGGCTGACGATGCGTGCCGGCGGCAGGATCATGTCGGAGGCGGGATAGTTCTGCCGCTCGCGCCCGTTGAGCAGGGTGCGGATGCGCAAGGCGGACCAGTCGAGGCCGGTGGCGATGGCCGGACCGCAGGGGCCGAACGTGTCGCAGCTCTTGGCCCGCGCCCATTGCGGGAAGGCCGGATCGGCATTGAGGATGTCGAGCGCGGTGACGTCGTTGACGCCGGTGTAGCCGAAGATGGCGGTTTCGGCCTCGGCCTGCGTGACGTTCCGGCATTGGCGCCCGATCACGATGCCCAGCTCGCCTTCGTAGGCGATCCTGCCCGCGTAACCGGCGGGCGGCGTGATCGCACCGCCAGGGGCGAGGATGCTGCCGGGCGCCTTGAGGAAGTACAGCGGCTCGGCAGGGATCGCAGCGCCGAGCTTCACGGCGAGTGCGTGGAAATTGTTCCACAACCCGATGAACTTGCCGGGACGGAGCGGTGCGAGCAGGCGGACCGCATCCAGCTGCACCACCTCGCCTGTCGGCGACGGGGCGGCCCAGGGATCGCCCGCATGCACCGCGATCCGACCCGTGGGCGCATCCAGCATGCCCACGTATTCGCCGTCGGCGCGCTCAAATCGGATCCATAAGGCCATTCGGGTCGGCTCCTGTTCGATGTTGTCTGTTCGGCGGAAGGCACGGATGATGCCACAGCTCCAGCGATCTGGCCCGCGCGTGGCGCCGCGCGGGCCTGCTGGGCGTGGTCGGCCGATCCTGTTAAGCAGTGCGCCCCCCAGAGAAAAGGAACGGGACCATGACTTCCGGTGAGAAGGCGGAACCCACGACGGTGGAACTGGACACGAGCGAGGTCGCGTTGATCATCGGCGAGGAGGACGGGTCGATGTCCGTGCGCGTCGTCGCCGGCAGTGAAGTGCCCGATGACGCCTCGGAGATTCCGGCGGCGCCTGAGATCGTGCTGGCGCTGGCCATGCGCCTGCTGCGCGACCCGGGCTTTCACGACGAGGTGCTGGACTGGTACTACGAGCACCAGGACGAAATGGACGACGAGGACGACGCTGGTTGACCCTGCCGTCCGGGCGGGCCTGGGCGTGCCGCGCCGGCCCATGCCGGGGATCTGATCGCGCCGTTTTCGTGCCCGCGGCCCGGCATCAGCCGGGATGGGCGGCCATCCACGCCTGCGCCGCCTGCGCGCCGTACGCCTCGACATCGAATGCGTCGTCGGGGCAGGCGGTGATGAACCGCTCGGGCATCTCGATCAGCGCCAGGTCAGGCGCCAGCCGCTCGATGAACCCAAGGTCGAGCGCGCTGGACCAGACGAAATGCACTTCGCGGAAGAACAGGGCCGCGAGGAAGGTGAGCAGCGAGCAGTCCGCCCGGTACTCGGAGAATGAGGAGCCGAACAGCACCACCCGTTCCGGCCGCTGCGCCGCCGAGTTGCGGTAGACGACGTGGCTGCCGATATGCAGCCCCATCTCGTTCTCCAGGCCGAGCCGTTCCTTCAGCATGACGATCGGGTTGGCATGGATGCGGGCCACGCTGTCGGGGACCACACGCCGGTCGAACATGTCCTCGGGCACGCCGTCATGGCCGTCGCCCCACAGGTCGCCGTGGTAGCACAGGCGCCTTGGCTGCAATTCAAGGAATGGTGCGTAATCGAGGTGGAGGCCGAGGGCCGGCGCTATCCATTGGAACGCGCACAGCGCCCCCAGCGCGGTCCAGTGGCTGTCGGTCCGGGGGTAGACGACATAGCCCTTGTCGCGTTGCAGCCGCAGGTAGTCGGCGGGATAGACCAGGGCCGGATGGGCCACGCGGTCGAGCAGCCTTTGCCCCGGGGCGACCGCGCCGGGACCTAACAGCCGGCGCAGGACCGCGTCGCCGTAGACGCTCAGTTTTTCCGGCGCCAGCAATTGGCACCAGGGTATGCCCAGGCGCCGGAAGAACGCATCGCGCGCAGCCAACCGGCGCCGCCAGGCGGGCACGTCCACGGACGCGTCGAACCCGTCTGAGTCATACAGGCGCAGCACCTCGTTGCTGCCGCCCACCAGGAACAGATGGTCGTCGTCAGAGCGGTGAACCCGTGCGGCCATCCCGTATTCCACCGCGCCGCCGCGCAACAGGCAATCAGCGGACAGGGATTCCATTTCAGTCGGCTGTGGCACCCATCTTGTCGGCCAGGGTGGGCATCCGGGCGGTGCGGCGCGGCGACAGGTAGCGCTGCAGGCGCTCGAGATACAGGTAGATCACCGGCGTCGTGTACAGCGTCAGCACCTGGCTCAGCAGCAGTCCGCCGACCATGGCGAAGCCGAGCGGGCGGCGCAATTCCGACCCCGCGCCGTGCCCGATCATCAGCGGCAGGCCGCTGAACAGGGCCGCCATGGTGGTCATCATGATCGGCCGGAAGCGCAGCAGGCAGGCCTGGCGGATGGCGTTGAACGGGGTTTCGCCGTCGCGCCGTTCCGCATTCACGGCGAAGTCCACCATCATGATGCCGTTCTTCTTCACGATGCCGATCAGCAGGATCACGCCGATCAGCGCGATCACCGACAGGTCGTAGCCGAACGCCATCAGCATCAGCAGCGCACCCACGCCGGCGGAGGGCAGGGTGGACAGGATGGTCAGCGGCAGGATGTAGCTTTCATAGAGGATGCCCAAAATGATGTAGACGGTGATCAGCGCCGCCGCGATGAGATAGGGCTGGCTGGACAGCGACGACTGGAACGCCTGCGCGGTGCCCTGGAAGGTTCCCTGCAGCGTCACCGGCGTGCCGAGGACGCGCATCGCACGGTTCACGGCGTCCACCGCCTGGCCGAGCGCGACGCCCTGGGCCAGGTTGAACGACAGCGTCACCGCCGGGAACTGGCTCTGGTGGCTGATCGACAGCGGCGCGACCTTGGTGGTGTCGACCTTCACGAAGGTCGACAGCGGCACGGCCTGGCCGGTGCTGGATTTCACGTACAGCTTGTCGAGCACCGACAGGTCGCCCTGCATCTCCGGCAGCACTTCCAGGATCAGCTTGTAGGTGTTCACCTGGGTGAAATATTGCGTGACCTGGCGCTGGCCGAGCGCATCGTACAGCGTGTCGTCGATCACCTGCGGCTGGATGCCGAAGCGCGCCGCGGCGTCGCGGTCGATGGTGATGGAGGCGGTGGTGCCGCCGTTCTGCTGGTCGGTGGCGAGGTCGCGCAGCTCCGGCAGGGTGCGCAGCTTGTTGAGCACCTTCGGCGCCCATGCGTACAGCTCGCCCACATCCGCGTCCTGCAGCGTGTACTGGTATTGGGTCTTGGAAATGCGGCCGCCCACGCGCACGTCCTGGCCGGCCTGCAGGAACAGCTGCGCGCCTTCCACCTTGGCCAGTTCTGGCCGCAGCCGCGCGATGATCTCCTGGGCCGAGGCATGGCGCTCCGCGAACGGCTTCAGCGCGACGAAGAAGCGGCCGTTGTTGCCGGTCTGGCCGCCGACGCCGGCGCCGACAGTCGACGAATAGGCGGCGATGTCGGGGTCGCGCAGCAGCACTTCGCCCAGGGCAAGCTGCCGGCGGACCATTTCCTTGAACGAGATGTCTTCCGCGCCCTGCGAGATCCCCAGCAGGATGCCGTTGTCCTGCTCGGGGAAGAACCCCTTGGGGATGACGACGTACAGATAGACCGTGACCGACACGGTCGCCAGGAACACCATCAGCGTGACGAACTGGAAGCGCAACGCGATATCCAGCGTCCGCCGGTAGCCGGCGAGCATCCCGTCGAAGAACTTCTCGATGATGCGATACAGCAGGCCATGCGTACCGTGCTCGTGGCGCAGGAAGCGCGAGCACATCATCGGCGTCAGCGTCAGCGACACCACCGCCGACACCACCACGGCGACCGACACGGTCATGGCGAATTCGCGGAACAGCCGCCCGACGATGCCGCCCATCAGCAGCAGCGGGATGAACACGGCGATCAGCGAGGCGCTGATCGACACGATGGTGAAGCCGATTTCGCCGGCGCCTTTGATGGCGGCGTCCATTGGTCGCTCGCCGTCCTCGATGTGGCGGAAGATGTTCTCCAGCATGACGATGGCGTCGTCCACCACGAAGCCGACCGCGATGGTCAGCGCCATCAGCGACAGGTTGTCGAGGCTGAAGTTCAGCAGGTACATCACCGCGAACGTGCCGATCAGGGCGATCGGCACCGTCACGCTGGGGATGATGGTGGCCCACAGGTTGCGCAGGAACAGGAAGATCACCATCACGACCAGCGCGACCGTCAGGATCAGCGTGAACTGCACGTCCTCCACCGAGGCGCGGATGGTCTGGGTGCGGTCCATCACCTCGGTCACGTGAACCGAGGGCGGGATCGCCGCGGTCAGCCGCGGCAGCTGCGCCTTGATGGCGTCGACGGTTTCGATGATGTTGGCGTCGGGCTGCTTGAAGATGATGAGCTGCACGCCGCGCTTGCCGTTCTGGTGGCCGGCGACCAGCAGGTTGTCGGCGGCGTCCACCGCCTGGCCGATGTCGCGCACGCGAATCGGCGCGCCGTTGCGATAGGCGATGACGAGGTTGTTGTACTCGGCGGCCTTGGTCAGCTGGTCGTTCGCATAGATGGTGAAGCTGCGCCGCTCGCCGTTGATTGTGCCCTTCGGGCTGTTCACGGTGGCGGTCTGCAATGTCTGCCGCGCGTCCTCCATGGTCAGGCCCATGGCGGCCAGCCGGGCGGGGTCCACCTGCACGCGCACTGCGCGCTTCTGCTCGCCGCCGATGAACACCTGCGAGACGCCGTCGATCTGCGAGATCTGCTGGGCCAGGATGTTGTCGGCGTAGTCGTCCGCTTCGATCAGCGGCATCTCGTCGGACTGCACCGCCAGGATCAGGATCGGGCTGTCGGACGGGTTCACCTTGTAATAGGTGGGCGGGCTGGGCAGGTTGCGCGGCAACTGGCCGGTGGCGGCGGTGATCTGCGACTGGATGTCCAGCGCCGCGGCGTCGATTCCGCGGTTGAGGTCGAACTGCACGGTGATCGAGGTCTGGCCGAGCACGCTGACGGAGGTCATCTGCGCCACGCCCGCGATCTGCGCGAATTGGCGTTCCAGCGGCTGGGCCACCGCGGTGGCCATGGTCTCCGGGCTGGCGCCGGGGAACTTCGCCTGCACCTGGATCGTCGGGAACTCGACGCGCGGCAACGGCGCCACCGGCAGCAGCGGGTAGGCGGCGACACCGACCAGAACGATCGCGGCCATCAGCAGCGAGGTTCCGATCGGGCGGCGGATGAACGGGGTCGAGATGCTCATGAGCCGGATCGCCTGCTTCTTCTGTCGTTCAGCTGTTGGAGTTGGCCTGGGCCACGACGATGCGTGACCCGTTCTGCAGCCGCGACTGGCCGTTCACCACGATCTGCGCGCCTTCCTCGAGGCCCTTGGTGACCACCACGACCTGCCCGTCGTCCTGCCCGATTTCCACCGGCTGCATCGCCACGGTCGAGTCGGGCTTGACCAGATAGACGAACAATCCGCCCGGTCCCCGCTGCACCCCCACCGAGGCGACCGCCAGTGCGCCCCGCAGCGTTTCGAGCTGCAGCCGCACATTGACGAACTGGCCGGGCCACAGCTTGTTGTCGGCGTTCGGGAATACGGCCTTCAACTTGATCGTGCCGGTGGTCGCGTCGATCATGTTGTCGGTGGTCAGCAGTTCGCCCTGCCCCAGCATCGTCTTGTCGTCGGCGGTGTAGGCGTAGGCCGGCAGCTTTCCCTTCGCCATGGCCGCCTGGATCTTCGGCAGCGCGTCCTGCGGCAAGGTGAACGTGACCGCGATCGGGTGGATCTGGGCGATCGTGACGATGCCCACGCCGGACGTGTCGGCGAAGCGGATGACGTTGCCGGGATCGAGCAGGCGCAGCCCGACCCGGCCATCGATCGGCGACGTGATGTTGGTGTAGTCGAGATTGACCTTGGCCGCGGCGATGGCCGCGTCGTCCGCCTTCACCTGCGCTTCCAGCTGCGCAACCTTGGCGACACCCGTGTCCACTGTCTGCTGCGACGCGAACTGGCTGCGCGCCAGCTCGGACGACCGCTTCAGGTCGAGCCGCGCATTGAGCAGCGTCGCCTCGTCGGAGGCCTTCTTGGCCACCGCCTGGTCGTAGACGGCCTGATAGGGGCGGGGATCGATCTGCGCGATCGGGTCGCCGCGTTTCACGTCCTGGCCCTCCTGGAAGAACACCTTCTCCAGCGTGCCGTCGACGCGGGCGCGGATCAGCACCGACTGGAACGCCTGAACCGCGCCGATATTGCGCAGCAGGACCGGCACGTCACGCCGCATGACGGGTGCGACGGAGACCGGAACGCCGGTCGGCGCAGGCGGCGCCGCCGCGGGGGCGGCCGTCTGGGCGATGGCGGACCCGGCCACGAGCAGCAGCATGCCCAACGACAGGACGCTGCCGAGGGCGCTGCGGGTCCGCGTGGAGGGAAGCGAAAGGGCGGACGCAGGAGGGGGGGCGATTGACGTCATGCGATCCTTGCGGTTCTGGCCATGCTACGCTTCGGGGCGGTTTTGTTGCGACTCTCGACAGGCGACGCCGACTCTGCCCGGGCACGGCCAGGACAAATCATTCGAAGCGAGATCATTTTCATCCAACACCCGGCCGGACGCCAGTGCGCAGTTCGACCGTAGGCCAGCGCATCTATACTGGCCGGATGCCCGGCCCGGGATGAAATTCCAGCAATTCCCGGGCCATCAAGGCCGGGCCGGCAGGGCCGTCAATCCGGCGGCAGGCCGAGCGCGTCCCGGAATCTGTTGGTCAGGCGGGCGCCGTCGCGCGGCGGCAGGTGGCGTGCCACCTCCTCGGGGGCGATCCGGATGACGGCGAACAACGCCTCCCGCCGCAGCCGGGGCCGCAAGGCCTCGACTCCGGGCATGTCCGTGACCGTGCAACTGGCAGCCCAGCCGCAGGCGGATGCCACCGCGGCAAGGTCGGTGCCCAGCGCGGAATGGCTGCGCTGCTGCCCGGTCTCGGCGAACCGGCCGTTGTCCATCACCGCGATCGCCAGGTTGGCCGGCTTCAGCGCGCCGATGGTGGCCAGCGACCCCAGCCCCATGAGCATCTCGCCGTCGCCAGTCAGCACCAGCACCCGCCGCTGCGGCTGCGCCAGGGCGATGCCCAGCCCGACCATCGCGGCGCCGCCCATGGCGCCCCACAGGTAGAAATTCAGCGGGCGGTCGCCGGCGGCGCCGGCATCGAAGGTGGTCGAGCCAAGCCCGGTCACCACCAGCAGCTCGCCGCCGGGCGTGTCATGCGGGTCGCGCAGCAGGGATGCCACCACGGCGCGCCGATCATCGAGAGCGTTCACGACAGATTGGGTCATTTCACGAATACCTTGGCGCCGATCAGCCGCTGCGAGAACAGCACGGCCACCGGGACGGCGCTGTCGAAAGCCAGGGCCGCGCTGGCGGCGACCATGTCCACCACCTCGCTTGCATGATCGGCCCGGCGCACATGCACGCCGGCGGCGGTGAGGACCGGCGCCGTGGCGCTGCCCATGGGCACCTGCCACGGATTGAACTCGCCCCACTCGCCGCGCATGGTCACCAGCGTCAGGAACGGCATCCGGCAGTTCAGCGGCAGCGACAGCATGTTGATGCAGTTGCCCACGCCGGAGGACTGCATCAGCAGCACCGCGCGCTGCCCGCCCAGATGGGCGCCGGCGGCGAGCGCGATCCCTTCCTCCTCGGTGGTCAGCACCACCGCGTGCATGTCCGGGTCGGCATGCGCCCGTTCGATCAGGCGGATGTGGCCGGCGTCGGGCACGTAACCCAGCTGGCGCACGCCGGCCCGCTTCAAGGCGGCGTACACGCCGTCCTGCCAGGTCTCTGTCGTCATTGCGTCTCCTCCATTCCAACAATGTTGCGCCGATCGGCACAGGGCCGCAATGAGCCCCGGCTTGCACGCGTGCGGGGCCCGGCCTAATCCAGCCGCGTCCCTTCCGTCAGCCGCGAGAGACCCATGGACCAGCCGTTGCCCAGTGCCGACCCCCACGCCGAAATCCGTGAGGAGGTCCGCAAGCTCTGCGCGCGCTTTCCGGGGGAATACTGGCGCACGCTGGACGAGGCGCGCGGCTATCCCACCGCGTTCGTCCAGGCGCTCACCGAGGCCGGCTATCTCGGCGCGCTGATCCCCGAGGAATATGGCGGCGCCGGCCTGCCGCTGTCCGCGGCTGCGGCGATCCTGGAGACAGTGCAGTCCGAGGGCTGCAACGGCGCGGCCTGCCATGCCCAGATGTACATCATGGGCACGATCCTGCGGCACGGTTCGCCCGAGCAGAAGCAGGCCTACCTGCCCAAGATCGCCACCGGTGCCTTGCGCCTGCAGGCCTTCGGCGTGACCGAGCCGACCAGCGGCACCGACACCACGAGCCTGCGCACCTTCGCTCGCCGCGAGGGTGACAAATACATCGTCAACGGCCAGAAGGTCTGGACCAGCCGCGCCGAGCACTCCGACCTGATGCTGCTGCTGGCGCGCACCACGCCGCGCGATCAGGTGGCGCGCAAGACCGAGGGCCTGTCCACTTTCATCGTCGACATGAAGCAGGCGCTCGGCAACGGCCTGACCATCCGCCCGATCCGGACCATGATGAACCATAACAGTTGCGAAGTGTTCTTCGACAACATGGAAGTGCCGGCGGAGAACCTGGTGGGCGTGGAGGGGCGCGGCTTCCGCTACGTCCTCGACGGCATGAATGCCGAGCGGCTGCTGATCGCCGCCGAATGCATCGGCGACGCCAAATGGTTCATCGCCAAGGCGTCCGCCTATGCCAAGGAGCGCCGCGTGTTCGGCCGCCCGATCGGGCAGAACCAGGGCGTCCAGTTCCCCATCGCCCGCGCCTACGCCCAGATGCGCGCGGCCGAATTGCTGGTGCGCGAGGGCTGCGCGAAGTTCGATTCCGGCGAGCACTGCGGCGAGGAGGCCAACATGGCCAAGATGCTCGCCGCCGAGGCGTCCTGGGCGGCCGGGGAAGCCTGCATCCAGACCCATGGCGGCTTCGGCTTTGCCGAGGAATACGACATCGAGCGCAAGTTCCGCGAAACCCGGCTGTACCAGGTGGCGCCGATCAGCACGAACCTGATCCTCTCCTACATCGCCGAGCACGTGCTCGGCATGCCCCGGAGCTATTGATGCGCGGTGCTCTCGACGGGCTGCTCGTCGTTGCCCTGGAGCAGGCGGTGGCGGCGCCCTATTGCAGCTCGCGGCTGGCCGATGCCGGGGCGCGGGTGATCAAGGTGGAGCGGGCGGAGGGCGATTTTGCCCGTGGCTACGACCGGGCGGCCAAGGGCCTGTCCAGCTATTTCGTCTGGCTCAATCGCGGCAAGCAGAGCCTGGTGGCCGACATCAAGAAGCCCGAGGACGCGGCCCTGCTGCGCCGGATGATCGCGCGCGCCGACGTGTTCATCCAGAACCTGGCCCCCGGCGCGGCGGCGCGTGCCGGCTTCGGGTCCGATGCGCTGCGGGCGGCCAACCCAAGGCTGATCACGGTGGACATCAGCGGCTACGGCGATTCCGGCGACTACGCCACCATGAAGGCCTACGACCTGCTGGTGCAGGCCGAGTCCGGCATCGCCAGCATTACCGGCCACCCCGCCGGCCCCGGCCGCATCGGCGTGTCGGCCTGCGACATCGCCTGCGGCATGGCGGCCCATGCCGGCGTGCTGGAAGCACTGATCCAGCGCGGCATCACCGGCGTGGGCAAGGGGCTGAAGGTCAGCCTGTTCGACGGTATGGCCGATTGGATGAACGTGCCGCTGCTGTTCTACGAAGGCACCGGCCGCGCACCAGAGCGCGTGGGCCTCGCGCATCCGTCCATCTGTCCCTATGGCGCGTTCGCGACAAGCGATGGCGCACTGGTGCTGATCAGCATTCAGAACGAGCGCGAATGGGCTGATTTTTGTGCTCATTTCCTGCTGGAGCCGGACCTGCCGCAGCGCCAGGGGTACGAGACCAACGTGATCCGCGTAGCCAACCGGACGGAGGTGGACGCGCATGTCGCCGCGGTGTTCGCCCGGCTCACCCGCGATCAGGCCGCCGCCCGCCTGCGCGCGGCCAACACGGCCTATGGCTTCGTCAACGGCGTAGCCGAGTTCGCTCGGCACCCCGCGCTGCGACGCGCAGAGATCGCAACACCGAACGGCCCCGTGTCGATCGCCGCCCCGCCGGTGATCAGCAGCGATGGGCCGCGCACCCTCGGCGCGGTTCCGGCCATCGGGGCGGATTCGGACGCCATCCGGGCAGAGTTCGAGGCGTAGGCCGCGTACCCGTATCAGAGCGGCGTGCGCGGGACCTGGCGGGAGGCGACCGGGATCGGGACGGCGCGATAGGCATCCAGGCCGCGGCCGACGGTGCCCTGCGGCGCCGGCAGGATCCGCGCAGTCTCGGCCTTGTTGGACAGGCGGTAGGCGCCGGCCGGCTGGGCAGTCAACGGCGCGGGCGGGCGCAGCACATTGGACTGGGCCGGCCAGGCGGTGCCATGGCTGTTCCAGACGTTGGATGACCAGACATTGGTGGACCACACATTCGCAGGCGCTCCGCCCGGCATACGGAGCAGGCGCTTCATCTCCTCGGGCAAGACAGCGGCGACTTTGCGCTGGTAGATTTCGCCACGCTCCGGCGTCGCGGAATGGTAGCTGGCGGTCGCGCGGGCCCAGTCGCGGGACTGGGAATAGAGCTGGCCGAGGAAGCGTGCGGCATAGACGGCGTTGGCGACAGGATCGAACGCTTCATCGAGGCTGGCGAAGGCGTTCGGGTGGTACATCAGGTTCACCTGCATGCAGCCGACATCGATCGAGCGGGCGCCGCGCTGCTGGAACGCGCGCACCGCGGCGATGGCCTCCGTCTTGCTGGCATAGCTATAGCCGTCACCCTCGACATTGATGGTCCACGGCCAGGGATGGATGACGCCCTGGGCGTCCGGGCGGCCGCTTTCGACGCGGGCGATGGCGGCCATCAGCTGGGTGGGGATGCCGGCGGCGCGCTCGGCATTGCGGATGGCCACCCGGCATTGCATGGCTGGATCGGCGGCGGTGAGCGACGGCTGCAACGCCACCGTCAGCGGCCGGAGCTGTCGCGCCGGCGATTCCGCACGGGCCGCCGCCGTACAGACAATGAGACTGCCCACGAGCGCCGCGCACGATGCCGCGCCCGGCAGAAGGGTGATGAGGATGCGCATGCCGGACACGGTATAGGCGGAATCGTTAACCATGTGTGAGTAGCGAGTATGGGAGGCATCCGGTTTGTTGCGGCACGGTATCGCCCGCAGATCACTGCGAAAAAAGAATGCTGCAATGCAAAAAATCACTTGCGCGCAAATGCTCGGTGACCTATCTTCCGCTTCGCAGCAAGGCAGCTTCGGTTGCCTTCCTGCTTTCTTGGACGTTTCCTCCCTAAACTTGGCGGCGCTGCAAAGCGCCGCCACTTTTTTATCCGGCATGACATTTCTGGCCCCGGCGGCCGCCCCGACAGGTCAGGCGATGCCGAGTTCGGGGGCGGCGGCCAGCGTCGCGATCAACGCGGTGATGCGCTCCCGCATGGCGGCGAACCCCGGCAGGCGCTCGATCCGGGCCTCGTCCATATAGAGGCTGCGGTTGATCTCGATCTGCAGCGCGTGCACGCCTTCGCGCGGGCGGCCGTAATGGCGGGTGATGTAGCCGCCGGCATAGGGGTCGTTGCGCCGCACCGAGAAACCCAGGCCGATCAGCGTCTCCTCGATCAGGCGGACGGCCGGCGCCGCGCAGGTGGTGCCGTGCGCGTCGCCCAGGACGAAATCGGCGGCCGGGCGCGGGGCCATGCTGCCGCCGGGCATGGAATGGCAGTCGAGCAGCAGGCAGGCGCCGAATTGCGTCCGCGTCGCCTCGATCACGCCCCGAAGGGTCTCGTGATAGGGCTGCCACAGCGACCGCACCCGCGTCTCGGCATCGGCAAAGCGCAGCTTGCCGCGATAGATCGTCTCGCCGGAGGCGACCACCTTGGCGATGGTGCCGAGCCCGGCGCCGACCCGGGCGCTGCTGGTGTTCACCCAGGGCGGCAACTGCTCCTCGAACATGGCTGGATCGAGTTCCCACGGCTCGCGGTTGGGGTCGCAGAAGGCGCGCGGGAAGGTGGCGGCCAGCAGGGGGGCGCCGTACTGGGGGGCGGCGGCGAACAGTTCGTCGACGAAGCTGTCCTCACTGCGGCGCAGGCGCAGCCGGTCGAGTCGGGCGGCGGCGACGAAGGCGGGGGGATAGGTGCGGCCGGAATGCGGCGAGGCGAAGACGATCGGGACGGTCTGCCGTGCCGGGCGGGCCAGCGTGACGGCGGGAGCGACATCGGGCAGCGGCAGGTCCATGCGCGTATTCAAGCCGCACTGCCCTGCGGCGGCAATCCATTCCGTCAGATCCCGCACTGCGGCCCCTTGCGGTCATCGCAGTAGCCGCGATACAAGCCGCGCATCGGATGGGCGCGTAGCTCAGCGGGAGAGCACCACCTTGACACGGTGGGGGTCACAGGTTCAATCCCTGTCGCGCCCACCATCCGATCTTACTGACATTGTTGGATAAGTCTTGGTCGGGCCGCGGTGCCGCAGTGCCCGGGCGCTACCCGCCTGCTACCCGGACGCGAGGTCGGCCGCTTTCCGCTGCAGGCTTGCCAGCAATGCATCGCCGCCGCCGTGCATCAGGAAGGAGCGGAAATCCGACCGTTGGGTGGCGACGCGGCTGATCGCACCGTCCGCCAGCACGTCCACCGCCTTCCAGTTCGGCCCGGTCTGGCGCATCACGTAGTCGAGTTCATGCGTCTCGCCGGACGCGGGGATTATCTTCGTCTGCAGGATAATCTGGTTGGCGCCGCCGCTCCGCACGTCGGGTTCGATGACGAAGCGCTGGCCCGTGAAGGTGTTGAAGCTGCTGACATAGGAGCTGATCGAGTAGCGCCGGAACGCCGCGAACAATGCGGCGTGCTGGTCGGCAGACAAGCTGTTCCACATCGGGCCGACGGACACCTGCAGTATCGTCGCGAGGTCGAGCGCCCGGTCGACCGCCGGCGCCAGCATATCGAAGCGTTGGCTGAACGGCGTTCGTGTGCCCGCGCGCATGATTCTCAGCAGCGAGTCATAGAGTCCCTGGATCGGCGCGACGACGGCCGGGTCGACAGCGGCGCACGCCGTACCGGGGCGTATCGCGGCGGCGATGGTCGCGCCCGCCCCGACCATCAGCAGATATCGGCGATCGATCGCAACGGCCGGCATCCGGGTCCCCGCTCTTGCTGCTATTGGGCGTCACGCGCGGCTTGGGCGTTGCGGACAGCCTGCGATGTGCTGCCAATGCGCGCGCCCTGGATGACCGGGCGGGGCTTGCGGCTGGGCTGCGCCCGCATGCCTGGCGCGGCAGTCTGCCCCGCGTTGGGATGGCGCGGGGGCGTGGCGTGCTTGCGTGCGAGTGCTGCGTGCAGGAACGCCAGCGCATGTTCGCGCCGGGCCGCGGCTGCCAGTTGGTTGAGGCGGGCATTCGCCCGCTTCAGGGCCCGCGCGAACACCTGCTTCTTCGCCGCAAGGCCGCGCTCGCTCGGCGGTTCCGCCGTAACGTCCCGCGTGGCTGCCTTGCCGCTGCGCCGGCGGCGGCGCTCGCGGATGATGTCGCGGGCACGGCCGTGCCGTGCACGCAGCCAGCGCGTCAGGTCGAGCAGATCGCCGTGCGGCAGGTCATCCAGCGCCGGGTAGTGGCTTTGCTGCACGGGCGCCAACTCGTCCTGGGCCAGTAGCCGCCGCTCGGCGGCGAACTCCACGCCCATCCGGTCTTCTCCCGAGATGCCGCTATGATGATAGCGCGATAGCCCCGCGGGTGCTCGATCGCGACATCAAATCAACGCGCACGGGCTGGCGACGTCCGGTCACTCGGAGGCGCCACTTGGCCCGTTTATCCGGTCCATGGTGATCCTGAGTTCCTGCTCGGCCCGCAATCTCTCCTCGGCGAGAAGCCCGAGATAGGCCGCATATTGCTGCGTGCTGCCGCTGTAGACGCATTTGCAGACCAGAGGGTCGGCGAACAGATAGACCTGCCGGCCGTCCTGAACGCGGACGGAGAATTCGTGCGGCGGCAAAGCGTTGAGCGCCGTCAGTCCCTCCGGGCTTGTTGCCGGGATGGGCCTGAAGCCGGCCATGGCCATCAGGTTCTCCTTGTCGGCAACTTGCGCGCGGGTGCAGGCGCACACGAGAAGCGCCAATCCGCCGGCAACGAAAATCGGCGTTTTCGACATGGCGGTCGCCCTGTTCCATGGCAGCGGCGCGCGAGCGGCCAAGGCTATTGAGTTGGTCCAGGGCGAAGCAAGACACGTGTCGCGGCGCGACGATCAGTCGCCATGCAGGATCATGTCCGCACCCTTCTCGGCGATCATGATGGCGGTGGCGTTGGTGTTGCCGGATACCACGGTCGGCATCACCGAGGCGTCGATCACCCGCAGGCCAGCCACCCCCTTCACCCGCAGCGACGTGTCCACGACCGCCATGGGGCCGGGGCCCATCATGCAGCTGCTGGTGGGGTGGAAGGTCGTGCCGCCGGTGGCGCGCACATGGTCGAGCAGCGCCGTGTCGGTGTCGGCGGCGGGGCCGGGCATGTACTCCTCGGTGACGTAGCGGCGCATCGCCTGGCTGGCGAACACGCGGCGGGAGACGTGCAGGCCGGCGACCATGGTGTCGCGGTCGGCCTGGGTCGAGAGGTAATTCGGGTTCATCGCCGGCGCGGCTGTGGGGTCGGGCGAGGTGATGCGCAGCCAGCCGCGGCTTTCCGGGCGGCAGGGGATGGCGACCAGGGTGCAGCCGGGGAAGGCGTGCATGGCCTCGCCGGTCTTCTGCGAGCTGCCGGCAAGGAACTGGTACTGCACGTCCGGCGAGGCCAGCTCCGGCCGGGTCTTCACGAACAGGCCGATCGGGGCGGCGCCCATCATCAGCGCACCGCGGCGGGCCAGGACGTATTTCAGGCCCTCGCGGAGCTTCAGCACCCAGCTATGGGAGATATCGTTCAGCGTGTTGGCGTTGCGGCAGCGATAGATCATGCGCCCGCCCAGATGGTCCTGCAGGTTCTCGCCCACGCCCGGCAGGTCGTGCGCAACCGGGATGCCCAGCGACTGCAGCAGCGCGCCCGGGCCGATGCCCGAGAGCTGCAGGAGCTGCGGCGAGGCGATGGAGCCGCCGGACAGCAGCACCTCCCGCTTCGCGCGCACCTGGTGGATGGCACCGTTCTGGCGGTATTCCACGCCCACGGCGCGGCCGCCCTGCACCAGCACGCGGTGGGTCAGCGCGTGCACCTCCACGCGCAGGTTGGGCCGCCGCATGGCCGGGCGCAGGAACGCGACCGCGGTGCTGCTGCGCCGCCGCTTCCAGACCGTGACCTGCAGCGGGCCCACACCTTCCTGGTCGGCGCCGTTGAAATCGTCGTTGCGCGGGTAGCCAGCTTCCTGGGCGCCGGCGATGAAGGCGTCGTGCAGCTCGTGGCGGGCGCGCAGGTCGGAGACGCCGAGCGGGCCTCCGGCGCCATGGTAGGCGTCGGTGCCGCGCTCCTGGTTCTCGGATTTGCGGAAATACGGCAGCACGTCGTCGTACGACCAACCGGTGTTGCCGAGCTGACGCCAGAGGTCGAAATCCTGCTTCTGGCCGCGGATGTAGATCAGCCCGTTGATGGCGCTGGAGCCGCCGAGCACCTTGCCGCGCGGCCAGGAGATGCGGCGGTTGTTCAGCTCCGGCTGCGGCTCGGTCTCATAGTACCAGGCGACCTTGGGATTGTAGATGTTGCGGTAGAAGCCTGCGGGGATGTGGATCCAGGGGTCGCGGTCCGGCCCGCCCGCCTCCAGCAGCAGCACCTTGGTGCCGGGGGCGGCGCTCAGCCGGTTGGCCAGCACGCAGCCGGCCGATCCCGCGCCCACGATGACGAAGTCGAATTCGGCCGCGTTCTGCATGGCGTTTCCCCCGTTTGGCGCCGACTATGCCAAGGGGCCGGAGAAACGGAAGTGGTCAGTCCTGCAGGAACGGGTTGGTCTGGCGCTCGCTGCCGATGCTGGAGGCGGGGCCGTGGCCGCAGATGAAGGTCATGTCGTCGCCCAGCGGCAGTAGCTTCTGCTTGATGCCGGACAGCAGCGCCTCGCTATCGCCATACGGGAAATCGGTGCGCCCGACCGAGCCCTTGAAGATGGTATCGCCGGTGAAGGCGAAGCGCTGCGTCTGTTCCACGAAGACGATGTGGCCGGGCGTGTGGCCGGGCACGTGCAGCACCTCGAAGCGCAGCGCCCCCAGCTCGACAGTGTCGCCCTCGGCCAGCCAGCGGTCGGGCAGGACGTTGCGCAGGCCGGTCATGCCGAAGGCCTTCTGCGCCTCCTCGATGCCTTCGAGCAGGAAGCGGTCGCGCTCGTCCGGGCCCAGCAGCGGCACGGGGGGCAGGCCGCTATTGGCGCGGGCTTCGTCGAGCACGCCCTTCAGCGCCTTGGCGCCGCCGGCGTGGTCGAGATGGCCGTGCGTGAGCAGAACCAGCTCGACCTTCAGCCCCATGCGGTCCACCGTATCCAGGATCTTTCCGGGCTCGCCGCCGGGATCGACGATGGCGGCGCGCATGCTGCCGGTCTCCCAGAGCAGGCTGCAGTTCTGCTGGAAGACGGTGACGGGGATGACGGCAATCTGGAAGGGCGGCATCGCAGGCTCCGGCGAGGGGTGGGCAGACGATGCCCTTACTCCGCCAGCGGACGGGGGGCCACTTCGAATCGACCAGGCCCGATGGCTCAGACGGGCTCGGTATCCAGCGAGTAGCCGGCGGCGCGCACGGTGCGGACGACGTCGAGCTCGTCCTCGCCGTTGATCGACTTGCGCAGGCGGCGGATATGCACGTCGACGGTCCGAGGTTCCACGTGGATGTCCTTGCCCCATACGGCGTCGAGCAGCTCCTCGCGCGAGAACACGCGGCGCGGGTGCTGCATGAAGAATTCCAGCAGGCGGAACTCGGTAGGGCCCAGATGGATCGGCCGGCCGTTGCGCTGCACGCGGTGGGCGGCCAGGTCCATGGTGATGTCGTGGAAGGTCAGGCAGCCCTTGGTGGATACCGCGTTGGAGCGGCGCAGCAGGGCGCGCATGCGGGCGAGCAGGGCATCCATGCTGAACGGCTTGGTGATGTAGTCGTCCGCACCGGTGTTGAGGCCGCGCACGGCGTCCTGGTCCTCGGTACGGGCGGTGACCATGATCACCGGCAGGTCGCGGGTGGCGGGGCGGCGGCGGATCTGGCGGCAGACCTCGATGCCGGACATCACCGGCAGCATCCAGTCGAGCAGGACCAGGTCCGGCTGGGCCTCGGCGATGCGGGTCAGCGCCTCCTGGCCGTCGCCGGCTTCCTCGACGCGGAAGCCCTGCTTTTCCAGGTTGTAGCGCAGCATGGTGGCGATCGCCGCCTCGTCCTCGACGACGAGGACGAGAGGCTTGGCCAGGGAGGACGTGCCGTTGGACAGGGCGTCGAGCATGCGGGGATCTCTTTCGTCGCGGGCGCGTGGGGTCATGGGCGAGGGGATCAGGCGCGCGGCGGCCGCACCACGGCATAGGCCGAGCTGTCGCCTTTCGGCCGGATGTCCGCCAGCGGCTCGCCACGGACGGCGTAGTAGACCAGCTCGGCGATGTTGGTGGCGTGGTCGCCGATCCGCTCGAGGTTCTTGGCGATGAACAGCAGGTGGATGCAGGGCGTGATGTTGCGCGGGTCCTCCATCATGTAGGTGATGAGCTCGCGGAACAGGGCATTGTAGATCTCGTCGATCACCTCGTCGGAGCGCCAGACCTGCAGCGCCTTGTCGGTGTCGTTTTCGCCGATGGCGTCGATGATGGTCTTGAGGTTCTCCTGCACCAGGCGGGACATGTGGGCGAGGCCGGTGAGGGTGTAGGGCAGGGCAAACTGGTCCAGCACCAGGCTGCGCTTGGCCACGTTGGTGGCGTAGTCGCCGATGCGCTCGAGCGCGCCGGTGATCTTCAGCGCGGCGACGATGTGGCGCAGGTCCTGGGCCAGCGGCTGGCGCAGGGCGAGCAGGCGGATGACGTATTGCTCCACCTCGCGCTCCAGCGCGTCGACCGCGGGGTCGGCGTCCACCGCCTGGCTGGCGGCGGCAGCGTCCTTGTCGATGACGGCGCGGCTGGCCAGGGCCACCTGGCTTTCCACCATGCCGCCCATCTCGGTGATCAGGGCCTGCAGGCGCTTCAGTTCCTGTTCGAAGCTCTTCACGATGTGCTCGGCCATTTCAGGGCGTTGAATCCTCTGCTCAGCCAAACCGGCCGGTGATGTATTCCTGCGTGCGGCGCTCGCGCGGGGCGGTGAACATCTGCGTGGCGCTGCCGACCTCCACCATCTCACCCAGGTAGAAGAAGGCCACCTGGTCGGCGCAGCGGGCCGCCTGCTGCATGTTGTGGGTGACGATGGCGATGGTGAAGTCGCGCTTCAGTTCGTCGATCAGCTCCTCGATCTTCAGCGTGCTGATCGGGTCGAGCGCGCTGGTGGGCTCGTCGAACAGGATCACTTCCGGGCGCACCGCGATGGTGCGGGCGATGCACAGGCGCTGCTGCTGGCCGCCGGACAGGCCGGTGGCCGAGGTGTTCAGGCGGTCCTTCACCTCGTCCCACAAGGCGGCGCGGGTCAGCGACCATTCCACCCTCTCTTCCATCTCCGCCTTGCTGGGCCGTTCGTGCAGCTTCACGCCGAAGGTGATGTTCTCGTGGATCGTCATCGGGAACGGGGTGGGCTTCTGGAACACCATGCCGACGCGGCTGCGCAGGTTGTTCAGGTCCACGCCGGGCGCGATGATGTTCTCGCCGTCCATCAGCACCTCGCCGACGGCGCGCTGGCCGGGATAGAGGTCGTACATCCGGTTCAGGCAGCGCAGCAGGGTGGACTTGCCGCAGCCCGACGGGCCGATCATGCCGGTGACCTGGCGGTCCGGCAGGTCGAGGTTGATCGCTTTCAGCGCCTTGTTGGCACCGTAGTAGAAATCGAGGTTGCGGATCGAGATGCGGGGCGCGTTCAGGCCGGCGGACGCGCGTGCCTCCAGGGCGCCGATTGTTGGTCTTGTTCCGGTTTCCGGCATGGCTGTACTCATGGGTCAGGGATCCGGCAGGTTCGGTGTCAGGCGGTTGTTCAGTGGCGGGGGCGAAGGATCAGGCGTGCGAGGATGTTGAGCGCGAGCACGCCGAAGGTGATCAGCAGGGCCCCGACCCAGGCGAGCTGCACCCAGTCGTCGAAAGCCGAGCCGGCATACTGGTAGATGGTCACGGGCAGGCTGGACATCGGCTGGGTGAGGCTGACCGACCAGTTGAGGTTGCCGAGCGAGGTGAACAGCAGCGGCGCGGTTTCGCCGGCGACGCGGGCGATGGCCAGCAGCACGCCGGTGGCGATGCCGTCGATGGCGGCGCGGTAGCAGACGAAGACGGTCGTCTTCCATTTCGGCGCGCCCAGGGCCGCGGCGGCCTCGCGCAGGGCCACGGGGATCAGGCGCAGCATGTCCTCGGTGGTGCGCACCACGATGGGGATGACGATCACTGCCAGCGCGGCGCAGCCGGCGATGCCGGAGAAGCCGTTGAACGGGTTCACCAGCACCTGGTAGATGAACAGGCCGATTAGGATCGAGGGCGCGGACAGCAGCACGTCGGAGACGAAGCGCACCGCGTTGCCCAGCGCCGAGCCGCGCGCGTATTCCGCGAGGTAGGTGCCGACCAGCAGGCCGATCGGGGTGCCGATCGCGGTGCCGATGGCGGTCTGGATCAGGCTGCCGACGATGGCGTTCAGCAGGCCGCCATTGGACCCCGGCGGCCGGGTCGTCTCGGTGAACACCGACAAATGCAGGCCGGGCAGGCCGAGCCACAGCAGGGTGATGAGGATGGCCGCCAGGAAGGCCAGCCCGATCAGGGTGGCGACAATGCACAGGCCCTTGGAGATGTAGTTGATGCGCTTGCGCCGGCGTGACAACCGCTGGGCGATACGCGGGTCGCGCGACGGGAACAGGTGGGCGTTGCCGGCCGTGCCGGTGAGGGTGGTGCTCATGCCTTCGCCCCCGGCATGGGTTTCTGGCGCAGCAGCAGCCTGGAGATCGCCAGGACGATGAAGGAGATGACGAACAGGATGAAGCCGAGCGCGAGCAGCGAGGACAGCTTGAGGCTTCCGGCCGCGCTCTCCGGGAATTCGAGGGCGACGATCGAGGCGATGGTGTTGCCGGGGCCGAACAGGCTGCTGGAGATGCGGTTGGTGTTGCCGATGACGAAGGTCACGGCCATGGTCTCGCCCAGCGCGCGGCCGAGCCCCAGCATGATGCCGCCGACCACCGAGACCCGGGTGTAGGGGATGACGATCGAACGCATCACCTCCCAGGTGGTGCAGCCGACGCCGTAGGCCGATTCCTTGTAGACGGCCGGCACGGTCAGGAACACGTCGCGCATGGTGGCGGCGATGAAGGGCAGCACCATGATGGCGAGGATGAGGGAGGCGGTGAAGATGCCGGTGCCGAAGGCGGGGCCCTGGAACAGGGCGCCGATGACCGGCAGGTCACCGAACTGGTCGATGAGGAAGGGCTCGATGGGGTCGGCCATGATCGGGACGATCACGAAGAAGCCCCACATGCCGTAGATGATGGACGGCACCGCGGCCAGAAGCTCGATCGCGATGCCGACCGGGCGGCGGAACCAGCCGGGGGCAAGCTCGGTGAGATAGAAGGCGGTGCCGAAGGCGATGGGAACGGCCATGAGCAGCGCCAGGATCGAGGTGACGATGGTGCCGTAGATCGGCACCATGGCGCCGAAGATCTGCTGCACCGGGTCCCAGTCCGACGTGGCCAGGAAGCCCAGGCCGAAGGCGCGGAAGCTGGGAAGGCCGCCGATGAACAGCGAGACGATGATGGCGCCGAGCAGCACCAGCACGAACACGCCGGCGCCGGTGGCGAGCGCCGCGAAGATGGAATCGCCCAGCGAGCCGTGGCGCGCGCCGGTGCGGGCGGTGTCGGTGCGGGCGGCAGCGGCGGTCTGTGACACCGGGATGGTTCCGTGCGGCAAGGGCAGTGGCGGACCGGAGTCGGTCGCAGAAGGGGGCACCGTAGCCGGTGATGCCCCCCGATGCGAGGCTTCAGCCCTTGATCTCGGCCTTCCAGCTGGCGCGGACGCTGTCCTGCACGGCCTTCGGCAGCGGGATGTATTCCAGGCCCGAGGCGATCGGGCCGCCGTTCGTGTAGGCCCAGTCGAAGAACCTGGTCACGTTGGCGCTGCGGACCGGGTCCTTGGGGTCCTTCGGCAGCAGGATGAAGGTGGCGGACACGATCGGCCAGCTGGTCGCACCCTTGGCGTCGATCAGGTTGATCGCGTAGTTCGGGGCGTTCTTCCAGTCGCCGTTCTCGGCGGCGGCGGTGAAGGCGGCGAGGGTGGGGGCGACGAATTGGCCGTCGTGGTTGCGCAACTGGGTGGTGACCAGCTTGTTCTGGGTGGCGTAGGCGTTCTCGACATAGCCGATGCTGCCGCGCACCTGGCGCACCGTCGCGGCGACGCCGTCATTGCCTTTGGCGCCGTTGCCGGCGGCCCATTTCACGCTGGTGCTGGCGCCGACCTTGCCTTTCCACGCCGGGCTGACCGTGGACAGGTATGAGGTGAACACGAACGTCGTGCCGGAACCGTCGGCGCGGTAGACCGGCGCGATGGCGAGATTCGGCAGGGTGACGCCCTGGTTCAGTTCGACCAGCTTGGGGTCGTTCCACTTGGTGATCTGGCCCAGATAGATCTCGGCCATCAGTTCGCCGGTCAGCTTGAGCTTGTTCGACTCAACGCCGGGGATGTTCACGATGGGAACCACCGCGCCCATGACGGTGGGGAACTGCAGCAGCTTGTTCTGCTCCAGGTGCGGCGCCTCGACCGGCGCGTCGGAGGCGCCGAAGTCCACGGTGCGGTTGATGATCTGGTTCTGCCCGCCGCCGGAGCCGATGGCCTGGTAGTTCAGCTCGATGCCGATGGCGGCCTTCGCGGCCTCGCCCCACTTGGCATAGACGGGTGCGGGAAAGGTGGCGCCGGCGCCGGTGACCTGCTGCGCCCGAACGGCGACAGGGGCGGCGGCGGTCAGTCCGGCCAGGGTGATGGCCAGCGCCGTGGTGACGAGTTTCATGATCCCTCCTTGGGGTCTGCAACGATGCCCCCGCGAGGGGGCGTGGCAGGCCGGGGCACAGCCGCCCTGCCGGTCAGTCGAACGGGGCGGACCCTACGCGCGCTCCGCGACGGAGGCATTGCAATTTTATGAACGTTCGATGACAGCAGGCATGTGAGGTGCGGGCAGCGCCTGTGGGCCGGGGTGGCTGCAGAACCGGCCGGAACCCTCGCCGGGGCGGCCGTGGTGTAGCGGGCGACGTCGCCGCAGCGGGCCGGGTGCTGTTGATCGCGGAAATTGTGATTTTGAGATTGCCCTTCACAGAGTCGTGAAATCGGGGCCCTGACGGGTGGTGATGCGCAGGGAGCCATTGGCGCAGCGGTCGGCGAGGCGGGAGGCAGCGAGTCCGGCGGCGCCATGGTCGGGTCCTGCGCGCGATCCGCAATTTACGTCTTGTGCTCAGACGACCGATATGAATACCTTTTATTGAACGTGAAATAAGGAATGCACGCATGATTGCGCCTTACCCGCAGGCCTGCGGCGGCCGGACAGACGTCCGTGACGATGCGGGGGAGGCCCCGGAGGATTGCGGCGTGCATGGATCATGCCTGCCTGACACCAGCCTGAACGCGGGCGACCTGAAGCTGACCCTGCGCGAGGCGGTCTGGACGACAGCGGCGATCGCCGCCGCAACCGTGCTGATCCTTGCGACCGGCGTTTGAATGCGCAAAGGGCGCCGCCACGTCGCGGTGGCGGCGCCCTTCGATAGGCCGGTGGTCTGTTGAACCCCCGGGGGATGATGTCAGCGCGGCAGCGGCGGCTGGTCGACGACGCGCAGATAGGGCTTCAGCGTCTTCCAGCCATTCGGGAAGCGCGCCTTCGCGTCGGCGTCGGACAGGCTGGGGACGATGATCACCGGCTGGCCATCGGTCCAGTTCACGGGGGTGGCGACCTTGTGCGCGTCGGTGAGCTGCAGGCTGTCCACCACCCGCACGATCTCGGCGAAGTTGCGCCCGGTGCTGGGCGGATAGGTCATGATCAGCCGGACCTTCTTGTTCGGGTCGATCACGAACACGCTGCGGACGGTGATGGTGGGGTCGGCTTCAGGGTGCACCATGCCGTAGAGGTCGGAGACCTTGCGGTCGGCGTCCGCGAGGACAGGGAAGTTGACCGCCTGGCCCTGGGTCTCCTCGATGTCCTTCTCCCAGCCCTGGTGGCTGTCGGCGGGATCGACGGACAGGCCGATCACCTTCACGTTGCGTTTGTCCCATTCCGGCTTGAGCCGCGCGGCTTCGGCCAGTTCGGTGGTGCAAACGGGGGTGTAGTCCTTGGGGTGGCTGAACAGGATGCCCCAGGAATCGCCGAGCCAGTCATGAAACGAGATCCGGCCGGTGGTGGTGTCCTGTTCGAAGTCGGGGGCAATCTGGCCGAGCTGGATGGTCATGCTTCTGCTCCTGTTATGGCGCCTCATGTTCGGGCGCCTTTGCGCCTTGGTTCACGAGATCATCGCGAGTCCGCGCCGGTTGAGAACCAGATATTGCAGCATTGCGCGCATCAGATCGCGAAGTTTATCGGCTCCGCCGTGGGGCGCCGCAGTCCCGCGGCGGTGGCGCGGCGGAGCAGGTCGTCGAGCGTGAGGGTGGAAAGCTGGTTGCGGGCGGCGTCCTCAAGCTCGCTCCAGAGGCGGTCGATGACGGCGGCCTGCAGCCGGCCGGTGGGGCCTTCCTGGGCGTCGGCGTCGTCCGCGGTGGCCACCGCGACGATGTCGGAGAGGCGGATGTCGCGGCGGGGCCGGCCCAGGCGGTAGCCGCCGCGGGGGCCGCGGAGGCTTTCCAGCAGGCCGGCGCGCGACAGGGCCTGCAGCAGTGGCTCCATGCCGCGGCGGGCCAGGCCGAGCCGCTCGGCGATGTCGGCGGCGCTGACCGTCGCCGCGCGGCCGCCGTGGAAGGCGACGTCGAGCATCACGGTCACCGCGACCATCGCGCGGTCTCTGCGGATCAGCATTGTTCTCCTGCCCTGTTCGCTGTCGGTAGCGGGGTATTAAATCACGATCGCGCGTTGTGATACACTGTCGCCATGCAAAAGACGACACGCCGAGACACGGCCGCCTCCGCCCCCTTCGCAGGACCCACGCCCGCGCGCGGGCGCATCCATGGCAGCATCCTGGAGACGATCGGGGCCACCCCGCTGGTGCGCATCCCCCGCATCTCGGCCGAGGAGGGGCTGCTGGCCGACGTGGTGCTGAAGCTGGAGTTCTTCAATCCACTGGGGTCGGTGAAGGATCGGATCGGGCTGGCCATGGTGGAGGCGGCCGAGGCCGAGGGAACCATTCATCCCGGCCGCTCCGTGCTGGTGGAGCCGACCTCGGGCAATACCGGCATCGCGCTGGGCTTCGTGGCCGCGGCCAAGGGCTACAAGCTGGTAGTGTGCATGCCCGAAGGGGCATCGACGGAGCGGCGGAAGATGCTGCGCCTGATGGGGGCCGACGTGCAGCTGACGCCGGCGCGGCAGGGCATGGCCGGGGCCATTGCCCGCGCCGAGGCGATCGTGGCGGCAACGCCGGGGGCGTGGATGCCGCGGCAGTTCGACAACCCCGCCAATCCCGCCATCCATGAGGCGACCACCGCCGAGGAGATCTGGACGGACACGGAGGGGAAGGTCGACATCGTCGTTGGCGGCGCCGGCACCGGCGGCACGATCACCGGGATCGCCCGCGCGCTGAAGCCGCGCCGCCCCGACCTGCAGGTGTTCGTGGTGGAACCGGCCGAGAGCGCCGTGCTGTCCGGCGACGAGCCCGGGCCGCACGGACTGCAGGGCATCGGGCCGGGATTCCGACCCGGCGTGCTGGACATGGACCTCATGGACGGAGTGATGCGCGTGAGCGAGCGCGACGCCATCGCCGCCTGCCGCCGCGCGGCACGCACCGAGGGGCTGCCGATCGGCATCTCGTCCGGCGCGGCGCTGCATGCGACGCTGGAACTGGCGCGCAATCCGGCGAATGCCGGCAAGCTGATCGTGGCCATCGCGCCGTCGTTCGCCGAGCGCTATCTGTCAACGCCGCTGTTCGCGGGAATGTAGCGTCCGGCTTCCGGCCACGGCGGAACGGCACGGACTGTGGCGCCCGGTGGCGTCAGCCGTGCCGGCGCGCCGCCTGCACGGCGGCGTCGAGCGCCGAGAGGAAGCGGGAGCGGTCCTGCTTGCCCAGGGGCGCCGGGCCGCCGGTGACGGCGCCGATCTCGCGCAGATGGCGGTTGATCTCGCGCCCCGCCAGCGCGCTGCCGATATTGTCGGGGGTCCAGCGCCTGCCGGTGTGCGACAGCGCCTGGGCGCCCCTGGCGAGGCAGCGCGCGGCCAGCGGGATGTCGGCGGTGACGCAGACATCGGCGGCGGTGATGCGTTCGGCGATCCAGTCGTCGGCGATGTCCGGGCCCTCGGGCACGGTGACCATGCGGACATTGGGCAGGCCCGGCGGGCGGATGGGGCGGGAGCCGTTGGAGACGACGTGGACAACGAGCCCGAGCCGGCCGGCCACGCGATAGACCTCCTCGCGCACCGGACAGGCATCCCCGTCGACATAGATTTCGCTCACGCCGTGCCTCCTGGTGGCGCCAACCCCTATGGCGCCGGTGCGGTGCATCGTGCTTGCATCGCCCTTCGCTGACCAGCGAGTGTTCAAGGGGGGTGGGATGCGGCGGATTCTGGGATTGGCGTGCGGGTTTGGGCTGCTGATGGCGGCGGGCGGGGCCCAGGCGGCGGGAACGTTGCGATTCGGACTGGAGTTCGATCCGGATGTGCTCGATACCGCGCGCAACGGCAGCTACACCGACCGCATCGTCTTCACCTCGATGTGCGACCAGCTGCTGGATATCGATGCGAAGCTGAACTTCGTGCCGCAGCTCGCGACGCGCTGGGAATGGTCGGAAGACGCCTTGTCGCTGACGCTGCATCTGCGCGACGGGGTGCGGTTCCAGGACGGCACGCCGCTGGATGCCGAGGCGGTGCGGCTCAATCTGGAACGCTATCGCAGCGCGCCGGAGAGCATCCGCAAGACCGAGCTGAAGCCGATCACCGGCGTCGACGTGCTCGACCCGCTGACGTTGCGCATCCGCCTGTCGACGCCGTATGCGCCGCTGCTGTCGTTGCTGGCGAACCGGCCGGGCACGCCGCTGTCGCCGAAGATCCTGACCAAGTCATCCGACGAGATCGCGGCGCATCCGGTCTGCGCCGGGCCGTTCAGCTTCACCAGCCGGGTGGCGCAGGACCGGATCGTGCTGGACCGTTTTCCCGGCTACTGGAACGCGAGCGCCATTCATTTCGACCGCATCGAGTTCCGCACGATCGTGGATTCGACGGTGCGGCTGGTGAACCTGCAGTCTGGGGCGATCGACGTCGTCAACCGGCTGGCCGCGACCGACGTGGCCGCGGTGAAGGCGAACCCGAAGCTGCGGCTGGCGACGTCGCCGTCGCTGGGCTACCAGCTGATCTCGTTCAACGTGGCGCATGGGCCGGCCGCCGACACGCCGCTTGGCCGCGATCCGCGCGTGCGCGCGGCGTTCGAAAAGGCGATCGACCGGGCGGCGCTGAACCAGGTGGTGTTCGAAGGGCTGTATGTTCCCAGCAACCAGACCGAGGCGCCGGGCAGCCGCTATTGGAACCCCGCGCACCCGGTGCCGCCGCGCGACGTGGCGGGCGCCAAGGCGCTGCTGAAAGAGGCGGGCGTGGAGCGGGTGGCGTTCACCTTCCTGGTCGGCAACGACCCCGTGAACGGGCAGATCGGGCAGGTGATCCAGGCAATGGCGGCCGAAGCCGGGTTCGACATCAAGATCGAGCAGCGGGAATCGGCATCGCTGGTGGCCTCGACCAAGGCGGGCAACTATCAGGCGGCGATGGTGATCTGGAGCGGGCGGCCCGATCCGGACGGGAATTCGACGATCTGGATGTCCTGCGGCGGGTTCGTGAACTGGGGGCAGTACTGCAACAAATCGCTGGACGCGCTGTTCGTGAAGGGTGCGGCAATCACCGATCCGGCGCAGCGCGTGCCGGTGTATCGCCAGATCTCCGACATCTATACGCAGGACCGGTCGCACATGGTGCTGTTCCACTTCACCTGGCTATGGGGGCTGAGCGACAAGGTGGAAGGCTTCGCGCCGATGCCTGACGGGCTGATGCGGCCGCAGGGGGTTCGGTTCCGGAACTAGGGGCGCCGGGTGGAAGGAAGGAAAGGGGACACGGAGAACACCGAGGTCCACAGAGGCCACGGAGAAGCAGGATTTTCGCGCGCAGCGCGCCAAAAAACTGCGAACACTGCGCCCGCCTCCTTCCCGCCTTCCTTCTCTGTGTCCTCTGTGGACCTCGGTGTTCTCCGTGTCCCCTTCGCTTGCTTGATGTCGCCGCCGTGGAACGTGAGTCGTGCCTGAGCGGCATACGGATGAAGAACTGAGGAAGAGTGCATGTCCATTTCGAACGTCAGCATCGACGGCAAACGCCTGCTCGGCGATCTCTATCGCCTGCGCGAATTCGGCACCTACAAGACGGGGGTACATCGGCCGACCTTCTCGCCGGTGGACATGGACAGTCGGCGCTGGCTGGCGGAGCGGATGCGCGAGGCGGGGCTGGAGCCGGAGATCGACGGGATCGGCAACGTGATCGGGCGCGGCGCCGGTGAAGGGCCGCGGGTGCTGCTGGGCAGCCATACGGAGACCCAGCCGCATGCGGGGTGGCTGGATGGCGCACTGGGCGTGATGTACGGGCTGGAGGTGGCGCGCACGCTTGGCCGCGGCGTGGACGTGGTGTCATGGGCGGACGAGGAAGGGCATTACGTGTCGTTCCTGGGCAGCCGGTCCCATGTCGGCGACCTCAGCGAGGCGGACATCGATGCGGCGCGCAATCGGTACGACGCAACGCCGCTGCGGGACGCGCTGGCTCAGGCGGGGCTGGCGGGGCGAGGGCGGGCGGCGTTCGAGCCCGGACGTTACGTCGGCTACCTGGAGGCGCATATCGAGCAGGGCGATGAGCTGGACACGACCGGGCGGAAGATCGGCGTGGTGACCAGCATCGTCGGCATCTGGCAGTACCGGGTGGTGATCGCGGGCGTACAGAACCATGCGGGGACCACGCGCATGGCGATCCGCAAGGATGCCGGCGTGGCGGCGGTGAAGCTGCTGTCGGCCATCGAACGGCGGTTCCCCGACGTGGCCGCGCCGCGATCCGTGTGGACGGCGGGGCGGATTGCGCTGACCCCCGGCGCGCCGAGCATCGTGCCCGGCGGGGCCGAGATCCTGTTCCAGTTCCGCGACGCCGATCCCGAGGTGCTGCAGCGGCTGGAGACGACACTGGAGGAACTGGTGGCGGAGGCGAATCAAGGGCCGTGCACGGCCGTTCTGGAGAACATCTCGCGCTCGATCCCGAAGACGATGGACCCGGGGTTCCAGGCGGCACTGGACCGCGCCGCCGAGCGCTACGCGCCCGGCCTGCACCAGCGCATGCCCAGCGGCGCCGGGCACGACGCGCAGCAGCTGGCGCGGGTGATGCCAGCGGCGATGCTGTTCGTGCCGAGCATCGGCGGCATCAGCCACCATTACACCGAGGACACCGCCGACGACGACATCGTGCTGGGTTGCCAAGTGCTGGCGGCTGCCGTCGCGGAGATCCTGGCGGGGTAGGCCGGGCCTGGCCGCTTCTCCGGGGCGCTTCAGCGGCCCCGGAGTTCCAGGGCGCGGCTGGGGCGGTCGGTGGTGAACACGTCGACGCCGAGCTTCAGCACCTTGCGGATGGCGTCGTCGTCGTTGACGGCCCAGGCACCGACGGCAAGGCCGCGGGCGCGAAGCTCGTCGCGAATCAGGGCGTCCAGCCGGTTCTGGCGCAGGCTGACGGCTCGGGCGCCGATCTCGTCGGCGACGGCGGCGATCCCGCCCAGGCCGATATCGTCCTGAACATGCGGGGCGACCAGCCAGATGGCGCCGGCGAGGCCGCCGATGGCGACGGCTTCGGCGACGATGTCGGCCTGGAAGCTGGTGACGACGGTGCGGCCGCGCATGCCCGCTTCATCGAGGACGGCGAGGGCGCGGGGCAGCAGGCCGGGATAGGGGCGGTGCTCGTGGTCCGGCTTCACCTCCATGCGCAGCGTGATGGCGGTGGGCGCGAACAGGGCGGTGAGCTCCGCCAGCGTCATGATGCGGTCGCCGGGCGCGCCGTTGAGCGTGAGCGCCCGCAGCTCGGCCAGGCTGCGCGCGGCGACCGGGCCGGTGCCGCTGGTGGTGCGGTCGAGGGTGGCGTCGTGGATCACCACGATCTCGCCGTCCGACGTGGGGTGGATGTCGAACTCGACCTGATCGACGGGAAGCTGCGCGGTGTTGCGAAACGCCGTGGGCGCGTTCTCGGGCCATTGCAGGGCGCCGCCCCGGTGGGATGCGATGCGGGTTGTCATGGCGCCGGCGCGCCTCCTTTCAGGTCAGGGTCGGGTCAAGGCGGTCGCGCAGCCAGTCGCCCAGCAGGCTCACGGACAGGGTGGTCAGCACGATGGCGGCGCTGGGGGCGAGCAGGATCCAGGGCGCGCGGGTCAGGTACTCGCGCCCATAGCCGACCATGTTACCGAGGCTGGTCATCGGCGGCTGCACGCCGAGGCCGAGGAAGGAGAGGCCGCTTTCGAGCAGCACCACTTCGGGGAAGGACAGGGTGGCCGAGACGATGAGGGTGGAGGCGATGTTCGGCAGCACGTGGCGCAGATAGATGCGCAACGGGCTGGCGCCGAGCTGGCGGACGGCGGCGGCGTAGCCCTGGGCGTTGGCAGCGATGGCCAGCCCCCGGGCGATGCGGGCGTGGCGTTCCCAGCCATAGAGCCCCATGAGGGCGACGAACAGCGGCAGCGAGTTGCCGAAGAAGGCGAGCACCGACAAGGCCAGGATGAGGAAGGGCATGCTCGCCTGGAAGTCGATGAGCATCAGCACGAGCTGCTCGACCCAGCCGCGGAAATGCGCGGCGAGGAAGCCGAGCGTGGTGCCGACGGTGGCGGCGATGACGGTGGCACCGAAGGCGATGAGCAGGCTGATGCGGATGGAGACGATGAGGCGGCTGAGCACGTCGCGGCCGAGTTCGTCGGTGCCGAGCAGGTGGCGGGCGGTGCCGCCGAAGCCGACGGGCGGGGTGAGACGAGCGCGCAGGTCGAGCGCGGTGATGCCGTAGGGGCGGATGGTCTCGGCCAGCAGGGCGACGGCCAGCATGGCGACGATCCAGGCCATGGCGACGGCGACCAGCGTAGGCACGCGGGCGTGCCGGCGCGGCAGGGGGGGCACGGTGGCAAGGGTGGTCGCGGACATGTCAGTGCGCCCCCGCCGCGGCCTGGCTGCGCAGGCGCGGGTCGAGCACGCCGTAGAGCAGGTCCACGATCAGGTTGGACAACACCATGGTGGCGGCAACCAGCAGCAGGATGCACTGCACCACGGCGAGGTCGCGATTGGCGACGGCGACGACGAGCAGGCGGCCGACGCCAGGCCAGCTGAACACGCTCTCGACCACCACGGCGCCGGCGATGAGGCTGCCGACCATGAAGCCGACGACGGTGACGGTGGGGATGGCGGCGTTGGGCAGGGCGTGGCCGCGCACCACCGCGCGCCAGGGCACGCCCTTGGCGCTGGCGGTGCGGATATAAGGCTGCCCCAGCACTTCCAGCATGGCGCTGCGAGTGAAGCGGGCGAGGATGCCGGCGCCGCCGAGCCCGAGCGTGATCACCGGCAGGATGGCGCTGCGCCAGCTCTCCTGGCCGCCGGAGGGCAGCCAGCCCAGCTGCACCGCGAACAGCAGCACCAGGAGCAGGCCGAGCACGAAGCTGGGCACCGTGAAGCCGGCGACGGCGCCGGCCATGACGATCCGGTCGGTGAGCGAGTCGCGGTGCAGGGCGGCATGGATACCGGCGGGAATGCCCAGGCCGACCTTGACCAGCAGGGCCGGGAGGGTGATCGCCAGGGTCGCGGGGATGCGCTCGGCGACGAGCTGGATGGCCGGGCGGCCGTCGCGCATGGACTGGCCCAGCTCGCCGTGGAGGATGGCGCCGAAATAGCGCAGATATTGGGCCCAGATCGGCTGGTCGAGGCCCCAGGCGTGGCGGAAGGCGGCGATGGCTTCCGCCGGCGCCTCCGGGCTCATGATCATCAACGCGGGATCGCCGGACAGGCGCAGCACGACGAAGGCGAAGGTGACGACGAGGCCGATGGTCAGCGCGGCGCGGGCGAGGCGCAGGCCGAGGAAGCGGAGCATCAGGTCTTCCAGTTGCGGCTGCTGAAGTCGAGGAAGAACGAGGGCGGCGCGCGCCAGGGCAGGGCCTTCGGCTTGGCGGTGAACACGGCGTTCTGGTGGAGCACGATATAGGCGGGGTCTTCGCGCTCGCAGATCTGCAGCATGCGCGCGAAGATCTGCTTGCGGCGCGGCCGGTCGGTGCTGGTTTCGAGCTCGACGGAGAGACGGTTCATCTCGGCGTTGGTCCACTCGCCGTTGGTCTGCTGGGCGCCGTTGGGGCCGTGCTGGTTGACGATGGAGGATACGGGGTCGTCGAACACGGCGGAGTTGGACCAGTCGCGCAGGCCGCGCGGGCCGGCCTTGTCGAGCACCTGGCCCCAGTTCTCCTTCACTTCGAGCTGGATGTTGAGGCCGACATCCTTCCAGGACTCCGCGAGGATCTGGGCGGTGGCGATCTCGGCGGTGTAGTAGTTGTTGCGGGCACGGTAGGCGATCGGCTCGCCTTTGTAGCCGGCCGCCTTCAAAAGCTGGCGGGCGCGGGCGGGGTCGTGTTCGGGCACGTGCCAGCCCTTGATGAACATGTCGCCGTAGAATTCCCATTGCAGCCCGGCCGGCACGCGGGCGCGGCCGGCCCACAGCGCATCGACGATGGACTGGCAATCCACCGCATGGGCCATGGCGAGGCGCACGCGGGGATCGACCAGCGCCGGGTGGTGCTTGTCGAACGTGACGATGCGGTGGTTCAGGACCGGGCCGCCCTGGACCTCGAAGGCCGGGTTCTTCTCGACCTCGCCGATCTGGTCCGGCGGGATGTCGCAGGCGAACTGGACCTCGCCGGATTGCAGGGCGGCGATGCGCGAGGCGGCTTCGGGGATTTCCAGGAAGCGCAGCGTGCGGATCGGCGGCCGGCCGCCCCAGTACTCATCATGCGCGTCGAGGATCAGCATGGAATCCGGCTTGAAATCGCGCAGCCTGTAGGGGCCGGTGCCGACGGGGCGGCGGGAGTTGGCCTGCCAGTTGCCGGCTTCGAGCCAGGCGCGGCGGGAGATGATCTCGCTGCCGCCGGCGGACAGGCGGCCTTCCATGGTGACGTCGGGCGTGGCGTTGACGAAGCGGACGGTGAGCGCGTCGACGATCTCGACCTTCGCCAACGCGGGCCAGTGGCGGCGGGCGATGGGCGGGATGTCGGCGGGGAGGTCCTTGCCGAACATGCGCTCGGGGCCGAACGAGAAGGCGATGTCCTCGGCGGTGAGGGTGTCGCCGTTGTGCAGCTTCACTCCGGGGCGGAGCTTGAGCTCCACGGTGGCGTTGTCGATCCGGCGCCATTCGGTGGCGAGGCCAGGGACGCGTTCGAGCTGGCCCTGCTGGTTGCGGGCGATCAGGGTTTCCATGATCGAGCCCAGCCAGCGTTCGCTGACATTGGAGGATTGCTCGCGCAACGGCTCCAGCACGCCGGTGTTGGCGATCTTCTGGACGGCGATGGTGATGGTCGGGCGGTTGTCGCTCTGGGCAATGGCGAAGCGCGGCAGCGTGGCGGCGGCGGCACCGGCGAGGACGAGGCGGCGGGGTATCGGGGGCATCAGGCGGCCTTTCTGATCGTGCCGGGGGCGAGGTGGCAGGCGACCTCGCGCCCGTCCGGCAAAGTCTGCAAAGCGGGAGTCTCGACCCGGCAGGCGGCGACCGCAACCGGGCAGCGTGGATGGAAGGCGCAGCCTTTTGGCCGGTCGGCAGGATTGGGCGGGTCGCCGGTCAGCACGATGCGCTCGCGCCTGCGGGCGCCGGGGACGGGGATGGCGGAGACCAGGGCGCGGGAATAGGGGTGGACGGGGTCGGCGAAAATCGCCTCGGGGTCGCCCTGCTCGACGGTGCGGCCGAGATACATCACCGCGACCTCGTGGCTGACCTGGCGCACCACTTTCAGGTCATGGCTGATGAACAGCATGGCGATGCCGCGGGCCTGCTGCAGGTCGGTCAGCATGTTCACGACCTGGGCCTGGATGGAGACGTCCAGCGCCGACACCGGCTCGTCGCAGACCAGCAGCGCCGGGTCGGTGGCCAGGGCGCGGGCCAGGACGGCGCGCTGGCGCTGGCCGCCGGAGAGTTCGTGCGGGTGGCGGGCGGCATGGTCGGGGCGCAGGCCGACGTCGCGCAGCAAGGCGGCGACGCGATCGCGGCGCTCGGCGGCGTTGCCGATGTCGTGGATGACCAGCGGCTCCTCGATCTGGGTGGCGATGGTGAGGCGCCGGTCCATCGCGCCCAGCGGGTCCTGGTAAACCAGTTGCATGCGGGCGCGCAGGCGGCGCCACACCGGGCTGCCCGGGGCGGGCATGGGCTCGCCCTCGAACCGGACAATGCCCTGGTCCGGCCGTTCGAGGCCGAGGGCGAGGCGGCCGGTGGTGGACTTGCCGCAGCCGGATTCGCCGACGATGCCCAAAGTGCGGCCGGCGGCCAGCCGGAGCGAGACGTCATCGACGGCGCGGACGGCGACGGCGCGGCCGATGAGGCCGCGGCGGCTGGCATAGACGCGGGAGACGCCGGCCAGTTCGAGCAGGTCGGTCATGCCGGCTCCGGCGCGCGGGCGTTGACGCGGATGCAGGCGGCAAGGTGGCGGTCGCCGGCGGGCTGGAGCGCCGGGACGGCGGCGGCGCAGGCGGGGGAGGCATGGTCGCAGCGCGGCGCGAAGGCGCAGCCGGGCGGCAGGTTCCAGGGCTCTGGGACGCCGCCGGGAATGGCGGACAAGCGGCGGCGGGGGCCGACCATGTCCGGAAGGGCGCCGAGCAGGCCCACGGTGTAGGGATGGGCCGGATGGGTGAACAGCGCCCCGGCCGGGGCCTGCTCGACGACGCGGCCCGCATACATCACGCCGACGCGGCTGCACATGTCGGCGACCACGCCGAGGTCGTGGCTGATCAGCACCAGGGCCATGCCGGTTTCGGCCTGCAGCCGGCGCAGCAGGTCGAGAATCTGCGCCTGGATGGTGGCATCCAGCGCCGTGGTGGGCTCGTCGGCGACCAGCAACTCCGGCTGGCCGGCGAGCGCCATGGCGATCATGACGCGCTGGTTCTGGCCGCCCGACATCTCGTGGGGATAGGTGTCGAGCCGCCGGCCGGCATCGGGGATGCCGACGAGGTCGAACAGGCGGCGGGCCTCGGCGCGCGCGGCCGGGCCGGCCATGCCGCGGTGCAGGCGCAGCGCCTCCTCCACCTGGCGGCCGACGCGGTGGACCGGGTTCAGGGCGCTTGCGGGGTCCTGGAAGATCATGGCGATGCGGCCGCCGCGGATGCGGTCGAGGGTCGCGGGCGATGCGCCCAGCAGGTCCTGGCCGTCGAGCAGGACCTGGCCGGCGACGGCGGCCTTCGCCGGCAGCAGCCCAAGGGCGGCGAGCCAGGTGACGGACTTGCCGCAGCCGGACTCGCCCACCAGCCCCACCGCCTCGCCCCGGCGCACGTCGAGATCCACGCCGCGCAGCGCGGGGACGCCGCCGAACGCCACGCGCAGGTCGCGGATGGAAACCAGTGTATCTGCCATCGAGACGGCATCTGCCGAGGTCAGAGGGAGAAGTTGCTCGCCCGGAAGTCCATGGCGAAGGACGGAGCCGCCTTCCATTTGATATCCTTCCGCTTCGCCGTAAAGGCCGCGTTCTGGTGGAGGATCGTGTAGGCGGGGTCTTCGCGCTCGGCAATCGCCAGCATCCGCGCGAAGGCGGCGTGGCGGCGGGCGCGGTCGGCGCTGGTCTCCAGAACCACGCAGAGCTGGCTGAACTCGGCGTTGTCGTATTCGCCCGCCTGCTGGGCGGCGCCGTTCGGGCCGAAGCCGGAGACGATGGAGCCGACGGGATCGTTGAACGTGGCGCCGGCCGACCAGTCGCGCACGCCGCGCGGGCTGGAACGGTCGCGGATCTGCGTCCAGTTCTCCTTCATCGTGATTTCGACATTGAGCCCGACCTGGCGCCACATTTCCACCAGGACCTGCGAGGTCGGGAGCTGGTTGGTGTAGTAGTTATTGAGCAGGCGGTAGGGGATGGGGTCGCCCTTGTAGCCGGCATCCTTGAGCAGCTGGCGCGCTTTCGCCGGGTCGAATTCCGGCGCCGTCCAGCCCTTGACGAACATGTCGCCGAAGAATTCCCACTGCATGCCCGCGGGAACGCGCGTGCGGCCGGCCCACAGGCCGTCGATGATGGCCTGGCGGTCCATGGCGTGGGCGAAGGCGAGGCGCACGCGCGGGTCGCGCAGTTGCGGGTGATGCTTGTCGAACGTGGTGATGCGGTGGTTCAGGATGGTGCCGCCCTGGATCTCGAAAGCGGGGTTGCGTTCCACCGCGACGATCTGGTCGGGCGGGATGTCGCAGGCGAACTGGTATTCGCCCGACAGCAGGCCGTTGATGCGCGAGGAGACCTCGGGCACTTCCACCAGGCGCAGCGTCCGGATCGGCGGGCGGCCACCCCAGTAGGCGTCATGCGCGTCGAGGACCAGCAGCGTGTCCGGCCGGAACTCGCGGATCCGGTAAGGCCCGGTGCCGACGGGCTTGCGGGCGTAGTCGAGCCAGGTGGGTGCGGCTTCGTAGGCACGGCGGTTGACGATCTCGCTGCCGAGCGCGCTGAGGCGGCCCTCCAGCGTGACGTCCGGGGTGGCGTTGACGAAGCGCACCGTGTGGCGGTCGACGATGTCGACGCGGTCGAGCCCCGGCCAGAGGCGGCGGGCGACGGGCGGGATCTCGTCCGGCACCTTCTTCGCGCCCTGGCCGACGATGGCGCTGAACGCCACCGGCAGGGTCTGGCCGTTCACCACGGGCCGGGTCTCGCCGAACATGCGGGCGGGGCCGAAGCTGAAGGCCACGTCCTCCGCGGTGAAGTCGTCGCCGTTGTGGAACTTCACGCCGGGCCGCAGCTTCAGCTCGACGGTGGTGTCGTCGATGCGGCGCCATGCGGTGGCGAGACTCGGCACCTGGGCGAGATTGCCGCGGTAGTCGAGGTCGATCAGCCGCTCGTTGAACATCAGGCTGGTGCGTTCGCCGACATTGGACTGCTCGCGCAGGCTGTCGAGCGTGTTGCTGTTGGCGATGCGCTGGACCGCGATGGTGATCGTGGGGCGGTCGTCGCCCTGGGCGATCGCGATGCGCGGCAGTGCGGCGGCAGCGCCCAGCGCCAGGGCCTGACGGCGGCTGATCCTGCTCATTGTATTCTCCGTGATGGTTGCGCGGGCGCCCGTCAGGCGCCCCAGTTATGCGCCCGGAAATCCATGGCGAAGGACGGAGCGGCCTGCCAGCGGATGTCCTTGCGCTTGGCGATGAAGGTCGCGGTCTGGTGGAGCACCGAGTAGGCAGGGTCCTCGCGTTCGCAGATCTGCAGCATGCGCGCGAACATGGCGCGGCGGCGTGGCCGGTCCGTGCTGGTCTCCAGCTCCAGCGACAGGCGGTTCATCTCCTCGTTGGTCCACTCGCCATATTGCTGCTGCTCCCCGTTCGGGCCGTGCTGGCTGACGATGGAGGAGACGGGATCGTTGAACACGGCGCTGTTCGACCAGTCGCGAATGCCGCGGCCGGGCCCACGTTCGAAGACCTGCGTCCAGTTCTCCTTCATTTCGATCTGCACGTTCAGGCCCGCAGCGCGCCACATCTCGACCATCACCTGCGCGGTGGCGACCTGGTTGGTGTAGTAGTTGCTGAGCAGGCGATAGGTGATGGGGTCGCCCTTGTAGCCGGCGGCCTTCACCAGCGCGCGCGCCTTGTCGAGGTCGAATTCCGGCACGCGCCAGTCGGCGACGAACATGTCGGCATAGAATTCCCACTGCAGCCCGTTGGGGACGCGGGTGCGGCCGGCCCAGAGGCTGTCCACGATGGCCTTGCGGTCGATGGCGTGGGTCATCGCCTGGCGCATGCGCGGGTCGCGCAACGGCGCATGGTTCCTGTCGAACGCGGTGATGCGGTGGTTCGGGATGGTGCCGCCCTGCACTTCGAAGCCGGGGTGCCTTTCGATGTCCACGATCTGGTCCGGCGGCATGTCGCAGGCGAACTGGTATTCGCCGGACAGCAGGCCGTTCACGCGGCTGGAAACCTCGGGCACCTCGACCAGGCGCAGGGTCTTGATGGGCGGACGGCCGCCCCAGTACTCGTCATGCGCGTCCATGACCAGATAGGTATCGGGCTTGAATTCGCGGATGCGGTAGGGACCCGTGCCCACGGGCTTGCGGGCGTATTCGAGCCAGGAGTTCGCTTCGCTGAACGCGCGGCCGCTGACCATGTCGCTGCCCCGGGCGGAGAGGCGGCCTTCGATGGTCACGTCCGGCGTGCCGTTGACGACGCGGACCGTATATTTGTCGACGATGTCGATGCGGTCGAACCCTGGCCACAGGCGGCGAGCGACCGGCGGAATTTCGCGCGGCAGTTCCTTGGTGGAGGACATGGTGACGATCTGGCCGCTCAGCGGCAGCGTCTTGCCCTGCACGGTCGGGCGGGTCTCGCCGAACATGCGCTGCGGGCTGAAGCTTGCGGCCACATCCTCGGCGGTGAATTCGTCGCCGTTGTGCATCTTCACGCCCGGGCGCAGCTTCAGCTCGACCGTCTTGTCGTCGATGCGGCGCCATTCGGTGGCGAGGCCGGGCACGGATTCAAGCCGCCCCTGGTAGTTCAGGTCGATCAGGCGCTCGGTATACATCGTCGCCATGCGCGTGCCGACATTCGACTGTTCGCGCAGGCAGTCCAGCGTGTTGCTGTTGCTGATCTTCTGCACGGTGACGGTGATGGTCGGCCGGTTGTCCGCCTGCGCGATGGCGAAGCGGGGCAGCACGCCGCCCATGGCGGCGGTTGCGCCGGCGAGCTTCAGCGCGTCGCGGCGGCGGATCGTTGTCATGCCTCTGTTCCCCGGATGGCTTTGCGCCGCACCCGGCATGGGTGCGCGCCGATGCGCGGGGGGTTAGCATGCGGCCAAGACGTGCCGATGAAGGTTGCGTTGCGGCCGCATGACAGTGGCGGCGGCGCGCGGATCGAGGCGGGCGGTCAGTGTTTCGTGGAGCCCGGGGCGATCGCGAAGTGCCGCTCCAGCACCGAGCCGCCGAGCGAGATGATCAGGCAGGCGAAGAAGAACACCAGGGCGGCGAAGGTGTAGCCCTCGGCCGCCAGGCCGGTCCAGGCCGTGTCCTTCAGCGACTGGTTCACCACGCCCATGAGATCGAACAGGCCGACGATGGAGACCAGCGTGGTGTCCTTGAACAGGTCGACGGCGATGTTGATGAAGCCGGGGATGGACAGGCGCAAGGCCTGGGGCAGGACCACCAGAAGCTGCACCTGGGCCGTATGCATGCCCAGCGCCAGCGCCGCCTCGG
This sequence comes from Limobrevibacterium gyesilva, assembly GCF_025989185.1. Lineage (GTDB taxonomy): Bacteria > Pseudomonadota > Alphaproteobacteria > Acetobacterales > Acetobacteraceae > Limobrevibacterium > Limobrevibacterium gyesilva. The sequence goes on from NZ_JAPDNT010000015.1 coordinate 71,453, forward strand.
GCTGGCCGGACTGCACGCCCTGCAGCCCGCCACGCACGATCTCCGCCATGTAGGCGCTGGTGAACAGAGTGAGTACGACCAGGGCGCGCACCAGATTGTCGATGTTGACGCCGTTGGGCAGGAACAGCGGCAGCAGGATCAGCCCCATGAACAGCACGGCCAGCAACGGCACGCCGCGCCAGAACTCGATCATGGCGATGCTGCCGTAGCGGATGACCGGATATTTCGAGCGGCGGCCGAACGCCAGTGCGATGCCGAGGGGAATGCTGCCGCCGAGGGCGACGAAGGAGATGACGACGTTCAGCATCAGCCCGCCCCACTGCCCGGTCGGCACCAGTTCGAGCCCGAAGATGCCGCCGACCAGCAGGATGCCGTCGATGACCGGGATCAGCACGGCCAGTGCCAGCAACCACAGGCCGCGATGGCGGCGGGCGAACAATGCGCCGGTACCGATGACGACGAGGACCACAAGGCCGGCATCCACCCGCCAGCGCTGGTCCACTGGATAGATGCCGTAGAAGAACAGCGCGAGCCGCGCCCTGATGAACGCCCAGCACGCGCCGGTATCGGCGGCCTCGCAGCCGGCCCTGTTGGGGGCGTTCCAGACCGCGGTGCCGATCGCCCAGCGAAACAGCGGCGGCAGCACGAGCGCGAAGGCGGCCAGCATCAACAGGGTGATGGCGGCATTCAGCTTGGTGCCGAACAGGGCGCGGACCAGGGGATGACGCATCGCTAACGGCCCTGCAGCGTAAGGTGGCGGTTCCAGGCGTTCATCGCCGCCGAGGCGAGCAGGTTGATCGCCAGGAACACGCCGAGGACGAGCGTCATCACCTCGATCGCGCGGCCGGACTGATTCAGCACGGTGCGTGCGTATACCTGCAGGATTTCCGGATAGGCGATGGCGGCGCCGAGCGTCGTGGACTTGATGATGTTCAGGTACTGGCTGGTGAGCGGCGGGATGAGGATGCGCAGCGCCTGCGGCAGGATCACCACGAACATCGTCTGCGCGGCGCTGAGGCCGAGCGAGCGCGCGGCCTCCGCCTGGCCCCTGTGGACGCCCATGATGGCGGCGCGCACGATCTCGGCGATGAAGGCGCTGGTGTACACGGTGATGCCGAGGGTGAGCGCGACGAGCTCCGGCGGCAGGCGAACGCCGCCCACGAAGTTGAAGCCCTTCAGCGCCGGCGGGTCCCACTGCGCCGTGAAGCCCGCCAGCACGAGGCCGAGCAGCAACACGGGCGGCAGCACGATGAGGCGAGGCACCTGCACGCCCAGGCGTCGCCATGACACGGCGGCGATCATGACGATGACAATCGTGCCGGCGACGATCCAGTCCCAGCCGGTGCCGGACGGCGCGGGGACGTAGAGCCCGCGCACGTTGAGGAAGATCGAGGCGCCGACATGGATGCTCTGGCGCATCGGCGGCAGCACCTGCAGCACCGCCAGATAGAAGAAGACGATCTGCGTCAGCTGCGGGGTGTTGCGGATCACCTCGATCAGCACTCGCGCCGTGCCGACCGCCAGTGGATTGCCGGACAGGCGCATCAGCGCCAGCGCGAGACCGAGGGCCGAGGCGAGGATGATGATGAGGGCAGCGGCGAACAGCGTGTTCACCCCGGCGACATAGAGGGCGTGGCCGTAGGTGAAGCTCTCGTCCCAGGCGACGAGATGGAACGGGATGTCGAATCCGGCCCGGGTGAACAGGAAGCCGAAGCCGAAGGTGATGCTGCGTTGCGCCAGGTTGTCGACGACGTTGTGGGCGAACCAGAGCACCACGGCGCCGGCCGCGATCACGGCCAGCGCCTGCCAGGCCAGCGCCTTCTGCTTGGTGGTCAAGGCGCCGGCCTTGCCGTCAGCGTCCGAGGATCACCGGAACGGCAGCGTGTAGTGCATGCCGCCGTTGTTGTAGAGGTTGTTCAGCCCGCGCGGCAGGTTGAGGGCGTTCGGGCCGAAATGCCGGTCGTAGATCTCGCCGTAGTTGCCCGTGGCCTTGATCGCGCGGAAGGCCCAGTCGCTGTCGAGGCCGAGTTGCTTGCCGGTGTCTCCCTCGGCGCCCAGCAGGCGCAGGATGAAGGGATTCTTGGAGGTCTTCCTCAGTTCGTCGGCATTGGCCTGGGTGATGCCGAATTCCTCGGCGGTCTTGAGCGCGGTGTCGAGCCAGAACAGGATTTTCTGCCAGCGCGGATCGCCGGAGCGGGCGTGTATGCCGAGCGGCTCCTTGCTGATCAGCTCGGGCATGATGATCCACTCGGACGGGTTCTTGAGGGTGGAGCGCATGCCGGCGAGGCTGCCGCTGTCGTCGGAATAGCCGTCGCAGCGGCCGGCTTCCATGGCCGCGATCGCTTCCTCGGGCTTCTCGAACAGCAGGCTGCCGATCTTGGCGCCGGTGGAGCGGGCGAAGTCGGCGATGTTGAGCTCCAGCGTGGCGCCGGTGATCATGCAGATGGTGGCGCCCTGCAGCTCGGCGGCTTTCTGCACGCCGATCGACTTGCGCACGAGGAAGCCCTGGCCGGCGTAGAAGTTGACCGCGACCTCGTCGAGGCCGAGCTGGTTGCTGCGGGTGAAGGTCAGCGTGCTGTCGCGGATCAGCACGTCGATCTCGCCGGCCTGCAGCACGGTGAAGCGGGCCGCGGCGGTGGTGGGCGTGTAGCGCACCTTGTCGGGATCGCCGAGCACGGCGGCGGCGATGGCGCGACAATAGTCGATGTCCAGGCCCTTCCATTTGCCGGTGTTGTCCTGGGCGGCGAAGCCGGGGACGCCGGTGTCCACCCCGCAGGCGAGGGCGCCGCGTTTCTTGATGTTCTCCGCGGTCGGGCCGGGCGGGGGTGCGAGCTGGGCATGGGCGATCGCCGCTGTCGTCACGATCGCCACGCCGACAGTCAAGGCCAGCCGCCCGGCGCGCAGCAGCAATGCTGGTACCGTCATCGTGAACTCTCCCCTCTTATGTGGTTCAGTCTCCCACGGTGAGGCTGACGCATTCGTGCCCGGGTTGCAACAGGATGCTCGGTGCCCGTGCGGGCATCTCGACCGCAGGCGCCCGCTGACGCATGATGGGGGCTCAGAGGTGCGCCAGCACCCAAGGCCGATCATACGCAAGAGGTAGAATTCATGTACCCCGAGGTTTCGTTGTTCATTGACGGCGCCTGGACGCCGAGCGCCGCCGGCAAGACGCTGACCGTGCTGAACCCCGCGACCGGCGACGCGCTCGGCACGCTGGCTCATGCCGGACGCGCCGACCTGGACCGTGCGCTGGAAGCCGCCGAGAAGGGATTCCACGTCTGGCGCAAGGTTTCAGCCTATGAGCGCTCGAAGATCATGCGCAAGGCGGCGGCACTGTTGCGCGAGCGGGTGGATGCCATTGCCCGGCTGCTGACCATGGAGCAGGGCAAGCCGCTGGCCGAAGCCAAGGGCGAGGCGGGTGCTGCCGCGGATGTGATCGAGTGGTTCGCCGAGGAAAGCAAGCGCGCCTATGGCCGGGTGATCCCCGCCCGCGCCGACGGCGTCTATCAGCTGGTGATCAAGGAGCCGGTGGGCCCCGTGGCCGCGTTCACGCCGTGGAACTTCCCGATCAACCAGGCGGTGCGCAAGATTTCGGCCGCGCTGGCGGCGGGCTGCTCCGTGATCCTGAAAGGGCCGGAGGAGACCCCGGCGAGCTGTGCCGAGCTGGTGCGCGCCTTCGCCGACGCCGGCGTGCCTGCGGGCGTGGTGCAGCTGGTTTACGGCATTCCCAGCGAGATCTCGGAATACCTGATCCCGCATCCGGTCATCCGCAAGATCAGCTTCACCGGCTCGACCCCTGTGGGCAAGCAACTGGCGGCGCTGGCCGGGTTGCACATGAAGCGCGTGACCATGGAACTCGGCGGACACGCCCCCGCGATCGTGTTCGACGACGCGGATATCGACGTGGCGAGCAAGATCCTGGCGGCCAGCAAGTTCCGCAACGCCGGGCAGGTCTGCGTGTCGCCCACGCGGTTCCTGGTGCAGGAGAAGGTGTACGACAGCTTCGTCGAGAAGTTCGTGGGCTTTGCCGAGAAGGTGAAGGTGGGCGACGGTCTGGAGCCCGGCACGACCATGGGGCCGATGGCCAACCCGCGCCGGGTGGCGGCGATGGAAACCTATATCGGCGACGCCGTGCAGAAAGGCGCGGTGGTGAAGACCGGCGGCAAGCGCATCGGCAACAAGGGCAATTTCTTCGAGCCGACGGTGCTGACCAATCTCAACCGCGACATGCGGGTCATGAACGAGGAGCCGTTCGGTCCGCTGGCGCTGATGGTGCCGTTCTCGACCTTCGACGAGGCGGTGGAAGAGGCGAACCGGCTGCCCTACGGGCTCGCGTCCTACGCCTATACGCGCTCGGCCAAGACGGCGAGCACGATCGCGGCGGCGGTGGAGTCCGGGATGATGTCGATCAACCATCACGGGCTGGCGCTGCCCGAGGTGCCGTTCGGCGGCATCAAGGATTCGGGCTATGGCTCCGAGGGCGGGCTGGAGGCCATCGAGGCCTATCTGAACACGAAGTTCGTGACCCAGGCGGGTCTGTAGGACGTAGGGCGGGGACCGGTTCGCCGGTTCCCGCCCAGACTTTGGCGGCCGAAGTCCCGCGCTACAGCTTCGTGCCCTTCTGCCAGACGCCGATGACGTGCAGAGCGGCGTCCAGGGCGACCAGGTCGGCGGTGCAGCCGGCCGAGATGCGCCCAAGATCGGGGCGGCGGATGATGCCGGCCGGCGTGGCGGTGGCCATGCGCAACGCGCTTTCCAGTGGGATTCCGACCAGGCGTACCGCGTTGCGGACGGCGTCGGCCATGGTCAGATGGGCGCCGGCGAGCGTGCCGGCGGCGTTGGTGAGGCGGCCGTCCGCAAGATGGATCGGCTCGCCGTTCAGCACGAAGCCGCGGCAGTCGGATGCAGCAGTGGCCATTGCGTCGGAAACCAGAAACAGACGCCCGGCGCCCTTGGCGGCGAAGGCGATGCGGACGCTGGCGGGGTGGACGTGGTGGCCGTCCACGATGATGCCGGCGTGGGATTGTGCGCTGTCGAGCGCCGCGCCGACCGCACCCGGGTTGCGTGAGGCAAACTGCGACATCGCGTTGAACAGATGCGTGAAGCCGGTGACCCCGGCATCGAGGCCGGCGCGGACCTGTTCGTAGGTGGCGTCGGTATGGCCGGCGAAAACGGTGACGCCGGCGCCGCAGAGGCGGGTGATCTGCGCTGGCGCCACGGTTTCGGGCGCAAGCGTCACTTTCAGGTGGCCGGGGAAGGGCGCGCACAGCAAGGCGATGTCGGCGTCGTCTGGCACGGTGACGTTGGCGGCCGGGTGGATGCCGCGGCGCGTTGGCGCGATGAACGGGCCTTCCAGATGCAGGCCGGCGATGCCCGGCATCCCGGCGGCCAGCGCGGCACGGGCGGCGTCAACGGCCAGGCGGAGTTGCGGCCGCGTGCCGCTGATCAATGTGGGCAGGATCGTTGTGGTGCCGGCGCGGCCATGCGCGGCGGCGATTCGGCTCAGGCAATCGGGTGTGGCGGCGTCGTTGAACATGACGCCGCCGCCGCCGTTCACCTGAAGGTCGATGAAGCCCGGGGCAAGGGTCGTGTGGTCGGGCAGGCGGATGACCGGCGTGCCAAGTGGGATGGCGACGGCAGGGGCAACGCCCGCGATCGTCGGGCCGTCGAGCAGGACGGCCTGGTCGTGCGCGAATGCCTCGCCGTCGAACAGGCGTGCCGCCAGCAGGGCGATCATCGCCGCAGGTCCGCGAGCGCCGTGCGCAGGACGCCGCCGGAGCGCTCAAGTAACGACTCGGCCTCGGTTCGATCCAGGCCCTCGAGAATCAGCACGGCGGTCTTCACCCGCCCACCGGCCGCGTCCAGCGCGGTGCGGATCGCGGCATCGTCGCGGCCGGTGAGGTGGTGCAGCATGCGCTGAGCGCGGCGGCGAAGTTTCTCGTTGCGCGCTTGCATGTCCACCATCAGCCCCTGGTGCACCCGGCCCAGGCGGACCATCACCAGCGTGGAGAACAGGTTCAGCACGATCTTCTGGGCGGTGCCGGCCTTCATGCGGGTCGAGCCGGCAATGGCCTCGGCCCCGGTCTCCACGAGAATCGGATGCGCGGCAGCTTGCAGAAGGGTGCCGCCGGGGCTGTTGGCGATGCCGATGGTGAGCGCGCCGCGGCGCGCGGATTCGGCGATTGCGGTGGTGGTGAAAGCGGTGTTGCCGCTGGCGGCGGTGCCGAGCACGACGTCGTCGGGGCCGATGGCGTGATGGGCAATGGCGGCGATGGCGGCGTCGCGGTCGTCCTCGGCGTTCTCGATGGCGCGGGTGAAGGCCGGCTCGCCGCCGGCCATGAGCAGGACGAGTCGTTGCTGCGGCCAGTCGAAGGTGGGCGGCAGCTCGGCGCCGTCCTGCACCCCGATGCGCCCGGATGTTCCTGCCCCGGCATAAACCAGCCTGCCGCCCTGGCGCAGGCGCGGCCACGATGCTTCGGCGGCCTGCGCGATGGCGGGCAGTGCGGAGCGCACGGCGGCCACGGCAGCAAGCTGGCCTTCCCACAGCACCTCAAGGATGGTGGCGGGATCCCACGTATCGAGATCGCGGAATCGACTGCTGATCGATTCGGTGGCGGGGAGGGTTGCACCTGCGTTCGTTTCAACCATGTTCCTGGCTCAATTTTCTGGCGGCACTCAACAGCGCGGTGGCGTCTGGATCAAGCGGCATGCGGTGCGTGCTGTGCTGCGTTGCATCAAATTGTTCGAACGGATGCAGCGGGGGCGCAGAAATCTTTTGCGTGGGCCGAAAAGCGCTGTTAGGAGGCGGCGTCTTTCGAACCACTCATACGCCTGCGCCGATTCGCGGCCGGGATATCTGGCGGAAGTAGACAGGAAAGGACACAGATTCGCATGTCGAAAGCGTTCATTTCGCAAGTCATCCAGGACTCCGCGTCGCTGACTGGCACGGCGGCCAACCGTGCGGCCACAGACCTGATCACGGCCATCGTCAAGGAACTGAAGAAGACCGGCAAGTTCACGCTGCCGAGCTTCGGCACGTTCAGTGTTCGCAAGACGAAGGCGCGCAAGGGCCTCAACCCCCGCACTGGCGAGCCGATCAAGGTGAAGGCTGGCAAGACCGTTCGCTTCAAGGCCTCGCCGACGCTGAAGAAGGCCGTCTGACCCGACGCTCGCCAGCAGACGGACGCCAGAAAGGGCGCGGGCGGGCGGCACGGCGGTGCCGCGGCCCGTGCCCTTTTCATGTCATGGCGCCCGTCGGCTGCGGGGCGGGCGTCGTTGGAACTGCCAGTCATTTCAGGCTGTTCCGTCGGGAAATTTTACATTCGCATTTTGCGAAAATCACAACTAGCTGATTCAAAAAAGAAAATATGCTTGGCATGCCTGTTGCTTACTCATTCGTGAACGCCGTCCCGCTGTCTTGGCGTGAGTGGGACTCTAACGACGATGATTGAGGTGGAGGTGAAGATGGGTGCTGCTCGTCATTTGGCTGGGCTTCTTGCGGCGGCGGCGGTGTCCATCGCGGGCTTCTATTCAGCACCGGCGCACGCTGCGGTGACGGTGACGAATTCGTTCAGTGACTGGACGGCCGCGGTTGGCGGCGGCGGCTACATCGAGAATTCGACGATCACCGGCGCAACGGGAGCGAGCGTGACGCTCGGCCTGCAGGGCGGACCGCTGACGGTCAAGGGGTCGTCCGGGAACATTCTGGTCACGACGCCGACTGCCCAGACCTGGTCCGCTTCACTCAGCACGCCTGCGAAGCTGTTCAGGACTGTGAACGGTGCGAGCCTGTCGTTGACATGGAACGGAACCAACGCAGACGTCGCGTTCGGCTTCTATTTCATGCCGACCATCACCGGCACGTTCAACATCACCGTCACGACCACCGATGGCGGCACTCTCACGTATAGCAACATCAACGGCATCGGCACCTATCCCGAGTCGGGCGGCCCGGCCATGTTCTTCGGCTACTACGGCGGACCTCTGAATGGCGAGCCGCCGATGATCACCCTGACCGAGACATGCGTCGCAAACTGCGGCAGCGTCAACGGAACACAGGTCGGCGGCATCGCCATTGCCGATTTCGTCGAGGCGCGCGTGCCGGAGCCTGCCACGATGGCGCTCCTGGGGGTCGGTCTGGTTGGCTTGGGCCTGGTGCGGCGCCGCAAGCTCAGCTGATTGCCTGATCCGGGCGTAAGTCTTGCAGGGCGGCTCCTCCGGAGCCGCCTTTGCTTTTTGCGCCGGCCGCATGCTGGCGGCCCCGAGCGGCCTTCAAGGCGAACAAGGCCGTGCCGGCGGCGATCAGCGAAAAGCGCGCCGCACTGCCTGTCTTGCCGGGGGCATAAAGAACACCCCCTGTACGAATCACTGGGAGCAGCCGTCGCCGCAATCAGATGTCGACTTCGGATACCGTGCGCGCGTGCTCCTGGATGAACTGGAAGCGCAATTCCGCGCGACGGCCCATGAGGTTCTCCACCAGGTCGTTGGTGCGTGCCCGCTCCTCGGCCAGCGCCACCACTTTCAGCAACGTGCGCCGTGACGGGTCCATCGTGGTTTCCTTCAGGGCAGAGGGGGGCATCTCGCCCAGGCCCTTGAAGCGGCTGATCTCGAGCTTCGCGCCGGCCTTGAACAGTTTCACCTTCCGCTCGCGGTCGGCGTCGTTCATGGCGTAGATCGATTTCGCGCCCTGGGTCAGGCGATAAAGCGGCGGCTGCGCCAGATAGAGATGGCCGTGGCGGACCAGCTCGGGCAGCTCGCGATAGAAGAAGGTCATCAGCAGCGAGGCGATATGGGCGCCGTCTACATCGGCATCCGTCATGATGATGACGCGGCCGTAGCGCAGGCGGCTGCGGTCGAAGCGGTCGCCGACGCCGCAGCCCAGCGCCTCGATCAGGTCCTTCAGCTCCTGGTTCTGCCGCAGCTTCTCGGTCGACGCGCTGGCGACGTTCAGGATCTTGCCACGCAACGGCAGCACGGCCTGAGTGGCGCGGTCGCGGGCCTGCTTGGCCGACCCGCCGGCACTGTCGCCCTCGACCAGGAACAGTTCGGTTCGTCCCGCGTCCTCGACGGTGCAGTCCGCGAGTTTGCCAGGCAGCCGCAGCCGCCTGGTGGCCGATTTGCGCGGCGTGTCCTTCAGTTCGCGCCGGCGCAGGCGGTCTTCGGCGCGCTCGATGACGAAGGCCAGGAGGTTGTCGGCCTGGGTGGGGTCGCCGGCGAGGAAATGGTCGAAGCGGTCGCGCAGGGCGGTTTCCACGAGGCGGGTGGCCTCGGGGCTGGTCAACTTTTCCTTGGTCTGCCCCTGGAACTGCGGCTCGCGGATGAAGGCAGACAGCTTCGCAGCCATGCCACCCAGCAGGTCGTCGGCGACGATCTGGGCCGCACGGCGGTTGCCGCGCTGCTCGCCCCAGGCGCGCAGGCCCTTCAGCAGGGCGTTGCGGAAGCCGGTCTCGTGGGTGCCGCCCTGCACCGTGGGCACGGTGTTGCAATAGGAGTCGAGGAGGCCCTCGCCCTGTTCGAGCCAGACCACGGCCCATTCGACCCGGCCGGTGCGATGCCCGTTGGGGCCCGAGGGCAGGTCGGCATCGCCGGACCAGACGGGAACGACGCGGGGCGCTCCGTTGATGTCTTCTTCCAGGCTGTCGCGCAGGCCGCCGGGGAAATGCAGCACCGCCTCGGCGGGCGTCTCATCCTTCGGGCCCTTGAGCAGGGCGGGGTCGCTGGCCCAGCGGATCTGGACACCGCGGAACAGATAGGCCTTCGAGCGGCACAGCCGGTACAGCCGGGCCGGGATGAACTGCAGCCCGCCGAAGATCTGGGGGTCCGGCTTGAAGCGGATGGTCGTGCCGCGCCGGTTCTGCGTCGGGCCGGCATTGGCCAGGCCGCCGGTGGGCTTGCCGCGGACATAGCTCTGGCGCCACAGCGTGCGGTCACGGGCGACCTCCACCTCTAGCGCTTCCGAGAGGGCGTTGACGACCGAGCTGCCGACGCCGTGCAGGCCACCCGAGGTATCGTAGACCTTGCCGCCGAACTTTCCACCCGAGTGAAGCGTCGTCAGGATCACTTCCAAGGCACTGAGATTCTTGAATTTCGGGTGTGGGTCGACGGGGATGCCGCGGCCGTTGTCGCGCACGGTCAGGAAGTTGCCCACCTCCAGGGTCACCTCGATGAAGCTGGCATGGCCGGCCACGGCCTCGTCCATGGCGTTGTCGAGGATCTCGGCGGCGAGGTGATGCAGCGCGGTCTCGTCGGTGCCGCCGACATACATGCCGGGCCGGCGCCGGACGGGCTCCAACCCCTCCAGGACTTCGATGTCCTTGGCGGAATAGGCGTCGGCGTCGCGGGCGGCCGACTTCACTTCCTTGGGGCCTTCCTTGGGGGAGGACCCGAACAGATCGTTCATGCTGTGTTCCCGTATTCGGGGCGCACTTTACCGGGCGGAGGCGAATCGCTTCAAGCGGCGGGGCGTTGGCCGGCCGCCTTCGGCTCGGGCAGGTGCTGCGGCGAGACCGCCAGGTAGCGGGAGGGCGGGACCGGATCGCTGACATGGAAGGCCTGTGCCCTGGCCACAGTGGTGCGGTCGTCTTCGCTCATGCGCATGGCTTCGCGCAGGTGGTCGGTCCAACTTTCGACCCACCACACCTCCAGCCACGCTTCGGGGTGGGCGACGTCCTGGTAGAGTTGCCATCCCACGGCACCGGCACGGCCGCGCACGTCGTGCACCTCGGCCATGACGGAGAGGAAGGCCTCCTGCCGGGCCGGGTCGATGCGGTAGTGCTGGGACTCGAGCACGCGGCCGCGGGCATCGCGCACCACCGAGACGAATTCGGGAGCGACGGCTTCCGGGGAGGGTGGGGCCGGTGCGCGAACGCCGCCGGCATGCGGCTCAGCATCGATATCCCAGCTGCGGGCGAAGACCGAGAGCACGAGCCCGGTGCCGGCGGCCGCAAGCATGGACACGGTGAGGCCCATCTCGGTGGCGAGCCAGCCCCAGAAGAAGGTGCCGAGGATCATGGCGCCGTTGAACGCGAGCTGGTAGATGGCCAAGGCCCGGGACCGCACCCAGGCCGGAGCCGAGAGCTGGGCGGCGCCCTGGGCCACCGCCGAGGAGGCGACCCAGCCGAGGCCGAACAGCACCATGCCGACCGCGGCGGGCAGCCAGTGCGTCGACACCGCCACCACCACCATGCCCGAGCACGAGCAGATGGTTGAGAGAAACACGATGTTCCCGCGGCCGAAGTGCCGGCGGATCTGCGGCAGTATCAGGCCGGCGGTGACACCGCCGGCGCCCATCAACCCGAGCAGCATGCCGTACGTGGCGGCACCCATGCCGAGCTGCTGCTTCACGATCAGCGGCAGCATGGCCCAGGGTGCGGCGGCGGGGCCGAAGAACGCGGCGGACCGCAGCATCGCCGCCCGCATGACGGGCGTGTAGCGCACGAAGCGCATCCCGACGCGCATGGCGCTGAGCAGCTGCTCGCGCGGCAGCGCGCTGCGGCGGACGCGGCGGCGCCATGACAGCAGCACCACAATGACCGCCAGGTAAGACACGGCGTTGAGTCCGAAGGTGACCGCCGGGCCGCCGAACAGCAGCAGGAAGCCGGCGATCGCCGGGCCGACGGCGCGGGCCAGGTTGAAGCCGACGCCATTCAGCGCGATCGCCTGCACGAGATCGTGGCGGGGCACCACCTCGGCCATCACGCTGCCCCAGGCGGGGCTGTTCATCGCGGCGCCGGCGCCGATCGCAAAGGTCAGCGCCAGCAGGCTCCAGATGCCGGTCTGGCCGGTGAAGGTGAGCACCGTGAGCAGCGCGGCCGCGGCCAGCATCCATGTCTGTGTGCCCAGGATGAACAGGCGCTTGTCGACGATGTCGGCGAGGGCGCCGGCCGGCAGCGCCAGCAGGAACACCGGCAGGATGGTGGCCGCCTGCACCAGGCTGACGGTGAACGCATCCGGCGCCAGGGAGGTCATCAGCCACCCGGCGCCGGTGTTCTGCAGCCAGACGCCCAGGCTAACGACGACGTTGGCGCTCCACAACATGCGGAACACCTGATGGCGCAGCGGCGCGAGAGAGGCGGGAAGCGGCATGTTGGAATATTTGCCCGTGGCTGGCGGGGAGGGGAAGCAAACTTACAGGAGCAATGTGGCGGAATTGCTGATTCTATCGCCGATGCCCCGCGCAGCCCGTCACGGCCGGCGCAAAACTCTGCCCGGCGGCGCGGTGCGGACAGGAGCGGTTGCGGCCAAGCATCGCGGGGCGCGGGGGCGCCCGGTCAGTCCTCGACCCGGTGCACGTCGTGCACGACGATGCCTTCATCGGGCGCGGGCATGCGCAGCCAGTCCTTGTGCCGCAGCGTCCGCCTGGTGTCGCGATAGCCGCTGTCCCAGTGGTCGCGCATGGATGCGGCGCTGAACTCGTAGTCTTTGGCCTGACTCTCGTAGTCCGCCTGCTGGTAGATCAAGTGGAGAATCGCGATCTCCGGCAGGTCGGCCAGTATCTGTTTCTGGACCCGGTCGTCCGCAGACAGTTCCGCCTCGGGAATCCGCGCGAGCAATTGGCGTATTTGCAGCCTCATCTTGTGCATGCGCATGTACATGTCGGTGGTCAGGCGGGTGCGGCTGGAATACCGGATGTCCTTCTGCCGGGCGAGCACGTCGTGCATGTCGCGCGGGATGCTGCCGCGGGCGCTGAACAGATCGACCTGGAAGACCAGCACGTTGTCGCAGCCGATGTTCTCGACGAGGTGGCTCAGCGGGGTGTTGGAGACGAGGCCACCGTCCCAGAAACAATCGGTGCCGACGCGCACCATCGGCAGCGCCGGCGGCAGTGCGCCGCTGGCCATGACGTGTTCGGGGACGATCTCGTTGGTAGCGTTGTCGAAGTAATAGAAATTGCCGTTGGCGACATTGACGGCGCCGCAGGCGAAGCGTGTCTGGCCGCTGTTGATCAGATCGAAATCCACGAGCCGCAGCAGCGTCTCGCGCAGCGGCGCGGTGTTGTAGAAACTGGTGGCCTGCTTGCTGCCGCGGGGAGACAGCCAGGGGCCGGGCATGTTCACGTCGAAGAACCCTGGCTGGCCGCGCAGCGTGGTCAGCAGCGCCGACCAGCCATTTCGCGCCCGGCGAGCATCGTCGCCGTCCAGCGTGAACAGCGAGACCGACTGGGTTGTGATCATCTCCCAGAATTCGCGCAGTCGTTCCAGCCGCCGCTCGGGCGGGTTTCCCGCGATGATGGCCGAATTGATGCCGCCGATCGACACGCCTGCCACCCAGTCCGGCTCGAGTCCTGCTTCGTGCAGCGCCTGGTAGACGCCGGCCTGGTAGGCGCCCAGGGCCCCGCCGCCCTGCAGGACGAGCGCGACATGGTCGCAATTCTCCGGGCGCCACGGTGCGCGCGGTTGCCGATTGGGGGGTAGGGCGCCGGCGTCCATCGATATCGTCCCCATGCGAGAGATGCGTATCGAGACGTGGTCGGTCTGGCGGGGCCGGTCAAGCTTTGGCGAGCGGCGGGGCCGTGACAGTTTCTTCACATGAACGCAGCGGTGCGAGCGTGCATGAAGGCGCACGCACCGGAGCAGGAGGCGAAATGACCCGCGATGAAATCCTTTCCGCGCCGTCGATGCCGCTCGCAAGCCCCAGCTATCCGAAGGGTCCGTATCGTTTCATCAACCGCGAATATCTGGTGATCCACTACGAGAGCGACCCGGAAGCGATCCGCGCCATGCTGCCCGAGCCGCTGGAGCCGGACGGCAACCATGTGTTCTTCGAATGGATCAAGATGCCGGACAGTTCCGGCTTCGGCAGCTACGAGGAGGCGGGGTGTGGGATCAACGCGCTGTGGCGCGGCCGGAAATGCACCTACACCGCGCAAATGTATCTCGACGACGAAGCGCCGACCACCGGTGGCCGCGAGATCTGGGGCTTTCCCAAGAAGATCGGCAACCCGGAGTTGCGCGTGATACACGATACGCTGACGGGCACGCTGCATTACGGCCACCGAGAAGTCGCGCTGGGCACCATGGGCTACAAGTACCGGAGCCTCGAGGCGGACCGGGACCAGACTGTGGCGGCCCTGCAAGGGTTGGTGGTGGTGCTGAAATTCATTCCCGATGTCGACGGCACACCGAAGATCGCCCAGCTTGTCGGCTTTCACATGCAGGACGTAGCGTTGAAGGGAGCCTGGGATGGCCCCGCCCGGCTGCACCTGGTGCCACACGTCAATTGCCGCGTGGCGGACCTGCCCGTGCACAAGATTCTGTTCGGGCGGCACATGATCGCCGACCTCACGCTGCCCTATGGCACTGTCCTTCATGATTACCTGACCGGGCGCAATGAATGAATAAGGCGATGATTCTCAGGGAAAGAGGGGCCCTCGTCACGGAAGCGGCCAGTGGCATCCGTCTCGGTATCGCGGATGCGCCGGCCGCCCGAGGCCGATCCGCTGTTCCAGGTATACGCAATCGTTAAGGTATCGCGCGAAATTCACAATCCAGCCGCGTTGACGGCGCGAATATCAGCAGTTCGGGGCTGATTGCCGGTTGCATCGGGCCACTTGCGCGAGCGTATCGGGGCGTTCGATTTCGTAAACTTGCTCGTTTGACTCAAATCTACGCCTGCGCCCGCGTTCGCCGGTATGCTTAATAATACGTTCGGAGGACGAAGTCCGGCGAGATGCCCGGATTTTTGGCAGGGCCGTCTTCGAGGCGTGGCTCGTGAGGCAAGGCCAAAGTCGGGCGCATACGTTTTTGGTTGGGATCGTGATCATCCATAACTGGGGAGCTGGGCCTGTGACCAATGCAATCAAACGCTGCCTCGTCGTCGGATCGCTGATGTCGGCCGTGGCCTTGACCGGCTGCGGTGTCTCCCAAGGTGTCTCCCAAAGCGACTACGATGCGCTCCAGGCTAAAAATCAGCAGCTGCAGCAGCAGGTGACAGCGCAGGCGGCGCAGATCAACCGGCTGGTGGGCGCGATCAAGTACACCGTCAACAGCGACTTGCTGTTCCCGTCGGGAGGCTGGGAGATGAGCGCTCAGGGGCAGCAGATCATCGCCAGGTTGGCGGCGCAACTGGCACCGACGCAGCAGAACAAGATCGTGGTGAACGGCTATACCGACAACGCCCCGATCGGTCCGGAGCTGCGGCGGCGGGGCATCAGCTCGAACCAGGATCTGTCGCAAAAGCGTGCCGAAAACGTGATGCAGTTCATGATCTCGCAAGGCGTGAAGCCGGATCTTGTCTCGGCGCGGGGGTTCGGCGAAGCGGACCCGGTTGCACCGAACGACACGGCGCAGGGCCGGGCGCAGAACCGTCGCGTGGAGCTGACGCTGGCCGGCGGCACGGGTAGCTGAGCCCGTGGCTTGTCGCCGGGCATAGCGATTGCCGTCTTCGCGGGGGCGCCTGGCGTCATGTCGGGCGCCCCTGTTGCCGCCGGTCGAAGCCACGAGGAGCCGGCTGCAGGCGTGCAGCCGCCATAAGGCCTCTCGGCGGAAGCGTTGTAATCCCTGAACCCTCCACCGGCTCGTGCCACCTGCTCAGGCGGCACATGATTGCCGACCCGACCCTTCCCTATGGCGCGGTTCTCCACAAGTATCGGACGGAGCGCAACGTAGGAGCGACGCCATGAGCCTCAACGGAAAAGCAGCACTCGTGACCGGATCGACCAGCGGCATCGGCCTGGGCATCGCCCATGCGCTGGCCGCCGAGGGTGCCAACATCCTGATGAACGGGTTCGGCGATGCCGGCCAGATCGAGGCTCTGCGGGCCGGGACGGCGGCGAAGTTCGGAGTGAAGGTGGCCTATTCCCCGGCCGACATCAGCAAACCCGACCAGGTGGCGGCGATGGTGGCGCAGGCGCGGACGGAGCTGGGCGGCCTGGATATTCTGGTGAACAACGCCGGCATCCAGTTCACCGCCAATATCGAGGATTTCCCGGCGGAGCAGTGGGACCGGATCATCGCGATCAACCTTTCGGGTGCGTTCCACGCCACCAAGGCGGCGATCCCGGGCATGAAGGCGAAGGGCTGGGGGCGGATCATCAACATCGCCTCGGCGCACGGGCTGGTGGCCAGCGCGCAGAAGGTGGCCTATGTGGCGGCCAAGCATGGCATTCTTGGGTTGACCAAGGTTGCGGCCATCGAGCTGGCCAATTCGGGCGTTACCTGCAACGCGATCTGCCCTGGCTGGGTGCTGACGCCGCTGGTGCAGAAGCAGCTGGAGGACCACGCGCAGAAGGAAGGCAAGGACATCGAGGCGGTGAAGGCCGAATTCCTGGCCGAGAAGCAGCCGATGCGGCAGTTCTCTACGCCCGAGCAGATCGGGGCGGCCGCGGTGTTCCTGTGCTCCGAGGGGGCGAAGACGATCACGGGGATTCCGCTGTCCGTGGACGGCGGCTGGGTGGCCCAATAGGTCAGGCGGGCTGGGCCGTTGCTTGCGGGCGATGCCGCGCGCGATGGGGGGGTCGATCAGCGCGAGGACCGGGCCGCCGGTGGGCCGTGCCGGGCCGCGCACCAGCGGCTCGTCCAGCGTTCGAGCAGTTCGCGCTGCCGGGCGGTGCCGCCGCTTTCGATGATCACGACCGGGGTGCGCGGGCCAGCCCGTGGGCCAGCAGGCCCGCAGCCTCGGGACCGGCGCCGACCAGGAGCACCTTGCCATCCCGCGACCGGCTGGTGGAGACGGCGCGGGTGAACTCGGCGCGGGCCGCGTCCTCGTGCCCGGCGGAGGCGGGATCCGCTGCGTGTCCGGTCAGAAGGCGCTCGGACAGCCGGTGGCGGATTTCGGTCTGGAACGTGCCGGCAAGGGTGGCGGGACGGCCATCGGGGGAGACTAGTGCCTCGGTCCTAGCACGGACCAGGCGGGTCAGGGCAGGGCCATGGGCGCTTGATGGGGCAGCGGTTGGAGTGCTTGCCGACCGCAGGGCTTGCGTGGTCTAGAGGCGCAACGAAAGAACGGAGCGCGGCGTGGCTATATTGCTCACTGGGGCTGCAGGATTCATTGGCTATCACGTCGCCGGTGCGCTGCTGGCCCGTGGCGAGCAGGTGGTCGGGATCGACAACCTGAATTCCTATTATGACGTTCGTTTGAAACAGGCGCGGCTGGAGCGTCTGGCTGACCGGCCAAAATTCGATTTCCACCCGCTGGACGTGTCCGATCGGGTGGGAATGGAGGCGCTGGTGGCAGCCAACCCCGATATCACGGACATTGTGCATCTGGCGGCGCAGGCGGGGGTTCGGCATTCGATGGTCGATCCCTACGCCTATGTGACCTCGAACGTGATGGGGCATCTGGTGATGCTCGAGACGGCCCGGCATCTGCGGGGGCTGCGGCATTTCGTGTACGCCAGTTCGTCGTCCGTGTATGGGGCCAACCGGGCATTGCCGTTCGCCGAGGCGGACCGGGTGGACACGCCCTTGTCGCTGTATGCGGCGACGAAGCGGGCGGATGAGCTGATGAGCTATTCCTATGCGCATCTGTATGGGGTGCCGCAGACCGGGCTCCGCTTTTTCACGGTCTATGGGCCATGGGGGCGGCCGGACATGGCGTATTTCTCGTTTGCGCGGGCGATCATGGCGGGTGAGCCGATCACCGTTTATGACGAAGGGCGGCTGCGGCGGGACTTCACCTACATAGATGACATCGTGGCCGGTGTGGTCGGGTGTCTGGACCGGCCGCCGACGGGCGGGCCTCCCCACCGCGTTCTGAACATCGGCAACAACCGCAGCGAGGCGGTGGCAACGCTGATCGAGTTGCTGGAATCGGCGCTGGGCCGGCGGGCCATTCTGCGCCACGCCCCCCGGCCTTTGGCCGACGTTACCGAGACCTGTGCCAGCGTTGACGCGATCGGGGAACTGGCCGGATTCGCGCCGACAACCCCGCTATCCGTTGGAATCCCTCGGTTTGCGGCCTGGTTCCTGGGCTGGCAGGGCGACAAAGTCACATGAATGCAAAGAAGGGGGTTGACCGGGCCGGACGACTCCCCTAAATCCCCGCTCACCGAACGACGCGGTGGCTTGCATCGCCCGGGCGGTTCCGCTAAAACTCTCGGTCTCCGCTGAGAGACCCGAGTCGGCTAGAACGATCAAGCCATACCAAGTGGTGTGGTTCTGA
The DNA here is from genome assembly GCF_025989185.1 of Limobrevibacterium gyesilva. Taxonomy (GTDB): domain Bacteria; phylum Pseudomonadota; class Alphaproteobacteria; order Acetobacterales; family Acetobacteraceae; genus Limobrevibacterium; species Limobrevibacterium gyesilva. Next base: position 89,552 of record NZ_JAPDNT010000015.1, read on the forward strand.
TCGGCTTGGTTTTGTTCTTTCACAATAGAATCTGGAATTGGAAGGGATACGTTGGCGGCGCCCTGAGGTTGATCCTATGAGGATTGATGGTTTGGGCATTTGGTTAGGTTGGGTTTGATGGCCTGGCTTGGCTTG
>NZ_JAPDNT010000016.1 GCF_025989185.1 Limobrevibacterium gyesilva
TCCACAGCGCCAGGGCCGCGTCGTCCTGGCCGGCGCGGCGCAGCCAGCGCGCCTGGTCGAGGAACAGGCCGGGGTCGGCGCGCTGGGATTCCGGCACGGCGGCGAGCAGGGCGGGGGCGTTGGGATCGTCGCGGCGGAACGCCAGCCGGGCCTCGGCGCGGGCGCGGTCGGCCGGGTCGAGCCGGGAGGCCTGGCGGGCGGCGGACGCGGTGTCGGTCCAGGCGAGACGGTCGAAACGGCGCCACTGGTCGTCGCGGCCGATGACGGTGCCGAAGCCCATCAGGAAGCGGGCCTCCCAGGCAGGGTCGGTGACGTCGGAGATCCAGGCGCGGCGGGCCATGGCGGCGGAGTCGCCGGGACGGCCGGCGCGGTCGTAGGTTTCCGCGCAGCGCAGCAGGGCGGCGGCGGCCTTCGCGGGGGTGCGGTCGCACTCGGCCAGGGCCACGCTGTCGTCGGGCTCGCCGGCCAGGGCCTCGTCGCGGCGGCGGGCCAGCGTGGCCTGCTGCGGCCAGTCCGGGCTGCTGGCCATGAAGGCGGCGATCTCGGCGGTGCCGGCGGCGTTGGGGGCGAGCAGGCGGTAATAGGTGACGAGCTTGCCGGCCACGGGGTCCGGGTATCCGGCGGCGGCGGCCTGCGCCTCGGCCCAGCGGTCGGCGCGCACCAGCGCGATCACGTCGGGGGGCGATTGCCCCGGTGCCGGCGGCTGCGCGGCGGCCGGGCCGGCCGCGAGGGCCAGCAGGAGAATCGGCAGGAAGCGGACACACGGCATGGTCATGGTTTCTTCTAGCCCGGCACGGCCTTGCGGTGCATCCCCCGCGCGCCTAGCTTCCGGCGTCATCACTTAACGGCCACGGGAGGTCCGCGGCCCGTGGTGGATCGTGCCCGTTGGGATCGTCCCTGTTGGGCCATACCGGAGGAAGCGCCGATGTTCAAAGGGTCCTATGTCGCCCTGATCACGCCCATGCGCACCGACGGGGCCGTGGACGAGAAAGCGCTGGAATCCTTCGTCGACTGGCAGATCCGCCAGGGCACGCAAGGCGTGGTGCCCGTGGGCACCACCGGCGAATCCCCCACCCTGAGCCATGACGAGCACAAGCGCGTGGTGGAAGTGACCATCGGCGTGGCCAAGGGCCGCGTGCCGGTGATCGCGGGTGCGGGGTCGAACAGCACCGCCGAGGCGATCGAGCTGACGCAGCATGCGAAGCGGGCGGGGGCGGACGCGGTGCTGGTGGTGACGCCGTACTACAACAAGCCCACGCAGGAAGGGATGTTCCTGCATTTCACCGCGATCGCCGACGCGGTGGACATCCCCATCATCATCTACAACATCCCGCCGCGCAGCGTGATCGACATGAGCGTGGAGACGATGGCGCGGCTGGCGAAGCACCCGAACATCGTGGGCGTGAAGGACGCGACCGCGAACCTGGCGCGGCCGCTGCACACGCGCATCGCCTGCGGCGAGGATTTCTGCCAGCTCTCCGGCGAGGACCATACGGCGATCAGCTTCCTGGCCGCCGGCGGGCAGGGCTGCATCAGCGTCACCGGCAACGTGGCGCCGCGGCTGTGCAGCGAGATGCAGACGGCCTGGCAGGACGGGCGGGTGCAGGACGCGATGGCGATCCAGAACCGGCTGGTGCCGCTGCACGATGCGCTGTTCGCGGAAACCAGCCCGGGACCGGTGAAATACGCGGCGTCGCTGCTGGGCCACACGGCCGACATCTGCCGGCTGCCGCTGGCGCCGGTGGGCGAGGCCACCAAGGCCCGCGTGCGCGCGGCGATGACCGGCGCGGGACTGCTGAACTGAGTCGGGTATGGCCGAAACCAAGACGAAGAAGAAGTCCGGGCTGATCAGCCACGGCGTGGCCGCGCAGAACCGCAAGGCGCGGTTCAACTACACGATCAAGGAGACGCTCGAGGCCGGGCTGGTGCTGAAGGGGCCGGAGGTGAAGAGCCTGCGGCACGGCCGCGCGACGCTGACCGAAGCCTGGGCGGGCGAGCGCGACGGCGAGCTGTACCTGTTCAACGCCTATATCCCGGAATACCAGGGCGGCGTGCTGTCGCGCTTCGAGCCGCGGGCGCCGCGCAAGCTGCTGGTCAAGCGCAAGCAGATGCGCCAGCTGCTGGGGGCGGTGAGCCGCGACGGCGTGACGCTGGTGCCGCTGGACATCCATTTCAACGACCGCGGGATGGCCAAGGTGCAGCTCGGCCTGGGCGAGGGGCGCAACAAGGCGGACAAGCGCCATGCCATCGCGGCGCGCGACTGGCAGCGCGACAAGGCCCGGCTGATGCGGGAGAAGGGGTAGGCGGGGCATGTCCGGGGCCGGCCGGCGGCGCGGCTGGCCCAATGTCCCATCTAATCGGCTGATTGCACGGCTTGCGCGCGGCGGCCCCGAATATGCACCCGGCGCGCTATGCCCAGCCCTGCGAAGCCGGCCCCGAGCAGGAACAGGGTGGCGGGTTCGGGCATAGACTCGGGGGCGTCGGATCGCGCCGTGACAGTGTAGCCCGTGGGCAGGTCGGGCAGGGCGCCGCATGGTGGGCTCTGGCAGTACGCACGCTGTTGCGCGGCGTTATCGACCGGTCCGGTGAAAAAAGACCCGTTGAGGCCGATCGCACTTCCGTCCTCCGCTGTCCTGAAGACGAAGCCTGCCGGGATGCGGCCGAGATTGCTTCCGGGCGAATCGGAATCGGAAACGAACCTGACTTCAACGTCGTCGAACACGCCGGTGCCGGTGCCGAGCTGGCCGCCGGGGAAGAACTGCAGCGTCGCAACGTCGCTGATGTCGGCAAAGACCCCCAGGGATTCGAGGAGATAGGCCCTGGCGACGTGCTGGTCCTCGGGCATCAGTGCCGGCAGGCCCGGGGGCCGGGTCGCGTCCGGGTCCTTGAAGGTGCCGGTCGGAACCCGCAGGGTGGCCACGGCGGTGTTTGCGGCGGTGCTTTCGTCTGCGTTCAGGACGCGCAGGACGCATGGCGGCGCCGTTCCTGATGCACATGTCCCGAGTCCCGTTACGGTCGTCGTGATGACGGGCAGGACCTCCTGGCCATTCACCGAGTTTGCTGCCTCATTGAAAAGGATCGTGACCGCACCCGCCGGACACGACAATGCCGCCATCGCGAGGCCTGCGAAGGCAGTGAGAAGCCAGGGTTGAATTTTCATGACGTGCCTCCCGCCCGCCCCTACGGCATGACGCGGCAAGGGCTTTGGCCCTCCGGTATCGGGCGAGGTCACGTTGTGCTGGTGGACTGAGGGCCATCCTGTCCACCCGGCTGGACCTGGCGATACCCAACGACGCCACGATACGACAGAGTTCCGCCCCAGGCGACTCAGCACCCCGTGATGGCAGCGTCGTGCCGCCCTCCAGCCCTGGGCGCCGTCCGTCTGATTTTCGCTACGAGCGGCTTCGGTCACGGCGATGTGATGCGGCAGGCACAAGGCTGCATCCGCTTGCCTCGCGGGTTCATGGTGCTATCTGCAGGGCGGTTGCGGAGTGCGAAGCATGGCTGACGCGTTCAACGACAAGCTGATTGCCCGCAAGCAGGAATGGGCCCGCGACGGGCGCCTGCTGACGGGCGCGACCGCCGACCCCGCGCGGGACCGGCTGCCGCCCGGCCAGCGGCTGGTGCGCGACTGGCCGGTGCTGGACCTGGGCGCGCAGCCCGAGGTGACGCCGGCGCGGTTCCGGCTGGACATCGACGGCGCGGTGCGCCGGCCGATCAGCATGACGCTCGACGAATTCATGGCGCTGCCGCAGCAGGAGAGCGTGTCGGACATGCATTGCGTGACGCAATGGTCGCGCTACGACAACCACTGGCGCGGCGTGTCCGCCCGCGCGCTGCTGGCACTGGTGGAGCCGCACGATGCCGCGCGGCACGTGATCTTCCACGCCCATGACGGCTACACCACCAATGTGCGGCTGGACCAGTTCGATCAGCCCGACGTGTTCCTGGTCCATGGCTGGGACGGCAAGCCGATCGAGCGGCGGCATGGCGGGCCGGTGCGGGTGCTGATCCCGCGGCTGTATCTGTGGAAGTCGGCGAAATGGATCCGGCGGATCGAGATCTCGGCCGCAGACAAGCCGGGCTTCTGGGAGTGCCGTGGCTATCACAACAACGCCGATCCGTGGCTGGAGGAGCGCTATGGGTGAGATCTCGCGCCGTGTGCTGCTGACCGGAGGCGCCGCTATGACGACCATGGCCTTGTCGCCCGAAACGACCGCGTGGGATTTCAGCTTCACCTCGATCGAGGACGGCACGCTGAAGCTCGCCGATTTCCGTGGGCGGGTGTTGCTGGTGACGAACACCGCGAGCTTCTGCGGCTACACGTATCAGTACGAGCAGTTGGAGAAGCTGCATGCGTCGCTGCAGCCCGGCGGCCTGACGGTGGTTGGCGTGCCGAGCCAGGACTTCAACCAGGAATCCGCCAGCAATGCCGAGGTGAAGCAGTTCTGCGAGGCCACTTTCGGAGTGGAGTTCCCCATGGCCGGCCTGTCGCATGTGCGCGGCGCACAGGCGCATCCGTTCTATCGTTGGGTCAAGGCGGCGAAGGACTGGGAGCCGCAGTGGAACTTCCACAAGGTGCTGATCGGCCGCGACGGGCGTATCCGCGGCCTGTTCGGCTCCGCCGACGAGCCGGCGGGCGCGAGGCTGCGCAACGCCGTGGATGCGGCGCTGGCGTAACGCGCACATTCCCCGTGCGCCACAGGCGCGTCGGCAAAAGATGAAATGATCGCCGAGGGTTGTTGACATCGGGGTTGGCGGCGTAGGACCGTCCTGCTCGTAAACGGCGATGCGTGCGCGCAATCGGCCGGAAGAAGAAGAACGAGGGGGACATCGGGATGCGCGAACAGCCTGGAGTTTCACATGGCCTGCGTCGGCGCGATCTTCTGAAGGCCACGACTGCCGGTTTGGGGCTCGGCGCCCTGGGCGGCCTGCCCGGCCCCGCCTGGGCGGCCGGCACGCCCTGGGCCGACCGGCCGGCGAGCAAGGTGGACAGGCTCAACTTCGTGGTCTGGACCTACGGCGACATCTACTCGAAGATTTCCAGGAAGTTCAACGACGACTGGGGAATCCCGGTGGATTCCACGATCTCGTCGTTCAACGACCATCCGACCAAGCTGATGACGATGTACGCGGGCAACGAGACGATCGACGTGTCGCAGTCCTCGCCGTTCTCACTGCCGAATTTCATCAGCCAGGGGCTGGTGGAACCGCTCGATGACCTGCCGGGCGCCAAGGAGTACCTCGCTGACCTGACGGAATCCGCAAGGCAGGTGGCGGTATACGACGGCAAGCTGGTGGGGCTGCCGTATTTCTCCACCGTGTGGGTGTGGAACTACTACAGCGACATGATGGAGAAGGCGAAGCTCGAGCCGTTCAAGACCTACGACGAGTTCATGGAGCAGTGCCGCAAGGTCAAGAAGGACAAGATCGCCGAATACCCGGTGGCCTGGGTGGCCGGCGTCGGGCTGGAGCAGCTGCCCGGCACCTGGTACCAGATGACCTGGAATCGCGGCGGCGTGTTCTTCGACAAGGCCGGCAACCACCAGCTCGGCCCCGGCTCGATCGCGCGCGAAACATTGAAATGGTGGGTCCAGACCTTCACCGAGCAGCTTGCCGATCCGGAATCGCTGAAGGCGCAGTTCACCACATCGGCCAAGGCGTTCGGCGCCGGCAAGAACCTGTATCGCGGGCCGAACCATCATTACGGGCTCAACATCGCCAACGATCCCGCGCAGTCGCCGATCGCGGGGAAGGTGAAGGTGCTGGGCTCGCCGGGCGACGGCCGCACCATCGGTGATTCGCACGTGTATTTCCTGTGCACGGCGAACCGCGACAAGGCGTGGGCGTGGAAGCTGCTGCAGTATCTGGGCGGGCGCACCAAGGACGGGCAGTACAGCCAGGCGATCAACCTGGCGCGCGATGCGATGCTGGGCTCGGGCTACAAATCGGTCATGACCAGCAACGTGATCACCGAAGGGTGGAAGCCCTGGGGCGATCCGCAGAAGATCCTGGAGATCTGGGACAAGGCCACCTATGTCGGCGAGATCTGCAACTCGATCTACAAGCCCTGGCATTTCCCCTGGACGGACCGGCTCAACATCGAGGTGCAGAAGGCGCTGACCGGGCAGATCACCGCCGACAAATGCTGCGACAACCTGATCGCCGCCATCAAGGAGGTGCAGAGGGGCTGAGGCCGGCCGGCGATGACCGGCGTTTCCGTGCGCGGCGGGGCGGTGGCGGCACCGCTCCAGCCGCCGTTCCGCTTCGGGCGGGAATTGTCGGCGCGCGTACTGGGGTTCGTGATGAACATCCCCACGCTGGTGACGCTGGCGCTGGTGCTGGCCTATCCGATCTTCTACGCGGCCTATCTGTCGTTTCACCGGGTGTCGCTGGCGGATCTGCGGCGGGGCGTCTTCCCGTTCGTGGGGCTGGGCAATTACGAGCGCATCCTGGCCGACCCGCTGTTCCTGCTGGCGTTGAAGAACACGCTGATCTTCACGGCGATCTCGGTGACCGCGGAGGTGGTGCTGGCGATCGCCATCGCACTGCTGATCGACCAGCGGCAGGTCTGGACCGGGCGGATCACCAAGTTCCTGATCCTGCTGCCCTATGCGGTGCCGCCGATCGCGAACGGCCTGATCTGGTCGTTCATGTACAACTTCGACTTCGGCTTCCTGAACCGGATCCTGTTCACGCTGGGCATGATCCATGATCCCATCAACTGGGCCGGAAATCCCGACACGGCGCTGATCGCGGTGGCCATTCCCTATATATGGCGCACGCTGCCTTTCGCCATCCTGCTGGTGCACGCGGCGCTGCAGGGGATCAATCCGGAGCTGTACGAGGCGGCTTCGGTGGACGGGGCGGGGGCGTTGCAGCGGTTCTGGCACATCACGCTGCCGTTGCTGCGGCCGATCATCGTGGTGACGCTGGTGCTGCGCACGTCGTTCGCATTCGCGGTGTTCGACGAGATCCTGGCGATCACGCAAGGCGGACCGGGCGACGCGACCTGGGTGGCGGCGTGGTACAGCTATCGCAAAGGCTTTGCGCCGCCCTTCGACATCGGTGTGGGATCGGCCTCGGCCTATGTGCTGGCGCTGATCGTCGGTGTGCTCGCGATCGCCTACGTGAAGCTGATCTACCGGCGCATCCAGTAGGGGGGAGAGGATGCGCCAGTCACGCCTGACCCGGACGATGCTGCATCTGGCGAACGTGCTGGTGATCCTGTTCTTCCTGCTGCCGCTGATTGCCGCCCTGATCGGCGCACTGCAGTCCGAGCGCAGCCTGCAGGCGGAAACCCGCTCGCTGCTGCCGCCGGAATGGACGCTCGACAATTTCCGCGTGATCCTGTCGGGGGGAACGCAGAAAGGGGCGATCTTCGAGCAGGCGACCTATCTGCCGGACAATGTGAAGAAGATCTATTACGCGCTGGCCAACAGCGCGATGATCACGATTGCCGTCACCGTGCTGACGACGGCGTTCGCCGCACTGTCCGCCTATACGGTGGTGCGGCTGAACCTGCGCTGGGTGATCTGGCTGATGAGCGTGAACGTGTTCGCGCGCTTCGTGCCGATCATCGTGCTGATGATTCCGCTCTACGTGACGTTCCGGCAGATGGGACTTCTGAACTCGATCTGGGGCGTGATCATCGCACTCACCGGATTCCTGCTGCCGTACGGCATCCTGATCCTGGCGCCGTATTTCGCCACCATTCCGCGCGAGCTGGATGATGCCGCGCGTATCGACGGCTGCTCGCGCTTCTCCGCGTTCCTGCGGGTGACGCTGCCGCTGTCGACGCCGGCGCTGGCGTCGTATGGCGCCATCGTCTTCATCATTTCGTGGAACGACCTGCTGATTCCGCTGATCCTGAACAACCGCGCGGAGTTCATGACGCTGCCGGTGGTGATCGCGAGTCTGGTGGGCGACGTGCACGTCTTCTTCAACCTGCTGATGGCGATCTGCCTGATCGCGCTGACGCCGTCGGTGGTTCTGGTGCTGCTGCTGCGCAAGTTCGTGGTGCAGGGATTGGCGGTGGGTGGCGTGAAGGGCTGAACATGTACGGTTTCGACAAGACGCGGCTGGATCTGGCGCGGGAGTTCCGGGCCAATCCGTTCGGGGAGCACAGCCCCGATCTGCAATACCTGCTGAACCTGCTGCGCACGCCGGGGCCGGAGCCGTTCCATGTGCTGCTGCTCGACCGCCCCGGCGAGCGCTGGGTGCTGGCGACGATGGAGCCCGGCAGATCATCGCCGCCCCGGCCGACCAATGTGGTGTTCACCGATCTGAAGGAAGCGGAGTGGCATGTCTTCAAGCTGCGTTGGGCACGGCTCGCGGGTGAGGAGCCGGTAGTAGAATGAACCGGGTGATGGGCTATTGCGATCGCTGGACGGCGGCACCGGGTGAAACCGTCCGCTTCATGGTGAGCTGCCTCGGTGGCGACCACTACGACGCGCAGATCGTGCGGCTGCTGCAGCCGGATGCGGGGCCGCTGGCGACGCCGTTCCGGCCCGAACCGGTGGCGGCGGCGTGCAACGGCACCCATGCGGGGCGCCACCAGGCGATCCCCATCGGCTCGCTGGCGGCGGTTCCGGCGCATGCGGCGTTGCGGCCGGCGGGAAGCTTCACCTTGTGCGCGCATGTGTTTCCGACCACGCCGGCGAAGGGCCGGCAGGCGGTGATGGGGACCTGGTGCGAGGCGAGCCAGACCGGGTTCGGGCTGGAGATCGGTGAAGACGGGGCGCTGGCGTTCCGGGTCGGCGCGGGGCCGGGGCGGGTGGCCCGTATATCCGCCGGCGCGAAGCTGAGCGCGCGGCGCTGGTATTTCGCGGCGGCCGCCTTCGATGCCGAGCGGGGCATGCTGACCCTGTGGCAGGAGCCGCTGAGCGACCACGACTTCCATCCCGAGCAGCCGGTGGTGGCCAGCGCGCCGGCGGCGGTGCGGCCGGCGGCGGGCGGGGCGCTGACCTTCGCGGCCTGGAGCACGGGGCCGGCGGACGGACCGTCCTGCTGGGGCGGGCTTGGTTTTGCCGGCCATATGAACGGGCGGATCGATGCGCCGCGGCTGGCGTCGGGGGCGCTGGACCGGGCCGCGATCGGGGTGCTGGCGGCGTCGCCCTTGGCGGCCTCGTTGGCGGCGTGCCTGATGGGGGCGTGGGATTTCAGCCGCGACATGTCCGGCGATGCGATCCGCGATCTCGGCCCGTGGCGCCTGGATGGGGTGATCGTGAACCAGCCCACGCGGGCGATGCGCGGCCACAACTGGAACGCGACGGAGACGGATTGGACGCGGGCGCCGGAGCAGTACGGCGCGATCCATTTCCACGACGACGACCTGGTGGATGCGTGCTGGCATCCGGACTTCGCGTTCACCGTGCCGGAGGATCTGCGGTCTGGCGTGTATGCGGCCCGGCTGACCGCGGACGGGTTCGACTTCTGGGTGCCGTTCTTCGTGCGGCCGCCGCGCGGCACGGCGCATTCGAAAGTCGCGTTCCTGGCATCCACGGCAACCTACACGGTGTACCTGAACAATCGCGGCCGGTTCATGTCACTGGCGACCGAGCGCTACCAGGGCCGGGTGATGGTGATGGACGCGATCGACTCGCTGTTGATCGAGTTCCCGGAAATGGGGCTGTCCACCTATGACCGGCATTCCGACGGCAGCGGCGTGGCCTATTCCAGCCGGCACCGTCCGCTGCAGAATTTCCGGCCGACCGGGCGGCACTGGAACTTCAACCTGGATCTGTTCATCGTCGATTGGCTGGAGCGGCTGGGCGGCGACTACGATGTGATCACCGAGGAGGACCTGCACCGCGAGGGGCTGGACCTGCTGGCGCCCTATCAGGTGGTGATCACCGGCTCGCACCCGGAATATGATTCGGTGCAGATGCTGGATGCATTCGAGGCGTATCTGCGCCGCGGCGGCCGGCTGATGTATATGGGCGGCAACGGTTTCTATTGGCGCATTGCGCACCATCCGTCACGCGAAGGGGTGATCGAGGTACGCCGGGCCGAAGGCGGCGTGCGCGCCTGGGACGCCGAACCGGGCGAGGCCTATCACAGCTTCAGCGGCGAGTATGGTGGGCTGTGGCGGCGCAATGCGCGCGCGCCGCAGCGCCTGGTGGGCGTGGGGTTCATCAGCCAGGGCTTCGACAAATGCAGCTATTTCTGCCGCACGCAGCAGGCGGACGACCCGCGCGCGGCGTGGATGTTCGCGGGCGTGCCGGACACGCTGATCGGCGATTTCGGCATCCTGCAGGGCGGGGCGGCGGGGCTGGAGATCGACGCGGTCGATCCGCGCCTGGGCACGCCGCCGCATGCGCTGGTGGTGGCGTGCAGCGAGAACCACTCGAACACCTACGAGCTGGTGGCCGAGGAAGTGCTGATTCCGCATGGCGCGACCGATGCCGTGATCAACCCGGACATCCACGCCGACATCACCTTCTTCGAGACGCCGCAGGGCGGGGCGGTGTTCTCGACCGGCTCGATCGCCTATGCGGGGTCGCTGGCGTGGAACGGCTTCGACAACAACCTGTTCCGGCTGACCACCAATGTGCTCAACCGGTTCAAGGATCCCACGCCGTTCCCGATGCCGTAGGCTGCGTCAGGCGGCTTCGAGCCGCTTCAGGAGTCCCAGCACCACGGCTTCGAACATCTCCGGCGTCAGGCGCCGGGTGGAGGTGTTGTAGCGGGACACATGGTAGCTGTCGGCGACGATGAGGCCGTCCGGCAGTTCGTGCATGGCGCCGTGGCTGAAGCGGATGCGGGTGGGCGGAATGCCGCAGGCCTTCAGCACCGCCGCATGGGCCAGCACGCCCAGGGCCAGCACTGCGCGCAGATTGGGCAGCCCCTGCAGCTCGCTGGTGAGGAACCGGTTGCAGGTGGTGACTTCCTTCGGCTGCGGCAGGTTGGCGGGCGGCACGCAGCGCACGGCGTTGGTGATGCGCGTGTCCTGCAGCGTCAGGCCGTCATTCGGGTCGGCGTGGTATTCGCCGCTGGCCAGGCCGAAGCGGAGCAGCGTGTGGTACAGCAGCATTCCCGCGTAGTCGCCGGTGAAGGGGCGGCCGGTGCGGTTGGCGCCCTTCACCCCCGGGGCCATGCCGACGACCAGCAGGCGGGCGTCGGTGGGGCCGAAGCTGGGCACGGGGGCGTTGAACCAGTCCGGGTTGGCCGAATTGTTGGCCTTGCGGTAGGCGACGAGGCGGGGGCACAGGGCGCAGTCGCGCGGCGGTGCGGCGATGGTTTGCATATCCATGACGGGCAGGATGCCGGGCCGGTGGTTCAGGATGGCTTAATCGGTGCGGCTGCCGGCGTCAGGCGGCGTCGTGCGGGTCGATGGCGTAGGGCTCGGCCGGGGTCTGGCGCAGCGGGGTGCGGGTGGGCCGCGGCTCCATCTGGCGGCGGGTGAACTCGGGCGAGATCTCCGCCAGCTCCAGGAACTGGTCGGCCTGGCGACGCAGTTCGTCGGCGACCATCGGCGGGGTGGTGCGGATGGAAGACACCACGGAAACCCGCACGCCGCGGCGCTGAACCGCCTCGACCAGGCGGCGGAAATCGGAGTCGCCGCTGAACAGCACGGCATGGTCGATCTTGTCGGCCAGCTCGAGCATGTCGATCGCCAGCTCGATGTCCATGTTGCCCTTCACGCGGCGGCGGCCGGTGGCGTCGGTGAACTCCTTGGCGGGCTTGGTCACCAGGGTGTAGCCGTTATAGGCCAGCCAGTCCGTGAGCGGCTTGAGCGGCGAGTACTCCTCGGTTTCCAGCACGGCGGAGTAATAGTAGGCGCGGATGATGTGCGCCTTCTTGCGGAAGAATTCCAACAGGTTGCGGTAATCGACGTCGAAGCCGAGATTGCGTGACGCCGAGTATAGGTTGGCACCATCGATGAACAGCGCGACGCGCTCGTTGGGCAGGAAATGCATGGGAAAACAGCCTTTCAGGATCGGTGATGGGTGCATGCCGGGCCTACAGCCACGCCCGGAGCCCGGTCAGATTAGAGGGTTCTGTTGATGACCGGAAGATGAAACCGTCACGATCGCGGCTCGACGCTGATAAAAATCGTAACATTTCAGGAAGGGCACTGTAGAATGATCCTGGTCGCCATCGGGGCGAATCTGCCGGGCGTGGACGGCAGGGGGCCGCTGGTCACCTGTCGGGCCGCCGCCGAGGCGCTGCGAACGCTGCCGGGCCTGCGGCTGCAGGCGTTGTCGCCGTGGTACGAAACGGCGCCGATGCCGCCCTCCGGGCAGCCGCCTTATGTGAACGGCGTGGCGCGGCTGGAGGGGGTGGCCGAGCCGGCGGCGCTGCTGGCGCGGCTGCAGGCGATCGAGGCGCGGGGCGGGCGCCGGCGCGGGGCGGCGAACGCGGCGCGGACGCTGGATCTCGACATCATCGCCATGGACGCGCTGGTTCGGGACGCCCCGGACCCGGTGCTGCCGCATCCGCGGGCGCATGAACGGGCGTTCGTATTGGCGCCGTTGCGCGATGTGGCGCCGGATTGGGTGCATCCGCGGCTGGGCCGGACGGCGGAGGAACTGCTGGCGGCGCTGCCGCCGCAGGAGGTTGCGCGGCTCTAGATGTTGCGCTGGCATGCGCCGAACCGCCGCCGCGGGGATTTGCATTGCTGTGGCGCAGCATAACCCTTGCTTTCAGCGCTGCCTCAGCTTATCTGGACCATTCACCCGACACGGATACCCGGAGGTTGAGCGCATGGCGCGCGTCACCGTTGAAGACTGCGTTGAGAAGGTCCCCAACCGCTTCGAGTTGGTGCTGCTGGCGGCCCAGCGGGCGCGCAACCTGTCGCGCGGCGAGGAACTGACCCTCGACCGCGACAACGACAAGAACCCCGTGGTCGCCCTGCGCGAGATCGCGGATGAGACCATCCCGCTGCAGAAGCTGGAAGCCGACCTGCTGAAGTCGCTGTCGCGGGCGCCCGAGCCCGAGCCGGCGGACGAGGAGGTCCTGGACCTCATTCCCACCGACCAGAACATCTTCGGCCTGCAGGATGTCTCGGCCGAGGAAGAGTCGGCGACGCTGCCGGTGGAGAACGAGGAGTTCTCGCCGGAAGACCTTGAGGCCGCCATCGAGGCGGAACTTGGCGGACGCCGCCGCTAGGACCAGACCATGACGCGCGGCGCACCGGACATCTGGCGCGCCGCGCCGCTGCGCGGGCCCGACGGAGGCACGACGGCGCAGGCCGTCCACATGCCGGTGGTGGCGCCGGGACCCGACAGCGTGGAGCCGCTGATCGAGAAGGTCCGCGGCTACAATCCTGACGCCGACGTCGCCTTGATCCGGGCCGCCTACGAGCTCGCGGCCGAGGCGCATCGCGAGCAGAAGCGCGACAACGGCGACCCCTACATCACGCATCCGCTGGCAGTGGCCGACATTCTGGCCGGGTATCGGCTGGACGAGGCCAGCCTTGCGACGGCGCTGCTGCACGACGTGATCGAGGACACCGGCGTCAGCCGGGCGGCGCTGGAGAAGAAGTTCGGCGCCGAGGTCGCGAACCTCGTCGACGGGGTCACCAAGCTGACCCGGTTGGAGCTGCAGTCCGACCGCACCAAGCAGGCCGAGAATTTCGGCAAGCTCGTCCTGGCGATGAGCAAGGACATCCGCGTGCTGCTGGTGAAGCTCGCGGACCGGCTGCACAACATGCGCACGCTGCACTATGTGCCGCAGGCGCCGCGGCGGCAGCGCATCGCCCGCGAGACCATGGAGATCTATGCGCCGCTGGCCGAGCGGATTGGCATGGAATCGGTGAAGACCGAGCTCCAGACCCTTGCTTTTGCACAATTGGACCCCGAAGCCTACGAGTCCATCCAGGCCCGCCTGAACTTCCTGCGTGGCCAGGGCGCGGATGTGATCGAGGAAGTGCGCGAGGAACTCGGGCGAGTCTGCAACGACCAGGGCGTGACCGTGCTGGAAGTGACGGGGCGGGAGAAGTCGCCCTACTCGATCTGGGAGAAGATGCAGCGGCGCAACGTCCAGTTCGAGCAACTCTCTGATATCATGGCATTCCGCATCGTAGTTCCGGCACGCGAGGCCTGTTACACGGCGCTCGGCGCGGTGCATGCCGCCTATCCCGTGATCGCCGGGCGGTTCAAGGACTACATCTCCACCCCGAAGGCGAACGGCTATCAGAGCCTGCATACCGGGGTCACGCTGCGCGAGCCGCGCAACCAGAAGATCGAGGTGCAGATCCGCACCGCCGAGATGCAGGCGGTTGCCGAGAACGGTGTCGCCGCGCACTGGCTGTACAAGCAGGGCGGTGCGGCGGCCAAGGCGGCGCAGCGCTTCCCGTGGGTGCAGGACCTCAAGGAAATCCTCGAGAATTCGACGCTCGACGAGTTCCTCGAGAACACCAAGCTGGCGCTGTACCAGGACCAGGTGTTCTGCTTCACGCCGAAGGGGCAGCTGATCCAGTTGCCGCGCGGCGCGACGCCGGTGGATTTCGCCTACGCCGTGCACAGCCAGATCGGCGACACCTGCGTGGGCGCCAAGGTCAACGGCCGGCTGATGCCGCTGCGCCACGAGCTGCAGAACGGCGACCAGGTCGAGATCATGACCTCCCGCGGCGGCACGCCGAGTCCGCAATGGGAGCGCTTCGTCGTCACCGGCAAGGCGCGGGCGCGCATCCGCCGCTACGTGCAGGCGCAGCAGCGCCAGCAGAACCGCGACGCCGGCCGGGCGGCCCTGGCCAAGGCGTTCCGCCAGGAAGGGCTGGACGGGTCGGAGAAGATGCTGGAGCCGGCGCTGAAGGTGCTGAAGCTCGCGGCTCTGGAAGACCTGTATGTCGGCGTAGGCAACGGCAATATCAGCCCCAAGGATGTTGTTTTCGCAGCATATCCTGAGCTGAGGCAGGCGCCGCGCGCGCCCCGGATGATGCCGGCGCTGCCCAGCCGCGGCACCGCCCGGCCCGGCAGCGGCGGGGTGAATCTGCCGGTCACCGGGCTGGTGCCGGGCATGGCCATCCACTACGCCGGCTGCTGCCACCCGGTGCCCGGAGACCGGATCGTGGGCATCGTGGCCACGGGCAAGGGGGTGACCATCCACACCCGCGAATGCCCGACGCTGGAGAGCTTTTCGGCGACGCCCGAGCGGTTCATCGACGTGGACTGGGATCCGTCGGCCACCGAGCCGCCGTCCGGGGGCTGGAAGGCCGGCAAAGGCGAGGGCTATACCGGCCGCGTCAGCGTGATCGCCGACAACGAGCCGCGCTCCATCGCCAACGTGACCAATGCCATCTCCAAGCAGGAGGGCGACATCGTCAACCTGCGCATCGTCAACCGCCAGGCCGATTTCTTCGAGATCATGGTGGATGTGGAGGTGCGCGACCTGCGCCAACTGATCAACGTGATCGCCAGCCTGCGCGCCGCCCCCGGCGTGCATCAGGTGGAGCGTGCCCGCGGATGATGCCGTGAGGAAGATATCGTTGTGATTCTGGGGCTTGGTTCGGATATCTGTGATATCCGCCGGATCGAGCGGACGCTGGAGCGCTTCGGCGAGCGGTTCATCGAGCGGGTGTTCACCGAGGCCGAACGCAAGCGGGCGGAGCGGCGCAACGGCCAGAACCGCGCCGGCACCTACGCCAAGCGATTCGCCGCGAAGGAGGCCTGTGCCAAGGCGCTGGGCACCGGCTTCGCCCGTGGCGTGTTCATGTCGGAGCTGGGGGTGGTGAACATGCCGGGCGGTCAGCCGACCCTGCTTCTCGCCGGCGGGGCCGCGCTGCGGCTGGCGCAATTGACGCCGGCAGGGATGCAGGCGCGTATCGACCTGAGCATGACCGACGAGTATCCCTATGCCTACGCCCAGGTCATCATCTCAGCCCTGCCGCTGGCGGCAGGGAGGGTTGCTTGACAGCGGGGGGTGGCGTGGGCTTCATCCGCGCCACAATACGGTCGGACCTCACTTAATTCATGGCCAAACGAAGTTCAGGCGGCCTCGTCGAGAATATCAAGACCATCCTCTATGCCGGCCTGATCGCCGTCGGCATCCGCACGGTGGCCTTCGAGCCGTTCAACATCCCCTCGGGCTCGATGATCCCCACCTTGCTGGTGGGCGACTATCTGTTCGTGTCGAAATACAGCTACGGCTATTCGCGGTATTCGCTGCCGTTCTCGCTGCCGCTGTTTTCCGGGCGCATCTTCGGCCGGCTGCCGGCGCGGGGCGACGTGGCGGTGTTCAAGCTGCCGAAAGACAACAGCACCGACTATATCAAGCGGATCGTGGGTCTGCCGGGCGACCGTATCCAGATGCGCGGCGGCCAGTTGTTCATCAACGGCGAGCAGGTAAGCCGCGAGGACGCCGGGACCAACATGGAGAGCCCGCTGGTGATGGCGAAGCTCTATATTGAAACGCTGCCGTCTTCGGAGGGCGAGCCGGGGCGGCGGCACTACATCCAGAAATACGACGACACACAGGGCTTGAACAACACGCAGGAATACAAGGTTCCCGAGGGCTTCGTGTTCGCCATGGGTGACAATCGCGACAACAGCCAGGATAGCCGGTACCTGAACATGGTCGGCTTCATCCCGCTCGAGAATCTGGTGGGGCGCGCCGAGTTCATCTTCTTCTCGGTCGACGCGACGTCGCCGTGGTGGGAGGTGTGGGAGTGGCCGTTCGAAATCCGCTGGTCGCGCCTGTTCTCGGGGATCACCTGACCGCCGTGGCGTCGGCCGAGGCGATTCTCGGCCACTCCTTCGCACGTCCGGATGTGCTGCGGGAGGCGCTGACCCACCGGTCCGCGGCGCATGGCCAGCGCGCCGGCCGGCAGAAAGGGGCCGGGTCGAACGAGCGGCTGGAGTTCGTGGGCGACCGCGTGCTGGGCCTGCTGATCGCGGAATGGCTGGCCGAACGGTTCCCGCGCGAACAGGAAGGCGAGCTGGGGCGACGACTCGCGCATCTGGTGTCGCAGCCGGTGCTGGCGACGATCGCCGAGGCGAGCGGGCTGCCGGCGGTGCTGTCGGTGGCGCCCGGCGAGTCGCGCGCGGGGGTACGCCGGCGGGCGACGGTACTCGCCGACGCGATGGAGGCAGCGATCGGGGCGCTGTATCTTGATGGCGGCATCGAGCCGGCGCGGCGCTTCGTTCGGCGCGCCTGGGACACGGCCATGACGGCGCAGGCGGCGCCGCCCAAGGATGCCAAGACCGCGTTGCAGGAATGGGCGCAAGGGCGCGGCCATGACCTGCCGGCCTACAAGGTGGTGTCGCGTGAGGGGCCGCCGCATGCGCCGGTGTTCGTCATTTCCGTGACCGTGGACGGGCGCACCGGCACCGGCACCGCGGGCACGAAGCGTGCGGCGGAACAGGACGCGGCAAGCGATCTTCTGGGGAAATTGGGGGCATGACCACACGCTGCGGCTTCGTCGCGATCGTCGGTGCGCCGAACGCGGGCAAGTCGACGTTACTGAACCGGCTGACCGGGGCGAAGCTGTCGATCGTCTCGCCCAAGGCGCAGACCACACGGTTCCGCGTGCTCGGCATCCTGATGCGCGGCGCGGCGCAGATGCTGCTGGTGGATACGCCCGGCATCTTCAAGCCGAAGCGCCGGCTGGACCGCGCCATGGTGGCGGCGGCCTGGACCGGGGCCGAGGACGCCGACCTGGTGCTGCTGCTGGTGGACGCCAAGGCCGGGTTGACCGACGCGGTGCGCGAGATCGCGACGCGGCTGGCGGAGCGGGGCGGGCGGGCCTGGCTGGCGCTCAACAAGTCCGACCTGGTGCCGCCGGCGAAGCTGCTGCCGCTGACGGCGGAGCTGAACGCGATCGCGTCGTTCCAGGAGACCTTCATGGTCAGCGCCGCGACCGGCGACGGGCTCAACCAGTTGCTGGACCATCTGGCCGCAGCGATGCCGGAAGGTCCGCATCTCTATCCCGAGGACGACCTGACCGACCTGCCGGACCGGCTGCTGGCGGCGGAGATCGTGCGCGAGCAGATCTTCCTGCAGACGCATGAGGAAGTGCCCTACGCCGCCACGGTGGAGACCGAGAGCTTCCAGGAGCGCAAGGACGGTTCCGTGCGCATCGAGGCGACGGTGTATGTCGGGCGGGCCGGCCACAAGGCGATCCTGATCGGCCAGGGCGGCAGCCGCATCAAGGAGATCGGCGCCAAGGCCCGCGCGCAGCTGACCAGCCTGCTGGACCGTCCCGTGCATCTGTTCCTGAACGTAAAGGAGCGGGCCGGCTGGGACGAGGAGGGGGCGCGGCTGCGGGCGATCGGGCTGGAAGACCCGAAATGACCGCAGGCGAATCCCTTTCGCCATCCGGCGAGCCGGTGATCCGCACCATCGCCATGCCCGCCGACACCAACCCGAGCGGCGACATCTTCGGCGGCTGGCTGATGGCGCAGATGGACCTGGCCGGCGGCAGTGCCGCCGCGCGCCGCGCCGGCGGCCGGGTGGCGACGGTCGCGGTGGATTCGATGACCTTCCACCGGCCGGTGAAGGTGGGCGACGAGGTGAGCCTGTATGCAGGCATCGTCGGCGTCGGCCACAGCTCCATCCGCGTGTTCGTGGAGGCGTGGCGACGCCCTTCGGCAGGAGGGATGAGCAAGGTGACCGAGGCGACCTTCGTGTTCGTGGCGATCGGCCCCGACGGGCGCAAGCGGCCGGTGGACCCGCTGGGATGACGCCGCCCGGCATGGATGAGCCCGACTGGCTGGTCTGGGCGCGCGAGATCCAGGCCATCGCGCAGATCGGGCTGACGTTCAACACGGCCGGTTTCGACCATGAGCGCTATCTGTCGCTGCAGGCGCTGGCGGCGCGGATGATGGCCGCGCGCGGCGGCGCCGGCCCGGCGCAGGTGGAGGCGCTGTTCGCGGGGCAGACCGGCTACGCCACGCCCAAAACCGATGTGCGTGGGGCGGTGTTCCGCGACGGCGCCATCCTGTTGGTGCGCGAGGCCGCGGATGGCGGCCGCTGGACGCTGCCGGGCGGCTGGGCGGACGTGAACCTGACGCCGGCCGAGAACGTGGTGAAGGAAGTGCGCGAGGAGTCCGGCTTCGAGGTGCGCGTGCGCAAGCTCGCCGCCGCCTGGGACCGCACCCGCCAGGGCCACACGCCGCAGCCGTTCAGCGCCTACAAGCTGTTCTTCATCTGCGACATCGTTGGCGGGGCGGCCGCGACCTCAGCCGAGACCACGGAAGTGGCGTTCTTCGCCGAGGACGCGCTGCCCGACGATCTCTCGCATGACCGCATCCTGCTGCACCAGATCAGCAGGATGTTCGAGCACGCGCGCCGGCCGGAGCTGCCGGCCGATTTCGAGTGACCCGGTGAGGGGGTGATGGACTGGGACGCGCCGGCCATCGTGCTGGACGCACGGCCTTTCGGCGAGGGCGATGTCATCGCCACCGTGATGACCGAGGAGCATGGGGCTCATCGCGGCTTGGCGCGCGGCGGGCAGTCGCGGGCGCAGGCGGCGCTGTGGCAGCCGGGGAACCTCGTGCAGGTGCGCTGGGTCGGGCGGCTGGCGGACCAGCTGGGCGCGTTCTCGGCGGAACTCGTGCACCCCGCCGCCGCCCTGGTGCTGGACGAGCCGCTGGCGCTGGCCATGCTGACCGCCGCCTGCGCGGTGGCCGAAGGCGCGCTGCCCGAGCGCGAGGCGCATCCGCGCATCTTCGACGGGCTGCTGCACCTGCTGGCCCGGCTGCCGCAGGGGGCGGCGCTGATGGCCGCACAGATCCGCTGGGAGGCGGATTTGCTGGCGGATCTCGGCTACGGGCTTGATCTGTCGCGCTGCGCGGTGACCGGCGCAACCACGGGGCTGGCCTGGGTGTCGCCGAAAACCGGCTGCGCGGTGTCGGAAGAGGGAGCCGGGCTGTGGAAGGCGCGGCTGTTCCGCCTGCCCGCGCTGCTGCTGGGCGACGATGACGGCACGCCCGCGGATTGGCGGGACGGGCTGCGCCTGACCGGGCATTTCCTCGCCCGCGACGTATTCGGCCTGCAGCACAAGCCATTGCCCCAGGCGCGGCAGGCGCTCTACGACCGCATCGCGAACCTCGCGGAGACCGACTCGGATGCCTGATGACCTGACCGGAAAGATCGAGGACACGCACCTCGTCGACGCGCTCAGCGAGCGCTATCTGGCCTATGCGCTGTCCACCATCATGTCGCGCAGCCTGCCGGACGTGCGCGACGGGCTGAAGCCGGTGCACCGGCGGCTGATCTACGCCATGCACCAGCTGCGGCTGGACCCGGCGGCCGGATTCAAGAAATGCGCCCGCATCGTCGGCGACGTGATGGGCAAGTACCATCCGCATGGCGACGCCTCGATCTATGACGCCATGGTGCGGCTGGCGCAGGATTTTGCCGCGCGCTACCCGCTGGTGGACGGGCAGGGCAATTTCGGCAACATCGACGGCGATAACGCCGCGGCCATGCGCTACACCGAGGCGCGGCTGACCGAGGTCGCCAAGGCGCTGCTGGCGGGCATCGACGACGATGCCGTGGATTTCCGCCCGACCTATGACGGCGAGGAGAGCGAGCCCGTCGTGCTGCCCGGCGGGTTTCCGAACCTGCTGGCCAATGGCGCGGCCGGCATCGCCGTGGGCATGGCCACCAGCATTCCCCCGCACAATGCGGGCGAAGTGTGCGCGGCGGCGATCCATCTGGTGCGCCATCCTGAAGCGAGTACGGCCGCACTGCTGGCGCATATGCCCGGCCCCGATTTCCCGACCGGCGGAATCCTGATGGAGGATCACGCGGCGCTGGAGCAGGCCTACGAGACCGGGCGCGGCGGCTTCCGCATCCGCGCCAGATGGGAAGTGGAAAAGGGCAAGCACGGCACCTGGGCCGTGGTGGTGACGGAAATTCCCTATCAGGTGCAGAAGGCGCGGCTGATCGAGCAGATCGCGCAGCTTCTGGAAGACAAGAAGCTGCCGCTGCTGGGCGACATCCGCGACGAGAGCACCGAGACGGTGCGGCTGGTGCTGGAGCCGAAGAACCGCAGCGTCGAGCCCGAAGTGCTGATGGCGACGCTGTTCCGCGCCACCGCCCTGGAGAGCCGGTTCTCGCTGAACATGAACGTGCTGACCGCCGACCGCACGCCGCGCGTGCTGGGCCTGCGCGAGGTGCTGCGGCAATGGCTGGACCATCGCCAGGACGTGCTGGTGCGCCGCAGCCGGCACCGGCTGGCGGCGATCGAGAAGCGGCTGGAGATCCTGGAAGGCTTCCTCGCGGTCTTCCTCAACCTCGACGAGGTGATCCGGATCATCCGCACCGAGGACGAGCCGAAGCCGGCGCTGATGGCGGCGTTCTCGCTGTCGGACATGCAGGCCGAGGCGATCCTGAACATGCGGCTGCGGTCGTTGCGCAAGCTGGAAGAGATGGAGATCCGCAAGGAGCACAGGAACCTGTCGAAGGAGCGCAAGGATTTGCAGGCGCTGCTGAAGGACGAGGGGATGCGCTGGGACCGGATCATCGCCGAACTGGAGGAGACGCGGGCGAAGTTCGGCGGCGGCGCGCTGGGGACGCGGCGCACCGAGCTGGGCAGTGCGCCGGCCGAGGTTGAGGTCAACACCGAGGCGTTCGTGGAGCGCGAGCCGATCACCGTGATCCTGTCGGAGAAGGGCTGGATCCGCGCGGTGAAAGGCCATCTGGCCGATGGCGAGGGGCAGAAATTCAAGGAAGGCGACCGCCTCCGGCTGCTGGTGCCCTGCGAGACCACCGACCGGCTGTGTCTGTTCGCGACCAATGGCCGCGCCTACACGCTGAAGGCCGCCGACCTGCCGCGCGGCCGCGGCGACGGCCAGCCGGTGCGGCTGCTGGCCGACCTCACCAACGAGGACGACGTGGCGGGGCTGTTCATCTGGCGCGAGGGCGTGCGCTACCTCGTGGCCGGCAACGGCGGCCGCGGCTTCGTGGTGAAGAGCGAGGACATGCTGGCGGAGAAGCGCACGGGCAAGACGGTGCTGAACCTCAAGCCCGGCGAGGAGGCGCTGATCTGCACGCCGGCCGATGGCGACCACGTGGCGGTGATCGGCGAGAACAAGAAGCTGCTGGTGTTCCCGCTCGACCAGGTGCCGGAGATGGCGCGCGGCGCCGGCGTGATGCTGCAGAAATACAAGGATGGCGGGCTGAGGGACGCGAAGGTGTTCCGGCTGGCCGACGGGCTGACCTGGCGGCTGGGCGAGAAGACCCGCACCGAGACGGCGCTGCGCGACTGGCTGGGCGAGCGCGCCCAGGCCGGGCGGCTGCCGCCGAACGGGTTCCCGAAATCCGGCAAGTTCGGCTGAGGCGTCGATGGGGCAGCAGGGAGTGCGGCTGCCGTCTGTCCATCAAACCCGCTTGATCCGGCCGGCCCCGTGACGCTCTCGGCGCGGCCCAAGGCGTATCCTCCCTTGCGATGCCATGGGAGGAAATCCGATGTCGCGATCCGCGCTTGTTGTGGCGCTTCTGCGCGCCTCGATCCTTGGCTTCGCGTTGTTGGCCGCGCCTGCGCTTCAGCCCGGCCAGGCCTTCGCCCAGCAAAGGCCGCTGCCACGGGTGATCGTGCTCGCCACTGGCGGCACCATTGCCGGACAGGCGACCTCGACCAGCGCGATCGGGTATGCGTCCGGCAAGGTCACCGGCGCCGCGCTGGTGGCGGCGGTGCCGGGGATGGACCGGCTCGCCACCATCAGCGCCGAGCAGATCTCCTCGGTCGGTTCGCAGGACATGAACGACAAGATCTGGTTCGACCTCGCGCACCGGATCGGTGACATCCTCGCCAAGAACGAGGCCGATGGTGTCGTGATCACGCACGGGACCGACACGATGGAGGAGACCGCCTTCTTCCTCGACAACGTGCTGCCCGGCGACAAGCCGGTGGTGCTGGTCGGCTCGATGCGCCCCTCGACGGCGGTCAGCGCCGACGGGCCGGCGAATTTGTATGAAGCGGTGGAGGTGGCAGCGTCGCCGCAGGCGCGCGGGCGCGGGGTGCTGGTGGTGCTGAACGACACGATCCATGGCGCGCGGGGGGTGCAGAAGACCAACACGACGAGCGTGCAGACCTTCCTTTCGCCCAATGGCGGCCCAGCCGGATATGTCGATCCCGCCAGCGTCCGTTTCGTGACCCAGCCGGGAACGGCGACCCGCCATGTCTATGCATTGCCGACGGCGCCGCCGCTGCCGCGCGTCGATATCGTCTATGCCCATGCCAACATGGACGCGGCCCAGATCGACGATGCCGTCAAAGGCGGCGCCAAGGGGATCGTGCTGGCGGGTGTGGGCGACGGCAACGGGTCGCAGGCGGCGATCGATGCCCTGGCGACGGCGGCGAAGCAGGGCGTGCTGGTCGTCCGTGCCTCGCGCGTGGGTTCGGGCTTCGTCAATCGCAACGTCGAGGTGGACGACGACAAGCTCGGCTTCGTGGCGGCGCTGGACCTCAACCCGCAGAAGGCGCGGGTGTTGTCTCAGTTGCTCATCGCCAATGGCGTGACCGATCCGAAGCAGGCCCAGGACGCATTCGCTGCCACCTGGTAGGCGCTGTCAGCCGTCGATGAAGACGGGGCTTTCCGGCAGGATCGCGCCGCCATCGACCACGATGGTTTCGCCGGTGATGTAGCTGGCCTCTTCGCTGGCCAGGAACAGCATGGCATGGGCCGCTTCCTCCGGCCGGCCCAGGCGTTTTGCCGGAATGTAGCGGGCGATGTTGTCGGCGCCGTAGCGCGCCTTCAGGCGGTCGAGTGCGGGCGTGTCGATATAGCCGGGCTCGATGCCGTTCACGGTGATGCCGTCGGCCGCGAGTTCGAGGGCGGCGGTGCGGATGAAGCCGTTCACCGCGCCCTTGCTGGCGGCGTAGGCGGCGAGGCCGGGCATGGTCACGCGCGGGCCGGTGACCGAGGAGGTGATGAGGATCCGCCCGCCGCCCTGCCGGCGCATATGCGGGATCGCCGCCCGGGTAAGGGTGAAGCAGGCCTTCAGGTTGACGTTGAGCAGCCGATCCAGATCGGCGTGATCGGCGTTCTCGATCAGGCCATGCGCGAAGGCGGCGGCGTTGTGCACGACGATGTCGAGCCGGCCGTGGCGGGCGGCGGCCTCGTCGACAAGGGCCTGGGAGGCGTGGTGGTCGCCGATGTCCACCGGCACGAAGCTGGCCCGGCCGCCGGCATCGGCGATCAGCCGCAGGGTTTCGTTGCCGTGGCCCGGCGTGCGGGTGGCGATGATCACGTGGGCGCCTTCCCGGGCGAACACCTGGGCGATCGCGCGGCCGATGCCGCGACCCGCGCCGGTGACGATCGCGACCTTGCCTGCCAGGCGCTGCGCCATTGCCGTATTCCCTTGTTGCAGTCGTGAGATGTTCGCCCTGGGTGGCATGCCCTGTCTAGGGCGGCGCGATGCTACGGCCACGGCCGAAGCATCGTGGCTGACGATGGCGTAGGCTGGTCAGGAACGGGCAAGGAGGCGCCGCATGGCCACCACTGCCGCACTCGCCGAGACCGCCGCGCTGGTGGGCGATCCCGCGCGGGCGAACATGCTCGGCGCGCTGATGGACGGCCGCGCGCTGACCGCCAGCGAGCTGGCTGGCGTGGCCGGGGTCGCGCCGCAGACCGCGAGCGGGCACCTGGCGCGGCTGGCGCAGGCCGGGCTGCTGGCCGTCGCCAGCCAGGGGCGGCACCGCTACTACCGGCTGGCATCGCCCGGGGTGGCGCGGATGCTGGAGGCGATCATGGCGGTGGCGGAGGCCGCGCCCAGGGCCGTGCGGCCGGTGGTCACGGGACCGCGCGATGCGGCGCTGCGGGCGGCCCGCACCTGCTACGACCATCTGGCGGGCGGACTGGGCGTGGCGCTGGCGGACGCGCTGACCGAACGTGGCCATGTGGAGTTGTCGGCCGATGGCGGCGTGCTGACCGATGCGGGGGCCGCGTTCCTGCGCGGGCTCGGAGTCACGTTCGACGGCGCGGCGCGGCCGCGGCGGGGTGGGCGGGTGTTCTGCCGGCCCTGCCTCGACTGGAGCGAGCGGCGGCCGCATGTCGCCGGTGCCGTCGGCGCGGCCTTGTGCGCGCGCTGCTTCGAGAACGGCTGGATCCGGCGGCTGGACGGCACGCGCGCGGTGGCGGTAACGCCGGCCGGGCGGCTGGCGTTCCGGTCGGTGTTCGGGATCGGCGCGTTCAGCCCAGGGTGACCAGGGTGTGGCCGGAGCCGTCGTTGGCGGCGTGGAAGGCGCCGGTGCCGAGGCTCTCGATCACCGGTCCCGTGTATGTGGTCCGGGCCGACTGAGGAGAGCCGCGATGCCGGCCATCTTGGGCATCGACAGCGGCGCGCCCGGCGCGCAGCATCGGGGCGCGGGGCCGTGTCCTGCGGCTGCGTGGCGCCGCATATAATCGGCGTGCACCCAAGGCCAGGCCGGGAGGGCGGAATGCCGTTGAAAAAAGGTTTCAAGCAGTTGCTGGCGGAAGCAAACGCCGTGGTCGACACCATCACGGTGCAGCAGGCGCTCGAAGGCGTGCACGACCCGTCGGTGCAGTTCGTGGATGTGCGCGAGCAGGCGGAGCTGGCGGCCAGCGGCACGATACCAGGGGCCGTGCATGCGCCGCGCGGCCTGCTGGAATTCATCGCCGATCCGGAAAGCACGGCGCACAAGCCGCAGCTTTCGAGCGGCAAGACGCTGGTGCTCTACTGCGCATCGGGCGGGCGCTCGGCGCTGTCGGCCAAGACCCTGAAGGACATGGGCATCGAAAACGTCCGGCACATCGCCGGCGGGTTCACGGCGTGGAAGGCAGCGGGCGGCCCGGTTGCGGCCGTCTGACACGCGCGGGGCCTGCCGCGCCACGCGCGGGTGACAAACCGGGCTTTACAGCGACCGCGATCCGCGGTGGAGTGCCGCCGTGCGCATATTGCTGACCCGCAAGGACACGACCACCATGACCCGCCATCTCACCATCCGGTGGGGCGGATCGTGGCGTTGCGTCTGCTGAACGGCAGCACCACCGCACGACAGGCCCCGCCGCAGGACGGTCGGGGCCTTTTCACACAGTCCCTGCCGTCGCGGCTTTCCAGCAAAGGAAGTCGAGATGGACACGCCACCCCCGCCCGAATTGAAGATCCGCGCCGCCCGGCCGCAGGATGCCGAGACGATCGCGGCGCTGCAGAGCCTGCCGGGATTCCGTTACGGCACGCTGCGGCTGCCCTATCCCAGCCCCGAGGAGGTGCGCCACTGGCTGGAGGCGCCGGGCGACGGGCGTGAGTTGCTGGCGTTCGCCGGGGACGCGCTGGTCGGCATGGTCGGGCTGCGCCACCTGGTCGGGCGGCGGGCGCATGTCGGCATCCTCGGCATGGGCGTGCACGATGCCTGGCGTGGCCAGGGGATCGGCACCGCGCTGATGGCGGAGATCGTCGATTTCGGCGAGCGCTGGCTGGGGCTGCGGCGGCTGGAACTGACCGTGTTCACCGACAACGCGCCGGCGATCGCGCTGTACCGGAAATTCGGCTTCGCGGTGGAGGGCACCCATCGCGGCTTTGCGCTGCGCGACGGCGCTCTGGTGGACGCCTACGCAATGGCGCGGTTGTCGGGTTAGGCTTGGCCCTCACCAGGACGGACCTGCCATGACCGAACACCTGTTGCCCATCGATCCCGGGGCGCGCCGCGCCATCCTCGACGCGGTCGCGTCGCAGCAGGAGGAGACCGTGGCGCTGCTGGCGCGGCTGGTGCGCCATCGCAGCCTGCTCGGCCAGGAGCAATCCTGCCTCGCCGAGATGGAGGCGGTGTACCGCGACATCGGGCTGGAGCCGCGGCGGGTGCCGGTCGATACGGCGGCGTTGGCGGACCATCCCGGCTTCTCGCCGCCGCTGATCGCCTATGCCGGGCGCGACCCGGTGGTGGCGCTGCATCGCCCGCGCGGCGCCGGTGGGCGCAGCCTGCTGCTGCAGGGGCATGTGGACGTGGTGCCGGAGGGGGCGGCCGAGCTGTGGACCACGCCGCCCTACGAACCCGCGATCCGCGACGGGCGCATGTACGGCCGCGGGGCCGCCGACATGAAGGCGGGGATCGCCGCCTATGTGATGGCGTTCAAGGCGTTGCGGGCGGCGGGGCTGCAACCGGCGGCCGAGGTGCAGATGGCCGCGGTGATCGAGGAGGAGTGCACGGGCAACGGCGCGCTGGCGGTGATGCAGGCGCTGCCGAAGCCCGATGCCTGCCTGATCCCGGAGCCGGGGCCCGGTTATTCCGCGCTGTACACGGCCGAGGTGGGCGTGGTCTGGGCCTGGGTGACGGTGACCGGGCGCCCCGTGCATGTGCGCGACATGCAGTCCGGCGTGAACGCGATCGAGGCCGCCAACGCCATCGCCGCGCGCTTCAAGGACTACGAGGCGGAGATGAACCGGGGCGAGCGCCGCCATCCCGCCTTCGCCGCCGACAACCATCCGATCAACGTGAATTTCGGCACCATCGAGGGCGGCGAGTGGAACAGCTCGGTGCCGACCCGGGCGCGGATCGGCATGCGCGTGGGCGTCATGCCCGGCTATTCCTGCCGGCAGGTGGCGCGCGATATCGAGCGGCTGGTGGGCGAGGCGGCGGCGGATGCGCGGCTGCGGGGTGCCACGGTGAAGACCGAGTTCAAGGGCTTCATGGCCGATGGCTGCACCTTCCCCGCGGACCAGCCGATCTCGCGCGCGGTGGCGGCGTGCCACCGGGACGTCACCAGCCAGGAATTGCGCCACTATGCCGCGGCGGGACTGACGGACGCGCGGTTCTACACGCTGTACCAGGGCACCCAGGCGACCTGCTACGGGCCTGATTCCGACAACATCCACGGCGTCGACGAGAGCGTCGGGCTGGCCTCGCTGCACGACGTGACCCGGGTCCTGGCATTGACCATCGCCGGCTGGTGCGGCCTTGAGCGGAGCTGAGGCGGACGCGCACCCCGTCGGCGAGGTGGTGACCCGCGAGGTCACGTTCGATGCCGCGGATATCGCCGACTTCGCCCGGCGGGCGGGGGACGCGAACCCGTTGCACCACGATCCCGCCTATGCGGCGCGCAGCCGGTTCGGCGGCATCATCGCCAGCGGCACGCATTACACCGCGCTGATGATGGGGCTGGTGGCCACGCATTTCACCAGCCGGCGGCCCAGCGTGGGGCTGGGGTTCGAATTCATCTTCCGCCGCGCGGTGCCGGCCGGCAGCACCATGCGCATGTCGTGGGAAGTGGCGCGGATCGAGCCCAGCGCGCGGCTGGGCGGCGACGTGCTGCATCTGGTGGGGAAGATGCAGGATGCGGCCACCGGCCGGCACATGCTGGAGGCGACAG
Organism: Limobrevibacterium gyesilva; assembly: GCF_025989185.1. Taxonomy (GTDB): domain Bacteria; phylum Pseudomonadota; class Alphaproteobacteria; order Acetobacterales; family Acetobacteraceae; genus Limobrevibacterium; species Limobrevibacterium gyesilva. The sequence goes on from NZ_JAPDNT010000016.1 coordinate 28,221, forward strand.
CGCGCATCCTGCTGCTGGCGGAAGGAACCGGCATCACCGGCCCGGCTTAGCGATAGGGTCGCACAGCGAGGCCTCGAAGGCTCGGTCCGCGGACACGTTAAATTGGCGGTGAGCACGCGCCGTTTCGGGCAACGGTGGCCGATTTGTGTCGTACTATTACATGATATCATTTACATGATATCATTGCTTCGGCGAGGTCACCGCGCCTGTTTGCGGCGCGTCGGCGGTGCTGGCCTCGTGCCGGCCGGAAGCGGTGCCGCCCGCCATTCGCCGCAACGTCCGCACGACCGCGGAGCGGGCCGCACGTTCATGGAACGCATGGACATGACCGATCGCAAGCCGACGATGGCCGAATACGCGGAACTCCAGCACGACCAGATCAGGCGGCTGGCGCGTTCGCGCGGGCGCATGCGCGCCGTGCTGCGCCGGTGCGGCCCGGCCTTCATGATCGCCGCCGGCCTGGCGTGCGCCGCCGTCGTGTGGTCGCTGGTGGTCGATTGAAGCCGCAGGCCCGCCGCCCGTTTCAGTCGGCGGGTTCGGACACCATCGTGGATTCGCCGGGAACCGGGCGGGACTCGCTGCACAGGTCGGCGTCGGTGAGGGTGCGCCAGTTGCCGCCCTGCAACACCTCGCTGGGGCGGAAGCGCGCCTTGTAGGCCATCTTGCGGCTCTCCGGCACCCAGTAGCCCAGATAGACATAGGGCAGGCCCAGCTGGCGGGCGCGCTCGATCAGCCACAGGATGGTGAAGGTGCCGAGGCTGCGCTTCTCCAGGCCCGGCAGGAAATAGGAGTAGACCGCCGACAGCCCGTCGCCGAGCCGGTCCGTGAGGCAGGCGCCGACCAGGTGGTCGCCGGGGTCGCGGAACTCGATGATGAAGGTCTCGATCGGCGTGTCCTCCACCATGGCGCGGTAGTCGTAGAAGCTCATGGTGGCCATGTCGCCGTCGCCGTGGCGGGCCTGCTGGTAGCGCTGGAACAGCTGGAACTGCTCGGCGGTGGCGCGGGCCGGGACGTCGAAGCCCTCCAGGCCGGCATTGGCCTTGGCGATGCGCCGCAGGGTGCGGTCGGGCTGGAAGGTGGCGACGGGGATGCGAATGGGGATGCAGGAATTGCAGCCGGGGCAGACCGGCGCATAGGCGATGTTGTGGCTGCGCCGGAAGCCCGCGCGCGACAGGCGGTCGTGCAGCGAGTCCGCGTCGGGCCCGGTGATCTCGGTCACCACCTTGCGCTCGGTCCGCCCGGCGACATAGGGGCAGGGCAGCGGCGCGGTGGTGTAGAAGAACTGAGGCCGGCGCGGCGACTTGAAGCTCATACGGGGGAGGCACCTCCGGGAGGCATGTTCCAGAACACCGTGGGCGGGGTCAACGCCCGAGCGCGTACCACGACCAGTCCGGACAGCATGTCATGGAACGTGCGGTGCCGCACGGTGAGCAGGGCGACGCCCATCCAGATCACGCCCAGGGCCACGGTGACATAGAACAGCACGGTAAAGACCAGGGCCTGCAGCGGGGTGGGCGACCCCAGGTCGTCGTTGCGGCGCACCACGAGGCCCATCATCGCCTGGCCGGGGGTGGCGGACATGGCGCTGGCGATGGTCAGCCAGTGGTACAGGACGGGAATGACCGGCAGCAGGCCCAGCAGCGGGAAGCCCAGGCCCAGCGTGAGCACGCCGAAGAACACCAGGAACGTCCACGCGCCGGCGCAGAGCAGCGCGATCAGGACGGCGTCGAGCACCCAGGCGATGATCCGCCGGAACATCACGCCGCGGGTGAGCAGATCGTCCTGCAGCAGGGCGGAATCGGCCTGGGTAGGCTCGTAGATCATGGCGTGGCACCTTCCGGGACCAGGTGGATATGGGCGACGACCGTCGCGGGCGTCGGGCCGAGGGATATTGTGCCGCCATCGCGCCAGCGTTGCATGAAATTCCACGCCAGCGGGCTCATGAAATTGCCGGACTGGCCGGGTGTGACCACGAACAGGCTGCGGTCGAGGTCGGAGAGGTCGTAGACGCCGCGATACTCCGCCCCGTGCACCGACGTGAACGCGCCCGCCGCCATGCCGCCGCGGAACAGGGTGGTGTCGTCGCCCGGGGTGGGAATCCGGCGGCCCGCCAGCCGGCGCAGGACAGGGACGGTGCGCAGCAGCGGGTGGGCGAAGGCGGCCTGGTGCTGCTCGCCCCAGCGCCAGGCGGTGGGGTCGTCGCCGCCCGCGGCGATGAGGTCGGCCATGGCGGCGGACAGGCTTTGCTGCAGCATCGGGCCGCAATCGCCGCCGCAATGGGCGGCCCCGGCTTCGTCGCCCGGCGCATGGTTCGACAGCGCGTCCGCCGCCAGTTCGAGGCCGGCGGCCGCACCTTCCGCCACGCCCAGCCGGGACAGGATCGCCTGGCGGAAGCGGCGCATCCAGGCGTTGAAGATCAACGGCTGCGGCCTGTCGGCGGCCATGGTGCCGTCCCAGACGTCGAGCAGCGACAGCGCCGTCCGCGACGGTGCGTCGGCCGGCACGACGCGGCGCAGGCGCGGCAGGGCGTCGCGGGCGAAGGTGCTGACGGCGTCGGTCTGCATCGAGGCGAAACTGGCCTGAGTGTGGCGGTCGCTCGCGCCAAGCAGGTCGCGGATGCGCCGCGCGCGCCAGTCGGCGAACCAGTCGCGGCCCAGGAAGACCGGGAAATCCGCGGGCGCCACCCGCTCGTTGGCGTTGACCAGGCGGCCGCTGGCGGGCGCGACGATGTGCGGCAGCTCGGCGCCGGCGGCCCAGCCGATCCAGTCGTGGCCGCCATCGGCGCCGGGGGCGGGCAGGGCGCCGTCACCGGCTCGGCGGATCGGCACGCGGCCGGTGACGAACAGGGCGATGCGCCGACGGTCCGCGACCAGCAGGTTCTGCACCGGCGAGGTGATGCGCGGTGCCGCTTGCCCGGCGGCGTCGATGTCGTCCGCGTCGTTCAGCGCCTGCAGGCCGGCGGCGGCGGTGTCGCCCGCAGCGAGGTTGGCCATGGACACCGCGAGGATGGGCCCGCCGGGCGCGACAAGGTCGCTGACCACCGGGCCGTGGCGGGTTTCGCGCACGGTCAGGATGTCGTCCGGTGCGCCGCGGACCAGGATGCGCTCCTGCCGGACGGCGAAGGCGTGCGGGCCGTCGGGGGTCAGGTAGGCGCCGTCGCCGGCCGGGGTTTCCACGAACAGGTCCTGCACGTCGGCCCCGGTGGTGGTGAAGCTCCAGGCGATGCGGCCGTTATGGCCCAGCACCAGGAACGGCACGCCGGGCGCGGTGGCGCCGGCGAGGACGCGGCCGGGGGTGTCGATGCGGGCGAGGTACCAGACGCCGGGCATGCCGAAGCCCAGATGCGGGTCGCCGGCGAGCAAAGGCGCGCCGGTGGCGCTGCGGGCGCCGTCCACCGCCCAGGCGTTGCTGGCGCTGGCGGGCAGGGTGAAGGGCGCGGGGAAGCTGGGCAGCACGGCGGCGAGCCTGGCCGCGGTGGCGGTGAGCGCCGGAGCGAGGTTGGCCTCCGGGTGGCCGGCGCCACCGGCGACCGGCCACAGGCCGAGCACCACCTGCGGCGGCAGGCGGCGCAGCAGGGCGGCGCGGGCCAACTCGGTGCGCCAGTTACCCGACAGATACAGGCCCATGGTCTTGCCCCAGAGCAGGCTGTCCGTGGGGGTCCAGGGGCGCGGCGGGCCGAGGACGAGGAACTCCGGGGCGGCGAAGCGGCCGCGCGCGGCGATCCAGGCGTTGACGCCGCGCGCATAGGCGTCGAGCACGGCGCGCGTCTCCGGCGGCAGGCCCACGAGATCCGCCTCGGCGCGGGCGCGCAGGCCGAGGGTGCGCATCAGCCGATCGTTCGGCAGGGTCAGCGAGCCGATGATCTCGGAGAGCTCGCCGGCGGCGGCGCGGCGCATCAGCTCCATCTGGAACAACCGCTCGCGCGCATGCAGGAAGCCGATCGCCGCCGCGGCGTCGGCGGCGTTGGCGGCGCGCACGCGCGGGATGCCGTCCGGGTCGATGGTGATGTCCACCGGCGCGGCAAGGCCGGGGATGGCGGCGATGCGGTCGCCACCCGGAAACGTGCCCCAGAGAAGGCCGCCCACGCCGGCGACCAACGCGGCCGCCAGCAGCACGAGGAAGGCCAGAACGCGCCTGAGCTGGCGAAAGGGCTGTCGCATGCTCCTGAGGTAATGGGCGGGCGCGCCGGATGAAAGGGCCGATCAGGCGATCGGCGGCAGGTCGAGGCGGACCGTGTCCGCGTCGCCCGGATGTTTCGGAAAGCGGCGCAGGACCTCGGGGTCGTGGCCGGGGATGATGTGGTCGGGGCCGTCGGCCAGCTCCTCGCAGGTGACCCAGCCTTCGATCATGCGCTCGAGGTTGTGCAGCAGGACGAAGGGGATGCGGCGGCGGATATTGACCCAGAAATGACTGGCGTCGCTGGCCAGCACGACCCAGCCGCGGGTGGTGGGCACGCGCATGATCTGCAGGCCGCCGGAATGGCCGCCGACCAGGTGCAGGGTGATGCCGGGCGCGATCTCGGCGCTGCCGGCATGGAACTTCACGCGCTCGGCGAAGACGTGGCGGACGGCGGTGGCGACGTGCTCGGCATCGAAGGGCCGGCGCAGCGGCTCGTGGCACATGCACCGTCCGGTGCAGTAGGCCATTTCGCTGTCCTGAAGATGGAAGCGGGCCTTCGGGAAATCGGCCCAGTTGCCGGCGTGGTCCCAATGCATGTGGCTGAGCACGACGTCGGCGACCTCGGCGGGGTCGATGCCGATGCCGCGCAGGGCGGCGATAGGCGAGCGCAGCCAAGTGCGGTTGCGGCGCCGGGCGGAGGCTTCGTCGAAGCCGGTGTCGAACACGATGGTGCGGCCGTTGCCGCGGATCGCCCAGAGGAAGAAGTCGAGCGGCATGGGGGCGGCGTGGTCGTCGGGGAACAGCAGGTTGCTCCCCTGCGTGCGGTCGGCGAAATGGGCGTAGCGCAGGGCGAACACTTCGTAGACGGGCGCAACGGTCGCTCTTGTGGCCACGGGGACGTTCCTTCCGGTTCTTGTTGCGCAGTCCATGCCAGCTTGTCGCGGCACCTGACAATCCTTACCGTCCCGCCTTCAACCGAGGAGACAGCCGCCATGGCCAGGACCGCCCCGAAGACGGGTTTCAAGCTGCGCAAGGAATTCGACACGCCCGCTTTCGCCAAGGGGCTCGCGGTGCGGCGTGCCGTGCTGGGGGCGGATTACGTGGACGGGTCGCTGGCGCGGGCCGACCACTTCATGGTGGATTTCCAGAAGCTGGTCACCGAATACTGCTGGGGCGACGTGTGGACGCGCCCGGGCCTGCCGCGCAAGCAGCGGAGCATGCTGAATCTCGCGATGCTGACGGCGCTGAACCGGCCGAACGAGTTGCGGCTGCATCTGCGCGGCGCGCTGAACAACGGCGTCACCCGCGAGGAGATCAAGGAGATCCTGCTGCAGACCTGCATCTATTGCGGCATCCCGGCGGGCCTGGACGCGTTCAAGGTCGCGGTCGAGGTGTTCAAGGAGGTCGATGCCACCGCGCAGGCTGCAGAGTGATGCGTCGGTCGAGCCGCTTTTCCGCCTCCTGCGGCGAAGACGGGAAGGGCTGATCGTGGTCGCGCGCGCCGTCCTGCTGCCGGTGCTGCTGCTGGCGGCGGGGGCGGCGCGCGCGGCGACGCTGGAAGTGGGGCCGCAGCGCGCGTTCCAGCAGCCCAGTGCGGCGCTGCTGAAAGCCGACGACGGCGACACCATCGCCATCGACCCCGGCGACTATTTCGACTGCCTGCGCGTGCGGGTGAACCGGCTGACCATCGTCGGCAGCGGTCCCGGCGTGGTGCTGACCGACACCGCCTGCGACGGCAAGGCGCTGATCGTGGCCGCGGCGGACGACCTGGTGCTGCGCAACCTGACCCTGCAGCGCGTGCGCGTGCCGGACGGCAACGGGGCGGGCATCCGCGCCGAGGGCCGCAACCTGACGGTCGATCACGTGCGCTTCATCAACAACCAGAGCGGCATCATCACCACCGACAGCCCCGACAGCGTCATCCGCATCACCGACAGCACGTTTACCGACAACGGCGTGTGCAACGGGCCGCGCTGCGCGCATGCGCTGGTGTTCGGCGCGGTGGCGCGGGTGCGCATCGAGAAATCGGTGATCACCGGCACGCGCGGCGCACACCAGATCGTGACCTCGGCGCGGCTGACCGAGTTGCAGGGCGACCGCATCGAGGATGGCGAGAAGGGCAGCGCCAGCTTCCAGGTGCTGGTGCCGTCCGGCGGCAGCCTGGTGATGGAGGATTGCGTCGTGCAGAAGGGACCCAATGCCGCCAACACGCGCGCCGCGGTGATGCTCGACGGCGAGGTGACGGGCAAGCTCGTGTTCCGGCGCAACCGCTTCATCAACGATACCGGCACGCCGATGCCGTTCATCCGCAACTGGACCAATTATGCGCCGGTCATGGACGCCAACGTGATCGCCGCGGGCGACAGCGACGTGAGCTCCGGCGGATGGCTCGCCAATCGCGGCTGGGCGGTGCTGTCGCAGGTCAAGCGGACCGTGGGCAAGGTGATCGATCTCGGCAAGCGCGTGGCGCACAAGGTGTTGCCGATCTGACGCAGGCTCCGCCGCGGAAATTTCCGGCCGCACAGATATGAGCAGACTGCGGCCGCCCATCGGCGTATACACAGGCGTGTTGTGGGTCGCGGCTTCGTCGTGACTGCGCGCGACCCCTCGAACCCAGCGTTCGGGAGGAACTGCGATGGCCCTTATTCAAAGCCCCCCAGGGTGGCTGTGGGACCGGTTGAACCGCGCGGCACTTTCCTTCGGGTCCGCCACGCCTGAGGAATACTGGCCACAGGCCGGGCCGGATTCGACGCACCCGACGGTTCGCCGGATCAGCGTCGACGATGTCCGCGACGCGTTGGCGCGCGGGTACGAGGATTTCTCGGCGAACCGGACCGACGTGATCTTCCTTTGCGTCATGTATCCTGTCCTCGGCCTCGTGCTGGGGCGGGCGGCATCCGGCTATGACCTGCTGCCGCTGCTGTTCCCGCTCGCATCCGGCTTCGCGCTGGTCGGCCCGTTCGCCGCGGTCGGCCTCAACGAGATGAGCCGGCGGCGGGAGCAGGGCGCCTCCGTCCGCTGGATCGATGCCTTCGGGGTGCTGCGCTCGCCCTCGATCGGGTCGATCATCCTGCTCGGCATGCTGCTGATGGGCATCTTCCTGATCTGGCTGGAAGTCGCCGATGTGATCTACAAGTTCACGCTTGGGCCGGACATGCCGGCCTCCATCGGTGCCTTCCTCCATGATGTGTTCGCAACCTCGGCGGGCTGGGCGCTGATCGTGGTGGGCATGGGCATCGGTTTCCTGTTCGCGGTTCTGGTGCTGGCGATCAGCGTGGTGTCCTTCCCGCTGCTGCTCGACCGCAACGTGGGCATCGAGACGGCGGTGCGGACATCGATCCGCGCGGTGATGGTGAATCCGGGCGTGATGGCGGTCTGGGGCCTGATTGTCGCCGTCAGCCTGGTGGTCGGCTCGATTCCGTTCTTCCTGGGACTCGTGGTCGTGCTGCCGGTGCTTGGGCACGCGACCTGGCACCTGTACCGCAAGGCGATCCCGCGCTGACGGGACTTTCCGCCAGAGCAGAATCTGACGGCCGACCGGCGCTGCCATCAGCGCCGGTCATGCGTCAGGGCAGCGGGGTCAGGACGTGCGCGGGCGCACGCGGCCCGGGCGAGTCATCTGCCAGGGATCGGGCATCGGGCCCGCCGGCACCTCGATCACCGTCGGCAGGTCGGCGGCGAAGCCCTTGCGCAGCGCCTTGCGCAACTGGTCCGGGGTCTTCGCGCGCAGGGCCTGGGCGCCGAAGCTTTCCACCAGCTTCATGAAGTCCGGGTTCTGCAGGTCGCTGGCGATGACGCGGTTGCCGTAGGACTGCACCTGGATGCGGCGGACATTGCCGTAGGCGCCGTCGTTCACCAGCACCACCACGATGGGAATGCGGTGCTGCACGGCGGTGGCGAGTTCCTGGACGTTGAACATGAAGCCGCCATCGCCGGTGACGGAGACGACCGGGGCGTCGGGACGGCCGACCTTCACGCCGAGCGCGGTTGCAAGGCCCCAGCCGAGCGTCCCCTGATAGCCCGGGGAAATGAAGCTGCGGGGCGCATAGGTCGGGAAGGTCAGGCGGCTGACATAGCCGAGCTGGGTGAGCTCATCGACGAAGATGCCGTTCTCGGGCAGTTCCGCGCGGATCGCTTCCAGCAGGCCGAGCTGCGGCTGCAGGTAGGCGAGCTTCGCGCTGGTCCTGGCGTGCAGCGCCTGCATCTCCTCGGTGCGCGAGGGCCGCCTGGAGGCGTGCCGGCCCATGGCGGCGATGATGGCGCGCAGCACCGGGGCGGCGTCGCCGACGATGCCGACGGCCGGGCGCCCGATGCGGTCGAGCTCGTCGGGGTCGGCATCGACGCGGATGATCTTCATGTCCTCGTCGGTGCCCCAGGACTGCAACGGCGCCAGCAGCCGCGTGCCGACCGCGAGCACGACATCCGCCTCCGCCCACAGCGCGTGGCCCTCCAGCGTGTTGACGCTGAGCGGGTTGCGGCCATCGAGCACGCCGCGGCCCATGCGGTTGGCGACGACGGGCGCCTGCAAGGCGTTGGCGAGCTCGGTGACTTCGGCGCTCGCGGCCTGCGCGCCGGAGCCGACCACGATCAGCGGGCGCTTCGAGCCCCCGAGCAGCCTGGCCGCGGTGGCGACAGCGTCGGTGTCGATCGCCATCGGGTCGGCGGCGGCGGGGGCGGACGGCAGAGTGACATTGGCGGTGCGGCCCCACACGTCGATCGGGCATTCCAGCGCCACCGGGCGGGGACGGCCGGAGCGCATCTGGCGGAACGCCTCGGTCATCTTCGCCGGCGCCTCGACCGGGCTGCGGATGCGGTCGGCCGATTTGGTCAGCAGGCGCATGATGCCGAGCTGGTCCGGGATCTCGTGCAACTGGCCAAGATTGTGGCCGATCGTCGCGGACTGGATCTGGCCGACCAGGGCAAGCACGGGCGCGTTGCAGGCATAGGCCGTGGACAGCGCGGCGGTGGTGTTCAGGAAGCCCGGACCCGGCACGACGCTGTACACGGCGGGCTGTCCGGTCGCCATGGCCGAGCCCAGCGCCATGTAGGCGGTGGCCTGTTCGTGGCGGGTGTGGATCGGGCGGACCTTGTCCTGCGCCTTGTGCAGGGCATCGAAGAAATTGTCGTTCTGCACGCCGGGGAGGCAGAAGAGCGTGTCGATGCCGTTGCCGACCATGGTGGCGATCGCGGCTTCGGCGGTGGTCATCCGCTCGGAACCGGCAGGCTTGGCGCGGCGCATGGTGTTCTCCCCTGTATGGCACGTTCAGGGGGTGCTGCGTTGTTCGCGCCCACAAGACGGCTTCGGGGCAACGCTATCCAGCCGCCTCGGGGGCTGTCAAAGCGGGGGGCCGGATCGGGCGGAATGGCCAGCGTCGGGGCCATGTGGCCGGCCGTGAGCCGAAGCGCAATCCGGCCATCTGCACGCCGAGGCGTTGCGAATATGCCTGATATGCCCGCCAGTTTTCGGGCTTGGATCGGTCGCGACGCCTGACCTATGTTCCGGCCGCTTCCTGCCACGGGGCAGGGCTGTGCTGGAGAGGAATACGCCGTGAAGGTTGTCGTGCTCGGAAGCGGTGTCGTTGGCGTCACATCCGCTTATTACCTGGCCCGTGCCGGCCACGAGGTGGTGGTTGTCGACCGCCAGCCGGCGGCGGGGCTGGAGACGAGCTTCGCCAACGCCGGCCAGGTCTCACCGGGCTATTCCGCACCCTGGGCGGCGCCGGGCATTCCCGTGAAGGCGGTCAAGTGGCTGATGATGAAGCACCGGCCGCTGGTGTTGTGGCCGAAGCCGGACGGGCAGCTGTGGAACTGGCTGGTACGGATGCTCGCCAACTGCACCGAGGAGGCCTATCGCCGCAACAAGGGGCGCATGGTGCGGGTGGCTGAATACAGCCGCGACTGCCTGCGCGATCTGCGCCGGGAGACCGGCATCGAATACGAACATCGCGAGCAGGGCACGCTGCAGCTGTTCCGTACCCAGAAGCAGCTCGATCATGTCGGCGACGATACGACCGTGCTGGACGAGTACGGCGTGCCGTACTCGGTGCTGGATGTCGCGGGCTGCATCGCGGCGGAACCGGCACTGGCCGGCGTGCGCGAGCGGATCGTCGGCGGGCTGCGGTTGCCGGGGGACGAGACCGGAGACGCGCATATCTTCACCCAGCGGCTGGCGGCGATCACGGCGGGGTTGGGGGTGACGTTCCGCTACGGCACCACGGTCACCGGGCTGCGCACCGAGGGCGACCGCATCGCCGGCGTGATGATCGGGCAGGAAGTGCTCACGGCCGACCGCTACGTGATGGCGATGGGCAGCTATTCGCCGCTGATGCTGCGCGGGATCGGCATTCATCTGCCGGTCTATCCGGTGAAAGGCTATTCGATCACGTTGCCGATTACCGACCCCGCCATGGCGCCGGTCTCTACCGTGATGGACGAGACCTACAAGGTGGCGATCACCCGCCTGGACGACCGTATCCGCGTGGGCGGCACGGCGGAACTGGCCGGCTACAGCCTGAAGCTGCGCAAGCCCCGGCGGGCGACCCTGGTGCGGTCGGTGAGCGACCTGTTCCCGCGCGGCGGCGATCTCGGGCGCGCCTCGTTCTGGACCGGGCTGCGGCCGATGACGCCGGACGGGACGCCGGTGATCGGCCTGTCGCGCTTCAGCAACCTGTATCTGAACACCGGCCACGGCACGCTGGGCTGGACCATGGCCTGCGGGTCCGGGCAGCTGCTGGCCGATCTGGTCTCGAGCCATGCACCGGCCATCGACCCGTCGGATCTGGGCATCGAGCGCTATCGCGGCGTGCTGGAGGCGCCGGCCTGACCGGCTACGGCTGGAGCGTCTGCAACTCCGCACGCAGCGCGGCGAGGGCGATGGCATAGGGCTGCAGCGGGTTGTTGCGGCAATAGATCGAAAGCCATGCCTGCCGCCCGGCGTGGTCGGATTTCGCGCCGGCGCGCGTGGCGGCTGCGTCCCACTTGTTCGCGCCTGACAGATAACCGTCCGCCCAGGCGACGAATTTGAGGTAGGCGCTGGTGTAGATGAGGTTCGGGTCGGTATCCGCCCCCCGCGCATAGCGCTCGCCGTCCGCGGCCGCCACGTATTCGCCGCAGCTGGACTGGCCGTTGCCGAACAACACGAACTCGGCCCGTAGCTGGCCGGACGGGATTGCCAGAAGCGCCGCAAGCAGAGCGGCCGCAATGCGCCATGTCATGCTTCGTCTCCTTCATGCCGCGATGGGACCGGCCGGCGGGCCCAGCGTTCCAGGCCATCGCGAGTCGCCAGAAGCGGGCCATTGCAGTACATTACGTTACAAATTTCCGAAGGCAACCGGTTCCGGCGACGCCGGTTTCCGCCACCAGGAAGGGGGCTTGGGAGAGCCCGCTCCCACGGCTAGGCTGGCGCACGGCCGCACGATCCGCCGCCGACACCAGCGCACCAACCTGCGCGCATAGCCGGAGCCGCCCGAAATGATCCACGTCCTCGCCGTCATCACCGCCAAGCCCGGCATGCGCGACGCGATCCTCACCGAATTCCGCGCCAACATGCCGGCCGTCCACGCCGAGGAGGGCTGCATCGAATACGGTCCGGCCATCGATGCCGACGGCGCGGGCTCCATCCAGACGAAATACGGCCCCGACAGCTTCGTGGTCATCGAGAAATGGGCCAGCATGGCCGCGTTGAAGGCCCACGGCGCCGCGCCGCACATGGCCGCCTATGCGGCGAAGACCAGGGACATGATTGCGAGCCGCGTCATCCACGTTCTTTCGCCGGCGTAGGCCACCACCTGGACCTATTCGACAGTCGTTGTCGCGTTGCGGTTCTGCGCCCAGTCGAGCTCGGTGGAACCCAGCGCCACCGGCCGTTCCTTGCCGTAGCTGATCGTGCGGATGCGCGCCGGCTCCACGCCGCTGCTGATGAGGTAGTCGCCGGCGGCGTCGGCGCGGCGCTGGCCCATGACGATGTTGTACTCCGTGGTGCCGCGCTCGTCGCAGTTGCCGGCGATCAGCACGTTGTTCCGTGCCCACTTCTTCAGCCACGCCGCCTGGCGGTCCAGCGTGGCCTTTGCCTCGGGCTTCAGGTCGGCGCGATCGAAGTCGAACAGCACGCGGTTGCCCACGTTGGCGACCAGATCGGCCTGGCTGCCGGGAACGATCCGCTCCGCCGCGGCCGCCGCGGGCGAGGCCGGCTGCTGGGCCGCCGAGCAGGCCGCGAGCAGGACCGCGGCAGCAATGCCGGCGCGGATCACGTGTCTCATCGCAACCAACCTTTTCCGATCGCGTCACCATACCGCCGCATCCGGGCGAAGCCGGCGGCAATAATGAAAAATGATAGTCGGGCCGCGGCCCCGCCCATCTTGATACAAGTCAACTCCGGCATCAGACCTTCGTAGGCTGGGTCATCGAGACTTCGTGATCCGCCAATCCGCGTTCATCTACGAGATCGCTACCCTGATCGCCTTGGCTTCTTCGCTTGGCGCGGTCTGGCTGCCGGCGCGCAAGGCCGCCCGCACCGACCCGCTGTCCATCATCCGCAGCGCCACATGAGTCTCGTCCTGCGGGCCGCCACCGCCGATCGCCACATCCGCCTGGTGGGCGGCCGCGTAGTCGGCGACGCCGCACCGGTCCTGTGCAGCCGGGCCGCCGCCAAGTGAGGGCATCGCCGGCCGCCGTCCGGCCTTGGCGCGCCACCCGCGCGGGGCCTCGTCACTGTCCCGCGCGTGCGTTCCTGCGCGCCTTCGCCCGCGCCGCGCGCGCCTGGCGCTCGCCGTATTTCATGCCTTCGAGCTTCAGGCCGTCGGGATCGAGGAAGAACACGGCGTAGTAATCGTCGTAGTACTCTCCCGCCGGATCGACGATGGTGGCGCCAAGCTCCTTGAGGAACGCCTGCAGCGCGTCCACGTCCTTGCGGCTGCGCAGTTCGAACGCATAGTGGTGGAATCCGATATTGCCGATGCGGTGCTTGTGCTTGCGCCCCTCGGCGTCGGCGGGCCCGATCCAGAACCGCGTCCTGCGGTTGGTCCAGCCAATGGCGTCCGGATACTCCTCCAGCACCTCGAAGCCGAGGAACGTGAACAGCCGGCCGTAGAACGCCTTCGATGTCTCATAGTCGCCGACCCTGATCACCAGATGGTCGATCCCGACAACGCGCACCATCCCGCTTTCCCTCCGTACCAGGGAGCCGCATCCTGTCGAAACAACACGCGCCGATCGCTCTTTACGCCGCCCACGCCACGGCGTGCGATCCTGACGCGTTCTTAACCAAACTAATTCTATTCCTGACCGGTTCGCTGCGCCATGAGGCGCCGGCGGGAAGAAACGGGGCAGAATTCGCGCAAGCGGGCGCATGGCATCGAGGAGAGCAGGCGTGGCGCGACTTTGGTGCAGGTTGCTCGGTGTGAAGCAGGAGCACCGCGGTGTCACGGCAATTGAATACGCCCTGATCGCGATGGTGCTCGGTGCTGCCGTGCTCGCCGGCGCGCAGGTGCTCGGCAACGCGCTCGCCGTGTCATTCGCCGGGGTCAGCCGTCTGTTTCCCACCTAGTGTCCTGAATCTGAAGTTCGCATAGGTGGCGAACTTCAGATTCAGGACACTAGCCCTTTGTTTTCAGTGGCCTGCTGACCCCTGCGTCCGCCGCAAGATGCGGCGAACTTCGGGGGCAGGACACTAGAGCATGATCGGTGCAGATAGAAGCACCGATCATGCTCTAGGCCATTGTTTTGACGAGCAATTCTATCGCCCGGTGATTCCACCTCTAGCGATATTGCTCTAGTCCACGGACGGCAGGGCACCCGCCGTCCACCGGCGGCTGTCCCACCTCGTCGCGGCCGACCGCGCCCGCGCCGCAGGGCCTCAGTTCGTGAACGCCAACCCCTGCAGCCGGATCAGCCCGTCCGGCACCTGCTGGAACCCTGTCAGGTTCCGCTTCATCCCCACGATGTTCTTGGGGTTCCACAGATAGACCAGCGGCACGTCCTGGCGCACGATCTCCCACAGCTTCGTATAGACGTCCCGGCGCTTGGCCGGGTCCGTGTACACCCGCGCCTCGTCCAGCAGCGCGTCGACCGTCGGGTTGGCGTAATGCCCATAGTTGAACGTGCCGCCCGTGTGCATCATCGGCCACATGTTGCCGTCGGCGTCGGACCGGCCGGACCAGCCGATCAGGTAGGCCTGGAAGTCGCCGCCATAAGCCGCCTGCAGCGACGAGGCGAACTCCATGGTCTTGATGGTGACGTCGAACCCGGCCTCCTTGGTCATCGCCTGGACGACTTCGGCCGCCTGCTGGATTTCCGGCCCGTTGGTCGCGGTCACCACGACTTTCACCGGCAGGGTCACGCCCGCCTGCTTCAGCAGCGCCTGCGCCCGCGCCACGTCGCGCGCCGGCGACTGCACCTGCGGGATATACATGGGCGAACTTGGCGGATTGGCCTGCGCGGTCGGGTTGAACAAGCCGTTGTAGACCACCTGGATCAGCGCCGGCTTGTCGATCGCCAGCTCGAAGGCCTGGCGTACCAGCGCGTTCTGTCCGATCGCCGTGTTCGCCGCCGGCCCGTTGCCGGTGTTGATGGTGATGCCCGTATAGGCCAGCGAATCCCCGATCGCGAGCTTCAGCTTCGGGTCGCGCTCCACCGCCTGCATGTCGGTCGGCACCACGTATTCCACCAGATCGAGGCTGCCCGCCTGCAGATTCGCCAGCCGCACTGAGGAATTCGGGATCGGCAGATACACCACCTGGTCGAAATGATAGGCGGTGGGGTTCCAGTAGCCGGGATAGCGCTTCAGAACGATACGGTCCTGCGGCACCCGCTGCTCGAAGGCGAACGGCCCGGCACAGACCGGACGCAGCCCGAAATTCGCCCCCGCCGCCTCGGTCGCTTTCGGCGAGATCATGATCCCGGCGCGATCGGTCAGCTGCGCCAGCAACGGCGAGGCCGGCGCCTTCAGCACCAGCCGCACGGTATAGGGATCGACCACCTCGATGCTCTGGATCGCGTTGATCTCGCCCGCGCGCATGCTGCCTTTGGCGGTCAGGTCGCGGGTCAGCTTGTATTTCACCGCCTCGGCGTTGAACGGCTCGCCGTCATGGAAGGTCACGCCCTGGCGCAGCGTGATCAGCAGATGCGTGGGGTCCTCGTAACGATACCCGGTGGCCAGCATCGGCACGATGTTCAGCTTGGTGTCGAGGTCGAACAGCTTGTCGCACATGCCGGCATAGACGATGCGGCCGACATAGGACGAGCCCAGCGTGGGATCGAGCAGGTCCGGATCTTCGCGCAGCCCGATGCGCAGCGTCTGCGCGTCGGCCGCGAAGGGCAGGGCGGCCGCAAGCGACAGTGCCGCGGCGGCCCCCAGCAGAATTCGACGCATCGGAAACTCCCCCCTGTTGGTCGTCAGCGTGCCGCGATGCATTGCCCGAAATCCTGCCGAAAGCAATAACGCCGCCGACATATCCCAAGACAACAAACCCCCTCTCCCCTCGTGGGAGAGGGAGGGGCCCGCGAAGCGGGAGGGTGAGGGGGGCGCACACCCCCATGGACGGATCCCGCCGGGGATGGGATCGTGCCCCCATGCCATTCGCTCCTGTCGTCTCCCCTTTGGTCCGCGCCACCGGCGCCCCGCCCATCCCCGCCGCCCGCGTCTGGGCCGCCCGCTACGACGGCCGCGCCGGCCCGGAGATCGACCTCACCCAGGCCGTCCCCGGCTACCCCCCGCACGCGGACCTGCTGCAGCGTCTCGCGCGGGCCGCCGGGACCACGGACGCCGCCGGCTATGGCCCGATCGACGGCGACGCCGCCTTGCGTGAGGCGCTGGCTGCCGACCTCGCATCGTTCTACGGCGCGCCGTTGCACCCGGACGACGTCGCCATCACCGCCGGCTGCAACCTCGCCTTCGGCATGGCCATGACCGTCGCCGCCGCCCCTGGCGAC
This sequence comes from Limobrevibacterium gyesilva, assembly GCF_025989185.1. Taxonomy (GTDB): domain Bacteria; phylum Pseudomonadota; class Alphaproteobacteria; order Acetobacterales; family Acetobacteraceae; genus Limobrevibacterium; species Limobrevibacterium gyesilva. The sequence goes on from NZ_JAPDNT010000016.1 coordinate 44,268, forward strand.
TCCGTGCTGCTGCCTGCGCCGTGGTATTTCAACCATCACATGGCACTGACCATGCACGGCATCGAAACGGTGCCGCTGCCCTGCCGCCCCGAGGACGGCTTCATCCCCGATCCTGACCGCGCGGCGGCCCTGATCGATGCCCGCACCCGCGCCATCGTCCTGGTCACGCCCAACAACCCCACCGGCGCCATCTACCCGGCGGACACCATCGCTCGCTTCGCTGCCCTGTGCCGCGCCCGCGGCCTGTGGCTGGTGCTGGACGAGACCTATCGCGATTTCCTGCCGGCCGAGGCCACGCCGCCGCACACCGTCTTCGCCGACCCCGCATGGCGCGACAGCGTCGTGCATCTCTATTCGTTCTCGAAATCCTACTGCGTGCCCGGCCATCGCGTCGGCGCCATCGTCGCCGGCGGCGCCTTCCGCGCCGAGATGATGAAGGTGCTGGACACCATGCAGATCTGCCCGCCGCGCGCCGCGCAGTCGGCGCTGGCCTGGGCGATCGAGGCCCTGCGCGATTGGCGCGATGCCAACCGCACGCTCATGGCCGGCCGCGCGGCCGCATTCCGCACGGCGGTCTCGCAGCTGCAAGGCTGGCGGCTGGATGCACTGGGCGCCTATTTCGCCTATCTGCGCCTGCCTGAAGGCGGGCCGGACGCGGCTGCGACGGCGGAGCGCCTGGCGGCGGAGCAGGGGCTCGCCACCTTGCCGGGCCCGTTCTTCGGCCCCGGCCAGCAGCGGCATCTGCGCCTGGCGTTCGCCAACGTCGACCTCCCCGCCATCGCGGCGGTGCCGGCGCGGCTGGTGGGCCTGCATCGCGGATAGGCGAGGGGGCGGCTCCACCGGCGTGCCGGGGAGCCGCGCTCCGTCAGGCGGCGGCGCGCACCTTGCGGGCCTTCGCCGGGCGGGCGGCCGCGGCCTTGCGCTTCGTCGCGTTCGTCTTCGCCCCGTTCGCCTTGCCGGCCTTGCGCTCGGCGGCCTGCGCCGCCTTGGCCTTGTCGCGCGCGACTTTCAGCGCGTCACGGATGGCGGACTGGGCGGCCTTGGCGACCTCGGCCTGCCGCGCCTCGGGGATCTCGTTCAGGGCCGCGAAGAAGGCTTCGGTCACGTTCTTCGTTCCGCGGGGGGCTCGCGCCCGGGCCGTCTCGGAATTCGCCATGCGTTATTCTCGCTTTCATGTACAAAACAGTATCACCGAAGGATGGCTTTCGGGGCCTTCCTGCGGTTCAGGTGAGAGTACCGGCGTCGCGCGCGGGACAGGCCCGCGTATCCCAGCCTTTACAGATATTGACATGAAAGTGAAACCGCGTTCTGGGTCCGGTGTTACGATCCGCCTGCATGATGGCCATACCGTCTGCGCGTGCCCGATATTTGCCGGTCCTTCCATCTGCTCCCCGATTTTCTTGCCATCTGCCCTGTACCCGCCCAATCAGGCTGCCCGCGGCCGGATTGGTCGCTCCTCTGCCACGGCCCCGCCGCCTTACCCGGACCGCGGCCGCAGGCGGTCTGGACAAGCCGCGCTCCCACCCGGCAAGGTCCGCCCGGCGCCCTCCGGCGCAAGGAGCTTCGCGATTTGCTGAGTTGGATTTTCGGCACGGCTGCCGTCCTGATCTGGGCAACCCTCAGCGCCCTCGTGTGGTACTACATCACATCCGCGAACCGCAGGAACGAGCGGATACAGGGCGACCAGCGGGCCCATCTGTTCCTCAATTCCGAGAGCCAGATCGCCGACGTCGTGCGTCAGTTCCCGCGCAGCGGAGTCGCCGCCGTCCGCCACGCCGAGTTCGCCACCGCCGCCTCCAACTGGGACGAGGCGCACCAGCGCTGGTCGGTGGTGCGCCGCCGTTTCCCGAAGGATCCGCGCGGCTACATCGTCGGCGCCCGCGTGCTGCGCGAGCTTGGCCGCCCTGACGAAGCGGAGGCGGTCCTCGCCCGGGCCCGGCGCCACGTGCGCCCCACGGCGGAAATCGACATCGCCTTCGCTGCCGCCGCCCATGGGCGCCAGGCGTGGAAGGAGGCCGCCCGCCGCTGGGCCGTGGTGCGCCGGCGCCATCCCAAACACAAGGCCGGCTATCTCCAGGGCGCCGCCGCTCTGCGCCAGATCGGCAAGGCGGCGGAGGCCGACGCCCTTGTGGAAGCCGCAAAAACGCTGGCCTGAGCGAACCCGGGCCCGGACCGCCGTCAGGCCGCCGCGCTCGGCCGCGCCTTCACCCGCGCGAACCAGGCGCCGATATTCGTCAGCTCCGGATTGAGCGGCTGCCCCACCGTCGCGCCGAAGTCCAGGAATGCGAACAGCAGCACGTCGGCCAGCGTGAACCGCGCGCCGCACACGAACGCCTTCCCCTGCATCTGCTTGTCGAGCCAGGCCAGCTTCTCCTGCGCCACCAGCTTCAGGTCGTCGGCCGCCTGCGGAATCACCCGGATGCGGTCGCGGAACAGCTTCAGCCCCTCGGCGAAGCGGAATCCGTTGCCCAGCGGCTCGACGATGTTGAGGTCGATCCGCCGCGTCCACATCCGCGTCTCCGCCCGCTCCCGCGCCGTCGATCCGAGCAGCGACGCACCCGGCGCGACCTCGTCGAGATATTCGCAGATCGCGGTGATCTCGGTCAGCACGCTGCCGTCGTCCAGTTCCAGCGCCGGCATCTGCCCCATCGGGTTCTTCGCCAGATAGGGCGCGCGCCGGTTCTCGCCGCCGCGCAGGTCGATCTCGGTCTTCGGGACGTCGATCCCGCGCTCGGCCATGAACATGCGCACCACCCGGGGGTTGGGCCCCACGGAATTGTAGAACAGCATCGATTCCTCCTTGTCCGTTGCGAAGAAAGCCAGCCCTTTGTTTTCAGTGGCCTGCTGGCCCCTGCGTCCGCCGCAAGATGCGGCGAACTTCGGGGGCAGGACACTAGCCGGCGCCGAGAACACCCAGCAGCCCGCCGCCGCCCAGCAGCCACAGCGGATGCAGCCGCGTTGCCAGCGACAACCCCGCCACCACGGCGGTCACCGCGGTCAGCGCCAGGTTCACGTCCGCGGCCTTCACGATCACCGCCGCCGTGGCCGCCACGAACCCCACCGTCACCGGCGTGATCCCGGCCTGCACCACGCGGCGCCACGGCTTGTCGCGGAAGCGGTGCCAGACGCTCACCGTCGCCATGGTCAGCACGGAAGACGGCCCGATGATCCCCACGGTCGCCACCAGCGCCCCCGGCAGCCCGGCCACCCGGAAGCCGATCAGGGTCGCCACCATCAGGTTCGGCCCGGGGGCCGCCTGGGCCAGCGCGAACAGCGATGCGAAATCCGTCGCCGTCATCCAGCGATGCACCTCCACCACCTCGCGCTGCATCTCCGGCAGCACCGTGTTGCCGCCGCCGAAGGCCAGCAGCGACAGGCGCAGGAAGATCCCTGCCAGCGACAGCAACGTATCGGTCACGCCCGAAGCTGCCACGCCACCAGCACGCTCAGCGGCGCCATCACCAGCATGGTCGGCAACAGCGGCCAATGCAGCGCCGCGATCGCGACGAAGCACAGGACGGCCACGCCGGCGCCCACCGGCCGGCGCCACAGCGGCGCGGCGATCTTGCACGCCAGCGCCACCAGCAGCCCGGCCGCCCCCGCCGCCAGCCCCGCGAACAGCCGCCGCACCAGCGGCTCGTGCTGGAACCGCGCATAGACCATGCCGAGCAGGATCACGATCACCACCGGCGCCGCCATCAGGCCGGCCAAAGCCGCGCAGGCGCCCAGCGGCCCACGGAAGCGCAGCCCCACGGCCGCCGCCAGGTTGATCGCGTTGCCGCCGGGCAGGAACTGGCACAGCGCCAGCAGGTCGGTGAACTCGCTGCCCGACAGCCAGCGCCGCTGCTCCACCACCATCTGCCGGGCCAGCGGCAGCACGCCGCCGAAGCCGATGATCCCTACGCTCAGGAACCCCATGAACAGCGCGGCGGTGGTCGGCTTGGCATGGGCCACGGGCGGGGTGATCACGGCGTCGGACATGTGGCATGGATAGGACGGTTGCCGCGCATCGGCAATCGGTTCGCAGGGAGATCAGATGAGCGGCTATTGCCTCGTCGCACCAGGCCACCCCGTGCACGAGTCCTATCACGCCACCGAATACGGCTTCCCCCAGCGCGACGAGACTGTGCTGTTCGAGCGCCTGTGCCTGGAGATCATGCAGGCCGGCCTGTCGTGGGAACTGGTGCTGAAGCGCCGCGACGGCATGCGCCGGGCCTTCCTGGGCTGGGACGTCGACCGCGTCGCCGCCATGGGCCCTGCCGATGAGGCGCGCCTGCTCGCCGACCCCGCCATCATCCGCAACCGCCTGAAGGTCGCCGCCATCATCGAGAATGCGCGCCGCATCCAGGCCCTGCGCACCAGCCATGGCGGCTTCGCGAGCTGGCTGGACACCCATCACCCGCGCGAGAAGCCGGCCTGGATCAAGCTGTTCCGCGCCAGCTTCAAGTTCACGGGCGGCGAGATCGTGGGCGAGTTCCTCATGAGCCTCGGCTATTTGCCCGGCGCCCATGCCGAGGATTGCCCCGTTCACGCGCGCATCCTCGCCCTGCGCCCGCCCTGGCTCGCCGCCGCTGGCGGCTGAACCCCCGGCGTCGCCGCGCTTCCAATCGGCCGCGGAAACGCGCATGCCATCCGCATGGGCTCGATTGCGATCAGCCTGACCGTCGCCGCGTGCGTCTTTGCCGGAGGCGCAGGCGCGCTGTTCATGCACCACCTGCTGCCGGATTCGCATCGCACGCGCGAGACGCAGGACGTTGTCAGGCTCGGGACCGGCATGCTGTCGGTGATCGCCTCGCTCGTGCTGGGCCTGCTGATCGCAACCGCCAAGGGCACCTACGATCGCAGCGACCACGACATCCGCAGCTACGCCGCCGAACTCATCCTGCTGAACGAGACGCTGCGCGACTACGGCCGGGATGCGTCCGAGCCGCGCCGCCTGTTGCGCGCCTACACCGGCCGGCTGCTGGAGCACAACTGGCTTGGCGCGGATGGGGAGCGCCAGATGCTGGAAGACCGGCGCTCCGGCGCGATGCTGGAGCATGTGCGCGAGGCGATCCGTGGCCTGAAGCCCGTCGATGCCGGCCAGACCTGGCTGCAGGACCAGGCGTTGCAGATCACCATCTCCCTGATGCGCCAGCGCTGGCTGCTGATCGAGCAGCAGGGGCCGAGCGTGCGACCTGTGATCGTGATCATCCTGGTCGCCTGGATCACCCTGATCTTCGCCAGTTTCGGCCTGAACGCGCCGCGCAACGCCACCGTTGTGACCGCCTTCCTGGTCTGCGCGCTGGCCATCGGCGGCGCGATCTTCCTGATCCTGGAAATGGACAACCCGTTCACCGGCCTGCTGCAGATTTCCAGCCGGCCGGTGGAGAACGCGCTCACGTACATGAGCCCTTGAGCAGGCCGGCCGATAACGCTCCGGTATCCCGGCTTGCGGCAATGCGCCGCGGCTGCGAGAATAGCCGTTCCCTAACTGCAAAGACCCCGCCGCGGAGCAGGCGCCCTTGTCCCTCGACCTCCCCCGGGAAGCAGCAGGCCCGGCTCTCGCTCCTGGCCGGGACGCCAGCGCGACGCTTGCCGGCATCGGTCTGACCGTACTCGGCGTGTTCCTGTTCTCCGGCTGCAACGCGCTCGCGAAATGGCTGGTCGCGAGCTATCCGGTCGGCGAGACGCTGTTCGTGCGCAGCCTCACGGCCCTGTTGCTGGTCGCCCCGTTCATCACCCGCGCCGATCTCGCCACCCTGCGGCCTGACCGGCAGTTCCGCTGGCGCCCTGGGCTGCACCTGCTGCGCGTCTTCTGCTCGGCGATCGAGGTCGGCTGCTTCTACTGGGCCCTCGTCTACATCCCGCTGGCCGACGTCTCGACCATCTACCTGGCCGGCCCGATCTACGTCACCGCGATGTCGGCGCTGTTCCTGGGCGAACAGGTGGGCTGGCGCCGCTGGACCGCCGTGCTCGCGGGCTTCGCCGGCGTGCTGGTGGCACTGCGGCCCACCGGCAACGCGCTGTCGCCGCAAGCCGTGGTCGCCGTCCTCGGCAGCCTGCTCTACGCCATCTCCCTGGTCGCCACCCGCCGCCTGCGCGGCACCCCGAATCCCGTGCTGGTGGCCTCGCAATTTGCCGCACTGCTGTTGTTGTCCGCTGCCTCGGCCGCCTTCGGCTGGGTTCTGCCCACGCCCGGCGACGCGGTGCTGCTGGCCCTGGTCGGGGCCGTCGCCATGCTGGCCTATCTCTGCGTCAACCGCGGACTGCAGCTCACCCCGGCCTCGGTAGTGGCCCCGTTCCAGTATTCCAGCATCATCTGGGCGGTGGCGCTGGGCTATGTCGTGTTCGGCGACATCCCCGGCATCAACATCGTCATCGGCGCCGCCATCATCGTCGGCGCCGGCCTCGTCATTCTGTTCCGCGAAGAGAAGCGGCGGCGAACCTGAAGCGAGGCGGGCGAAACCCCGGCCGCCGCCACCGCAAGGCCCGCCGTTTTCCGCGCCGATCCCTTGCGCCCGTCCCCCCAAACCCCCGAAACTCGCCGCCGAACGCCCCGGGAGTCCGCAGAGTGGCCAGCTTCAAGAGTACCGAACGCTACATCGCCTCACGCGACCTTGAAGTCGCGGTGAACGCCGCCGTCACCCTGCAACGCCCGCTGCTGGTGAAGGGCGAGCCCGGCACCGGCAAGACCGTCCTGGCCCACGAGGTCGCCGCCGCCCTCGGCCTGCCGCTCATCGAGTGGCACATCAAGTCCACCACCAAGGCGCAGCAGGGCCTCTACGAATACGACGCCGTCTCCCGCCTGCGCGACGGCCAGCTCGGCGACCCGCGCGTGCACGACATCGCCAACTACATCGTCCGCGGCAAGCTCTGGGACGCGTTCGAGGCGCCCGAGCCCGTCGTCGTCCTGATCGACGAGATCGACAAGGCCGACATCGAGTTCCCCAACGACCTGCTGCTCGAACTCGACCGCATGCAGTTCTTCGTCTACGAAACCCGCCAGACCGTGGCGGCGCGGAACCGCCCCATCGTCATCATCACCTCGAACAACGAGAAGGAGCTGCCGGACGCCTTCCTGCGCCGCTGCTTCTTCCACTACATCCGCTTCCCCGACCACGAGACGATGCAGCGCATCGTCGCCGCCCACTACCCGGACATCCGCCACGACCTGGCGCGCGAGGCGCTCAACGTGTTCTTCAAGGTCCGCGACGTTCCCGGCCTGAAGAAGAAGCCCGCCACATCGGAGCTGCTGGACTGGCTGAAGCTGTTGATGGTCGAGGACCTGCCGCCGGAAGCCCTGCGCTCGCGCGATCCGCACGTCGTCATCCCGCCGCTGCACGGCGCTCTGCTGAAGAACGAGCAGGACGTGCATCTGTTCGAGCGCATCGCCTTCCTCTCCCGCCGCGGCGGATAGAGGCGCACAGGGGGAGGGGAGCCGTGTTCGCGCATTTCATCCTGGCGTTGCGGCAGGGCGGCGTTCCCGCCTCCATCACCGAATACCTGGCCCTGCTCGGCGCCATGAAGGCCGGCGTCGCCGCCTACAGTATCGACGATTTTTACTACCTCTCCCGTGCCGCCCTGGTGAAGGACGAGCGCCACCTCGACCGCTTCGACCGCATCTTCGGCGAATGCTTCAAGGGCCTGGAGCCGCCCGAAGGCGACATGACCCGGGAGCTGCCGGAGGAATGGCTACGCAAGCTCGCCGAGAAACTCCTCACCCCCGAGGAGATGGCGCAGATCGAGGCTCTCGGCGGCTTCGAGCAGCTGATGGAAACCCTGCGCCAGCGCCTGGCCGAACAGCAAGGCCGCCACCAGGGCGGCGCGAAATGGATCGGCACCGCCGGCACCTCGCCCTTCGGCGCCTACGGCTACAACCCCGAAGGCGTGCGCATCGGCCAGGACGAGAGCCGCCACCGCCGCGCGGTGAAAGTGTGGGACAGGCGCGAGTTCAAGGACCTCGACGACGACGTCGAGCTCGGCACCCGCAACATGAAGCTCGCCTTGCGCCGCCTGCGCCGCTTCGCCCGCCAGGGTGCGGCCACCGAGCTCGACCTGCCCGACACCATCCGCTCGACCGCCAACAACGCCGGCCATCTCGACCTGAAGCTGGTGGCGGAGCGCCACAACACCGTGAAGGTACTGCTGTTCCTCGATGTCGGCGGCTCGATGGACGAGCACGTGCGCGTCTCTGAGGAACTGTTCTCGGCCGCCCGCAGCGAGTTCAAGCATCTCGAATATTTCTACTTCCACAACTGCCCGTACGAGCGGGTCTGGAAGACCAACCGCCGCCGCCAGGAACACCAGATTGCGACGCACGAGGTCCTGCGCACCTATGGCCCCGACTACAAGCTGATCTTCGTCGGCGACGCCAGCATGAGCCCCTATGAAATCAGCCACGGCGGCGGCAGCGTGGAACACTGGAACGAGGAAGCCGGCAGCGTCTGGATGCAGCGCCTCACCACGCATTACCGCCGCAGTGCCTGGCTCAACCCGTGCCCCGAACGCGCCTGGCATCACGTCATGTCCATCGCCATGCTGCGCGACCTCATGGGGGGCCGCATGTTCCCGCTCACCCTTGGCGGGCTCGACGACATGACCAGGGACCTCAGCCGATAACATTCCGACGCACCGGTGACACCGGCGCCGAAGCGGCTAGGTTCCACCGCCACGAATGTGACACGATCGCATGCGGGCCCGGAAGAACGGAGCAGCGAAGGCTTTGCCTTCGCGTCAAGGGCGCCCCACCCGCATTCCCTGCGATGCCGCCGGGTGCCGTCCACGGGGTTTGAGCCTTTCGAGGCGGGTCCGGCAAGGCCCTGCCGTGCGGCCCGTCTGCCGCCAGGAGTGATGCCCGATGCGTCTGCTATCGAACCTGCTCACCAAATTCGTGCAGAACGGGACCCTGCGCCTGGTCGCGGCGGACGGCGAGTCCCATCTCTTCGGCGGCAAGCGCCCGGGCCCCGTTGTCACCATCCGCCTGCACGATCCCGCCTTGCACCGGAAGCTGTTCCTCAATCCCGAACTGCATGCCGGCGAGGCCTACATGAACGGCACGCTCACCTTCGAAGACGGCTCGAATGTCGGCGACTTCATGTATCTTTTCTCGCTGAACCGCGCCGGCCTGGGCGGCCACGCCTCGCAGAAGCTTCTGCGCAGCGTCTGGCGCGGGTTGAAGCGCTGGCACCAGGCCAACCCCATCGGCGTTGCCGCCGCCAACGCCCGGCACCATTACGACATCTCGACCGATCTCTACCGCCTGTTCCTCGACGACGGGCTGAACTATTCCTGCGCCTTCTTCAGCGACCCCGAGCACGACACGCTCGAAGACGCCCAGCGCAACAAGCTGGCCCGCATCACGGCGAAGTTGCGCCTGCAGCCGGGCATGACGGTCGCCGAGATCGGCTCCGGCTGGGGCTCGCTCGCCATCCACATCGCCGCCAGCACCGGGGTGCACGTCGTCGCCATCAACGTCTCGCCGGAACAGATCGGCATCGCCCGGGAACGTGCGGCCGAGGCCGGCGTCGCCGACCGCGTCGAATTCCGCGAACTCGACTACCGCGCGCTCGAAGGCCGCTTCGACCGGGTCGTCTCGGTGGGCATGATGGAGCATGTCGGCATCGGCAATTTCGACGCCTATTTCAGCAAGATCCGCGATCTGCTCACCGACGACGGCTACGCCTTCGTCCACTGCATCGGGCGCATGCTGCCGCCGGGCACCACCGGCCCGTTCATCCGCAAATACATCTTCCCCGGCGCCTACGTGCCCTCGCTGTCAGAGGTCTTCGCCTCGACCGAGCGCACCGCGTTGTGGGTTGCCGACATGGAAGTGCTGCGTCTGCACTACTATCATACGCTACGCCACTGGCGCGCCCGTTTCGCCGCCCATCGCGACCGCGCGGCCGCGTTGTACGACGAGCGTTTCTGCCGCATGTGGGAATACTATCTCGCGGCGGTCGAAGTCGGCTTTCTCAACGGCTCGAACATGGTCTTCCAGCTTCTGCTCTCGACCCGGCGCGACGCGGTGCCGATCGTGCGCGACTTCATGCTCGCCGACGCCCACGCCCGATGATGCAGGCGGCCCTTGACGATGCAAGAGTCATCGTCAAGGGCCGTGGCGTCAGAACCCCATGCCGCCCATGCCGCCCATGCCCCCGCCAGGCGGTCCGCCGGCCGGCGCCGCCTCGGGATGCTCGGCGATCATCGCCTCGGTGGTGATCAGCAGCGAGCCGACCGAGGCCGCATGCTGCAACGCCGCCCGCACGACCTTGGTCGGGTCGATGATGCCGGCCTTCACCATGTCCTTGAACGTGCCGGCCTGCGCGTCGAAGCCCCAGTTGTAATCATCCTTCTCCAGCACCTTGCCGGAGATCACCGCGCCGTCCTCGCCGGCATTCTCGGCGATCTGGCGCATCGGCATCAACGCCGCCTTGCGCACGATCTCGATGCCGTGCCGCTGGTCCTCGTTGTCGGCCGGAAGCTTGGCCAGGACCAGGCTGGCGCGGGCCAGGGCGACGCCGCCGCCCGGCACGATGCCTTCCTCGACCGCGGCCCGGGTCGCATGCAGCGCGTCGTCGACGCGGTCCTTGCGCTCCTTCACCTCGACCTCGGTGGCGCCGCCGACGCGGATCACCGCCACGCCGCCGGCCAGCTTCGCCAGACGCTCCTGCAGCTTCTCGCGGTCGTAGTCGCTGGTGGTCTCTTCGACCTGGGCGCGGATCTGGTTGCAGCGGCCCAGGATGTCGGCCTTCTTGCCGGCGCCCTCGACGAGCGTGGTGTTGTCCTTGTCGATCAGGACCTTCTTGGCCTTGCCGAGCATGTCGAGCGTCACGCTCTCGAGCTTGATGCCGAGGTCTTCGCTGATCACCTGGCCGCCGGTCAGGATCGCGATGTCTTCCAGCATCGCCTTGCGGCGGTCACCGAAGCCAGGCGCCTTCACGGCCGCGACCTTCAGGCCGCCGCGCAGCTTGTTCACCACCAGGGTGGCCAGGGCCTCGCCCTCGACATCCTCGGCGATGATCAGCAGCGGCCGGCCGGACTGCACCACCGTCTCCAGCAGCGGCAGCATCGGCTGCAGGCCGGACAGCTTCTTCTCGAAGATCAGGATGTACGGCTGGTCCAACTCGGCGATCATCTTCTCCGCGTTGGTGATGAAATACGGAGACACATAGCCGCGGTCGAACTGCATGCCCTCGACCACGTCGAGCTCGGTCTGGATGCCCTTGGCTTCCTCGACCGTGATCACGCCCTCGTTGCCGACCTTCTGCATCGCTTCGGAGATCATCTTGCCGATCTCGGCCTCGCCGTTCGCCGAAATCGTGCCGACCTGGGCGGTCTCGGCCTGGTTGGTGATCTTCTTCGACCGCTTCTTCAATTCCTCGGCCAACGCCGTCACGGCCCGGTCCACGCCGCGCTTCAGGTCCATCGGGTTCATGCCGGCGGCAACGCCCTTCAGTCCCTCGCGCACGATCGCGTCGGCCAGCACGATCGCCGTCGTGGTGCCGTCGCCGGCAATGTCGCTGGTCTTGGCCGCGACCTCGCGCACCATCTGGGCGCCCATGTTCTCGAACTTGTCGGTCAGTTCGACTTCCTTGGCGACGGTCACGCCGTCCTTGGTGATCCGCGGCGCGCCGAAGCTCTTGTCGATGACGACGTTGCGGCCCTTCGGCCCCAGCGTCACCTTCACCGCATTGGCGAGCGTATTCACACCGCGCAGCATATGTTGGCGGGCATCCCCACCAAAACGTACGTCCTTGGCGACCATGGTCCTGTCTCTCCTGGTTTCGTTGCGGTTGCCAGGGAGGACGGGTGTCGTGCCCCCGTCATATGTCGCCCAGGCAGGCCGCGATGACGTGCAATCGACTGATGCGGGTTCTAGCACTCGCAGCGCTCGATTGCCAGACACACCGGCGACCGGCATGAAAATAGAATAGCAATGACCGGAAAATGAAACCCGTCCGGCCTATTTGCACGTTACGATTGATTTACCTGGAGAATGCGTGCGCCATGCGTGTAAGTGCGGCGGCATCTCGCATAAATTTTGCGGCACCGATGTAAAATCGGCGCGCGCCCCCATATACGTTGCGGGTCGCTGCCGAAAGGCGCGCCCTTCATGCAGAGCGAAATTCTGGGGCATGTCCATGTTCAAGCCGGAATACGGCCGCAAGCACGTCTGCGTCTCCTGTGCCGCGCGCTTCTACGATCTGATGCGCGCCCCCGCGGTCTGTCCGAAATGCAGCACCGTGCAGCCGCCGCCCCAGTCACGCGGCCTGGCGGCGCCCCGCGGCGGCCTGCGCGGCCGCCCCATGGTGCCGCGCGGCATGCCGGTCGTCGGCCCGCCTGCCGCCGCCGAGGGCCCGCCCGACGACGAGGATGCGGAAGACGAAGAGGACGAGGACGACGAAGACGCCGCCGAAGACGATGCCGGCGACGTGATCGACGACCCGGACGCCCTCAAGGCCTGAACGCCGCCCGCTTGGCTTCGCGCCGCATCCGAGTCAGCATGCCTCGCAACAAGCGGGGGATGATGGCAATGGCACGACGCGGCCTGAAGTTCGGCATTTTTCTGGCACCGTTCCACCGCGTCGGCGACAACCCGACGCTGGCGCTGGCGCGCGACCTCGAAATGATCGAGTGGCTCGACTATCTCGGCTACGACGAAGCCTGGATCGGCGAGCATCACTCCGCCGGGTGGGAGATCATCGCCTCTCCCGAACTGATGATCGCCGCCGCCGCCGAGCGCACGAAGCACATCATGCTCGGCTCCGGCGTCACCAGCCTGCCGTACCACCACCCGTTCCTGGTCGCCCAGCGCTGGGTCCAGCTCGACCACATGACCCGCGGCCGCGCCATGCTCGGCTGTGGCCCCGGCGCCCTGGTGTCGGACGCCTACATGCTCGGCATCGAGCCCGCCACCCAGCGCCGCCGCATGGACGAGGCGCTGGACGCCATCATGGCCCTGCTGCGCTGCGAAGAGCCGGTCACCATGAAGACCGAGTGGTTCGAGATGCACGAGGCCCGCCTGCACCTGCGTCCCTACAGCGATCCGCGCTTTCCCATCGCCTGCGCCAGCACGCTCACCCCCTCGGGCGTGGTCTCCGCCGGCAAGCACGGCCTCGGCGTGCTCTCCCTCGGCGCCGGCGGCCCCGGCGGCGTGGAGGCGCTGTCCAAGCAGTGGGAGATCGCCGAGGAGACCGCCGCCAGGCACGGCAAGACCATGGACCGCCGCGACTGGCGCATCGTCACCAACATCCATGTCGCCGAGGATGACGAGCAGGCCCTGCGCGAGGTGCAGCACGGCGAACGCCTGGAGACCGTCACCTATTTCGAGGATACGCTGAGCCGCCCGCCCGGCCGCTCCGAGGACCCGCTGCGCGACGGCGTCAAGGCCGGCACCACCCTGGTCGGCTCGCCCGACACCGTGGCGAAGGGCATCGAGCGCCTGCTCGGCTACAGCAACGGCGGCTTCGGCGGCCTGCTGTTCCGCGCCCATGACTGGGCCAACCGCGAGCAGACCTGGCGCAGCTACGAGCTGTTCGCCCGCTACGTCGCCCCCCGCTTTCAGCAGTCGCTCGACACCATCGTGGGCTCGCAGGAATGGGCCAGGTCCAACCGCAAGACGATCTTCGGCCCGAACGTGGAGGCGCTGCGCCGCGCATTCACCGATGCCGGCAAGGAGGTGCCGGACCAGTACCATGTCCGCGTCTCCGGCGCCCGCGACGTGGTGCCCTGAGCACCCACCCGATCCTCGCCATGGCCGATGCCGACGCGGACGACCCCGAGCGCACGCATGTCCGGCGTCCCAACGCACTTTTCCCCCCGGCCGAGTGCGCCGACGAGGTCGTCCACCTGCTGCGCCCGCATCCGTCCGGGTCCGCTCCGCCGGTCCGCCTCGGCTCGGGCACGCTCACCGTCGGCCGCGCCGACAGCAACGGCCTCGTGCTGTCCGGCAGCGACATCTCCCGCCGGCATTGCCAGTTCGACCTGGTGGGCATCGAGATCCTTGCCGGCGGCGAGGTGCTGCTCACCGACCTCAACTCCACCAACGGCACCTTCATCGACGGCACCCGCATCAACGCCGCCGCCGTGCTCACCCCCGGTGCGCGCATCACCATCGGGTCGCACAACCTGCTCTACGAGCGCCGGGGTCGCCGCGAGCTGGAGGAGGCCGAGGCGATCGAGCGCGAGCTGCAGCGCGCCAACCAACATGCCCTCGCCATTCTCCCTTTGCCGCTGCGTGAGGGGCCGGTGCGGGCCGAGTGGTACTACCTCCCCAGCGCCGCCCTCGGCGGCGACGCCTTCGGCTACCGCCATCTCGGCGGCGGCGTCCATGCCGGCTACATCATCGACGTTGCCGGCCACGGCGTGGACATCGCGATGCACGCGGTCTCCATCGCCAACCTGCTGCGCCACGATGGCATGCTCGGCGTCGACCTGGGCGACCCCGCCGCGGTGATGACGCGCCTCAACGCTAGCTTCCCGGTGGAGACCCATGGCGGGCTGTTCTTCACCGCCTGGTACTGGGTCTACGACAGCGCCACACGGCTGCTGACATACTGCTCGGCCGGCCACCACCCGGCCTATCTGATGCCGGCGGATCGCGGCGACGGCGTGCCGCTCTGGGCCCGCAACCCCGCCATCGGCTTTGCCGACGGCATCGCCTTCCGGGCCGAACGCATGACCGTCTCGCCCGGCAGCACGCTCTATTTGTTCAGCGACGGTGTGTTCGAGATCGAGGACCATTCCGGCCAGCGCTGGGGCCTCGACGACTTCCTGGCCGAACTCCGCCAGCCGCCCATCCCCGGCACCACCGAGCCGCAGCGCCTCTACGACACCGTCCGCGACGCCGCCCGTCCGGGCCCACTGAAGGACGACTTCTCCCTCGTGGTGCTTGCCTTTCCCTGACACCGCCGCGGCGGTAGCATCCGTCCCGGGCTGGCATGGCGATGGAGACGCATCCGCTGGCCAGGGCCTGCGAACGCCCCGCAAGGCTCCGCTATGCCGGGACCGCCGCAACCGGAGAGATCCGCGCCGATGCAAGATGTCGCCGAGTTCGTGCTGTCCCCCGAGCAGGCGGTGGACCGCCTCGAAGCCCTGCATGACGCCGCCTGTGCGGCGCTGCGGCGCGCCCTCGCGCGCTTCGTCGAAACGGGCGTGCCGCCGGACGCCGCCGAGCGCGCCGCCTTCCGCTACCCCGAACTGCGGGTGCGGTGGGAGCCGCGCGGCGCCGTGCCCTTCACCCGCCGCGCATGGGCGCGCTTCCCGGCGCCCGGCATCTACGCGACCACGGTCACCCAGCCCGGCGATTTCCGCCTCTACCTCCTGGACCAGCTGCGCCCGCTGGCCGAGGAGTTCGGGGCCGTCATCTCGGTCGGCCCGAGCGAGCAGGAAATCCCATACCCCTACGTGATGGAGGGCGGCGACGAGCTGAAGCTCGGCGAGGTGTCCGCCGCCGAACTCGCCCGCCACTTCCCGACGCCGATGCTCTCCGCCGTGGGCGACGAGGTCGCCGATGGCGCCTGGGAGTTCGGCGAGGGCAGGCCGCGGCCGCTCGCGCTGTTCGACGCCGTCCGCGTGGACTACTCGCTGAAGCGCCTGCAGCACTACATGGGCACCGATTGGCGCGCGGTGCAGCCGTGGATCCTGCTCACCAACTACCAGCGCTACGTGGAGCAGTTCGTGCGCTGGAGCCTGGCCGAGCTGGCGACCCCCGGCGGCCAGTACGACCGCCTCGTGCTTCCGGGCGGCGCGCTCGTGCGCCGCGGTGACGCAACAGCGGCGGCCGAGGCCACCGTCGCCGCAGCACCCTGGAGCCGCTTCCAGATGCCTGCCTACCACCTGCTGCGGGCGGACGGCTCCGCCGGCGTGAGCATCGTGAACATCGGGGTCGGCCCGTCGAACGCGAAGAACGTCACCGACCACCTGGCGGTGCTGCGCCCGCATTGCTGGCTGATGATCGGCCACTGCGGCGGGTTGCGGCAGTCGCAGCAGATCGGCGACTACGTGCTCGCCCACGGCTACCTGCGGCGGGACCAGATCCTCGACGAACTGGTCCCGCCCGAGGTGCCGGTGCCCGCGCTGGCCGAGGTGCAGGTGGCCCTGCAGGAAGCCGCGGCGCGGGTGACCGGCGACCGCGGCGAGGCGCTGAAGCGCCGCCTGCGCACCGGCACCGTCGTCACCTACGACGACCGCAACTGGGAACTGCGCTGGTCGCAGGAGCGGCGGCGCATCAACATCGCCCGCGCCGTCGCGGTGGACATGGAAAGCGGCACGCTGGCCGCCCAGGGCTATCGGCTGCGCGTGCCCTACGGCACGCTGCTCTGCGTCTCCGACAAGCCGCTGCACGGCGAAATCAAGCTGCCCGGCGCCGCCAGCGCCTTCTACCAGCGCGCCGTCGGCGAACACCTGTCCATCGGCATCGCCGCCATCGACCTGCTGCGCGGCGACCTCGCGGCACTCCATTCCCGCAAGCTCAGGAGCTTCGACGAGCCCCCGTTCCGCTGACGCGCGCCGATGCGACGGCTGTCCCGCAATACGCTGCGCCAACGGAACTTTTGCGGATACGTCGCCTGACCGTATTATACCGGCCGCGGTCTTATGCCCGGATCAGATAGGAGGCGATGCTTGTACCTGCGCCATATCGTGCCGAAACCGTTGCGAAAGGCGCTGCGCCCGGTGCGCCGGATGCTGCTGCCGCCGCGGCCGACCGTGCTCGGCTACCTGCGCGAATGCAGCACGAGCCACGTCGCCGGCTGGATTCAGAACCATGATGATCCGGGCCAGCGCGTGGCGTTCGAGGTCGTGTGCACGCTGCCAGGGGCAACGCGGGTGCTGGCAACCGGCGTTGCCGACCTGTTCGACCCCGTGTTGTCCGCGCAGGGCGTGGGCGACGCCCATTATGGGTTCCGGGTCACCTTTCCCACACCCGTCAGCGAGTCGGAGCGCGACCGCATCGAGGTCCGCCCGATCGCCACACGCAAGCCCATCCAGCACGAGCCGCCCACACTTCTCGGCTATCTGAGGGAACGCAGCACGACCCACGTGGCCGGCTGGATCCAGAACCAGTACGACCCGAGCCAACGCGTGGCGTTCGAGGTCGTGTGCACGTTGCGCGGGGCGCAGCGGGTGCTGGCAACCGGGGTTGCCGACCTGTTCGACCCGGTGTTGTCCGCACAGGAAGTGGGCGACGCGCTCTACGGATTCCGGGTCGCCTTTCCCACACCCGTCAGCGAGGCGGAGCGCGACCACCTCGAGGTCCGGCCGATCGCCACCGGCAAGCCCATCCAGCGCGCGCCCTCGCCGATTCTCGGCTACCTGCAGGAGTGCAGCACCAGCCACGTGGCCGGCTGGATTCACAACCACGACGATCCGGGCCAGCGTGTGGCATTCCAGGTGGTGTGCGCGCAGCCCGGAGCCGAGCGGGTGCTGGCAACGGGCGTTGCCGACCAGCTCGACTCCGTGTTGTCCAGGCAAGGAGTCGGCGACGGACGCTACGGCTTTCGCGTCGCCTTTCCGGCGCCGGTCAGCGAGCCGGAGCGGGACCACATCGAGGTCCGGCCGATCGCGGCCGGCAAGCCCATCCAGCGCGCGCCTTCGGCCATTCTCGGCTATATCCGGGAACGCAGCACGCGCCATGTCGCCGGCTGGATCCAGAACGCCGCGACCCCGACGCGGCGGGTCGCGTTCGAGGTGGTGTGCACGCTGCCCGGATCCGAGCGCGTACTGGCAACCGGTGTCGCCGATCAGTTCGACCGCGTGCTGTCCGCACTCGGGTTCGGCGACGCGCTCTACGGCTTCCGGGTCATCTATCCCGAGCCCGTCAGCGGGTTGGAGCGCGACCACGTGGAGGTCCGTCCGGTCGCCACCGGCACGCCGATCCCACTCGATCAGGCGCTGCGGGCGACCTGGCAGCCGATCCGCTACATCGCCATGGACATCGTCGACAACTGCAACCTGCGCTGCCCGTTCTGCCTGTTCGACCATGCCCCGGTGCACCGGACCAACGTGATGGACGACGCGGTGTTCGAATCCGCGCTGCGCCTGCTCCCGTTCGTCGGCCCCGAAGGTTTCTGGATGTCCTGCCTGCACGAGCCGACGATGCACCCGAGGATCACCGAGTTCATCAACCGCATCCCCCGCGAGCACCGGCACGTGATGTCCTACACCACGAACCTCGCGAAGCGGATGCCCGACAGCTATTTCGCGACGCTGGCGAACAGTGGCCTCGACAACCTGAACGTCTCGATCGAATCGCGCGATCCCGCCATCTACGAGCGCATGCGCAAAGGTGCGCGCCACCGCATCTTCATGGAGAACTGGGACAAGCTGCTGGCCGCCTTCGCCACCGGCTCGGCGCCGCCGCCGCTGCGCTACATCGCCATGGCCTACAAGTCGAACCTGCGCGAAATCCCCTCGCTCATCGAATATCTCCGCAACGAGCGCCGGGCCTGGAAGATCGAGATCAGGGACACCTATAACGTGCCCCATATCGAGCAGGAATTCCGTGACGCCGAATTCCTCGATCGTGCAGACTGGCTATGGCTGCAAGCCGCACTCGCCCGTTACGCGCCGCACGAGGTATCGCTGGTCCTGCCGCCCGATTTCGCGGCGGTCGCCCCGGCACCGGATGCCGCCGCTCCCGCGGCACCGCCGCGGCCGGACTCCGGTAGCGCCGAGGCGAGGCAGTCCGCCATGGCCGCCGAGGCGCCCGGCCTGCTTGAGGCGCGGATGTTCCACGACGGCTCCATGATCGTGTACACGTCGCCGCTCGGGAACTACCCCAATTACGGCACCGAACTGGTCCGCACCAACATCCGCGATATCGCCGATCCCGGCGCCTTCCTGATGTCGCTGCTGGAGGGCCAGCGCAGCCACTGACCGCGCTGGACAGCGTCGCGCCCTACAGCCCGATATCGCTCTCGCGTCGACGATCCAGCAGCTCCAGCACGGCCTGCGCCGCCGCTTCCGACGGCGTGCCGTGCGCCGGCGACAACTGCGCGATCACCTCGCGGAACGCCGCGCGCTGCGCCGCCGCCGCCGCCGGGTCCTGCAACAGCCCTCGCACGGTGTCCGCCAGGCGCTGCGGCGTGGCGTTCTCCTGGATCAGCTCCGGCACCACCTCGCGCCCAGCCAGCAGGTTCACAATCGCCGCGTATTTCACCCTCACCAGCCGGCGCACGATCACCGCCGTCATGAGGTTCACGCGGTACGTCACCGCCATCGGCACTCCCGCCAGCGCCAGCTCCAGCGTCGAGGTCCCCGATTTCGTCAGCGCCGCCGCCGCCGCGGCATAGGCATCGTGCTTGTCAGCGAGCTCCGTCACCACCACCGGCCGCACCGGCCAGCCCGCGGTCGCCCGCAACACCGTCTCCGCTACCGCCGAGGCGACCGGCACCACCGGCACCAGCCCGGGCACGCGCCGTGCGAGCAGTGTCAGTGCCTCTCCGAATACTGGCAGCAGCCGCCCCACCTCGCTGCGCCGGCTGCCGGGCATCAGCACCAGCACCGGCGCATCCGGCGCCAGCCCGTGGGCCGCGCGAAACCGCGCCGCGTCGCCCGATCCCGCGCCGGATTCCAGCACGGGATGGCCGACGAAATCCGCCGGCAACCCATGTTGCGAGAAGAACGCCACCTCGAACGGCAGCAGGCACAGCAGCCGGTCCCACAGCCCCGGGAACGCCCGCACCCGCTTCTCCCGCCAGGCCCAGACCTGTGGCGCCACGTAATGCGCCCGCGCGATCCCCGCCGGCGCCACCCGCTTCAGCAGGCGCAACGTGAAGCTCGGGCTGTCGATGGTCACCAGCACGCCCGGCTGGCGCGCGATCACGTCCGCCGCCGCGTCCTCCAGCAGCCGGCGCAGCCGCAGGATGCGCGGCAGCACCTCCAGCAGCCCCATCACCGCCAGCTCGCGCATCGGGAACAGGCTCTGCACGCCTTGCTCGGCCATGCGCGGCCCGCCGATGCCCGCGAATTCCAGGTCCGGCCGCGCCGCCCGCAAGGCCGCGATCAGCCGTCCGCCCAGCGCGTCGCCGCTCTGCTCGCCGGCCACGACGTAAACCAGCGTCATTCGGGCGCGACCACCCGGCAGGGCGGCGGGGCAGGGGGCCAACTCAGATGGTTGCGTACCGCGCCTTGCTGCCGCACGACGGCAAGCGCAGCCGGATCGAGGTCGCAGAACACCCATTGCGCCGCATCCAGCGCGCCGCGCGCCAGCACCCCGTCCTCCGGGAAGCCGCGATCCACCGGCCCGAACACCGCGGCATGGCCGCGGTTGACATCGAGCGTGCCGCACCATGGCGCCGCGCCGACGGTGGGGGTGATCGCCACGAAGCACTGGTTCTCCATCGCCCGCGCCGCCGCGGCGATGCGCACCCGGTTGAACCCCGCGATCGTGTCGGTGCAGGAGGGCGCCACGATCAGCCAGGCGCCGGCCTCCACCTGCGCGCGCACCAGCATCGGGAACTCCAGGTCGAAGCAGATGCTGATGCCGATCCGCCCCCACGGCGTCTCGAACACCGCGGGCGGCGCGCCGGCTTCGACCCCCCATTCCTCGGCCTCGAAGCGCGTCATCACGTGCTTGTCCTGGAACGCCACGCGCCCGTCCGGCGCGATCAGCGGGGCGCGGTTGCGGATCGCGGCGCCGTCACGGAACGGCAACGTCCCCGGCAGCAGCCACACGCCGTGCCGCCGCGCCACTGCGCGTGCCGCATCCACCGCCGCCACCGCGGCGTCGCAGGCCACGCGCAATTCCCGCTCCAGGTCCGGCGCGTCGCCCGCCGCCAGCTCCAGCGGCGCATATTCCGGCATCACCAGCAATTGCGCGCCCTGCCGCGCCGCCGCCGCCACTTCCGCGTCCAGCCGCGCCGCCCAGCCGGCCACACCGCCGCCGCGGCCGACCTGCCACTGCAGCAACCCCAGCCGCAGCGCGGTCATGGAACCGCAGCGCCGGACAGCGGCTTCATCCAGAATTGCAGCCGGTTCTCCACTTCGTCCACGCTGTCCACCTGCTTCCAGCGCATCGTGCATTCCAGGCCAGGGCAGGGGGCGTATCCCCGTTTGCGCCAGAACGCGTCCAGCGGCACCGCCTCGGGCGGGCGCAGCGGATGGTCCTGCGGCCGGATGACCGAGCAGAACGCCGCGTAGTCGCACGCGGATACGCGCCGTGCATGCGCCTCGCGCTCGGCGAAGAACGCCACCCCCACGCCCTGCCCGCGATACGCCGGCAGCAGCACGGACTCGCCGAAATAGAAGACCCGAATTGGATCGATGCCGTGCGCCCGAAACGGGGCCCTCAGTTCGACGCCGGCATCGGCAAGCGGCTCGCAGGTCGAGCACCCCACCGGCATGTCGCCATCGAACGCCACCGCCAGCCCTGCATCCGGGCTCGCCGCGAAATCCGCCAGGTAACGCTGCTCATAGGCAGGGTCGCCGTCATACAGGTATGGCCAGTCGCGAAACACCGCGATGCGCAGCCGCGCCAGCGCCGGCAGATGCGGCGCCATCGCCGCCCCCCTGAACATCTCCACCCGCACGGTGCCGCATTGGATCATCACCGCTGCATAGGTGGCGCGGCAGCAACGCGCAACCGCCCGGCGTCAGCCGCAGCGTCGCCCGGCCGCGCCCGCCTGACGGCCGGCCGCGAGGCTGACCGCCACGGCCTCCCGTGCCACGATCGCTTCCCGCGCGACTTCCAGCACTGCCACGAGCTCGTCCAGCGTCACGCCGTCGCTGTCCATCACCATCCGGATCAACGGATCGGACAGCATCGTCTCGAAAGTCAGCGGGCGGGCATCGTGTGTGCACATCTGGGTCATCGCCTCGGTCCTTCCGAAACTTCGCAGCCGCATCAGCGTGGAGCAACCAACGTTGCCAACAGCTCACCCGAAAATTAAGTCCCCGAGAACACGGCGACATTTGGGCAGCACGATGATCGTTCCGCACCCCGCACGCGCTGTCAGCCCGACGCGTCCGGCGTCACCACCAGCCGCAGCGGCGCCGCCTCGCGCAGCACGTCCAACGCCACCGCGACACCCGCCCGCTCGCCGGTCAGCAGCCCATGCAGCGCATCGGCCCCATCCACCGCCGCGCCGTCCAGGCGCAGGATCACGTCGCCCGGCCGCAGCCCCGCCTGCGCCGCCGGCCCGTCCGCCTGCAATCCGGTCACCATCGCGCCGCTCGCCTGGCCCATGCCGCGCGCCAGCCGCCCCGGCAGCTCGACGGTCTGCACGGAAATCCCCAGCCGCGCCCGCCGCACATGCCCGTCGCGCATCAACTGCGCCGCCACGGACACCGCGGTATCGATCCCCACCGCGAAGCAGATCCCCTGCGCCGGTGCGATGATCGCGGTGTTGATGCCCACCACGCGCCCGGCGGCATCCGCCAGCGGCCCGCCGGAGTTGCCGGGATTCAGCGCCGCATCGGTCTGCACCACCGACTGGATCAGCCGCCCGTCGCGCGCCCGCAACGTGCGCCCCAGGCCGCTGACGATCCCCGCCGTCACCGTCGCCTGGAACCCGTACGGCGCCCCGATCGCCACCACCAGCTGGCCCACGCGCAACGTACCGCTGCGCCCCAGCTCGGCATGCTCGAACCCGCTCCCGTCCAGGCGCAGCACCGCGAGATCGGTGCCGGGATCGTCGCCCACCAGCCGGGCCGCCACCCGCCGCCCGTCCGGCAGCGTTGCGGTCACCGCCTTCGCCCCGGCCACGACATGGCTGTTGGTCAGCGCATAGCCGTCGGGCGTGAACAGCACCCCCGAGCCCTGGCCGCGCCCGTCATTGCCGATATGCAGCACCGCCGGCGCCACCCGCGCCACGGCGCCGACCACCCTGGCGGAATAGGGGTCGAGGTCGACAACGTCGGGAACGGGGGCGTCGAGGGGCATGCGCGCGATATCGGTTTCGCCCCGGCCGATCGCCACCCCGCCGTCCGGCCGGGGGCCGTCCCGGTCATCCAGCCGATGCACGGGCGAGCGTCGCGCGCCGATAGTCAAGGCACATCACCGCTACCAGGGAGCCCGGCCATGACCGATCCGCTATCCGCGCTGTCCGACGCCCTGCAGGCCCGCGTGCGCGCCGGTGCCGGCAGCGTCGCCGGCCTTGCATGGGGCGGCCGCCTGCGCCTGTCCGCCGTGATCTGGGACAACGCCAGCCTCGTCACCTCCGAGCAGGCGCTCACCCGCGACGAAGCCGTTACCGCCATCCTGCCCGGCGGCGCCTGCGTGCCCGCGGTGCTTGCAGGACGCGACCCCAGCACCAATGTCGCAGCATTACGGCTGGAGGCCGGCGCGCCCGCGATCATGCGTCCGGCCGAGCCCTCCGGCGTCGGAGCAATCGTGCTGGCCCTTGGCAGCGATGGAGCAGGCGGCGCCACCGCACGCATGGCGACGATCGAGGTGCTTGGCCCGGCCTGGGACAGCCAGGCGGGCGGGCGCATCGACCTCAACCTGCGCATCGGCGCGCGCCTGCCGGACCCGGCCGAAGGCGGCCCCGTGCTGGACGCCCAGGGCGGCGTCCTGGGCATGTCCACCTTCGGTCCGCGCCGCGGCGTCATGGTCATTCCCGCCGCCACCATCGCCCGCGTGCTGCCGCAACTGCAGACCGCCGGCGCGGTGCGCCGCGGCTGGCTCGGCGTCGGCGTGCATCCGGTGGCGCTGCCGGCCGCCCTGGCCCGCCAGGCCGGGGCCGAGGCCGGGCTGATGGTGGTGTCCCTCGCCCAGGACAGCCCGGCCGCCGCCAGCCTGCTGCCCGGCGACATCCTGCTCGCCGTCGCCGGCCGCAAGGTCACCAGCGCGCGCGCCCTGGCGGCGGCTTTGGGCCCGGAGACGGTCGGCCAGAGTCTTGAATTGAACGTGTTGCGTGGTGGCATACCCGCGACCCCGGCGGTTACAGTGGCGGAGCGACCGGCATGAGTCCCATCAACGAGACGGCAATGCAGGCACCAACCCGGCAGCAAGCCATCCATCCTTCCGTCCCGGCGCTGGCCCCGGCGCACGGCCCCACCGCCGCGCTGCGCGTGCGCGACCCGCGCCGCCGCCGCCAGCTTGAATGCGTGCTCGACCGCGCCCCGGAAGCCGAGGCCGACGTGCTGGTCATCGACCTGCCGCCGGGCATGACCGTGCCCGCCGATGCCCTGCACGCGCCGCTACTGGTGCTGTCGGACGATCCGGGCGTGGCCGCCGATCCGACCCTCGCCGGCGTGCTCCGTCGCGACGCCTCGGCCCGGCGGATCGCCGCGGCGGTGGCGGCCCTGGCCGAGGGGTTGCAGGTGCGCGAAGCCGCCGCCGCGCCGCCGGCACCGGCCGCCGTGGAGGCCGAGCAGCCCGGCTTCGCCGCGGCGCCGCCCCCGGCCAGCCTGCTGACGCCGCGCGAGATGGAGATCCTGGCGCTGGTGGGCGACGGGCTGAGCAACAAGGCGATCGCCCGCCGCCTCGGCATTTCCGCCCACACGGTGAAGTACCACCTGGAAGCGGTGTTCGCGAAACTGGCCGTACGCAGCCGCGCCGAGGCCGTCATCCAGGGCCTGCGGCGCGGTCTGGTCGTCCTGTAGCCCCGGTTCTCGCGGGCGCCGAGACAACATCGGATTCCGCCGGGACTGGCGCACGGCGAACGGCTTGGTGTGCCGGCCCCGGCCCATCCCCAAGACCGCGCGCACTCCAGTTCCAGCGAGGCAACCATGAAAGTCGCTCTCATCGGCGCCACCGGCAACGCGGGCTCGCGCATCCTCGCCGAGCTTGCCCGCCGCGGGGACGAGGTCACGGCCATTGTCCGCCATCCCGAGAAGGTCCCGGCGCTGCCGCATGTCACCGCGAAACAGGGCGACGTGTTCGACCAGGACGGCCTCGCCCGCCTGCTCACCGGTCACGATGCCGTGATCAGCGCGATCCACTTCACCGACAGCGACCCGCGCAAGCTCATCGAGGCGGTGCGCGCCTCCGGGGCAAAGCGCTATCTCGTCGTCGGCGGCGCCGGCAGCCTCGAAGTCGCGCCGGGCCAGAGGCTGGTCGATACCCCGAATTTCCCTCCGCAATACAAGGCCGAGGCGCTCAAGGGTGGCGAATTCCTCGCCCTGCTGCGCCAGGAGCAGGAGCTGAACTGGACGTTCCTGTGCCCGTCCGCGATGTTCGTGCCCGGCGAGCGCACCGGCAAGTTCCGCCTCGGCACCGACCAGCTCCTGGTCGATGACAAGGGCAAGGGGTGGATCTCGTTCGAGGACTTCGCGGTGGCGCTGGTGGACGAGCTGGAGCGGCCCGCCCACGAGCGCCGGCGCTTCACCGTCGGTTACTGATCCGCGGGGTATGCCGGCTCGCGCATGTCGGCCGGCGCTGGCGCCGGCGGCCGGCAGAACGCGAAATCGCACCCCTGGTCGGCCTGCGTCACCTGTTCCAGGAACAGCCGCAGATAGCCGCGCTCGGCACCCGGCGGCGGGGCAGGGGGCTGCCAGGCGGCGCGGCGCCGTGCCAGCTCGGCCGCGTCCACCAGCAGGTCAATGCGCCGTGCCGCCGCGTCCAGCCGGATGCGGTCGCCGTTGCGCACCAGCGCCAGCGCCCCGCCCACCGTGGCCTCGGGCGTGATGTGCAGCACGATGGTGCCGAAGGCGGTGCCGCTCATCCGCGCGTCGGAGATGCGCACCATGTCCTTCACGCCTTGCCGTGCCAGCTTGCGCGGGATGGGGATGTAGCCGGCCTCCGGCATGCCCGGCGCCCCTTTCGGCCCGGCATTGCGCAGCACCAGCACGTCGTCCGGGGTGACATCGAGGGCGTCGTCGTCCAGCCGCGCCGCCATGTCCTCCAGGCCGTCGAACACCACCGCCCGGCCCTCGTGCTGCATCAGCCGCGCCGTCGCCGCCGAGCGTTTCAGCAGCGCCCCGCCCGGCGCCAAGTTGCCGCGCAGCACCGCAAGCCCACCGCCGGTCGCGATCGGCTTGGCGAACGGGCGGATCACCGTCTGCCCCGGCACCTGCTCGGCCGCCGCGATCACATCGGCCAGCGTCACCCCGCCCACTGTCGCCGCGGCGGTATCCAGCATCGGCGCCAGTTCCTGCAGCAGCCGTGGCACGCCGCCGGCCCAGTGGAAATGCTCCATGTAGTGCTCGCCGGTCGGCTTGAGGTCCACCAGCACCGGCACCTCCAGCCCGAGGCGGTCGAACTCCTCCAGGTCGATCTCGATGCCCAGCCGCCCGGCGATCGCGGTGAAATGGATCACCGCATTGGTTGAGCCGCCGATCGCCTGCAGCACGGTGAAGGCGTTGCGGAACGCCGCCGGAGTCATGATCTGCCGCGGCGTCGTGCCGCTCGCGGCCAGCCGCACCGCCGCGGCGCCCGAGGCCTCGGCGGCGCGGATGCGGTCGGCATGGGTCGCGGGAATGCTGCCGGCGCCCGGCAGCGTCATGCCCAGCGCCTCGGTCATGCAGGCCACCGTGCTGGCGGTGCCCATCACCATGCAGGTGCCCTTGGTTGGCGCCAGCCGGCCGTTCACCGCGTCGATCTCGGCCTCGTCCAGCTCGCCGGCGCGATGCTTCGCCCACAGCCGCCGGCAATCCGTGCAGGCACCCAGCACCTCGCCCTTGTAGTGGCCCACCAGCATCGGCCCCGTGGGCAGGACGATGGCCGGGATGTCGGCGCTCGCCGCCCCCATGAGCTGCGCCGGGATCGTCTTGTCGCAGCCGCCGATCAGCACCACCGCGTCCATCGGCTGGGCGCGGATCATCTCCTCCGTGTCCAGCGCCATGAGGTTGCGCAGGAACATGCTGGTGGGGTGGGAGAAGCTTTCGTGGATGCTGACGGTGGGGAACGCCATCGGCAGCCCGCCGGCCAGCATCACCCCGCGCTTCACCGCCTCGATCAGGTCGGGCACGTTGCCGTGGCACGGATTGAAGTCGCTGTAGGTGTTGGTGATGCCGACGATCGGCCGGTCCAGCGCGTCGTCGGAGAAGCCCATCGCCTTGATGAAGGCGCGACGCAGGAACAGCGAAAATCCGGCGTCACCATAGCTGGTGAGACCCTTGCGAAGCCCGGTTGCCACGGCGCGATCCCCATCTCCGAAGTGCTTTTCCGGGACGCTACAGCACGGTGAGGCAGCGCACCACCGCATGGCCGATGGCCATTGCGGTTGACGCGGCCGGTGCTGAAGATATGATCCATAACAATAATATCCGATAATCCGAGGAAGCCCGTGCAACCACCCGACATCGCATTGCCGGACACGCTGCACTGCGACCTGCAGGACGGGATCGCCGTCTTGCGCCTGTCCCGCCCGGACAAGCGCAATGCGCTGGACGACGTCACCGTCCGCGCGATCGGCCGCTTCTTCGCCGACCCGCCGGAAGGCGCGCGCGCCGTCGTCATCCACGGCGAGGGCGACCATTTCTCCGCGGGCCTCGACCTCACTTCGCTGACCGAGCGCGACACGGAGGCCGGCATCGCCCATTCCCGCCTTTGGCACCGCGCCTTCGAGCGCATCGCGTTCGGCGACCTGCCGGTGATCGCGGTGCTGCATGGCGCCGTCGTCGGCGGCGGGCTGGAGCTGGCGGCCAGCACCCATATCCGCGTCGCCGAGCGCAGCGCCTTCTACGCCCTGCCCGAAGGCAGCCGCGGCATCTATGTGGGCGGCGGCGCCTCGGTGCGGCTGTCGCGCCTGATCGGCGTGCACCGGATGATGGACATGATGCTGACCGGCCGCACCTACGGCGCGGAGGAGGGCGTGGCGCTCGGCTTCTCGCAATACCTGGTGGAGCCGGGCGAGGGGCTGGCCAAGGCCGTCGCGCTGGCCAGGCGCGCGGCCGAGAACGCGCCGCTGACCAACTTCGCCATCCTGCATGCCCTGCCGCGCATCGCCGCGGCCGATCCCGAAACCGGGCTGCTGATGGAAAGCCTGATGGCGGCGATCGCCCAGGGCTCGGACGAGGCCAAGGCGCGGCTGCGCGCCTTCCTGGAGAAGCGGGCGGGCAAGGTCGCCCATAGCTGACGCGGGCAAGAGTTCCACGCAGGAACCGGCACAAGGGGAGAGACAGAGTTGATGCCGACACCGACGCGTCCCGTGCATCTCGGATCGCTCGATGCAACGTTCGTCCGCGGCGCCGACGGCAGCATCCTGGTGCGGCCCACGCGCGGCCTTCGCGCCTATCCGGCCCGCCTGACCGAGCGCCTTGAGCACTGGGCGCGGGTCGCGCCCGACCGCGTGTTCATGGCCTGCAGGGAGCATGGCGGCGACTGGCGCCGGGTCACCTACGCGCAGGCGTTGCGACACGTACGGGCGCTCGGCCAGGCGCTGCTGGACCGCAAGCTGTCGGAAGACCGCCCCGTCGCCATCCTGTCCGGCAACGACCTGGAGCACGCCTTGCTCGGCCTGGCCGCAATGCATGTCGGCGTGCCCTACGCCCCGATCTCGACCGCGTATTCGCTGGTTTCCACCGACTCATCGAAGCTGCGGCACATCCTGGGCCTGCTGACGCCGGGCCTCGTCTTCGCCGCCGACGGCGCCGCCTATGGCCGTGCCATCCGCGCCGCCGTGCCGGACGATGTCGAGCTGGCCGTCACCGCACACCCCACCAATGACCGCCCCGCCACCGCCTTCGCCGAGTTGCTGGCAACCGTGCCGACCGCAGCCGTGGAAGAAGCGGCGGCGAAGGTCGGGCCGGACAGCATCGGCAAGTTCCTGTTCACTTCGGGCTCCACCGGCCTGCCCAAGGGTGTGGTCAACACCCAGCGCATGCTGTGCAGCAACCAGGCCATGCTGCTGGAAGCCTTCCCGATGCTGGAGGAGGAGCCGCCGGTCATCGTCGACTGGCTGCCGTGGAACCACACCTTCGGCGGCAACCACAATGTCGGCCTCGTGCTCTACAATGGCGGCACGATGTATATCGACGACGGCAAGCCGGTCCCGTCGGGCATCGCGGAAACCATCCGCAACCTGCGCGAGATCGCGCCCACCGTCTATTTCAACGTCCCCAAGGGCTACGAGGAGCTGGTCCGCTACCTCGACCGCGAGCCGGCGCTGCGGCAGACCTTCTTCAGCCGCGTGAAGATGCTGTTCTACGCCGGCGCCGGCCTGGCCCAGCACGTATGGGACGAGCTGGAACGCCTGGCGGTCGAAACCACCGGGGAGCGCATCGTCATGATGACCGGCCTGGGCGCCACCGAGACCGCGCCCTTCGCCATCGTCACCCGCCCGGACTGCACCGGCTCCGGCATCGTCGGCCTGCCGGCGCCGGGGGTGGAGCTGAAGCTGCAGCCGAATGGCGGCAAGCTGGAGGCGCGGCTGCGCGGGCCGAACATCATGCCCGGCTATTGGCGCATGGAGGCGCTGTCGCGCGAGGCTTTCGACGCGGACGGCTTCTACAAGATCGGCGACGCGCTGGCCTTCGTCGATGCCGGGGACTGGCAGAAGGGCTTCCGCTTCGATGGCCGCATCAGCGAGGATTTCAAGCTGGCGACGGGCACCTGGGTCAGCGTCGGGCCGATGCGCGCGAAGCTGGTGCAGCGCCTGGCCCCATGGGTGCGCGACGCCGTGATCTGCGGCCACGACGCCGGCTATGTCGCCATCCTGATGCTGCCCGACGCGGCCGCCTGCGCGGCCCTTTGCCCGGACGCCGAGGCGCCGCTGGAACATGCCCTGGTGCAGGCGAAGATCCGCGCTTTGCTGCGCGAGCTGGCGCGCGAGAGCACCGGCAGCTCCACCAGGGTCGTGCGCGCCGCCTTCCTGCGCGAGCCACCTTCGATCGACGCCGGCGAGATCACCGACAAGGGCAGCATCAACCAGCGCGCCGTGATCGCCCGGCGCGCCGGCCTGGTGCAGACGCTGTATGCCGACCCGAAGCCCCCGAATGTCATTTCCATCGAGGACTAGATCATGACCCAGCAACCTGCCCACGCCGGCGTGGGCGCGGCATGGACCGATGCCTGGCTGCTTGACGGCGTGCGCACGCCGTTCGCCGACTACACCGGGCCGCTCGCGGGCGTGTCACCCATCGACCTCGGCATCAAGGTGGCCCGGGCGGCGCTGGAGCGCGCCCAGGTGCCGCCGGCCGAAGTGGGCACGGTGATTGCCGGCAACATGGCCCAGGCCAGCTTCGACGCCTACATGCTGCCGCGCCATATCGGTCTCTATTCCGGCGTACCCATCGAGGTGCCCGCGCATCTGGTGCAGCGCGTCTGCGGCACCGGCATCGAGGTGCTGATGCAGGGCGCCGATGCCGTGACCGGGCGCGGCGTGGACATGGCGCTGTGCGTCGGCACGGAATCCATGAGCCGCAACCCCGTCGCCGCCTACACCCACCGCAACGGCTTCCGCATGGGGCAGGTCGAGTTCAAGGACTTCCTGTGGGAAGCGCTGCTCGACCCGGCGGCCGACGTCACCATGGGCGGCACCGCGGAGAACCTGGCCCGCCGCTACCAGATCGCCCGCCCCGACGTGGATGCATTCGCCGCCCGCAGCTTCGATCGCGCTCTGGCAGCCCAGGCCAGTGGCTTCCTCGACGGTGAGATCGTGCCGGTCACCACCGAGACGTTCGAGCTGGAAGGCTACAAGCCGCGTGGCATCAGGCTGGACCGCAAGGTGGACGCGGTGCGCGCCGACACCCATGTGCGCCCCTCGCCGGTGGAAGCGCTGGCCCGGATCCGCCCGGCCTTCGGCGGCGTGCAGACCGGCGGCAACAGCTCGGCCGTGGTGGACGGCGCCGCGGCGGGCCTGGTCTGCTCCAGCGCCTATCTGCAACGCACGGGCCGCGAGCCGCTGGCGCGCATCGTCGCCGGCGTCGCCATCGGCTGCGCGCCGGAGGTCATGGGCATCGGCCCGGCGCCGGCCATCCGCGCGCTGCTCGCCCGCACCGGCCTCAGCCTCGATGCCGTCGACCGCATCGAGATCAACGAGGCGTTCGGCGCCCAGGTGATGGCCTGCGCCCGCGAACTCGGCCTGGACGAGGACAAGCTCAACGTGAACGGCGGCGCGATCGCCATCGGCCACCCGCTGGCGGCCACCGGCATCCGGCTGGCGCTGACGCTCGCACGTGAGCTGCGGCGGGCGGGCTTGCGGCGCGGCATCGCATCGGCCTGTATCGGCGGTGGGCAGGGCATCGCCCTGCTGATCGAGAACCCCGCTTACGGAGCAGCATGATGAACCTGCAAGGAATGGCCGCCGTGGTCACCGGCGGCGCCTCCGGCCTCGGGGCCGCCACCGCCGCGGCGCTGGCCGAGGCCGGTGCCAAGGTGGCCGTGGTCGATATCAACGCGGCGCAGGCCGATGCCGCGGCGAAGCGCCTGGGCGGCCTCGGCATCTCCTCCGACGTGGCGGACCCGGAGGCGGCGGAGCGTGCCTTCGCCCTGGCGCGCGCCGCGCACGGCCCGGTGCGGGTGCTGGTGAACTGCGCCGGCGTCGGCACCCCCGGGCGCATCGTCGGGCGCGAAGGGCCGCTCGGCCTTGCCGCCTATGAGAAGGTGATCCGCGTCAACCTGATCGGCACCTTCAACATGCTGCGCCTCGCCGCGGCGGAAATGAGCACGCTCGATCCGCTGGAAGACGGCGAGCGCGGCGTGATCATCAACACCGCCTCGGTCGCCGCCTATGACGGGCAGATCGGCCAGGCCGCCTATGCCTCGTCCAAGGCCGGCGTCGTCGGCCTGACCCTGCCGGCGGCGCGCGAGCTGGCCCGCTTCGGCGTGCGCGTGGTGACGATCGCGCCCGGCCTGTTCTTCACCCCGATGATGCAGGCGCTGCCGCAGGAGATCCAGACGAGCCTGGGCGAATCCGTGCCGTTCCCGCAACGCCTGGGCCAGCCCGGCGAATACGCGGCGCTGGCCATGCACATCGTCGCCAACCGCATGCTCAACGGCGAGACCATCCGGCTCGATGGCGCCTTGCGCATGGCGCCGCGCTAGGCGGGGGCGAGGGATGTTGCCGCACCGCCGGGGCGTGACCATCGAATGGGGCGACTGCGACGCCGCGGGCATCGTGTTCTACCCGCGCTATTTCGCCATGTTCGACTGGTCCACGGCATCGCTGCTGGCCCACGCGCTGGGCATGAAGAAGGCGCAGATCATCGCGCATTACGGGATTGCCGGCATTCCCATGGTGGACACGCGCGGCAAGTTCCACGTGCCCAGCACCTTCGGCGACGAGGTGGTGATCGAGAGTCGGGTGGAGCGATTCGGCCGCAGCAGCTTCGACATCTACCACCGGCTGCTGAAGCCCGACGATGCTGGCGGCGAGGTGCTGGGTGCCGAATGCTGGGAAACCCGCGTGTGGGTGGGGCGCCACCCGGACGATCCCGCCCGCATGAAGGCCGTGCCGATCCCGGCGGAGGTGATCGCGAAATTCGGGCTGGGATGACGTTGTCGATCCAGGAAGAAAGGTGACACGGAGAACACAGAGGGCCACAGAGGACACGGAGAAGAAAGTATTTATGCGCGCTTCGCGCGCCCAAACGCTGAGGCCGCCGTCCCACACTGACAGCCAATCCGAACACCATCTCCGTGTTCTCTGTGGCCCTCCGTGTCCTCTGTGTCCCCTGTTCTTCCTTGTCCCCTGTTCTTCCTTCGCCGGGACCGTCACGAACGATCGGGATCGAACGTCCGGTCCGTCAGCCGGTGCAGCAGTCCCAGCAACTGCGCCTTGCCGGCCGCACCGATGCGCGCCACGAAACGCGCCTCGTGCTCGGCGACGAGTTTTTCCAGCCGCTCCAGGGTGGCGCGGCCCGCTTCGGTCAGGAACAGGCCCTTGGCGCGCCGGTCGCCGGGGATGGGGCGGCGCTCGGCCAGGCCGCGGCGCTCCAGCTCGTCGAACAGCGGCACGAAATTGGTGGTCTTGATGCCCAGCGCGAAACTCACCTGGGTCTGCCGCAGCCCGGGATTGGCTTTCAGCACCTCCAGCACCGAGAACTGCGCGGTGCGGATGCCCTCGGCCTCCATGGTCCGGTGAAAGTCGTGGAACACCGCGATCTGGGCGCGGCGCAGGGCATATCCGGTCAGGCCGGGCAGGGGGCCCAGATCCACCACCGCATCCAGAGCCGGCGGGGCATCGTTGTCCATCGTGGAACTGCTCATGACAGTGATGGACAATAACGATCTGCCCGGCGTTCCGCCATGACCTTTCCCGCGTGACATCCACTGGCACGCAGGCGGGGCGTGCCGCCTTGTTACGCCGCCTTGTCGCAATGCGCCTCGATCCGGTAGCCCTGGGGATCGACGAGGAAGGCAGCGTAGTAGTCCGCTCCGTAATCCGGCCGCAGCCCGGGCGCCCCGTTGTCGCGCCCGCCGGCGGCGAGCCCGGCCGCGTGGAACTGGTCCACCGCTGCGCGGGTCGGCGCCACGAAGCACAGATGCAGGCCGGATTTGGCGTCGGCGGGCACGGGGTGTTCGGCGACGCTCAGCCAGAACCCCGGCGCCTCGGCGCCATAGCCCGCATAGTCGTCGCCCGAATGGAGGCAGCGATAGCCGAGCGGCCCCAGCACCGCATCGTAGAAGCGCCGCGCGGCCGCGACGTCGCGCACGCCGAAGGACACATGGTCGAGCATGGCAAGCCTCCCCAAAATATAACCAATTAGACGGTTATATTCGGGCATCGGCCGCCCCAGTTGTCAACCCACAAGTCGGTTAGTAGACACGGCACATGACGCCCCCGGACCACATCGTCGCCGCGCCCGCCGAGGATCTGTGCCTGGCCTTCGCGGACACGCGCTACTGGCGTGGCACCCCGGAACCGAGCGACGAATTGCGTGATATCAACGATGTCACCAGCTGGGTTGCCGCGGCGTCGCCGCTCAACGGCCCCTTCGTCGCGGCCAGCACCGCTGGGCTCCGGGCCGACAAGGCAGCGTCCGTGTTTGCCGCCGCGATCGAGTTGCGGGAGACGTTGTATCGCCTGTTCGCCGCCGCCGCCGCGGGCCAGGATGGCGAGCTCGGGCCGCTCAACGCCGCGCTGGGCGCCGCCTGTTCCCGTCGCCGGCTGGTGCGCCGCGACGGCGTCTATGCCTGGCAGGTGGAGGGCCTGCGCCCGAGTGCGGCGGCGTTGCTGTCCCCGGTGCTGTGGTCGGCGGCCGACCTGCTCGCCGGCCCGCGCCGGGCGCGGGTGCGCCAATGCGCCAATCCGCAATGCGGCTGGCTGTTCCTGGATGACAGCAAGAGCGCCAACCGCCGCTGGTGCTCCATGGCATCCTGCGGCAACCGCGCCAAGGCGCATCGCCATTACCTGAAGCGCCGGGGGGCCGCCGCGTGAGGAAAGCCGGGTTCGACGACGTGGCCGAGGTCGCCCGGCTGTTCCGCGTGGTGCGGACAACCTGCCTGCCGTACCTGCCCGACCTGCACACGCCCGAGGAGGATCTGTGGTTCTTCCGCGAGCGTGTGTTCCGGGACTGCGCGGTCTGGGTGTCGGAGGCAAACGGCATCGACGGGTTCTGCGCCTTCCGCGCCGGCTGGGTCGACCATCTGTATGTCCACCCGGACCGGCACGCGCAGGGCCTCGGGTCGGCCCTGCTCGGCCAGGCCATGACCGCCCACAGGCAGCTGAAACTATGGGTGTTCCAGAAGAACCTGCGGGCGATCCGGTTCTACGAGGCGCACGGCTTCCGCCTGGTCCGCAAAACCGACGGGGAAGACAACGAGGAGCATGAGCCGGACGCGCTGTACGAATGGCGCCGCGGCCGCAGCCCCGCTGCCGGCGTCAGCTGAACAGCAACTGGCCGCCATCGACCACGATGGTCTGGCCGGTGACCCAGCGTCCCGCCGGCGAGGCCAGGAACAGCACCACGTCGGCCACTTCCTCCGGCGTGCCCAGCCGGCCCGACGGGATGCTGGCGCGCACACGGTCGTAGACGGGCGAGCCCTCCAGGCGCCGCTTCTCCCAGGTGCCGCCGGGGAACTCGATCGACCCGGGCGCCACGGCGTTCACGCGAATGCCGTCCTCGGCCAGCATCGCCGCCTGGGTGGTGGTGTAGTGGATCACCGCCGCCTTGAGCGCCCCGTACGGCGCCGAGCGGGTGGACGGGCGCATGGCCGAGATCGACGACACCGAGACGATGCTGGGGCCGGAGCGGCCCTCGGCCAGCGCTGCCCGCATGTGCGGCAGGGCGGCGTGGCTCGCGTGCACCACGGCCATCATGTCCACGTCGAAGCTGGCGGCCCAGCCGGCCCGATCGTCGGTCATGCCGAAGCCCGAGGCGTTGTTGACCAGGATGTCGATGCCGCCGAGCGCCGCCGCGGCGGCCGCGATGTAGGCGGCGATCGCCGATGCGTCGGCAAGGTCGCAGGCGCCGGCATGGGCGGTGCGGCCGTGCGCCGCGATCTCGGCGCGGGTTGCGTCCAGCGATGCGGCGCCGCGGGCGCAGATCGACACGTCCGCGCCGGACGCGGCGAAGCCGAGCGCGATGGAGCGGCCGATGCCGCGGCTGCCGCCGCACACGACAACGCGGCGGCCGGTGAAATCGAATGCCATGTGCAGATCCTCGAATGGGCGGGCCGCGGCGGCCCGGACGTTATTCGCTCAGGGCGAACAACGCATTCTGCACGGGTTCGCTGGAGACGATAATCAGGCCCACATAGGGGTCGGCGAATTCGACCGTGAGGAACACCTCGCTGCTGAGCGCGAGCGCGCACAGGAACAGCGCGCCCATGACCAGCGGCGAGCGCGGCGCCGACAGGCTCAGGCTGCCGAAGGTGAGCATCAGCCAGAGCACCAGGAAGCTGACCAGCCACGGCGACAACTGTGTGGCGTCGCGATCGCCGAGGTTCCAGCGTGCGCGCGCGATCTCATGCAGCTGGGCCATTGCCGCGACCTCGAGGTCGCGCATGCGCGCATCCGGGGACTCCAGATCGCCGATCGCCCTCTCGAGCTCGCCGAACAGCTTCGTCGCGTGGGTGTCCGCGGGCCCCAGCTTCGGGTGGGTCTGCGGCCAGACATCCTTCATGATGCGGGCGCTGTAGCGGAACAGCAGCGAACGCGCCGGGTCGGCCTCCGGGCCGAGCTGGCGCAGGGTCCGGTCCAGCGCGACGATCTGCGAAGAGAAATTCCTCACATCACGAGACGCGCTGTCGAAATGGGTCTTCAATTGGACGGTCAGCAGCGCCAGCATCAGCGCCGCCATCATGGCGACGATCCAGACGCTGCGGCGGATGGCCGTGGTTGCCCGCCGCGTCAGCAGCTTGGCCGGCAGCCGCGCATGCGCGATCAGCCCGGCGACGGCCGAGCTGAACAGGCAAGCAAACACCGCCACCCCGGTCGTAGGGCCGTCCATCCACTCGAGCTCCGCAACAGATTGATACATTACATTGTGCGGGATGGGACGGGTTGTCTAGTCCGTGAAAGCCGAAAGCACCTCATTCACCGTCGAAATGTGCGCAACCGGACGCAATGCCGCGATCGCGGTGTCATGCACGGCGCGGTCGAAGGCGGCGCAGCCATCCGCGAGCACGGTGGTCTCGTATTCGCGCACATGCGCGTCGCGCACCGTGCTGGCGACGCCGCCATTGGTCACGATGCCGGAGACCAGCAACCGGCGGACGCCGGCGCGGGCCAGGACCCATTCCAGGCGGCTCATGTAGAAGGCGGAGAAATTGACCTTTTCGACGGCGAGATCGGCCGGCGCCAGTTCGTCCACCAGCGCATGGCCCCAGGATCCCGGCAGGAAGTCGCCTTGCTTCAGGAACGGGCGCAGCCGCTTGAGGTGCGGCGAGATGAACGGCTCGCCACCGCGGCCGGGCACCAGGGTGAAATGGGTGGACACGATCCAGCCGCCGGCCCGGCGCACCCGCTCGACCAGCGGCCGCAGGCGCGGCACCACCGCGGCGATGTCCGGGTTGCCCAGCCCGGCGCGGCCATAGGCGCCCTCGGGATGCAGGAAATCGTTCTGCAGGTCGCACAGCAGCAGGGCGGTGCCAGGCCATTCGCTCATCGGCTCGCCTCCAGGATCAGGTTGCCGAACCGGTCGACGCGGCCGGACAGGCCGGGCTCGATCAGGATCGTGGTGTCCGGCTGCTCCAGCACGGCGGGGCCGGCGATCACGGCGCCTACCGGCAGGCCGAGCCGGCCGAACACCGGCGTGTCGGTCCAGCCGTCGAACCAGACCCGGCGCCGGCCGCGGCGGGCCGATTCGATGCTGGCGTCGGCGGTGGGCGCCATGGACAGCAGGTCGATCTTCGGCCGCACGCCGGTCACCGCGCTGCGCAGGTTCAGCACCCGCATTGGCACGCCGGGCAGCAGCCGGCCATAGCTGCCGGAATAGGCGGCCTCGAACGCCGCCGCGATCCGCGCCTGCGACAGTTCGCCGCTGCCGTCGGGTTCGAGCGGCAGGGGCACGGCCACGGTGTGGGTCTGGCCGGCATAGTTCATGTCCAGAGCGTGCGCCACCCGCCGGGCGGTGAATGCCATGCCGGCGCGGTTCAGCAAGGCCGCCAGGGACGAAGCCGCCGCATCCATTTCGGCGCGCAAGGCAGCCGGGTCGAGCTCCGCCAGCATGCGGTTCAGCGTGCGCACGCGGTCGTGGCGCATGTCGGCGATGACGCAGCCCAGCGCCGAGGTCACGCCGGGGAAGCGCGGCACCAGGGCGCGGGCCAGGCCGACATCGCGGATCAGCGCGCCCGCGTGCAGAGCGCCGCCGCCGCCGAACGGCATCAGGGTGAATTTCTTCGGGTCATGGCCGCGCTCGATCGACACCAGGCGCAGGGCGCCGGCCATGCGCGCATTGGCGACCCGCAGGATCGCCTCGGCCGCGGCGACGACGTCGAGCCTGAGCGGGGCGCCGACATCGCGGGCGATCACCCGCGCCGCCGCCGCGGCATCGAGCCGGGCGAACTTGCCGCCGATCGGGCGCTCGGCATTGATCCGGCCCAGTACCACGTTGGCATCGGTCACGGTCGGGCGGTCGCCGCCGGCGCCGTAGCACACCGGGCCGGGGATGGAGCCGGCGCTCTGCGGCCCCACCTGCAGCAGTCCGGCGGCATCGACACGCGCGATCGAACCACCGCCAGCGCCGATGGTGGTGATCTCGATCATCGGCGTGCGCACGACGAGGCCGAAATCGAGGGTGGATTGCGCCGCCAGCGCCGGCACGCCGCCGGCCACCAGCGAGACGTCGAAGCTGGTGCCGCCGATGTCGCCCGTGATGACGTCGGGGAACCCCGCTTCGGTGGCGATATGGGCGGCCGCGATCACGCCGGCGGCGGGGCCGGACAGGGCGGTGCGCACGGGCAGGCGCGCGGCGGTCTCCACGCTCATCACGCCGCCGTTGGACTGCACGATCAGGAACGCGCCGCCGAAGCCGCCCTGGCGCAGTGTGGCGTCCAGGGCGGCGATGTAGCCGCCGACCACCGGCTGCAGCACGGCGTTCAGCGCGGCGGTGCTGGTACGCTCGAACTCGCGGATCTCCGGCAGGATGTCCGACGAGATGGCGATATGCGCGTTCGGCCATATCGTGCGCACCGCCTCCAGGGCGGCGCGCTCGTTGGCGGGGTTGGCGTAGCTGTGCAGGAAGACGATGCACAGCGCCTCGGCGCCCGCATCCAGCAGGCGCTGCGCCGCCGCCCGCACCTCGGCGGGATCGACCGCGGTCAGGATGCTGCCATCGGCGAGCGTGCGCTCGGCGACTTCCACGCGCATGTCGCGTTCGATCACCGGGACGAAAGTGCCGGTGAGGCCCCAGGTCTGGCGGCGGTCGCGGCGGCGCATTTCCAGCACGTCGCGGAAGCCTGCGGTGGTGATGAGCCCGGCGCGGGCGCCCTTGCGCTCCAGCAGCGCGTTGGTGCCGACGGTGGTGCCGTGGACGATGGCGGAGATGTCCGCCAGCGGTGCCAGGCCGGTGATGCCCTCGGCGAATCCGTCGGCCTCGCGGCCGCGGGTGCTCGGCACCTTGCCGACGCGGGCGGTGCCGGTTGCCGCGTCGAACAGGAACAGATCGGTGAAGGTGCCGCCGACATCGACGCCGACGACGTTCTCGCCCCGGCTCATGGCACGTATCCCAGGCGCTTGTCGCGTGCCACCGCGGCGGGGTCGCGCCCGGCCGGGTCGCCCCAGCCGCCGCCGCCCGGGCTCTCCAGGCGGATATGCTGGCCCCGCTTCAGCCGCACGCCGACGACCTTGGAGGCGAGCGGCGGCGTGTGCCAGCCGTCGTCCTGCTCGAACGACACCACGTTGGGGGCGCCGCTGCCGCCGCCCAGCACGCCGCGCGGGGCGAAGCGGGCGCGCTCGGCAAACACGAAGGCCTCGGCGCTGCTGTCGCGCAGCTCGATCTCATAGATCGCGCCCATGCCGCCGCGATGCGTGCCGGCGCCGCCGGAGCCCGGGCGCAGCGCCCACTGGGTGAAGCGGATCGGATAGGCCGCCTCCATGATCTCGACCGGCGGGATGATGGCGGTCGCGATCGGCGGGTTGCCGTGGCTGAGGCCGTCGCCTTCGGGATTGCCGCCATGGCCGCCGCCGAAGAACGAGAACATCACCCAGCGCTGCCCGTCCGGGCGCAGGCCGGCGATCGACAGCGCGTTGATGGTGCCGTAGGCGTTGCCGTAGGCGTGGTCGGGCCGGATGCGCGCGAAGGCGCAGAACAGCACGTCGATGATGCGCAGGATTGTCTCGGTGTAGCCGCCCACCGGCTTCGGTCGCTGCGCATCCAGCAGCGCGTTGGGCGGCAGCACGATGTCGATCGGGTCGAGCACGCCGGAATTGGCGGCGACCTCGGGGAACAGGTGCTTCAGCGCCACGTAGACGCTGGCGACGGTGGTGGCGCGGCTGATGTTCACCGGGCCCGCGCAGGCATCGGCTGAGCCGGTGAAATCGAGCTTCAGCCGGTCGCCCGACACGGTCACGGCGCAGGCGATGCGCAGCGGCACGTCGGTGCGGCCATCGTTGTCGAGGAAATCCTCCTCGTGCCAGGTGCCGTCGGGCAGGGCGGCGATCTCGGCGCGGATCTGTGCTGCCGCGCGCGCGGTGAGTTCGCCGAGTGCTGCCGCCACCATCTCCGTGCCGTACTCGTCGAGCAGTGCCGCCACCCGCGCGGCCCCGAGGTCGAGGGCGGAGAGATGCGCGTTGAGGTCGCCATAGGCGCTCATCGGCATGCGCGAGGCGGCCAGCAGGATGTCGAGGATGTCCTGGTTCAGCCGTCCCGCGGTGATCAGCCGCACCGGCGGGATCAGCACGCCTTCCTGGAAATACTCGGTGGCCGCGGGGTTGTAGTTGCCGGGCACGGCGCCGCCCACATCGTGCCAGTGGCCGACGCTGGCCAGCCAGCAGAACAGCCTGCCGTCGCGGAAGCACGGGCGCACCAGGCGCAGGTCCGACAGATGCGTGCCGCCGAGATAGGGGTCGTTGAAGATGAACACGTCGCCCTCGGCGGGCGCGTTGTCGCCGGTGAACTTGTCGATCACCGCGCGCACGCCGAACGCCATCACGCCGACGAAGATCGGCAGGCCGGACTTGCCCTGGATCAGCGTGGCGCCGGTGGCGGCGTCGTAGATGCCGTGGCAGGCGTCGTGCGCCTCGGCGATGGTGGGGTTGAAGGCGGCCCGGAACAGGGTCGCGTCCATTTCGTCGGCGATCTGCTCCAGCCGGCCCTTGAGGACCGCGAGCGTGACGGGGTCGAGCATCAGGGCTTCGCTTCCGTTTTCACGTCGTCGTAGGCGCGGGCGGCATGCAGGATCGCGTCGGTGCCGAGCATGGCGTTCAGGCCCTTGAAGTCGAACATGCGGTTGCGGAACGGCGCCGTGGTGCCGTGCGCCTTCAGCGAGGCGAAATATTCCTGCGCCGCCCACGCGAGGGCGCGCACCAGCCCGCCAGGGAAGATCACGATGCGGTAGCCCAGGGCGCCGAGTTCCGCGACCGAGGCGAGCGGCGTCTTGCCGCCTTCCACCATGTTGGCCAGCAGCGGCACGCGGGCGGCGAAGCGGGCGGTGATCGCCTGCAGCTGCGATCGGTCCTCCGGCGCCTCCACGAACAGGATGTCGGCGCCGGCTTGCAGGTACAGCTCGGCGCGGTCCAGCGCGGCGCCGAGACCCTCGACGGCGATGGCGTCGGTGCGGGCCATGATCAGCGCGGTGTCGCGCGCATCGACGGCGGCGCGGATCTTGCCGGCCATCTCGCCGGCGGGGATCAGCGTCTTGTCGCGCAGATGGCCGCAGCGCTTGGGGAAGGTCTGGTCCTCGAGCTGGATCACGCTGGCGCCGGCGCGCTCGAACACGCGCACGGTGCGCTGGACGTTCATGGCGTTGCCGAAGCCGGTGTCGGCATCGACGATCACCGGCAGCGCCACCCGCTCGCGGATGCGCGCCAGCACGTCGGCCACCTCGGTCATCGACACCAGGCCGATATCGGGCCGGCCCAGCCTTGTGTAGGCGATGGAGGCGCCGGACAGATAGGCTGCCTCGAAGCCGGCTTCCTCGGCCATCGCCGCCGACAGCGCGTCGTACACGCCGGGGGCGAGCAGGGGGGTGGCCTCGGAAAGCCTGTTCTTGAGCGCGTGCATGGCA
The DNA here is from genome assembly GCF_025989185.1 of Limobrevibacterium gyesilva. Classification (GTDB taxonomy): domain Bacteria; phylum Pseudomonadota; class Alphaproteobacteria; order Acetobacterales; family Acetobacteraceae; genus Limobrevibacterium; species Limobrevibacterium gyesilva. The sequence goes on from NZ_JAPDNT010000016.1 coordinate 85,687, forward strand.
TCCCCCGTCCAGTTGTCCTATGTTTAAGACATCCGGCGCCGGAAGATGTCAACGAGGGGGGAAAGCGGGTGAGCGACGCGCGTACGTTGTTCGACAAGGTCTGGAATGCCCGTGTGGTCGTGGCGCGCGAGGATGGCGCCTGCCTGCTGTGGATCGACCGGCACCTGGTCCATGAAGGCAGTTTCCACGGCTTCGGCATGCTGGACCATTCCGGCCGCCGCGTGCGCCGCCCGGACCTGACCTTTGCCATCGCCGACCATTACGTGCCCAGCCATTCCCGCGCCCTGCCGATCGCCGACCCCGAGGCCGCGGGCCTGGTCGCCACCCTGCGGGAGAATGCCCGGCGGCACGGCATCGCCCTGTTCGGCCTCGATGACCCGCGCCAGGGCATCGTGCACGTGACCGGGCCGGAACAGGGGTTGACCCTGCCGGGACTCACGCTGGTCTGCGGCGACAGCCACACCTCCACCCACGGCGCGTTCGGCGCGCTGGCCTTCGGCATCGGCGCGTCCGAGGTCGCGCATGTCCTGGCCACCCAGACACTGTGGCAGCGCCGGCCGAAGACGCTGCGCGTCGGCATCGAGGGCACGCCGCATCCGCATGTGGCGGCGAAGGACCTGATCCTGGCGGTGATCGCGCGCATCGGGGCGGCGGGCGCGGTGGGGCACGTGATCGAGTATGCCGGCCCGGCGATCCGCGCGATGGGGATGGAGGCGCGGATGACCATCTGCAACATGTCCATCGAGGCCGGGGGCCGTGCCGGCATGGTGGCACCCGACGACACCACCTTCGCCTGGCTGGCGGGGCGGCCCTGTGCGCCCAAGGGCGCCGGCTGGGACGCCGCCCTGGCCGCCTGGAAGGCGCTGCCGAGCGACGCCGGGGCACGTTTCGACCGCGAAGTGACGTTGGATGCTGCGGCCATCGCGCCCACGGTGACCTGGGGCACCAGCCCGGAGACGGCCTTGCCAGTGACCGCGCGCGTGCCGGATCCGGATGCTGCGGAAGATGTGGCGCGCCGCCGGCAGATCGCCGAGCAGCTCGCCTATATGGGGCTCGCCGCCGGGGCGCCGCTGGAAGGCACGCCGATCGACCGCGTGTTCATCGGCAGTTGCACCAATGGCCGCCTGCCGGACCTGCGTGCCGCCGCCGCGGTGCTGAAGGGGCGGCGCGCGCGCGTGCCCGGACTGGTCGTGCCCGGCTCCGTCGCGGTCAAGCGCGCGGCCGAGGCGGAGGGGCTGGACCGGATCTTCACCGCGGCCGGGCTGGTCTGGGGTGAGCCGGGCTGCTCGATGTGCGTGGGCATGAACGGCGACCTGGTGCCGCCCGGCCAGCGCTGTGCGGCCACGTCGAACCGGAATTTCGTGGGCCGCCAGGGCCCTGGCGCGCGCACCCACCTGATGTCGCCGGCCATGGCGGCCGCCGCGGCGGTGGCCGGCGCCATCGCCGATGTGCGAAAGATCGTCGCATGACCCCGTTCACCGTCCTCGCCGGCCGCGCCACCGTGCTCGACCGCGCCAATGTCGACACCGACCAGATCATCCCCGCGCGCTTCCTGCGCAAGCCGCGCAGCGCCGGCTACCAGAACTTCCTGTTCCACGACGTGCTGCTGCAGGAGCCGGACTTCCCGGTCCGCGCCGGCACCGCGGCGGTCCTGGTGGCCGGGGCGAATTTCGGCTGCGGGTCCTCGCGCGAGGGGGCGGTGTATGCGCTGGTGGATGGCGGCATCCGCTGCGTGATCGCGCCCAGCTTCGGCGACATCTTCGCCGGCAATGCCGCGAAGAACGGCCTGCTGACGGTGGTACTTGCTGACGCGGCGGCGCTGCTCGGCGGCGCGGACAGGCTGACCGTCGACCTGCCGGCGCAGGCCATCATCTGCCCGGACGGGCGCCGGTTCGCCTTCGACATCGATGCGTTCCGCAAGCGCTGCCTGATCGAGGGCCTGGACGATATCGGCCTGACCCTGCAGCACGAGGCCGCGCTGGCGGCATTCGAACGCGGCCTGCCGTCCTGGGCGTTGCTCGCGGGATCGCCCGCCCCGTGAACGCGGCCGATCTGCCGCTGCCGCTGTACCACCGCGTCTACCTGGTGCTGCGCCAGCTGGTGGTCGAAGGCAAGTTCCCGCCGGAAGCGCCGATGCCCGGCGAGCACGAGCTGGCCGCCGAGCATGGCGTGTCGCGCATCACCGTCCGCCGCGCGCTGCAGATGCTGGAGCGCGACGGGCTGGTGTCGCGGCGCCGCGGCGCCGGCACCTATGCCCGCCCGCCCGCGGCGCCGGAGCCGGTGCGCGACAATCTGCGCGGCCTGATCGAGAACCTTCTGGCCATGGGCCTGCGCACGAAGGTGCGGCTGATCGAGTTCGACTATGTTCCGGCAACGCCCGACATCGCCGCCGTTCTCGGCGTTCCCACGGGCGAGGTCGTGCAACGCTCGGTGCGCGTGCGCAGCGCCCGCGGCACGCCGTTCAGCCACCTGACCGCCTGCATCCCCGAGGATGTCGGCCGCGGCTTCCGCCGCGAGGACCTGGCGGAGAAGCCGCTGCTGGCGCTGCTGGAGGCGTCCGGCCAGAAGATCGCCCGCGCCGAGCAGACCATCTCCGCCAAGCTCGCCGACGCCACGGTGGCGCCGCTGCTGGCGGTGGATGTCGGCGCCGCCTTGCTGTGGGTGCGCCGCCAGGTGTGCGACCCGGCCGGCCGGGTGATCGAGGCGCTGGAGGCGCTGTACCGGCCGGACATGTACGCCTACCAGATCGGCTTGGTGCGCGACGGCGCGATGTGGAGCCCCGAGCGGGCGGAGGCGTAACGAGATCGTCTAATCCGCCGCCTCCGCGAGCTGCCCGGCGCCGAGCACGATGCGCCGCGCGTGGAAGGCGGCGACGGTCGGGCGGTGCGCGATCGAGACGATGGTGGTGTGCGGCA
>NZ_JAPDNT010000017.1 GCF_025989185.1 Limobrevibacterium gyesilva
AGCGAATGGCGCCGCTGATGGCGGACATGCACGCCTGGTTGGAAACGACCTGCAGCCGCATCTCCGGCCGCAGCGACATGGCCGCGGCGATCCGCTACAGCCTGAAACGCTGGGACGCGTTGATGCTGGTCCTGCGCGATGGCCGCGCCTGCATCGACAACTCGGCTGCCGAGCGTGCCATGCGCCCGATCGCCCTCGGCAGGCGCAATTGGAGCTTTGCCGGATCGGGCGCCGGCGGCGAGCGCGCAGCGGCGATTTACAGCCTGCTCGTGACTGCCAAGGTGAACGGCCTCGATCCCGAAGCCTATCTGCGCCATGTCATCGAGCGCGTCGCCGATCATCCCGTCAACCGCATCGCAGAACGGCTGCCCTGGAACGTCGACGGGATCCGCGCAAGGCTGGACCAGCGGCTCGCTGCCTAGCTGACGTCATGCAATATGCCCGCGCCTTAGGCGGACGCTTACCAACAATCTCCGACCTCAAGGGAACAGCCAACAGGAGCGCAGCCATGAAGCAATATGTCGGCTTGGACGTGTCGCAGAAGGAGACCTCGGTGTGCGTCGTGGACCAGAACGGGAAGGTCCTGTTCGAGGGCAAGGTCGCATCGGACCCGGGTGCGCTGGCCGGGGTGATGCACAAGCGGGCGCCCGCTGCGGAGCGCATCGGCTTTGAGACGGGCGCGATGGCGAGTTGGCTCTGGCACGAGCTGAAGCGCATCGGCCTGCCTGTCGTCTGCGTCGACGCACGCCATGCCCATGCTGCGCTATCGGTGCGGATGAACAAGAGTGACCCCAACGACGCCCGCGGACTGGCAGAGCTGATCCGGGCCGGCTGGTATCGTGAGGCCCGAGTGAAGAGCGACGACAGCCAGGCGACGCGCTCGCTGCTCATTGCCCGCTCCCGACTGGTCTGCATCCGCCGCGACCTGGAAAACCAGGTCCGCAGCCTGCTCAAGGAGATCGGCTTGCTGTTCCCGCGAGCGATCGGCGGACCGTTCCGCACCCACGTGCTCCGGCTCCTCGACGACAAGCACGTGCTGCGCTCGATCGTCGAAGGGCTGCTGGCCGTGCACCAGCAGGTCGAGGAGCAGCAAGCCGTGCTCGACAAGCGTGTTCGCATGGAGGCCAAGTCCGACGAGACAATACAGCGGCTGATGAGCGTGCCGGGCGTCGGCGTTGTGACCGCCTTGGCCTTCCGCCACACCATCGACGATCCCACGCGTTTTCGATCGGCGCAGACGGTGGGCGCCTATCTTGGTCTTACGCCACGGCGAAAGCAGTCGGGCGAGCAGGACTATAATGGCCGCATCTCGAAATGGGGCGACCGGCTGCTGCGGACCTACCTGTTCGAGGCCGCCAGCGTCTTGCTGCACCGAACCCAGCGCTGGTCGATCCTGAAAGCCTGGGGCACCCGGCTGATGAAGCGTGTCGGCGCCAAAAAGGCCAAGGTCGCGGTCGCCCGCAAGATTGCCGTCATCCTGCACTGCATCTGGACCGACGGCACCAGCTTCGAGTGGGGGACAGAGACGAAGATGGCGTAACCCACACTCAGCATTCCGGCCCTGCGGTTTAGGCAGCGCCGGTTGCTGTCCCTGCCGGGACGGTGGTGTCGGTGACCTCGTTGTTTCGGCTGAAGGCAGCTTGCTTGCACTTCGGTCCACACGTTGAGGCACCCGCCCCGGACACAATCATGAGGCTCAGACCTCGGAAAGGACCCTGACCCCGGCATGGCCATTAACATCGGAGTTGACAAACACCCGCGATTAAAGGGCCGAAACACAGTGAAGACCACGGAGAGCGGCGGTCCTCATGGATACGACGCCGGCAAGAAGGTCAAAGGCCGCAAGCGCCATATCGTCACCGACACTGCGGGGCATCTGGTCGGACTGATCGTGCATATCGCCAGCATCCAGGATCGTGATGGTGCGGTTGCCGTGTTGGCGTCCATTCGCCGGCTCTATCCCTGGCTGCGACATATCTTCGCTGACGCTGGCTATGCCGGCGACAAGCTGCGCAATGCCCTGGCCGCGCTGGGACGCTGGACGGTGCAGATCATCAAACGCTCCGACACCGCGCAGGGCTTCGAGGTTTTGCCCCGACGCTGGGTCGTGGAGCGAACCTTCGCCTGACTCGGCAGATGCCGCAGGCTCGCAAAGGACTTCGAGACGACAATCGAAAGTTCAACGGCATGGACGCTCGTCGCCCACGTCCGACGGCTCACGCGCGCACTCGCAAGAGCTTGATACTCAATGCGCCATTCTGAGTCGGACACTCAAGGTTCAGAGCCTCCGGCAAACCCGGCGCGGTTCAGCAAGCTGTCGCGCCACAACGACGTGACCAAGGCGATGGACTACATGCTCAAGCGCTGGCACGCGTTCAGCCGCTTCCTTGCCGATGGACGCATCTGCCTCAGCAATAACACCGCCGAGCGGGCGCTGCGTGGCGTCGCCCTGGACAGAAAGTCATGGCTGTTCGCCGGGTCCGATCGCGGGGGCGAACGCGCCGCAGCGATGTATTCGCCGATCGTCACTGCCAGGCTCAACGACGTCGACCCGCGCGCATGGCTGGCCGACGTGCTCGCCCGGATCGGCGATCAGCCTGCCTCCAGATTGAACGACCTGCTACCGTGGCATTGGAAACTTCGCGAAAGGTTCGCGGCATGATCCCACAAAACCTGCTGGACCTCGCACCCGAACTCGTGTCGGAGCTTCAGCAGCTGCTTTCTCGCGAAGGCGAGCAAGTCCTAGCAAACCAGGTCGCTCGCCTCGCTATCGCTGACCGCTGCCGGTGCGGCGACGACTTTTGTGCCACATTCTATACGGCGCCGCGACCTGCGGGCTCCTACGGACCAAACCATCGTACAATCGCCCTTGTACCAGCCCAAGGCATGCTCAGCGTTGACGTCGTCGGCAACGATATAGTGGCCATCGAGGCTCTCTACCGGGACGACCTGAAGGCTAAAATCCACGTCGCAATGCCGTAGCCCGTCACGCCATGCTTGGCGCGAATTCTGAAAGTCACGGCCACGGTCTTCGCCGGACGGATACGCGCTTACCCGGATGTGGCGCGATGATACAGATTTCCGCTGGTCGGCCGCCGCCTAATCGCGGCAGGCGCAAGTAACGCGCTGGCGACCTGAGCCCCTCCTTGCGGAGGAGGTCCCTGTGGGGACGATGGGAGCGGGCGAGACCGGGGAAACTCAAGCGACGGCGTCAGACGATCGCGCGGCTTAGATGGCTCCGCCCACTCCTTCTGATCCCATCATGAGGCGGCCCTGATCCCGACCTCGGAGAGAAGCAAGAGCTCCGCAGGACCATTCCTTCCGCATCGACGACACATACGAACGGGAGTTGACCTATGAGCCCCGAATAGAGAAGAAGTTTCCCCGCGCAGCCTCTTTCAGGATCAGCTTTTCAACCGTCAGGTCCGGCGCCGCGCGCCAGAGACGAGCGTTCTCCGCCTCCGATTCCTTCAAGCGGCGCACCTGCTCGCCCTTCAAGCCACCATATTCCTGACGCCAGCGGTAATACGTCGCCTCGGTCACGCCGATCACACGGACCGCGTCAGCAGCAGACTTACCCTGCGACTGAAGCATCTCTACCTGCCGCGGCTTCGCAACAATCTCGTCCGCGGCGTGGTGCTTCCTGGCCATCTTCACGTCCTCCATTCGTCTTTTCGCCTTACATCAGGGAGGACCACTTCTCAGGGGGCAGGCCACTATGGTCGCCTGAGTCAAATCAAACAGCCTCCGGCAAGCCCGGCGCGGTTCAGAGTTCACCATGCCGCAGATCGGACGATAAACCCCCCAGAAACTCAATCTCGATGGCCTGCAATTTGCTTGACTCATTCCCGGCTGCACGACCACCGTACCCACTCATCGCTGCACACAGGAGCAACCCGATGCGCATCCGTCTGCCATCCGCCGGTCAGTTCCTCAGCGCGGTCCTCCTCTGCGCTGCCATCGGTCTCACCCCCGCAGCCCGCGCTGAAAGCCTCCTCAACAAGGTCAAGGACAAGGGCGTGATCGTTATCGGCACGTCTAACGACCCCCCGCTCAGCCACATCGATCCCGCCACCAAGCAGGCCGCCGGCGTGCTGCCCGACGTCCTGCGCGAATTCCTTTCCCGTCAGGGCATCAAGGCGCGCATCGAGGTCGTCGCCATGCCCTTTGCCAGCCTCATTCCCGCCGTCCAGAGCAACCGCATCGACCTCATGGGCGACGCGATGTACATCCGCCCGGAACGCCAGAAGGTCATGGACTTCACCGACGTGATCTTCTTCAATCCCGAATCGCTCGACGTTGCGAAGGGTAACCCCCTCAAGCTGCACGCTTTGTCCGATCTCTGCGGCCATTCCGGCGGCAGCTACCAGGGGACTGTCTATATCGACATGCTGAAGAAGGCGAGCGCAGCCTGCCCTGCCGGCAAGCCCATCGACGTCAAGCAGTACCCCACCATCCAGAACGTCTTCGCCGACCTCTCCGCCGGCCGGCTTGACGCCGGCGTCGTCGACGGCACCCTGTCCGCCTACGCGGTGCGGCAGAACCCCTCCCTGAGCTTCGAACTCGTCGCTGACTACAAGCCCGAAGACAAGCTCGACACGGCCTGCGCCTTCGCCGTCAACAAGGAAGACACAAGCTTTATTGCCGCCTTCAACAAAGTCTACGCCCAGATGAGATCCGATGGCACCGCCGCCAAGCTCTTCGAGAAATGGGGCCTATCGCCAAGCGCCTTCTTCCTCAACCCCTAAGCGGTCGAAACCAGCTCACAGGCAGGTCCACGCAGCTTGTTCGAAGACATCCGCGCCTGGACGCCGGACCTCCTGGACGGGCTCCGACTGACGGTAACCCTCACCATCGTCAGCATGGCGCTGGCGATGGTGCTCGGCCTCATTCTCGCACTCGGACGCATCCGCCCCCGGCGCGGCGTGGCCTACTGGGCATCCACAATCTTCGTCGAGCTCATCCGCGGCTCGCCGTTACTTCTGCAACTGTTCTACATTTACTACGTGTTTCCCTTCATCGGCATCCGCATGACACCGATTGCGGCCGGCGTCCTCGGCCTCACCATCAACTACAGCGCCTATCTCAGCGAAGTGTTCCGCGCCGGCATCATTGCCGTCGACAAGGGCCAGTGGGAAGCAGCCGACGCCATCGGCCTGCGCCCATGGCTTATCATGCGCCTCGTCGTGCTGCCCCAGGCCATCCGGATCGTCGTCCCGCCGGTCGGCAACTACTTCGTCTCCTTGTTCAAGGACACCGCCCTGGTCTCGACGATCTCTATCGGCGAACTGATCTTCCGCGGTCAGCTCATCGCCGCCGACACATTCAAATACCTGGAGGTCTACACGATCATCTTCGTCATCTACGTTGCCATCAGCCTCCCCGCGAGCCTGGGCGTGAAGGCGATCGAACGGCGTCTGCAAAGCTCCGCCCCAATGCCGCGCGCGCTGCGCGGCTGAAAGAGAGACGCGACCATGCCCACCCTCATCCCGGCCCGCTACGGCAAAGCGGTCAGACTCAAGGCCGGTGAAGCGCTCAAAATCATCAATACCCACGGCAACCAGGTGCTGGACACCTGGGCGTTCAACGCCAACGATCCGTCCGAATACATGTCCATGGCTCACACCCGCTCGCGCAACAGCCGCATCTTCGTCTCGCGCGATGACGCGCTGGCCAGCAACCACCGACGCACTATCCTGACCATAGAGCAAGACACCTCACCCGGCCGCCACGACATCCTGCTCTGCGCCTGCAACGCATGGATCTACCGCGAACTCGGCATCACCGCCTACCATCGCAGCTGCTCCGACAACCTGCACGAAGCGCTGTCCGAATTCGGCCTGCAGATTCCCTGGACGCCATCGCCGCTCAACCTCTTCATGAACGTCCCTGTCGACCCCGAAGGCCGCCTCGACCGCCTGCCGCCCGAAAGCCGGCCAGGTGACTACGTGGTGCTGCGCACGGCCTGCGACGTGATCGTTGCGATCTCCTCCTGCCCCCAGGACATCACCGCCGTCAATGCTGGCCGGCCGAGCGACGCCGAGTTCGAGGTGATCGCGGCAGGATGATGAAAAGACCAGGGCTCTGCCCCGTAAGGGGTTCTCGTTATGGCTGTGCAGAAAGTGACGCTAAGCAATCGCTCGATATCGCTGGGAGACTTGCCGCTCCTCTAATTTAACTTATTGATTTTGTTTAAGTTGAGGTGGACCCGTTCCGTGGGACAGTTTGGCGACCATCGCGCGCCGCGTGATGTCGTGCTTCTTGGCCAGCCGCGCCGTCCACCAGTCCCGCTCACCCGCCAGCTTGAAGGGCCGGCGGCCGCCAACCGGCGAGGCAGCCGGGCTACCCGCTGCGCGCAAGCGCTGTGACGACCGCACCACTATTGCCACACCGACCGCGAACCGTGGCGGGCTTCACCCGCTTTCGCGGATACTGTTGCGGCCTACACGGCCCCCCACGGACCGCCCGCGGCCGCCTCCAGATTGAACCCATCGGCTATGAACCGGCGCCTCTTGCGGCTCTGCACCATCGACACCTCCCAGGCCTTTCAGCCTATCACGGGTGTCCACCGAAGCGACCTGAGCCCGAACGTGACTGCGCCGATACTCGGTGGGGCTGGTGCCATGACATTGGCACCAGCCTGGAACCGTACTTCGCGATTCATAGCGGTCGGATTTTCTCCGCCGCCGCCCGATGCCGGCGGCGTTCTGGCCAACCGGCCATCTCGTCCTTCAGCCAGAACAGCACCGGGATCAGCGCGAATGTGCCGGCAGCGTAGCCGTAGTAGCCGAGGGCCGTCATCGCGGCGTGAGGGGTGCGCGTGTGCAGCCACCAGGCGGACTCGGTCAAGGCGATGACCAGGAACACCGCAGAGACACACCCGATCAGCCATGCGAGGATCGCGCCGGCCGCCAGCAGTAGCATGGCGAAGAGCCCCAGCACGCCGAACAGAAACACGCCAACCGACTTGACCACGAGGCGCCCAAGCAGACGCATGACCGCCCTGCAGCCCGAAGGCTCCTCCCTCCCTTGGCACTTCATCGGTCGATGCCGATGGAACCTTGGCCCGCTTCACCCTACCGTTCCAGCTCGATCTCCGCGGTCCGTCCTTGGTCAGGGGCCAATGCGATCACTCGGGATTGCCCATGGTCCTGTTCGCGGGCCTGGCCCGCGGCCATCTCGCGGGTCTGCTGCTCCCGCTCGGCGATGGCGATCGCCACCAGGAGCTGCCGGCGCGCGCCGTCCTGGCCCTGGCTCCGGGCCAGGTCATTCCAGTCCGAGCCGGGGTCATTCTCGGCAAAGCTCGGCAGCAGAGTGAAACCCCCGATCGCCGCGGCGGCCTGCTCGGCCTTCTCGCGACCGACATTCGGTTTCCCCTGCGCCGCGCGCCCGTGGTCGTTGTCGCCGGCGATGTAGATGACGCGGTCCGGATACAGCGCCCGATATGTCCTTGCGACATGCACGAGGTTGCCCGCGTTGAACGCGGCGATCGCCGGCATGCCGGACAGCTTGTGCAACGTTGCGGTGGTGGCGTAGCCCTCGGCGATCAGCACCGGCCCCGGCGGCCGCAGGTCGCCGATCACGTAGTGCCCGCCCTCGGCCCGGCCGCCTTCGTAGAACTTCTTGACACCGTCCGGACCGATGCGCTGGACGCTCCACAGCCTGCCGTCGGCGTCCTGCACCGGCACCAGTAGCCTGCCGACCGCATCCTGGCGCAGCCCGTGCGCGGCAACCCCCTTGTCGGCGAGATATGGATGCGCCTGTGCCGGCGTCGCGGTGGTCCAGATCGCCTCCACCTCCTGGGCCGTGCGCTCGTATATCCGCTCCCGCTCAGCCGCCCTCTCCTGGCGCTTCTGGGCGACCTCGGCCGCCATCCGGGCGCGGTCCTGCGCGTCCAGTGCCGCGGCTCGGCTCGGAGCCTTCCAGGTGGTCCTCTGGCCGGTCCGGAAATTCTGGATGTAGCCGGCCGGCCGGCCGTCGAGATGCGCGACATAGACGCCGCTGCGCTCGCGCCCCTTGTCGCCGTCGACAGGAACGCGGTGCATCCGACCGTCCATCTCCGGCGGCCCATCGATGCACAGGCCGCTCTCCCGCAGCGCCAGCGCGAACGCCTCGCGTGGATCGCCGTCCACGGCGATGTGCACCTGGCCGCGCGCCGGCAGCCACGGGGAGAAGGCCTCCAGGTCGACGCCGGCGGGCACGTACCACGCCTTCGCCTGCGGATCCCATTTCGCGCCGAGCGCCTTGGCATCGTCCTTTTCGTCATAGGGCACGGCAAGGTAGGTGCGATCCTCACTGGTCTGCATGGCAGGGTGGTCCTCCCGGATCCGGGTCGGCGCACGCATCTCGGCGACAGCCGGCGCCGCCGTGGCGATGTCGTTGGGACCGGACAGCAAGGCGGATCCGCCTTGCGACGGGAGAGCATTCGGCTCCTGGACCCGGTCGCCCGGCCGTTCCTGTTCGATCTCGAAGGCCCGGATGTGCCGCATGATCCGTTCGGCGTCGGCCGCGGCGCGGAACAGCTCCCGCGGGTCGCTCCCCAGCACGCGAATCCAGCTTGCGACATAGGCGGCGTGCTGGCCCGGGTCGTGACCGATGCCGAGCCGCTCGCCGAGCATGAGCGAGGCGATCTCGGCGCGCAGTTCCTCGCGGGCATAGCCTTCCGAGCCGAACGGATGTGCCATGTCGCGGTTCAGCCGCGACGGGTGGCCGGTCCAGTGGCCGAGCTCGTGCAGGGCCGTCGCGTAGTAGCGGTCGCCGGACCGGAACTGACTGCGCTCCGGCAGGGTGATCGCGTCCTCGGCCAGCCGGTAGAAGGCGCGGTCACCCGGCACGTGGCGGATCGTGGCGCCCGAACGGGTCAGGATCGCATCCGCACGTTTGTGACGTTCCCACTCCGCCGGCACGGGCCGCGCCGGTTCCGGCGGCAGGCCATCGATCTGCGCGGCATTGAACACCACGGCGGCCCAGACGCATGGCCGCTCGTACCGCACCACCCGGCGCACCGGCTCGCCGCTCTCGTCCAGCACCGGCTTGCCGTCCGCGTCGCTGACCGACTCCAGGCCCTGCCATTTCCAGAACTGGATCGCGGTGCCCTTCTCGCCCTTGCGCACCTGGGCGTTCTGATCCTGCGCCTGGCGGTAGGTCATCCAGCGCGCATCGGCGTAACCGTGCGGCTCAGCACGGCTCATCAGCCAGACCGCGTTCATGCCATGGTATTCGTTGCCGGTCGTCGGATTGTAGGGCATGAAGCGCTCGCCCGGCGCCCACGGCTTCTGCCAGGGCGCGGTGCCCTGCTTCAGTTGCTCGACGAGCGCGCCCGCCACCTGCTCGACGTAATCATTGGCCATGGCGGGCCTCGCCCGGCTCGATGTCCGCATTCGCGTCCCACGCATCGGCTTCGCCGAGCGCGGTCTCCTCGAAAGCGCCGAGCGCCTCGGCCTCGCTGGCGTCAAGTTCCACCACCACACCGGCGACCAGCAGGTCGGTGAGGCTGTCGGACAGGACGGCGCCCGACGGCATGGGCGCAACAGTCGGCGCCGTCCCGTGTGGGTCGTTACTCGATCTCGACATGGGCTGTCTCCCGCACAAAGACCCTGGTATCGGCCGTGTAGGGGTTGGGAGGCGGCGGGGTGGGCACGCGCCACGCCGCCGTCACCGATGCGACGCCCCCGTGCTCGCCGCCCGCCAGTGCCGGTATGCCGCCCGGGCGGTAGTACTGGGCCACGTAGCCGTTCGCGAAACCCCGATGGAAATCGCCGGTGTTGTAAGCGCTGAGCGCCGCCTGGAGCGCGGGCTGCCCCGCGCCGCGAGCACGCGCCGCCTCGGCGTAGTCGGTGGTCAGGATTGCGGCGCCGCTACGGATGTTGGTGCAGGGGTCCAAGACCTCCTGCACCGTCAGGCCGAGTGCGGCCAGATTGCGGCTGTTCACCTGCATCAAGCCGAGATCGACGCTGTAGCCTCGCGCGATGTAGCGCGCCGCAAGCTGTGCCGCCTCTCGCGCATCATGCGCCGGCGGCGGCTGCACGCGCAGGCCATTGACGTTGACCGCGAACGGATTGCCGCCACTCTCCACGCTGACAATGGCTTCCAGCGTCGTGGGCGCGACGTTGGACGCGCAGGCGAGCAGTGGGGCGGGGATCATCGCCACACCCAGAGCGGGCGGGCGACGTCCCGCACGTTCGCGATCGGAATGGTGCCGAAATATCGGCTGTCGAAGCTCCGCGGATCGTGCCTGGACAGCAGCCACACCGTGTCTCGCGCGACCCGGTAAAGCCCGGCCGGCACGGGCCGCAGCGCCCGGCCTGCCTCGTCCTGGGCAAGCGGCACACTGCTCGGGACGGGCGCGCCGTTGACGGTGATCCCGTGCGTGGAGACAACGACCAGGTCGCCGCCGATCGCCGCGACCGGCTTCACGAGAGGCTCGCTGCCGCCCGGGCAAGCTCCGGCCGAGACGTAGCCGCGCCGTATCGCCTCACGCACCGCGTCGCCTTCGGGCAGACACACGGTGACCACCTCGCCGCGCGCGGGGAACGGCAGGGACGATTCTATCTTCCAAAGCCCGACCGGCATGGAGGGCGTGACATTCACCCGCACACCGCCCGCGTCCGCGGCTGCGAGCGTTCCCAGCACCGCCGCCACGACGGCGCAGACTGCGACCTCCCCACGCCGCATCATGGGCGGAACACCATCGTCGGCTTCGTCGTCGAACCGCTTGCCGGGGGTTTCACTTTCGCGCGCTCGGAGAACACCGGGTCCTTGAAGTAGAGGATCTGCGTGCCGCGGATCGGTGCCTCGCCGGCGACGAACACCACCATCTCCCCCGGCGCGGTGATCTGGCCCGCCTCGTTCTTTTCCGGCTTACGCAGTTGCATGATCTCGTTCGGCGTCAGCAGCGGCCGGCTGACCTCGTGGTAGGTCCGGCTGACATGCTTCATCGGGCCGTAGCGTGTGCCGCTCTCGGTCACGTCCTCCTTCACGATCGTGGTGTTGCCGACCATCTGCGACACCCACTCCCCGGTCTTCCATTCATTCGGGGCGTAGATGATGCGGATGTGGCAGTTGCCGGTGATCGACTGGTGCTCGCCGTACGAGCGGAACATCTGCTCACGGTCCTGCGTCGCGAGGTAGGCCTTGATGCCGTAACCGGCGCATTTCGGCAGCGCGTCCTCGATCAGGTGCAGCCGGTTCAGCGAAGGGAACTCGTCCAGCATCAGCAGCAGCCGATGGCGGTGCGGCATGAGGGGCTGGCCATCCCTGAAGCGCAGCTCGACGCCCATCAGGCGGCAGGTGATCATGGTCAGCATCAGCCGGACCAGAGGCCGCAGCCTCTCCTTGTCGTCGCCGCGCGTGACCACGTAGAGCGACACCGGCCTCGCGTGGTTCATCAGATCGCGCACGCGAAAGTCACTATGCCCGGTATTGCCCGCAACGAGCGGGTCCTGAAACAGCATCAGGTAGGTCTTGGCGGTGGACAGCACGCTGCCGCGCTCGCGGGCCTCGCGCTCGAGCATGTCGCGGCCGGCCGCCGCCACCACAGGATGCAGCGCATTCCTGACGTGGCGGTTCGCCACCATCTCCGCCCAAAGCTCCTCGGACTTCCGCTTCGGGTTGGACAATGCGTTCGCCACATCCGCCAGGCTGGCGGCGGCACCCCTGGCCTTCGCCAGATAGAGAACGTGCAGGATCAGGCCCGTGAGCAGCGCAAAGCTGGTCCGCTGCCAGTGATCCGCGAGGCCCCTGCCCTCCGGATCACACAACGTGTGGGCGATGTTCTGGGCGTCCGCGACTTCGTGCGGCGTGCCGAGCCGGACCTCATCGAGGAAATTGAACCCGGAACTCCCATTGGCGGCGCCGGAGGACCCTTGGCCGACTCCGCCCGGCTCCCAGCGGATCACCACGTTGTCGGCGCCGGTCGCGCGCCAGCCGGCGGTCAGCGCCCAGAGCTCGCCCTTCTCGTCGTAGACGACACAGCTCGCCGGCCAGGACAGCAATGTCGGCAGCACATTGCCGACGCCCTTGCCGCTGCGGGTGGGCGCGATGACGATGCAATGCTCCGGCCCGTCGTGGCGAAGGTAGTGCGTCGTCCCCTTCGCGTCGGTCCAGCCGCCGATATAGACGCCGGCGTGGGCGGCGCCGTCCCGGCGGGGAAGCAGGCCGCTCCGGCGGATCTCCTGCTCGGTCTGGAAGCGGGCGGTGCCGTGCACCCCTTCGTGTCGCACTGGCCTTCGCCGCCGTGCGGTCGAGGCCGCAACGACACCGAACATGCTCAGCGCGGTGGTGGCAAGCAGGCCCGCATCCACGATCTGGAAGGTCGCCCTGGCATTCGGGGCCCAGGCCGCCTCCTGCCATTCGATCCAGCGCCATGGCGCGTAGAAGTGATCGAACCACGGCGCGCCGATGGCCGGGTGAAAGCCGACACGCCAGGCCACGAACTGCGTGGCGAGGCTGCTCGCCACCATGGCCGCAACCGTGAAGCAGGCCGCGCCCAGCAGCGGGCGACGAGGGTTTGATGCAGCGTTCACCGTGGCATCCACTGCGGGCGGCCTCCGGGCAATACAATATTATCTATGTAATGTATTGCCCGGATCGCGCCCGCGATCAACCACTTTCGACCGCTCGGAGGCAGCAAGCACCCGCAGCACCTCCAGCTTCGGGTCGGCGAAGGTGACGGCAAGGTCCTTCTGTCCGGCGAGCACGGCCACCTGCGCGCGAAACTCGTCCGTGCCCTGCACGGTGAGTGCACGCTGGCCGAAGCGCTCGGATGCCAGCGAGAGCGCGAGGAAGGCGGCGCCGACGGTGACCTGGTTGACGCGCACGACCCGCGCCTCGTCGGACACCACGCCGCCGTCACTCACGCGGTAGATCACGCGGCCATCGCGCCGGATGGTCGGGCGCAGGTGACGACGGATCACGTGACGGGCCTCGTCGGCGTTCTCCGCCGCCAGCAGCTGAGCCTGCACCTGCGCCCGACGGAGCGTCCGGCCGCGGAGCGCAGCCAGTGCCGCCCCATTGCCGCGGGCGGCCTCGGCCTCGAGATAGCCCTGCCAGGTCGGGATCGGGTGACAGACGCGGACTTCCCGGCGCTCCTTGGCCTCCCGCCGGATGCGGGCGGCGCGATCTTCCCGCTGCATGTCGCGCAAATGCCCGAGCGCATCGCGACGGAACGCGCCGCTCAGGCCGCTCGCCCTCTCCTGCCGGAGCCGCTCGCGGTACCAGCGCCGAAGCTCGTCGGCGTAGGCCTGATGTCTGTGGCGCAGTGTGGCCAGCGCCACCGCCCGCGCCTGCATCGCACGCTCCCGCTCGTTGCAGAAGGCGTCGTAGAGGACGCCGGTCCGCTTCGGTGTGCCGGCGTCGTACTGCGTTTCCGCTGCCTCTCGCTGGGCCTGCTCGTCGGGCGCCTGGAACGGGCCAAGGGTCTCGGTCAGCGGCCGTATGGCCAGGACTCGATCCACGTCGCTGGCCTTCACGTGCAGCCGCCGGTCGCCGCGATGGCCGATGACCAGCCCTGCACCACGCGGCTTGATGGCCAGGCCATACCGAGCCGCGGCGCGATGCAGCGCCTGCCAATCCCCTCGTTCGCGCGCCTCCAGCAGTGCCGGCCTGGCCTGCTCGCGAACCCAGCGCAGGAAGGACGCGCCGCCCTGCTGCGCCTCGAAGTCCCCTCCCCTCCCTCCAATGG
This sequence comes from Limobrevibacterium gyesilva, assembly GCF_025989185.1. Taxonomy (GTDB): domain Bacteria; phylum Pseudomonadota; class Alphaproteobacteria; order Acetobacterales; family Acetobacteraceae; genus Limobrevibacterium; species Limobrevibacterium gyesilva. The sequence goes on from NZ_JAPDNT010000017.1 coordinate 13,682, forward strand.
CCCTGCCGACCGGGTGTCGTCGCTCCGGCGCGGGCGTGTGGCTCGTTCGGGTCAGGCCGTGCCGGATCTCCAGCTCGGCGCAGCATTGCTGGAGCCGATAATGGTCGTACCAGGGCTCGGCATTCCGGAATGTCCGAGGGTGCACCTTGTTGATGGCGACGTGCAGGTGCCAGTTGTCGGTGTTCTGGTGCACCGCCGAGACGCGCTGGTGCTCGGCGAAGCCGATTGCCGCGCAAATCCTGTCCTCGATGTCCTCCAGCTGTGCCCGCGTGGGCTTCTCGCCCTCCGGAAAGCTGACCACCAGATGGTAGTTCTTGTCAGACCGCGACCGGGTGTTCCGGGCCTGGATGGCCAGGATCTCCTTCACCGCCCAGCCCGGATCATCGGACTGGCAGTTGGTGACGCGCGACCAAGCTACCTTCTCGCCGACGTGCCCGGCATCCAGGATGTAGGCATTGAGCCGCGTCCAGCTCGCCGGATCGCCGCCCGTCTTCGCGTTCAGCACGTAGGCGCCGAGCTGGGCGAAGCCGGCGCCGCCCTTCGGGCTCGGGATGCGTTTGGCGATCATACGCGGCCTGCGATCTCGGCCAGGCGCGCCTGCAACTCACCGAGGCGGTCGAGCAGACGGCGGATCTCCGTCTCCGACGCCCCCTGCCCCGCCCGCTCAGCCAGCCACAGCTTCAGCAGCCCGCCAAGCCTGCCTTGGTCCCCGTTCACTGTCGCGAGCTCGCGCACCGCGTCGTGGTCCAGGACGGACCGGAGCGGCTGGTTCAGGCCGGCGGCGCGCAGGAACGCGGAGACGGACAGGCCGGCCATCTCCGCGCGCTGTTCGATCCGCGCACGCTCGGACGCCGAGACAACGACGCGCAGGGTTCGTTGCCGGTCACGCGGTTCACCCTTCATGGCGTTCCAGCCACCTGCCCCGCGTCGAGCCGGAGGCGAGTAAGCCCCGCATTGTTGGCCAACAACGCACATCTTGCCATGAAAGCCCGAGGGAAATTCGTCCCGCCTCGGGCGAACTCATCCCCTGCTGGGTCCAGCACACGAGGGCGGACGTGATCCGACAAGGTCGGACAAGATGGGCTGAGGCGGGACATCATTCTGCTATGCAACCGCGCACACAATATATAATATGTATCTACCATGCCCGACCGCCAATTGCCAGTTTCAGCAGCAGCGCCTGGCGCGCAGAGCAATAAGCCCGCGCCCAAGGAGTGGGGCGTCGGGCGGGTGGCCTTCTTCGCCCGCATCGACGCGATCAGGGCCGAGCTCGCGCAAGGATGGCCGCTGACGGCGATCTATGCCCGTCACCGGGAGTCGCTCGGCATCAGCTACAGCGGCTTCTGCAAGCTCGTGAGCCGGCATGCCGCCGACGCCCGGCCGAGCCGCAGGCAAGCGCCAGAGGCGTCGTCGGGGATTTCGCCGTCGACGTCCGTCCTCACCAGCGGCGGCGGCGGCAACACGTCGATCGCGGCGCTCCCGCCTCACGGCGCTCCCGCCGCGCCATCACCACCCTCCATACTCGAGGAAGGATCAGCCCCGCATGCCAGACAGCAGCCCGCGCGAACCTTCGTCCACGATCCGGTCGAACGGCCCGGCGATTACGAACGACTCTTCGGCGCCCGCAGGCGATGAGACCGCCGGCGCGCGCAAGGTCCATTTCATCCTCCAGGGCAAGGGCGGCGTCGGCAAGACCTTCGTTGCGTCCCTCCTGGCACAGTTCTACCAGGAGAAGGAGGCGCCCCTGGTCTGTCTGGATACCGATCCGGTGAACAGTTCATTCAGCGCCATTCGGACGCTCGGGGCCCGGCACGTCAGCCTGCTCGCCGGCGACGGGATCGACGTGGACGCGCTGGACGAGTTGGTCGAGCGCGTCATGTCGGAGGACGCCCATTTCGTCATCGACAACGGCGCCGCCTCTTTCGTGCCGCTGAGCCGCTACCTGGTCGAGCACGACATCGCCGGCCTGATCGCGGGCGGCGGCAAGCGCGTCGTGGTGCACACGATCCTGACCGGCGGGCCGGCCATGCTGGACACCGGCAAGGCGCTGGCGGCCGTGATGGAGCAATTCCCGCCATCGGTCGAGCTCGTCGTCTGGCTGAATGAGTTCTTCGGGCCGATCGTGACGGATGCCGGCGAGGGTTTCGAACGGACACCCCTCTACCAGCAGAATCGGGCACGTATCTCGGGCCTGGTGCACCTGGAGCAGTTGAACCCGGACACGTTCGGCCGGAACCTCCGGGATATGCTGTCGCGCCAGATCACCTTCGCCGAGGCGGATCAATCACCGGAGTTCCGCATCGTTGCCCGGCAACGGCTGCGCCAGGTGTGGCGGCTGATCCGGGACCAGATCGCGCTCATCGCGTGATGGACCGGGAGCAGCTGGTCGCTGAGCTCGGCAAGGCCTACGGCATCCGCGTTGATCCGGACGATCCCATCCTGGTCGCCGCCCTCCTGAACCGCGGGCTTCTCGATGAAGCCATCGCTGACCTGGCGGTCGCCGTTCGGGCCTCGGCAGATCGCATCACGGCAGCGGCCGCCCAGCAAGTGGACGGCGCCAGGGAGACCGCCGCCTCACTCGTGACGCGCGCCGGTGAATGGTCCGCGGAGCGATTGAAAATGGCCGCCCAGGAGGCGGGCACCGACCTGGTTGACCGCATGCGGGAACAGGCCGATCGGGCCGAGCGCGCCGGGCGAACGGCCCTGTGGGCCGCGTGGATCATCGCCTTGTCCGTGACCCTCGCCGCGGCCGGCGCAATTGGAATCTGGCTGGCAGGGTCTGGGCACGGCTGATCGCGGACAGCCGGGCGCTGCCAGGTCAGCGGTCGAGGTCGCTCAGCAGAACCGGCAGATCACTTGATCCACCGCTTCAATTCCTCGTGCCGCCGTTCGATGCGTTCGAGGTGCAGCATTAGCCTTTGACCTTGGCGAGATTGCCGCCGTCGGTGCGGACCGTAAACACACCTTCCAGATCTCAGGTGCCGTCCTCGTTACGCACGCCAGCGACAATCTGGCCCCCGATCGACTGCATGCTATCGCCACTCTCCAAGGACACGAAGGTCTGGCATTCCGGCTGTCGGGGTGCGATGACGCACGGGCTGAGCGTCGGGATGACGCCCGCGACCTACCGTTGAAGGTCTTGCAGCAGGCCGAGGAACATTCCGGCCGCCAGCCGTGGCGGCCAAGGCTCCCAGGCTTGCATGCCGGGTGGCAGCGGCACCGGGTCCGTCGCCATCGGCTCGATTGTGATTCCGAGGCTGAAGCGGATGTCCGCCGCGGACCATCCGACGACGTGATAGGCCTCGCTCGCCGCGGCCAACCGGTCGGCCCATTTATGGGCGGCATAGCTATCCTGGTCCCAGGGCTGCAGGTCGTACCGGATTTCGATCGCATGTCGCAGCTGGCCGACGACGCAGTGATAGCCTTCGCCGAGATGCGGCTTCAGCGGCGTGATGGCGTCGAAGCCGAGCAGGCCCTCGTCCATGTCGTGCGCGAGTTCGCGCAAACGCTCCGCGGCCGTAAGGACACGACCGGCGTGCAGTTCGCGGATCCGCAGTACGGTGAGGCTGTGCTGGGCGACTGAGAGCGGCAGCTCCCATTTCGAATGGCCGCCCCAGCGGTAGGTGCGGGCCAGACCCGTTGCCAGATCCTCGTCGGTCCAGGCGTACGGGTCGGGTTCCAGGAGGTCGAGACGCTGACCCGATTTGAGCAATACCCAGGCACGATCGGTCATACCCCCCTCCCCTGCTTGATCACGTCGTTCCAATCCACGCCGATCGTGGGCGTTAGACGCGCGAGCGGGATGCCGGCCGCAGCGACGAGTTCGGCGTGGCGCGGCAGTATTGTGGACAGCTCGGCAAACAGGACAACTGCCAGGTCGCGGTCAGCCTGTCGGCGGCGAACGATCACGCCAGCCTACCGATCGCCTATCGCCTGTATCTGCCGCATGAGTGGGCTGATGACCCCGACCGGCGTGCTCAGGCAGGCGTGCCTGACGATGTCGTCTTCCAGACCAAGCCACAGATCGCACTTGACCAGCTTCGGGCCGCGCTTGCGGCCGGGATCGAAGCCGAGGTCGCCTTGACCGACGCGGGATATGGCACCGACACCGCCTTCCGCGACGGCATCACCGAATCCGGCCTGCCCTATGTCGTTGGCATCCAGTCCTCTACGAGCCTGTGGCCGCCCGGCGTGGAACCGCTACCACCGAAGCAATGGAGCGGGCGTGGTCGTCGGACGTCCGCGATCCGTCGCGACATCGAGCATCAGCCGATCTCGGCCAAGCAGCTGGCGCTGGACCTTCCCAAAAAAGCCTGGCGGCGGGTCTCCTGGCGCGAAGGCAGCAACACCAGGCTCGCCTCGCGCTTCGCCGCCGTGCGTGTCCGGCCCGCGCATCGCGATTATCATCGCTCCACGCCCAGACCCGAGGAATGGTGCCTGATCGAATGGCCCGCGGACGAACCCGAGCCGACGAAATACTTTCTGTCCACGCTGCCCGCGAACATCAGCCGCCGTGCCCTGGTAAACACCGCCAAGCTGCGCTGGAGGATCGAGCGGGACTATCAGGATCTCAAGCAGGAACTCGGGCTCGGCCACTACGAGGGGCGAGGGTGGCGCGGCTTTCATCATCACGCCACGCTGTGCATCGCAGCCTACGGATTCCTGATCTCCGAAACGGGAGCGATTCCCCCCTCAGGACAACGCGGCGCCCTTCTCATCGAAGAACATCCCCTTCCCGACGGTTATCGACCCCGCGGATCCCCCGATCCGACCTGAGCGTCACGTCCCAAACTCAATCACATCTGTCCGTGTCGCCATCGCCCGCGCGATCGCGCGCATCATGCCGCGATGCCCATGCTGCCAGCACCAAACACGCCGTCCTACTTTAGGACACAGTAAGATTAGGGCCGCGTCCAATACTCATTCGGGCCGTGCCCCATCGCGTGGTGTAGAAGGCCGCCGACTGACCTGCCGGAGCGACCATCGAAGTCGCACGACCTCGGATCATACGGACTGAAACGGCGTCCTCCGATACTCTATGGCATGAAAGCAGACAGAATCAGGCGCCGAGGTGGGGGATGGGAGGGATTTGGCGATCGTGGGGCTGGTGTCGAGGGGGTGAAGCAGCTTGCCGGAGGCGGTCACGGATCTGCGGAGGACAGCGGTGCCGCGACGTCCTCCAGTGGCCGCCGCTCGGCGCGTTCGCCCAGCCACAAGACCAGTGCGGCCGCCAAGGCCATCAGCACGCAGGCCAGCAGGTAGCCCAGTAGCACGCGGTCGCGCGAGCCGCTCTCGATCAGCACGCCGAACAGCCAGGGTGCGGCGATGCCGCCGAGACCGGTGCCGAGCGCGTAGAACACGGCGATCGCCAGGGCACGCACCTCCAGCGGGAAATTCTCGCCCACCGTGAGGTTGGCGGCGGAGGCGGCGGCGGAGGCGAAGAAGAATGTGGCGCTCCAGCCCATCGTCTGGGTTGTGGCAGTCAGCGCGCCGGCGCGGAACAGCAGCCCGGTTACCAGCAGCAACGCGGCCGAGGCGGCGTAGGTAAAGGCGATCATCGGCCGGCGGCCGATCGTGTCGAACAGCGGACCGAGCAGCAGCGGGCCGAGAACGTTGCCGACCGCGAAGGGCAGCACGTACCAGCCGACATCGCTCGCCTTCACGCCGTAGAAATCGGTCAGCAGTAGCGCATAGGTGAAGAAGATCGCGTTGTAGAAGAATGCCTGCGAAATCATCAGGCCAAGACACAGGACTGTGCGGCGCGGATACAGGCGCAGCAGTGCGTCGATCACGTCCGCGAACGGGGTAAACGCGCGGTCGTGCAGCCGCACGCGGGTGCGTGCGGGCACCAGCGCATGGCCCGCCTGCTTGAACCGTGCCTCGACCTCCTCGACCACCGCCTCGGCCTCGCCGGCGCGGCCATGCAGCATCAGCCAGCGCGGGCTCTCCGGAATGAAACGGCGCAGCGGCAGGATCGGCACGCCGATCGCAGCCCCGATGAAGAACGCCAGCCGCCAGCCAAGCTCCGGATCGATCCGGTGCGGATCGAGCAGCACGAGGGAGCCGGCGCCGGCAATCGCGGCCCCTACCCAGAAGCTGCCGTTGATCGAGATGTCTGTGCGGCCGCGGAAGCGCGGTGGGATCAGCTCCTGGATGGCCGAGTTGATGGCGCTGTATTCGCCGCCGATGCCGGCACCGGTGAGGAAGCGCATCAGGGCGAAGCCCGGCAAGTTCCAGGTGAACGCGGTGCCGGCCGCGGCCAGCAGGTACAGTAGCAGGGTGATGCTGAACAGGCGCTTGCGGCCCAGCCGATCGGTCAGCCAGCCGAAGAGCAATGCCCCCGCCACGGCACCGGTCACATAGGCGCTATTGGCGAGCCCGACATCGGCGGCAGAAAATTGCAGCGTGGGGCTCTGCCGCAGCGTGCCGCCCACCGCTCCCGCCAGCGTCACCTCCAGGCCGTCGAGGATCCAGGTGATGCCGAGGGCAACCACCACGAGCCAGTGGAACCGCCCCCAGGGCAGCCGGTCCAACCGGGCCGGCACGTCGGTCTCGACGGTCGCACCTCGTGCGGCGCTGGCGCGGAACGCTCGCGGCGGAGGTGGCATCCGGCATTTTCCTTTCGGCTCCCTGGGGTGTGGAGTGACTCCCGCGGGGTGGGCAGGCTCAGGATGGATTTTTGATCAGCTGGCGGGCTCAATGTGCCTGCCTGATCGCCAACTGAAAATCTCGGTGGCCGGTACGGGGCGTGTCGGCGTCAGGGGTTTCAACCAACGATCTTCGCCGAGAAGGCGTCGCCTTATGCCGATGCCCCCATCTGATCACCGCTCTGCCCAGAAAGCCGACCTCGATCCTCCGACCGTTTGGTAGCCATCCAGCCTCAGTGTCTCCAGTATCCCTGTCGCTCAGTGGCGTGCAGCCTAAATCCGGATTTGGGTGAGGTCCGGGGCCTGCTCTTGAATAGATATGGCGGCGATCGAGTAGCGTCTTAGTGTCCGACTCAGAATGGCGCATTGAGTATCAAGCTCTTGCGAGTGCGCGCGTGAGCCGTCGGACGTGGGCGACGAGCGTCCCTGCCGTTGAGCTTTCGATTGTCGTCTCGAAGTCCTTTGCGAGCCTGCGGCATCTGCCGAGCCAGGCGAAGGTTCGCTCCACATGCGCTGATCGCGATCCGGCGGTCTAGCCTGCCAAGCTGGATGCGAGGCGAACGGATGACCCGCTCGCAGCAATCCAGGGAGGCGATCATGGCGCACTATGTCGGTCTCGACGTTTCGGACAGGGACACCGCTATTCACGTCATCGACGAGGGCGGCAGGCTGGTCTGGCGCGGCAAGCGGGCCAGCAAGCCGGAGGCGATCGCCGCTGCCCGACGCCGCCACGCTCCGCACCTCGAGCGGGTCGGGCTCGAGACCGGGCAACTGGCACCGTGGCTCTATCATTCGCTCAAGGCGCTTGGTTTTCCGGTTGTCTGCCTCGACGCCCGTCATGCACGTGCGGCGACGGCCCTGCAGCGAAACAAGACCGATGCCCACGACGCCGAGACATTGGCGCAACTGGTCCGAACCGGATGGTATCGGGAGGCGCGGGTCAAGGGATGGGCTGCCCATGCGATGCGGCGTTTGGTCGGTGCCCGATCGCAGCTCGTCGGCATCTCGATCGACTTGTCAAACCAGGTCCGCAGCACGCTCAAGACGTTTGGGCTCCGGGCAACCGGAGGAGGGCATATCTTCGAGGCCAAGGTGCGCGCCGCATTGGAGGGCAGACCAGAAGTTGCCGACGTGATCGAGCCGTTGCTGGCGGCCTGGCGAGCAGTCCGGGACCAGATTGCGGCGCTCGACCGTAGGCTGATGGCCACCGTGAAGGCCGACCCGACGTCCCGCCTGCTGATGACTTGCCCGGGCGTCGGCGTGGTGGTCGCCGCGAGCTTCAGCTCTGCGGTCGAGGCACCGTCGTATTTCCGGCATTCACGCTCGATCGGGGCGTATCTCGGGCTGACCGCAAGACGCAATCAGTCGGCCGAAACTGACCGCAGCGCCGGCGTCTCAAAACGCGGCGACCGACTGTTGCGAAGCTACCTGTTCGAGGCGGCTGCTTCGCTTCTGGTGCGGGTACAGAGCCCATCAGCATTGAAGGCGTGGGGATTGGCCCTTGTGCCGCGCCTCGGCTTCAAACGAGCCGCCGTTGCCGTCGCGCGCAAGATCGGTGCCGTGCTGCACGCCATGTGGAAGGCTGATAAACCATTCGAAGCGTGGCCGAAGGCCGCTACGGTAGCCTGATACTTCTTCGATTGACGGAATCCGCCGAGGCCGGCGGACGCAGGTGTCCTCGCCGGACGCAACGAGGCTACCCCGGGTTGGGTCTTGCGACCGGATCATCCGGACCGCGCGTTCGACATGGTGGGCCTCGCCTTCGAGACGCATGTTGCGGCGACCAGCAAGGTCGACCCCGGAAACAACCACGATCCGGCGATGATGCAACGAGCAGGAAGAAAGGAATTGAAAGGAGCAGTCGCGATCAAACAACCCAGCGTCGGGGCAAAACCCCGAAGCCCTGCGCGGTGTCGGAGCGTTTGATGATCTGCACCGTCCAGCGTCCCAGCGCGGCCAGGGCGTTGCGCAGCTTGTCGCCGGCATAGCCAGCGTCAGCGAAGATATGTCGCAGCCAGGGATAGAGCCGGCGAATGGACGCCAACACGGCAACCGCACCATCACGATCCTGGATGCTGGCGATATGCACGATCAGTCCGACCAGATGCCCCGCAGTGTCGGTGACGATATGGCGCTTGCGGCCTTTGACCTTCTTGCCGGCGTCGTATCCATGAGGGCCGCCGCTCTCCGTGGTCTTCACCGACTGGCTGTCGATCACCCCGGCCGTCGGGCTCGGCTCGCGCCCGGCCTTCTCGCGCGATGCCATTGACAGGTGTCAACTGACGAGCCCAGGACCGCGCCATCAGTGCGGGTGGTGGCGCCTGACAATTCGGCAAAAAGTCGCCGAGCCCCGTATCGCGATGACAGGTCGATGGCACACGTCTCCGCCGGGCGCCACGTTGACAGCTGTCAACGTGGCGCCCGGCAGGGCTGCGCGTTATCCCGATTGTTCGTTGACACGACTCATCGCCGTCGCCAAAGGTTCAACAACGCTCAATCGCCCGATGGACGGAGTTTTCCGTAGATGCCGAGTGCGCCCGTTGCCCCGGAAATAAGAGCTAAATTCGGCTTGGAACGATTGATCGCGCACGACGCACGATTGTTGAGCGGCCAACTGTCCTCGCTCCGCCGGCGTCTGTTCCCGCCCTCTGCGCAAAAGAGCCTCCGCACATTCACCAGCGGAGAAGCCGCCGAGCTGATCGGGATCAGCGACGCCTATCTCCGTCAACTCTCGCTTGCCGGCGAGGCTCCTGAACCCAACAAGACCGCTGGTGGCCGACGTGTCTATACGCTCGAGCAGATCAACGAGTTGCGCCGGTTGCTCTCGCGTTCCCGGGCGAAGACGTATCTTCCCAGCCGCCAGACCGCCGAACACCTCCAGATTATCGCCGTGACCAACTTCAAGGGCGGATCAGGCAAGACGACCACGACCGCGCATCTCGCGCAGTATCTCGTCCTCCACGGCTATCGCGTGCTCGCCATTGATCTTGACCCGCAGGCAAGTCTCTCGGCCCTGTTCGGCTATCAGCCGGAGACCGACGTCGGCGAAAACGAGACGTTGTATGGGGCACTCAGATATGACGGCGAGGCCCGGCCGCTTCGAGAGATCGCCAGGCCCACATACTTCTCTGGCCTCGACCTGGTCCCGGGCAACCTCGAGCTGCAGGAGTTCGAGCACGAGACGCCTCGCGTGCTCGCACACCAGCGCCGCGCCCCCGAAGAGCTGTTCTTCGCCCGTGTCGCCAGCGCCATCAACTCGGTGGAGACGCTGTACGACGTGGTCATCATCGACTGTCCTCCGCAGCTCGGCTTCCTGACCCTGGGCGCCCTTTGCGCGGCCACCAGCGTGCTCATCACCGTGCACCCGCAGATGCTCGATATCGCCTCGATGTCGCAGTTCCTGCTGATGACCTCGGATCTCCTTGACGTCGTGCAGCGGGCTGGCGGGCGGCTGCAACTGGATTTTCTCCGATACCTGATCACGCGCTACGAGCCGCAGGACGGACCGCAAACACAGGTTGTCGGTTTCCTGCGCAACCTGTTCGGCGATCGCGTGCTGACCAATGCCATGCTCAAGAGCACCGCCATTTCCGACGCCGGCCTGACAAAGCAGACGCTATACGAGATCGGCCGACAGGGTATGGGACGCGGCACCTATATCCGCGCACTTGAGGCGCTGAATGGCGTGAACGGTGAGATCGAGGGGTTGATCCGCAGCGCGTGGGGGAGAGCGCCATGAAACGTCGCGACGTCGTCCGGGCTCTGCTGACGCCGGATCACATCGATGAGCCGGATGAAGCCGCCGAGAAGCCTGCCCGTATCGCCTCACCCGCGGTGCGGGCCATGGGGTTGGAAATCGGCCGGCTGACGGACGAGGCGCGTGAGGCGGCGGCGCTGCGTAAGCTGCTGGAGAGCGGTGATGCCGTCGTCGCGCTCGATCCGGCTCTGGTCGATCCGTCCTTCGTCTCGGATCGCCTATCCCGCACCTCCGATGGCGATTATCGGCGGCTGGTCGAAAGCATGCGCGACACCGGCCAGCAAGTGCCGATTCTGGTGCGACCTCACCCGGCTCAAGGCGGGCGGTATCAGATTGCCTATGGCCACCGGCGGCGCGAAGCCGCCGCGGAACTCGGTCTTCAGGTGAAGGCGATCGTTCGCACGCTGTCCGACGCCGAGTTGATCGTGGCGCAGGGGAAGGAAAATGCCGAACGACGCAATCTGTCGTTCATCGAGCGCGCGCTGTTCGCGGCACATCTGCAGGCAAAGGGGTTTGATCGATCCACACTGAATGCGGCGCTCGGCGTCCACACCGCGGAGATGACGCGGTTCCTTGCCGTCGCCGCTGCCGTCCCGGCCGATATTGTCCGCGCTATCGGTCCTGCGCCGAAGGCCGGACGGCCGCGATGGATGCAACTGGCGACTTATCTTGATCGTGCTGAGGTGATCGAGACGGTCGGACGCATGCTTGCGCAACTGTCATTCCGCCAAATGAGCACGGATCGGCGATTTGATGCGGTTATGGCCGCCCTCCGCCAGGCAGCGGAAGGCGGTGATATCGACGTGGTCCGCAACCGCCAGGGGGATCCGGTCATCCACGTGGGACGTTCCAGCAAGACCATCAAGTTCACGGTGGATGAACGGGTGGCGCCGATGCTCGGCCAGTTCATTCTTCAGCATCTTCCTGAACTTGTTCAACGCTTTGAGGACGACGCGGCCCCGTCTTAGCTTGTCTTCATCAGCTATCTGGCAAATCGAGTTCGGAGGCACCGGCATCCGCGGCCTCCGGTGTGCTGCCAATGCCCGTGAGCTGTGGACTCTGGTGAGTGGCGACCCAGTGGCGGCGGCTTGCCAGAGCGGGTGTAATCGGGTGGACTCTGGTGATGCCTTCTTTCCGCGAGCTGCGTTGGAGGTGCTCCTACGCCGAGCGACGACCTTCCCCGTTGTTTCATCCTGATAAGCCTGGTTGCTGACCTGTCGCACGTACTTGATGGGCGGGCATCACGGCTCGACGCGCCCCGATGAGTTGCCTGACATTGCCACCAGCGAGAGCAGGATGCCCTGCGGAAAGCTGAGTCTAGCCGCTGGTACAGGCATTGCCGTGTTCCTAGCGCCCTGGCCGCCAGTCTGAGAGGCTGTCGGCGGCCAAGCTCGGGCCACGGTAATGTGGACTTTGGTGAGCCGCTCGCCAGCGGCGAACAACAATCCGCTGCGCAGGTCCACGCCTAAGTGTGGACTTTGGTGAGCTACAGGACGTGCCCGATCAAAGGCGGCCGTTTGCGGATCAGCGAATCGCGATCACACGTGGTGCGACAGGTGGACGGCTTGGCTTCAAGATGACGCCCGCCTCGACCACTTCGACGTTCGCGGCGGGATACACCGCAAGGGCCAGTTGCAGGGTATCGCGCCATTTGTGCTTGAAGTGGTGCAGTTCCTTGAAGCCCGCCCCGAACTGTCCCTTGAGCGCTTTCCAGGTGATGAGTTTCGGGCTGCTCAATACGTGCAGCCGATAGGCCAGCCACAGATAGGCGTCGAGCGCTGCTGGGTTGTTGTTGATTGCACGGATCGCTGCCTCCTCGAGCGGGACGGGATGGCGTCGGAGCTGCTCAAAGAAGCCTTCGGAGAGTTTGGCTGTTTCGAGTGAGAGGCGACCCTGGGTGTCGTCCGGATCTTCTATGAACAGAGCCCGATCGACGATCGATTGATTGATCAAGCCCGCGGACTTCCCTCCTTGCAAATGGAAGGTGAGACGGCAGCGACTGATCCTTTCGGCCTGCTCTTTCACAAGCTTGCCGGTTCGCCCGCCCACTGATACGCCGATTCGCCGCAGCCAGTCGCGCAGCGAGCGGCCCAGTTCTACCTCGCGCGAGCCCGTCTTGAGGGCTTCGGTCTGCAGATAAAGCAGGATGAGCCTTGCATGGCTGCCAAACGGCACGCCGACCCACTCAAGCGGCCCGTCATCGCTGCTCGGCCGCCTGCCGGGTTCGACGACCAGCCTGACCCGCTCTGCTGCGATTTCCCAAGGTACATCGTCGCCAAGTTTGCGATGGGGCAGCGCGCATTGCGCCCATCCGGAGTAGACGAAATTGAGTGCGCCGTCTTCATCGCCCATATAGAGCGCTGCAGTCTCGACGAGGCTACGGTCATGGCCGGCTTCAAGAGCGCCGCCTTTCCCACGTGCCTCCATGATGTCGTGGATTGTTCCCATCACCGCATTTCCGACTCGTGGCATTGACCACATTCTGTAGTTTGAACTGGTTGCTGTCACCGTGGACTGTGGTGAGGAAGCTATTGGAATAGCTATTTGTGATTCTTTATTAGCTTGTTCACCAGGGTCCACGGGATAAGTCCGGCAAACGCTTGATTTGCCGTCAACGCGCCGCACCAAGGTCCACAGGCGGCGTCACCAGAGTCCACACCGGAGCTCTGGATAAGCGGGCCCTCCGGCTCACCAGAGTCCACGACATCGTTGGCCGACTCGACTCTGGCTGTGAGACGGGTGGAATGCGGTTCGTGGCATGTGTATATTGCACGGGCAAATTGGTGGATACGACCCATGCTTCCCATGCCATTCGACCAGAAGGCGCGCAAACAGACGGTCAGCCTGACGGTGAACAGCGACCTCTACGCCAAGGCCCGAAATGCCGGCATCAACGTGTCTCGCGTCGCCGAGAAGGCGCTGGCCGAGGAGCTCGGGGCCAGGCAGGCCGAAGCGCTGCGCGCCGAGATCAGGCAGGACATGGATGCGCTCGCCCGCTACGTGGCCGAGCATGGTGATCCGGCGGCGGAACTCCGGGAGATGTTTGCCGCTGACCATGCAGCATGACGTGTTCGCGAATCCGGCGCCTCGGAGCCGCGGGCCGTTCCCGTTCATCGCCGTGCTGCAGGCGGACCTGGCCGAGGAAGGCCGGGGACGAATCGTCGCGCCGATGGCGCCGCGTTCGGGCATGCCGACGGCGGCCGGAAGGCTCCTTCCGGTCGTCCAGCACGCGGGAGCGGAGTATCTGCTGGCAGTCGAACTGATGACGTCGATCCCCAAGGCGGAGCTTCGCCGGCCCCTGGGCTCGATCGCCGCGCACCGGGACCAGATTACGCGGGCGCTGGATTGGTTGTTCACCGGGGTTTGAGGCGCTTCGCTTTGGCCGCTCACGGCGCTGCGCGCCCTATGCGTGGGAGCCCGTTCAGCCGTTCTTGTCCCCGTGGGCGCGGAACAGTTTTTCGGTGACGTTGTTGCGCCAGAGCTCGGCGGGACGCAGGTAGCCGAGGGCCACTTCGGTGGATTTGTGCCGGGTCTGGCGCATCAGCTCGGCGAGGCCGGCGCCCTGGTCGGCGGCGGCGGTGGCCAGGCCGGCGCGCAGCGAGTGGCCGGAATACAGGGCCGGGTCGAGCCCGGCGGCTGCGGCGGCCTGCTTGACCAGGCGGGCGACCGCCTTGTCCGAGAGTTTTGCCCCGGTCGGCTTTCCCGCCTTGGTGACGGCGCAGAACAGCGGCCGCTGGGCGCGGGCGGACGGGCTGGCGGTCCAGTCCAGGTCGGCGGCAAGGTGGCGGTGCGCCAGCCAGGCTTCGAGGGCGGCGGAAGGGCAGAATCCCGGCTCGTCCGGGTTGGCGCAGACGGCGACCAGCTGGCCGGCGCCGTGCGGGTCGGTCTTCGAGCGTCGCAGCAGCAGGCGCAGGCCGCGGCCGGGCACGATCTCGACGTCGCCCAGCGCCAGCCCGACCAGTTCCGAGCGCCGCAGCGCCGCGCCGAAGCCGAGCAGCAGCATGGCGCGCTGGCGGGCACCCAGTGCCTCGCGGGCCACGATGGCCTGGCGGGCACCCGGTGCCGCGCCGGCCACGCTGGCCGGACGGGTCAGGCTCGCCTCGCCGGCCACGTTGGCCCCGCCGGAGGCGGCAACGGACAGAAGCATGGGCCGCAACACGGCGGGCACGGCCGGGGCGGCCTGGCGGCGCGGGCGGGTGCCCTTGGCCCGGGTGATGCCGTCGATGACCATGGCCAGCCTGGGGTGGCGCAGGTCGAGCGAGATGCCGGCCAGCAGATGGGCGGTGCGGATCGCCGCCAGGTGCACGCGCAGGGTGCTGACGGCGAGGCCGTCATCGGCGCGGCGGACGGCGTACATGGCGACGGTGTCGGGATCGCCGGCGAGCGGCTCGCGGCCGAGCGACCGGCACCAGGCGGAGAAGGCCTGCCAGGCCGAGCGGTAAGCGCGCCTGGTGCCGTCGCCGCGGGCGCGGCTGGCATAGACGGCGGCGCGCGCGGTTAAGTCGCCGAGTTCCGCCGCCCGGGCGCCGTCCGGGATCTCCAAGGGGCCGAGCAGGTCGGTGTCCAGGCGGTATTTTTCCCGCCCCGTGGCGGCGGCGGCGGCGAGCGAGGCGCCGGGCGCGGGCGGCGGATCGGTTTCCCGAGGGCAAGCCCCGTCCGTCGACACGGGCGGGGGGCGGGGCGGAGCGGGCGAAGGTTCCGGCGGCGTCAGAAGCTGGAAGGCCCGCGGAGGGAGGGGAGGTGCGTCGCCGGTCCCCGCCATCGCCGGCGCGCCGGCCGCGTGCGGCCACGCTTGGCGCGGCGCGGCGTGCGGATCGGGGTCTGGCTCGACGGGGGCGTTCATGCCGCGAGTCTAGCCGGGGGAAATGACGTCCGTAAATGGCGCTTGTCGGACGGAATCTTTCGCCGGCGCCGGACGCGGGGAAAGCGAGCGAGGCAGGCACGGCAAAGACCCACCGGGATACGGACGAAAATTCTTCAGGCTCTTCTGTCTCAGCCGAAAACTTACCAAATCCCAATAGCCTAATGTCTTCACCCAGGCGGGGTCAGCCGGCCCCCCCGCGGTCACAGTGTCTGCCACGGACCCTGTGGCGGCCTCCAAGGGAGAGGGAGCCAGCTAGCCGGGCCCGGTCCCCGGTTCGCGCTGGTCCAGTGGACGGCGCAACCGCCGTTGCCTCGCCAGGGCGATGGTGCCTGGCAGCATAATTGACAAATATTGCCATTTCTTGCCATGGTGGCGGCGGAGGCTCCCATGGCAACGATGAATGTGTCACTGCCGGACCCGATGAAGGAGTGGGTCGAGGCGCAGGCCAGGACCGGCCGTTACAGCAACGCGAGCGACTATGTGCGCGACCTGATCCGGCGCGACCAGGAGCGGGCGGCCAGGCTGGAAGAGCTGCAACGGCTCATCACCGAGGGAATTGAAAGTGGGATTAGCACCCGCTCGATCGGCGACATCCTGAAGGCCGCGCGCGCGCAGGCGACGGACGCCGCGCGCGACCATGACGTATAGGACGACCCGGCAAGCCGACCAGGACATCATCGACATCTATCTTCGGGGCTGTAAATCAGCACCGAACTGGGACCCCACCGCAAACTGCGCACAATACTTTGATATTCCAAGCGAAATTTCGTTCGCTGTGGGATCCCGATCGGCGCCGATCGGGACCCTTTCCTTTTGCTGATTTCGCAAGTCGTTTCAGCGCATTGCGGCAGGTTTGGAGGGGGGCCCCGCTTCGGTGCCGTTTTACACGATTCGGCCCGCGGGACAGCAGTGATGGTCATCCGATCGGCTTCGGGACAAACTCGATCGGCAATCAGCTCATTCGGCACGAGCGCGAGGATGGATTTCAAGGATGACCGACATTGTTTCAGGTGGCGAGGTCATCTCTGTCGACGATTCGCTGAACCAGTACAAGCGAAACTGCACCGAAAGTGCGGAAGAGCCCCTTTTGCAGGCCGATTGACAGTCGGCGAAACCGGCAGCGAATTTCGTGCACCAGCGTCGCACCGATTCGTGGGAGACGACAACGCCGCGTTCCGCCAAGGAGCAGCTCGACTTCCCGCAGGCTGAGGCTGAAGACGTGGTACAGCCAGACGGCGTGGCTGATGACCTTGGCGGGGAACCGATGACGGTAGGACGGGTCGGGTTGCGGCTTCATACCGCCAGTCTCGCCCGGCTCCGCCCACGCTGCCAGACCTGGTTACCGTGACAATGCCCTCTGCCGGTCAGGAAGCAAATCCACCTGAGGCAATGCGTGCTCCTGAACGGTCATAAGGATAGCACCGGGGTGGCGTGAGATGTGCGAGCCATTCTCGCTGTTTGGGTGGCAATACCGCGGGAATTCCGCAGTGCTTCGCCTCACATGCGCTTCGGATGCATCCGGCCAAATCTGCAGCAGGACTATGCTACCCCTCCCTCACAACTTCACATGATTGGTCGCAGAACCGCGCGCCTCACTCCGGCAGCCCCGCCTTCCGCAACCCATCCGCGAAGGTCGCGAGGTCCTCCGGCCGGCGGATCGGGAGCCAATCCGCGAGATTGGAGACGCGCAGCGTGGGGTCGAGCTCGCGCAGATGCTTCATCGCGCGCTGCGCCTCGTCCGGCCGACCCGCGAGCGCATGGCTTGCCGCGATGACACTGACGACCATCAGGAAGCTCGGCAACTCCCGGAAGGCTTTCTCCGCCCACGACGACGCGGCGTCGAAGCGCCCCGCGAACAGATGCGCCGCCGCCAGTCCGGCCTGCATGCGATAGAGCTCGGGGTCGAGTGGGCTCAGCCTCATGGCGCGCGCGAAGTGCTCGATGGCGGCGTCCGGCTCGCCGTTCCAGGTCCGTAGGAATCCGGCGAGGAACGAGGCCGACGCGAGATTGGGATTGAGCACGAGCGCCCGGTCGAGCAAGGCGATGCCGCCGGCTATGTCATCGGTGAGGTGGGCGAGCGCATGCCCGCCGCGGCTGAGCGCGACCGCATCGTCCCGGCCCAGGTCGACGGCCCGGCGCGCCAGGCGGGCGCCCTCGGCGATCTCGCCTGGGCGGTCGGTCATCCAGCCGTTGACCTTGCGCCAGAAATAGCACCACGCCGCCATCGCATAGGCCGACGCGAAATTCGGGTCGCGCATGAGCGCGTGGTTGAACTGGCCGAGCGCCGCGTCGATCGACTCCCTGGATCCCAGATGGAGGTGCGCCATGCCGCGCAGATAGTTGTCGTAGGCATCGAGGCTTTCGGTTGGCTTGCGCTGCGCGCGCTCGATCTCGGCCCGCTCGAGCTGCGGCGCGATCGCGCCGACGACGGCCTCGGTGACCTGATCCTGCAGCTCGAAAATATCGCCGAGCGCGCCTTCGAAGCGCTCGGCCCACAGATGCGCCCCAGTGGTCGCATCGATCAGCTGCCCGGTGATGCGCACCTTGTGCGTCGCCTTGCGCACGCTGCCTTCCAGCACATAGCGCACGCCGAGCTCGCGGCCGACCTGTTTCACGTCGACCGCGCGGCCTTTGTAAGTGAAGCTCGAATTGCGTGCGATCACGAACAGCCAGCGAATGCGCGACAAGGCCGTGATGATGTCCTCTACCACGCCGTCAGTGAAATACTCCTGCTCGATGTCGCCGCTTAGGTTCAGGAACGGGAGCGCGGCGATCGAGGGCCTGTCGGGGAGGGCCGGCGCCTCTGCGATGGTCTTGCCCGGTGCGTCGGGCTCGGTGCTGGCCACGGCGCAGCGACTGGCGATCTCGCTGACGTCGCCGACGAACCGGAACCCCTTGCGGGCGATCGTTCGAAGCAGGCGCTGATTCTGCCCGCTGTCGCCGATGGCCTTGCGCGCCGCGTTGATGTGACTGGTCAGGGTCGATTCAGAGACGATCCGCCCGGCCCACACGGCATCCAGGAGCTCGTCCTTGCTGACGACGTGCTCGCGGCTCCGCACCAGATGGAGCAGCAGGTCGAAGACCTGCGGCCCGACGGCGATCCGCCGGGCGCTGCGCGTGAGCTCCCGCCGGTCCGAGTCGATCACGTAGTCCTCGAACGCGTACCGCACGTCGCCCTCTCATCGCCATGGCCGGCAAGCCATTGATAGCACGGTGATCATCGCCGACGCTCGCGCGGGTTGTCGCGCCGGTAAAGTAAGCGGAAACTGCCGGAACAGCGGGGCGCTTTCTTCGCTCGTTTTGCTCTCTTGTCCCGCTGTCTTGGACGGAAACGCAAGCGAAATTCAATCGCGCCTCAAGGCCGCCACAAGGCTTTCCGGCCGCCGGTCCGGCATCCTTTGCCGCGTCGAATACGACACAACTGACACTCCCTTGCATACCCTTGGAGGGCAAACTCATGAAGATTGTCGTCATCGGAGGCACCGGCCTCATCGGATCAAAGCTCGTCAAGAAACTGCAGGAGAAGGGTCACGAAGCCATCGCGGCCGCGCCCAATACCGGCGTCAACACCATCACGGGCGAGGGACTGAAAGAGGCGCTCTCCGGCGCACAGGTCGTCGTCGATTTGGCGAACGCGCCGGTGTGGGAGGACAAGGCGGTGCTCGAATTCTTCGAGACCTCGGGCCGCAACCTGATGGCCGCGGAGAAGGCCGCCGGCGTGAAGCATCATCTGGTGCTGTCGATCGTCGGCAGCGACCGCAATCCCGACAGTGGCTACCTCCGCGCCAAGGTGGCGCAGGAGAATCTGATCAAGGCGTCCGGCATTCCCTATACGATCCTGCGCTCTACGCAGTTCTTCGAGTTCGTCGGCGGCATCGTCAAATCGGGCGCAGAGGGCGATGTGGTCCGGCTGTCGCCTGCGCTGTTCCAGCCGATTGCCTCGGACGACGTGGTCGCCAACCTGGCCGAGCTGACGCTCGCACCGCCGCTGAACGGCACCGTCGAGGTTGCAGGCCCGGAGGCCTGTCCGATGGACAAGTTCGCGCGCAAATTCCTGGCCGCGAGCGGCGACCCGCGCAAGGTTATCGCTGACGTGCACTGGCGCTACTTCGGAACCGAGCTGAACGACCGCTCGCTGACGCCCGGCGATCGCCCCCGCCTCGGCTCCATCCGCTTTGACGAATGGCTGCGCCGCTCACAGGCGGCGGCTTGATACAAGTTGCCCAGCCGAAGGAGGGCTCGATGAAACGCATCCTCTGTTCGCTGCTCGTCACGGCCGTGCCCTTTGGTGCGGCCTTTGCGCAGACGGCGCCCCAGCCAATTGTAGCCCCCGTCATGCAGAAGGATCTCGCTGACATGCCCGGAAGGGAGATGGTGATGCTCACTGTCGAGTATCCGCCCGGAGCTGTGGAGCACATCCATCGGCACGATGCGTACGCCTTCGTCTATGTGCTGGAAGGGACCATCGTCGAAGGGGTCAGGGGCGGCAAGGAGGTCACACTGATGCCAGGGCAGACTTTTTACGAAGGCCCGAACGATGTGCACACGATCGGGCGTAACGCGAGCATCACGGATCCAGCAAAGTTCGTCGTGGTCTTGGTGAAGAAGAAGGGCGTCGATGCGGTGCTGCCCGCAGAGTAAGTCGTACGCTTCTCGAGCAAGACCCTTCAGCCGTGGCCAGCACGATCTTGGAGAGCATGCCGGCCGAGCTTTTCGCGGTCTTGGTGGTGGACACGAATTAAACGGAACTGACGATCCATTTCGCGAACTGAGGTCTTAGACAGAAGACGAGTCTGGAGGAACACAAATGAACACGATCACAGTCACAGACGGTACGACGATTTATTATAAGGACTGGGGTTCCAAGAACGCGCAGCCCATCGTCTTCCATCATGGCTGGCCACTTAGCGCCGACGACTGGGACACACAGATGCTGTACTTCCTCGAGAAAGGGTATCGCGTCATCGCTCATGACCGGCGCGGACACGGTCGGTCGAGCCAGGTCAGCGATGGTCACGACATGGATCATTACGCTGCGGACGCGGCTGCGGTCGTGGAGCATCTCGATCTGCGCGACGCCATCCACATTGGCCACTCGACCGGCGGCGGCGAAGCTGCGCACTTTGTCGCGCGCCATGGCAAGGGCCGTGTAGCCAAGCTCGTGCTCATCGGTGCCGTGCCGCCGATCATGGTGAAGACGCTGGCCAATCCGGGCGGTTTGCCTATCGACGTATTTGACGAGCTTCGACGACAGCTCGCCGTCAACCGGGCTCAGTTCTATCGAGATTTCGCGAGCGGGCCGTTCTACAGCTTCAACCGGCCAGGCGCGAAGGTGTCCCAGACCGTGATCGATAACTGGTGGCGCCAGGCCATGATGGGCGGTGCAAAAGCGCAGTATGACGGCATCAGGGCCTTTTCGGAGACAGACTTCACCGATGACCTGAAGATCATCGACGTGCCGACGCTCGTCATGCACGGCGACGACGACCAGATCGTCCCGCTCGCCGATTCCGCGCCGCTCTCCGCCAAGCTCCTCAAGAAAAGCCGCCTTAAGGTCTACGAGAAGTTCCCGCATGGCATGTGCACGACCTACGCGGACGTGGTCAATCGCGACCTGCTCGCCTTCATCAAGAGCTGAACCGACAGGCGGCGAGGACCGGATACGCAACGCGATTTAGGCGCGCCTCGAACTAGAAGGCCTGACGCCCGCTTGAGTTCCGTCAGCGCCTGCTCGAGTGGATTCAAAGATCGGACTAAAGAGCCAATTTGACCGTGGATGGGCGATCATGGATGTATATGAGGCAGTTACAAGCCGACGGGCGGTGCGCGGATTCACCGACGAGCCTGTGTCGAGAGAAGTGCTGGAGCGCGTGCTGTCCGCCGCGGCTTGGTCGCCTTCCGGATCGAACCTCCAGCCGTGGAACTCCTACGTGCTGACCGGCGCCCCGTTGGCCGAGCTCAAGACGCGCGCCGTCGAGCGCGTGTCCCACGGTGACCACTGGGACGAGCGGGAGTACGAGATGTACCCGCGCGAGCTGAAGTCCCCGTACGGAGAGCGCCGATCCGCCTTCGGCAAGGAGCGCTACAGCGCACTCGGCATTGCGCGCGAGGACTGGGAGGCGCGCCAGCGGGCGGCCATCGCCAACTGGAACTGTTTCGGCGCGCCCGCCGCCCTGTTCTGCTACATCGACCGCGACCTGGGCCGGCCCCAATGGGCCGACGTCGGGATGTATCTGCAGACCGTCATGCTGCTACTCCGCGACGAAGGGCTGCACAGTTGCACGCAGATGGCGTGGTCGCAGGTTCGCGAGACGGTCGCGGAGTTCCTGTCCCCCCCGGACGGGCTGATCCTCTTCTGCGGCATGTCGATCGGGCACGAGGACCCCAAGGTGAGCTACACCCGCACGGGCCGCGCCCCGCTCAACGAGACGGTCACGTTCGTCGACGGCTAGTTGCCGCTTCCGGGCGGGTGAGGACCATTCCGCCGGAAGGAGTCCGATGATGGAGGAGATGGTGCTAACTGTCGAAGAAGCGATGTGTCGCGTTATTGACTGGTGGGGAGAGCTGCCACCGTCGATGAAAGAAGCGATCGAGCAGTTTCGGACCGAACTTGGGGCGGAGATTGATTCCGTCGAATTTGTCAACAAGGCGCTCGACACACAGGCGCCCGAAACTGACAGCGGGGACGGCCCTGCTTGAAGCTAATTCCGAGTTCGGCGGCGCGTGCCGGCCCACAGGACCGGCGGCGGAGGTGGCCAATACGGCCATGGGTAAGGCGGTCAGCGGGAGACAAACATGAGCTTGGACAACACCTCACGCCCCGATAGGCCGGGGCTCGACGAGCTGGTTCCGTCGCGCTACGCGCTGCGTGTCGGCGAAATTGACGTAATGGTGGTCAGCGATGGGGTGCTATCGCTGCCAGGCGCGATGTTGGGCCACAACGTTGACCCGGCCGTCCGGGCGGCCTGGCTGGAGGACATGTTCCTGCCGCCGGACGTGCTCGAGTGGGCGCTGAACGTGGTCGTGGTGCGCAGCGGCGGCCGAACCATACTCATCGACGCTGGGATGGGGGCGGAGTTCCCGGACTTGCCGCGGGCCGGGCGGACGGTCCAGCGACTGGAGGCCGCCGGCATCGATCTCGCATCCGTGACCGACGTGGTGCTCACCCACATGCACATGGACCACGTTGGCGGGCTGCTCGTCGACGGAGTGAGGGACCGGCTGCGTCCGGACCTGCGCATCCACGTGGCGGCCGCCGAGACCAAGTTCTGGGAGTCGCCCGATTTCTCCCGCGTCTCCATGCCACCGGGGTTCCCGGACGCGCTTCGGCGGACGGCCAAGCGGCTCTTGCACGAGTACCAGAGCCAATTGCGCACGTTCGAGGAGGACCACGAGGTGGCGCCGGGGGTGCTCGTCACACGCACCGGCGGCCACACCCCCGGGCACAGCGTGGTCCGCCTGGCGTCCAGCGGCGACCGGCTGACGTTCGCTGGCGACGCCGTGTTCCAGGTCGGGTTTGAGCACCCCGACTGGTACAACGGCTTCGAACACGACCCCGAGGAGGCGGCCCGCGTCCGGGTCCGTCTTTTGCAGGAGCTGGCGGCGAACCGCGAGTCGCTGGTGGCCACTCACCTGTCATTCCCGTCCGTCTGCCATGTGGCGGTCGACGGCGACGTCTTTCGTTGGGTACCGGGCCCCTGGGAGTACTGACCGCGTGTTAGGTTAGGCCGAACGAGACCACCGCAAGTCGTGGACGGTAGAACGCACATCACCTTCGGCTGATGCGGTGATGCCGTCGACTGTGGGCGAGGCCATCGGCTGACCATGCTGTATGATCGACGCGGGTCTAACCCGGCGAAAGGCAGCAGCTTTTGTCACCCACCAGTCGCCGGACGTCGCTCTAACATAGACAACTCACGAGCTAGCAACAGCTGACATCCTACGATCGGAGAAGCGGCGACATGACCGACCTCCCGGATGCGGTGGCGGCGGCCGCGCACGACCCGCTGGTCATCACCCTGCTTATTTTTGCTCTGGGCGGGCTGCTGACGCATCTCTTGTTTCGCAAGCAGCCGCTCGGCCGGGCGGTGGCGCGGGTGATCTTCCTGATCGCCCTGACGATCGTCCTGCTCCGTGCTGGGGTCGTCCCCTACGAGGCGCGGTATCTGGCGCCGACGTCGTTTCAGGTTGCGGTTCACGGCACCTTGAAGATCGCGTGGTGGCTGTTGGCGGCGTGGTTCCTGGTCGGCGTCTTGCGCGCCTTCGTCGTCACCGAACACCGGCCGCGCGAGGGCAAGTTGGTTCAAGACCTGCTCGCTGGCGTGATTTATCTCGCCGCCGTCTTTGCCATCATCGCCTATGTCTTCGATCTGCCGATCCAGGGCCTCCTCGCAACCTCGGGTGCCATCGCCATCATTCTCGGGCTGGCGCTGCAGAGCACATTGGCGGACGTTTTTTCCGGCATTGTGCTGACTTTCAGCCGCCCCTACCGCCCAGGCGACTGGATCAGCATTGACGGCAGCACCGACGGCCGGGTCATCGAGATGAACTGGCGCGCGACGCATGTGCTGACCGTGAACCGCGATCTGGCGATCGTGCCGAACAGCGCCATCGCCAGGGCGAAGATCCTCAATGCCAGCTCCCCCTCCGGTACCCACGGAATGACGGTGACGATCCAGCTCGATGCCAAGACGCCGCCCGGCGCCGCCGGAGAGATCCTCGAGCGCGCGATGCTGAACTCGCGGCTCATTCTGGCGACGCCGCCCTCTTCGATCATTGTCAAATCAATTACCGCCAGCTCCACCGAATTCGACATAACATTCTTCGTCGAGGAGTTGGCCCAGGCCTCACGCGCTCAGAATGAACTGTTCGATCTGATTTTCCGGCACTTGGCGGCCTCCGGCGTTGAACTTGCCGCGACCCAGAGCCAACCGTATTCGCCCCTGCAGACCGCCGCGTCGCAACGTGCGGCCAACGGTCCCGAACGGGCGCTCAACCTGGTCGAGATCTTCGCCACCTTGACGGCAGAAGAGCGGCAATCGCTGGCCCCAAAGCTGAAGCAAAGGACCTACGATCGCGGCGAGACCCTGGTGGATCCCGGGATGGTGCTGCACTCGCTGTTCATCATTGGGGCAGGTGTGCTGTCGGTAACCAGTGTTGTTTCCGAGGGTGGTATCGAGCTGATGCGCCTCGGCCCGGGCGATCATTTCGGCGAAATCGGGCTGCTGACTGGGGCTGCCGCCACGGCCAAGATATCGGCCCTCGTGCCGACCACTGTCTACGAGCTGACAAAGGACGATTTGGCACCAGTCCTGGAGGCGCGCCCGCCGGTCGCCCAGGAACTGTGCCGCGCCCTTGCTCGGCGTCAAGCGGCAGGCCAGCTGATCCCCTCTCCTGCTATCGACAAGACCATATCGGCAAATCGGGTGGCCAGTTGGTTCGCCGACCGGCTGCACAGGCTGTTCGATCTCACATCTTCCAAGTAAGCGAGCCCCGCACCGGCGAGTCCTCGGCGATCCAAGGGATCACCTCGTCCAGGTTGGCAAGAGCCGTATCCGGTGGCAGATGCAGGCCCAGCCTCTGCTTGAGGCATCGGGCGATGTCCGCCACAAACGCCGGCATGATGTCTCTAGCGAGCAGTTGCTCCGCCACATAGCGGGCGATCAGCGGCTTGTTCTTCCCGGTTCCGATGCCAAGCGCTTGCCGCGCCTCGACGTCCAACCGGTTGTAGAGACCGGCCTCGATGGTCTCCAGGTCGCCCTTCGTCTGCGTTTCCCAGTCGCCGGCCAACACGGCGTGGTTTTCCGTCACCTGTGCCGGCGGCGTGTCCGTCTCGTCGATCCCGAGCAAGCGACAGATGACGCGGTTGGCAGTCGGGTTCTGAGACCGTGCGCCCATGTCGTTGTCGAAGATGACGTAGGTGGGGATTTTGTGTGCACGGTAGACCTGAATGAGCGTGTCGATCGCCGTCTTGCCGTTGGCCGCGACAATCGAAACGCCTTCATCGTCAAAGCGCAAGCCGAGATGCGCGCATAGCAGGGGAAGCGCCTCGCGCTCGGACGGCCCTTCGGCCACGATCACCAGCCGCGCAAAATACGGCTCTGCCATCTCCGCCGTCCGCACGTTGCGCAAGAAGGCGCGCATGGACGCTACGGTCATGGGCTTGTCGGGGTGGAGCTGCTTACGGGCGGCGAGAAGGGCCGCGGCCGTCGTCGTGCGAACCTGGGTGCAAACTTCGTCCTCGTCGTCCGGGCAACATTCGACAACGACGACGCGCTCCGGCCGGGTGATGTCAAGAAACGCCGCGCTGTGGGTCGAGATAAAAAGCTGATTGCCGTCGGCAACCAAGCCTTCGAACTGCGCCATCAGACTGCGTTGCGCGTGCGGGTGCAGAAAAAGTTCCGGCTCCTCAATGCCGAGGATCGCGCCGCCCTTGAACGCGCGCGCGAACGCATGAAACAACGCGAGCACCAGAAGATTGCGGACGCCCGATCCGGCCTCACCCGGGGATTTGGCAGCACCCCGCTCAATCAATGTCGGATAGAGGCTGCGATACAGATTGGTTTCGTCGATCGTGCGGAACTGGAACTGCACGTCATAGCGCGAGGTCCGCAACTGATCGACGAATGCGCCACGCAGCGCCGATTCAAAGCTGGTGTAAAGGTCGGTCTTGAGCAGACTATGTGCCTGATCGAGCAGTGCGCGGAGCTGCGGGAGTCGGTCGCTGCCGGATCGCAGCAGGTCATCATGCAGGAAACGCACAGCCTGGCCGAACAGGCTCCATCGCGAGGCGCCAAATTGCCGGTCGAAGCTGCGGCTGGCATCGACATAGGCGAAGGCAAGTCTCGCGCGCTCGTCGTTGTCAAATCCGCCGCGAACGGCCTGGCCGTGCCGGTCATAAGCCTGGAAGACGTATCGCTCGCGCGAGGTGTCGAAGACCAGCCGCGAATAGGGCGCGTCCTCGAAGTCCGGCTGAATGAAAATTTCCCGCCGGCGGTCGCTGAGATAAAAATCGCTGTCGAGCAAATTACCAGGCATGGGCCAGCGGTCGCCCATCAGGAAGTTGATCGCACTGAGGATGTTGGTCTTGCCGGCGTTGTTGGCCCCGACGAGGATCGTCATGTCGGCCGGCTCGAAGTCCGCGTCTTTGACCGAGCGCCAGTTCCGAATGATGACGCGGGAAATTCTCATAAGATCTTCTCAGTAAGAACGCCTTTCAAAACCCTTGTACTCTGGCGCCGGGTGATTCATGAAGGGGAATGGCCACCCCTCTGCTATCCGACGCGCTTTGGTCGATCATCGAACCGCTGCTGCCGCCGCCTGTGGCAAAGCCAAAGGGCCGCCGCCCGGCGGTGCCGGCGCGTGCGGCACTCACCGGCATCCTGTTTGTCCTGCGCACGGGCATCCCGTGGGAGATGCTGCCTGCGGAGATGGGGTGCGGATCAGGCGTGACGTGCTGGCGGCGGCTGCGCGATTGGCAGGCCGCCGGAGTGTGGGACCGGCTGCATCGTGAGTTGCTGCACAGGCTGCGCGATGCCGAGCGGATCGACTGGAGCCGGGCCTGCATGGACAGTTCGTCCATCGCCGCCAAAAAGGGGGTGACGCGACCTGCCCGAACCCGACCGACCGAGGCAGGCCCGGCACCAAACGCCACCTCGTCACCGACCGCCGCGGCATTCCGCTCGCCTTCGTCCTGACTGGCGCGAACGCCCACGATAGCCTGCCGTTCGAGCAACTGCTCGACGCGATCCCGCCCATCGCCGGCAGGCGCGGTCGGCCACGCCGCAGACCAGACAAGCTCCATGCCGATAAGGCTTATGACCACCGGCGCTGCCGCCGGGCCTGCCACAAACGCCGGATCAAGCCGCGCATCGCCCGGCGCGGCATCGAAACCAGCCAGAAGCTCGGCCGCCACAGATGGGTGATCGAGCGAACCTTCGCCTGGGTCAGCCGCTTCCGCCGCCTCGTTATCCGATACGAGCATAGGCTCGACATCCATCACGCATTCACCTCGATCGCGTGCTCACTCATCTGCTTCAACGCACTGCAAGGAAGGTTTTGAAAGGCGTTCTAAGTCGTAAAGAAAGCGGCGATCTGCTCGGGCGTCAGCTGTGCACCGCGTCAGCACTTGGCGTCGGCGGCGGTCATACCCCTTGTTCCCATATGCGTAGGGAACCGGGACGGAGCTGGTTGGTCATAGGAGATTCCCACGCACGACGGCATTGGGCATGAGTTGTGTTGAGGCGGCCGGACCCGTATCGACGACGTTCCCGACCATGCCGTGAATTTCAACCTTGCCGCCGTTCATCACGGCACCGCTGACGGTGCCTCTAACGATAGCCCGGCCGCCTGGCTCAATCAGCAGGTCGGCGGCGGTGCCGGTGAGCAACAGCGTTGCCCCGGCGGTGACATGCACGGTGCCGGTGGTAAACCCGGCGAATTCCAGCTCGCCTTCGACAAGAAGGCCGCCATCGATCTCATCGTTTCGGGTATGCATGCCTCTTGCCTACCACGACATCAGCACGTGATAAACCGGATTATCACGTGCTATTTCGGGGGTCTCGAACGGCGCTGGTCGAGGCTCGCGCCTGGCCTTCGAGCTAGACTAGCTTCTCTCGGCTTGGAGGTAGGGGTGGGCGTCACGACAGAGTTCCTTGATGCAGCTGCTGTGATCGCCGAGCGATCGACAGCCCCGCTGCTGTTTCATTGGCCTATGCCGGGCAACCTGGGTGGCCTCCTCAAATTCGCGACCTTCGCCGAGTGGCGCGATTTCGTGCTGCAGTTTGGCTTGCGCGACGGCATCCCGGACATTGTGAAGGCAAAATTCGACCGCGCGCACAAGCTGCATGTGCTGGCATGGGTCGATCCCGACCTTCTCAAAGCCGGCGAGCAGGTTGCCCTCACGACGCTCGAACTCGCCCTGAAAGATCGCTACGGCCACAAGGTGAGAGACAAGCGCGGAAACATCCGGTTCGCGAACGCGCTCCGCTATATGGTCGAGAGTGACGGCCTGACAGACGACCAGGTGCCGATGAATCGTCGCTGCGGGCCGCCATCTACAGTCGTGGGCCGTCTCACCGGCGACGTGAGGCCAAGCCTCGCTGATATGCGAAACGACCTCGCGCATGGCTACCCGTTCGATGGCCTTCCACACTCAGGTCTCTTGGAATTGG
This sequence comes from Limobrevibacterium gyesilva, assembly GCF_025989185.1. Taxonomy (GTDB): domain Bacteria; phylum Pseudomonadota; class Alphaproteobacteria; order Acetobacterales; family Acetobacteraceae; genus Limobrevibacterium; species Limobrevibacterium gyesilva. Next base: position 42,122 of record NZ_JAPDNT010000017.1, read on the forward strand.
TGCGCGACCTGATCGAATACGCTTACCGCGACATGATCGGCGCGGCGGTGGGCCTCATTCCGCATCAGAATTCCGCATCAGAACTGCCGAGTGAATCCGCCGACTCCGAGCCGATGCGGGAATTTTGAGTTTTGCGTGGAATGGCATTGCCCGCCGGCCTTGGTTCCGTAGTCAATGCCTCGCTATGGTGTCATATCGAACCGAAATGACGATGGAGGGCGCCTTGGTGACCGAGGGCAGTACGGAGCCGGAGCGACTTGCGATCTATATCAAATCCCTCCCGGGATTCGAAAAATACACTCAGATCGATGGCAACTATGGCCACGTCGGTGCGGCCCTGGCTGACGCGGTCTTGCAGTCAAACAACGACTATGAACGGAATGTCCGGCACCGCATCGCGCGCATCCGGAAAATGTATGCCCGCGAGACGAGTCTCCAGGACCTCAAGCAGCTGCTCCAGCGGATCACGGCCGCGGAGTTCCTCGACTGGAACGGAACGCGGAAGCCCGCAACCTTCTTGGATTTGGTTGGCCTACTCGGGCGGGAAGGCGTGAATACCGAAGACGACTTGCGTAAGTGGCTCCCGGGGGAGGAAAGCAGCACGAAGTTGCGCGAAATACACTTTATCGGTCCGAAAACTGTGGATTATTTGAGAATTCTGGTCGGCTTGCCTTTTGCGGCCATGGACCGCCACCTACTCGGGTTCCTCGAATGCGCCGGGATAGGGAAGTTCAACTATGCCCGCAGCCAGGAAATCGTCCACCGGGCCGCGGATTTGCTGGGACTGGATCGGGCGCACCTGGATCACAGCATCTGGCGCTACATGAAGGGTGGGAAGGCAGCGGTTCCAGGCGGAACTCGGCTGCATCTCGGCTGCGCCAGATCTGCTGACCGACGTAAATCGCACAGCGCGAAACTCTTCAGATGATAGGGCACTCCGCGCCGCGCGGTAGCCCTGTGGACTACCGGCGCAAGCCCCATCCCGGGGGTCAATTTTGGGCTCCGATCTGGAGTGCGCTCCTGGGGGTGGACGGATCGGCCCTTTCACCTACGCGGTTCCGGTTGATATGCGACTTGCTCAACGGCTTTCGTTGCGTCCGGCCGGCCTTGATATCTGCCGATCAGACGCCCGGCGGCGTCCTCCAGCGATTGCACGCGCCGTAATTCGAGCTTCTTGTCTGGTGCACGCGTGAGGCGATAGGTCCGACCATTGACCCGACAGTAAAGATCGGAAGACGTCTCGATCCGGATCCATTTGCTGTCAGATCCTGACAGAAATGCCAGCTCAGCAGCCTCCTTTATCTCTGCTCGCCGTCGAGCGCGTTCCTCCCAGTCCTGCTTGAAGCGCCGGCCGATTTCCTCCCCCACCCGGTCATTCATCAGCTCGACGATTGCGGCCAGTTCAGTGCCGGCTGTCTTTTCTTTGACATATAAGGCCTCGCAGCCGGTCCTGTAGGTCTCCTCAGGTCGGTCAAGACCCTCCTCCCAGAGCGCCAGGAGGCGCCCGGTTACGTCTGACTTGGTCAAAGGCGGCCCTGGTAGTTCGGCGAGCGCCGCGTGGATATCCTCAATCGGAATCCAACACCCCGAAGCCTTCCGGATCAGCGTATCTCGCGCCGAAGGCCATTTGCGCCAAGGATCTCGCGCGCCATCCAAAGTCTTCAGGATCTTTGTGGCGACCTTCGAGAGCTGACCGGGATCACGGATATGCCGCAGTGAGGGGCTGGCGACGTGCTCCCTCAGAAGGGTAAAAACCGCATGCAATCGTTGGTCGTCGGACATGGGAACTTAGCTGCCCGGTTGTGAGGCCTCCTTGGCGGCTTCAGCCGTTCATTGTGGCCGGAAGGCACGTTCTCACGCCATCCGGCATTTCGGGTCTCCTACCTGTCCTCGTATGTCACAGAAGCCGGCCCGCAGGCACTGCGGCGCCCGCTGCGGCATCCTCTTTCGCCCCCTGCGCCACGATCCGCAGCGTCCCGTCCGGCAGCGGTCGTTGCAGCTTCAGCGCGTCCACCGCCGGCGCGGCCATCCACGTGATCATCTCCTCGGGTGTCCGCAGGATCACCGGCATGGCCTTCGGATGAATGGCGCCCACCTCCGCGTTCGGGTTGATCGTCAGGAAAGCGAAGATGTCGTTGGTGGTCTCGCCCTCCCGCACCTTCCGCACGGAAGTCCACCGCGTCCATATGCCAGCGAAGCAAGCGAGCGGCCGGCTTTCGTCGAAAGCGAACCATACCGGCGCTCGCCCGCCGAACGAGCCGTTGTCCGGCTCGGCGAAGCTATTGAACGGCACCAGGCAGCGGCTTTCGACGCTGAGCCAGCGCCGCCAGTGCGGCGACGTGGCGTTGCGAACGTTGGTGACGCCAGGATCGGACTTCTTGCCCTCAAGGAACTTGGGCGGCGTCGGCATGCCCCATCGCGCCATGGCTAGCTCGCGCCCCGCGGGGGAGTTGCGCACGATCGGGGCCGCATAGTCGGGATATACGCCCGGCATCGGCGGCAGATTGCCGGTGTTGTCCACGTTGACGCGGAACAGGCGCCGGATCGCCTCCTGGTTCGTTGTCATGGAATAAAGATTGCACACGGGCGGAATTCCCTCGTTATGCCGGTGGCCACGCCGACCTTCTCCCCTGGACCGGCCTGAGCACAAGCATGTCGCCGGCAGGTGGACGCAGAAGGGTCACGGGATCGCCCGGCGTCTCGCCCAGCCACACCGGCCAGTCCGGTTCATCGAGCACGAGCGGCATGCGATCGTGAATTTCGGCGATAGCGCCGGTGGCCTGCACCGTGACGATACAGTAGGTGCGCACGACCTCGCCGTCCGGCCGCCGGAAAGCCTCCCACAGCCCCGCGATTGCCATTGGCTGGCCGTCCCGGCGGGAGATGGCATACCGCTGTCCCGGCGCGCCGATGGTCCGCTGCTGGTAATATTCGGTGGCCGGCACGAGCGCCCGACGATGCCAAAACGCGTCGGCGAACACGGGAAGCTCGGCAACGATCTCCGCACGCGCATGGATAGGCCGGGGCGCCCTGTCGGGGTCCTCTGTCGCATATGGCAACAGGCCCCAGGTCAGCCAGTCGAGGTGCCGCTGCCCCGTCCGTGGGTGCAACCGGATAACCTGTCCCGGCCGGCCAGGACCGGCTCCCGCTCCGAAATCGAGGCTACCGGGATCCCCGCCGAATAAGTCGCCCGTGGCTGTCGCCATCGCTCGCCATCCTGTCCGCTGGGACTGGCCGTCACGCCTCCGGCGGCGTGGCTATCGCTGTCTCGACGTGTCCACGACCAGTATCTCGCGTAGCTTCCGCGTGGTCTTTCCATAGCTCGCGACCCTCACCAGGATCACCCGCTTCGGCGTCCCCCGGCATCGTTCCCGGCCTCGGAACCCGTCGCAGTGCAAGCGCCTGATGACGTCGGCAACGTGCGTCCGTGCGCCGAGGCACTCGGCCAGATTGCTGAGCGGCAGCACGACGTGTCGCCAACATCGCCCGCACTGGATATGGAGCTGCCACTCCTTCATGTCGCCAAGCAGCGTTGCCGGCACCGGGTCGGCATTGAAGGGCAGCTCGGGCACGGGTCACTGGCCGCGCCCGACGGGCGCACGCACGACCTCCAACCCGGCGCCGCGCAGCGCTTCGACCAGATACTCCGCGCACACGCCGCAGAGAAGCATGTCAGCCGACCGCGGCAAGCGTCCGCCGCGCGCGATCGCGGCCCGCAATGTCTCGACCACCTCTTCATCCGGGACAATGGGTTGAGGCTCGGGAAACAGGCTGCCGTGAGTCATGAGCACGAACATAAAGAGAACATTCGACCGGAGTCGAGTCGGATAACGCCGAAGCCGGTGATCCTAGCCGGTGATGCCCGCGACACCTGGCTGGAAGCTGGTCCGCCCACCGCGCTCAAACTGCAACAACCCTGGCCGGCCGATCGCCTGCCCATCATCGCTGCCGCCCGGACCGCGGCTTGGCAGCCCCGCGGGTCTTCCCGTCTGCGACAACGGTTTCCGCTGTCTGTGACAGGGATTTCCTTTCGCTATGGGAGGCAATGCGGGGTTTCGCCGCGGTCTTGCGTTCAGCCGCGGGTCCACGGCGCGGAAGACCGCCCCTCCGGCTGGTACGACCCCACCACGACCGCCGGGATCGAGAAGCGGTCCTCGCCCACCTTCCACATGCGGCCGTCGTTCGGCCAGGGACAGGCGATCGGCTGCTGATGGTCGGGATGGGTCGATCGCGGCCACAGCCACGCCTTGCCGCCCGCCACCTCGAGCTCGCGCACCATCACCTCCACATGGCCGTCGCGAATGCGCTGGACAATCAGGCGCCGGCCTGTGGCTGGCGGCTCGTCGCAGTGCAGGAACGGCAGGCAGGCCAGGACGGTGCCTTCCGGATAGAGGAGCTCGGCGCCCGGCCGCCCGACCGCCACTCCGAACACGCCGGCGGCGAGCATGCCGGCGTCGACCGGCATGGCGGCTTCCGACTGGTGGTCCAGCGGCAGATCGAAGGACGGGTTCAGCCTGCCGGCGCAGGCCTCGGCGCGCACCGGGATGCCCCGGGCACCCGAGGGCCCGGCGCCGCCGGTCAGCGAGTCGAGGGTCTCGCCGGGCATGACCCTGGCCAGCTTCTCGTAGGTCTTCTGCGACAACGCCCGGCTGCGTCCGTTCAGGAAGTTGTAGATCGTATTGGCATTGCTGAGCCCCGTCTGGCGGGCGAGCTCCGCCGGCTTCAGGCCGTGCCTGTCCATGGCCCGATGCAAGGCCTCGCGGCGCAGCTCGGCTTTGGCCTCTTCTTCCCTCGAACTCGAACCGCCTTTCGACATCTGTGAGCCCCGATTCTCCGGTCTGGTAACAACGAGAACCCCTCCTCAACAGGACGAGGGGTCCATGCCCTGGATGATAACCACATTATGTGATTTTTATTCAATCCAATTCGTTTATGGCATGTGCCGCTGTGCCCGGCGAACAACGTCGCATGGACGGTGTTGGCAATCGGCTGCGCGCCCGCGGGCGCGAATTGGGACTCTCCGACGTCGAAGTCGCGCGACGGCTTGGTTTCAGCCAGTCGCGCTACGCGAACTACATCAACGACGAGCGGGAGCCGGACTTGGCCACCTTCGTCCGCATCTGCCGCCTGCTCGAAACCAACCCCGACGAGATCCTCGGCTACGACGATCCGCCGCCGCCTGCCGCCGAGGAAGACCGGCTGCGACAGCGCATCGCCGCGGCAAGCCGCGCCATGGATTTGGAAACCCTCAGGACCGCCGCGATCGTCATGGACGCCCTCTGCGCCGCCCGAAGTCCCGGCTGACGAGGCCGGCCGCGCCCGTCCTCCTGGGAACCGGCAACCCGAGCAACCAACCGGCCGCGGCGGCGCCAGCCCCGCCTGAATGCCGGCCTGGTGTCAGCCCATCATGACGTCAGTCCACCATGACGCCATGACACCGGGATGGTGCCGTATGGCCGACGTCTCACATTTGGATGTCAAAGGGCCGGCCTCCGGCCAAGCACGCCACGCGGAAGATCGGGCTGTTCACCGGCCGGCTTCCAAGTGGTGCGGTTCCCCGGGATGGAACACCTCTCTCCGCCGCGGCCGGCACGGCAACCAAACGGCAGCGTAGAGGTCCGCGGGGTCCGGCCGCTCACGGCCATAAGGACCTGACAGCGGCCTGGTGCAGGCGGCGCCATTCCTCCGAATAAATCGCTTTCCATGGGTTTGCCGTAGCCGCGGAAACCAAGACTGCTTCCTGGAGGCGCCTCGTTCAGCACGAAGAGGCATCCCCGAATGGTTTTCCCAGAGATCACCTCCGGCCGCCGCTGGCGGAAGGATTCCACTTTCGGAGTCGGCCCACGGATGCCGCTGAACCGGGAGAAGCGGGCGCGCGTGCTGTTCTGCGCCCGGCTGCACCGCAAGGCCGGACGGCTATCGGCCTGTGGCCTGGACGTGGTCGAGGTGCTGGTCAAGGCGCTAGGCACGGACGGGCGGCTGGACCTGTCGCATGCGACGATCGCGGAACGCGCCTGCTGCCATGTGGCAACAGTGGTGCGGGCGCTGGCCCAGCTGCGGGCGCTGGGGCTGGTGGACTGGACCCGGCGGATGGTGCGCCGGGCCGCGACCAGCTGGCAGGCGGAGCAGATCAGCAACGCCTACGTGCTGCGGCCCGAGGCGGCCACGCCGCCCGCCGCAAGGCCACGATCCACCTGCGACACGCAAGGCGCGCGAGCAGAAAGGAATAGAGTGATTAAGAGGGCGGTTTTGAACCCGCAGATCGAGGACGAGCGGGGGCGGCACCAGGCGGCGGCGCAGTTCCGGGCGCTCGGCCTGCCCGTTCCGGCGCATCTGGAGGGCTGAATCGACAAGCACTGACAGGCAAGCGTGCTCGGGAGGCGGAGGGGCGGCGGGAGCCTTGCGTCCCAGCGGTGACGGCCGGATGGGATCGCCTGTGAAAATTAATTCATCCCATCATATAAATAACCAAAACGCTTGCGCCTCCTGAATGGATCGACTATTACGCTCCTATCACAACGGCAGGCGAGAGGAACGGCGATGGATCTGAACCGGACACGGCATGGCGAACAGCAGCATCAGCGGCGAGCGACGCTCGGCCTGTTCGAGATGCTCATCCTCGATCACGGCACCCGCGTGCGCAGCCATGGCGCCGACATCGTCTTCCTCGACAAGGCCGCGAAGAAGCGGATCCGCAAGGAAGTCGGCGGCGACCGCGGCATGCGGGTCTTCGACCGCTGGCTGAACTCCTACCTCGTCGTCGCCGACGACGGCTCGATCATCACCACCGCCCGGCGCACACGCCGGGTGAAGCGGTCGTGACCGCGACTCTCCGAACCCAACCCGACAAGGACTCTCCAGCCGCAATGGCAAACCTCGGCACCATCGACCTCGACCGTTTCGCCACCGTCGCCCGTAACGCGGGCATCGGGAATCTCAGCGACAGCCCCGCCCTCACCCTTGCACAGGAGGGCCGCGTGTCCGTGCAATGGGCCCCCTTCGACCATGCGCCGCCGACCGCGCGCCTGGTCCTGGTCGGCATCACGCCCGGCCGCGAGCAGGCCGAGAACGGGCTGCGCGCGTTCCGGCAGGCACTCGTCGCGGACGCGCCGCTCGTCGAAGCGCTGCGGCGCGCCAAGCTCGCCGGCAGCTTCAGCGGCTCGCAGATGCGCACCAACATCGTCGACATGCTCGACAGCGTCGGCGTGAACCGTGCCCTCGGCGTACCGGGCTGCGCGGCGCTGTTCGAGCCGGCGCATGAGTTGGTGCACTTCACCTCGGCCCTGCGCTACCCGGCCTTCGTCGACTGCGCCAACTACAACGGCACGCCGGACATGCTGCGCACGCCCCTGCTGCGGCAGATGGTCGAGACCTTCCTGGCGGCCGAGGCGCGGGCCCTGCCCGGCGCGCTGTGGCTGCCGCTTGGCCCGAAGCCGGCGGCGGCGCTGCGCCACCTCGTCTCCCGCGGCGTCCTGCCGGCGGGCCATGTCCTTAAAGGCATGCCGCATCCGAGCGGCGCGAACTCGGAGCGGATCAAGTTCTTCCTGGGCCTGAAGCCGCGCTCCGCGCTGTCCGCGAAGACTCCGCCCGAGCCGATCGAGAGGGCCCGCGAGGCGCTGCTGGCCCAGGTCGCGCAGCTGCGGGTGGCCTGACAATGGCAATGGTCAGCATCACCCGCCGCAACCCGCGCACCGGCCATATCGAGCGGCCGTGGCGCAACCGCGACGGCTTGTTCGTCCTGGGCGACCCCGCGCACGGGGCGCAGAAGCATCACGACAAGTTCGCGGTCAAGGTCGGCACGCTGGCGGAGGCGGCGGCGCTCGTCCGGCGCGGCTTCTCGCTGCGCATGACCGACGGCGAAAGCCCCCCCTCGCTCATCTCGCCCGACTCCCTCACCCTGGAGGAGGTCGAGGGCGAGGATGAGGCGGCGCTGTGGGCGGAGACGGCCCCCAAGCCGCTTTTCGGCAAGGAGGAGATGTTCGCCGAGCTGAAGCGCATCCTGCTCGTCTACGCCAACCAGATCGCGCATGCCGGCTCGCCGCAGGCGGCGCTGGCGTTCATCGGCTTCGATACCGGATCCTTCTTCCCCTACTGCGACGATGATCCGGAAAAGGTGGAGCTGCACCGGTTCAGCGCGACCAGCTACCTCGACCAGGCCTACGACTACGCGTTCCAGGTCGGGAACCACTGGAAGTTCGACAACGACATGGCCACGGACGTGAGCGAGTTTCTGGCCGGCGCCCCACGGCAGGCGAGCGACGGCATGCCTTCGCCGATCACCCATCCGGATGGATTGTGCCGCCACGCCGCAGAGATGGCCTTCGCGCGCTGGAAGCTCGGCGACGGTCAGGATCTGACCGTCCGGGAGCTGGCGCTGCTGGCCGACATGAAGGAGGCCGCCGTCCGGAACTCCCTGAGCAAGGAAAGGATCGCCCTCGAGGACGGGAAGGTCGACACCGCGACCGCCCGGCAATGGCTGAACGGCCGGCGTGACTTCATCCCGACCCGCACGGAGGAGGCGATAAGCCAGAGCTGGGCTGTCCGGTCGCGCTTCCTTCTCGACCACGAGCCGTTCGCGGAGGCGTTCGGGCGCATCCTGAAAGGCTTCGATATCACGGCCGCGGAGCTCGCCGCCAGGGCGGAGGTCGGCGAGGAGTTCGTGCACGAGCTTCTGGAAGGACGGCCCCGGACGGACTTGCAGGCGCTCGAGCGCATCGGCCGCGCGCTCGATCTGGACGCGCCGCATTTCGTCGGCGCCGCGGTGCAGGCCGCCCTGCGCGGTGGGCGCTGAGCATGGGGCGCCGGACCTGGCTTCCACTGGCCCCGAAGCGCCGCCGGGATCCCGGCGGGACCGGACCAGCGGCACGCGCGATGGAGGCCGTGCGATGAGCGAAAGTGAACGCGCCGCGGCGAAGCAAGCCTTCTGCGAAAAGGTCTCGGGGCTCATCGAGAGAAGCGGCATGACCCAGATCGAGATCGCCCGGGCGCTCGGCTATGAGAACGCCAACATCATTACGATGTTCAAAAAGGGATCGACCCGGGTTCCGCCGGAGAAAGTGGTTCCCCTGGCCCATGTGCTCGGGCAGCATCCGGGCACGATGCTGCGAGAGTGGTTCGTGGCCTACATGCCGGAGGTCCTGTCGGACATCGAAGCGCATCTGGCATGACGGCCGTGCCGTGGATTTTCATCCTTTTCCTAGAGGAGAGGCGGACATGGCGCAGCTGCTGCTGGTTCAGGCAGTGCTCGCGGGATGCGTTCTGGCGGTCGCCTTGGGCATGGACGGCGTCATCGCCGTTCCGCTCGAGAAAATCGCGCGATTTCCGTTCCGGAATCTGCCCGCGACCAACGGGGTCTTGCTCGGGTCCACCCTTGCCGCGTGCCTGTGGTTGATCGCCTGGGCTTCCGCCCCTGGGGGCCTCCGGTGAGTGGTATCGAGGTCGAGCGCCCGCTGCAGACGATCTATGACGAGATCAGGCGTTTCCGCCGCGAAGTGATGGCACGCATGGATCGGCTGGAAGCCACGCTTGAAGATTGCCTGCCTGCCGACGCCGGTGCGCACCGGGCCTAATTGGCGGCCGGGCATGGCACGGACGAAGCACTAATGACGTCCGACATCATCCGGGTCATGCAACGGCAGATCGCGGATCTCGAGCGTGAGGTGCGCAAGCCGAAGGGCGAGCCCTCGTGACGCGGAAGGCGAACCGGCGCCGGCACGCTCGCGGGGCGCCCCACGAGCGTTCATGCGTCCCTCCCCTCCCGCGGAGAGCAGGGCTGTGAATGTGCCGAGCCAGGCAGGGCACTCTCGCTCACGATCCGGATCGGCGGCATTGAGCCGCTGACGGCGACTCCACCAGCCAATCCGTTCTACTGCTCGGCCGACCGGGCCGTCGTGGTTCGGGGAGACTATGTCGGGCCAGCGATCCTCGCCCACCGCCTCGAGGCCTGGCTGCCTGCCGGCCTTGCGGTGTGGACAATCCTGGTGCCGGCGGCCCCGTGCGCTCGGGGAACGGCCCGATGCTCGGTGACATGGAGAACCGGCCCCCCGACGTCATGAAGGCCTGACGGAAGGCATGATGGATGTCCGTCAGGCCTTCATGACGTCAGGGGGGACGGCGCGCGCGCGATCCGCTGCCGACCAGAAAAATCTCTTGCCATGGGTTTGCCGTAGACGCGGGAACCAAGACGGCTTCCCTGAAGACCCCTGTTCCAACCGAAGGAGAAGGGGTCCCATGACCTTCCACGAGATCATCCCGGGCCGCCGCGGGCGTCCGGCAGCGGCCGCTGCCATGCCGGCCAAACCGTCCCACCCTGCCACCCCGCCCAGCGGGGCCACCGTGTTCACCGGGGACGCCATCGCCGCCGCGCGCGCGGGCGACGGCCAGGCGACGGGGCCTGCGCCATTGCCGCAGCTGCTCTCGCTCGCCGAGGTCGGCGCGCTGTTCAACCGCCGCCCGCGCACCATCCGCGGCTGGATCAAGGCCGGCCGGCTGCCCGTTGTCGCGGTCGGCGGCGCCCACTTCGTTCGGCGCGACCAGCTGGAGGCAATGCTGGAGCCGTCCTGTGACGGTCCATGGGACAATGACGACAAGTAGTTAGCAAGCAATAGCGAGCGCATCACCAACCTAATTTGGTAAGTTAACTATGGTAATGCTCTCGCGAATCGCCGCCTTCTGCCGCCTTTCGCCACTCACCGTAAGGACGTCTCCATGTTCATCGATAACTATACTTCATCAGAGACCGAGGAACAGGGCCATGCGGCGCCGTCCGCCGCCGGGAGCGCCGCGCTGATCGCGACCTGGACCGACCTGACGCCCACGCGCCGCCGCAACCTCGCCAGCGCGCTGTCGGTGGTCACCGACATCTGCAAGCCGGAAGCGGTGGCGATGGACTGCGCCTTCTTCAACCGGCGCCTGTTCCGACGCCCGCCGATGGCCTTCGGCCTGCAGGCCAAGCGCTTCACCAGCATCGTCAGCGACCTGCGCTGCATCCTGCGCCGCCTCGGTCGCCACGCGCCCGACCACCGCGGCGCCGACGCCTTGCCGCCGGCCTGGAGGGCCCTGCACGACGCGCTGCCGACCAAGTTCCGCCGCCTCGCCCTGATCGGCTTCATGCGCTTCTGCGGCCTCACGGGGATCGCCCCCGAGGCCGTCACCATGGCCACTCTCGCGGCCTTCGAAGCCTGGTGCGACGGGGAGATCATCTGTCCCGACGCGGCCTCGCGCGCGCGGCGGACGGCGTCGAACTGGAACTGGGCGGGCCAACACGTCCCGGGCTGGCCGGCGGCCCGGCTGAGCCGGCCCAGGATGCGCGACCAGTACACCCTGCCCCTCGACCGCTACCCGGCGTCCTTCCAGGCCGACGTGCAGCGCTTCGCCGACAGCCTCGCCGACGACAACGACGACGACTTCTTCGCCGAAGACGCCTTCGCCGAGGAGGGCGCCCGCACCTGGCGCTCGCACCGCGGCCTGCGGCCGCGCAGCATCACCACCCGGCGATTCCAGATCCGCCAGGCCGCCGCGGCGCTGGTGATCGGCGGCCATGCCCCCGGGACGATCACCTCGCTGCGCGACCTAGTGGACCCGATCGAGCGGCCCCGGCAGATCATCGCCTTCTACCGCGAGCGCGCGGGCCGCCGGCCGACGACGCAGCTGGCGGGCATCGCCGAGGTGCTGCGCCAGATCGCCCGCTTCCACTGCCGCCTGCCCTTGGAGGCGGTCGCGCAGATCACCGGCTGGGCGCGCAAGGTCACGCCGACGCAGCAGGTCACCATGAGCGAGAAGAACGCCCGGCGCCTGCGCGCGCTGATGCAGCCGCGGACCCGCGCGATGCTGCTGCACTTCCCCGGCGAACTGATGCGCCGGGCCGCCGGGCCGGAGCTGAAGCCGCAGGCGGCGGCCCGACTCGCGCTGTATGCGGTCGCCCTCGAGATCCTGCTCATCTGCCCAATGCGCCGCGGCAACCTGGCGGAGCTGCGTCTCGACCGGCATCTCCACCGGCCCGGGCGCACGGGTCCGGTCACCGACATCTTCGTGTCCACGGGCGAGGTGAAGAACCGCGAGCCCATCCAGTGGCCGATTCCGGCCGAGAGTGGACGGCTGATCGAGACCTATCTGACGCGGCACCGGCCGCACCTGACCCAGCCCGGCAACCCCTTCCTCTTCCCCGGCGCCGGCGACGGCGTGCGCTCGGCCCACGAGCTCGCCGTCACCTTGTCGGAGATGGTCCACCGGGAGATCGGGGCGGAGTTCAACCTGCACATCGTCCGCCATTTCGCCGTGTGCAATTTCCTGACCCGGCATCCCGGGCAGTATGACGTGGTCCGCCGCGTCCTGGGGCACCGAAAGGTCCAGACCACCATCGCCTTCTATGCCGGACTGGAGGCGGATGCCGCCGCCCGGCACTTCGACGCCGCGGTGCGGGATGACCGCCGCGAGACCCGGCTCCTGGCCGCAGAGGCCTTCCGCCGCGACCGTGGCCGCGCACGGGCAGCCAGGGGAGGCAAATGACATGGCGAACCGCCAACCCCCCTCCCGCAACCAGCAGCACCTGGTCCTGCGGCCGGAGGCCTGGCCGGAGATCGACCGCCGGCTCTGGCAGGCCGGCCTGGATCCCGGCGACGGCCTGGACGGCCCGGCCTACGCCGCCGGCCTGAAGCCCATCACGCTGCGCAACGCCGCCCGCGGCTACGGCCGCTGGCTGGCGGTCCTGGCCGCCCTGGGCGAGCTCGACCCGTCAGCAGACCCTGCCGGGCGTGTCACGCGGCAACGCGCCGGCGCCTATCTCCGGGCCCTCCGTGTCGCCGGCAACAGCAACAACACCATCATCGCCCGGTTCATGGAGCTGCGGATGGCACTGCGCGTCATGCGGCCGGAAGCCGATGCCGCGTTCGCCTGGCTCACCGCACCCGGAGGGCGATCGCTGGCGTCCCGACTGCCGGTCGACCGGCGCCCGATCGAGGCGATCGATGCCCGTGTCCTCGCCGGTTGGGGTCGGCAGTTGATGGACGACGCCGTGTCCCTGGCCGATCCGCGCAGGCGCGGCATGCAGTTCCGCAACGGGCTGCTGATCATGCTCCTGGCCCTGCGGGCCCCGCGCCTGCGGTCGATTGCCGCCCTGCGGCTCGGCCGACAGGTCCTGTGCCAGGGCGGCGGCGCCCGGATCGCCCTCGAGGTGGCGGGCGTCAAGAACGAGCGCCGCCTCGAATACGGCGTCCCGGCCGACGCCCTCCCGTATGAGGGCATAGCGTCGGTTGTCAGCCAGACAACGCTAAGGGCGAACGTTTCCTGAATACGGCCGTGCAGTTCATGCCGCCCTCCTTTCCCGGCTGAGGTTCAGCGGCCGGCGCTGCCCCGCGGTCGCGGCGGCACGGTCCCACAGGAAGTCTCCGGAGAAGCCGATGTGCTCCCAGGAGAGCGGCGAGGTATGGGCCAGCAGTCCGGCGGACACGGCTTGGCTTTCGCTGCGAAGGTGATCGACGGCATCGGCCAGATAGGTCGAGTTCCAATAGACGATGGCGGCGATCACCAGATTCAGGCCCGAGGCACGGAATTGGTGCGCGTCCTGGCCGCGATCGGCGATGCGCCCCTGCTTGAAGGTGCAGATGACCTGGGCAAGGGCGTGGCGCTGCTCGCTCTTGTTCAGGCCCGCTTGGCAGAGTTGGCGGAGCTGCGGTGATTCCAGCCAATCCAGCATGAACAGGGTGCGCTCGATCCGGCCCAGCTCCTGCAGGGCGAGGCCGAGCTGGTTCTGGCGCTGGAATGCCGCCAGCCGCTTCAGCATCGCGGATGGCAGGACTGTGCCCGCCTGCAACGACGCAACCAGGCGCCGCACCTCGTCCCAGTGCTCGCGGATGACGTCCGTCCGGATGCGCCGCCCGAACAGCGGCTGCAGCTCCTTGTAGGTGGCGGCGGGCTCGATGCAGGCGAACTTGCGGTCGGGGAAGTCGCGCAGCCGCGGGCAGAACCGGAAGCCCAACATGGCGCAAAGGATGAACACGTGGTCGGACGCGCCGCCGGTGTCGGTGTAGTGCGTGCCGATCCGCAGCGCCGTGCCGTGATGCATCAGCCCATCGAGCACGTACGGCGCTTCGTGGCTGGTCGCCGACATGACGCGCGCGCTGTAGGGACCATGCTGGTCGGAGACGTGCGTATAGAAGCCCAGCCCGGGATCCTGGCCGTAGCGCGCATTGACCTCGCCGGCGGCGTCGCCGCGCTTGGCGGAGCGGAAGAACTGCCGGTCCGAGGAGGAGGTGCTGCCGTCACCCCAGATCGTCGCGATCGGCAAGGCGTGGTGCGCGTCGATGATGCGGGCAAGCGCCGCCTTGTAGGTCTCGGGGCGGATATAGGCACCGGCGGTCCAGATCAGCTTGTCGCGGGTGACGCCGTGGCTCGCCGCCGCCATGCGGCCCAGACCGAGATTGGTTGCATCTGCCAGGATCGCGGCGAGCAGCGCGTTCCCGTCGTCGCAGCGCTCGCCGGTGCGCAGGTTGGTGAAGGCGGACGCGAAGCCAGTCGCGCGGTTCACCTCGTGCAGCAACTCGGTAATCCGTACGCGCGGCATCATCGCCTCGATCCCGTCCGCGAAGGCGCGGCCCTCTGGCGTGACGGTCGCTTTGACCGGCGACACCTGCAGGCGACCATCGCGGTATTCGATCCCCTCCAGCTCGCCTCGCTGCAGCCGGCGTGCGAAGCGCTTCAGCCGGCGATCGAGCTCGGTGCCCTTGGTCGACAGCCATTCATCGGCCGTCACTGGCAGGCCGAGTTCCGCCGCGACCGCCGGAACGGCCGGAGAGGGCAAGAGGTAGCTGTCGAACCGGCGATAGCTCGACGAACGTTCGACCCAGATGTCGCCCGAGCGCAGCTTGTCGCGCAGCGTGGCGAGCACCGCCGTCTCGTAGAGGCGCCGGTTCGGCTGCCCTCCCTTCAACACCAGGCGCCGCCAGTCCTTGCGGAACGGCATGGGTGCGTCCGGGGGCACCTCGCGTTTCGCGGACCGGTGCATGTCGATGAGCAGCTGCAGCGCCGCCAGCATCGGGTCACCGGCGCGCGCGGCGCGGAACTCCAGCGCCTCGATCAGATCGGGCGCGAACTTGTGCAGGGTCTTCCAGCGATCGGCGGCTCGGAGCAGCGGATCCTCCTCGGCCAGGTTGGCCAGATCCGCGACCTCGCCGCGCACGCGCAGCAGCTTCGCCCAGCCGACCGTCTCGTCCACTGTCTCGAAGGCGTCGTGCTCATCGGCCTGTGCCGTGGCGAGCGCGTCGATCGTGCCGTGGAACAGGCGCATCAGCCGGCCCACATCGCCGGCGCTGGCCGCGTAGCGGCGGCGCGTGGCGTTGCGTGCCTTGGCGAACAGGCCGCCGATGAGCTTGTCGGCCATGTCCAGCACCGCATCGGTCAGGCGTGCCTCAAGATCGAGGACGGTGGCGACCAGGATCGCGCGGCGTCGGCGGGCGGCATAGCGGCCGAGTTGATGGGCGTCGGAAGCGTGGCCCTCGCGTACGAACTGCCGCAGCCGCTGCTCATCGATCTGCGCGGCGATTTCGGCGGGCAAGCCAATGTCACGTACCCGGCGCAACCGGTCGAGCAGTTCGCGCACGTGGTCCGCCTTTGGGGCGACCGGCATCGCCTTGAGCCAGGCGAACGGCGTCATGTCCGCCGCGGCGTCGCGCACGAGCAGTTGGTCGAGTTTGGCCGTCTGCTCGTCGGACACTTCCGCAAGCAGGGCATCCGTCGCACGCCGGCGCGCGCGGGCTCGGCCAGCAATCGCGGCGCGCTCGATGACGCTGCCGGCCGGCAGGATGATGTTCGCCGCGCGCAGCGCGGAGGCAACCGCGGCGGCGATGGGCTGCCCGCGGTCGGTGCTCCAGGCGGCCTGAGCGGCCACCTCGATCATCATCGGCAGGTCGGTGTTCCCCGGCGGGCGAAGTCCCAGGGTTTTCGCGAGAAGCCGCGCGTGGTCCGTCAGGGTCTGCGGGCGGCGGGCATATTCGGCGAACGGCGCGGCCAGTATCTCGAGCTGTCTTGCCAGCCACTGAACCAGCGGCTCGGCAGGCTGCTCCAGCTGCGCCAGGGCAATGCCGGGATGACGAAGCAGAGCGAGCTGGACGGCGAAGCCGATCCGATTGGCATCCCGACGGCGTTTCGCCACCAGCTCCCGGTCGGCGCGCGACAGGGTGAAGCAGCGCGCCAGGTTGTCGGCGTCAAGCGGGATGCCGAGAAGAGCTTGCCGTTCCTCGTCGGTCAGCAGCTGCCGATGCGCCATCCTTGTCCTCCGATAAAGGGCGGCGACCCTACGGGGCAGCTGTCCGGCAAACGACCGTTGAACGGTCAACGCCGGAATGTCCGGAAACCCTGGACAGCAGATGGGTAGCCGGACAGGATGGTTGCCGGACGGGAAAGCGGACAGCCTGCCGTGGCAAACGTCGGCTACGCGCGCGTCAGCACGGTCGACCAGGATCCGGCACTGCAGCTCGACGCGCTCGCGGCGGCTGGGTGCGTGAAGATCTTCGAGGATCGCGCTTCGGGAGCGCGGGCCGATCGCGCCGGGCTGCGGTCCGCGCTCGACTACGTGCGCAACGGCGACGTGCTGATCGTCTGGAAACTCGATCGCCTCGGTCGCTCACTGCCGCATCTGATCGAGACCGTGACGTCGCTGGCGACGCGTGGCGTCGGGTTCCGCTCCATCACCGAGGCGATCGACACGACGACGCCGGGCGGACGCCTCGTCTTTCACCTGTTCGGGGCATTGGGCCAGTTCGAGCGTGACCTGATCCAGGAGCGGACCCGCGCGGGCCTCGCCGCAGCCGCGGCGCGCGGCCGAAAAGGCGGACGCAAGCCCGTGGTCACCGGCGAGAAGCTCGAACGCGCCCGCGCCATCATCGCCAAGGGATTGACGGTGCGCGAGGCCGCCACCCGGCTCAAAGCGGGAAAGACCGCGCTGTATGCCGCGCTACACGGCTGACAAACCGACGGCCGCGCCGCCATTCCGGGGATGTTCGCCGAAAGTTCGCTCTTAGCGTTGTTCAGCTGACAACCGACGCTATGCCCTCAATATGCGCGCCTGCAGAAGCAGGTGATGTTCGCCTTCAGCAGCAAATACGCGCTCGCGCTCTACGAGATGGTGCAGAAGCGCGGCAATCTGAAATTCAAAACCAGCGAAGAGTTTCCGGTCGAGCGCTTCCGCGCTTTGCTGGGCGTCGATCCGGGCAAGCTCGAAGCCTTCAAGAGCTTCAAGCAGCGCGCGATTGATCCGGCAGTGCTGGAGGTGAATGGCCTCGGCGAATTCGGCTGCAAGGTCGAGCCGTCGGCCTATGCGGGCCGCAAGGTGACGACGGTGCGGCTCTCCTGGTGGGCGAAGAATATGGACGAGCGCAAGCACGCCCTGAACGAGTTGCGTTTCAGCCGGGTCGGGCGCCGTGCGCGGCTCAAAGGCGAGGTCGTCACCGTGGCCACCGCCGGCCTGCCGCTGGCATCACCACAGGATGTTGCCTTGGCGCGGCTCGCTTCTTCGGAGCGGATTGAGGCCCCCCACCCCAAGATGTTGCCGTCAGGCCGACTAAAAGGGCAGGGGGATCAGCGGTCGCAGCGCCCCCACCCCAACTTGTTGCCGTCAGACGGTCCAAAAGGGGAGAGGGGTCAGAGCCCGGCGCCCCCCCACACCAATTTGTTGCCGTCGGGGGGCAGCAGGCTGACGGAAAGTCAGCTGCAGCGCTTCCGGCGCGACTTCGCCGGCCTCGACATTCCGTGGCTTGAGCGGGAGTTTCGTGAGTGGGTGGCGGAACAGGATGAGCCGAGGGACTACGCCGCCGCGTTCTACGGCTTCATGAAGAAAAAGAAGGCGGAGATGTAGCCCGGTCGCTGGGCAGATAAAGGGCCGCGCTAGCGCGACAGCCCCGGATCGTTCAATATTCGCTCGGCAGCAGGATCACGTTGTTGGCGAACCAGAGCGTGATTTCCTCACACGGAAAATCGGTGAACGGGATTTCCTTCGTGAACACGATGTTGCCGTTGCCGTCATCGCAGCTGAGCGTGGCCGTTTGATCGGGCCGGACCTTCAACGTCCACACCTGAAACTCCTCGGCTGATACTGCCTTTTCGTAGGGCTGAATGATCGCGATCTCATCGAGCAGCCAATAGGCGCCGGCCGTATCGGCAACGTATTTCGCGCCGTCGGTGAAGGTGACCTTGCGGTTGATCCCGTGGCGATACCAGTTTTCCGATCCGGTGAACTGGCTGAGTTGGGCTTTGTCGAGTGTCTTGCTCATGGCGTTGCCTTTGTTGGAATTGGGTTGCATCGGCTGATGCAACCCTGGCTTCGCCGAGAACCGGGGGTAGCAAGCGCAAGGGTTCGGATGTTGCTCGCAACATTTTTGGGGGGACCGCCGCGCTCTTTTAGCGCGGTGGGGGAGCCAAAACCGCTTGCGGCCGGTCCCTTGCGGGCGCGAGGACCCAGCGGGTCCTTAGGAACACTGGCGGCGGCAGCCGCGTATCAGGCGTTCCGCCGGCAGGCGGGGATAGTGCGTAAAGGATCGTCACCCGAATGGGCCGAGACGCCTTTTGCGGCTCGGGGCGAAGCCTAGAGCCTGGCCCGTAGGGACACGCCCATGCGGTTCTGCAAACCCTCGACCTTTTCCGGGGCAGGGCAGGGGGGAAACACGGGCGGGGGGCGCCGCCTTTAGCTTGGAAAGCCGAGGTGCTGCCGCCATAACCTCTTGGAAAACCTACATGGACGCCACTGGCGTCTTTTTATTGCCTTTGGGTGCCATTGGCGTATATTCTGGGAATGCCGGGCATTCCTCTCACCGTGGTCGAAACGCCGCAATTTCTGCGGCAGGCGGAGGATGTCTGGTCAGAGGCCGAGCGGCAGGAGTTCGTGGATTACATCGCCCGCAACCCTGAGGTCGGCGATCTGATCCCCGACACCGGCGGCATCCGCAAGGTGCGCTGGCGGCGGCAAGGCATGGGCAAACGGGGAGGGGTGCGGGTGATCTACTTTTACCACAACCCGGTAACGCCGCTGTTCCTGCTCATGGTCTATGCCAAGGCCGTGCGTGAGGATGTGGCCCCGGAAGTAAAGAAGGCGTTGGCGGAATTCGCGGCACGCATCAAGCGCGCCGCGCGAGGATGAGGCGGAGGGTAAGATGAACAAGTTCAGCCGTGATCTGGTGCAGGGCATGAAGGAGGCCGCCGACTTCGCCGAAGGCAAGAAGGCCGCCGCACGCGTGCATGTCGTCGAAGTCCCCGACGTGCGCGCGATCCGTCAGCAGCTCCACATGTCGCAGCAGCGCTTCGCCGAGACCTATCGAATCCCGCTGCCGACGCTCAAGAACTGGGAGCAGGGGCGCCGCGCGCCGGACGCGCCAGCAGCCGCCTACTTGCAGGCGATCTCGCGTCAGCCCAAGGCCATCAAAGAAGCCCTCCAACACGGATGAACGGACGCCGGCGATGCCACTGACGCGCGAATTCAAGGAGCTGCTGCGGAAGCGGATCGCATGCGATCCAGCCTTCGGCGACGCGCTCCTGCGCGAAATCGACGACGCCAAACGATCCGGTGACATCGAGACCGCGAAGGCGATCTCAGGGATGGCGGCGTGAAGCGGCTGTGGCTCGTTCGGCTCGGAAAGAACGGCGAATTCGAAGCCGATGCGCTCGACAAATCGCTGCTGTCGATCGGCTTCAACATGACGACCGACCTGAGTGCTGCGAAAGACCGCGACGCAATCCTGGCCGTCGTGAAGACGACCTTCCCGGACGCGAAGCCGGGCCGGCAAACGAACTTCGCGGCGCAGGTGAACCAGTTCGTCAACACCATGGCGGTCGGCGACATCGTGGTCTCGCCGCTCATGACGCTCCCGAAGATCGGCATCGCCGAGGTCACCAGCCCCTATCAACAGCTTGAAAACGGACATCCGGCACGGCCAGTGAAATGGCTGACGACCGACGTGCCGCGCGACGCCTTCAAGCAGGATTTGCTCTTCAGCTTCGGCGCCATCATGACCGTCTGCGAGGTGCGGCGGAACGATGCGCTGAAGCGCGTTCTGGCTGTCGCCAAGGTCGGCAAAGACCCCGGCGACGGCGCGGCGCCCGACATGCCGGAGAAGATCACACCAGGCGAGACGAGCACCGTCGATGAGACTGACCAGGCCATCAATCTCGAACAAATCGCGCGCGACCAAATCGAGCGGCGGATTTCGAGCGTCTTCACCGGCCATGATCTCACGACCCTGATCGCGGCCATCCTGACGGCGCAAGGCTACGAGACAAACGTGTCGCCGCCGGGACCGGATTCCGGGATCGACATCGTGGCCGGGCGCGGGCCGCTCGGTTTCGAGGAACCGCGCCTCGTGGTCCAGGTGAAGTCGGGTGACATCAACGTCGATCATCCGACGCTGCAAAGTCTGATCGGCTGCGTGCAGGACACACATGCCGATCACGGGCTGCTGGTGAGCTGGTCCGGCTTCAAGCCGACCGTCCGCAAGCGAACCAACGAACTCTTTTTCCGTGTTCGGCTCTGGGGCCGCGAAGAAATCATCAGCGCGCTGCTCAGCGTCTACGACAAACTGCCGGAGGAAATCCGCGCTGAACTGCCGCTACGCCGCACCTGGACTCTGGTGCCAGAGGATGAGGAGGGCGGCCCTTGATGCCGGCCATGTGCGTTGACTACTCCGCAGTGGCAAGACGAACTGATGGTTCCGCCAGTGCCGGTGCCATAAGCCCATATCGGGCCATCAATCCGGCCAGCGTGGCGCTCGGCAGAACGGCATCATGGGGAACCAGTGCATAGGCCCATAGCTTGTCGCCCGTCTCCGCCGCGTGCGCATTGGCGTAGAGGACCCACTTGGTAGCGGCGCGGGCTTTTGCCTGCACGATCGGGTCTGTCATCTCATTGGCCGCCTTGACCTCGACAATCAGTTTTTGGGTGCTGGTTTCGACCACAAAATCCGGCTCATAGGGCTGTCCGTTCGCATATTCGATCCGAAATTGCCGGGAGCCTGGCTTCATCCAGCGAAGCACCGTTGTCTCATTGGCGCTGTCGATGAGCACGGCGAACTCCCGTTCCTCATTCGACTGGAAACGCTGATAGGGGTAACAGCACCGCTGGAAACCGCCAAAAACATGCTTCCGGGTGTCACCGGCAGGAACAACCAGCTGGCGGAAGTTCCGCACGGCCTGGCTGTTTGGCACATTGAAGGCTTGCGGGCGAAGGAGTTGGAAGCCGCGGGCTACCGTTGCCCGGTAGTCGGTCGGCGTTTCCCAATAGTGCTGCTTCATCTGCTCGAAGATGAAGCGGGCGAGGTCCTTGCCATGAACAAGAAGAACATTTTCAACCTCGCCGTCGCCCGGCAAGTAGGCGCGTAACCGCGCAACCATCTGGCCGGACAGCTTGAACAGAAACTCGCTCTGGCTGTCGTAATCGACCTCCGGCATGTCCATGAGGTGACGGACCAAATAGTTTTCCGGCTGCTCCTCGCGTGCGCCTTCGGCACGGCGCGCGAGGTAGGTCCGGGCCTCGTCACGCAACCGCTGGACCATGATCTCGTCAGAGATTGGCTGCCGCGCGATAGCATCCAGACCGGTCAAGTCGAAGTCGTGGAAACCGAACGTGACCTCGCGCGTCGGGATGACGACGATCTCGGGAATTGCGATCGTCAATTCCGTGACCTTGGCGGCGACCGCCGCCACAACCTGCGCCACATTCACCTTTGGCTCGCCAAGCTCAAGCTTTGCTTGGATCGGCGCAAGTGCCTGCTCAACATCGCGGGTGATGCGTGCTTGCACCTCCGGCTCCGAAAGCTGGCTGATGCCTTTTTTCAATTCCCGCTCATACCGATCGGAAATCAAGCGCAACGCAAAATCGGCCGCCTGGCGCTCCCCGTCGGATGAGAAAACCAAATTGGCTTGTTGCTCCGCAGAACCGCCCCCTTGGCCAGTCAATGAAGTTTCCAAGAGGGTTCGGCTGTCCAGCACCGTGGCACCTTGCGGCGATACATCGCCACCTTCGCCAACGATGACGGTTTTTCGGATGGCGACAATCGAGTTCGGATCGCGCGCTGCGCGGATCACGTCGTCAAAGCGGTCATGGGCAATGATTGTCAGTGTATCCACCGCCTCAACGCCCGTGCGGACGCCGTAGGGTAGGCGAAGGCCGCGCCCAAGGGTCTGCTCTGTCAGGATGTCGGAAGCCGACGCCCGCAAGGGCACGATGGTGTAGAGGTTCCGAACGTCCCAGCCTTCCTTGAGCTTGTTGACGTGGATCACAACATCCGTATCGGTGTCACTCTCCAAGGCCAACAGGCGGGCCGTGGCCTCCTCGCTTTCCTCGCCTCGTGTCGCGCTGTCCACGCGGATCACGCGGGCCTTATATCGCCCGTCGAAGAAGCCCTCGGACTCGATGAGTTGGCGGAGATTCTCCGCGTGGGTCGTGTCCTGGGCAACGACCAGCATGAACGGATGAACCGTGGGCCGGCCCGTCGAGCGTGCGTAGATGTCCAGCTCGGCTTTGGTGTTCTCGTGGCAGTGGATGCCGTCTTCGAGCTTGATACGTTCAAGCTGGTCGGGCGTCACCGAATCCGGACGGAAGTCTTTGCGAGTGGCGACGGCCGGTTCTTTGACGAATCCGTCCCGCATGGCCTCACCAAGGCTGTAGTCATAGACAACATTTTTGAACCGCTCGGAGCGTCCGCCCGTCGATCGCGGTGTCGCGGTCAATTCCAGCCCGAGAACCGGCTTTAATTCGGCAACAGCGCGCATACCTGCCTTCGCGCGGTAGCGGTGCGCCTCGTCCATGAGCAACACCAGGTCCGGCAGGCCGGCCAGATAATCGAAGTAGCTCTCGCCGATATACTCGTGCAGTTTTTTGATGCGGCCCTGATCCTTGTTGATCTTGTCCACATTGAAAATGTTAATGATCGCGGTTTCGCCCAACAGATCCCCGCCGCGCAATCCGCGCCCCTGATCCCATGTATCGCCTGTGATCAGAATCGGCGGCATCTGGGCGAATTCGGCGACGCCCTTGAAGACATATTTTTCTGTGTTGGGCTTGAAGTCAGCAATCAGCTTGTCATAGATCGTGGTGTTCGGTGCCAGGACGAAGAAGTTTTTGGCGCGGCCGGACAGATAGAGATAGCTGATAAACGCGCCCATGAGACGGGTTTTCCCGACCCCGGTCGCGAGAGTGAAACAGAGCGAGGGAAAGTCACGCTCGAAGTCGCTAACGCCGGCATACCGGGCATGAACGGCGTCGAGCATATCCGTGACAGAAGCTGCCTTACGGAACGGCACGAGCCCCTCAAGAGGGGAGTGCTCAACGATGTCGGCCAGAATATCGAGACTGTCGGCCTGCGGCGTGCGGAGGGAAAGCCGTGCCTTGATCTGGCGAAGGATGCGCTCACTGGTCATGGATCACGCTTCCTCAGGATCAAGGGAGAGTTCGGCAAAGAGTGACGCTTCGCCAGTGTCACCTTTGCGCGGTCGTCCCCGTTTGCGGGAGGCGACAACAGACGACGGCTCTATGTCGTCAGCGGCGGCTTCGACCGGCTCATCCTCCACGACCGGAAGGTTAGCAATGCGCAAGCTATAATCGTCGCGTCCCCATTCGCATTTTGTCAAAACCACCTTGGGAATTTTTTTGATGGTCAGATTGAGGAATGACACTTCACGCCCGCTGAACGCCTTACAGCAAACCAGCAGCGTGCGTTTCGATCCGACCTCTTCGGACAGTTTACGCAAGGCGTCGTGAGTCAAAGATTGCGTTGTCACATAGATGAAGTCGGTTTCGCTCGAATGACCGTGCTGCCAATATGCTTCCGGCTCAAGCGACGGGGCATAGGTGAAGCCCATGAGCTTGCACATCGCCTCCGCGAGCATGGCGGGGTTATACTCCTTGGCAATCACCCAATTGCTGAAACGGTCTCTCTCAAGAAGGGACGGGGCAAGCCGATAGAAACGGAAGCCTCCGCCACCTCGCCATCCCACAGCCTTCGTTATGCCCTCTTGATCTTCGCCCTCTACAACACTCCGCAGACGTATCTGACAATGAGTTTTGGCGTGCTCACCTAGCTCTATACCGATCCAACGTCGCCCCATTTTATGGGCCACAGCAGCCGTTGTTCCGGAGCCTAGGAAGCTATCGAGGACTAAGTCTCCGGGACTCGTAGTCATCTCCAAACATCTCTTGATTAAGGCTTCCGGTTTCTTACCGTTTTGGAATTTGACGCCACCCTCTTTGTGGATATTGTTCGATAGAAGATCGTCCCAGATATTGGAAACTCTCTCCGCTGTCGTAAGTGCTCCGTCAATCACCCTCGTCTTGCTTCTATAAAAAACTACCTGTTTCCCATTAAAGAAAAAATAGTCGTCGGCTCCGTCGCGTGGAGAGCACTGCACCTTACTGCTGGTCCGAGATGCAATCAGCACCTGCCGGGCGGCTCCATTGACGTCCTGCTCCGCCACCGAAACGAGCTGAGCCACTCTCTCACGGTTGTCGAGAACGAATCGTTCCATTTTCTCTTCGAATTTCCTTCCAGCCGCTTTCTCCCATTCAGAGAATGGCATGCGAGACACTTTCTCGACCGCCGCGCTTAGAGGAATGAAGCTCCACTCATCTATCGGCTTTTCAAAATTAACAATATACTGATTGTATCGCGCATCGCGCTGGATTTTTCGAAAGGTATTTACGTTTTTCCACTGAGATTTTTGCTTTGCATAGACAAGGATAAAGCTCGCTATGCTGACCACACCGGGGTTTCTCGCCTTCGGCCCTGACACGCTGCTTTGCTTGAAGGATATTACCGATATTCTGTTCTGGCGACCAAATATACTATCGCAGATTGCGATCAAATATCCCAATTCATTATCGTCTATGTGAATAAAGATTGTTCCGCTATCAGACAACAGGTTATGCAGGATCCGAACTCTTGCGTCTATCATCGACAACCAAATTGAATGCTCGATTCCGTCGTCGTAGTGATCATAAGCTTCACCGGTATTAAAGGGCGGATCGATGTAGATGCACTGGACTTTTCCGGCGAACTCCTGCTGCACGGCTCGTAGCGCAAGCAGGTTGTCGCCCTGAATGAGCACATTATCGAAGATATCATCCTCCCGCCGCGTTGCGGCGTGGTAGGATAGCTCTGGATTCTCAATCAGGATGCGAGGTTCAAGGCGGGTCCGCTGTTCTTTCCCTACCCAGGTTAGTTCAAGTTTCTGTTTCCTGGTCATGCGGCAACGCTCCACCGGAGGGTAATGAGCGGGGTGATGGTTGGGACGGCCTTGAGCGCGTGCGCAATCGCGTCGAGCCTATCATCCATTTCCGCCCGAACGGCCTTCCGGCGTTGGAAGGTGGTCAGTTTCAATTCATCGGCCTGGGCTTCCAGTGCCTTGATACGGCGCTGCTCCTTCACCTTGTCCTCAAGAGTGATCGCCGTATTCCCGCGCAGGGCCTTTTTCGCCGCCCTTATCTCGGTTTCCATCTGCTTGATCTGGGTGTCCGCCGCCACCTCGATATCGTCGGCGTAGGCGTCGAGCTTCTCGGTTTCCTCGTCGAGCCAGCGACGATTCTCGGCATCCACATCGGCGTTCACAGCCGAACGGGCCGTCTGCTCCAAAGGCGCAAGACGTTCGGTAGGGCAGGGGTCTGGAAGGTCGCTGCGGGCGCCAGGTAGAAGGAAGAGGTCATCCACCGTCTCCTGGTCCAGGTGTTCCGCAGCATCGTCATAGAGGCCGTCGCAGAACCCAGCGACGACAAGCCGATCGCGCTGACCAAGGGCAGCGTCAGCGGGAGTGACGGTCAAAACAGATATGGTCAGCCAGCCGGAACGGCCCGTGAGGCGCTCAACCTTCCCCAGCCGTGGCCAGCCTGCCTGCCGATAGGCCGCATAATCAAAGGAAAGGGCGGTAGGTAGAAGTTTTCTGCTTCGCGCCGCCGCGACGATCTTTTCCGCAAGCGTGTCCTCGGCGAGGCGGAAGAATTGCCAGCCACGTTCGTCAGCCAATGGCCATTCGGTCGTCCAGGTTCGACCATCAAAGTCAAATCGTGGCCCGGTCGTGGTGTGAAACTGAGCCTCTGAAAGCTCTGCGCGCGCGACGGTAAGAAGGCGCTGCTCAAAGGCATTGAGAGTGACTTCGATCTCACTGCCACGCTGCCGCAAACGCGCAACCACATCACGATCGAGGAAGTCAAAAAGCTTCTGACGCGCCTCGCGCATATCACTGGTGATCTGAGCCTCAAGCTCCTCCTCAAGCCGCTTGAACTCGGCCTCAATCTCAACGTCGGTGCGGCCACGCTGCACCGCTTCAACGACCTTGCGCTCGAAGTCGATGCCGCTCTCAATCGCCCCTAGCACCTCGTCGCTCGCGCCAAAAACGCCAGAAAACAGGCGGAATTTTTGATCAAGGAGTTGATAGACGCGCTGCTCGGCGCGGTTGCGGCGATTGAGCATGTTGACGACGGTCACGTCGATCTTCTGACCGTAGCGATGGCATCGGCCGATGCGTTGCTCAACGCGCTGCGGATTCCAGGGAAGATCGAAATTCAGCAGCAGGGAGCAAAATTGCAGATTGATGCCCTCGGCACCGGATTCCGTCGCAATCAGGATCGTCCTGTCATCACCACGGAAAGCATCGACGACTGCCGCCTTCATATCGGCGGAACGCGAACCGGAGATGGCGTCCGTGCCCTTATGCTTCTCCTGCCAGGCTTTGTAGATCGCTTGGCTTTCGGGATCATTGTTCGATCCGTTCATCAAGACAATCTGACCCGCGTAGCCGTTTTCGGAGAGGACAGAGGCCAGATAGGTCTGCGTTCGGACGGACTCAGTGAAGATTACGATCTTCCGCTGACCGCCGCGCTTCTCAACCTCGTCGAGCACCTCGGGTAGGCGGGCGAGGAGCTTTTCGCCCTTGGCATTCGACCCGATCTCGCGGGCAAGCCTGAGATAGGTCTCAACTTCGGCGATCTCGGCCGCAAGCTTCTTCGGATCAATGGCGTGATCGTCAGAATCTCCGTCATCGGCTTCGTCTTCGTCCAGCTCCTCCGCAACCTCGTCGGTATCGTCAGCGTCGGCGACCGTTGACAGGTCGGCGACCTGATTTCTCCGAAGACGATCCAGGATGGTTTGGAGGAATCCAGCAATGGCGGCAACTGACGAACCGAGAATCTTGCGCGCCTGGATGATGACAAGCTGGTTGGGCTTCAGGCCAAAAGCGATCGAGTCAGGCCGCTGAAGGTATTGCGACACGTTATTGTAAAGCTCGGTTTCCCGGTCTGACGGCTCAAAATCGAAAGTCGTAGCGATGCGGCGAGTGAAAGCCACATGCCCTGCTTCTTGCACGTCACGGCGAAGATGGCGCTTGTAGATCGGTGCCATGCGCCGCCGAAGAGACGTTAGAGTCAGCGCGTCGGCGCGGCGACCCTCATACATGGTATTGAAGGTCTTCTCGTCACCGAAGAATTTGTCATCGATGACCGAGACAAGGCCATACAGCTCCATCAGCGTATTCTGCAACGGCGTCGCCGTCAGGAGAATCTTGAACCGGTCCTTGATGGCGTCACGCAAGGCTTTCGCCCTGACTGATCCTGTCGGCTTATAGACATTGCGAAGCCTGTGGGCCTCGTCAAACACCACCAAGTCCCATGCGATCAATCGCAGATCATCCGCCCGGCGGGCGGCAAACTCGTATGAGGTCAAAATAACTGCGGCTTGCTGGTCAAAGGGACGCGGGTGGCCTGCCTTGATGGCTTCGCGATAGGTGCGGGCCTCCAGGATAACGCTCGGCAACGAAAACTTCTCGCGCAACTCCTGCTGCCACTGCTTACGGAGAGAAGCGGGCACGATAAGAAGGATGTGCCGTCTGCGCTCTGCCCATCGCTGCGCGATGATCAGGCTGGCTTCGATCGTCTTGCCGAGGCCCACTTCGTCGGCAAGGATGATTCCCTTCAACAACGGAGAATGCAGACCGAAGAGAGCGGCATCAACCTGGTGTGGCTTGGTCTCAACGCGAGCCGTGGACAGGCTTTTGGCAAACGCATCCTCGCTTCTGCCTTCCAGCATGATCCGTGTGGCGAGGTATGTCCCGTGATGTTCCGTATATCCTGTCATTCGTCCTCTATCGTCCAGCCCGTGCCGGCCGGTCGTTCCGTAAGGCAACTATGTTTCTTGCTTGCGGCCAAGCCTGGCCACAAGCCCGCGCGTGCCGTCCGAATCGGCTATTAGTGAGGTTATAGCCTTATCCGCTCAACCTCGTCCTGCGTGAGCCGGTCCTTCGTGCGGTCGTAGAGCTTGGTCGTGCGCGGGCTTTCATGCGCGGCCATGGATTGCGCGTGCTCAAGGGCGCCGCCATTGCCGAGATAAGCCGTGATACCGGTTGCGCGGAAGGTGTGGTTGCCGATCGGCGCCATGATGCCAGCCGCCGTCGCCCGGCGACGGATCATGTTCCACGCATCGGACTGATCAATCGGCCTGTCGGTCAACACCGTGGCTTTGTGCCTGGGGCTGCTGCGGAACAGCCAGCCCTTGCGGTCCTCGCCGATGCCGGCGGCGGCGATGTAGGCATGCAGCGCCTCGGCAAGGCTGTGATGGCACGGCATCACATGATGCTTGCCACCTTTCTCGTGCAGCCGGAGCCGCCAGCCGGCGCCTTGCGGCCGTAAATCCTCCACCTTCATCCTGAGCGCCGCCGTGATGCGCGCGAAGGAATAGGTGAGAGTGGCGATCAGCGCGCGGTCGCGCAGATCGCGCACGGTCTCCTTCGGAATGCTGTCCATGAGTTTGCGCCACTCGTCGGCGTCGAGCACCGGGGTCGTGCCGGTTTTGACCACATGCTTCGGCCCGCGCACCGCCGCCGCCGGGTTCGTCGGTAGCACCTGGCCGGTGATGAGCCAGTCGAACAGCATCCGCACAGCGGCGAGCTGCTGCTTCGCGCTCGCCGCCGCGTGTTGCTCCTGAAGCTGCATCAACCAGGCCGCCACGTCGGTCGGTCGGATTGCCGCGAGCGTCAATCCGCGATCCTCGCACCAGCCGAAGAATTGTCCGCATGCGCGCGCGTAGGCTCGGCGCGTGTTCGGGTTGTTGATGTTGGCGGTGAAAAAATCGACGTAGCGCCAGCCGGCCTGATCGCCGGCGGCGACGATCAGCGCCGGCACTATATAAGTGTCGGCCGGTGTCGTGAGGGCACCGGGTGGGATGATGGCGGGAAGCTGATGGGTGGGCATTTGACCCCTTCCCTACCACAAGCCTTGTCCATGATAAAGGACCTTATCATGGACAAGACCAACCAAACATCGGGGCAGGGGCCTCACGTGCTGATTGCCGACAGGCTCCGAAGGTCGGATGTGGCATAAATGAATCTTTGCCGCAGGATGGAAGATGACAGAGGCCGCACCGGAAGACCATCTAGCCCTGCTGGACAGCATCCGGCAGAGGATTGACGCAAACCCAGAAGCGCTTTTGGCGAATACCGAAAGCCTTCAAGAAGGCGATTTCGCCCTATTGGGCAAGCTCATTCAGACATATTGCTTCGCCGACCTCAATGCGCGGCGCATAGTGGATGCTCTTCGACATGCTATGATCGGGCCGGAGGCGAGATACGCATCGCGACTTCAAGACGCTCAAGTCTTTCCAAAACTCAAAGAAATCGTGGCGGAGCTACCGACCTGGAACATAAAAGAAGGCCTTCTCAAGGCTGCGGACACAGTCGAACTCCACCGTATCCACCGACATAATTTCGCGCATTGGGCCGCTCGCCGGGTGAAGGGACACAATGTCCTCATCATATTCACAAAGAACGCTAAAGAGAGCGAGCGTCGTGATGGTCAGGCACAAAGCCTGGACGAGCTCAAATATGGTTTGGTTCCTTTAGCTCCTTTGTCCGACGAATTGAAAAAACTCGAAGGGCACGGAGAATATCTCGCCACCACCGCCGCTCATATCGATACCAATTTTAACGCATATAAGGAATTCTTCGACACCAATCGTAGGAGCTAGCACCAAGGCAACTTTTGCGCCAGAAGAAGTGGCTGCCGCTTAAAATGACACCCTATCGACGCCGGGCCGCAGTTTCGATAAGATTTACCGTCAAGAATAGAATGACTACAGCTTACTTCAGAAAATTCCATTATGAAGACCTATACAAGATGCCTGGTCCGCCATCATCCGAATTCAGTCTTTCTCTCCTCCAAGCCATCAATAATTGGCAGATGGGTGGCAGCAAGAACCAAAAGGCGAAGCGGGGGCAAGAGCTCAAACATCAGGCGTCGTCGCTGCCGGATCGGTTCCGATCATGCAATCTGATTTGCTACGTATCCGTCCGGCGAAGACCGTGGCCGTGACTTATTCAGAATTCGCGCCAAGCATGGCCTGACAGGCTACGGCATTGCGACGTGGATTTTAGCCTTCAGGTCGTCCCGGTAGAGAACCTCGATAGCCACTATATCGTTGCCGACGACGTCAACGTTGAGCATGCCTTGGGCAGGCACAAGGGCGATTGTACGATGGTTTGGTCCGTAGGAGCCCGCAGGTCGCGGCGCCGTATAGAATGTGGCACAAAAGTCGTCGCCGCACCGGCAGCGGTCAGCGATAGCGAGCCGAGCGACCTGGTCTGCTAGGACTTGCTCGCCTTCGCGAGAAAGCAGCTGCTGAAGCTCCGATACGAGTTCGGGTGCGAGGTCCAGCAGGTTTTGTGGGAT
This sequence comes from Limobrevibacterium gyesilva, assembly GCF_025989185.1. Taxonomy (GTDB): domain Bacteria; phylum Pseudomonadota; class Alphaproteobacteria; order Acetobacterales; family Acetobacteraceae; genus Limobrevibacterium; species Limobrevibacterium gyesilva. Next base: position 72,804 of record NZ_JAPDNT010000017.1, read on the forward strand.
CATGCCGCGAACCTTTCGCGAAGTTTCCAATGCCACGGTAGCAGGTCGTTCAATCTGGAGGCAGGCTGATCGCCGATCCGGGCGAGCACGTCGGCCAGCCATGCGCGCGGGTCGACGTCGTTGAGCCTGGCAGTGACGATCGGCGAATACATCGCTGCGGCGCGTTCGCCCCCGCGATCGGACCCGGCGAACAGCCATGACTTTCTGTCCAGGGCCACGCCACGCCACGCAGCGCCCGCTCGGCGGTGTTGTTGCTGAGGCAGATGCGTCCATCGGCAAGGAAGCGGCTGAACGCGTGCCAGCGCTTGTGCATGTAGTCCATCGCCTTGGCCACGTCGTTGTGGCGCGACAGCTTGCCGCGGGCATCGCGCATCCAGGTTTCGAGATTGGCTACAAGCGGCGCGATCTGCGCCTGGCGTGCGGCCGGCCGCTGCTCGGGCGGAGATGCGCTGATATCGCGCTCGGCGGCGAAGATGGCGTCGATTTGCCGCACCGCCTCGACCGCGAGCGGCGCCCGCGCCAGCTCCGCCAGCTCGAAGAACTTACGGCGGCCATACGCCCAACAACCGGCCTCGGTCACCGGTCCGGGCTTGCGGCCGGGCGCATAGAGGTCGTTGAACCCGGCGTAGGCGTCGGCCTGGAGGATGCCCTGCCGACCGGTGAGATGGCGGTTCGGGTGTTCGGCGGTGCGGTCGGGCGAGTAGTGGAACAGCGCCGCCGGAGGGGCCGGTCCGGCGAACGGGCGGTCGTCACGCACATAGACCCATAATCGGCCGATCGAGGTCTTGCCCTTCGCCAGCACCGGCACCGTGGTGTCATCGCCGTGCAGCCGCTCCGCCGCCGTGACATGGGCCCGAATCAGCGTCGTCAGTGGTGCCGGTGTGGCGGTGCAGGCGCCGACCCAGTCAGCCAGCGTGGAGACCGTCCAGCGCGATACCCTCGCGGGCATAGACGTCGCTCTGGCGGTTCAGCGGCAAATGCTGGCCGAACTTCGCCTCCAGGATCATCGCCAGCAGGTTCGGCCCGGCGCGGCCGCGCGCAATCGGGTGGAACGGCGCCGGTGGCTGGGTGATCGCCTCGCAGCTGCGGCAGGTTTCACCTTGGTCCGCTTCGCGGCCCAAGCCCGCACCGTCTGCACCACCTTCCAGCGGCGGGGCACGCATTCCAGCGTCTCGGTGACGGTTTCGCCAAGCTTGGCCAGCGCGCGGCGGCAGCACGGGCAGGCGCTCGGCGCGGGAATCACCGCGCGTTCGCGGGGCAGATGTGCCGGTAATGGCCCGCGCACCGGCCTGCGACGGGAAGCGGGACGAGGATCCGTATCAGCCGCGGCGGTTCCCGCCACGGTCGCGTCCTCGCTGGCTGCGGCTTCCAGCTCCTCGAGTTCCAACTCCATCTGGTCGAGTAGCTTGCGGCCGCGCTCGGACGAGGCGCCGAAGCGGTCATGCTTGAGCTTGGCGATCAGCAGCTTCGGGTGCGCCACCATCGCCTCGGCGCCGGAGGCCCGAGCCTCCGCCTCGCGACGCGCCGCCCGCTCGCCTGCGAGGGCTGCACGCAGTGCGTCGATGTCGTCGGGCAGCATGTCGACGGGCGGCATGGCGCCGATTCAACCGCAGCCCGGCGGTGCTGTGTACCCCGCGCGTGCGGCCGTTCAGCCAGCCGTCTCGGGCCGCCAGGAACGCTTGCGCGTCCGCGATCACGCCGTTGACGTCGGATGACAAGAATTGAAAGGAGGTCTGTAGACGGCACAGCTGAACGCTCTTGCGATCCCCGGGACCGATCAGCCCCGCAAGATAGAGCGGACAAATCCGTCGCCGCGTCTTGTTGCCACGACCAGGCAGGAACGGCTCCAGCCAGCGCTCAAGCTCGCCGCGCCAATCCAAGTCCGCTCGTCCCATGGTCGGCCTCCAGACGGCCGACCTCTCATGATTCACTCAAACGCCGATTCGGGAATCCCAAACCTAAGGTGCCACCCCACGTTCTGCCAAAGTAGTGCTAGAGCAGTCCTCCGACCCAGCCCGTCGCGCTGATGGCCTGCCAGACTGTCCCCGCGGCGATCAGGAGTAGGGCGAGGGCGAAGGAGAGGGCGATGCAGAGCAGCACGCCATCCTCTTCGAGATAGGCGAAAGAGAGTAAGACGACCACCAGTGCAGGCGGCACGTTGCTCAACGGTAAGGGTACAAAGAGAAGGGCGCCTACAAGCAGGATAGCTCCGCCAACCACCCGCTTGGTCATTTGGAGTGGAGTTTGCCATCGCGGCCGGATGAACCGCTCGAGATATCGGAGAGGCGGGTCAACCCGAATCAGCATCGACGCAAGACGTTGCTTCGGGAACGTCCTGGCTGCGACGAACCGAGGGAGCACAGGGCTGCGCCGGGCGAGAATCATCTGGCAGGCTGGGAATGCGATGATGACGCCGACGATGGCCGAGACTCCGGGAAGACTTGCGAGAAGCCCCAACAGCAGCAGGATGATGCCGAATGATCGATCGCCCAAGTTGCCCATCAGCCACCCAAGTGTGACCGTCTCCTCGGGCGCATGAAGCAACAGGTCTTGCAAAATGGTCGAAGTGGGCACCCGTGGGGAGGCGAGGGCGGTCGGGTGTGTCGGAGGAAGTCGGGCATCCGTCATGGGCGGATATAAGCGAAGGGCGAGGAAGGTTGCCAAGCCCTCCCCGCCGCCGCGGGTGGTGGTGGCGCGCGAGGTGCGGACCTGAACCGCTGCGGCTGAATTTCCCGCGTAATACTCGCTCGCATGCACATAGTTGCCCGGATCGTACGGACTGACCGATGAAGGATCACGGCGATGAAAGGCCCCATAGGCTATGCCCGCCAAATCCGTTACCGCGCCCGGCGGGCAGCCGCTCTATTCCGACGTGGCGATTGAGTTGGTCCTAATGTTGCAGCTCGGATTCCGCCTACCTCGTCTCACTGAAAAATTCGTGCCCAGTGGGATCGTGGATCTGTCGCCTATTGAATAGTCGGAATAAAACTCCACATTACTAGAATGTCATGCCATCTCCGTTGCAGGTGGTGACCCAGGCAAGATTGCCGGATCCGCGAGCCGAGTTTCTCAGTAAATCGCTCGATAAGTCTTTCACAAGGATTTTCCTCATGACAGAGCGTGTGGTTGATGTGTTGGACAAGTCAGGTACCGTCCTTCACACCTATTCCATCACGGTCGGCGTCCCCAACTCGTCACCGAAGGACATCGCTTTCCAGACAGTGGCGCTGAAGGCCGCGGCGAAGGCGGACCTCGTGCCGGAAGGAGATCTCGTGGACCTAAGGGCGAGGATGCGCGCGCACCGGCCCCAAAAGGGCCTGAGCGAATTAGCCTGAGCGACTGGGGGCAAGCTGCGCCTCCCTGACAGCGCCGCGGGCGCTCCGGGGCTTATCGTGGTGCGATGCGGTTGCTCGTGGAGGGAGACATGACGACGCAAAAATGGCTGCAAAGGTGGGTGGCCGTGCTCGGGCTGATCACCGCGGGGATGCTTCTGATGCTTTCTGGCGGCAGCGCCCTGGGCCCGTGGGTGCATGCGGCAGTCGATGGGCTCGCGGACGGGGCATGGGGTCATATCAACTGGCTGCTGGCAGTTGGAGTTGGTCTCATCGTCGCCGCGGGCTTTGTCGCCCAGTCTGGTTACCACCCAAACGTGCACGAACATGCGCATGACTGAAGCGCGGATGAAGCGTGAACGGTGCCGGCACGCGCGGCACGTGACGCTCGCCACGTCGAGGCTCAGCTGGCTGATCCGGGCAGAGCTTGGGCTAGAGCATACGAGAAGCCATTGAAGCGGCGGAGGCCAGTGGCACCCGCCTTCTGGACCCCAACGACAGGCGGCGCCAAAAACTACCGATCGCAGACGCAAGGCACTCCGCTCTCACGTGAAGGCACCTCTCACTTGAAGGCACAGGAAAACACCCTGCTGTCGTCGCCTGCGTAACCGAATCCGCTGTCGATCCAATGGAGGAGAAGTCGCATGCATAAGCTACTGCACGTCATGCTCAGGCCAATTTGCGGATGCTGGCCCGGGCGTCGGCGTGGTTCGGGCGCCGGTGCCGCGCCGGTCGCCCAGCTAGCGGCAGGGTCCGGAATGAATTTTGGCATGAAGTACTTCACGCCTCCGATCGTTGTACCGGCCCTGATCCTGATCGTCGTTGCCGCCCTCGCGGCTTTCCGGCCGTAGGCGGGCGCCCGGCGGGAGCCTATTCGCCCTCAGAGAAAGAGGCACGTCACATGAACAGCAACACCCTCGCCGAGGGAGGAACCTCAATCAAGGAGATCGTCCGACGCACCGGGCACAGCCGCAAGGTGGTGAGAGAGGTCGTCCGAGGAGGCCGAACCGACGTTTTCAGGACAAGGATGAGTTCGTTGCAGCCTTTTCTCGGCAAGCTCGACGCCGAATGGGCGGCCGGCTGCCGCAAGGGTGCAGAACTCTGGCGACGGATCAAGACCGCGGGCTATTCCGGCAGCCTGCGCGTCGTTTCCGAGTGGACCACACGCCGACGTCGAATGGAGCATGCACCGGCAGGATCGCCGCGCACGCCGCCTTCCGCTCGCTCGCTCGCGCGCCTTATGACGATCGCGCGGGATCAACTGTGCAAGGCGGACGCCATCACGGTCACCATGATTGAGCAAGCAGTGCCGGATCTCGTCGTCGGCCGTGATCTGCTGGACCGCTTCCACACGATCATTCGGTCGAAGGCGAAAGCGGCTCTGGACAGCTGGATCAGCGACGCAGCGGGGAGTCTGCTCTCGTCTTTTGCTGCCGGTATTGCCGCCGAACGGCAGGCAATTGGTGCCGCGGTCACTCAGCCGTGGTCAAACGGGCAAACCGAAGGTCAGATCACTAAACTCAAGCTGATCAAGCGGCAGATGCATGGTCGTGCCAAGCTCGATCTGCTGCGAGCTCGGCTATGCACCGCATGACCCAGCAACCGTCTGCACCGAATGTGCGGAAGAGCCCTTTTTCCACGCCGAATCACAGTCGATGCCCTCCAGCAGCATGGACAGCATCGCAGGCGTGAGTGAGACCACGCCCTCCTTGGCCTGCGGCCAGGTGAACCCGCCCCGCTCCAGCCGCTTGGCGTATAGCGACATGCCGAGCCCGTCGTGCCAGAGAACCTTGACCAGCCCTGCTTGGCGGCCTCTGAACACGTAAAGGTCACCGCCGTGCGGATCGCGCTGCAAGCCTCGCTCAACCAGCAGCGCCAGCCCGTTCATGCCCTTGCGCATGTCGGTGACACCGGTCGCCACCCAGACCCGCACACCCGACGGGACGGGGATCACCCGCGCAAGGCCGCCAGCACGCGCCGCAGCGCGGCTAGGTTTATGTCACTGCCCACTCGCACCTGGCGGCCGCCGCCCAGCTCGATCTCGATCAGGCCCGCTTGCGGCCGAGATGGCGTGGGAGCTGGCGCCGGAACTGACGGCTGCTCCGAGCGTCCCGGACCGGCGCCCGACAGTGGGGCCTCGAAGACTTGTACTGGCATGAACACCGGCATCTCGGACGCCGTCAGCAGTCCGTCGCGTACCTGCCGCCGCCAAGTGAACACCAGGCTCTCGCAGACACCGTGGCGAGCAGCTACAGCACGGACCAGGGAGCCGGGCTCCTGCGTCTCGGCCACGATCCGCAGCTTGGCCTCCAGGCTCCAGCGCCGACGCCGCTCCCGCCCGGTGATGATCTCCACCACCCCGTCCATCCCACCACCTCAACAGCCGCCTTAACCACAGCTTTAAGGTGGCGAGCGACTCACGCCCAGGCGGCCCTCACCGGGCGGATACCTTGAACAAAAGCCGGCACGCACTGAGCCGTTCCCTGTATCGCCAGGCCTGCTCACTCGGAGTGGCCGCTCGGCCCGTTCACTTTGTCCAGCGTGGCCATCGCCTCTTCGTTGGTGAGCAGTCCCTGGTCGATCATCAGCTGCCGAAAAGCCGCGAATTCCTGCGCGCTGCCGACATAGACGCATTTGCAGATCCTCGGATCGGCGAAAAGATAGGTCTGCTTGCCGTCTATCGTTTGGCGTGCGAAGTTGTATTTCGGCAATGTTTTGAGTGCGGTCATCCATTCCGGGGTCGTCGCCGGCATGGGCCTGAACCCGGCCCTGATCAGCAGGTTCTCTTGGTTGGCAACGTTCGTGCTGGCGCAGGCACAGAGCAGGAGCGCGAAGCCGCAAGCGGCGACAAGCGGTGCCTTCGGCATGGTGGTGGCCCTTTTTCCAGAGGGAGAGGGCGACGAAAGCGGTATATTACTTCCATCCGAGACCAACAAATCACGTGTGGCGGCGTTTACGGCTATTTGCATCCTCCAATCACCCGGATGCGCTAGTCTTACTGTGTCATAAAGTAGGACGGCATGTTTGGTGCTGGCAGCATGGGCATCGCGGCATGGTACGCGCGATCGCGCGGGCGATGGGTAGCCATCCGGTGAGCACCGCGGGCGTGGCACGTCAGTCGGACTTCGTGTGGCGGTAGCCGGCGATGATGTCCGGGTTGGCTTTATGGATCTGGATGAGCTCATTGAGGTTGTCGATACCGAAGTGGGTGAAGGCCATCGTTCCCTCATCGTTCACGCCGTAGACGAATAGGCACCCGTCTTCCGGGTCCATTTCGAGGGCGACATCCCACAGCCAGTCTTCGTCTTCGCTCAGTATCTCGGCGACGCGGGCGATGGTGAACGCGACGCTTGGCGCCGCCATGGTCAGGCGGCCTGCTGGCGCTCGCGTGGTCGCCACGTCCAGGGGAGAAGCTCAGCCAGTTTCTGGACCGGGTGCTCGGCGATGCGGGCGAGGACGTCGGCGAGCCACGCCTGGGGATCGATGTCGTTCATCCTGGCAGTCACGATCAGGCTGTACATCTTCGCTGCCCTTTGGCCGCCGCGATCCGAACCGGCGAACAGCCACGCACGACGTCCCAGGGCAATACCTCTCAGCGCCCGTTCCGCCGTGTTGTTCGAGAGGCAGATCCGGCCATCATCAAGGAACCTGGTGAACGAAGCCCAGCGCTTGAGCATGTAATCCATGGCCTTGGCGACATCGTCGTGGCGCGACAGCCTGGCACGTTCCTGCTGCATCCAGGCTTCCAGTTCGATCGCCAGCGGCAGGCTGCGTTCGCGGCGGACGGCGACGCGCTCAGCCGCGGGTTTGCCGTTGATGGTGCGCTCGATGTCGAACAGCGCGTCGATCCTCCGCACCGCGGCTAGGGCCAGCGGCGAGACGAAGGTGGCCGGCTTGCCTTGAGCCTTGCGTTGCGCGTTGAGAGCCAGATCGGCCAGCACGAAGAATTTCCGCCGCGCATGCGACCAGCACGCCGCCTCGGTAATCGACCCTGGTTCGCGACCGGGGTCATAGAGCTTCGTGTAGCCGCCGAATGCGTCGGCCTGGAGGATGCCCCGATAGGTGGCCAGATGGCTCTGCGGGTGGGCACCACCGCGATCGCGCGAATAGTAGAACATCGCGGCCGGGGGCGCCGGGCCGCCGAACGGACCATCGTCGCGGACGTAGACCCAGGATCGGCCGATGTCGGTCTTGCCGCGCGCCAGCACCGGAACGGTCGTGTCGTCGCCATGCAACCGCTCCGCGGCGAAGACATGCGCCTCGATGAGTTTGACCATGGGATCCAGCACGGCACAGCAAGTGCCGATCTGGTCGGCCAGGGTGGACAGGCTGATCGGCACGCCCTCGCGGGCGTAGCGTTCGGCCTGGCGGTTCAATGGCTGGTGCTGGCCGAACTTCTCGAATGCGATCATGGCCAGCAGGTTCGGACCTGCCCAGCCGCGCGGGGCCGCATGGAAAGGCGCGGGCGCCTGGCTGACGGCCTCGCAATCGCGGCAGGTGAGCTTCTCCCGCACGTGCTGGATCACTTTCCACTGCCGCGGGACGACCTCCAGCGTCTCGGTGACATCCTCCCCCAGCTTGCACAGACGTGCGCCGCCGCAGCACGTGCAGGCGGTCGGCCCCGCGACGACCACGCGCTCGCGCGGCAGGTGCTCGGGGAATGGCTTGCGCGCGGGCCGCTGCCGGACGAAGGCCGTGACGGTCGTGGTTTTGGCCGCGTCCTTCTCGGCCTGGATCTCGTCCTCGGTGGCCGCGGCCTCCAACTCCTCCAGTTGCAATTCCATCTGGTCGAGCAGACGCTGTGTCCGCTCGGAGCGTGGGCCATAGATCTCCCGGCGAAGCTTCTCGATCTCCAGTTGCTGGCGCGCGACAAGCGCTTCGGCGTCGGATTGACGCGCCCGCGCCGCGGCGACCTCGGCCTCGGCCACATCGGCCCGGGCACGCGCGGCCAGCAGCGCCGCTTTCAGCGCCGCGATGTCGTCCGGTAGGGCGTCGGAGGCAGCGTCCATGATGTGGATCGAATCACGAATCGCCCCGGCGCGGTACTGTTTTCTCCGCCCTGGCTTGCGGGTTTGATCCTATCCGGCGGCCTGGGGGCGCCAGGTTTGCTGCGGGTTTCTCCAGTCGATCCCCTCCAGCAAATAGCCCATCTGCGCCGGCGTCAGCGGCACCGCGCCGTCCACAGTTTGCGGCCAGATGAAGCGGCCCCGGTCCAGGCGCTTGGCATACAGCGACAAGCCGATGCCGTCGTGCCAGATCGCCTTGATCAAGGAGCCGTTGCGACCGCGGAAGACGTAGACGTCGCCCGCGAACGGGTCGCGTCCGAGCCCCTCCTGCACCTGCAACGCCAGCCCCCGCATGCCGCGCCGCATATCGGTATGGCCGGTCGCGATCCACACCCTGACCCCCGACGCGACCGGGATCATTCGCGCAACGCAGCCAGCACGCGCCGCAAGGCGGCCAGGTTCACGTCGCTGCCAACGCGCACCTGCCGTCCATTGCCCAACTCGATCTCAATGAGGCCAGACGGTGCAGGTGGCCGGGCGGGTGAAGCCGCATTCGCCGCGGCCGGGGACGGTCCCGGTGTTGCCGTCGGCGCCGCATCGATCATCCGCACCGGCATGAACACCGGCGTCTCCGACGCCGCGGTCAGCACACCCTCACGCACCTGTCGACGCCAGGTGAACAACAGGCTCTCGCAGACGCCGTGTCGGGTCGCAACAGCACGGATCGCAGCGCCAGCCTCGTGCGTCTCCGCCACCAGACGCAGCTTCTCCGCCGTGCTCCATCGCCGCCGGCGCTCCCGACCAGTGATGATCTCCACCACGCCATCCATCAACACACCTCAAGCACCGACTTAAACAGCTACTTAAGGCGGCGATCGGCGCCGCTCCCAGACGGCCCTCGGCGGAGGGTTACTTTGCTACCGTCAGATATCATTGAAGAAGAGCGACCTGTTCCGGCTGAATGACATCCTGCACTTGCCGGAGACGATTTCAGCTTGGACAGTATCGCTCAAAATAGCACGCACGTTCAAAGGTGGCGTTCCCGACGTAGGTTATCAAGGAATCATATTTGCCACCTCTCCGAAAGAAGGTTCGGTGGTGGCCAACTTGAATCGGCTCTATTGCGACGCAAATTTCCTCGCGGCTGTCGAAGCGAACAGGAGCGCAATTGAGAAGTATGGAGACGGCATTGTAAGATATAAAAATAACCAGTGCGAGGTCGTTCTACATATTGAAACTATCCAAGTGACCGATATCGTCGAACTGGGTGGCTACTCGAGCACTAGAGAAGAACTGGCTACCATGTACACAAATCTAATCCACGGCCGAGATCCTACGGCAGCGGATATTCAGGACTTCGATTCCCTCGTGGGTATGGCAGACCCAGAATTGATTGGACCGAGTTGGATCGGGGGCGATGCAAAAGACCGGGTGCTCAAAAAAATCAAGAGTGTAATGCCAACCTTACGCACCATTAAGCAGCTTCAGGCCGACGCTCAGGATAAAAGATAGAAGGCAGATAAACCGGATTATCACGCGCTAATTTGGGGAAATCGGGTAGGCTCCCCGCGGTCGTCAGGATTTGGGTGCGAGCAACAAGCGCCCCAAACCGTCCCACGTATCCACAACCGGCGGACGAGTCCGAGGATCGATCAAGCCAACTTCCGCAAGCAAGCGGTCACCCTTTCCATAGTTGCAACACTGACAGGTAGTGACGAGATTATCGACGCCGCTATCCCCGCCCAAGGTGTGTGGCACGACGTGATCAGCAACTGCAGACAACGCATAAAAGACCGCGTGCCGATCCTTGTCCTTCCCACTCCAGCACACAACGTCGGGAAATGTGTTCATCAGAACCTTGCGCACATTCGGCAGCACGACGCGCATCCCACAATAGCGACATCGCCATCCATCGCGCGCAAAAACCGCTGTTTCGACGCTTTGATCCGGCTTGCGATTTGGGACCTTGGTCAACTCAGTTGGTCGCTCGATCTGGCGTCGCCGGTGGATAAAGACATCCCAAGGCCCCATGATCCTCGCGGCGAACGCATGCACGACTGGCATGTTTGCTTCACGCAACCTCGTCCGCGCTCGTTCGCGATCGCCAGCAAGGATGGCGTTGGCAGCATCGTTCAGAAGATCGACTGCTGCCTCTAACTCTGGAATAGGCGGCAAGAAGCATGTGCGGGGTGCCCAGAACTCGTCAATTTGTTCCACCCCACTCATGCATACGGTCTCACGATGTTGCCGGGCGGAACGCCGACGGCCGGGATCACTACCACGTCGCCGGCAATGAGCTTCGCCATTAGCTTCTTGAGCCGGGAGCGGGCGGCGGTCGAGACGCGAGCATAGCCGTAAATCATGCATCGATTCTGCATCAGAATTTCGTGTCAGAAAAGCCCAATTGAATCAATGGCATCAGTTTGCTGCGAATATCTTGATTTTCGCAATCGTCAGGCGCGCGCTCACTATTCGTCTTTGAGCCTGAACGTCGCAATCGGCGGGTCCACATACCAGGGTCGGATTGTGTCGCCGCCGGTGTCGATCCCCAGCCAAAAGCCCCTTACGGGTTCTTCGGCCCAGCCGGCACAGCCCGCATCGAGCGCCGCCGACAGGGCGTCCTCCCACAGCTTGGCCAGCCGGTGTTCTTCCTCGGTGATATCGTTGATCGGCTGAAGGTCGCCATCCAACATGATGAAGTCCCGGCTGGCGTTCGCGACCATGGCGGCTTCGAGATCGATGTCGCCGTCGCGGCGCAGCACCGCCTCCGCAGCCGATAGGCCGCGCGCAAGCTCGTCCTCCCGCGCGCCCTCCACATGCAGGATGAGTTTCGGGCGTGGTCGTCTGGGATCGTTCACGCCATCCGGCATCTCAGGTCCTCCGTCTGTCCTCGCAGGTCACAGAAGCCGGCCCGCGGGCCCCGCGGCGCTCTGCTGCGGATCGTCGGTCTTGCCCCCCTGGGCCACGATCCGCAGCGCGCCATCTGGCAATGGTCGCTGCAACTTCAACGCCTCCGCTGGCGGCGCCGTCATCCAGACATCAACTTCCTCGGTCGTGCGCAGGATTACCGGCATGGCCCTTGGGTGGAATGCCTCGATTTCAGAGTTGGGATCGATGGTCAGAAAGCCGAAGATGTCGTTGGTCGTCTCGCCTTCCTTGATTTTTCGCATCGATGTCCAGCGGGTCCAGATGCCGGCGAAACATGCCAGCGGCCGCGTTTCGTCGAAGGCGAACCACACCGGCGCTTTGCCCCCGAACGTGCCGTTGTCTGGCTCGGCAAAGCTGTTGAACGGCACGACGCAGCGGCTTTCGACGCCGAGCCAGCGCCGCCAGTGCGGCGACCCGGGATTGCGCACGTTGGTGACGCCGGAATCGGACTTCTTACCCTCGAGGAAATTGGGCGGCGTCGGCATACCCCAGCGCGCCATCGCCAGCTCACGGCCGGCGGCGGAGTTGCGCACGATCGGCGCGCTGTAGTCCGGGTAGATACCGGGCTGCGACGGCAGGTTGCCGGTGTTGTCGACGGCGACCTTGAACAGCCGCCGGATCGCCTCTTGGTTCGTGGTCATGGAGTAGAGGTTACACACGGGCGGCTTTCCCTCGATGTGCCGATGCCGCCGGCGACCTTCTCGCGCGGATCGGCTTGAGCACAAGCACGTCGTCGGCGGGCGGCCGCAGAAGGGCCGCGGGATCACCAGGCGCCTCCCCGAGCCACACCGCCCAATCCGCCTCATCGAGCACCAGCGGCATGCGGTCGTGAATTTCCGCGACGGCGCCGGTGGCCGGCGTCGTGATGATGCAATAGGTGCGTTCGATATCGCCGTTGGGACGCCTGAACGCCTCCCACAGCCCTGCGATCGCCATCGGCCGGCCGTCGTTGCGAGAAATGGCATACCGCCGTCCCGGCTCGCCGAGCGTCCGCCGCTGGTAGTATTCGGTCGCGGGCACGATCGCCCGGCGATGCCGGAAAGCATCACCGAACACGGGATGCGCGGCGACGGTTTCCGCGCGGGCGTGGATCGGTCGCGGCGCCTCATCAGGGTCTGTCGTCGCATGCGGCAACAGTCCCCACGTCAGCCAATCGAGATGCCGCTGCCGCGTCCCGGGGTGCAACCGGATCACCTGTCCCGGCCGGCCGGGGCCGGCCCCCGATCCGAAAGCGAGGCCGCCTTGCTCCCTGTCCGACCATCCCGCCGCGGTTGCCGTCATCGCTCTCAATCCTATCCGGTCACCACGGACGTGGCGCTAGCGGCGGCCGCGGCCAGGGGTTCGATGCGTCCACGACCGTGATCTGGCGCAACTTTCTGGCGCTTTTTCCGTAGATGGCAACCTTCACCAGCGTCACCAGCCTTGGCCTGCCGCGGCACTTCCCTGCGCCGCGGAAACTGTCGCACCGCAAGCGCAGCATGACGTCGATAAGCCGCGTCCGGGGGCCATGTTGCTTGGCCATGTAGTCCAGCGGCAGAACGCTGTGCCTGCGGCACCGCTCGCACTGGATATGGAGCCGCCAGCCCTTCATGTCGCCGATCGGCGTCGCCGGCACCGGGTCGGCGTTGAAGGACAGTTCGGGCATGAGTCACTGGCCGTGCCTCGCGGGCGCGCGCACGACCTCCAGGCCGGCACCGTGCAGCGCCTCGACCAGATACTGCGCGCACACGCCGCAGAGGAGCATGTCGGCCGACCGCGGCAGCCGTCCGCCGCGCGATCGCCGCCCGCAGCGTCTCGACCACCTCTTCGTCCGGCACCGCAGGGTGACGTTCGGGAAACAGGCTTTCCTGGATCATAGGGACGGAACATAACGAGAACCTCAGGGCCGAGTCGAGGCCGAAAAGCAGGCCGCGCTAGCCGCGCCAGAAGTCGAGGCGGAATTGCCGCCGGTCGTAGATGGTGCGGCTGCGCCGACCGTCCGGGGGCTCGGTTTCGGTCGGCGGCACGGGGCGCTCGCGGCGCAACCAAGCCTCCGTCCAGCGCCTCCGCCGCGCGGCATAGGCGGCCAGGAACGGTTCAATGAACGCCCGGATCGCAAGCCTGGTCCTGCGCCGCTCCAGCATGGCGGATGTGCCTGCCTGTCCGAGTTTTGAGGGTCGCCGTCTACAAATGACACGGCCGCGAGGGCTATGTTGCAAAACCTGCATACGCCTCGCCGGCGATGTTCCGTGGCGGCCCGAGGGGAGGGCCTTCGCACGCCTGGAGGATGCCGGCTCACAGCGGATGCTGGAGAAAGCCGGCTTTGAGTTGGTGCGGTTCGTCCCCGGAAGGAATTGAGCCGTACGGCCGACTTGGGAACCGCGGGCGCAAATGCAGTGCCAGGCGCCGCAATGCCTGGTGCCACCAACGTGCAAAACAGCCAGCCCGGCTTCCCATATGAGGCCGAACGGCTGGTTCTGATGACCGGAGCGTCGCCGATGAGTGACATCATCATCGCGCCAAAAACCAGGATCCAGGCAAAATCCGACCACCCCCGTCTTCACAAGGTCATCCTGGTCAACGACGACTACACGCCCCGCGAGTTTGTCGTCACGGTCCTGAAGGCGGAATTTCGCATGAGCGAAGACCAGGCGCAGCGGGTAATGATCACAGCACATCGGCGCGGGGTGTGCGTCGTCGCCGTCTACACGAAGGATGTCGCGGAAGCCAAGGCGACGGCCGCGACAGAGGCAGGCCGGTGCAGAGGCTATCCACTTTTGTTCACGACCGAGCCGGAGGAATAGCCGTAAGCCGCTGCGTCGGCCGGGTTCTGCGGGTCGGCAAAGCAGATTTGAGGCATTCGTCGCTGCCAGGGCACTTGCCCGCATCTCGAATTGCAGCCGGGCGAGGAACCTCGCTCGCGCTTGCCAGGAACGACCTGCCGTCGAACGGCCTGCCCCGAACAAAATACGCCCGCCGGATCTTCGCGACCGTCTCCACAACCAGCATCCCTATTCAGGCCCCCGGTCATTCCGAGAGCCATCGTGAACCCCAACAGCAGAGGGGTCCCTTTTAGGCTCTTCCGCACATTCGGTGCAGACGGTTGCTGGGTCATGCGGTGCATAGCCGAGCTCGCAGCAGATCGAGCTTGGCACGGCCATACATCTGCCGCTTGATCAGCTTGAGTTTAGTGATCTGACCTTCGGTTTGCCCGTTTGACCACGGCTGAGTGACCGCGGCACCAATTGCCTGCCGTTCGGCGGCAATACCGGCAGCAAAAGACGA
>NZ_JAPDNT010000018.1 GCF_025989185.1 Limobrevibacterium gyesilva
CCGCGGATCTCATCGAGGCCCGCGGCCGCAAGGCCAAAGAGGCCGGATAGATAGCTGCACCGACGACTCGTCGGATCAACACGAATGTCCTTGCGGAGCGGGGACCGTCCATAGATAGGTCCACAATCGCCCGGTACTCGTCTTGCCCTTGGCCAGCACCGGCACGGTCGTATCGTCGCCGTGCAGCCGTTCGGCCGACATCACATGTTGGCGGATCAAGGTCACGAGGGGTGACAGCGTGGCCGTGCAGGCACCAACCCAGTCGGCGAGGGTCGAGGTGTCGAGCTCGATGCCCTCGCGGGCGAACGTCTCGCTTTGCCGGTTCAGCGGCAGGTGCTGGGCGAACTTCGCGTCCAGGATGGTAGCCAGCAGCTCGGGACCGGCACGGCCGCGGGCAATGGGGTGGAACGGCGCCGGAGCCTGGCGGATCGTCTCGCATACCCGACAGACGAACTTCTCGCGCACGGTCTGCACGACCTTCCACCGCCGCGGCACCAGTTCGAGCGTCTCCGTCACGTCCTCACCCAGCTTGGACAGCGTGGCCTGGCAGCATGGGCAAGTGGTCGGGCCCGGGATCACCACCCGCTCACGTGGCAGGTGTGCGGGCAAGGGACCGCGGACCGGCTTGCGGCGGCGCCGTCCCGGGCCAGCGCCGCCACCCGCGGGATCAGTGCCAAGGGCCGCATCGTCCTCGGCAGCACCGGCCTCCAACTCCTCAAGTTGCAGCTCCAGTTGGTCCAGCAGCTTGCGGCCCCGCTCGGACGAGGCGCCGAACTGCTCGTGTCGCAGCTTGGCAATCAGCAGCTTGAGGTGCGCCACCATGGCTTCGGCGCCGGACGCGCGGGCCTCAGCCTCGCGTCGGGCCAGTTGCTCGGCGGCCAGCGCGGCGCGCAAAGCGGCTAGGTCGTCCGGGATCGTGTCAGCGCCAGGGATCACGCCCGACAGTGAACCATACCTGGACGGACCTGTGTACCCCTCAGCCCGCTGCCTCCGGACGCCACGTGCGCTGCGGTGCCCGCCAGTCGATGCCCTCCAGCAGCATGGACAGCATCGCAGGTGTGAGTGAGACCACGCCCTCCTTGGCCTGCGGCCAGGTGAACCCGCCCCGCTCCAGCCGCTTGGCGTATAGCGACATGCCGAGCCCGTCGTGCCAGAGAACCTTGACCAGCCCTGCTTGGCGGCCTCTGAACACGTAAAGGTCACCGCCGTGCGGATCGCGCTGCAAGCCTTGCTCGACCAGCAGCGCCAGCCCGCTCATGCCCTTGCGCATGTCGGTGACACCGGTCGCCACCCAGACCCGCACACCCGACGGGACGGGGATCACCCGCGCAAGGCCGCCAGCACGCGCCGCAGCGCGGCTAGGTTTACGTCACTGCCCACTCGCACCTGGCGGCCGCCGCCCAGCTCGATCTCGATCAGGCCCGCTTGCGGCCGAGATGGCGTGGGAGCTGGCGCCGGAACTGACGGCTGCTCCGAGCGTCCCGGACCGGCGCCCGACAGTGGGGCCTCGAAGACTTGTACTGGCATGAACACCGGCATCTCGGACGCCGTCAGCAGTCCGTCGCGTACCTGCCGCCGCCAAGTGAACACCAGGCTCTCGCAGACACCGTGGCGAGCAGCTACAGCACGGACCAGGGAGCCGGGCTCCTGCGTCTCGGCCACGATCCGCAGCTTGGCCTCCAGGCTCCAGCGCCGACGCCGCTCCCGCCCGGTGATGATCTCCACCACCCCGTCCATTCCACCACCCCAACAGCCGCCTTAACCACAGCTTTAAGGTGGCGAGCGACTCACGCCCAGGCGGCCCTCACCGGGCGGATACAGTGCTCCTGCGCTAAATGTCCGTTCTCCACCACCCACAGCGGCGGTAGCTGTGGCGGCGGTTGGAACCGCCGCACACGACCCACGTAGGTCGTTCCAAGGCCGCTTGCCACCTCCGAAGAGCAGACGATCAGGATGGCTCGTAAATCAAATAATCTGACACTCTAGCGGCTTACAGCGGCTTACAGCGGCAGGCGCGCTAGCGCCCGCGCATGACGTCCAAGTAAGGCCCTGCATATCTCAAGGTTTCGGCTGCATGCCCTGCAAAAAGCGAAGCGGGTTGAGCGGACCAATGGGGATCAGTTCGAAGCTCATCATATGTGCTTTTCCCAGAGGCAGCTTTTCGAGCATTTCGTGAGCGACCGCCGGATCGGTGACGTTGATGATGAACGCGACGCCCGGCTTTCCCTGTAGCGAGTACCACTGCTCGATCTTGCCATCGAGGTAGAGGCCGACAGTTTCCCGAACCTCCTCCGGCAGGACGGCAAAGACCTGCGATTGTTCAAAACCGGGATTGATGGTCCCGATGGCGAGAATTTTGGTTGTCGGCGTCGATTTCGTAGCGACTCCTTGTGCGTTTGCGGAATTGAAGCCGACAAGGCATCCGATAAGTGCCATTGTGGCGGCAAGAGCGAGTTTCATGTTATCTCCCTTGTGTGTGTCGCTCAGGCGACCGGGTGAACCCGTTGGGAGAGTATCGCCTGCAAGGCACCCGGATCAGCCTTGAAGCGCTGCCCCGCGATCTTGGTAGGCTCGCCTGGAAAGACCTCTTCGAGGCCAAAATCCAGCGCGGCCAGCGCCTCAACAGCTACCTGGCTCGGCCTGAGCCGACAGAGGCATAGCACCAACGTCTGTTTTCACTTCGCACTGCCCGAAAGCCGACGGTCGCAAATCCACCCATGTCAGCCATTCGGTCCCGCGCAGGCCCATGCCCGCTTTCGGGATTTCTTCGACTGCTGCCGGATGACCGACTTGGCTTCATCCAGCCACTACAGCTTGTAGCCGATCTTTCGCAGCAGGTCTTTGCGCCACGCAATGTCGGCGTCGGCTTCGACACCCAGCGGCGAGGCGCCATCCACCACGCCGAGCACGCCGCGGCCCTGCTCTGTTTGCGCGACAATCACCTGTGTCGGGTTGGCCGTCGCGCAATAGATGTGGCAGACCTCAGGCACCGCGCGCACTGCAGCCAGCACGTTGACGGGGAAGAACCCGTCACCCAGGAAGATGAGGAAAGTGTGGCCGGCGCCGATGGCCAATGCGTTGTCGCGTGCAAGGGCGAGGGCGGCCTCGTCATTACCCGACCAGCGCACTAGCCGTTTACCGGAGGCCTCGCAGAAGGCCAGCCCGAAGCGGATGCCCGGAACCGCGCCGACCAGCGCCT
Organism: Limobrevibacterium gyesilva; assembly: GCF_025989185.1. Taxonomy (GTDB): domain Bacteria; phylum Pseudomonadota; class Alphaproteobacteria; order Acetobacterales; family Acetobacteraceae; genus Limobrevibacterium; species Limobrevibacterium gyesilva. The sequence continues at coordinate 3,200 of NZ_JAPDNT010000018.1, forward strand.
CGTGGATGTCTTCCACGGTCTTGATGAAATGCGACTGTCCGAAGATGAAGTTGGCAGCGTCCGGCTTGACGATGGGCACCACGGTGAGGTCCATGGGTACGCTCCTGCAGGGTGAGCTACGCGATCCATGGTAGGCCGCCGGAAGGTGATTGCAAGCCACCACAGGCGGCCGATTTCGCCCCATCCCAGTCGATAACGACTTGAGGTCGGATGTGCGGTTCGGGGTACTGGCATTGATCGACCGAATGACCCAGATGGGCGCGAAGCAGCCGATCTTGCCATCTGCAACTTTATGGCAGCTGCGCCTCCAAGACCGGACCTCGCAGGTCCGGACGCGAAGGTCCGAGAAGGGTCGAAGGCAGTCATGGCATCTCCGGAGGGATCGTAACGCCAGCGGCCTGCTGACGGCACGCCGTCACCAGGCTGCTCATGCAAGAGCAAGAAACGCCGAGCTCGGCCCGGCTGTTTGTGCTATGGTGTGCGTATGCCAGCCACAGGATTCACATTGTTCGATACTGCCATTGGCGCGTGCGGCATCGCCTGGAGCCCGTGCGGCATCGTCGGTGTGCAATTGCCCGAACGGCACGCCACGGCGACGCGCGAGCGCTTGCAGCGACGCTATCCCGATGTGCCGGAAGCTTCCCCGCCGCCGAAAGTGCAGCGGGCGATCGATGCCATCATCGCGTTGTTGCGCGGTGAGTCACGGGACCTGTCGCACGTCGTGCTGGACATGGGAGGCATCCCGGCGTTCCGCCAGCAGCTCTATTCGGCGCTGCGCAACATCCCCGCGGGCAGCACGATCACCTATGGCGATCTCGCGCTGCGGATCGGCGATGGGTGCACAGCACGAGATGCCGGCGAGGCAATGGGCAAGAACCCGTTCCCAATCATTGTTCCGTGCCACCGGGTTGTGGCGGCGAATGGTAAGATGGGCGGGTTCTCTGCTCGGGGCGGCGTCGCGACGAAGCTGCGGATGTTGAATATCGAGCAGGCGCTGACCGGCAACACGCCCACGCTGTTCGACAGCTTGCCGTTAGGCCTCTCGCCGAAGCGAAGACGAGCGCCAGCCCAGACGTAGCTTGCTGATGGCTTGGCCCGTGGGTGGACGGCGATCAGGCGGACCTTGACCGCCCGGGCGCGCGCTTCGGCTGGCCGATCCCAGCAACCTCCAACGCCTCACATGCAGATCCGAAATCGAGCGCAAGAAGCGCTACGAACCAGGCTGCGAAATGTCCGGTTCCTGGATGGCCTGGCAGGCCGACCTACGGCGGGGTTTGGTCGACGGCGGCGCTAGCCGCCCGGTTCCCCTATGTGTGCAGGGGGTGGAAAGCAGTCATTCCGCCCACACTGCGACGGACGCTCCAGAACTCAAAAATTTTGAAATTGCCGGAAGGTATGACCGGAACATTGACGTAGCGAGCTCACTCAGCGCGAGGGCCAGGCGGCGATCGGGTTGCCTATCCTAAAAATTCGCCGCGGCCGGATTCCCGCATGCTCACGACCGGGCCGAAGACTACTAGCGGCCGTGCCATCATGCGAACATACGAGATCCGCGAATGGAGGACCAATGAAACCTCAGATCGGCGTGATCACGCTGGCCGTGAAAAACTTAGAGCGGGCGCTTGCCTTCTATCGGGCGCTTGGGCTCAAGTCGCCCGGTGTGACAGCAACCGAATTCGCTGGCGACGACACCCACCCCGCGGGCGCATTAGTCATGTTCTGCCTCAACGGGGGGCAGATCCTCGCCCTCTATCCGCGCAGCGAACTCGCGAAAGACGCGGGCATCCCGCAGGGGCCAGCGTAGAGCGGCGAGTTCAGTCTCGGTCACGTTGTCGCGACTCGCGACGAGGTAGACGCGCTTTTGGCCAAAGCCAAGGCGGCGGGGGCGCCCGTCACCGCCCTACACGACCGCCCCTGGGGCATCTACTCCGGCTACTTCCGCGACCTCGACGGACACATGTGGGAAATCATCCACAACCCAAACAGCACCGACGCCAGCACCTGATCGGGCTATATCGAGTCCAAAGAGGGTCCCAGTCGAGACCACAGCCGCCAAAAATCAAGACTTCTGAATCGGGCTTTGCCCGTCATATTGCCGACACTCGTTGCAAATTAGGATATTATCATCGGCCCAGCCCCGCTGAATGATAGAAGCGAGTCAGTTCTCGTGTCGTCGCCAGCTTTACCTTGGGCAAGGTGATATGGTCGAACATTTCCTTATAGCGTTTACGGTTTACGCGCGTGACAACAGCGATATGGTGGATCATCTCCCATTTCACACTATCCCTACCACCTGCTAGCGCCCCGGGCCGATCGCGCTCGAACCATGAACGCCGCAGATATCGTAGAAGGCCGGTCAGCGTCGGAATATCTAGAAGAATGAAGCCTGTTGCCCTTTCAACTCGCTGCGGCAGACACCGCGAATAGTTGCCGTCCATGACCCAGCGCGGCCTCAGGATCGCCTCGTCATGCAATGCGATGAACTCCGCTTCCGGGCGCGGCTCCCACTGCGTGTTTGGCAAATGGTAAAGCTGATCGAGATGAACTGACGGTAGGTCGCGCGCCCGTCCGATGGCCTCGGCCAGCGTGGACTTGCCGCTGTTCGACGGCCCCATGATGCAAATGCGTGGTCCAAGGTCATCAATCGTCATGGCGTGGTGGTGTCCGCTTGCTTGCTGACGACAATATATTGCCAAGGCCGTCCAGAGGCATCACGATGCATAATTCAAGAGTTTCGGAAACTCGGCTGGCGCCAACCCGATCAAGGGGTTGCGCTTTTCGAAACCTATAACCGAAATCGACCATAGGTCCTGGAGGCCCAGAGTGCGTCTGCGTCAGTGCCAGCGGGGAACCCGAGTCTACGGTAGGAACGCTTTGGGTCACGGCGGCGCTAGCCGCCCGGTTCTCCTACGTGTGCAGGGGGTGGGCAGCGGACTCTTGATGTCGACTTGGCCGGATAGTGCCTCTCCGGTTACGTTGGGAGCGGATGCCAGGGATGCCTCTTGATGCACAACGCTGCTGACCGGTCTTTGCTCGCGGCTTCTCCCTGGTGGTGTCCCGAACCGGGGACAAGTCTCCTGATCCAGGGCGGGCGTCCGCTGGTCGGGACCTATCCGATCAGCGGTGCAAAGAATGCCGTGCTGCCGCTGATGGTCTCGGCCCTGCTCACGCCGCACCTAGTGACCCTGCACAACGTCCCGGCCAGCCTTGACGTCGCGGTGCTGTCAAACCTGCTCCACGGCCTCGGTGTCGGCTTGAATTGGTCCGCCGGTCATACGTCACTCTCGTTGACGCTCTGTGCCGATCACGTGCATCCGGCGCAGGTGGACGGCGTCCTCGTGGAGCGGATGCGTGCGTCTGTCCTTTTGCTCGGCGCATTGCTGGGCCGTTGCAGGAAGGCCAGCCTGCCAATGCCCGGCGGGGATGCCATTGGCCTGCGCGGCATCGACTTCCACGTCGCAGGCTTCCGCGCGATGGGGGCCGAGGTAGACCTCGCCGGGGGCGTGATTCATGCCAGTGCTCCACGCGGCCTGCGTGGAGCGGAGATCGTGCTGCCGCAGCCCTCGGTCGGCGCGACGGAGAACCTGCTGCTCGCGGCCGTGTTGGCGAAAGGCCGAACCGTTATTCGCAACGCCGCGCGTGAGCCGGAGGTAACCGACTTGGCCTATTGCCTAACGGCGATGGGCACGTCGATCGAGGGTGTGGGCAGCGACGTGCTGACCATCAACGGAGATGCGCCGCTCACGGGAGCCGTGCATACGGTGATGCCGGACCGCATCGAACTGGGAACCATGGCCTGCGCCGCCGCGATGACGGACGGAGAGATGAGGCTGGAGCATGCCCGGGCCGATCTGCTCGGCGCGGCCGCTGCCATCTTTGCGGCGGCAGGAGTCATGCTGGAACCGACGGAAACTGGCTTGATCGCCCGTCGCGCGGCGGAAGGACTGACCGGCACTGACATGCAAACCCGGCCCTACCCGGGCTTCGCCACCGACCTGCAATCGCCGGTGATGGCGATGCTGACGACGGCACGGGGTGCCAGCGCCATCACCGAAACCATCTTTGAGCAGCGCTTCAGACATGTCGACGAGCTCAGAAAGATGGGCGCCAACATTGCCATTCGTGGACGAACTGCCTGGGTGCGTGGTGTGGAGCATCTGACCGGTGCCCGTGTAACGGCAACGGACGTCCGTGCTGCTGCAGCGCTTGTCCTGGCAGGTCTGAGTGCTAGCGGCGAAACCGTCGTGGATGGGTTGGACCACCTCGATCGTGGTTATGATCGGATGGCGGGCAAGCTCGTGGCATGCGGAGCCGCCATTGCCCGATCGACCATGTGAAGCCAAGGACCGCTTCGGGTCGTCAGCCGCGCTATTGTTCACCTCTCCGTAGCCGCGCGTCCTGCTCCAGAGCTGCGATCCTTTCTCGGCGCTCCCGGGTCCGGTTCTCCAGCGCCAGCAGTGCAACTACTACGCACGCGAGAGCTGAACCGAAATATTCGCCCGCGACGTAACAAGCAGCACCTATTGCGCCCAACAGGCCTTGCACATGAATAGTGGTCACTCGGTTGCTAGCCTGTCGCTTAGCGACAGCGGCTTCTTCAGGTCCAGCCTCGTACATCGAGCACCTCTGTCCGTTTTTCGACCGGGGGCGCAGGCTGCAAAACGGTGATTCAGTCCGTGCTTGCTGGCCTGCGGCCTTTGGGCTGCGGTGAGGGCGGCTCACCCTCCGCAGCAAGCCCGCGCTCAATCAGCCGGCGGATAGCCTCCCCGCGGCTGCGTATCCGGTTTGCAAATGACCAGTCGTCGAGCGCCTTCAGCTCGGACGCAGTCATCATCACCGGGACGCGCTGGTCCTTTGGTTCATCCTTCATCGTATGACAGTAGCCCAACATGGCAAGTTGCACAAGTTGGTTGACATCGCGCCAAAGTTAATATGTTGTGCAAGTTGTCCAGTTGGACAAGACGGCCGAACGGAGTGCGCCAACACCCCGCCCGGCCTAACCCTAAGCACGGAGATTGAGTCCATGCCCAAGGCTACTCAACAGCCTACCACACCCGGCACCGCGCCGGTTGCCACATCCCGCCGCATCCTGCTCGGCGCTGCTGCTGCACTACCACTGGCTGCCGCCTTTCTCCCCAGCGCTGGAGCGAGTGGTGTCACCGATCCGATGGCGGCGTTGTATCGCCAGTTTGTAGACGCCGAGCAGCGAGGCGAGGCCCTTTCTGCCTCGGCAATGGCGTTGAGGACCAGTCTCGTTCTACGCTGGGGCCACCCCACACAGCAGCAACCGGCCTATACGCTCTGGGCGCACGACCCAGATTACGTCGCGCTGCGAGATCTGAACGACCGATGCGATAGTTGCTCCGAAGAGAGCGCGCGGATCATAGACGCCATGTTTGCGGCTCCAGCCATGACGCTGGAGGCTGTCCTTTATAAAATCCGCGTCGCCCTGGCTTCATGGCCCCGCAGCCCGGATTTTGAATCAGATATCCACGAGGATCTCGCGTTCGACGTTCTGCAAGACGCTGCGCGCCTGCTGGCGGGGAGGGTCGAATTGTGAGCGCCCGTACAGTCGACCTCGCCGCCCAACTCCACCACATAGCGCCTGTGCTCCCCGTCACGACGACAAGGGAGGCGCCGGATGCCGAACTGCTGGCCCTGTCGAATCGCTTTCTAAAACTGGAGGCCCGCAAGCGACGTCTCTTTGACATGGAGTGCGCAGCCGAGGAACGAGGCGATCGGACCAAGATGCTCTTGTTGCGCGCCAAGTCCGAGGCCGGTCGCGATGACTACCTGGCCCTGCTGGACCGGATTGCGGAACAGCCAGCGCACACCTTGGAAGGACTCCGGGCGAAGGCCGCCGCAGTTTATGCATTCTACGCCCCCGATCCGCCCGGCGGGAGCGTCGCCGATGGCGTGATGTGGTCGCTGGTGAACGATCTCCTGAGGGACGCGCCATGAGGGCTGCCCCGATCCGAGACTGGTCGGCACCGGCGCGCGGGCCGATCCGCTGGCGTCGCCTGCACCTCGCCCGCCTCGTGCTGCGTCTCACTTGGCTGCGGCTGCGGATTGCATGGATACAGGTCACGATGGCGCTGGACGGCGCTGGTTGGGGGGTGCATGAGACGCAAATTCATGGCACCTGCACGCCCTAAGGGGCGGCAACCCGGCAATGCGCCATCGGACGGACGTGAAATGCCCTATCTTGACCTGACAGATGAAATGATTGGTCCGAAGCGGACCCGACTCAGCCTGACGTACATCGAAGGCGTGATGCTTTGGCCCCATGATGAGGCGGCCCGTAAGAGTGCGTGGGATACCGCCTATGGCGCGCACTTGCTGGAGACGCTGGCCAAAGCTGCCCCGCGAACTGAATCTCCCGTGCCAGTGGATGCTCGCGACGCTCTGTTGACGATGAACTTCCTCGCGAATGCGCGCCCCCTGCCCGAAGTCCAGGAATCGGCAAAAGCGGCGTGTGCCCGCGGGTTTGTCGCTGGTGAAATCTTACGCCTGGCGCTAACCGAGCGCCATTCGGGGGCGGAGGCCGGCATAACCGCGATCAAATCCAAAATTGCTGAAGGTCTACAAGGCAAGGAACATTTCGAGCGACTATCCCTCAGCACGATCGAAAATTCCATTTGGCGCATCTATCGGCCGGTATCTCATTTGTACGCCGCATCTTTTATGCTCGCACAACAGCATATTGCTGCATCGCAACCGCACGCGTTTCCATGTCGACTTGATGAATTGCCAGATTTCCTGGCGCTGTCTGAGAAACTGCGTTTGAACGGAGAGGGCCACCATCCGCGCCAATATGCCGGAACGCTTCTGGACCCCGAGACGACTTGGGCCGTTCCGGCCAATCTCTCCATTCCCGAGGTTACGATCACGTGGAACGGGCGCAGCTCGCAGGCAGTGTTCTAATCGCCCTTGGAAACGATTCGGAGTTCTCTAAACGCAATTAGAAAGGACCGCGGCGCCTTTTGGCGGCAATTGGATTGCTCCGGGCGGCTCTAGGCCGCAACTAAAGGAGCGATCCATGGCACCCCAGACGAAACGGTATCTGAACGAGATTGTGGCAGCCCAGATTGTGGGGCTGTCGCCGCGCACTTTGCAGCGCATGCGTCATGAAGGTTGGGGCATCCCCTATTGCCGCATGGGACTGCGCCGCATTGTGTACGACGCCGACGAGATCGAGAAGTGGGCTACCGGCCGCACCTTCCGACATCGTGCTGCCGAACTTGCCAAGCAGGTCGCCGCGTAACGAAAGCCCCCGCGACGCGGTGCGTGCGGGGGCAGATCAGTTTGCGAAGTTGTCGGCGGCATCTGACACATAGCGCAAGCCGGTTGCCCATTCAAGCACGCGTCGCGTCCGATTGAGGACGCGAAATGAAGATTCCGAATAATGTCGACATCCGACTGGCCATACTGCCCGATCTCGGGAGTGGCGCGGTCGCTTTCGTCATAGTCGCGCCGGCACCGCTCAAAGCGGACCTGTCACTACTCCGCCGCCCCCGTGGGTTGTCTGCGCTGCTGACGCATGACGCTGGGCTGTCCTGGCCGGACCCGCGTGGCGTCGCAATCGCTGAGACGGCCCTCAGCGCCGGTTATCCCGTTGCGCTCAAGTTCGCCAATCTCGCCGATGCCTTGACTTGCCACGGCCGGCTGGTGCGGGAGGTGCGGCAGTGACGGACGACAACATCACCGTCTTGCGCGCCCGCGGTCGCCGCCTCGCTAAGCGGGTCCGCTCTGACGGCACGATCGACGCGTACGACAGCGCGCGGACCTACGACCTGTTTACCGCGCCGATCGCCGATCTCGCCGCACTGGCGACGCTGCTGGATCGGCTTCTCGCCCGCCCCGACTGCGCCGTGGTCCGTGGCGCCATCATCGATCCCGCCAGGACGCAAGGCGTCAGGCGGCGTGTCCATCCCGATCCCAGCACAGGCGAGTGCCCGACGTTGCGGGAGGCGCCGCGCCTATGGCTAGCGCTGGACGTGGACAGCGCTGAGCGGCCGGAGGCCGTGCCAGCGCATGATCTGCCCGGCTGCGCTGCGGCGGCAATCAGGGGGCTCCCTAAGGCATTTCACGACGCATCGTGCATCGTCCAGGCAAGCGGCAGTCACGGGCTAAAGCCAGGGCTCCGGTTGCGGTTGTGGTACTGGTTGAGCCGCCCTCTCACAGGCCCGGAGCTTAAGCGGTGGTTCCGGGGAGTCCCGGTCGACCCCGCCGTGTTCCGGCCGGCACAGGTGATCTACACCGCCGCGCCGATCTTCGACCGGGCCGCTGACAATCCCCTGTCGGCGCGCATGGTGGCCGTGTCCGGCGCCTCAAGCACGGTCACTGCGCCCTCAGCCGCGGCGCTGGCGCCCCCGCGCCGACCACCCGCCCCGTTACCATCTCCACGCGCCCCTTCTGCCAACCGCTACGCCAGCGTCGCACTGACCAACGCTGCAGCCCGCGTCTACCGTGCAGCCGAAGGCCGGCGGCACGACACGTTGCTATCCGAGGCAATCGGCCTGGCTCGGTTCGTCGCAGCCGGGCTTCTGACCGAAAGCGAAGTAGCGGAGACCCTGCGGGGCGCGGGCGAGCATGTCGGAAAGCCTGGTGAAGAGTGCGAGCAAATCGTCGCCTGGGCGATCGCGCACCCATCAAACCGGCCGTTGCCGGCGGGGATCGGACGTTGATGGACGCGTTCAACGATCTGGCCCACGCCGCCACCCCCGCCAGCACGCGAGCCGCCGACGCCTTGGAACTCGCCCGCCTGGCAGCCCTCTCCCCACTGGACTACGACCGGGAGCGCAACGCCGAAGCCGAACGTCTCGGCGTCCGTGTGTCCGTCCTGGACGAGGAGGTGCGCAAGGCCCGCGGCTACCCTGAGAACGTCACACCAGACGACGCGGAGGCCCGGCCGCCCGAATTCACCGACGAGGCACTAGCCCTACGCTTCGCTACCACCCACGAGAACCGCCTTCGCTACGTCGCGGCATGGGGGCGCTGGTTCATCTGGGACGGCACCACCTGGCGCGCTGATGAAACCATGCAAGCATTCGACTTCGCCCGCGCCATCTGCCGGCAGGCCAGCGCCGAGTGCAACGACCCCGACGACGCCGCCAATATCGCTGCGGCTCGGACCGTGGCAGCGGTCGAGCGCCTAGCCAAGGCCGACCGCCGCCTTGCAGCGACCGTCGACCAGTGGGACGCCGACCCATGGCTGCTGAACACGCCGGACGGTGTCCTGGACCTGCGCACCGGCCAGCAGCGCCCGCACCGGCCGGACGACTATCTGACGAAGATCACCGCAGTCCCCGCATCTGGCGACTGCCCGCTCTGGCGCGCTTTCCTCGCCCGTGTGACGAACGGCAACGTCGAGCTTCAACTGTTCCTGCAGCGGATGGCCGGGTATGCCCTGACCGGAAGCACCAAGGCCCATGCTCTGTTTTTCGTCTACGGGCTCGGCGGCAACGGCAAGGGGGTGGCCTTGAACACCATCACCCGCATCCTGAACAGCTATGCCGCCGTCGCCTCGATGGAGACGTTCACGAGCAGCCCCAGTGACCGACACCCAACCGACCTGGCCATGCTTCGTGGCGCCCGCTTGGTGACGGCCCAGGAAACCGAAGAGGGCCGGCGCTGGGCTGAGTCCCGCATCAAGGCCATGACGGGTGGCGATCCCATCACGGCGCGGTTCATGAGGCAGGACTTCTTCACGTTCACTCCGCAGTTCAAATTGATTATCGCCGGGAACCATCGTCCCGGCCTCCGCAACGTCGATGAAGCCATCCGGCGCCGGTTCCACCTGATCCCCTTCGACGTGAAAATCTCGGCGGCGGAGCGTGATCCCGACCTGCCGGACAAGCTGGAGAAGGAATGGCCTGGCATCCTCCAGTGGGCGGTCGATGGGTGCATGCTCTGGCAGGAGCGTGGCCTCGCTGCCCCCGAGACCGTCATCAACGCCACCGAGGAATACCTTGAGGCGGAGGACGCCACGGGGCAGTGGCTGGACGAGTGCTGCATCCAAGCCCGGCACCTATACGCCACGTCGGGCGCGCTGTTCGCGTCATGGAAGGCGTGGGCCGAACGCACTGGCGAGTTTGTCGGATCGCAGAAGCGCTTCGTCCAGTCGCTTCAGTCCCGGGGCCTCCTCGCCAAACGAGAGGGTGGAACCGGGCGTTCCGGGTTCGAGGGCATTGGACTTAAGCCAGACCGGGAGCCTCCGGAATGGGCGTGATCCGGTTTGTGAGGGATTGTGATGGGTCTCCTGTATATCGGCGTCCACGCGCGCGTGACGGTGTTAATGCGAAAGACCATCACAATCCTTCACAACGCACCGGCACAGCGCCCCACAGCTCGATAGCCGCCTGCATGGCCCGCGCTGCCGCTGCCCTGGCCGCACCGCCTGGTGACGGCGACGAAGAGGAACGCGAGGCCATCGCCGCTGAGCCTGAACTGCCAGCACCTGGCACCCTCGAACGCATCCGCCTGGACGCGCGCCAAGCCGCCACCGTGGCCGGGCTATTGGTCGCAAGCCGGTGGCCGCGATGATGCCCCACGGGGTCGACAAGTCGGCGCCTCGCCTCGCCAGGGACCGCACTTGCCCGCAAATTTCCCACGTCCAGATAAAAATTCCAGGCCGATCGCCCAAAGTCTCATTTTGCGGAAACGTGCGTCTGACGACTGGGCGGTCCAGCGGGCAGTGGCGCCCAAGTTACAGACCCCGGGGGCCTCGCATCTTCAGCGGAATAGCTACCCCCGGCACCACGCCAAGCTCATCCAGAGATTTTGGTCCCTGTTTGATTTCTTTTCAAACGTCGACCCGACCACCGGGCAAATCCTCCGCTCCGCGCGCCAGGGGGATCGAGAGTCGGGGCCGCCATTCCCCCGCGACCGAACAGGCCGTCCACGCACAACGCCGCGAATCTGTAGGAAAAACCTGACCTGCCATGACCGATCGACCGCCCCCGACACCCCACCGACCCGCCCGTGATCTGCCAGCACCTCCGTTCCACCTGAAGCCGATCGTGCTGCGGAGTGACGCGCCCCGCGCCGACGTCGCCGAGTTCGTCCGCCAACTGGCATCGGTGACGCGCAATCCGCACCTCGCACGCGTCGCGGCTTCGCTTGGCAAGCCTGGTGGCCGCCCGCCCGCCGATGATGCTGATGCGCTCTGTCAGGTGGCGTGGCTCATCGAATCCGGCGCCGCAACATCGGTCGAAGCCGCCGCCCGGTACGTTGCGCGGACGCTCGATGGCGAGCACTCGCAAGATGCAGCTGCAACACGCCTCGCCCGCAAGTTTCGCCGGCAGAAACCTCCGCACAAAACCACTTAAATCCGTGGCGACGTTATGCGGGTGAGGCGTACGATTCGCCTTATGAACGCACCCTCATTATTCCGAAAAGCCAGCTCTACAACTGGGATTTCGAACACGCCGCCTACCGAAGAATTGCCACGGCCGACGCTGCGTGAGATATCCTCGCGGTGGGCCGCTTTGTCAGATCGGCTCGCCGAACTGTGCCGCCGCGAAGATGAAATCATCACCGAGCTACTACCCCTAAACGAGCAGGCGTCCCGCGACGGTCTGAATCATTGGTCGAAGACGGACCCGGCGCCCCCGCCCCCGCCCAAGGCGCCGCCCGAACCTCGTAAAGGGGCGTTGGCACTCCTGGACGGCATGATCGACCCGCAGCCATCGCCGCAGCCCCCGAAGCCGGAGCCACTCATCCCGTACGAGCACCCCTTGTCGGGAAGGCTGCGCGCCCTCTCGACCGAGTTGCAGGACGTGCGCGGGGCGATCGAGTTACTGCGGCCAGAACTGGCGAGAGCGAAGCTGGAGGGTAGCGCCGCGCTTTGCGAGGCCCGCACGCCCGAATACCGCCGGATTGTCGGACGGTTCTGCGCAGCCCTCATCGAACTCGGCGAGGCGACCCGCGAACACGAGGCCTTCGTGGACACTGTCCGCGATGCAGCGTGGAGCTTCATCCGGCCGATTCAGCTCTCCTCTCTTGGAGATCCCGCAGAGCAGTATTCGGAGTTCCGTCAGCTGCTCGGCTGGGCCGCGGAGTGCGGTCACTTCGATGCGACCCAGATCCCGCAAGGTTGGAGGAAAGCGTGATGGCACAAGACATCAACGATCGGCTGAAACGAGAGGCCGAGGACCGCAGGATGGACCGCGCAACCGCGGCGCTGAAGGCCCGGATGGAGCAAATCCGGTCCCGCGCGCGTGTCGTTTTGCCGGCGGCCAGCGCCAAGCCCCCCGCCAAGACAGCTCGGCCGGCGGCTTCCCCGCCGAAGCGGATTGCGCCCAAGGCGCTTGGCCACAGCCTCCCGTCAGCGCGCCGCCGCATCCCGGCTCTGTCGCCTCAGATCCGAGCGATGGTCGATGACCATCTCCGCCGCCGCGCAGCACGCGCCCCCCTGTCCCTGCGTATGGATAGTCGTCTGAAATGGCGCTGATCGTCGCTGACCGCATCCGCGAAAGCCTTGTCGTCAATGGCACGGGCCCGCTCACCTTGGGCGGGCCCGTGCTGGGGTTTGCCACCTTCGCGTCGGTTTGCGCGGTTGGTGACACAGTGTATTACTGTATTGTGGACGCAGGGAAGGGCGACTACGAGATCGGCCTCGGCACGTTTGGCGCCGGCAACACGCTGGCCCGCACGACTGTCTATTCGAGCAGTAACAAGGGTGCGGTGACTAACTTCGTCGGCAATCGTTGCGACGTGTTCCACAGTTTTCCAGCGACTCCGCTGCGGAATGTACTGACCGCAACTTCGTCGCCATCCGCCAAAGCGTCATCCTACATGGTAGCGTGCCGGCAAAGGTCTGTTCCGGACACGAATACGACCGACACGACAAGCAATTCTCTCAACAGTCGGATGACCTGTTTCGCGCCAGCGCGGGCCGGCCTGACCGACATCGTGCTTGCTTTTCCGGGTTGGGGCGTGAACAACCCGGAAGCGGATCTGCCGCAGGGCTACAGTGTCACCGCCTCTATCGAGTATCCAGCAGGCGTATTCACGCCGGTCTACGGCGCGGATGGAAGCCGCACCCTCACGGTCGCAGCCGGCAGGACGCTGCCGCGGTTCCAGCCGGCGTGCATCTCGATCCCTGCCGGCGCGCAGTTTTGGGTCAAGACGTACGCGACATGGACGGTCGGCACGTTCTGGCTGTCTCGCCACACCGCGGCATGGATCGTCGGGGATTGGACCGTTCGCGGAACGGGTCTGACCGATGAGACGCTTGTTGCAGGAGCGCGCACCACCACATCCGCTGACGGTTTCGCGCCTTTCGTCTACGCCCGATTGACGAGTCCCACGGCGGTCCTTGGCCTGATCGGGGACAGCATCACGCAGACGGCGGTGGAGTGGGGCGAGCCTTCAACCGGGTCGTCGTTCCTTGAGCGCGCAATGCGCGGACAGATCCCCATAATGAATCTAGCCAGGAGTAGCGACCAGGCCAGCTTTTATTTGTCGCGACACGAAGGCCGCGACATCGCACTGCGCGACGCTTGCACCCATGTCTTCATTGGCTACGGTCGCAACGATATCGTTTCGTCAGATGTCTCCGCGCCTAAAAGTAATGTCGCCAAAATATACGATCTGTGGCTCAAAAGGGGCGTGAAAGTCTACGGCAATACGATCACGCCGTACACGCGATCGTCAGACAACTGGGCGACCCGCGCGAATCAGTATTTCGACGCACCCATATTAGATAGAGAGCCGGGCCGGATCGCCTACAACAACTGGCTACGCGCGAGTTGGCAGAGCCTTGGTCTAAGCGGGTTATGGGATTGGGCTTGGGCGGTAGATCCGAACGACACTGGTTTTCGGAGCGCCGATGGCGTTTTCGGCAACAACGCGGCGGGCACCTCGGTCCTTGCCGGCGGCTCTATATCGTCCGCTACCATGGGGTCGTTCAATGCCCTTGGGAATGCAGGTGGTTCCGGCTACCCGGCTAGCACGAGCGTTCCTTGCGTCGTCCGCACATATCCCGGAACAGGCGGTTCCGGCGCAGTCGTCACGGGGAATGTCAATGGTTCCGGACTAGTGACGAGCTACACCGTATCGAATGGCGGTGCCGGCTATACTTACCCGCCGATGGTGGCGCCGATGGGTGCGTGGACCAACGATGGGATTCATCCGAACCATCGTGGATACAACGAAATCATTACTTTCTGCGGAATCGCGCCGGAGCTTTTCGCGTAACAGTTATCGGTGTTCAGCTCGCACGCCCGCAGGGCCCGCGGGTCCGCTGTCGGCGATTGATTCCCGCCATCTCACCCCTCATGGACTCATTGGCGCATGAACCCGAACAACCCGTCTCCATCACCCTCCCGCCGCAAGCTTGGAACGTCGTCGCGGAAGGGCTGACCCATCTGCCCTACCGCATCGCCGCGTCGCTTCTGGACGAGATCCGGAAGCAGTTCGCCGAGGCTACGAAGACTCCCGAAGTGCCGCAGCCGGACGCGGCGGTTATGGCGAAAGCCGCGCTGGCCTAGCGTGTGGGTTGGCCCGCCTCTAGGCGATCACTCGCGCCATCGGCCGCCGCCCACCTGGCATCGCTACCAATGAGCCGGCATTGTGTAATGCGCCGCCTGTGCTACCAGGAATGCTACGAGGTAAAACGACGGTTCGTTACGGCCCGAAGTCAAGCCACGCCTTTGACTTTGAGATCACGTGCCCGTCCGTGGTGATCGGCCGGTAGTCCACTGGCGCTGAAAGGCGCGGGACGCGATTGACGATCTCCTCGCCCATTCTGGCCGCCATATCTATTCGAGAGCAGGCCCCGGACCCCACCCAAATCCGGATTTAAGCCACACGCCACTGAGCGACAGGGATACCAGAGACGCCCACGCTGGATGGCTACCAAACGGTGGATCGAGGGCCGCTTTTCGGGCAGAGCGGTGATCAGATGGGGGCATCGGCGTAAGGCGACGCCTTCTCGGCGAAGATCATTGGTTGAAGCCCCTGACGCCGACCCGCCCCGTGCCGGCCACCGAGATTTTCAGTTGGCGGTCAGGCAGGCACATTGAGCCCGCCAGCTGATCAAAACTCCATTCCGAGCCTGTCCACCCCGCGGGGGTCACTCCACACCCCAGGGAGCCGAAAGGAAAAGGTCGCATGCCACCTCCGCCGCGAGCGTTCCGCGCCAGCGCCGCACGAGGTGCGACCGTCGAGACCGACGTGCCGGCCCGATTGGACCGGCTGCCCTGGGGGCGGTTCCACTGGCTCGTGGTGGTTGCCCTCGGCATCACCTGGATCCTCGACGGCCTGGAGGTGACGCTGGCGGGAGCGGTGGGCGGCACGCTGCGGCAGAGCCCCACGCTGCAATTTTCTGCAGCCGATGTTGGGCTCGCCAATAGCGCCTATGTGACCGGTGCCGTGGCGGGGGCATTGCTCTTCGGCTGGCTGACCGATCGGCTAGGCCGCAAGCGCCTGTTCAGCATCACCCTGCTGCTGTACCTGCTGGCCGCGGCCGGCACCGCGTTCACCTGGAACCTGCCGGGCTTCGCCCTGATGCGCTTCCTCACCGGTGCCGGCATCGGTGGCGAATACAGCGCCATCAACTCGGCCATCCAGGAGCTGATCCCGCCGCGCTTTCGCGGCCGCACAGACATCT
The DNA here is from genome assembly GCF_025989185.1 of Limobrevibacterium gyesilva. Taxonomy (GTDB): domain Bacteria; phylum Pseudomonadota; class Alphaproteobacteria; order Acetobacterales; family Acetobacteraceae; genus Limobrevibacterium; species Limobrevibacterium gyesilva. The sequence goes on from NZ_JAPDNT010000018.1 coordinate 18,816, forward strand.
CGATCAACGGCAGCTTCTGGGTAGGGGCCGCGATTGCCGGAGCCGGCTCCCTCGTGCTGCTCGATCCGCACCGGATCGATCCGGAGCTTGGCTGGCGGCTGGCGTTCTTCATCGGGGCTGCGATCGGCGTGCCGATCCTGCCGCTGCGCCGTTTCATTCCGGAAAGCCCGCGCTGGCTGATGCTGCATGGCCGCGCCGGCGAGGCCGAGGCGGTGGTCGAGGAGATCGAGGCACGGTTCACGCAGGCGGGCCATGCGCTGGTGCCCGCACGCACCCGCGTGCGGCTGCACGACCGCGCGTTCACCCCGTTCGCGGACGTGATCGACGCACTGCTGCGCCTGTATCCGCGCCGCACAGTCCTGTGTCTTGGCCTGATGATTTCGCAGGCATTCTTCTACAACGCGATCTTCTTCACCTATGCGCTACTGCTGACCGATTTCTACGGCGTGAAGGCGAGCGATGTCGGCTGGTACGTGCTGCCCTTCGCGGTCGGCAACGTTCTCGGCCCGCTGCTGCTCGGCCCGCTGTTCGACACGATCGGCCGCCGGCCGATGATCGCCTTTACCTACGCCGCCTCGGCCGCGTTGCTGCTGGTAACCGGGCTGCTGTTCCGCGCCGGCGCGCTGACTGCCACAACCCAGACGATGGGCTGGAGCGCCACATTCTTCTTCGCCTCCGCCGCTGCCTCCGCCGCCAACCTCACGGTGGGCGAGAATTTCCCGCTGGAGGTGCGAGCCCTGGCGATCGCCGTGTTCTACGCGCTCGGCACCGGTCTCGGCGGCATCGCCGCACCCTGGCTGTTCGGCGTGCTGATCGAGAGCGGCTCGCGCGACCGCGTGCTACTGGGCTACCTGCTGGCCTGCGTGCTGATGGCCCTGGCGGCCGCACTGGTCTTGTGGCTGGGCGAACGCGCCGAGCGGCGGCCACTGGAGGAGGTCGCGGCACCGCTGTCCTCTGCAGATCCGTGACCACGACCGGTAAGCTGGCCACCCCCTCGGCTACGTCCGACCGCTCGATGCCCGGGGGCGGTTCGCTGCGCGTGTGCTACCGTGGGCGCCGCACGACCGCGCCTAGCAGCGGGGCACCGCTCGCTCACCTCGCCCGAGTTGCCCCCGCTGGCGGTCGCTTCATCAGCACGAACCCTGACGCCTCCAGGTGCTCCACCAACCTCTCAGCGGTGATGCGCGCCATGAATTCATCGCCATGCAGCACCCGCTGGCGGCGGTCGTAACGCAAGGCGAAGGCGAGCGACGCGCTGATTTCGTCAACGGTAACGGGGCGGAGGGGGCGATCGTCGGGCATGGCCGGACGGTAGGGAATGATAGTGAACGAATAAAGAACGATTGTATCGGCACTAAATGAGTCCGCCGCGAGTCCGCAATGCAGACCACGCACCTCTCGCTAGACGAGCGAAACGGGAGTCATTGGTAAACTTTTGAAATTTCCTTGGAAAATGGTGCCCAGGGGCGGAATCGAACCACCGACACTGCGATTTTCAGTCGCATGCTCTACCAACTGAGCTACCTGGGCACATCGCCGAGCACTTCGACGCGCTCGTGTTGGAGGCGGCGGGAATAGCCCAGGCTGCGGCGGTGATCAACCCACCAAATCGCGCGAACCGGCAGCACGCGGCAGCCCTCCGGTTTCAGCCGCGTTCCCCGTCATCGGACGGATCGGGCTCTGTGTCCGGCGGGCTGGCGGCGGGAACCGCATAGGTCTCGGTGAACCAGCGGCCGAGGTCGATATCGGCGCAGCGGGCGCTGCAGAACGGCCGGAATTTGGGGTCCGTCGGCTTGCGGCAGATCGGGCACAGCTTCTTCACGGTCTCGGTCACGGCCGGTCATCCTCCAGGACCCAGCCCGACGGCGGCAGCGCCGGGTCGGTACGTAGCCGCAAGGCACGGCCGGCGCGATGCGCGTATTCAGGCAAGGCGACCGGGTCGGCCTGCAGCGCCTCCATTACCGCCGGTGACGCGCGCAAGGCCAGGGCGCGTTCGGGGTGGGCGGCCACCTCCCTGGCGGCGCGGCGCAGGGCGGCCAGGCCCGCGCTGTGCGGGCCGGCCAGCAGCTCGTGCAGCGGCGGATGGACGCGTGGCCGCAGGATCTCCGCCAGGCCCAGCGCGCTGAACCCGAGGAAGCGCGGCCGCAGCGGGTCGCCGGCCAGGGCGGCGGCGAAATCCGGCCCCAGCGCCGCGCGCCGCCGCGGCGACAGCCCGGCGAGGTCCACCAGGATGGCGCCCGCCAGGTTGCGCAGCCGGATCTGCCGAGCGATGGCCGGCAGCAGGGCGCGGTTGAGCCCCGATTGCGATGCGGTCTTGGAACGCCGGTCGGCGGTGGCCGCGCCGAGGTCGATGTCGATCGCGGTCAGCGCCGGCGTGGGATGCACGGACAGGCGGGCGCCGCTGGGCAGGGCGGCTACCGGCTCCGTGAGCGCCTCGACGGCGGACTCGACCTCGTCGGTGAAGCCCCGGCCCTGGGACAGGCGGGGGCCCAGGAGGGGGCGCAGAAGGGCTGCCAGGGCCGCTTCGTCCACGATCACTGGGGCGTCCGGGTGCAGGGAAGCCAGCCGCTCCACGGCGCCAGGGCCGCGCTGCAGCAGGGCAGGCGGGCCGCTGCCGGCCGGCATGTCCACGCGGGCGGTCAGGCGGGGGCCCTTGCCGCCCTGGGCGGCGCGGGTGATGCGCACGGCCAGGATGGTGCCCTCGCTGGCGCCGGCGCCGCCCTCGCTGTCGGGCAGGAAGCCGGTGGCGCCCTCGATCGCCACGAAGGCGCCGGCCATGGCCGGCACGCGGGCGGTGATCCGGCCGCGATGGACGTCGCCGACCCCATCCGGGGCGCCCGGGCGCCAGAGCGCGTAATCCACCAGCCCGCCCGCGCCCCAGGCGGCCACGCGGACCTCGCCGGGGCTGGCGCTGGCGAGAATTTTCACGGCAGCGGATAGCCCAGGCCACGCAGCAGCTGCGCCGTCTCGAACAGCGGCAGGCCGACGACGTTGGAATAGCTGCCGGACAGGAAGCGGATATGGGCTGCGGCCCGGCCCTGGATGGCGTAGCCGCCGGCCTTGCCCTGCCATTCCCCGCTGTCGAGATAGGCCTGCATTTGCGCCGCGCTCAGCCGGGCGAATCCGACCACGCTGTCACTGAGCCGCTCGGCCCGGCGGCCGTCGGGCCCCGCCAGCACAACGGCAGTCAGGACGTGATGGCGGCGGCCGGACAGCAGATCGAGGCAGGCGCGCGCCTGCTCCGGCGTTTCCGCCTTGGGCAGGACGCGGCGGCCGCAGCACACCACGGTGTCGGCGGCCAGCGTATACGCGTCCGGCGCCGCGGCGGCATCCGCCTTGGCGCGCGCAAGCCTCTGGGCGAGCTGCCGGGGCAGTTCGTCCTTCAGCGGCGTCTCGTCGATGTGGGTGGGCGTGATGGCATCAGGGATCACGCCGATCTGGGCCAGCAGCGCGGCCCGGCGCGGGCTGGCGGAGGCCAGGACCAGCCCGGGACTCGTCACTTGAATCGGCCCGTCACTTGAATCGGAAGGTGATCCGGCCCTTGGACAGGTCGTACGGCGTCATTTCCACATTCACGCGGTCGCCGGCGAGCACGCGGATACGGTTCTTGCGCATCTTGCCGCTGGTATGCGCGAGGATGACGTGTTCGTTGTCGAGCTTCACGCGGAACATGGCGTTGGGAAGCAACTCCATGACCGTGCCGCTGAACTCGATCATATCTTCTTTTGACATCAGGCCTCGTTACCGTGTGATGAATTGGCCCGGAACATGATGGTCGCGTACCCTCAGGTCAAGCGCAGGGCGACACTGCGCCCATGCGCGTGCAGGCCCTCGGCCTCGGCCAGGGCCACGGCGGCGGCGCCGATCCGCGCCATTCCCGCCTGGTCCTGGGCCACCCAGGTCGTCCGCTTCAGGAAATCGTAAACCGACAGGCCGGAGGCGAACCGCGCTGAGCGGCCGGTTGGCAGCACGTGATTCGGCCCCGCTACGTAGTCGCCGATCGCTTCCGGGCAGAACCGGCCGAGGAAGGCGGCGCCGGCATGGCGGATGCGCGCGAACAGCGCCTCCGGCTCCGGCACCATAAGCTGCAGATGCTCGGGCGCCAGCCGGTCGGCGAGCGCCGCCGCCTCGGCGAAGTCGCGCACGATGATGATGGCGCCATGGTCGCGCCAACTCGCGCCGGCGATGGCGGCCCGGGGCAGCGTGGGCAGTTCGCGGGCCACGGCGGCGGCCACGGCGGTGGCGAAGTCCGGGCTGTCGGTGATCAGGATGGATTGCGCCGCCTCGTCATGCTCGGCCTGGGCCAGCAGGTCCACGGCCACGTGACGGGGATCGTTCGACGCGTCGGCGATGATCACCACCTCGGACGGGCCGGCGATGCTGTCGATGCCGACGCGGCCGAACACCTGGCGCTTGGCCTCCGCCACATAGGCGTTGCCGGGGCCGACGATGCGGTCCACCGGGGCGATGCTGGCGGTGCCCCAGGCGAGTGCGGCCACCGCCTGCGCGCCGCCGACGCGGTAGATCTCGGTCACGCCCGCGCGCCGGGCCGCGGCCAGCACCAGCGGGTTCAGCACGCCGCCGGGGGTGGGCACGCACATGGCGATGCGCGACACGCCGGCCGCCCGTGCCGGGATGGCATTCATCAGCACCGAGGACGGATAGGCGGCCTTGCCCCCGGGCACGTAGATCCCCACGGCATCCAGCGGCGTCCAGCGCATGCCCAGCGTGATGCCCGGCACGTCCTCCAGCCGCAGATCCTGCGGCAACTGGGCGCGGTGGAATTTTTCGATGCGCTCGGCCGCGAGGTCCAGCGCCGCGTTCAATTCGGCGGGAATGGCGGCCACCGCGGCGTCGATCTCGGCCGCCGTGATGCGCAGCGAGGCCGGCGCGACCTCCATGCGGTCGAAGCGGGCGGTGTATTCGCACAAAGCCGCGTCACCACGGGCGCGGATGTCGGCGATGATGGCCGCCACCACCGCGTCCACGCTCTCCGCCGTCTCTCGCGCCTCGGCGAGCAGCGCGATGAAGGCGGCCTCAAAGCCCGCATCCGCGGTGGACAGGCGCTTCATGCCGCGGCCAGGGCGGCGCGGAACCGGGCGATCCAGCCGCCGATCTGCTCGGGCCGGGTCTTCAGCGCGGTGCGGTTGACGATCAGCCGGCTGGTGACGCGCGAGATCACCTCCGTCTCCACCAGCCCATTGGCCTTCAGCGTGGAGCCGGTGGCCACCAGATCGACGATGACGCGGGTCAGCCCCAGGCCCGGCGCCAGCTCCATCGCCCCGTTCAGATGCACCACGTCGGCCTGGATGCCGCGCGCGGCGTAGTGGCGACGGGCGATGTTCGGGTATTTCGTGGCCACCCGCACCCGCGACCAGGTGCCGGGGTCGTCGGTCCCGGCGGTCTCGCGCGGCTCTGCCACGGAGACGCGGCAGGCGCCGATGCCCAGGTCCAGCGGGGCGTAGATCTCGGGATAGTCGAACTCCATCAGCACGTCCGCGCCGCAGATGCCGATCTGTGCGGCGCCAAAGGCCACGAACGTGGCGACGTCGAAGCTGCGCACGCGCACCACGTCCAGCCCGGGCTCGGAGGTGGGGAAGCGCAGCTCGCGGCTGTCCTCGTTGGCATAGTCGGGGGCGGGATGGATGCCGGCGCGGGCGAGCAGGGGCGCGCATTCCGACAGGATGCGGCCCTTCGGCAGTGCCAGGATCAGCGGGCCGGCATTCTCCGGCTCCAGCGCGGTGGTCTTGAATTCGGCGGTCATCAACATCCCACTCCGGCGTGCAGCGCACCTACACCTGCACGCCGCCGGGCGGAAGGCTCAGCCGGGCAGACGTTCTATGTCGGCACCGCAGGCCGCGAGCTTCTGTTCCACCGCCTCGTAGCCGCGGTCGAGGTGGTAGACGCGGCTCACCACCGTCTCCCCCTTCGCCGCGAGCCCCGCCAGCACCAGGCTGACCGAAGCGCGCAGGTCGGTTGCCATCACCGGCGCGCCGGACAGGCAGGGCACGCCGCGCACGATGGCCGAGGCGCCGTGCACGTTGATGCGCGCCCCCATGCGGTTCAGCTCGGGTACGTGCATGAACCGGTTCTCGAAGATGGTCTCAGTGACCATCGCCGCCCCCTGGGCCACCGACATCAGCACCATGAACTGGGCCTGCATGTCCGTGGGGAAGCCCGGATAGGGCTCGGTCATCACATCGACGCCGTGCAGGCCGTTCAGGCGCTTGACGGTGATGCCGTCTTCCTGCTGCGTCACCTCCACGCCGGCGTCGTTCAGCGTGCGCACCACGGCGCCCAGATGGTCGATGCGGCCATGGCGTAGATGCACCGCGCCGCCGGTGATGGCGGCGGCACAGGCATAGGTGCCGGTCTCGATCCGGTCGGGGATGATCGGATGGGTGGCGCCGTGCAGGGCGCGCACGCCCTCGATGGTCAGCCGGTCGGTGCCGATGCCGTCGATCCTGGCCCCCATCGCCACCAGGCAGTCGCACAGGTCGGTGATCTCCGGCTCGCGCGCGGCATTGGCCAGCACGGTCTGGCCGTCCGCGAGCGAGGCTGCCATCAGCAGGTTCTCGGTGGCGCCGACGCTGGGGAAGGGCATGACGATGGTGGCCCCCTTGAGCCCCTTCGGCGCCATGGCGTGCACGTAGCCGGCATCCAGGCGGATGGCGGCGCCCATCTGCTCCAGCCCCTTCAGGTGCAGATCGACCGGCCGCGTGCCGATGGCGCAGCCGCCGGGCAGCGACACCTTCGCCTCGCCCATGCGCGCCACCAGCGGGCCGAGCACCAGCACGGAGGCGCGCATCTTGCGCACGATGTCGTACGGCGCCTCGGTATTGGTGATCTTGCCGCCGATCGACAGGGTTCGCCCGTCATTCGTGGGCTTGTCCACGGCCACGCCGTGCTGGGCCAGCAGGACGGCCATGGTGTGGATGTCGGCCAGCAGGGGGACGTTGGTGAGCACCAGCCGCTCATCCGTCAGCAGCCCCGCGGCCATCAATGGCAGGCCGGCGTTCTTGGCCCCGCCGATGGTGATCTCGCCGTTGAGCGGCAGGCCGCCCCGGATGCGAATACGGTCCATGTGTACTTGATACCTGACTTCAACCGAGCCGCGGAAGTGCCACGCCGCGCTGGCGCATATATTTCCCGGCCTTGTCGGCATAGCTGGTTTCGCAGGGCTCGTTGCCCTGCAGGAAAAGGAACTGGCAGATGCCCTCGAAGGCATGGATCTTGGCGGGCAGGGGGGTGGTATTGCTGATCTCGATCGTCACCTGCCCCTCCCATTCCGGCTCCAGCGGCGTCACGTTCACGATGATGCCGCAGCGGGCGTAGGTGGACTTGCCCAGGCAGATCACCAGGATGTCGCGGGGGATGCGGAAATACTCGATGGTGTGGGTCAGCGCGAAGCTGTTGGGCGGGATGATGCAGACCGGCCCCTTGCGGTCCACGAAGCTGGCCGGGCTGAACGCCTTGGGGTCGACGATGGCGGAGTCGACATTGGTGAACACCTTGAACTCGTCGGCCACCCGGGCGTCGTAGCCATAGCTGGACAGGCCATAGCTGATCACCCCGTCGCGCTTCTGCGTCTCGACGAAGGGATCGATCATGCCGTGCTCGGTCGCCATGCGGCGGATCCAGCGGTCGGACATCACGGTCATGCTATAGGGACCTTTGCGGGGAGGCGACGGGGCGGGGATTTAACCTACGCGGCGCCAGGGGGCAAACCTGGGCGCCCGGGGGCATCGGGGCCTTGCCGGGGTGCCCATGCTGCACACGCCGGGCGATTGACATCGGGGTGGACATCCATTCCAGTCTCGACACCGTGCCGGAACGAGGCCCTGTCGTGGCCACCCGGCCCACATTCCGATGGCGTTCCGGAACAGCCTCCACAGCGGCAGCAGGGAGATCAGCCATGAGACAATTGCAGGGGCGCGGATATGCGCCTGACCTTGCCGCCGCGGCGGAGGACGCCGAACTGGTGCGGCGGGCGCTGGCCCGCGACGGCGATGCCTTCCGCACCATCATGCAGAAATACAATCAACGGCTTTACCGCATCGCACGCAGTATCCTTCGCAACGACGGCGACGCGGAAGACGTCGTTCAGGAAGCCTATGTTCGCGCCTTTACCCATCTGGAGAGTTTTCGCGGCGACGCCGGTCTGGCGACGTGGCTTGGCCGCATCACCATGAACGAGGCATTGGGGCGGTTACGGTTGCGGACCCAGCGTCCGTCTGTAGAACTGACGGCAGTCGAAGCCCAAGGAACGGACGCCGAGATCATTCAATTCCCGCTCACGGCGAAATCCGAAGATCCGGAGCGAACGATGGCGCAACGCGAAATCATGCAGCTTGTCGAGCAGGCCACCGACAATCTGCCCGAAGTCTATCGGGTCGTCTTCATCGCGCGCGTGATCGAGGGCATGAGCGTCGAGGACACTGCGGAGCTTCTCGGCCTGCGTCCGGAGACGGTCAAGACAAGGCTGCATCGCGCCCGGCGGCTGGTGCGCGAACATTTGGACAAGCGGATTGGCCCCATCCTGCTGGAGGCGTTTCCGTTTGCCGGCAAGCGCTGCGAGCGCATGACCGATGCCGTAATGGCACGGCTCGGCCTTTCGGACTGACACCGGCTCTGCTTGACGATAGCCGGCCCGTCATCAAGGACTGCCGATAGCGCGCGCCCAGCCGCTTGCAGCCCGCAAGCGCATGCCTCTCGCGGTGCCTGGCGGGCAGCAGTGCGCAAGACCAGGACCCAAGCGATCAATCATCCTTTTTCGTCCCCGGTGTGATTTCCCGGGAACCTTTCTGTCCGCGAACCATCTAACGGCCGTCAACAAGACAGCAACCTCCGGCGCCGCTGCGGTGCCGGCCAAAGGAGTATGTCATGCGAGTTCGCTTGAGTACGGCGATTGCGGCCGCTTTCCTGCTGAGCGGCGGCGCTTTCGCGCAAGATGCGGCCAAGCCCACCGATCCCCAGATCGCTCACATCGCCTACACCGCCGGGCAGATCGATATCACGGCGGCGAAGCAGGCGATCGCGAAATCCAAGAACAAGGAGGTTCTTGCGTTCGCCGAAGACATGGTGCGCGACCATGAGGCGGTGAACAAACAGGCCCTGGATCTGGTCAAGAAGCTGAACGTCACGCCTGAGGACAACAACACCAGCCGGTCATTGGCCAAGCAGGCCGCCGACAAGCAGGCCGAACTGGCCAAGCTCAATGGGGCCGCATACGACAAGGCCTATGTTGCCAACGAGGTTGCCTTTCATAAGGCAGTGAATGGCGCACTCGGCACCCTCCTCATCCCCTCGGCGAACAACGCCGAGCTCAAGAGCCTGCTGGAGACGGGCCTGAAGATCTTCCAGGGCCACGAGCAGCACGCCGAGCACGTCGCCGCGGCGATGAAGTAAGGAGGATCACGTGTCACTGGGGCGTTATGCCTTCGCTTTCCTGGTCATCGTAGGGGGAGTGAATTCCGCCCCGGTGCATGCGAAAACGATTCAGGTTGTCATCGACAAGCTCGTGTTCTCGCCGACGCAGGTCAACGCAAAGGTTGGCGATACCATCGAGTGGGTTAACGGGGACATTCTTGCGCATACGGCGACAGTGCGCGGCGACTGGGATGTAATGATTGCGGCCAAGAAGTCGGCGACTCTGGTTCTGAAGAAAGCCGGCAGCTTCGAATACTATTGCCGGTTCCATCCCAACATGAAGGGGCAGATCGTGATCGAGCCGGAATAGCCCGGACGGTCGCTTTCCGCTGCCATCGGCAACCGCGGCGCATGTGCCCTGCGCCGCGGTTGCCTGCCGTCGCGGAGCATCGCTTGCGGGATGACGGCAGGCGGGCCCGATGGCGCGCAGAAAAATTCAACCCACAGCGCCGGCACCTCGCTATACAGACCCGTGTGCGCCCATGCGGGCGATCCGCTTTGACGCTTTGCTGTTACATGTGGGAGTACGCAAGGGGTGTTCATGCAATTCACGCACCATGTCCCGGCATCCTCGATCGGCGGCTGCGGTTGCGGCGCGGAAACGGCCGCCTGTTGCCACGCCGGCAGGGCCGCGCCATTGGCCCGCCGCGCAGTGCTGCGCGCCGTGGCAGGCGGCGGGCTTCTGGCCGGATTCGGGTCACGCGGTGCCGCCCGCGCGCAGACGACGCTCAGCCCCGAGGCCGCGCTGGCAGGGCTGATGGACGGCAACCGGCGCTTCGTCGAGAAGCGGATGGCCTCGTTCCAGGAGGATCTCGACATCCTCAAGCAGAAGACCGCCGAGAAACAGGAACCCTTCGCCGCGGTGCTCTCCTGCGCCGATTCCCGGGTGCCGGTTGAGCTGGTATTCGACCAGAGCATCGGCCAGGTCTTCGTCGCCCGCGTGGCCGGCAACATTGCCAGCGCGGAGATCATCGCCAGTCTGGAATACGGCGCCGCCGTGCTGGGCACCCGTGCGATCGTGGTCATGGGCCATGGCGGCTGCGGCGCAGTGAAGGCCGCGATCGACGCCAAGCCCGTGCCCGGGCAGATCAGCACGCTCTACCGCTCCCTTCGTCCCGCGGTGGACCGCGCCGGCGGTGACCTCACGGAGGCGGTGAAGGCGAATGCCCGGATCCAGGCGGCGTTGCTGCGCGATTCCTCGCCGGTGATTGCGGAGATGGTCAAGCAGGGCCGGCTCACCGTCGTCGCCAGCTATTACGACCTCGCGACAGGGCGGGTTACGCTGGTGTGATACCAACAGCCCTTGACGATGACCCTTCCATCGTCAAGGGCCGCTGGTATCGCGCGCCGGGTTGGTGGGCGGCGGCGCGCAAAATCGACTCGTACCAGCGGTCATTCTTCATGGCCGCTGGTATGACGCCGGTTTCCACCCCTCCCCCAGCCTTGGTCCGCTCCGAGGCCCAAGCCCGCAAGGGGAGGGGAGTCAGGGGGCGTATTTGCCGGTCAGTTGCGGCGTGATGTCGCTCGCGTGCCCGGCCTGCTGGCGGTCCAGCCGCGTCTCGCGGGCCCAGGTCCGCTTCAGGTCGTCGCGCACGCGGATCGACAGCCGCCCGAGCCCCTGCGTTTCCAGCTCGATCAGGTCGCCGTCCTGGAAGCTGCTCAGGCCGCGGTGGTTGGTGCCGGTGGCCAGGATGTCGCCGGGCTCCAGCGTATGGATGGAGCTGGCCCATTCGATGCAGCGCGGAATCTTGTGGGCCATGTCGCTGGTGTTGAAATCCTGCTTCAGCACGCCGTTCACCCACAGGCGGATTTGCAGGGCGTGCGGGTCGGCGATCTCGTCGGCGGTGACCAGATACGGGCCGATCGGGGCGAAGCTGTCGCGCGACTTCATCTGGAAGAACGAGTTGCCGCTGGGCAGCAGGCCGCGGGCGGAGCCGTCGATGAAGTTGATGTAGCCGAACACGTGGTCCATCGCCCGGGCGGCGGGCACGCGGGTGGCACGCTTGCCGATCACCACGGCCATTTCCGCCTCGCCTTCGAAGATCGTGGCGGGCACGTCGGGCAGCACCATGGTGTCACCGGGGCCGATGATGGCGGTGGGGGCCTTGTGGAAGCCGTTGATGGGGGCGGGCGCGCTGCGGGTGCCGTCCTCCATGTAGTTCACCGCCATGCAGACGATGTTGCCGGGCTTGGGCAGCGGCGGGCGCAGGGTGACGCTGGCGAGCGGAATGAGGGCAGCGGCAGCGGCGGCGGCCTGCAGGCGCGGGCGATAGGCCTCGAAGCGCTCGATCAGGCCGCTGATGAGGTTGTGCGGGCCTGTATGGGGGATATCCTGCACCGCGGCCGACACGTCTGCTACGGTGTCCGCGGATGTCAGCACGCCCAGCCTGAACTCGTCGAAATACGCCAGCTTCATCGTCGATTCCCCCGTTGGTCGCGGGGACGATAGCGGCCAGTTCGCGGGCCGCCTAGGCGGGGGCGATGCGGATCACCGCCAGCGTGGCGTCGCCGGTGAGCGTCGCGGGGCCGGTGATGCGCAGCGCATCGCGCGGCCCGGCCGCCACGGTGGCGCCGCCCGCGGTGACGCCGAGTTGGCCCCGCAGCACTACGAGGAACAATGCCTCCGTATCCGCCGCATCGACGCCTTGCATGTCTGCGGCCTCGATCACGCGCACGCCGCCGGTGTGGCGGGCGCGCTCGGTCATGGCGTTGAGCACCATGCAGGGGCCACCGAGGATGCGGCATTGCGTCGGCCAGCCGCCATCGAACGCCGCCGGGCGGTGCAGCTGGCGCACGGCCAGCGTGTGGGTGGGAAAGCGCAGCTCGAATCCCCGCCCGTCGATCAGGGTGATGATGCGGTCATGGCCGGCATAGTCGGAGAACGGGGCGTCCTGATCGAGCCAGGCATAGCCGACCTGCCAGCCCGGGCCGGTGGCGATGTCGGCCTTGCGGCCGGCGCCGTTGCGCCAGGGGATGACGGCCAGGCTGGCATGGGGGATCAGGGCGACGGACATGGTGGCCTCAACTGCGCGGGGTTTTCCGGTGCGGCTTCTTCGCCGGTCGTCCATTCCCGGGCCGCTGGATGTGCGGCCGGTGCGCCGGGCGCTGGTCCTGGTAGCGGCTGGGGCGGGTGTCGGGCTTCGGCATCGGGGCGCCGGCGCCGGCGGGCTCGATGCGGATGTCCTGGTCGCTGCCCTCCTGGCTGCGCGAATGCTCCACGGCGGCGGCGAAGCGGGCGGCGGCTTCCTCGGTGATCTCGAACAGCGTGTCGCGGTCGAAGATGCGGATCGCGCCGATATCCTTCTTGGTCACGTGGCCCAGGCGGCAGATCAGCGGCAGCAGCCATTTCGGGTCGGCGTTGTTGCGCCGGCCGATGCTGAGGCGGAAGCGCACCATGTTCTCCGCATTCGGGCGCCGCTCGCGCGGGGCGGCCGCGGGCCGTTCGGCGTGCGGGCGCATGCCGGCGCTGTCGAACACGTCCTCCGGCGCCGGCAGCCGGGCGCGGTGCAGGCGGATCAGGGCGGCGGCGATCTCCTCGGCGGTGCGGCCGGCCAGCAGGGTGCGGGCCAGCACCAGGTCCTCCTCGCTCGGGGATTCGGTCAGCAGCGGGTCCTGCAGCAGGCGGTCCTGGTCGCGGGCGCGGATCTGCTCGGCGGCCGGCGGGCCGGCCCACTCGGCCTTCACATGGGCGGAGGCCAGCAACTGCTCGGCGCGGCGGCGGCGGGTGTAGGGCACCAGCAGCACGCTGATGCCCTTGCGCCCGGCCCGCCCGGTGCGGCCGCTGCGATGCAGCAGCGCCTCGCGGTCGGTGGGCAGGTCGGCGTGAACGACCAGGCCGAGATCCGGCAGATCGAGCCCGCGCGCCGCCACGTCGGTGGCCACGCACACCCGGGCGCGGCCGTCGCGGATGGCCTGCAGGGCATGAGTGCGGTCGGTCTGGCTCAGCTCGCCGGACAGGGCGACGGCGGCGAAACCGCGCTCCTGCAGGCTGGCGTGCAGGTGGCGCACGCCGTCGCGGGTGGCGCAGAACACCAGCGTGGCCGGCACCTCGTAGAAGCGCAGCACGTTGACCACGGCGTGCTCGATCTCGTTCGGCGCGATGCGCAGGGCGCGATACTCGATGTCGCCATGCGGCTGGTTCTGCACCAGCGTGTCGATGCGCACGGCGTGGCGCTGGTACTGGCGCGCCAGCGCGGCGATGTCGCGGGCGATGGTGGCCGAGAACAGCAGGGTACGGCGTTCGGCCGGCGTGGCGTCGAGGATGAAGGTCAGGTCCTCGCGGAAGCCGAGGTCGAGCATCTCGTCGGCTTCGTCCAGCACCACCACGCGCAACTTCGAGGTGTCGAGCTGGCCGCGCTCCAGATGGTCGCGCAGGCGGCCGGGGGTGCCGACGACGATGTGGCAGCCCGCGGCGAGCGCCCGCTGCTCCCGCCGCGCGTCCATGCCGCCGACGCAGGCGATCACGGTGCCGCCGGCCTGGTCGTAGAGCCAGCTCAGTTCGGCATGCACCTGCATGGCCAGCTCGCGGGTGGGGGCGATCACCAAAGCGAGCGGCTCGGCGGCGCGTTGCAGCCGCTCGGCCTCGCCCAGCAGGGTGTCGGCGAAGGCCAGGCCATAGGCGACGGTCTTGCCGGAGCCGGTCTGGGCGGAAACCAGCAGGTCCTGGCCGGCGGCGTGCGTCTGCAGCACGGCTTCCTGCACCGGGGTGGGCTCGGCGTAGTCGCGCGCGGCGAGGGCGCGCGCGAGGGCGGGGTTGATCGCGGGGAAGGGCATTGCGGTTGAGTCCAGCCATGCTGGCAGGCGCCACGCGCCGCGCCGGTCGGCGCGCTGGCGGTGACGATCCGGCGGGGTGTCGAAGCGCGCTGGATAGCTGATCGGGCGCGCGCATGCCACCGCCGTCGGCAGGCGGCACGCCATTGCCTACTGCATGACTCCGGTGCCGGCGAGAAAGTTCTGCACCATGCGCTCGCAGAACGGGATGGGCGGATACAGCGCCGCCTTGGCCGGGTCCTCGCGCGCCCAGAAGGTGGCGAAGGCGTCGGCGGTCAGCTCCGGATGGAACTGCACGCTCAGCCAGTTGCCGCCATGGTCCAGCGCCGCGGCGGGCAAGCCGGGGCGGGTGGCGAGCACCGTCGCGCCAGGCGGGATGGTCTCCACGCGGTCGTAATTGCCGAAATAGAAGGGCGCGTCGGGGGCGAAGCCGTCGAACAGGAAATGCGCGTCGCCGGCCGCGGTGCGGGTAACGGGCAGCGACCCGGCGGTGACCCCGGCGGGGTTGCGCCCGACGCTGCCGCCCAGCGCCAGCGCCGCGAGCTGGTGGCCGCCGCAGATGCCCAGGAACGGCCGCCCGGTGGCCCGCCAGCGCCCCAGCCAGTCGAGGATGCGCGCCTGCCACTCGTAGCCGTCATGCACCGAGGCGATGCTGCCGCCGAGGATGACCGCGTCGATCGCGTCGAGATCCTGCGGCAACGCCTCGCCCAGGTTGGTGCGCACGGCGCGATAGGCGACGCGCCCCAGCAGGCCGAGCGAATCGAGGCAGGCACGGAACCAGGCGGTCTCGTCGTCGCCGCCGGGCATGCGGCACCAGGTCCGGGGATCGTAGGTGCCGGGCTCGGCCCATTGCGAGACGAACAGAACGGTGGGCTGGATGGCGGACATCGCGGGTGGCCCCTCTTCGCAGGTCAGGACTTTCGGCACCGCGATCTCAGCCCGCTGCGTCCGGTTTGTCCACGCCGTCCGGTGCCGCCGCGTCGCCCTGGCCGTCCTGCCGCGCCCGGGCCTGCTGCTTGCGCTTGTGCAGGTTGGCGCGCAGGGCGGCGGCGGCGCGCTCGGTCCGGGCCTGCTTCTCGGCCTGGGCCCGCGGCGTCAGCGCCGGGCGGGGGCGGGGAGGGGTGTCGGGCATGGCTTGCTCATTGGTGATGGCCGCTCGGACGTCAAGCCTGCCGCCGCCAGCGGCAGGCAATCGGCCAGGGTGTGCTGATCCAGGCTGTCGTAGAAACTGTCCTGGGCGTCGCACAGCATTCCGCGCAGCCGGCAGCCCGGCGTCAGGACGCAGTGGCCGCCGTCGGCCCGGCAGCATTCGACCAGGGCCTGGTCGGCCTCCAATCGCCGCACCAGCGCGCCGAGCCGCACCTCCTCGGGCGAGACGGCGAGCAACGCGCCGCCGCCGGCGCCACGCACCGTGCGAACGACGCCCAACGCCGCCAGCTCCCGGATGATCTTGTGCAGATGGTTGCGCGACAGGCCGCCGAGTTGGCGGGCGAGCGTGTCCACGCTCAAGTGGCGGCCGGGCGGCTCGTGGCCGAGCAGCATAAGGACGCGAATGGCGATGTCGGTGGATGCGAGCACGCGCACGGTCTGATTCCAAATCTGGTATTGACGATACCACATTTTTCGGCGCAATTAACTGGTATCGCCGATGCCACTTTACGGCGATCGCCGCCAGCCCGCCGCGCCGCGCGGGTGAAGCCCCGCCACGAGCGGGCCAGGAGACCGTCATCATGAGCGCGACCCTCTCCCCTGCCGCCGAACCCCGGTTCGCCGATCGCACCCTCTCCGACATCGCCGCCACGCTGCCGGGAGCGACCGAAGTGTTCCGCCGGCGCAAGCTGGACTTCTGTTGCGGCGGCCGCGTGCCGCTGGGGGAGGCGGCCATCGCCAAGGGCCTCGACGTGCCGGAACTGGAAGCGGAGCTTGGCGCCATCGCCGCGCTGGCGCTGCCCGCGCCGTTGCCCGTCGCCACCGCGGACCTGATCGACCTGATCGTTGCGCGCTACCACGCCGTGCATCGCCGTGAGCTTCCGGAACTCATCGAACTCGCGCGGCGGGTCGAGGTCGTCCACAAGGCCCACCCCGTGGCCCCGCACGGCCTTGCCGACCTGCTCGAACGCATGGCCGAGGAGCTCGAAGACCACATGCGCAAGGAGGAACAGATCCTGTTCCCGCTGATGCGCCGCGGCGGCGGTCCCATGGTCGCGCAGCCGATCGCGGCGATGCTGGCCGATCACGACGATCATGGCGCGCATCTGCGCGCGCTCGAAACGCTCACCAACGACTTCGCGATTCCGGACGAGGCCTGCGCGACCTGGCGCGCGCTCTACCTCGGCGCCCATAAGTTTGCCGACGATCTGGTGGAGCACATCCACACCGAGAACAACGTGCTGTTCCCCCGCTTCACCGGCTGACGGCCCACCGATTCCGGACCGGAAGGCCAGCCTGCCAGCCTCCGCCGCGGCGGGGCCGGTGGGCGAGGACGGAGGCATTCGCTATGCCCGACATCGCCCTTGCCCGTGCCTTGCATGTCCTCGCCGTCGTCCTCTGGATCGGCGGCGTCGGCATGGTCACCATGGTCCTGCTGCCCGCGATCCGGCGCTCGCAGGCTCCCGAGCAGCGGTTCGCGCTGTTCCATGTCCTGGAGCAGCGCTTCGCCCGCCAGGCGCGCGTGACCACCCTCGTTGCCGGCGCCAGCGGGTTCTACATGACGTGGCGGCTGGGCGCCTGGGACCGCTTCGAGTCGCCGGGCTTCTGGTGGATGCACGCCATGGTGCTGACGTGGCTGGTGTTCACGCTGATGCTGTTCGTGGTCGAGCCGCTGTTCCTGGAGCGGCTGCTCGCCCGCCGTGCCGCGGCGGCGCCGGAGGCCACCTACCGGCTGGTGGAATGGCTGCACCGGGTTCTGCTGATCCTGAGCCTCGTCACCGTCGCCGGTGCCGTCGCCGGCAGCTACGGCGTCAATCTGTTCGCGTGGTGATTGTCGCGGGCGGGCGATGCGGCGAGGCTCAACGCTCCGTATCCGTCTCGCCGGTCAGGTCGTCGATCCAGGTCATGGCGCGGACGGCGGCGGGGAGCCCGAGAGATGGGACGGCGAGCAGCATCACCTGTTCGAGCTCCGCTTTCGCGATCCCTTCCCGCAGCGCGCGCCGGACATGGGAATGGACGGCCCCTTCCAGCCCGGCCCCGATGGCCAGCGCCAGCTTGACCAGGCGCCGTGTCCTGGCGTCCAGCGTCCCCTCCATGGCGCAGCGCTCGCCAAGCTGGCCGTAGGCCTGCCAGATCGCCGGATATCGCGCGGCGAAGCGCCCCGCGCCCGCGGGAAGGTCGCCTCCGTCGCCCTTGGCGTCCTGTCGAGTGGTCATCCTCGTCTCTCCTGCGTTGGCGCCGGCCGTGCAACGCGGGCCTTCGCCGGGTCGGGGAATGCATGGGCAAGCACTGCCTGCACGGCGGCGGCGCCGGGTTGCGGCGAGCCGGACATCTTGCCGAGCAGGTCCAGCCAGACCTCCTCGCCGCCGTGGTCGAGCAAATGGCGGATCGCTGCGGCCACCCACGCACCGGCGGTCACGCCCTTCGCCGCAGCCTCCTGCCGGATCCGTTCGAGCATGCCCTGGTCGCCGACCGCGGCGAGAACGGCCTCGGCCTCGGCGGAGTCGGTGAGGCCGCGCAGGATGTCGCCGAGCATGGCCATCTCCTATTGCACCAATGGCGACGTGGCGCCCGGCATGTCGAAGCCCTCGATCCGCGCCTGACCGGCGAGCAGCGCCACGTACTGCGCCACGGCGCGGCGCCAGGCGTTCTCTTCCAGATACGCGGCGATGCGGTCCCGCACCTGCTCGAACGGCAGCACCGCTCCGGCCACTTTCCGCTCCAGCCGCAGCACGTGAACCCCGTAGCGGGTGCGCACCGGTGCCGGGGCGATCTGGCCGGGCTGCAGGGAGAGCAGGACCGCCTCGAACTCCGGCGTGGTTTCGCCCCGCACGATCTGCCCGAGACGACCGCCCTCGCTCGCACTGGGGCAATCGGACAGGCTGCGCGCGAGGCTTTCGAACCGGTCGGGATGGGCCTGCACCTCGGCCAGCACGGCCTCGGCCCGCTCCACCGCGCGGCCATAAGCCGCTTGCTCGTCGCGTGGCGCCTTGAACAGGAGATGGACCGGCTCGAACAGGTCGGGGCTGCGGAACCGTGCCGGATTCGCCTGGTAATACCGGCGGCACGCGGCGTCGTCGGCTGTCGGGGTGCGGACCTCCGCCTCCAGCAGCGCCCGGATCAGCGCCTCCTCGTCCGTTTCCCGGGCGCCGTCCTGCGTTTGCGGATCGGCTGTGAGAGCGAGCTTGCGGGCACGTTGCAGCAACAATTCGCGAACGATCAGCGCGCGGGTCGCCGCATCCCAGGCGGCCCGGGGCGAGGGCGCGTCCTGGTATTGCACTTCCCGCGCGATGGCGGCGTTGGCGATGACGATGTCGTTGACGGTGATGGTCTGCATGGCTCAATCGTTCCCGACGACGGGTTGCGGCTGCGCGGCGCCAGCCGGCTGCGGCCGGTTGCCTGTCGCCGCGGTGGAGACCCCGGTGCGGGCGGCCACGGGCCGCATCGTGCGCACCACCTGATAGCCGGTGCGGCCGAGATACCAGACCGGCACGCTCCAGACATGCACCAGCCGGGTGAACGGGAAGACCAGGAAGATGGTCATGCCCAGGAGCAGGTGCAGCTTGAAGATGGGGTTCACGTCGGCGACCAGCGCCGCGGCCCCCGGATGCAGCGTCACGATGCCCTGCGCCCAGTTCATGAACTTGATCATCTCCGTGCCGTCCATGTGCTGTGCCGAAACCGGGATGCTGAGCAGGCCCAGCGTCAACTGCGCATACAGCATCAGCAGGACGGCGATGTCGCCGAAGCTCGACGTGGCCAGGATGCGCGGATCGAACAGGCGACGGTGCACCAGCATGGTGGTGCCGGCGAAGCAGGCGATGCCGGCCACCCCGCCCACCGCCATCGCCAGCCCCTGCTTGAAGGAATGGCTGATCCCCAGCAGATCGAACACGGCGACCGGCGTGAGCAGGCCGCCGACGTGGCCGGCGAAGATGATCAGGATGCCGACATGGAACAGGTTCGAGCCCCATATCAGCTGCTTGCGGCGCAGCAGCTGGCTGGAGCCGGTGCGCCACGTGTATTGCGCATGGTCGAAGCGCAGCAGGCTGCCGAGCAGGAACACGGTCAGCGCCACATACGGATACCAGCCGAAGAGGGCATTGTTCAGCCAGGTGTTCATGATGACGTCTCCTCAGGCCGAAGCCACGTCGTGTGCGGGCGGGCGGGAGGCATCCCGCGCGGCCGCGCGCAGGCGGGTCCTCAACCGGTCGGTACTGCAGCCATCCGCCTGCTCGCCCGGGCCGAAGTGCACGGCTGCCTCCTCCCAGGCCACGTCCAGCGCGGCGAGGTCGTCGGGATCCTCGTCGGGAATGTCCGACACGCCGATGTCGGGCGCCGCGGCAAGGTGGGCCAGCGCTTCCATGGTCGCGGCGTAGGCGGTGTTCCGGGCGGCGAGCCGGTCGGCCAGCGCGCGCAGGATGCCCGCGGGTTCGGCCAGCATTGCCCGCGCCTCATCCTGCGGCAGCAGCGACAGGAACTCGAGGAACAGCGGCAGGAAGTCCGGCAGTTCGCCCGGCGCCATTTCCAGGCCGTGGCTTTGGTAGAGCTCGATCAGGTCGGCCATCGCCTGGCCGCGGTCGCGACTCTCGCCGTGTATGTGCTCGAACAGATGCAGCGACAAGGTGCGGCTGCGGTCGAACAGCCCAAAATACCGCTCCTGGAGTTCATAGATGTCGGTGGCGGCCAGCTCGCGCAGCAGCGCGTCGATGGCGGCGCGCTGCGGTGCGGGCACCAGCCCTTCTTCGGCCAGCGTGACGGCGATTTCGCCGGTCGCTGCCTGCAGCGCCTCGGTGGGGTAGGAGAGCAGGGCCGCGAGGGCCCGGTAGGTGCGGGCCATCACTCCACCTCCATCGGCGTCTTCGGCTTGGACTTGCCGGCGCCGAACAGGCTGAAGCCGGTCTTGCCGCTGCAGCCCTCGCCGAAGGAGAAGCCGCAGGACCCGCGCAGCGCGTAGGCGTCTTCGCCGGTCTCGCGGTGGGCGGTCGGGATGACGAAGCGGTCCTCGTAGTTGGCGATCGCCATCAGCTGGTACATCTCCTCGATATCTTTGCCCGACAGGCCGACGCGCTCGGCGATGCTGTCGACGATGACGCCGTCCACCGTCTTGGCGCGCATATAGCTGCGCATGGCCAGCATCCGCTCCAGCGCCCGCTCCACTGGCTGGGTGCGGCCGGCGGTCAGCAGATTGGCAAGATACTGCACCGGAATGCGCAACGACTTCACGTCCGGCATGCCGCCCAGGACGCCGAGATCCCCCTTCGCGGCCGCGGACTGGATCGGCGACAGCGGCGGCACGTACCAGACCATCGGCAGCGTGCGGTATTCCGGATGCAGCGGGAAGGCGATCTTCCAGTCCATCGCCATGCGCCACACCGGCGAGCGCTTCGCCGCTTCCAGCCAGGCGTTCGAGATCCCGTCAAGCCGCGCCTGCGCCTGGATCGCGGGGTCGAACGGATCGAGGAACACCTTCAGTTGCGCCTCGTACAGGTCGCCCTCGTCGGGAACCGAGGCCGCCTCGGCGATGCGGTCGGCGTCGTAGAGGATGACGCCCAGATAGCGGATGCGGCCGACGCAGGTTTCCGAGCACACGGTCGGCAGGCCCGCCTCGATGCGCGGGAAGCAGAAGGTGCACTTCTCGGATTTTCCCGACGACCAGTTGTAGTAGATCTTCTTGTAGGGGCAGCCGGAGACGCACATGCGCCAGCCCCGGCACTTGTCCTGGTCGATCAGGACGATGCCGTCCTCCTCGCGCTTGTAGATGGCGCCGGACGGGCAGGCCGCGGCGCAGGTCGGGTTCAGGCAATGCTCGCACAGCCGCGGCAGGTACATCATGAAGGTGTTCTCGAAGGCGCCGTAGATCTCCTTCTGCACACCCTCGAAATTCACGTCCTTGGAGCGCTTGGCGAACTCGCCGCCCAGGATCTCCTCCCAGTTCGGCCCCCATTCGATCTTTTCCATCCGCTCGCCGCTGATCAGCGAGCGGGGGCGCGCGGTGGGCATCGCCTTCGACTCAGGGGCATTCTGCAGATGCGCGTAATCGAAGGTGAAGGGCTCGTAGTAGTCGTCGATCTCCGGCAGGTCGGGGTTGGCGAAGATCTTCGACAGCACGCGCCACTTGGCGCCGATGCGCGGCTCGATCGAGCCGTCGCGCTTGCGCTTCCAGCCGCCCTTCCAGCGCTTCTGGTTCTCCCAGTCCTTGGGGTAGCCGATGCCCGGCTTCGTTTCGACATTGTTGAACCAGGCGTATTCGACGCCTTCGCGGCTGGTCCACACGTTCTTGCAGGTGACGGAGCAGGTATGGCAGCCGATGCACTTGTCGAGGTTCAGCACCATTGCAACCTGGGCGCGGATTTTCATTGGGCGGCCTCCATCGGGGCGGCGGGTTCGGGCTCATCAAGCCAGTCGACCTTGTTCATGCGCCGGATCACGATGAATTCGTCGCGATTGGAGCCGACCGTGCCGTAGTAGTTGAAACCGTAGGCGAGTTGCGCGTAGCCGCCGATCATGTGCGTGGGCTTGAGCACCGCGCGCGTGACCGAATTGTGGATGCCGCCGCGCTGCCCCGTGACCTCGCTGCCCGGCACGTTCACGACCTTCTCCTGCGCGTGGTACATCAGGACCATGCCCGGATTGACCCGCTGCGAGACCACCGCGCGCGCCACCAGCGCGCCGTTGGTGTTGTAGGCCTCCACCCAGTCATTGTCGGCGATGCCCACGCGGCGGGCGTCGTCCTCGCTGATCCAGATCACCGGGCCGCCGCGGTTCAGCGTCAGCATCAGCAGGTTGTCGGTATAGGTGCTGTGGATGCCCCATTTCTGGTGTGGGGTGATGAAATTCAGCACGATCTCCGGATTGCCGTTGCCGTAGCGTCCCTGCACCGGCGCGATCCCCTTGGTGTCCACCGGTGGCCGCCAGGTCACCAGGGCTTCGCCGAACGCCCGCATCCACAGGTGGTCCTGGTAGAGCTGCTGGCGGCCGCTCAGCGTGCGCCAGGGAATCAGCTCGTGCACGTTGGTGTAGCCCGCGTTGTAGCAGACGCTCTCGCTCTCGATGCCCGACCAGGTCGGCGAGGAGATGATCTTGCGCGGCTGCGCGACGACGTCGTGGAAGCGGATCTTCTCGTCTTCCTTGTGCACCGCCAGATGCGTGTGGTCACGGCCGGTGGCGCGACTGATCGCCTCCCAGGCCTTGACCGCGACTTCGCCGTTGGTTTCGGGCGCGAGGCTCAGGATCGTCTCGATGGCGTTGACGTCGCTCTCCAACTTGGGACCGCCGGTTGACGCCGTTCCGTTCAACGCCCGCAGGAACGCCACCTCGTGTTCGGTGTTCCAGCCGATCCCCTTGCCGCCGTTGCCAAGCTTTTCCATCAGCGGCCCGAGCGAGGTGAAGCGGGCATACAGGTTCGGGTAGTCGCGTTCCACCACGGTCACCGCAGGCATGGTCCGGCCCGGCAACGGGTCGGTCTCGCCGCGCTTCCAGTCGCGCACGTCGTAGGGTTGCGCGAGCTCGCCCGCCGTGTCGTGCAGGATGGGTGTCAGCACCACGTCCGTTTCGCGGCCGAGCACCTCCGGCGCGACATCGGAGAAAGCCTTGGCGATGCCCTTGTAGATCTCCCAGTCCGACCGCGCCTCCCAGGCCGGGTCCACCGCCGCGGTGAGCGGATGGATGAAGGGATGCATGTCGGAGGTGTTGAGGTCGTTCTTCTCGTACCAGGTCGCCGTCGGCAGCACGATGTCCGAGTAGACGCAGGTCGTCGACATGCGGAAGTCGAGCGTCACCAGCAGGTCGAGCTTGCCCTCCGGCGCCTGCTCGTGCCAGGCGACGTCCTGCGGCCGCGTGCGCCCCTCGGCGCCAAGGTCCTTCCCCAGCACGCCGTTCTTCGTTCCCAGCAAGTGCTTGAGGAAATATTCATGGCCCTTGCCGGACGAGCCCAACAGGTTCGAACGCCAGACGAACATGTTGCGCGGCCAGTTCGCGGGATCGTCCGGGTCGTGGCAGGACAGTTCGAGCTCGCCGGAGCGCACGGCCCCAGCGACGTAGTCCTTGGGCTCCAGCCCCGCCGCCTTGGCGCGGGCGGCGATCGTCAGCGGATTCTGCTTCAGCTGCGGCGCTGACGGCAGCCAGCCCATGCGCTCAGCGCGCACGTTGTAGTCGATCAGCGACCCGCTCCAGTCGCCCGCCGGCGCCGTCGGCGACAGGATCTCGGCAACGTTCAGCGTCTCGTAGCGCCACTGGTCCGTGTGCGCGTAGAAGAACGACGTTCCGTTCTGCTGGCGCGGCGGGCGGCTCCAGTCCAGCGCGAAGGCGACCGGCAGCCAGCCGGTCTGCGGCCGCAGCTTCTCCTGGCCCACATAATGCGACCAGCCACCGCCGGACTGGCCGACGCAGCCGCACAGCACCAGCAGGTTGATGATCCCCCGATAGGCCATGTCCATGTGGTACCAGTGGTTCAACCCGGCGCCGAGGATGACCATGGACCGGCCGTTGGTCTTCTCCGCGTTGGAGGCGAATTCGCGGGCGACGTGGATGATGTGATTGCGCGGCACGCCGGTCACGCGTTCGGCCCAGGCTGGGGTGAACGGCTTGTCCTCGTCGTAGTCCATGGCGACGTTGTCGCCGCCCAGGCCGCGGTCGAGGCCGTAATTGGCGCAGAGCAGGTCGAACACCGTGGCGACCGGCGTGCTGCCGTCCTTGAGTTCCAGGCAACGCACCGGGACATTCCGGGTGAGGATGTCGGGATGATCGGTCGCCACGAAATCATGCGGCGCCGTGCCGCCGAAATAGGGGAAGGCGACGCGCGCCGTCGGGTTGTCGCCGGCAAGCGTGAGCGTGAGCGAAACGTCGCGCCCCGCGCCCTCTTTCGCCTCCAGATTCCACTTGCCCTGCTCGCCCCAGCGGAAGCCGACCGAGCCGAGCGGCGCGACCGGCTTGCCGCCCGCGTCCAGCGCCACGGTCTTCCATTGCGGATTGTTCGTCTCGCCCAAGGCGTCGGCGAAATCGTCGGCGCGCAGCTGCCGTTCGGGGACGTAATGGTCGCCCTGCCGCACCAGGCGCACCAGCATCGGCAGGTCCGTATAGCGGCGGACGTAGTCGTCGAAATAGGGGACCCGGCGGTTCAGATGGAACTCGCGCAGGATGACGTGGCCCATCGCCATGGCGAGCGCCGCATCGGTGCCCTGCTTGGGGTGGAGCCAGAGATCCGCGAACTTCGTCGCCTCCGCATAGTCGGGCGACACGACGACGCTCTTGGTGCCCTTGTAACGGACCTCGGTGTAGAAATGCGCGTCCGGCGTGCGGGTCTGCGGAACGTTGGAGCCCCACAGCAGGAGGAAGCCCGCGTTGTACCAGTCGGCGCTTTCCGGCACGTCGGTCTGCTCGCCCCAGGTCATCGGGCTCGCGGGCGGCAGGTCGCAATACCAGTCGTAGAACGACAGGCTCACGCCGCCGAGCAGCGAGAGGTAGCGCGCGCCCGCGGCATAGCTCACCATCGACATGGCCGGGATCGGCGAGAAGCCGATGACGCGGTCCGGACCATGGGTTTTCACCGTATAGGCGTTGGCCGCGGCGATGATCTCGTTCACTTCGTCCCAGCTCGCGCGGACTAGGCCGCCGAGCCCGCGCTTGCTGGTGTAGCTGGCCCGCTTGTCGGGGTCCTCGACGATCGACGCCCAGGCCGCAACCGGCGTGCGGATCGCCCGCGCCTCCCGCCACAGCTTCAGCAGGCGGCCGCGCACCATCGGGTGCTTCACCCGGTTCGCCGAATACAGGTACCAGGAATAGCTGGCGCCGCGCGAGCAGCCGCGCGGCTCGTGGTTGGGCAGATCGGGGCGGGTGCGGGGATAGTCGGTCTGCTGCGTCTCCCAGGTGACGATGCCGCCCTTGACGTAGATCTTCCACGAGCAGGACCCGGTGCAGTTCACGCCGTGGGTCGAGCGCACGATCTTGTCGTGCTGCCAGCGCTTCCGATAGCCGTCCTCCCACGCGCGGGGCTCGTTGGTCACGATCCCATGCCCGTCGGCAAAGGTGCCGACCTGCTTCTTGAAGAAGGTCAGCCGGTCGAGGAAGTGGCTCATCGTTGAATTCCTGCGGTTTAGCGGCGATCCCGGGCATCGCTCCCCGAAGGGCGCTGCCCGCACTATTCGCACGCGGCAGGTCGGTCGCATTGATCTGGATCAATGATCGCCGTGACCCAGGCGCTTTATCTGCGTGACATGAATCACATGATGCGCGCGGCCCCGGCACGCGACCGGGGCCGCCGCGGGGAGCGGGAGCGAATGAAAGCGGACCCGTCGACCACGTCGCCCGCAACGCCCGAAACGGCCCGGATGTCCCATCCGCGGCAGGGACTGGCCGCCGTTGGGTGGCTTCAGGGGGTGCCCGGCGCGACGCTCGACGGGCTTGCCCGCCAATCCGTCCTCCATCGCGTCCCGCCGGGAAGCCTGCTGTTCGAGCAGGCCGAGACGCCGTCCTTCGCGCAATTCCTGCTTGCCGGCAGCATCGAGCTGCTGGGCGTGCGGGGGAAGGACGAGACGCTCATCGAGTTGCTGCGGCCGGTGGATCTGGTCGTCCCCGCGGCCGTGCTCAACCGCCAGCCGTACCTGATGCGGGCCCGGGTGCATGAGGAGGCGCAGCTTCTCCTCATCCAGGCCGAAGCCTTCCGCAGCGCAATCGTTGCCGACCACGCGCTGTGCCTGGCCGTCCTGAGCTGTCAGGCGGCCCAGTTCCGCCGCCAGGTGAAGCACGCCAAGAACGTCAAGCTGCGCTCCGCCGAGGAGCGCGTCGGCGCCTGGCTGGTGGCGCTGATCGACGGCGCCGGGACCGCCGAAGCCGTCCGGCTGCCGATGGAAAAGCGCCTCATCGCCTCCCAGCTCGGCATGACCCGCGAGACGTTCTCCCGCGCGCTCGCGGCGATGGCCCGCCATGGGCTGCGCATCTCCGGCGACATGCTGCAGGTCGAGGACGCCGGCGCCGCACGGGCGCGCTTTCCGCTCGACCCACTGATCGACGGCCCCGAACCGATCGCCCCACTTCCGCAGAACAGGAGCTGACCATGCCGACGTCCCGCGAGACCTCGCAGGCCCGGGCCTTGACTGTGCTGTTCGTCACCACCTTCGCCTTCGCGGTCTGCTTCGCCGCCTGGATGATGTTCGGCGTCACCGGCATCCCGATCCGCACGCAGCTCGACCTGAACGCCTCGGAGTTCGGCCTGCTGACGGCGACCCCGGTGCTGACCGGCGCGGTCCTGCGGCTGCCGCTGGGCATCTGGACCGACCGGTTCGGCGGCCGGATCGTGATGTTCGTGCTGCTCGTCGTCTGTGCCGTGCCGCTGTGGCTTTCTTCATATGCAACGCAGTTCTGGCAATTCCTGGTGCTCGGCCTGGCGCTCGGCCTGGTGGGTGCCTCCTTCGCGGTCGGCACGCCCTATGTGGCGCGGTTCTTCCCGAAGAACCGGGGCTTCGCCATGGGCGTGTTCGGCGCCGGCACGACGGGTGCCGCCATCAACATGTTCGTGGCGCCCGTGCTGATCTCGCAGTTCGGCTGGCAGGCCGTGCCGCGCGTGTATGCGGTCGTCTTGCTGGTGACGGCCGGGCTGTTCTGGGTGCTGTCGCTGCCGGACCCGGGCAGGACCGGCAACGCGGTGCCGATCCGCGAGCAGCTTGCCGTGTTGAAGGACCCGCGAGTCTGGAAATACTGCCAGTACTACTCGATCGTGTTCGGCGGCTTCACGTCGCTGTCGATCTGGATGACGCAGTATTTCGTCAACGAGTACCATTTCCCGATCGCGCAGGCGGCCCTGATGGCCGCCTGCTTCGCGCTTCCCGGCGGCGTGCTGCGCGCCTTCGGCGGCTGGCTCTCCGACCGCTACGGTGCCCATAGCGTGACGTGGTGGGTGCTGTGGGCGGCCTGGATCTGCCTGTTCATCCTCTCCTATCCGCAGACCGACCTCATCGTTCAGACCATACGCGGCCCGGTGTCGTTCCATATCGGGCTGCCCGCCTGGGCCTTCGCCGGATTGCTGTTCATCCTCGGTGTCTCGTTTGCCTGCGGCATGGCCTCGACCTTCAAATACGTTGCCGACGACTTTCCCGACAACATGGGCCCGGTTTCCGGCATCGTCGGCCTTGCCGGCGGCCTGGGCGGGTTCCTGCTGCCGATCATCTACGGCATCCTGCTCGACCTCTTCGGCGTCTATTCAAGCTGCTTCATGTTCCTCTACGGCATCGTCTGGGTGTCGCTGATCCTGTCCTACATCACCGAAGTGCGCCGGCTGCCGGTCATGGGAGAGCAGGAGGACGCACCGGCCTCTGGGACCGAGCGGCAACCTGGTGTCGCCGCCGCGGCACAGTGACCATCGGGATGGAGCCCCGCCTATTCCCGCGGGCTAGGTTGCAGGCTCGCGCCGTGCTTCCTCGGGAGGGCGAACGGCCTGGAACTGCCGCAGCAGCGCAAGGTCGTAGACGATCTTGAGCACGCCGGCGCAAACGAGCGGCCAGCCGAACGGGCTGACGGACAGGGCCCACCCGGCGAGCGCAGGCGAGAGCGCCGATGCGAGGCTGCGCGGCACCGCGGTCAGGCTGGCGGCGGCGGGGCGTTCCGCCGGCTCAACCACTGCCATGACGTAGGAGGAGCGCGTCGGAACATCCATCTGCGATAGCAGGCTGCGCAGCACCAGCAGCGCCACGGCAAGCGGCAGCGTCGGCGCGACGGCGGCCAGGATCAGGAAGACGCTGGAAGGCAGATGCGTGAACACCATGGTGTTGACGAGCCCAAAGCGCGCCGCCAGCCGCACCGCAACGAAATACGAGAACGACGAACAAACCCCGGTCGCGAAGAAGATCGTTGCCGCGGTGGCGACAGACAGGCCGAACCGCTCGAACAGCCACAGCGCAAGCAGGGAGTTCACGATGAAGCCGCCGCCGAACGCATCGAGCGAGAACAGGGCCGCCAGGCTATAGACGCGCCGGCGCGAAGGGCCGAGGCCGGCCGTCGGCTGCGGCCCCTCAGCCCGGACCTCTTCCAGGCCGGCATAGACGAACAGCGTGGCCAGCCCGAGGGCGCCATAGAGCAGGAACAGGGCGTCGACCGCGGTGCCGGCTGGCAGGATCCGTTCGAGCCAGTCAAGGGCGCCGGTCGCCAGCGACCCCAGGGCCACGCCGATGGAGCCGATGAAGCCGTAGCGGGCATAGGCGGCCGTGCGCGCATCGGCCGGGACGAACCGGGCGATGAGCGAATGTTCGATCGGCAGGAAGACGCTCACATCGCCGCCCGACGGGTTGAGCGTACCGACGAAGGCGATCAGCAGCAGCGGCCAGAACGCTTCCAGGGACGCGAAGCCGACACCGGTGCCGGCCATCAGCAAGGCGGCGGCGAGCAGACAGCGGCGCAGGCGCAAACGGTGCGAGACGAGACCGAAGGCCAGGGTCAACAGCGCGGAGCCGAGCAGCGTGCTGGTCGCGATCAGCCCGATCTCGACCGCGCCGTACCCGAGCCGCGCGAGATGGACCGGCAGCAGGATGGCGACGAGCCCGTCGCCGAAGGCCCGGGTCCCGCGTGCCGCCATGATGCGGCGGATGCCGGCAGGGTCGTGATGCGCGTCGTGCCCGGCGGAAGGCCTGTCCGTTGCGGCGGCGCTGGGTTGCATCAAGGCACTGGCCGGTAGATCAGGATGGCCGCATCGTGGCCGAGCAGGCCGGCGCGCCGCGCCACGAACAGGCGGTCCAGCTCCGGCACGAACAACGACGTCCGCGCGCCGGAAGCGGTCTCGACGGACGGCAGGGGACGGAGGGTGTCGCCATCCCGCCGCAGAACGGCAACCTCGCCGCTGCCGCAGCTGATATAGAGTCTCTGGCGCTTGCCGTCGAAGAACACGTCGTCCGCGTCGCCGCAGATCGTGATCTCGTTGCGCGTCGCGCCGGTGTCGCGCGCAAGCAGTGCGAGCCCGGGCGGGCGGCGAAATGCGGTTGCGAGCAATCCCGCGTCGCGGTCCAGCGCCATCGGGAAGTTCTCTCTGGCGGCGGAAAGTCTCCAGGTGCCCGACACATGGCCCGCGCGCAGGTCGACGACGGCGATCTGGTGCGCATCCGGCAGGTTGACGAAGGCCAGGCCCTTGTCCGGGTCGATCTGGAAGCCTTCGGGATGCGCCGGCAGCTTGATGTCCGCCGTCTTCGTCCGGCTCACGGGATCGATGATGGCCAGGCCGCCACTGCCGTAGCCGACGACGGCCGCGCCCGTGCGAGGATCGATCCGGACATTGTCGGCGTCGTCGCCCAGAGGGATCGACCCGATCGGCATCAGGTCTTCTCCCCGGAACAACCGGACGGAGCCGTCGCCGGCGTTGGCGACAAGCACGAGGTCGCCCTTCTGCGCATAGCCGACGCCCTGGGGTTCACGCAGTCCCTGGATGCGGTGTGCGACCTTGCCCACGGACAGATCGACAACGTCGACGGTGTTGTTCCCCAGCTCCGCGACAAGCAATCGGTTCCGGCCGGAATCGACCGCCATGTGATCGATGCGCCCGCCGGTATCGGGCAGCGGGATGGTTGCTTCGAGCGCGAGTGATGCATCGGACCCGGCCGCGTGGCCGCCGCGGGGGGCCGCGGCGAGGCAGCAGGCGGCCAGGCCGGAGATCAGCGCGATGCTCCCGAGCGTGTGTTCCATAATGCATCTCCCGAAAGTCGCAGGTCAGGCGAGCGTCAGTTCAGCTTCTCGGCAACGTCGTATTCTAGCTCTTCACGACATTGACCTTATCCAAGGCGGCACGCAGACCCTCTGCCAGCTTCGTAGCGTCGCCGTTGGCCCAGAAATGAACGAAGAACGCCCGTGGCTGGTCGTTGAGCATGTGGTTGTGCAAGGCCGTCACCTCGATGCCGTGTTCGCGCAAGGCGAGAAGAACGGGGTTGACCTCCTCGGCCAGCAGCACGAAGTCGCCGGTGATCGCGGCCTTGCCCCCGCCTGTCGGCTGGAAGTTGATGGCAATGGCGGTACCCATCGCCGGCGGCACTGGCATGCCCTTGTCCGCCACGATGTCGTTGCGGGGGATGCCGAACTGGTACACGTCGCCATTGGCAGTTCCCTTGTAGCGCAGCGTCTGCTCCAGCTTTGCGGTGTCGAGATCCGTTTGCGTCGCCGGCACCGGCTGAGCCGCGGCGACCGAAGCCCCGAACGGCGTCTTGCTGGCGGCCGCCAGGCTGTCATGCAGTGCCGTTGCGAGTTTCAGCGGATCTCCTTGCGCGGCGACGTGCATGTAGAAGGTCGCGGGCTGGGCGCGCAGAAGGTGGTTGTGAACGGCCGTCACCGTGATGCCATCCGCGAGCAGCCTCGCCATCACCGGATTGACTTCGTCCTCGGTCAGGACAAGGTCGCCCATAACCATGCCGCCAGTGCCCATCGCTTTGAAAGCGAGCCAGCCGCCGAGCGCGAAGGCGGGTTTGATGACGACGCCATCGACGGTGACATGCAGGTCGGACCGCGGCAGCCCATACTTATGCACGCCGCCTGGCTGATCCGTGCCCACCTTGCCGAGCGCCCGGTCAACCTTGCTCCACTCCACTTCGGCGCCGGTCGCGGGTGCGCCGGTCAGCAACAGGCCAGCAATTGCGATCGCGAACAGCGTGCGCATGGCATATCTCCCTGCGGCAGGAAATGGGCGATGGTGGGCCGGCGCCGAATCATCGGACACCCCCGAATGCGAGCTGAAATGCCACTCCGGCGATCGAACAGCCGAGCAATGTCGGAATGACGCCGATCCTGAAGCGCAGCAGCGCCAAGGCGGCGGCGACCGCCAGCACGCTTGCGAACGGGTCCAGGCTACCCAGTACCGGTATGTCCAGCGCCAGGCCGTAGCCGTGCCAGCTGACCGTTCGTTGGAAGATGACATGGACGCCGAACCAGACGGCAAGATTGACGATCACGCCGACCACGGCAGCGGTCACGGCCGACAAGGCGGCGCCAAGTGCGCGTACGCCGCGCAGCGCCTCGACATACGGCGCACCCAGAAAGACCCAGAGGAAGCACGGCGTGAACGTGACCCAGGTCACAAGCAGACCCGCCAGCACGCCAGCTGGCAACGGCGGCAGCGCGCCAGGGGCACGATACCCCGCCAGGAATCCGACATGCTGGACGACCATGATCAAGGGGCCCGGCGTCGTCTCGGCCAAGCCCAATCCGGTCAGCATCTCGCCCGGGGCAAGCCAGTGATACGTCTGGACGGCTTCCTGGGCGACATAGGCGAGCACCGCGTACGCGCCGCCGAAACTCACCACGGCGACCGCGCTGAAGAACAGGGCCAGCTGCGTGAACACGTTCCCGGGCCCAAGCAACGCGAGCAGGAGGACCACGGGGCCGAGCCACAGCGGCAGCCACACGGATGCAACGCGCAGTGCCCGGCTGGTGGATGGCTGCGCGTGTGCGGGCATCGTCTCGCCCAGCAGGTCATCGCCATGCTCACCGCGCGAATGGGTTGATCCCACCGTGTAGCCGGACCGATCCGCAACGAAGCCCGCTGCCGCGGCTGCCAGGACGACGACCGGGAACGGAACGGCGAAAAAGAACAGTGCGGCGAAGGCCGCGGCCGCGATGGCCACCGCAACTCGGGACTTCAGCGCCCTTCGGCCCACTCTCAGCACTGCCTCGACCACCACGGCCAGAACGGCTGCCTTGAGGCCGAAGAGCAATCCGGCGACGACGTCCACATTTCCCCAGGTCACGTAGACCAGGCTGAGCGCCATCAGCGCGACCACTCCCGGCACCACGAACAGCACGCCGGCGATCAGCCCGCCCAGGGTGCGATGCATGAGCCAACCGATGTAGATCGCCAGTTGTTGCGCCTCGGGCCCAGGAAGCAGGTGGCAGTAGTTGAGCGCGTGGAGGAACCGCGCCTCCGACACCCAGCGCAGCTCCTCGACAATGATTCGATGCATGATCGCAATCTGCCCGACCGGTCCGCCGAAGCTGAGCAGTGCCACGCGCACCCAGACCTTGAACGCCTCCGCAAGACCGACACCGTGCGCGGTATCCATCTCCATCGGCCGCGACGGCGCCGCAACGTGGGTTCCGGAGGAGGGAACCGCCTGGGTCATGCGGCCATCTTCCTCACGACGCAACGGGTGCTGGAGGCTCTGCGGGCCTGGCCCCGTGCGCGCCGGCCTGCAGATCCCGGCACCAGGTGTAGAGGGCGTCATAGATGACCATGCCCTGCTCCAGCATGGCATGGTCGTCGGGATAGTTCTTCGACAGGCCGAGCGAGATCGCGTGCAACCCCGCTGCCTGCGGCGCCAGATCAGGCCGGGCGGTGTCGGCGCCGCGCACGATGGCCGCAAGCTTCTGAAGAGCCGGATCCTTCAGCTCGTAATGGTTCAGGAAGGCATCGAAAGAGCAGAGCTCGCCCACATGCGAGAACGGCACCGCCCCTGCAATGTCGTAAGGCGTCGCGCCGGTTTCGGTCGCGGTCGCGAAGACCTTGTCCGCCGGCACGTAGATGAACTCGGCATCGGCATCGATGAAGCGCCGGATCAGCCAGGGGCAGGCGATCCGGTCGATCTTGGGGTGTTCACGAGTAACCCACCTGGTCATGTGGCTTCTCCGTGGCGATGTTGCGGTAAGCGGCGCCACTCGGCCGGAACGGCGGCGAGGCGGCGTCCTGGGCATGAGGCCCTTGCTGGTAGACGAATGATACGGACTTTATATCTTTCATAAACGATGATACGAGCGTTTCATCCAATCTGTCGCTTATGTGATGAAGACGAGGAATGGCAGCAACCACGCCCTCCACCCTTGGACGACCCGAGAGATGGCTGCTGCTGATGCACCAGCTTCCGGCCAAGCCGGCTTATCTGCGGGTGAAGATCTGGCGGCGGCTCCAGGGCCTGGGCGCCGTGACGGTGAAGAACTCGGTCTACGCGCTGCCTGCCACCGAACAGACGCAGGAAGACCTGGAATGGCTCCTCAAGGAAATCGTCGAAGGCGGCGGGGAGGGCCTGATCTGCGAAGCACGGCTGATCGACGGCCTGTCCGACGACGAGGCCCGCGCCTTGTTCAACGCCGCCCGCGAGGCCGATTACGACGATCTCGCGAAGGAGGCGCGGGAACTGAGTGATACGTCGTCCGCCGGCGGCGAGATCCGGGCGAAGCTCGCGCGGCTCAGGTCCAACCTGGCCCGGATCGTCGCCATCGACTTCTTCGACGCCGTCGGGCGCGAGACGGCGGAGGGCCTGCTCGGGGCTTTGGAGGAGCGACTGCGGAAAGAGGAAACCGCCAGCACGCCCGACCGGGACGCCGCACCGGCAGATGCCGATACCGAAATCCTGAAGGGACGCGTATGGGTCACCCGGCAGGGCGTCTACGTGGACCGCATCGCCACTGCCTGGCTCATCCGCCGTTTCATCGACCCGGACGCCCGGTTCAAGTTCGTCCCCGCCAAAGGCTATGCGCCCCAGGCGGGTGAATTGCGCTTCGACATGTTCGACGCCGAGTTCACCCATGAGGGCGACCGTTGCACGTTCGAGGTGCTGCAGGCCCGTACCGGGCTGACGGACCCGGGCCTGACCGCCATCGGCGAGATCGTCCACGACATCGACCTGAAGGACGGCAAGTTCGGCCGCGAGGAGGCCGGCGGAATCGCCCGGCTCATCGAGGGCATCGCCATCGCCAACCGGGAGGACAACCGGCGGCTTGAACGCGGTGGTGCGGTCTTCGATGACCTCTACGGCTATTTCCGCCGGCGGCGTGGTTGAGGCAACACCGGACGGCGTCGGCCCAACCCGCCCGTTCTGCATTCGTTTGCATCGGCATGCGCCAAACGGGGGTTGCACCCGCGCCCCTGAGAGTCTAGGTAGGCCGCGCTTTCCCGCACCCGGCGCTGCTGTAGCTCAGTGGTAGAGCACTCCCTTGGTAAGGGAGAGATCGACAGTTCAATCCTGTCGTGCAACACCATATTTTTCAGCCGCTTAACCCGTTGAAGGCCACGTCCTCTCCGACCTCTGTGGCAGGAATGTGACAGCGTCCCCTTCCGGAGAGCTCGCCACCGCGTCCGGGCACACACGGGAGCAGACCGCCTTCCTTGCCGCGAGAGCGCACAGCCCGAGGAAGACTAGCCCTCACGAAGGGCCCCCCGCCTCAACTCGATCGGTGCCCTCCCCCATGGGCTGGACGCTGCCCCCCGAGGGGGACCGGCGCGAACTTCCCGGGGGTTCGCCAGCGCGTTAAGTCGCTGAGGTCCAGGCCCCAGATTTTTGCGATGTCGGGAGCCATCTCCGGCGGCATCAGGCCAGCATAGTGCCGAAGGACAACCGGCATGCTTTTCCAGACACCGACGTTCTGGGTCAAGATGATGTCATGGAAGACACACAGATGCCAGGAAGTCCAAGTGGACCTGAAGAGCTTCAGCGTGACAGCTTTGCGGATTCTACACCTCTCCGCCGCCTGCCTGAGGTAGCAGTTTACCACTTTCTTGGACTGCTCAGTGCCGTCCGGCAGCCTTGTGCCATCAACGGTCGGGAAGAGGCGCCCCTCCCTCGGACCGCCCGCGATCTGACGGAGGACGACTTCACGGGCTCTTGGGAAGAGCTGGACCAGGCGCTTTTCCCCGCCGATCTTGGTCTGCACAATCGTTATCCAGCCGTAGCGGAAGTTAGCGCGATCCACCTCAACGCCTTCACCGGCCCGCGGACCCGTCGAGACCAGGAACAGCATGAAGCTCGCAAGGTCAGGGGGAACTGCCGCCTGCAGCCTCAGGAATTCATCGGGGTCCAGCCACTCAATCTCACCCTTGTAGGGCGGTGACTTGGGATAGTCGGAAGGATGTTTGCACCAGCCTTTCGAGGCTCCGAATGAGCGGATTGCTTTCGCGACGCCGACGACCTCGCGATGCCTGCTTGCCGAGGACGTCCCATTAGGCCACCGCTTCTTGGATACAACTTCGGTAAGGAAGCTCCCGTCCACCTCATCAGCCGATTTGCCCTTGGGAATCCAGTGAAGGAGGCGGTTAACTCGCTTGGCCTCGTCTTCCGATAACCCGACATCACGGTCGGCTTTGTAAGCCTCCGCGAGGGCGACGAAAGTCCAAGTCACGACGTGTCGCTGCCGGGGAATTGTCTCGCCCTTATACAGCATCCTCGTCCATTCAATGCATGCATTCATTGCACTCACTTGCTCAGTGGTCCAAGTGGTATGCCTATGACGAACACCGTCTACGTTGCCTGACGCCTGCCAGAACGAGGATCCCGGGCGCCGCGTCGGTTTGAGGTAACCGCGGCGTTCGACCGTCGGCCCCAGGATTGCGCACAACGCTCTAACCAGGTCCTGACTCGAACCCCTCCAATCCTCCATGAGCTGTTTGGCGCCTCCTAATCGCTCCCTGCCGAACGAAACGCATAGTTGAAGCAATGGCGATTAGGCTCCACTACAGATACACTAGTCAATCGACCGTCTGTAAATGTTGACAAAGTATATCTGTGTTACGTGTCGACTACGCAACGGCACTAGATCTAGGGGGCTTCGGCGGCAATCTGCACGAACCGCAAGGAGAACATTATTCTGCCTATCAGCCTGCCTATCAGCGAGTGACTTTGGGCATCCATGTCCAATGCTGGGTCTCTGTGCACCTTCCGCGAAAGAGGCGCCGAGTTCTCTCTGCTACTCTGGCACGCTCCGCAGGAGCGGCGGACGCCGGGGTCCCTCACCAAGGACTCGGGGTCCCTCACCAAGGACTCACAGCCGCGGACAGGCACGCAAGATCATTCCTTTCTCTGCAACGAAGGCGGCTACGACTGCAACGAAGGTGCCCGCCGCATGTCTCCGCGGCCTACGTTTTGGTAGACGCGAGGTCAGATTTCGCGTGATTGTGACCTAACGCCAGCACCGCGCATCCCGAGCGTCGTCCCCACGGTGGTCAGCAGCCCGCGCGGCCCGGCCATCGGCCGTGTCGGTGCGGATACCGACACGCTCCGCGAATTCCGACACCCGCTCGCCCTGCAACAGCGCTTCCAGCAGACGTGCCTCGGCCGGGGTGAGCCTATAGAGCGCGGCTAGCGCCGCAGCAGCTGGCGGTCGGCATACCTCCGGATCATTGGCGAAAACGACCGCGGTGGCGCCGATCTGCAGGTCGATCCAGGTGCCGATGGGAAAGGGCGTCACCAGGACCGATAGCGGCCGTTTGTGCGTATGCCAGACCAGCAGTGCATCAACTGCTGGCGCAATATCTGTGAACCGGCGCAGGGTCCCGGTGCCGATCGGCGCGCCAGACCATTGATATGGCAAACATTGCAGGGGTCACCGGACGGCGCCGATCTACACTCTCATCCTACCTCACCAAGCTCGCGCAACTCGGCAGCTACATGGCCCGCACTACGGACCCGCCTCCCGGTAATACCGTCATGTGGCACGGACTCTCTCGGCTTACAGACATCAAACTCGGCTTCATGCTCGCCAACACCGCAGCCAGATGCGGGTAGTCGAAAGACTCGCCCCGCTCTCATCCAATGCAGCGATGTCAGGGACCGCATCCATCCTTGTCTTGCATCACGGTCAGTCGCCGAGCCGCAATGTGCCAGCGCTACGATGCTTACGAGCTCTCGACATTACGATGTAGATTAACTCCGAAGCGACACCCGGTAGATTTCGCCATACTGCGTTGATAGGACGGGGACATCAGGGCGCGGGAGGGGGTCCGGTGAACGCGATTGGCTCCCCGCCTCCGGGACCATTTCGCTTGAGATTTCAATTCATTATAGGCGATTTAGAGAAGGCTCCACTTCAATGCGGGTTCGCAACACTATATCGCGATGACTAAATTATCCCCACTCGGATAAATGGGGATAAAGCGTGCCGGACAGCGACCCGAGTCACCCTTTCGTGTTCCATCGCCCCAAGGGGGCGCGGCTTATACGGACGCGTTGCTCGGCCTCGGACCGTTCGAAAGGTCATCCAGCCTATTCCTCGCGGCACACCGTCGGACCGGCAAGACGACCTTTATCCAGGCCGACCTGCTGGTGGGGCTCCGCTGTAAATCGGCGCCGTTCAGTGACCCCTGCAATGTTTGCCATATCAATGGCCTAGCGCGCCGATCGGCGCCGGGACCCTACGCCGGTTCACAGGACCCACGCAAGCTGGAGGCCCTCTTCATTGCCGCGCGGGGAGCGGACGAAGGTCGTATTTCTGCTTAGGGTCGACGGCGGCGCTAGCCGCCCGGTTCCCCTATGTGTGCAGGGGGTGGAGAGCCGCTGGTCTGCTTTCGCTCCGGCGACGAGAGAAGCGGACGTTCGCTCGCTGGCCTGGTTTGGCCGGAAGCAGCCCGTCCGCTTCCAGCCGCGCGAAGCGGCAAAGCGGACGCTGCATCGTGCAGGCGCTTCGGCTGCTGCCGGCCCTTCTCG
Organism: Limobrevibacterium gyesilva; assembly: GCF_025989185.1. Lineage (GTDB taxonomy): Bacteria > Pseudomonadota > Alphaproteobacteria > Acetobacterales > Acetobacteraceae > Limobrevibacterium > Limobrevibacterium gyesilva. Next base: position 56,534 of record NZ_JAPDNT010000018.1, read on the forward strand.
GACACTCAGGCGACCGCGATCGACGTCAGGTGTTGGCCGAAACCGGAACAGCTGCTCTGGAGTGCGCAACAGCAACAAGCAGACGTTCGTTCATGGGGATAACCAACGGTAGCCGTCGACCCATGTCGGCCGTCAGAAGGCCGATCGGACGATCTCGGAACTGGACGTTCAGCCCCACCTAATGGCGGCACGTTCACGAACCCGCTCCGCGGGATTGGTGCCACTCCGATACCGCTAAGCGGACGCTTTAGTGCCACGCCGACGGCGCCATCGGAATGGCAACTATCTGGTGCGGGCGCTCGCCACAACTCGTGTACTTTGCTACGCTAACGTATCTGGTAATGTTGGCGGCGAGTCGCAGGGGGAATAGTGTACATTTCCGAGGTCTACGCGAGCGGCTTCCGGTGCTTCGCGCCGACCGAGCCGCTGCGGCTCAAACTCTCGCCCGGCCTCAATATCCTCGTCGGCCCCAATGACGCGGGCAAGAGCGCGATCATCGATGCCGCCCGCTATGTGCTGTGGACTCGCGGCGACGACTATATCCGGCCCGACGAGCACGACTTCCATGTCGACACCGTCGGCACGCGCGGGTGCGACTTCGTCGTGCGTTGCACCTTCGATGACCTCACCCCTGACGAGGAATCTCGATTCCTCGAATGGTGCACCAACGAGAAGGGAAAGCTCCGCCTCCATGTCTGCATGCAGAGCGCGCGGCGGATCTCGCCCGGCGGCGGCAGCGTCGTCGCCAGCCAGCATCGTGCCGGCGCCGAAGGCGAGGGCCTGCCGCTCGACGGCGAACTGCGCGAATATCTCAAGGCGACCTATCTAAAGCCTCTTCGCGATGCCGAGCGCGAACTGCGCGCCGGCCGACGTTCGCGCCTGTCGCGCATCCTCGGTGCGATGCCGGTCATGGGGCCGGAGAGCAAGCCGGCGGTGCCGGGCGCAAATGCGACTCTCCACGACACGCTCGCCGCGGCCGACGCGGCGGTGCGCGACAACCCCGCAGTCGGAGGCGTCGCGAGCAGCGTCAACACCGATTTCCTTGACAAGCTGTCCTTCGTCGACGATCGCCTGGTCGCGACGCTTGACCTCGGCGCAGGCGGCTCGTTCGACCAGATCCTCGAGCGCTTTGAGCTCTATCTGAACGCCAAGGCCGGCACTGAGCGCGTCCAGCGCGGGCTCGGCTATAACAATCTCCTGTTCATGGCGGCCGAGCTGCTGCTGCTCCAGTCGCATCCCGACCAGGTGCCGTTCCTCCTGATCGAGGAACCCGAGGCACATCTCCACCCTCAGCACCAGGCCTTGTTCATGGAGGTGCTCGCGGCGCGCGCCGCCAAGCCTGACCCCGACAAGGGCGAAGCAAATCAGCAGGTCCAGGTCCTGCTCACCACGCACAGCCCGCAGCTGGCTGCCGGCGCCGAGCTTGAGACAATGACGATGATCGTCGGGCACCGCGCCTATCCGCTCAGCGCGGCGCACACCCGGCTCGAGCCGGACGATTACGAATTCCTCCGCCGCTTCCTCGATGCGACCAAGGCGAACCTGTTCTTCGCTCGCGCGCTGATCGTGGTCGAAGGCGATGGCGAGCACCTGTTGCTGCCTGCGATAGCCGAGAAGCTCGGCCGCCCGCTCAGCCGCCATGGCGTGTCGATCGTCAATGTTGGCCACCGCGGGCTGTTCCGCTACAGCCGCATTCTCCAGCGCAAGACCGGTTACGCGATTGGCGTGCCGGTCGCGCTGATCCCCGACCGCGACATTCCGCCCGCGGAGGCCAGGGCGCTGGTCGGCGATCGCAAGACGGCGAACGAATTGACAAAGGGCGATGTTACCGCGCGGCTAAGGACGCTGCGCCGAGACGTTGGGGATCCCGTCGATGCCTTCATCGCCGATTGCTGGACGCTCGAATTCGACCTCGCGCTCCAACCCGGGCTAGCCGAAAGCGTTCACCAGGCGGTCCAACTCGCGAAGACCAGCAGCCGCAGGCCCGAGTGGCTTGCGAAGATCATCAAAGATGCTAGCGCCACCTATGCCGGCTGGAAGACAGAGGGCCTCTCGGCGATCGAGATCGCGGTCAAGATCTACCAGCCCGTGTACGACAGGGAAGCGTCCAAGGCTGAGGTCGCCGAGCAGCTGGCCGCGATCCTCCGCAAGCGCACCGACACCCCCAAGGAGATGCGCGATCGGCTGCCACCCTATCTGGTGCGCGCGATCGACTATGTGACCGGCGGCTATGCCCCCGGCGCGCCGCCCGTAGCCGAGGACCTGGACCCCGAGGGCAGCGAAGTGGGAGTGGCGGGCATGGACGACGCGGCGGCGGCGGCATAGCACGATGTTCGAGATCCTGCCGCTCACACCCGAATTGCTCGTCGAGCTCGGTACCGAGCTCGGCGGCTGCGATTTCAACGACCCGAGCCAGACCGATTTCCTCGCGAATACCGAACCGTGCGACGTCCAGGCCGCGCCCGGCAACGGCAAGACGACGCTGCTCGCCGCCAAGCTCGCATTGCTGTCGCGCAATTGGATAACCCGCCGGCAAGGCGTCTGCGTTATGTCGCACACCAATGCCGCGCGCACCGAAGTCGAGGATCAAATCGCCAAACATCCGACCGCGGCGCGGCTGATGGCCTACCCGCATTTCACGGGTACGGTGACCGCGTTCATTAACCAGTATCTCGCCTTACCCTATCTGCGCGGGCTCGGCTGGAGCGTCCGCCAGATCGACAACGACGCCTTCGCTGCCGAGGCATTGCGGTGCTACCCGTCTTTCTGGGCATTGGAGGAGCAGGCCAAACGAGCGTCGATGACCGTGGAAAAATGGGTCACTGATCTAGATCTCGATCCCGACTTTGATGACGACGGGGCTACGCCCGAAAGTTTGATGGTGCGGCGCCGCAAGGGCCAGCATGGTGCGGACACCAATTGCGGAAAAGCCCTCGCCAAACTCAAAGCGACGATGGTCAAACGCGGCCTCTATCGGTACGCCGATATGACCGCGCTCGCCTGGCGCGCGCTCAGGGCCAATCCAGCGCTCTCCGACCGGCTGCGCGCACGCTTTCCCCTTGTCATCCTCGATGAGGCGCAGGACACGCATGGCGAGCAGCTGAAGCTGCTCGAGCATCTGTTCAGACGGGAAGACACCGCGTTCCAGCGCTTGGGCGATAGCAATCAGACGCTCTACGAGGATGATTCTGTTGCCCCGGCCTATTGGACACCGGGGGTGCGATGCATCCCGCTCGATACTAGCCGCCGCTTCGGCGGCGAGATTGCGGGCTTCGCCAGCCGGCTGACCGTGCGCAAGGCGCAGACCATCGTCGGCATCGGCACACGACCGGCGTCGCGCGTGATGTTCCTCTTCGACGAAGCGACGATCGGGAACGTGCTCGGCGCCTTTGCCGAGGAGGTGCGCGCGCATTGGGGTAGCACCTGCGGCACCCGCGACATCTGGGCCGTCGCCTCGCGTCACACCCTGGCTGGCCAAAACGGCGTGTGGCGACCCAAAAGCCTCGTCGACTATCATCCGGCCTACCGCAGCGAGGGCGGGTTGGTCGCCAAGTCCAACCTCCTGTGCCGTCAGCTTCAGAAGGCGACGGTTCACTATGCGGCAGCACGGCCGCCCGCCGAGGTCGGCGAGATGCTCGCGGTTGGCGTCGCTAGTCTGGTGCGTGCATATGGATGGAAGGCGCCGAACGAACGCCCGATCGCCGCGCACAACGTCTGGGCGACGCTCGCGCAGCGCGACCTCGCCTTGCCGCGCAAGGTGCGCCGGTTGCTGCGCGATCATGTCCTTGCCGGCGACGCGGCGTGGGAAGAAGCCGCCTGGTTGACGTTTCTTGGCGAGTTCCTGCCGCTATTCGGTCCGCACCCCGTGGACGCGGTCGACGCTATCGCGGAATTTTGTGGCTTCGTCGCCGAGCAGAAGGCGGATCTGGCTGTTCCCGACCGCCGCTCGACACAACAGGTGCAGCTTAGCGATGTCACACTGCGGCTGGGATCGATTCACTCGGTCAAGGGCAAGAGTGTCGACGGCATCCTCGTCGTCGAGAGTGAGGTGTGGAAAGGCCGCCGGGCCGACGAGAAGTGCGTCGACTTGACGACGGCGCTCCCGCGGGCCTTCGGTGTCACCGACCAGCCCTTCACCGGGGTTGGCCTGACTGCGGCGACCAATGTCTTCGTGGCGGTGACCCGGCCGCGCGAACTCCTTGGGCTGGCACTGCGCAAATCTGAAGCGGCTGCGCTGATCGGACCAGCTGAGGAACAGGGATGGAAGCTGGTCGATCTGGTCGCTCAAGAGCGGAAAGAGATTGCGGCCGAGTAGTGGCCTCTAGAGCGTCCGCTATCGTGAAGACTTTCGTGCGCCTAACGGCGTCCGAAACTCTTCACGATACCGGGATGGCCGTTTTCAAGAGCACAGGGCAACAAGCGGACATTCGACCCGACAATGATCAATGGCTCGAAGCGACCCTAGTCAGTCATACCGAACCACGTCAGATCATCCCGGAAGCGGACCTGGGATGGCGGAGCTCGAGGGGGAGAGCGCCCATGTAAGTCATCCAAAAAGACTTGATATGCAATGCGAACGCAGTTGTCCGCTCATGCCCATGCGCTGATAAGTGGAGTCCGTCCCATTCGATATGGCTTTCTTGTCCGGCAACGATGCGCTTCCCATCCCCGTCCGACGCGACCCGACGACGTTCGCGTTTGGGGACAAACTATCTGACAGCAGGCTGAATCTCGTACCGTCATCAGGTTTGAGAAGGCAAATATCAACCGACAATCTGGCAGGCATGGCCGTGACCTCCCCAGTGACAGCCAAGGTGTGATGCTGCCGATGAATAAAATGGATCATGACACACCCCAAAATGACGCCCCCTGAGAACTTGCCACAGAAGTTAAAAGAGAACCTCGTCAAGCAGGCGTTGAAGGCGTTCGCGTGGAGCGAGTTTAGGCAGCATCTCTTGATGGTCGATCTCGACGAGGACGGCCTATCGGAACTCCTCGGCCATATTCGTCGCAGCACTGATTTTCTTATCAAGAGACCGGATGAGGCGCGGGAGGCGGCCCGCTCCGCTTTCGTCGAGGAGCTCCGCAAGTTCCTCGAGAAGCAATTCGGCACAGATGCCGCGGCGCTGCTGGGCGACGAGATCGCTGTCATCCAACAAATAGAGGCCGGTTACCGGGAAATCCTACGAACTCAGGCGGCGACGGTCGCCGCCAAACTGCGGCCCGACACACAGGCGTCGGCGGCGCTCTCCCGATCAGCGTACGCCTATCACGAGCTGATGGAGGCGGTTCATACGGCAACCACCCGACGCAAGGAACTGACGCTGCAGTCATTCCGGATCAAGCGAACCGACGGCTCGTCGTATTCACCGGACGGCGTGTTGGCGGGCATCGTCGATATCACGACCATGACGCTCATGCTGCTAGGGCATCGCTACAAGTGGTTCGATGCTCAGAAGTTCCTGGTGCTGCCGAAATTGCCGGACGTCACGGAAGACGAAGTCTATAAGGCCGGACTGACGGAGGCTCTGGCCGTGTCCTGGCGCCACTGGGAGCGGATGGAGCAGCGCTGCCGCTATTTCGGTGGCGAGCTCAAGGTGTTCACTGCAGGCAATCTGCCGGCGTGGGCACCTGAAGGCACCGACACAGCCATCCAATACGACCATATCAGTTCAGGTGAGTTCTTCGACTATTTAGCGAACGAACGCCTCAACGACCGGCTTATTCAGACATTCCATGAGATGGCGCTGCAGACCAACATGCAGGCGAAGGCGTCCGGAATCTTTGGACCCCTCGGCCTTCCTCCAGGCCCGTTCGTTTCGGCGCAGGAGGCGCACTCCGGGGTCTCCCTATGCGAGATTCTCGGCTATTCGATCGTTGACGATCGAGAGCGCCCCCGTGGCCTACGACTAATAGAGTGGATCCGTGGCTATGCTACGTTGCAGTGTCTCGCCGAGGAGCGGTACGCACGGGATGGCGAGAGCGGCCTTTGCTTCATCGTGCCCCGCGAGACGCTTATCGCTACCCTTGATCGCGTCGGCCTGAAGGACGGAGCAGCGGAGACGTTCATCGATCAGGCGTCGCTTCGCGCCTCCAGCCGCGACCTATTCGACCAGCCGCTTATTCGAATGCAGGGCGGCTCTCTCCTTCTCTTCGCCGCAGGCATTCTGAATGCCGACCCTGCGCGTGTTACGCTATCAGCAATCGGCAACCAAAGCCAGCAGCCCGGCCAAAGCCAGCAGCTCGGCCGTAAGGGGAAAGCCTTCGAACAAGAGACACTTCGTTTCTTTGAGCAGCAGGGCTTTGCGGCGAAATCCTTCAAGTTCAAGCGGGATGGCGAGGAATTCGAGTATGATGTCGTTGTCCCCTGGGACGATCATATCTTCGTTCTCGAGTGTAAGAACCGGGCGCTGTCGGGACACAACCCGGCGGCGGCATATTACTTCGCGTTGGAGATCGTAGCGGCAATCGAACAAGTGAAGCGCCTCGCATACGCGCTTGTTGAGTATTCCGATGTCGTTCTCGAACGAACCGGTATCGACGTCGCGGGCAAGACCATCGTCCCCTGCGTCGTCAACTCCCTGCCGTATGCCATGAAGGGTGACCACAACGGCGTCTATGTCACAGATGCTTCTGGCCTGAAGCGGTTCTTTCAAGAGCGATACTTTCACATCGTTCGCCCACACCACCTGAAAGGCAAGGCGGCGACGATCTTGCATCGCACGGCAATGAAGGCACTTTGGAAAGGGGACAAGCCCACGCCTACCGATCTAGTGGCGTATCTCCGCGATCCGCTCCAGCTGCAGTTGATGATTGGCCACGCCAAGAAGAATCCACATCATTTCGGGCTAGGAGAACGGACCGTTGTGGCAGTCGCCGATCTTTCGCACGAGGAGATGACGACGGCGAGTATGGCGAAGCTCTTCTCAATTGATGAGAAGTGGGTAGGGCGCGAGGCTCAGGCCGTCTCCCGTGCGATCCGCAAGGCGATGAGGATACATGACGAACGGTTTGTGCAAAAAGCCGCCAGGGCTTGGCGGGAGCAACAGAAACGAAGTAGGCGGAACCCGGCGGCCATTGGTTAGTAATTAGGCGAAGGTCGGCTACTCGCGGTTGGTGACCGTGAGCGGACGGGCTGGTTGCGATCAGTCTCTGCCTTTAGCCGAACGTCTGATTTCAGTGCATGCTGACGCGGAAGCGGACCGGCAGAAAACCATCCAAGGGCCGCCGTACGACCGACTGTAGGTCTATGTCTCCTATTTGGGCACCAGATAACGTGACGCAGTGACTGGGATGGGCGCAGAGTGGCCTCTCTTCCAACATGCGCTTCATGTCGGCTCTCCACCCATGTCCGTCACGAGCCTATCCCGCTCGCATGTCCGCTTCGGAGAAACGGTCGGGGTCGACTGAATGGCTGATGTGGGCGCGGAACTGCCCTCGACCCCGGTCGGCGAATGACTGCTCTCGGGATCACCCTCCCGAAGGCCGAGCGTCTTCCTTTGGTCGACTGCGGCGCCGGCCGCCCGGTTCTCCTATGTGTGCAGGTGGTGGAGAGCGGACATCCGCTGTCCACCTTACGCTAGACATGCGGCCGCTCAGAGCCCGAAGGCGTCACGAATTCTCTGGGCGTTTTCCAGGGGCGTTGTCGCGGTAGTGTCGATCTCCAGATCGTAAGTCATATCGCGGTGAACGCGATCGTGCTGCCAACGCGCCAAGCCTATCTCTCGATCTCCACGCTCGCGCTCCCTCGCTTCGAGCACGGCCAGTGGAGCAAAGAGGCCCACCAAACGGAAATCGAACCGTGACAGGAGTGCACGGTATTCTCGCTCCTTATCCTTTCCGATCACGACCTCGTCGACGACGAGGTTGTTCCCTTGTGCGGCCATTGCCGCGATGGCGTGACGCATGCCTTGCATGGCGCGCTCAATGACAGGACCGGTCCTGATGATTATGGACGGCTTGCCCTGGTCCTGGATCGTCTCAAAGTCAAGCCTTCCGGGTGGCCGAACATGCCCCTCGGTAGCATGTCGATGAAGGCGTCCATCGCTACATGCAGGAACGGCGTGGCGGTGATCGTCTGAAGAGCCCGAGCCGTCGAGCTTTTGCCAACGCTGCCGACGCCGTTAAGGACGATGACGTGCGGTCGCTGCACAAAACGTTCCTCTGCCGTGTTCATTGGGGTCAGCCACTATGGCTGAAAAATGGCTGCCCCGCCAAGGATCGCTTCGGGCCGAATTGAACCGTTCGTTCGTAACGCGAAAAACGTCAGCCCAGGCGCGACCCAGTCATCGGCCGAACGAAACAGAAGGCCCCTTTCCACCCTTCTGAGCCATCCAAGTCAGGACAGCAGACGGCCGAAATGGGTCGCCAGACGGCCGTAGACACGCCACATGTGCCGATCGCACTCGACGCCATGCTGTCCGAGGCATTCCGCTCCGGCGTGACTTCCGTAGCCCTCCTCCAGGGCGGGAGCAGCCCGCGATCGCCCCGAGCGCCGTGAACCAATGCACGGCCAGCGCCGTCACCGCGCGCCCGCCGGGGGCGGCGACAGCGCCTCGATGATGCGGCAATCGGCGACGGTCCCATGCCCGCACCGGTCGATAATGTCGGCAAGTTCGCGGCGGAGCGCCTGCAGGTCGGCGATCTTGCGCTCGACCTCGCCCAGGTGTGTGCGGGCGATGGCGTCGACCTCCTCGCAGGAGCGGTCGCGCTGGTCGGCCAGCAGCAGCAGGCCGCGCAGCTGGGCCAGGGTGAACCCCAGGTCGCGGGCGCGCCGGATGAAGCTGAGACGGTCGAGATGCGCCCGTCCGTAGCTCCTGTAGTTGCCCCGGGTGCGCGCGGGCGCGGGGAGCAGGCCGACCCGCTCGTACCACCTGACGGTCTCGACCTTGGTGCCGGTCGCCTTCGCGAGGGTGCCGATGCTGAGCGCGTCCGCCATGCCCTTGACCCTATAGTTGCTACAGGCCCCATATGGGATGCCGTTGGCCCCCGCCGCAATCCGGGGGCATGCTGCGTGGAGACGAGCGGCAATGGCGGACGGCGGACTGACGGACGCGGGCGCAAAGCCCCGGGTGGCACTGCGCTACCGGGTGGAGGGCATGGACTGCCCGAGCTGCGCCGGGAAAATCGAGACCGCGGTCGGGCGGCTGGACGGCGCCGCAGACATCCGGGTCAACTATCATACCCAGGTCCTGGCCTTCCGGCTGGACGAGGCCGCCACGCCCCGGGCGGCCGTCGAGGCGCAGGTTCGCAGGCTCGGCTACGGCATTGCCCCCGTCGAGGCGCCGCGGATCGCCACGGGAGAGTCGGGTGCGCCCCGCGGAGCCGAGGACGACGACCAGTCCAGCACCGGCAGCCCCTGGTGGAAGGGGGACAAGGCCCGTCTGGCGGCTGTCCTGGGTGCGCTGGTCGCGCTCGGGTTCCTCGCCTCGGCGATCGTCCCGTCGCTGTCCGCCTGGGCCTACCTGCTCGCCGCACTCCTCGGTCTTGCGTTCTTCGGCCGCCGGGCGGTGGCCGCGGCGCGCGCCGGGTCACCGTTCAGCATCGAGACGCTGATGTCGATCGCGACGGTCGGCGCGATCCTGATCGGCGCGACCTCCGAGGCGGCGGTCGTGGTGTTCCTGTTCACCATCGGGGAGTTGCTGGAAGGGGTCGCGGCACGCCGGGCCCGCGCGGGCATCGAGGCGCTCGGGGCCCTGGTGCCCAAGACCGCCCTGCTGGTCGAGGGCGGGACGGCGCGGCCGGTGCCCGCCGCCAGCCTCAGGGTCGGCGACGTCGTCCTGGTCCGACCCGGCGACCGTGTTCCGGCCGATGGCGCGGTGGTCGAGGGCGAGTCCGAGGTCGACGAGAGTCCCGTGACCGGCGAGTCCGTGCCGGTGCCGAAGGCCGAAGGCGCACCGGTGTTCGCGGGGAGCGTCAACGCCTCGGGCGCGCTCCAGGTCCGGGTGAGCAGGCCCGCCTCGGACAACACCATCGCCCGCATCATCCGCCTCGTGGAAGAGGCGCAGGAAGCCAAGGCGCCGACGGCGCGCCTCATCGAGCGCTTCTCGGCCGTCTACACGCCCGCCGCCGTCGCCGTCGCGGCGCTCGTCGCCGTGGCGCCGCCGCTTTTCCTTGGCGCGGACTGGTTCACGTGGATCTACCGCGGGCTGGCGCTGCTCCTTGTGGCCTGCCCCTGCGCCCTGGTCCTTTCGACCCCCGCGGCGATTGCCTCCGCGCTCGCGGTCGGCGCCCGGCGCGGCCTGCTGGTCAAGGGCGGCGGCGCCCTGGAGGCGATCGGCCGCATCCGCATTGTTGCCTGGGACAAGACCGGCACCCTGACGGAGGGGCGCCCGCGCGTCACGGATGTCCGCGCGCTCGACGGCCCCGAGCGGACCATGCTTGGCCTCGCTGCTGCGGTGGAGAACGGCTCGAGCCATCCGCTGGCCCGCGCCATCCTGGACCGGGCGGCGGCGGACGGACTCCCGCTGCGTCCGGCCAAGGAGTCGCGCGCCATCCCCGGCAGGGCCGTCGCGGCGATCGTGACGGGCAAACGGGTCAGCGTCGGCTCGCCCGCGCACGCGGCCGAACGGGCGCCGCTCCCCGCCGCGGCGGCGCAGGCAGTTGCGGAGTGGGAAGCCGACGGAAAAACGGTCGTCGTCGTCACCGTGGACGGCGCGCCGACCGGCCTCATCGCCGTACGGGACGAGCCGCGTGCGCACGCCGCCGCGGGCATCCGGGCGCTCCGCGACCTCGGGGTGCGGAGCGTCATGCTGACCGGCGACAACCCTCGCACCGGGAAAGCCGTCGCCGCCGCGCTCGGACTCGACGTGAAAGCGGGCCTCCTCCCGGAGGACAAGCTGCGCGAGATCGGGGCGTTGAAGGCGCAGGGGCCGGTCGGCATGGTGGGCGACGGCATCAACGACGCGCCTGCGCTGGCGGCCGCCTCGGTCGGCATCGCCATGGGCGGCGGCACCGACGTCGCGCTCGAGACGGCGGATGCGGCCATGCTGCACAACCGGGTGGGAGACGTCGCGGCACTCGTCCGGCTGTCGCGGGCGACGCTGGCCAACATCCGCCAGAACGTCGCCATCGCGCTCGGCCTCAAGCTCGTTTTCCTGGTCACCACGGTGGCCGGGGTCACCGGGCTCTGGCCCGCCGTGCTCGCCGACACCGGGGCCACGGTCGTCGTGGTCGGGAACGCCTTGCGGCTGCTCGGACACCGCTTCCACACCGGCCGATCTTGATGATTCTCGAAGCCACCATCACCTGCCCGGCTTGCGGCGCCGCGAAGACCGAGACGATGCCGACGGACGCCTGCCAGTTCTTCTATGAGTGCCCCGGCTGCGGGGCGCTGCTCCGCCCGAAGCCAGGCGATTGCTGCGTGTTCTGTTCCTACGCCGATGTGCCATGCCCTCCCGTCCAGGCGCTTCGCAACCTCGGCTCCCGCGGCATGCCGGATGAATCGGCTGGTTCGAGCGCAAGCGCTTCCCCATGTCACGGGCAGGCGTGCCGCCATGATCGCAAGGAGGACGGCTGATTGCCGGATAGTGCCTTTCCCGCCGAGCCCGTGGTCCGCCTGGCGGCCTTTGTCGGCATTCTCGCTGCGATGGCGCTCTGGGAGGTGCTGGCGCCCCGCCGCCCACAGGCCATCGGCAGGCGGGCGCGCTGGCCCGGCAACCTGGGCGTCGTCGTCGTGGACACGCTCGTGGTGCGTGTGCTGTTCCCGGCCGGTGCCGTGGGCGTGGCGATGCTCGCGCAGGCGCGCGGCTGGGGGCTGTTCAACCTGGTGCAGGCACCGGGCTGGGCCGCGGTGCCCCTCTCGGTGCTGCTGCTCGACCTCGCCATCTACACCCAGCACGTCGCCTTCCACGTCGTGCCGGTGCTGTGGCGGCTGCACCGGATGCACCACGCCGACCTGGAATTCGACGTCACCACGGGCGTGCGCTTCCACCCCGTCGAGATCGTGCTGTCCATGGCCATCAAGTCCGCCGTGGTCCTCGCCCTCGGCGCGCCGCCGCTGGCCGTGCTCGCCTTCGAGGTGCTGCTGAACGCCACCTCCATGTTCAACCACGGCAACGTCCGTCTGCCGGAATGGGTGGACCGCATCCTGCGCCTGATCGTGGTCACCCCGGAGATGCACCGGGTCCACCACTCCATCCTGCGCCGGGAGACGGACAGCAACTTCGGATTCAACCTGCCCTGCTGGGACCGCCTGTTCGGCACCTACCGCGCCCAGCCCGAGGCGGGCCATGAGCGCATGACGCTCGGCATCGACCGCTTCCGCGACCCGGGCGAGCTGCGGCTTGACCGCATGCTGCTGCAGCCGTTCCGGGACGACGGCCGCTCGCGCGACGCAACGGACCAGGGGGCCAGGTCCCCGTAAGGCCGCCACGCTGGCACGGTCTGGGCCTATGGTGGCTCGATGCCCGGCCCCGTGCTCGGGGTCCGCCAGGGCGCGCCATTCCAGACCGTCGTCCGTAACGGCCTGGACGAGGACACGACCGTGCACTGGCACGGCGTCCGTCTGCCGGACGCCATCAAGGTCCGCGCGGAGCCGCAGGGTCCGGCCGATGGTGCCGCGCAGGCGCCGGAAGACCGCACCGAAGCGCGAACGATGCAAAACGGAAGGAGATCGGCGGTGACAAGGATTTCGAGGCACCCGCTCGCGGCGTCCACGCTGCTAGGCGTCGCCGCGCTCGCCGTACCCGTGCTCGCCGAGAACGGCGACGGCAACATGATGGGACGCCATGGCATGAGCGGCATGACAGGACGCCACATGCCCCGGGGCGACATGGCCGGGATGTGCGGCGAGATGATGCAAAGCATGCAGGGTGGCGGCCGCGATAGTCGCCCGAACGAGCCGTGGCGGCGCCATGCGCCTGCGCTGGAGCGCGACTGAGTCCTTGGTGGCTGCAGCCGGGCCATGATGCACAACCTGATCGACGGCAGTATGGGCGGGATGATGTGGGGGATGGGGCTCGTGTGGCTCCTGGTCCTCATCTTGCTGGTACTCGGTGTCGTGGCGCTGGTGAAGTATGGCTTTGGAAGGCGTGGCTGACACGCGGCTGCGCCACAGTCCGCTGACCAGGCTTTCGCGGATATCGGCTTGCGCTTACCGGGACTCTCTGGTGTATTTTGTGGTCATGTTACGATGCCTTCTCAGGCAAGCGATCATAGTCGTCACACTCGGTGCATTTCTCGGTGCCGGGGTGGTGCAGATCACACCGATTGCCCAAGCGACACCGTCGGCCATGACGATGAACATGGCGCAAGATGACGGCGGCCCCCCGCAGCCCTGCAAGCACATGACGCCCGGCTGCATGGTCGACCTGGGCTGTGTGTTACTGCTCGGCGTGCCTGTACCGCCGGTGATGCTGGCGGTTGCTGAGCTCGAGTGGTCCCAGGTGACCTATTTGAGCTCATCTCCGGCCACCAGTGGACTTGCTCCCGAGCCCGCTATCGGACCTCCCATCTCCCTCGTCTGAGGAACCGCTTGCGCTGCCGCCTGTAGCGCCGCGGCCTTTTCCGCTCGTCCCTTGCCCGTTCCGGTATTTCGCGGCCGCGTTGGCGGCTGCCGATTGGACTGGCGCGCGGGGATCAAGCGGACTCCATCGGCGCACGCGGCATTCCGCTGCGCACCTCAGACGACCATAGCCGCTCGCTGCTCCGGCACGTGTGGCCGACAGAATGGGACAGATGAATGTTGTCTAATCTCCTGCGCGCAACCGTGCTTGGCGCGGCCGCCCTCATTGCGACCGGCTTCGCCGCTTCGACAGTCTTCGCCGCCGCCAGGGACTACAAGTTCGTATTCGTCAGCGCTCAGCCCACCGGGACCGGCAAGACGGATGTGACGGTCCGCCTGGTTCACACCGCGGACAACAAGCCGGTGCCGGACGCGGTCATTTTCCAGACCCGCGCCGATATGGGCCCCGAGGGGATGCCCACGATGGCGGTCCCGGTCACGGCCGGGTCTGCGCAGCAGCCGGGCCTCTACCGGTTCCAGGCCGAGACATCGATGGCCGGAACATGGGCCCTCACGCTCTCCGCCAAGGTCCAGGGTGAGAGCGAGACCGTCACCGGCGTCGTCAATTTCCCGGCGGCGAAATGATATGGCACGCCAGTTGCCGGGGGCGTCGGGGAGGATCGCGCGAAAGCCCTGCGCCAGCATCGTGTTCAGTCTGACGTTCCTGCTCCTGGCAGGTCCGAGTTACGGCCAGTCCACGACCACGCACCCATCTATGACCACGCAACAGACCCCGGGGGTAGATACCCCCGGGGCAACCCTGGAAGGCGTGCTCGTCCTTGCACGTCGGCTCAGCCCCGATCTTGCCGCCCGTGCGCTCACAGTCGAGGCCGCACAGGCACGCGTCGACATCGCCGGGTCTTTGCCTGACCCGAAGCTGCAGGTGATGTCCGACGAGATTGATCGGCTGTCCGGCCCTCGACAGAACAAGATGATCTACGGCGTCGAGCAGGAATTTCCCCTCTGGGGAAAGCGCGATCTGCGGCGCCAGGCGGCCGCGGCGGATGTTTCGCAGATGGCGGCCCAATCGCGGGATGCCGAAAGCCAGCTGATCGAAAGGATGAAGGTCGCGTTCGCGTTGTACTACACGGCCTACGAGGCAATCCGCCAAACGGAGAGCCTTCACCGGGCGGTCCACAGCATCGCCCAGACCGCCCGCGACCGCTACGCCTTGGGTCGCGGGTCGCAGCAGGAAGTGCTGAAGGCCGATGTCGAAAACACCCGGGTCGCGACCGAGGTCGTGCGCCTCGAAGCGGCGCTGAAAGGTGCCCAGGGGCAGCTGAATGCGCTGCTTGCACGCCCGCTTGATGCGCCACTCGCAAGACCGCAACGACTGCGCCCGCTTCCCGACGCGCGGGCGCTCGATATCGCCCGCCTGGTCGATCGCGCCCTTGCGTCCAATCCGGGGCTCGCCGCCGATGCGGCGGTAATCAGCGGCGCCGAAGCCAACCGGCGGCTGGCCGAGCGGAGCTGGTATCCTGACGTGACGATCGGTGCGGCTGCGATTGACCGGACGGGCAATGGACCGAACGGCTACCAGGCCTGGATCAGCGCCAAGGTCCCCCTCCAATGGGGTCTGCACGCCGCACAGACGCGCGAGGCCGCGGCTCAGGCCGGGGTTGCACGCCTGCAGCGAGACGCCCGGGAGCAGCAGATCCGAGGCGACCTCGCCGAGGCAGCGGCGGCCTATGACGGAAGCCGCCGTAGAGCCGACCTGATACGGCGGCAGCTGCTGCCGCAGAGCGAGGCGGTGCTTCGGTCCGGCACGACAGAATACGCCTTCGGCAAGACCGATCTGGCGATGGTGCTCCAGTCCGAGCACGACCTGGCGGACCTCCGCTTGCAGCTTCTCACCGCCGACATCGACGTCCAACGCCAGCTCGCGGCGATCGAGCGGTTGATCGGGGGAGACCTATGACCCGTCGTCGCATCCCATACGTAACGGCCTCGGTCGTTTTGGCGGCAATTATTGGCGAGGGCATCTTCCGGGTCGGTGGCGGCCCGCTCCCGCTGGTGGGTATGGTGGCGGCACAATCGATACCGGCACCTGCGGCATCCGGGCGCACGCCGTTGTATTTCCGCGATCCGTCCGGCAAGCCCGCGTACTCGGCGTCTCCCCGGAAGGATGCGCAGGGCCGGGACTATGTCGCAGTCTATGAAGATACCGACGCACCCACGGCAACGACGGCATCGAACCCGCATCCGGCGCCCGTCATCGGCCCAGGCAAGGTCCTCTACTACCGCAACCCGATGGGGCTACCCGACACCTCACCTGTGCCGAAGAAGGATTCGATGGGGATGGACTACGTCCCCGTCTATCAGGACGAGGCAAACGTCCCGGCCGGTACCGTCGCCATCGGCCCCGACCGCGTCCAGATGCTCGGGGTACGGACGGAAGTGGTCAGCGATCGAAGCATGACACGGTCCATACGGGCCGTGGGCACGATCGCCGTCGACGAACGTCGACTTGCGGTCGTGGCTCCGCGATTTGAGGGCTGGATCGAGAAGCTGGTGGTGAATACCACCGGGCAGCCCGTGCGCCACGGCCAGCCTCTCTTCGAGGTGTACAGCCCCGAGCTCGCGCTGGCCGAGCAGGAATACGTCATGGCCCGACAGGCGGGTCCTTCGATCGCCGATGCCACCCTGATCCGCCTGCGGAACTTCGGCCTTCCGCCAGACGAAATCGCCCGGCTGAAGCGCACCGGCAGCGCGAGCCGGACACTCATCCTGGCGGCGCCGATGGACGGCATTGTCCTGGAAAAGACCGCGATCGAGGGGATGCATTTCGCGTCGGGCGACGCGCTCTATCGCATCGCCGATCTCTCGACGGTCTGGCTTCTGGCCGATGTGTTTGAGCAGGACCTGGCGCAGATGCGACCTGGTGAAGAGGGCAAGGTCAGCATCGCGGCCTATCCGGACCAGTCCTTCGGCGGAAAGGTCACCTTCGTCTACCCCACCGTAAACCCGACGACGCGCACGACCAAGGTGCGCATCGAGATCCCCAATCCCGACCAGCTTCTCAAGCCGGACATGTATGCGACGGTGGAGATTGCGGCGCCCGTCGGGCCTGCCTCCGTGCTGGCGGTGCCGGACTCTGCCGTACTGGATAGCGGCACGCGGCAGGTCGTTCTCGTCGAGCGCGCGGCGGGTCGCTACGAACCCCGTCCCGTGTCGGTCGGTCGCCGAGCCGATGGTTACGTGGAAATTCGAGATGGCTTGAAGCCCGGTGAGAAAGTGGTCGTCGGAGCCAACTTCCTCATCGATGCGGAGAGCAATTTGCGGGCCGCCCTCCAGTCCTTCATTGCACCCGCGGCACCGTTGGCCGCCGCACCGAAGCAGGAGCGCCAGCCATGATTGCCCGCATCATTCGCTGGTCGGCGGCCAATCCGGTCCTGGTGCTGCTTGCGACCCTGTTCGTCATCGGCGCCGGTGTCTACGCCGTCCGCAACACCCCACTCGACGCAATCCCCGACCTCTCGGATACCCAGGTCATCGTCTACACTGACTATCCGGGCCAGGCACCGCAGGTGGTCGAGGATCAGGTGACCTATCCGCTGACCACGGCATTGCTGACCGTCCCGCGCTCCAGGACAGTGCGTGGCTTCTCGTTCTTCGGCTCGTCCTTTGTCTACGTCATTTTCGAGGATGGCACCGACCTCTACTGGGCGCGGAGCCGCGTCCTCGAATACCTGAACACCGTGGCGAACCGTCTTCCCGCGGGCGTGACACCGTCGCTCGGGCCCGACGCCACCGGCGTGGGATGGGTGTACCAGTACGTCATCACCGGAGCGCAGCGCACGCTGGCGGAGTTGCGATCCATCCAGGACTGGTTCGTACGCTATCAGCTTGCCAAGGCGGACGGGGTGGCCGAGGTGGCCAGCGTCGGCGGCTTTGTTCAGCAATACCAGGTCGTCGTCGATCCCCAGAAGCTGCAGGCCTATGGTATCCCGCTCTCGAAGGTCACCGACGCCATCCGCGCCAGCAACCGCGATGTCGGCGGTCGCTCGATCGAGATGTCCGAGACGGAATATATGGTCCGCGGGCATGGATATCTTCGCGGCGTCCAGGACATCGAGCAGATCGTGCTGGCGATGCAGGGCGGCACCCCCGTGCTGCTGCGCGACGTGGCCCGCGTCGAACTCGGCCCGGCGGAGCGGCGCGGCGTTGCCGAAATGAACGGCGAGGGGGAGGTGGTGAGTGGCATCGCCCTGCAACGCCAGGGGCAGAACGCCCTCACCGTCATCCACAGCGTCAGGAAGAAGATAGCCGAAATCACCGGCAGCCTGCCGCAGGGCGTGACGATCAGCCCTGTCTATGACCGCGCGGGGCTCATCGAGCGCGCCATTGAGACCCTCAAGCACACGCTCCTTGAGGAGAGCGTCATCGTCGCGCTGGTCTGCGTCGTCTTTTTGCTCCATCTGCGGAGCGCCCTCGTCGCGATCCTCATGCTGCCGGTCGGCATCCTCATCGCGGTGGTGCTTCTGCATGCTCTAGGGTTCAGCTCGAACATCATGAGCCTGGGCGGCATCGCCATCGCTCTGGGGGCCATGGTCGATGCGGCGATCGTGATGATCGAGAACGCGCACAAGCATCTTGAACGGGCGCCGCCCGGATCGTCGCGACTCAAGGTTCTCACCGCGGCCGCGGTCGAGGTGGGGCCGTCGCTGTTCTTCAGCCTGGCGGTGATCACCGTCTCCTTCCTGCCGGTGTTCACCCTGGAGGACCAGGAAGGCCGGATGTTCAAGCCGCTCGCCTTCACCAAGACCTTCGCGATGGCGGGGGGTGCGCTGCTGTCGGTGACCCTGGTGCCGGTGCTGATGATGCTGTTCATCCGCGGCCGCATCCTGCCGGAGCATAAGAACCCGGTGAACCGGGCCCTGATCTGGCTGTACCGCCCGCTCATCGCTTGCGTGCTCCGGGCCAAGACGTTCACGATCCTGCTGGCGGTTCTGGCGCTCGGCGTCACCACCTGGCCGCTGATGCGGCTCGGCAGCGAGTTCATGCCGACCCTCAACGAAGGGACGCTGATGTACATGCCGGTAAGTCTTCCCGGGCTGTCCATCACAAAGGCAGCGGAACTGCTGCAGACCCAGGACAAGATCATCAAAGGCTTCCCCGAGGTGGCGAGCGTTTTCGGCAAGGCGGGCCGCGCTGCGACCGCGACCGACCCCGCGCCGACCGAGATGTTCGAGACCCTCATCAACCTGAAGCCCGAGCCGGAATGGCGGCCTGGCGTCACCGTCGACTCGCTCATCTCCGAGATGAACAGCGCGCTGCAGATGCCCGGCGTCAGCAACGCCTGGACCATGCCGATCAAGGCCCGAACCGACATGCTCTCAACGGGCATCCGCACGCCGGTCGGCATCAAGGTCTACGGGCCAGACCTTGCCGGAATAGATCAACTCTCCCGGCAGATCGAGGCGGCCGTGCGCAAGGTCCCGGGCACCAGCAGTGCCTACGCGGAGCGTGCCGAGGGCGGCTACTATCTGGAGATCGAGCCGAACCGGCTGGCTCTCGCCCGCTACGGCCTCACCGTGGGTGACCTGCAGGAGACGATCACGACGGCACTCGGGGGCGAGCCAGTCACCACAACGGTCGAGGGGAGGGCGCGCTACACGGTCAATGTGCGCTATCCGCGTGGACTGCGGAGTGACCTGCAAGAGATAGCACGGCAGGTCCTGGTGCAGAACATGCAAGGCGCCGCCATCCCGCTCGGCCAGCTGGCGTCCGTCCGGCTCACGCAAGGGCCGCCCAGCATCCGGACCGAGAACGCCCAGCTGGTCAACTACGTTTATGTCGACATGCATGACCGGGATATCGGCAGTTATGTCGCCGATGCCAGGCGTGCGGTGGAGAGCGAGGTGCAGCTTCCCGCGGGCTACCACATCGCGTGGAGCGGGCAGTTCGAATACATGCAGCGTGCCCAGGCCAGGCTGACGATCGTGGTGCCAGTGACGCTGCTCATCATCTTCGTGCTGCTCTATCTGAACTTTGGACGGCTGACCGAGACGCTGATCGTCATGCTGTCGGTGCCGTTCGCGTTGGTCGGCGGCATCTGGCTGATGTATTTCATGCAGTTCAACATGAGCGTCGCCGTCGCCGTCGGCTTCATCGCGTTGGCTGGAGTCGCCGCCGAAACCGGCGTGATCATGCTGATCTACCTCGATCAGGCGCTCGCGGAGACGCGGCTTGCCTGCGAGCGCGAGGACCGGTCGCTTACGCGGGCGGATATCCGTTCGGCGGTCATGTCGGGTGCCGTGGAACGCGTCCGGCCGAAGATGATGACGGTGACCGCGATCATGGCCGGGTTGCTGCCCATCCTGTGGAGCACCGGGACCGGCTCCGAGCTCATGCGGCGAATCGCCGTGCCGATGGTGGGCGGCATGATCTCCTCGGCCATCCTGACGCTGCTCGTTATCCCCGCGATCTACGCCGCCGTGAAAGACTTCGGAGTCGCGCGCGCAAGGACGGTCAGGCAGCGCGTCACGGTGCGCCTGCCTCAACACGTCACCAATGAAGTCGAGGAAACCGATATATAGGAAACTCCTGGATGTTGTTCTGGCCTCGACCATGGTGGTCTTGTCGATCCAGGCGATCGCCGAAGATCGGCCGTGCATGGAGGCGGTCAAAGGTCTGACTGTGAACCGGCGCCGAACCGGGGCTCTTCCGCACTTTCGGTGCAGTTTCGCTTGTACTGGTTCAGCGAATCGTCGACAGAGATGACCTCGCCACCTGAAACAATGTCGGTCATCCTTGAAATCCATCCTCGCGCTCGTGCCGAATGAGCTGATTGCCGATCGAGTTTGTCCCGAAGCCGATCGGATCACCATCACTGCTGTCCCGCGGGCCGAATCGGCCGTCTGCCCTCTTTGCCAGCAGAGCTCTCGTCGTGTTCACAGTCGATACCGACGCAAGCTTGCGGATCTTCCCTGGCAGGGTCGGCAGGTGATCATTGCCTTGTCCGTGCGGCGCTTCCGCTGCG
This sequence comes from Limobrevibacterium gyesilva, assembly GCF_025989185.1. Taxonomy (GTDB): domain Bacteria; phylum Pseudomonadota; class Alphaproteobacteria; order Acetobacterales; family Acetobacteraceae; genus Limobrevibacterium; species Limobrevibacterium gyesilva. The sequence goes on from NZ_JAPDNT010000018.1 coordinate 77,020, forward strand.
GCACCAACTCCTGCCCGCGTAAGGTCTTCGGCGAGCAGCTTCCCTGGGTTGCGGTGCCACATGCACGTCGTAGCAACCGGCTGGCCGACGTTCAGCGGCACATCAGTCTTGCACTTGGTGGCTCTCCCGGCTGCGGCATCAGTCACGGAGCGGTAGCCTAGCTTGGTGGACCACCTCCAGGTCTGCCATGCGGAGCTGCTCAACGACATGCTCAGCGCGGACACTGCCCAGATATAACTCAGCCAGCCGAGGCAGCCTGCCACCATGTGCGATAGCTACGCGAAGTGCCTGTACGACCTCTTCGTCGATCGCATTCGGGCGTCGATCAGGGAAATGACCACCTTGCTCCGTGAGAGAAACGTATAAAGAACGACTTGCGGAGTCGAGTCTGTTTTCGGCGATCACTCGAAGGCGGTACGGAAGTCCGGCCGGAGGGTATATCGGGCAGGCTTTATGGGAAGATGCCTGGCGATCGGGACCTCGGGATCACGAGAACAGGGCAGGGTAGTAACCACGTTTCTGAACCCAACCCGGCAAATTCCGGCGTCATACTCGAATGACATTGGATTGGTCCAAAACTCAGCATGCTCCTCATCATATCCTGTGGGAGGCACGCCAATCAGAGCGATCTGGCACCTGATCGGCATGTCGCGGTGAAATCTCCCTGGAATAAAAAACTGCTGACGCATCGGCAATCCGCTCTGAGTCAGAACAGCTTGATACCCATAACGGGCCACCATGCCGAGATATGCAACTGCCATTACCGCAATCGAATGGACAGCAAGAAGGCGCCTGTTTTGGCCCGATACAGCTCGTCCATTCAAAATCTCTCTGAGCGGGCGATCGTAGAACTTCCCCTTCCAACTATTGCAGCCGTTTGCATAGACGACCTTGCCCCTAATTTTGAGAGGGGCTCTGCACAAGAGCAAAGTTCCGGCACGCTCGTTTTTGGTGATCTTCTTCTTTATCTCCTCCGGGTCGTCCGCAAGTGCCCGCTGGGAAATGACGTGCTCCAGGCTGAACTGCTCCTGCGTTAGCAACCGGCCACAAGCGCAACACATGAGCAGACTCGTGCCACCCAACGCGGGCATAAAGCGTTGAAGGTCCTGACGCATCGCGTGCCAAAGTCGGTCCTTAAGGCCGACTTCCATCATCTCCATTGCGATGGGCTCCTACGCCGACTCGCGGCACGCCATGTCGCTTGACAGCTTACCCGCTCGTCAATTGCTCGAACAGCGACGGCTCTCGATAGCGGTCTGTCACCGCCGTGGCCCGGTGACCAAGCCGCAAGCGTCACCGAAAGGGCGAATATCGGCAGGCCGGAGCGGCGCGCGGTGGCCGGGCCGTTGGGTTCCGTTCAACCGCGAATTGAATCACATGACATAGCCGATTACGCTTGGCGCTTCAGCGGGGGGCGCAGGAGTGCGTGAAAAGTGGACCGTCGGAGGTAAATTGGGAGGCATGCGGTCATACCGATCGGGGTGCTCTCACTGGTGGATGCTCCTCGTAGGGACCTTGCTTGCCCTGGTCGCGATGTCCGCCTCCGCGCAGACCGTTGGACCAAGCTTCCCGTGCGTGCCGGCGCCGCGCGACGCAGGGGCATCGCTCGCGTGTGCCGACCCTGGCCTCGCAGCTGCCGATATACGGATGGTCCAAACCGACTACGCGCTCCGGTCGCAGGTGGGACAGGCTGGTCAGAATACCCTGCGGTCCGAAATGCTCTCCTTCCTGGTCGCTACTCGGCAAGCATGCGGGCTACCGCCCGTTGACCAAAACCGCGACCAGTCAGCCATGCCACTGCCGCCCGGCGCGGCAACGTGCATCGCCATGCGCTATGATCGGCAGAGGACGGTGTGGCTATCTCTGCTCCGAGGTCCGGCGGCGGACGAAGCCAACCGCTCGCCTGGAGAAAACATCGCGGCACAACGCAAGCTGCAGGAGCTTGGGCTTCTACCCGCTGAGGCGCTGATAGATGGCGTCTTCGGGACAGCGACCCGCACGGCTATCTCGTCATGGCAGCAAAAGGCAGGCCGACCGGTTACGGGGTTCATCGGCCAGGCGGACGCATCTGCCCTGCTAGCTGGACCTGCTCCGGCAGCCCAAGCAACGCCGACGCGGAAGAGCGCTGCGGCTGTCGTTCCAGTCGAATACAAGGGCCCCCCGGCGAGGATCGCCAGCGGCGACCTCGAAGCCACGCTGCAGACTGAAACCAGTTCCGACCCATCGGTATGCCAGAACCCCAAGGGAGGGCTCCTGGGCATCGGCGAAGCGCCACCCGCGCTACCGAGCTGTCGCGCAATCATGCTGCGGCTACGGGTGGCTGCAAAGGAAACTTACGCCGCCGCGCTTGGCCTGCTCGATGGGCAAACCGCCATCGACTCTCTTTCACTGAGGATCGCTATTCGCAGACTGGACCCCTCGACCAGCCAGCCGCAGGTGGTCGTGACAACCTACAGCGGCGGTGCCCATTGCTGCACCCTGACTGCCGCCATCACCCAGCAGGCTGACGGCAGCTGGCTGCCCATCGTGGTTGGTCAAGAGGACGGCGATTTCGGTTACGAATATCTGGACCCAGTCGGAGACGGCTATTCGGTGCTGGTGAGCACCGACGGGAGCTTCAACTACCACTTTTCGTCGTATGCTGGATCGTTCCCGCCCAACCGGATCGAGAGGTTGGCAGGCAGCGCCATCGAGGATGTGACACGCGATCCTCGCTATCGTCCGTTGCTTCGGGAGCGGTTGCGGAAGATGGAGCAGGATTACGGCGTAGGCCCACGCAATGAGCCGAATGGCTTCCTGGCGGGCTGGGTCGCCCAGAAGGCACTCGTAGGTGAGTTGGATTCAGCCTGGCGCGCTATGCTCGGCGGCTATGTCGCCTACCCGGAAATGTTCTCGATTACGATCTGCGCGATTGACAAGAGGGTTTGGCCTAAGACCGGATACCCGATGTGCCCAAGAGATCAGGAGCTGCGTGTCCCGTTTCCGGAGGCGCTGGCACTGTTTCTCGTCGATGGGAATTACATCACGCCGGAGCAGAGCACGAAGGTGGGCTATGACACGGTCAAGATTCTCGCCGACCGGGCCAGCGCGATAGCGATAGCGACTGCCAAATACGAAGAACGGATGTCCCAGACCTGGTATCTCATGACCCGCGCGTGGGAATGCGTCCAGGCCTCAACGCCGTCGTCGCCAGCTGACGCGATCAGGTTCGATCGCGCCAACGGCAAGGAAGACACCGTCCATGTCCTTCAGTCCGACGAAACGGGAAAGCCCATTGCGGTCCGGGTCGATACGCCCATGCCGGGCAACCTCGTATCCTTGCTGACCTTCTATCGCGGTGCTGATTCCTGCGAGCGAGAACGCCAGCGGCGGGAAAGGGAGCTAGAAAACCTCAAGTAAGGTTTGTCACGCGGGCAATTGCCGCCAATAAGGCATGTAGGCAAAGGGACTTGGCGGGGGACCCGGCTGCACGGAGCCGGAGCGCCCTATAGCGGAGGCGGAGGAAGCTGGGGCGGAAGGCCCTTGGAGCGCGCCGGGGGAGGTCACCCCCAAGCAGGGCAAAGCCCGGTCGGGCCGCGTCTGCAGCCAAATGACGCCTTCGCGCGAAGGATCGTCGCCCGCGAGGGCCGGGACGCTCTATCGCGGCCCGGTGCGCGCAGCGCGTAGAGCCTGGCCCGCCCGGCGGGCGCGCTCGGCGAGCCGAAGCACAATTCTATTCCACGCCGGTATTGCCCAGACTGGGAAAGCCGGATTAATGAAAGTAACAACCTGTAGGTGTTCAATGAGCGACGAAGCCCAAGAGACAAATTTTCTGGCTCTTACTGCCCGGATCGTCTCATACCAAGACTCGCTGATCAGAACCGATGTGCCCATTCTCGCAATCCGATGGACATGATGGTCCATGGCTGAGCTTCGAGTTTCTTCCAGGCGTCGCAGCAGTGATCGACGGCGTCGTCGGCGCTGGTGAAGATGCGATTGGAGAGCCAGTTGTCGCGCATGAACCGCCAGACGTTCTCCTGCGCGTTCAGCTCCGGGCACTTCGCCGGCAGCGATACCAGAATGATGTTGTCCGGCACCACAAGCCGGTTTGACAGGCGCCAGCCGGCCTGGTCGAGCAGCACGACGGCAAGGCGGCCGGGCGCCACGTCAGCGGCGACGGCGGCGAGATGCAGGCTCATCGCCGCCGTGTTGCAGCGGGGCAGCACCAGGCCAACCGCCTTGCCGTCTTTCGGGCAGATGGCGCCGAAGATGTAGGTGGAGGCGGTGCGCTGGTCGGACGGCGCCGCGGGCCGGCTGCCCCGCTTGGCCCAGCGGCGGGTGATCTTGTTCTTCTGGCCGATCCTGGCTTCGTCGGCGAACCAGACCTCTATGTCGGTGGCCTCGACACCGTGCCGGCGTGCGATCGCAGCCACAGTCGCAGGCCAGTTTTTTTGAACGCCTCGACAGCCCCCCTGGGCGTGATGCCGCGGTCGCGCCGACAGCTTGCGGTAGCCCATCGCTCGCAGCGTAAGCGTCCGGCCATGGCGCCTTGCGTTGGGTAATGTGGTTGGTTCAGCGTATCCATCCGACGAGGGCCGCGGAGACGGGTTGGTTATGCTGCTGCGGCGTTGGTTTGGTCGAGAGATCGCCAGTTCCACGGTAGCAACTCATGCAGACGCGACGCGGGGTGGTCTGCGATACGGCGCAGGACGTCGGCCAGCCAAGCGCGGGGATCGACGCCGTTCAGCTGGGCAGTGACGATGAGCGAGTACATCGCCGCGGCCCGTTCACCGCCACGGTCGGAGCCTGCAAACAGCCACGCTTTGCGGCCCAGGGCCACGCCGCGCAGTGCCCGCTCGGCCGCGTTGTTCGTCAGGCAAATCCGTCCATCGCCCAGGAACCGACTGAACGTGTCCCAGCGCTTGAGCATGTAGTCCATCGCGCGGCCGACGTCGGCGTGGCGGGACATCCTGGCCCGGGCAGCCCGCATCCAGCTTTCCAGCTCCCTCACCAGCGGCGCCACGTGGGCCTGCCGTACGGCCACGCGCTGTTCTGCCGGTAGGCCGTTGATGATGCGCTCGGCATCAAAGATCGCGTCGATGCGCCGCACCGCCTCGGCCGCAAGCGGCGCACGCGCGAGTTGCGCCAAATCGAACAGCTTGCGCCGCCCATGGCTGTCATTCGGCGTGGGGTCACGCTGCCGATCGGCGCGTTAGGCCATTGACTCGGTTGACCTTACAGGGGTCACCGTAAGGCTCTTCCGCATTTTCGGTGCAGTTTCGCTTGTACTGGTTCAGCGAATCGTCGACAGAGATGACCTCGCCACCTGAAACAATGTCGGTCATCCTTGAAATCCATCCTCGCGCTCGTGCCGAATGAGCTGATTGCC
>NZ_JAPDNT010000019.1 GCF_025989185.1 Limobrevibacterium gyesilva
GGACAGCTGGATCAGCGACGCAGCGGGGAGTCTGCTCTCGTCTTTTGCTGCCGGTATTGCCGCCGAACGGCAGGCAATTGGTGCCGCGGTCACTCAGCCGTGGTCAAACGGGCAAACCGAAGGACAGATCACCAAACTCAAGCTGATCAAGCGGCAGATGTATGGCCGTGCCAAGCTCGATCTGCTGCGAGCTCGGCTATGCACCGCATGACCCAGCAACCGTCTGCACCGAATGTGCGGAAGAGCCCTTTTTCCACGCCGAATCACAGCCGCCCCAGTAATGCGCCCCGCCACAGGCCTCCAATGCCACCAGGCACCGGGGCTGGGACGAAAAGAACTCCGTCAGATTGGCCCGGATGATCCTCCTTCGGAACACAACCCGCCCCGAAGCGTCAGCCCCATGAGCCTGAAACGCTTGCTTCGCGATGTCCAACCCGATCGTGCTAACCTCTGCCACGGACGCCTCCCACAAGTGGTGTCATCAACACCTCCACTTTGGCACACCGACGCCGTCGGGGGGCGTCCACCCCATCAGAACCGATGAGACCTACGTGAGGATCCGAGGCGAGTGGGTCTACCTGTCTGTACCCGTCGGTCGATCGCGAGGGCAAGACCGTGGATTTTCGCCTGACTGCCAGGCGCGACGTTGCGGCAGCCAAGGCGTTCTTTCGCAAGGCGATCAAAGCCCAAGGATGCGCGCCACGGACGATCACGCTGGACGGTTACGCGGCGTCGCACCGCGCTGTACGCGAGATGAAAGCCGACGGAACGCTACCCGACGACACGAAGCTGCGCTCGTCAAAATATCTGAACAACGTGATCGAGCAGGATCACCGCGGCGTCAAGTTGCGGCTTGGCCCGATGCTCGGTTTCAAGCGGTTCAGGAATTCCGCGGTCACAATCGTCGGCATTGAGCTCCTTCGCCGGATCCAAAAGGATCAGTTCAATCTCAGCAGATTGCGCCTCAAAGGCCGAAGTGCGCCTGCCGTCTGGAACGCAGTGCTGGCATCATGATAAGCGCGCCACCGGCGGGGAATTGCGTGCGCCGAAAGATAGTTTGCACCACAACCCTCGCGACGGCACCCCAATCAACAGGCGCGAAAGCTGACACAACCGTTCGTGAGCGTCTCTTTGCCTTATCGGACAACGTAAACGACGCCAGCGCCACCGACGGTGCTGCCACCCGTGTTACGTTGCGAGACGCGGACACGGTACTGCTGCTTCGAGACAGCCTCGGCCGGGATCGTGGCGTGAAGGACCAGCGGATATATGCGGTTCGGCGCCTTCTCTATCCGCACCACGGTGCGATCGCTCTGGATATCGACATACCGCTTGCCGCCTCGCAGGACAACCTCGCCGCCCATCACCTCCACCTTGCCTATCCTAGCCTGCTGCAGGCACGCAAAGCGCGAACCCTTTGCCAACGTCAGCACACCCCGGCAACAGCCGAATGTGACTTCGAGCCGCGTGCTTTCGAGGAAGATCATCGCGTCCTCATCTTCCTCGCCGACGACGTCGGCCGTATCGAAGTCAAGCCGGGGAAACGCACTGCCGTCGCCGTCCAGCTCGAGCAATAGTTTCGTAGGTGCAGGTCCGTCGCGTTGGAAGACGAGCTCCATTATCCGTTCGGTATCGGCACGGTTGCCGGCGACCATTGGCCAGGCGAGTGTGGCGCCCGCCAGCACGTCGATCACCGACAGGTTGCGCTGTGCGAGGTTATTCTTGAGCAACGACTGCGGGTCGCCGGTGAACATCGCGCTGGCGAAAGCATAGTCATTATCGGCAGTGACGGATGCCAGCATGCAGGGGTGCCAAGGGTGGCTCGTGACCCACCCCCACAGATACTCGGTCTGCGCCGCAGAGATGGTGAACTTTGTCATGGCCGTGCCGCCCGAGGGAATGGTAGAGAAGGTATTGACCACTGGCGCAGGGCTGACGTGGGTTGCATCGATCGCCGCCCAATCCGACGGGTAGACGAACTGGAGCCCAACGAACGGCGTTATGCGGCAGTTCACGACGACGTTGCGCGCTTCGTTCGGTCCATTGTTAGTCACCCGCACGTAAATGTAATTGGTCTGTCCGCGTTCTACGTTGCTTGATCGTAGTGGATCGTCCGGCGCGAACACGTTGTCGTCAGTGATGCGTACGACCATGTCGGAGAAGTCCCAGAAATCCCCGCCAGGCGGCGTTGACGGCTCGACGCCGTTATCGGCTGGATAGTCCTTGATGAGAACGTCGGCGAAGTCGAGCGCGCGGTAGAGGTTGATGCGGCCGTAGCCCATCTCCTGGTTTCGCGAGCCGTCCGGGAAGCCTGGCACTTCCGCGTAGGGGACCACTCCGACCTTGTCCGCCGTGCGCTCGACTATGGCGCGCACCTGATCGTTGGTCAGCGCGGGATTGAGGCTGCGGACCACGGCGGCGAGCCCGGCCACGTGTGGGGTTGCCGAGGACGTCCCATTGAACGTCAGGAAATAGTCACCCGCAACGCCGGGTGCGGGGTTGTATCCGTCCGCGCCCTCCCTGTCAGTCGTAGGGATGTGCACGCCCGGCGCAACGACGGAGACCGCGGTCGTCTGGCCAAGATATGTGTCCACGCCGTAGTTAGAGCCCCACCAGCCCTCCCCATCGGGGCTGGTGGGGCTCTTGCGGTTGTCCGCCTCATCGGACGCGCCGCACGCGATCACCAGCGGATGGCGGGCCGGGTAGCGGTTATGCGTGCCAATGTTCTCGTTGCCAGTGGCGGCACAGAGGACGACGTCGCGATCGTTGTGCGCGTGAGCGATAGCAGGATCGATAATCGTGAAATCCCAGTTCGCCGGCGAGCCCTCGCCCGGCAAGTATTCACCAAAGCTCATGCTGATGACTCTGGCGCCGTTGTCGGCCGCGTAGTTGATGCCCGCCGCCGCCTCTGCATCGGTCCAGTTCTGGAACGCCACGGGAAGGATCTGGCAGCTCCCAGCCACGCCTGCCACGCCGAGCGCGTTGTTGAAACGCGCCGCGACGATCCCGGCACAAGCGGTGCCATGGTTGCCGGTCGGTGAGCCGTCCGGAAGCATCGTCCCGAGATTGATGCCGGGGGCCGAGAAGCTCAAATCCGGATGGGCGAGGTCGCAACCTTGGTCGAGCACGCAGACCACGACCCCGGCTGCGCCGGTCGAAAGATCCCAGCCTGTTGCACCAGGGTCGCCGGCGCCGATACGCGTCATGTCCCATTGCTGTGCGAACAGAGGGTCGTTCGGTACCACCGTCAGCGGCTTGAGCAGCGGCATGTTTTCGAAGCGAGCTTCGAGCACAACCTCCTTTAACGCCGAGAGCACGGACGATCTGGCGAGATAGGCGGATTGGGTTTCGGGATTGGCCAACACGAAATAGGAGTAGGGCTGGAGATATCGCGATTTCTCTGTCACTTCCGTCATGTGGAAGCGCTGGAACACACCGCCGGCCTTTTCCCTCCCGTCAGTTGTGGCGAACCGGATCAGCAACACGTTTTAGGGAGCGGACAGAGCAATCCGCCCCGGTCTGCTGTGCCGGCCAGCCGGTAAACCGGACCGACCCACGCCAGGAACTCCCTTAGCGTGCTGAGGATCCGGCGGATGTCCGCTTCCGCCAGTGCCCGCCCGTCGACCGTCCGGGACCAGAAGCGCTTTGGCGTGTGGTTCACGACATCGCGTTCTGGCAGTCGAGCGCCGTCGGCGGGTGGCTTAGCGATCTCCTCCTCGAGGACCAGCGCCAGAGGCCTGATTCGCTCGGAGACGTCACTGGCGTCGTGTGCCTGCTTGAACGCAAGCAGCAGCCGGGTGGCATCCAGCGTCATCATGACGCCGAGGCCATGTTGCAACTCGCGCGTGAACAATTCTTCGTTGGCTGCCATTCGATTTCACTCCCTATTTCGCGAGTCACCTCGTCGACGCAAGGAGGCTGATCCTGGTTAGCTAGAGGGTATATGCTGCGAATGGGGTGACTCACCCCATTGCGCGCACCGGGCTGGACCAGGTGGCGCTTTGATCGATATTCCCGAGATAGACGGCAAGAACGTCACGACTTATGCGTTAATAACCTCGAATCCGGTCAGTTCACAACAACAATAATGGCCAGAACGCTCGAATGGCGCGAATTTGACAGATGAGACAGATGAGACCGAATCGGGTTGTGGTGCAAACTATCTTTCGGCGCACGCAATTCCCCGCCGGTGGCGCGCTTATCATGATGCCAGCACTGCGTTCCAGACGGCAGGCGCACTTCGGCCTTTGAGGCGCAATCTGCTGAGATTGAACTGATCCTTTTGGATCCGGCGAAGGAGCTCAATGCCGACGATTGTGACCGCGGAATTCCTGAACCGCTTGAAACCGAGCATCGGGCCAAGCCGCAACTTGACGCCGCGGTGATCCTGCTCGATCACGTTGTTCAGATATTTTGACGAGCGCAGCTTCGTGTCGTCGGGTAGCGTTCCGTCGGCTTTCATCTCGCGTACAGCGCGGTGCGACGCCGCGTAACCGTCCAGCGTGATCGTCCGTGGCGCGCATCCTTGGGCTTTGATCGCCTTGCGAAAGAGCGCCTTGGCTGCCGCAACGTCGCGCCTGGCAGTCAGGCGAAAATCCACGGTCTTGCCCTCGCGATCGACCGACGGGTACAGACAGGTAGACCCACTCGCCTCGGATCCTCACGTAGGTCTCATCGACGCGCCACGAAGGCCCGGCCGCCCGCGCGAACCGGTTCCAGCACCGCTCGAACTCGGGCGCATAGCGTTGTAACCAGCGCATGATGGTGGTGTGCACAATTGACAGGCCGCATTCGGCCATCATCTCCACCACATTGCGGAAGCTGAGCTTGAAGCGCAGATACCAGCGCACGCACAGGATAATGACCTCGCGGTCAAAGTGGCGACCAGCAAACAGCTCTTCAATCCCCTTCAGCTTGCCCATTGCCGACCACCACCAGGTTCAGACGCCAGCATAGCCGATCTGATCGCGCCGTTTGCTCCAGAGCCCTCGAAGCCAGGGTTGGCGGGCACGGCCTGAAACTGCTGCACCATTTCTGCCCGGATATCGGCTATGCGCGCGTTGGCGACCGCAACCGCCTGACGCTGCGCTTCCCGCTGCCGCGGGCATAGCGAGGGCCTGCGCCTCACCAACGTGTGACACCGTGGGCCGGCCGCGACACGCGGAGTTCATTTGCCTGTCGGATCGCGAAACGGCCAAGGTCGTCTCGCTACGGAACAGATAGATTCATGAACTATGAAGTCTGGCCGGGCATGATCGCGAATTCGTGTTTGGCTGCCCGTAATCAGCGTCACAAGGCGCCAGCGAGGGGACAGACGACATGCCCAAGACACGCGCGAACACGATTTCCATCCACAAGCTCGCCGGCGCGGTGGGGACCGCGGTGCAGAAGATGGAAAAGCACCGCGAGAAGGTGCAACCGGAGTTCCGTATCGATTTCAGTCTGATCATGGGCCGCTGGTTGCGCGAGGAGATGGCGCTGCCGGAAGCCCAGACGATCGCACAGCAGATCACCGATGCGGTACAGGGCGGCCATCTGCAGGAAGCGCTGGGTGCCAGCGCGCCGCATCTGCAGCCCGCGGTGCTGGCGCATGGCGGCCACATCATCTGCGGTTTCATTCCCGACCCCAGCATCAGCTTCACCGCGGAATAGCAGCGGCGGACCTGCGCGAGAGGAGGCGCGGATGACCGGCGAAACTCACCCGGGCGGACATGCCCTGCCCGGACCGGCGAAGCTGTGCCCGAGCGCCCAGCCGGACATGCAAGCGGCCACCGTGCTGGGCGTGGTGGAGGGCAGCCCGGACGCGCCACGGCTGTCCTACCTGGTGGATAAGCTGCCGGTGTCCGACGACGTGCTGGCGATGGCCGGCTCGGTCAAGCCGACGGAGGTGTTCCGGTTCGCCGCACGCTGCGACGAGCGCGGCTGCCGCCACTTCGACGGGGCGAACTGCCAGCTCGCGACCCGGATCGCCACGATGCTCGACCCCGTCGTCGACGCGCTGCCGCCCTGCACCATCCGTCCGACCTGCCGCTGGCACGCCCAGGAGGGCCGCGCCGCCTGCCTGCGCTGCCCACAGGTCGTGACGGAAACTGCAACGCCGAGCGAACGCTATCGCGCGGCGGCGATCGGCTAGGTGTTTGGTCCCGGCATTTGATGGGTTGGATCGAGCCTGAATCGTTGGGCCTCTTTTGTCCAGCATTTGCAGATGAACTCATAAGGGGTGAGGCCCTTCAGAGTCTTGAGCCTTCGGGCGAAGTTGTAGGCTGAGACGAAGTCGGCGAGGTGCCGCCGAAGCTGTTCGTGATCGTCGTAGTGGAAGCGCTTAACGGTGGCATCCTTGATGGTGCGGTTCATCCGTTCGACCTGACCATTCGTCCAGGGATGTTTGACCTTTGTCAGCCTGTGCTCGATGCCGTTCTCGTCGCAGACCCGGTCGAAGATGTGCTGGAAGGCATACCGGTCGGAGGCGCGATTGGTGAACTGGACACCATTGTCGGTGAGTACGGTGTGAATGGCATAGGGCACGGCGGCGATGAGGTTGCGCAGGAACTGGGCGGCCACCATCTTGCCGGCCTTCTCATGGAGTTCGGCGAAGGCGAACTTGGACGTGCGATCGATGGCCACGAAGAGGTAGAGCTTGCCATCGGCGGTCTGAAGCTCGGCGATATCAATGTGGAAATAGCCGATCGGATAGGCTTTGAACTTCTTCTTCGCGGGCTTGTTACCTTCGAGCTCGGATGTCCGTCGTCGAATGGTTTGAGACGGTGGAGCGCGATTTCGAACGGAGGCTTGGCTCAGGTGCTGTGGACGTTAAGCGGTGAACCGCGCCGGGTTTGCCGGAGGCTATTTGGTTTGAGTCACGCCGCCATGGTGGTGCAGAGCTTCCAGGCGATGACATAGCGAGAGAAGTCGTCCAGCACGGTGGAGAGATAGAACCAGCCCCAGCCGATGACCTTCAGGTCGGTGAAGTCGGTCTGCCAGAGCTGGTTCGGGGCGGTTGTCTTGCTGTGGAACTCGTCGGCGGCCTTGACCACGATGAAGGCCGGGCTGGTGATCAGGTCGTGCGCCTCGAGATGGTGTAACGGGCCGGCCGCTGATGTAGGCGCCGGAGGTGGTCGCCCCTCAAACTGGTGGTGTCGACAACGAGGCTGGGCGCGGGCCGGCCTTCAGTATCATTGGAGGACGACAGTGGAGCATTATGCTGGGATTGACGTCTCGCTGGAACAGAGCAGCGTGTGCGTGGTCGACGCCACAGGTAAGGTCGTGCGTGAGGCCAAGGTGGCGAGCGAGCCTGAGGCGCTGATCGCCTGGTTCGGCAAACTCGGTCTCAAGCTGGCACGGGTCGGGCTGGAGGCCGGGCCGTTATCGCAGTGGCTGTACACCGCGATGCACGACGCCGAGCTGGCCGTTGAGCTGCTGGAGACCCGGCACGTGCGGGATGCGTTCAGGGCGATGCCAGTCAAGACCGACCGCAAGGACGCGCGCGGTATTGCCCAACTAATGCGGCTGGGGTGGTTCCGCCCCGTGCACTGCAAGTCGGTTTCGGCGCAGAAGACGAGAGTGCTGCTGACCGCACGCAAGTTACTGCAAGCGAAATATCTCGATGTGGAGTTGAGCCTCCGCGGAGTGTTGCGAGGTTTCGGCCTGAAGGTCGGACCGACCACGCGGCGCAGCTTCGCCGCCCGGATCAGCGAGCTGGTGGAGGGGCGCGCGACCCTGACCGTGGTTGCTGACGCGCTGCTAGTGCAGTGACTCACACGGAGCATTCACCGAGCTTGGTGAGTATGGCGGCGGGGGTCGCGGTCCAGACGAAGGGTTTTGGATCGGCGTTGTGTTCGTCGAGGTAGCGGTTGATGGCGGCTTGGAGGTCCACGAGGGAGTGGAAGCTGCCGCGCCGAATGGTGCTTGCGGGTGGCGCGGCGGATGTCGCGTAACACCTGCTCGGCTGGGGCTTTGGCGGTGGGAGCAGAGAATTCTGGCTCATCTTCACTTTCCTGGGGGTTGCGATGAGCCAGAAATCCTCCGCTACTCAACCAGCCCTATCTGTCTCATGGGCGCTGACGCCGGACAGTACGACGATCGATGCGGGCCATTCGCCAGGCCCTTGGATCGACCATCATCAACCCGGCGCTGCTGACGTGTGTCGAGCGCATCCAATACAACGGCTTTCTGCGACAGCAGGACGACAACCAGATCGTCAAGGATCCGGCCAACAAAGGCATGTCGATCAAGGAGATCGTGCGGTTCACCGGCCGCAGCCGCAAGCTGGTCCGCAGCGTGCTCCGCGGCGTGGGCGGCGACGTGTTTCGCAGCCGCATGACGACCCTGGAGCCGCATCTTGCCAGGCTCGACACCGAGTGGACGGCCGGCTGCCGCAAGGGTGCCGAGTTGTGGCGCCGGCTACGTGCGACTGGGTTTAGGGGCAGCCTGCGGGTCGTGACGGAGTGGGCCACCCGACGGCGGCGCTGCGAGGCAGCCGGACTGAAACTGGCCCGCAAGATTCCATCTGCGCGCCGGCTCAGCCGGTTGATGACGACCCAACGCGAGCATTTGTCCAAAGCCGACGCGGTCACCGTCGCCGCCATCGAGACCGCAGTGCCCGCACTCGCCACGGCGCGCGACCTGTTGGACCGCTTTCATCGTCTGTTCCGAGCTCGCGGCATCGAGGCGCTGTCGCCGTGGGTGGCCGAGACCGAGCGGAGCCTGCTCGGCACATTCGGCAGAGGCATCAAGGTGGATGCTGCGGCGGTGAAGGCCGCCCTGTCCGAGCCGTGGTCGAACGGCCAGACTGAAGGGCAGATCACCAAGCTAAAACTCGTCAAACGCCAAATGTATGGCCGTGCGGGTCTCGATCTTCTCCGCGCACGCCTCATCGTGCCCGCATGATCTACAACGCCAACCTGCACCGAGATTGAGTCAGAGCCCCGGTTCCAGGCCGATTGTCAGCCTCGCAATCCTCGACGCCGCATAACCTCGGATCATACGCACCGAAACGGCGTCGTCCGATACTCTATGGCATGAAAGTGACAGAACCGTTCGATCCGCAGTTGATCGCCAATTATCCCTCCTTGGCCTCGCCGCTGGCCCTACGTACGGGGCCCGTCGGCCGCCTGGGGTTCGGGCGAGCCGGCGGGGTGCCAATGGCGATCCGCCGCGACAGCCAGTTCAGCGCCTGTGAGGTGCTGTCCACCTGGTCATCGTGCGTGCCGTTCGGGAAGGCCAACAGTTCCGAGGCATACTCGGCCAGCCACGGCGCCTCCCGCGGCAGCAGCACCTGGCCGGCCTCGAACTTCGGCGCCTGTGCCAACAGCCGCGCCTCCTTGTCGAGCAGCGGCCGCCAGAGGATGGGCCGCACAGGACTGCTCTGCCGCATCTCCTGCACCACCGCCCGGCCGATGTCGGTCTCCTCGACCAGGGTGGCATCGGCCCCATAGCGCTGGGTGGTCGCCTCGATCCGCCGTCGCAGTTCCGGCACCTCGAAGCGGCCGCGCACGACGTCGAGCAGGAAGATGTCGCTGCCGCGCAGCCCCCAGACGGTGCTGACCGACCAGTCGCTGGCCTCGCCGAGCGTGGAGGCGGTGTCCCAGCTGACCACCACCAGATCGAGCTGGGATGGCAGCGTGTCGTAGAAACGTAGCCACTCCCGGCGGATGGCGTTGCCGTCCGGCGGCACCGGATCCTGCTGGTACTGAGCGGCGAAGTTCATGCTGCCCAGGGTGCGGCGGAGCTGGTCCAGCACCGCCCGGTCCTCCCGCCGGCAGTCGATGACCTCGCCGACCCGGCGGTGGTGCATCTCTCCCGGCTCGGGGCCCAGCCGGTAGCTCCGGTCCTCGGTCTCGATCGCCGGGATGGCGGCCAGTTCCCAGGGCTCCTGGCCGAGTACATGGCCCACCAGGTCGTCCTGGTGCAGCCGCTGCATGACGATGACGATCGCGCCCCGGCCCTTGTCGTTGAGGTGGGTGTACAGGGTGTTGTCGTAGAACTCCTTCACCTTGCGCCGCTCGGCGGCCGAGAGTGCCGCTTGCGCCTTGATCGGGTCGTCCACCACAATCAAGTCGGCGCCGCGGCCGAGGATCGAGCCGCCGACCGAGCCGGCGTAGCGGATGCCGCCCGCGGTGGTCTCGACCTCGGTCTGTGTGGCTCGGCTGATCCGGTAGGCGGGGAACAGCGCCCGGTACCAGTCGCTCTCGACGACGGTGCGGAAGGCCGCCGCGTGCAGCTTCGCCAGCTCGTCGGCGTAGCTGACGGTGATCACCTTCAGGCTGGGGGCGTGGCCCACCGCCCAGGCGGTGTAGGCGACGGTGACGCAGATCGACTTCAGATGCCGCGGCGGGATGGTGAGGGCGAGGCGCTTGACCTCGCCGCTCGCCACCCGGCTCAACTGCCAGCCGATATGCCGGATGTGCCAGTTGCCGTGGAACGGTCGGCCCGCCTCCAAGGTGGCAAAGCACTTGGCCGTGAAGGAAGGCAGGTCCTGCCGCAGCAGGGCCCGCAGCAGGGAGCGGCGGTCACTCATCGGACCCTCCCTTACGGATGTGCTGCCGCCACTCGGCGACGATCGCTGCGTCCTCCGGCTCTAATGCGTCGTTGTCCTGTTCCGGCGCTGGTTGTTCCATCCGGTCCAGCTTGAGCATGAGATCAAGCAGCAGGGCCGCCGCCTTCATGTCGCCGGCGGCGGCCTTGGCAATCAGCGCCTTGGCAATCAACCGGGTCTTGCTGACCTTGATCGACCGCCCGTTCTCCCGGGCGGTGACGTCGCTCAGCAGTTCTTGCAACATCTCGGCCCGGAGATTGCGCGCTCCCTTGGGCCGGCCGGCGGGGTTGCCGGACTGGCCCTTCTTGAACTGGGTGTGCCGCGGCGGCCTGCCGCGGCCCACCGCATAGTCCCGCTCAGCCATGACGCACCTCCTTCGCCTCGGCGGCGAGCCGCTCGCTCGCCACGGCACCGAAGCTCTGGCCGGTCTCGCCATGGCGCGCCGCCTCGCCGGTCAGCGCCTCCCAGCGGCGGAGCGTGACATCCACGTAGAGCGGATCGATCTCCAGCAGACGGCCGTGCCGGCCAGTCCGCTCCGCGGCGATCAGGGTGGTGCCACTGCCGCCGAAGGGGTCGAGCACGCTGCCACCGCGCCGCGAACAGTCCTTGATCGCGTCCATGACCAGCGCCACCGGCTTCACGGTCGGATGCATGGCCAGCTCCTCGGCGCGGCCGCGCCGGAAAGTGTTGGCGCCGGCGTAGTCCCACACGTTGGTGCGGTAGCGCCCGCCCTCGCCCAAGCCGAAGGTGTTGATGTGTGGCGTCGCACCGTTCTTGAACACGAAGACCAGCTCGTGCTTCGAGCGGTAGAAAGTCCCCATGCCCCCGTTGTCCTTGTTCCAGACGCAGAGGTTTTTCAGCTCGGTGTAGGCCCGGCGGCCGGCCGCCAGCGCCTCATACATGTGCCGCCAGTCCATGCAGATGAAGTGGATGGCGCCGTCGGCCGAGGCGGCGGTCAGGTGGGCGAACAGCGTCGCCAGGAACTCGGTGAAGTCCGCCTCGCTCATCTCGCCGGACGCCATGGCGAACTCGCGGTGGCGCACCTTACCGAGGCCAGAGACGTGGCCCTGGATCTGCACGTTGTAGGGCGGGTCGGTGAAGACCAGCTGCGCCGGCTCGCCGCCCAGCAGGTGCTGGTACGAGACCTGCTGCCGGGCGTCGGCGCAGAGCAGGCGGTGGGGCCCGAGCAACCAGAGATCGCCCAGCCGGGAGACCGCGCGCGCCTGCGGCTCCGGAACCGCGTCCTCGTCAGCTCCCATCGGGCCGTCACTGGCAGCCAGCAGCCGATCGAGGTCGGCGGTCGCGAAGCCGGTGATCTCGAGCTCGAAGTCGAGCTCCATGCCGGCCAGCTCGCCGAGCTCCAGGGCCAGCAGCTCCTGGTCCCAGCCGGCCAGCTCGGCCAGGCGATTGTCCGCCAACCGGTACGCACGGAGCTGGGCCTCGCTGAGGTGGACCAGGCTCACGGTCGGCACCTCTTGGATCTTGAGCGTCTTGGCCGCCTCGAGCCGTCCGTGGCCGGCGACCACTTGGCCCTCGGCGTCGACCAGGATTGGGTTCACGAAGCCGAACTGGCGGATGCTGGCCGCGATCTGCTGGAGTTGCTGTCGCGAGTGCTTGCGGGCGTTGCGGGCGGCCGGCTTTAGCTCGGCCACCGGGCGGTATTGGATCGCCAGCGACAGCAGGTCAGGCGACCCCGGCGCGGCGTCAGACGGGCCACCTGGGCGGCGGCGCGTGCGGACAGGAATAGTCATAGTACGGCTCCTTGCGGTGCCGCTCCGATCGAATCGGGAGCGGCGGTGGGAGCCGGTCGAGCGACATCAAACGCGCAGCCGCAAATCACCAACGCCTGCCTGAGATCGCCTCAAGCCGGACCGTTGATGAGCTGCTGCTGCGTGATGCTGCTGCTGCTCGGAGCTGCCGCGTGGAGTACCCACCGGCCGATGCCTGAGCCTCTATCTTAGGATCGGAGCCGGTGTCAATGGTATCTCGCAATGAGAATGGGGCCGCTCCGTGATCGGTTCCCTGAGCCGGCCAGATTGCTCCCTGATGGCGGTGGTCGCTTCCCTGTTCGGCGGGGTAGGGAAATGGGGCGGCATGCCGGCACCGAAGCTGGCCTTTCTGCGCCGCACGCGGCCCGACAGGCGCCGCATCCCTGCGCCATTCCCTGCATTGTCCCTGCCGAACAGGGTAACTCCTCCAGAGACGGGTTCGCCCCTGACTGCGCCCTCCGCCAGATTCCCGTTCCCCACGCGCGGCTTCGCCGGGTTGTCGGCACTGGTCCGATGGCCCATCTCTGGGGCTCGCTTGCGCTCCGGGCCGCTGCCATGAACCGTTTTCCGTCACCGCGCCGATGACCCCGATCGACCAAATCCGGGCCGCTCCGGTGGCGGCCTGGGCAGGTATGCCCGGCTTTGCCGGCGCCCCCCGGCCCCTGGCGCGGCCGCGGCGGTGGCGGCGCCTGATCGGGCCGATGCTGCTGGTCTCGCTGCTGCTGCATCTGGCGGTCGTGCTGCTGTTCCTCGTTGCTCCACGCCCCTCGGCACCGCTGGACAGCGCCACGTCGTCCGGCGTGATCGAAATCGTGCAGGCGCCGCCGGGCGAGCTCAATGCCGATGCCCCCCCGGCGCCAGAGCCGAAACTGGCAACCGTCGATCGTGAGGCCGCAAGGCCGGATGAGCCGGTGGCAGAGCCGACGCCGCCGGTACCCCCTGCGGAGGCGCCCGTACCGCCCTCGCCTCCGGTTTCGGAGGCCCCGCCGCCTGCACCCGCCGTGACGGCGCCCGCAACTGCCGCCATCGAGTCGCCACCACTGCCCGCGCCCCCGATCGAGACGCCGGCACCGCCTCCGCCGCCGGCGCCGGCCGTGGAGGCCCCGGCGGCGACATCACCTTCGGCCGTGGTGCGGCTCGAAGCCCCCCCCGAAGAGCTCGCCATGGCGAGTCCGGCCGTGCCGTCGTTCGAGCCGCGGGCGGCGCCGCCCGCGCCAGCCTGGGCCGTTCCGACACCGCCCATTCCGACGCCGGCACGCCCCGCGCCTGTGCCGCAGCGCGCTGCTCCGCGGACCACGGGCGGGGATGGAAGCATCGCCACGCCATTCCGGTTCGCCTGGGCCGACAATCCGCTCGCAGCTCGGCCGGCGCCTCCGGTGGACCCGCCGCGCCGGACGGGTGGGCGCAATTCCGGGGCCATCGACATGTCGCTCGGCCCGGCGGCCCGCAACTCGCGCGGGGAGCCGCCGCGTTCCTCGGGTGATGTAAACTCCGCGATCCATGTGCAGGGGGCGCAGCTTGGTGATGACTGGGAGCGTGCCCTCTATGAATGGTGGATCCGGCACCGCTACTACCCGACCCAGGCGCTGACGAACGGCGAGGACGGGGTCGTGCAGGTGCGCCTGGTCGTGGAACGCAGCGGACGAGTGAAGTCGGTGGAACTCGTGGGCCGTTCCGGGTCGCAATGGCTGGACATGGGGGCGCTCGCACAATTCCGTAACCAGACGCTGCCGCCGTTCCCGCTGGCAACGCCGGAGCCGCGGGCGGACATCGACATCACCATCCATTACATCCTGGTCCGCCGGTGAACCGCGGGGCGGCCTTCCGCTTGGCGGCTGGTTTAAGCCAAGGCAGTGTCCGTTGCCCCAGGTCCGCCGCCCTTGCCGCCGCCGAAGGTCTTCCAGGCCCGTCCCACGGCCTCGACTCCCTGGCCGAGCAGGCTGCGGATGGCGGGTGAGGCGGCGTCCACGATCTCTTTCGCCGCCTGTTTCCCGGCTTCGTCGGCGACCTTCTCGGCCAGCTTGCCGAGGGCGCCCTTCACCACCTCGCGGAAGCTGCCGTCCGGGAAGCCCGCGCGCACCAGGCCTTTCACCACCTGCTGCTTCTTCTGCTCGTCGAGCAGGGCGTCCAGCAGATCGCCGAACATGCTCTTCGGGATGCGCACGAGTTCCCGGTTGAAGGAGAAGTCGGGCGTCACCTCCAGCGCCTTCAGCCGCGCGACGAGGTCAGCCTGCAGCAGCGGGTCTTCGATGCCGAACACCACGAGCATCTCCTCCTTCGCGTACTGCACCGTGGTCAGGGCCTCGGCGAGGCGCCGGCGCAGCGTATCCGCTGTCGCGTGCGGGTCGCGCAGGCCGGCCTGGAAGGCGAGGGACCGTATCCGGGCCGGGGTCACGCGCAGCAGTCGGGCGGTGTCGTACTGCGTCGTCTTCGGTCCCACGAGGCCGGCATCGACCAGCGCGCCGAAGAACAGCAGGTCGATCTCCCGCTTCGGCAGCGCCCCGAAAGCGGGGTCGCAATAGCGCGTGATGAGCTGGTCCGCGATTTGCGCGCGGACCCGTTCAGGCAGCTTGCGGAACGTGTCGGACAGCGACATGGACTGACCCGCCTGCGGTTGTTGCGCCGGCATCGTCGGCAGATGGCGGGGCGGGACGCAAGCATGAAGACGGCGAACGGTTCTACGCTGTTGCGTGGACGGCTTGCGCTTCGAGCGCCCGCTCCGCCGCGTGCACAGCCGTGATGGTCCGCAGCAGGCTCGACGGCGTGACGCTGATCGAGTCGATGCCGAGGCCGGTGAGGAAGCGGGCGATCTCCGGGTAGTTGGCCGGCGCCTCACCGCAGATGCCGACATGCCGGTGGTTGCGCTTCGCACCGGTCACCGCCAGGCGCAGCATCTCAAGCATGCCGGGATCGCGTTCGTCGAAATCGAAGGCCACGATCTCGGAGTCCCGGTCCACACCCAGCGTCAGTTGCGTCAGGTCGTTCGATCCGATGGAGAAGCCGTCGAACAGTTCCGCGAACGCGTCGATCTGGATCACGTTGTTGGGGATCTCGCACATCACGAAGATCTCGAGCCCGCCTTGGCCGCGCCTGAGGCCGTGGCCTGCCATCACCTCGATCACCCGCCGCGCCTCTTCCACCCGACGGCAGAACGGGATCATCAGGAACAGGTTGACCAGCCCCATCTGCTCGCGCACGCGGCGCATCGCCGCGCATTCCAACGCGAAGCCGGCGGCATAGGCGGGATGGGCGTAGCGCGATGCCCCGCGGAAGCCGAGCATCGGGTTCTCTTCCTTCGGCTCGAACTGCGCGCCGCCGAGCAGGCGGGCATATTCGTTGGTCTTGAAGTCGGACATGCGCACGATCACCGGCTTCGGATAGAATGCGGCGCAGATTGTGCCGACAGCCTCCGACAAGCGCTGGATGAAGAAGTCGGCGGGGGTGGCGTAGCCCGCGGTCAGCTTCGCGATCGCCCTGCGCGCCGCCGCATCCTGAACCGATGCCGGATTGGCGAGCGCCATCGGATGCGCGCGGATATGCTCGCTGATGATGAATTCCAGCCGTGCCAGGCCGACGCCCGCATTGGGCAGCATCGCGGTGGCGAAGGCCAGGTCGGGATTGCCGAGATTGACCATCACCTGGGTGCGCGGCATGCCGATCTCGCCGACCGGGATGCGGCTGACCTCGAACGGCAGCGCGCCTTCGAACACGTGCCCGACATCGCCGTCGGCGCAAGACACCGTCACGGTGCCGCCGCCCGCCAGCGCTTCCATGGCATTTCCGGCGCCGACCACCGCGGGCACGCCGAGTTCGCGCGCCACGATCGCAGCGTGGCAGGTGCGCCCGCCATGGTCGGTGACGATGGCGCCGGCGGTCTTCATCACCGGCTCCCAGTCCGGCCGCGTGGCTTCCGCCACCAGCACCTCGCCCGGACGGAACGCCACGAGGTCGTGCGGCTCGCGGATCACCCGCACCGCGCCGGTGGCGATCTTTTCGCCCACTGCGCGACCCGTCGCCAGTGTCCGGCCTTTGGCCTTGAGGGCGTAGGTTTCCAGCGCGTCGGGCGAGCGGCGGGACGCCACGGTCTCCGGCCGCGCCTGCAGGATATAGAGCGCGCCGTCAGGGCCGTCCTTGGCCCACTCGATGTCCATCGGCATCGGATGGCCGGCGTTGCGGGAGTAGTGGTCCTCGATGGCGATCGCGTAGCCGGCGAGCTGCAGCACGTCCGCATCGTTGATGCAGAAGCGCGCGCGATCGGCCCGGCGCGTCGGCACGTTGTGCGTGGTGGCGATGGCGCTGCGCGAATAGACCATGCGGATGCGCTTGCTGCCGAGCGCGCGGCGCAGCACCGCGCGGTGCCCGGCGCGGTAGGTCGGCTTGTGCACGTAGAACTCGTCCGGATCGACCTGGCCCTGCACGACATTCTCGCCCAACCCGTAGGCGCCGGTGACGAACACCACGTCGCGGAACCCGGATTCGGTGTCGAGCGTGAAGATGACGCCGCTGGACGCCTGGTCCGAGCGGATCATGCGCATGACACCGACCGACAGGAAGACCTTGAAATGGTCGAACCCGTTATCAATCCGATAGGAGATCGCACGGTCCGTGGCGATCGAGGCGAAGCAGCGCCGGCATGCCTCGAACAGCGCCGCCGCACTGCGCACGTTCAGGAAGCTCTCGTGCTGGCCGGCGAAGCTGGCTGTCGGCAGGTCCTCGGCGGTCGCCGAGCTGCGCACCGCGACGGCAAGACCCTTGCCGCCCTCGCGCTCCAGTTGCTGATAGGCGGTGGCGACAAGCTGGCGGATCTCATCGGTGCCGGTGGCCTCGTAGATGACCGCACGCGCGGCGGCGGCACGGCGCGACAATTCCGCGACATCGGTCTTGTCGAGATCGTCCAGAAGCGCGTGCAGCCGTTCCCAGGCATTCTCCCGGGTCAGCGCATCGCGGTAGCAGGCGGCCGTCAGGGCGAAGCCGTTGGGAACCAGGACGCCCTGGGCCGAGAGTGTCGAATACAGCTCGCCGAGCGATGCGTTCTTGCCGCCGACCAACGCGACGTCGCTGTTGCGGATGTCCTTGAACCAGCGAACGTAATCGTCGGATGTCATGTGCCTTGCTGCGGTTTCCTGCGCGTCTGCGGTGGCCTCGTCTCCAAGTGGCTGCACGATGGCGTGGCCGGAAGCCTCACGCATTGACCTCGGTCAATCCGGGGCTTCAGCGATGCAGCGAGCCCGCACCGGCCGCCAGCTCCACCACTTCCGCGGTGATCGTTTCCTGACGCACCTGCCGTTCGCGTGCCTGCAGTTGCGCCAGCATGGTCTGGATATTGGCGTGCGCTGCCGCCATGGTCTGCACCCGCGCCTCGTTCTCGGCGGTGAAAGCCGCCATCGCGGCGTGGCAGAGCTGGGCGTAGACATATTCCTCCGCCAGCCGCTCCAGCAGAACGCCGGTGGGCAGGGTGGTCAGCGGCGCCGCGCCGGTTTCCATGCCCGCGAAGCTGCCCGGGTCCAGCGGCAGCAGCGACCGCCGCTCGATTGCGATGCCGCGGCCGGGCGACCAGCTCGGGAAGATGAGGTCGACGCGGGCAAGGGGGTTGTCCTGCATGTGGTCGTAAAGGGCGTCCGCGATCCGCGCGGCCACCACGGCCACGCTGTCGGCATGCGGCGCCATGAAGCCGTGCCAGGCGAGGCGGAGCCTGCGTTCCTCGGCCAGCGCGACGCCGCGGCTGCCAACCAGAAAGATCGCGGTGTCCGCCGTCACGGGGCCTGCTGCATCGAGCACCCGGCGGGCATAGGCGCCCACGAACCCCTGCTCGGGACAGAACAGGACGAGGCCGGTGCCATCCTGCGCGGGCGTGGAGGGCGGGGCGGCGTCCGCCGGCAACAGCCGCAGGGCCTGGGCGATGGCGCCGGCAACGACCCGGGCGTAGGCGGTGACGCCGGGCAGGAGCGCGCGGCTCTGCTGCGCGCGTGCCGCGGCGATGCTGCGCATGGCCGAAACCACCGTCTGCAGTTGCTGCGTTCCGTGGATGCGGCCGGAGATGTCTTCTAGCCGCTCGGTCATGGCGCCGCGGCCTCAGTGGCATGGCGGGTGGCCAGCGCTGCCATGGCTGTCTGCAAGGCGGATTCGCTGTCGGCGTCAAGCTGTCCGCTGCTGCCGATCGCCTCGACCGCCGCCCTGGCGTGGGTGTCGAGCCAGTCTGGCAGCGCCCGGCGGAGTGCGGGGATCGCTGCCGGGGCGACCGGATCGAGCAGCCCGTCGCGCAAGGCGAGTGCGAGTGCCACCTCTTCGGCCAGCCGCAGCGGCGCGTTCTGCGGCTGCGCCAGCAGGGCGCGCAGCCGTTCGCCGCGCTGCATCTGCGCTTTCACCCGCGGGTCCGTGACGCCGCCGAAGCGCGAGAACATCTCGAGTTCGAGGAACTGCGCGTAGTCGAGCCGCAGCCGGCCGGTGACGTCGCGCAGGGCCGGCGCTTGGGTCTTGCCGCCGACGCGGCTGACGCTGGTGCCGACATTGACTGCCGGCTTCTGCCCCTCATGGAACATCTTGGCGTCCAGAACGATCTGCCCGTCCGTGATCGAGATCAGGTTGGTGGGGATGTAGGCGCTGAGATTGCCGGCATCGGTTTCCGCGATGGGCAGGGCCGTCAGCGATCCCCCGCCTTGCTCGGGCGCGAGCTTGCCGGCACGCTCCAGCAGCCGTGCATGCAAGTAGAACACGTCGCCGGGATAGGCTTCGCGGCCTGGCGGCTGGCGTGTCAGCAGCGCGATCTCGCGGTGTGTGGCGGCGTGCTTCGTGAGGTCGTCCAGCACCACCAGCGCGTCTCTGCCACGATCGCGGAAATACTCGGCCATGACCATGCCGGCGAAGGGCGCGATCCATTGCAGCCCCGGTGCGGCCGTGGCCTCGGCCACGACGAAGATGCAGCGGTCCGGCGCGCCATGGGCCCGGATCGCGCCGAGCACGCGGGCGACCGACGACGATTTCTGGCCGATCGCGACGTAGACGCAGACGATGTCGCTGGATTTCTGGTTGATGATGGTATCGACGGCGACCGTGGTCTTGCCGACGGAGCGGTCGCCGATGATGAGCTCGCGCTGGCCGCGCCCGAGCGCGAACAGCGCGTCGATCACGAGGATGCCGGTCTGCACCGGCTCGGTGACCAGCGCGCGCTGGATGATCGGCGGCGCCGGCTGCTCCACCGGCTCCGTCGCCTCCGCGGCGATCGGGGGGCCGTCGTCGAGCGGCCGGCCGACGGGATCGACAACACGGCCGAGCAGGGCCGGACCCACGGGCACGCGCACGACATCGCCGGTCCCGTGGACGATGTCGCCCGCCTTGACGCTGTCGGCGTGATCCAGCAGCACGCAGCCGATCACGTCCTCCTCCAGCGTCTGGGCGAAGCCGAGATGGCCGGAGCCGAAGCGGAGCACCTCGCCCAGGCGCGCATCGGGCAGGCCGGAGACCATGGCAATGCCGTCGCCGACCGAGCGCACGCGGCCGATTTGTTCGAGCTGCGAGCCGAGCCCGACCGTGCCGACGCGGCTGCTCGCTCGCTCAAGCCAGGCGTCGAGCTTCAACGGCACTGGATTTGTCTCCTTGAAGCTCCGCCGCGATGCGTTCGAGATCGGCCTTCCAGCTGTTGCGGATCCTGGCGTGCGGCCCGTGCAGCTCGATGCCCGCGATCAGGCTGGGGTCGCTGTGGAAGGCGATCTCGACCGCGCCGTCCAGAATGCCGGCCAGCATGTCGCGGCAGGCATGCTGTTCCTGCGGGCCGAGGGGCACGGCGGTGACGATTTCCACGGCCTCGCCTTGCGTCACGATTTCGCGGCGGGTTGCCTCGGGCAGGGCGGCCACATCCGCGGCCAGCGTGTCGATCAGGCCGGCGGTCGCGGATTTTGCGGGAATGCGGCCGAGCAGCCGGCGCGCGATGGACGCGGCGAGGGAGCAGGCTTGCTGGTCGAGTTCCGCCTGCGCGGCGACGCGGTCACGCTGGATGGCGGCCTCGGCGTCCTTGCGCAACTGCGTGGCCTGTTCGGTCGCCTGCTGCAGCAGGGCCGCACGGTCCGCCGCGGCCTGCGCATGCGCCTGCGCGAGAATCCGGTCGGCTTCAGCGGAGAAGCCCGAACGCAGCCTGGCCAGCTCGGCCTCGGTCGCGCGGGCGTTTGCCTGCACCGCTGTGGCGTCGGCCAGCAGCTTCTCCGCGGCGGCCCGGCGCTCGGCGATGATGGCGGTGATCGGCCGGAACAGGAACCGCGCCAGCAGCCAGACAAGGACGAGGACGTTGATCGTCTGCAGCGCCAGCGTCCACACATCCAGATGCATCGGTCAGTGGGCGAACGGGTTGGCGAACAGCAGCAGCAGGGCAACGACAAGACAATAGATGGCCATGGTCTCGATCATCGCCAGACCGACGAACAGCGTGCGGGACAGCGTGCCGGCCGCTTCCGGCTGGCGGGCGATGGCGTCCATCGCCGCTGCCACGGCGCGCCCTTCCGCCAGCGCCGGGCCGATCGCGCCGAAGGACACTGCCAGCGCGGCACCGATGATGCTGACGATCTGAATGACGTCGGTCATGCCGGGGCTTTCTCCCTGTTGCTGTCAGCCGGAGGCGGCGCGAGTGCGCCGCCGATGAAGACCATGGCGAGAATGCTGAAGATGTAGGCCTGCACCGCGCCGGTCAGCAGGTCCAGCGCCATCAGCGGGATCGGCACCAGCAGGCCGGCCAGCGACAGCACGATGCCGACGACGAACACGCTGCTCATCACGTTGCCGAACAGCCGCACGACCAGCGAGAAGGTGCGGGTGACCGTCTCCGCCAGATTGAGCGGCAGCATCAGCAGGGTCGGCTCGGCGAAGGTGGCCAGGTAGCCCTTCGCGCCGCGGCTGCGGATGCCGAAATAGATGCCGGCGGCAAAGACGATCAGCGCCATCGCCGCGTCGGTTTCCAGATGCGCGGTCGGCGGTTCGGCGCCGGGGATCAGCGTGGACCAGTTCGCCGCGAAGATGAACAGGAACAGCGTGCCGATCAGCGGCAAATAGGGTGCCGGCTCCACCCGCATCGTGTCGCGGATCTGCGCCTCGATCGCCTGTACCAGCAGCTCCAGCGCGGCCTGCGGGGCACGCGGGTGCAGGGTCAGCCGCCGGGTAAGCAGCCAGCTTCCGCCGGCCAGCAGCGCCATCAGACCCCAGGTTGCCACGACCGGTGTGGTGACGGGTACCGGGCCGAGCGTGAAGGCGACGCTGGTGGCGAGCGGCGAGGCGATCATGGCGCCGCGCCCGCCAGCCGGGAGAGCACGACGGCGCGTGCAAGCAGGAAGCCCAACGCGGCCGCCAGGAGCGGCCCCGTGCCTTGCAGCGACGCAAGGACGAACAGGATGGAGCTGGCCGTGAGCCGCGCGAGCTGCACGGCGAGAGCGAGCCAGTGGCGCCGCCCCTCCAGGTATAGCCGGGTGTTCTCACGCAATGCCAGGAAGTGCGCGGCGCCGGCGAGCAGGCCGAGGATCAGGAAGGCTGGCAATAAGAGCATGTTCGGTTCCTGCATGTCATGCCCGGCGGATCCAGCGCCATGCGGACCAGCAGCCCAGGACCACGCCGAGCATGAGCAGCGGCGCGCTCCAGAAGATGCCGGAACCGAAATGGCGGTCGAGCAGGCGGCCGATGAACAGCCCGGCCAGCGCGGGCGTCACGATCATCCAGCCGAGCACGCCGACCTGGGCGAGATGGCGGCCGAGCGACGGCTCGCCCTCGCGTTGGGCCTCGCGGTGGCGGGCACCGCGCAGGCGGACGGAGCGCAGCAGGCCGTTGTTCTGGCCGCGCGTGGTTGGCTCGTCGTTCACGGAGGCGTTCCCGTGTTGTTGTTTGGTCCAGAACGCAGGAACCGCACGATCTGGCGGATCGCCTTCATGTGCAGCCGCATCGTCGCCACCCGGGCGGAGCGCTCGGCGTCCAGCGCGGCGCGGAAGCCGGCGGCAACCACGTGTTCCAGTGTGTCCAGGTCGTCGCCGGGCATCGCCTGCCGGGTGGCGACCGCGACCTCGCGTCCGCCGAGCACGGTGAGCACACCGCGGCGCACGGCGCAGAAGCCCGTGCGGCCGTCGGCGTGGCGCCACGCCAGCACGGAAACCGCGAGCACGGTGAGCAGATCGGCGTGTCCCGGCAGGATGCCGAAGCTGCCGCTTTCGTCCTCGGCGCGCACGGACACCACATCGCGGTGGTCGGCGACGACCGAGGTGGGATCGGTGATCAGTAGCCTCATGCCGGCAGCTCCGTGGCCGGCGCGGCCCGCGGCCGTGCCTCGTCGATGCCGCCGACCATGTAGAGCGCGGCTTCGGGCCAGTCGTCGGCTGCGCCCTCCAGGATGGCGCGGCAGCCCCGCAGTGTCTCGGCGAGGGTGACCGAGCGGCCGGCAGTGCCCGTGAATGCCTCTGTCACCATGAAGGGCTGGGTCAGGAAGCGCTGCAGGCGCCGCGCCCGGCCGGCGATCAGGCGATCCCGGGCGCCGAGTTCCTCCATCCCCAGCAGGGCGATGACGTCGCGCAGCTCGCGGTAATGGGCAATGGTTTCGCGAACCTTCTGCGCGGTTTCGTAGTGCGCGGGTCCGACCACCGCGGGATCGAGCAGTACCGAGGTCGACGCCAGCGGATCGATCGCGGGATAGATGCCCTCCGCCGCCATCTCGCGTGACAGCATGATGATGCTGTCGAGATGGCTGGAGATGGCGGTGACCGCGGGGTCCGTGAAGTCGTCCGCGGGCACGTAGACAGCCTCGATCGCGGTAATGGCCGCGTCGGCGACCGAGGTGATGCGTTCGTGCAGGGCGGCGACCTCGCTTGCCAGCGTCGGCTGGTAGCCGACGCGCGAGGGCAGCCTGCCCAGCAGCCCCGACACTTCGCTGCCCGCCTGCACGAAGCGGAACACGTTGTCCATTAGCAGCAGCACGTCCTGGTGCTTCTGGTCGCGGAAGAATTCGGCAACGGTCAGCGCGGTAAACCCGACGCGCCAGCGGGCGCCCGGCGGCTCGTTCATCTGGCCGAACACCAGGCTGGTCCGCTCCAGAACGCCGGAGGCCCGCATGTCCGTGAGCAGCTCGTGGCCCTCGCGCGAACGCTCGCCGATCCCCGCGAACACCGAGACCCCCTGATAGCGGTCGACGATAGAGCGGATCAGCTCCATCAGCAGCACGGTCTTGCCGACGCCGGCGCCGCCGAACATCGCGGCCTTGCCGCCATGGGCGAGCGGGGCCAGCAGATCGATCACCTTGATTCCGGTCTCGAACACGGTGGTCGCGGCACTTTGCGCGGCCAGGGGCGGCGCCGGGCGATGGATGGGCCAGCGCAGGGTGTCCGCGGGCAAGGGCGGGCCGAGGTCCTGGACATTGCCGAGCACGTCCAGCAGGCGGCCAAGCACGGCATCGCCGACCGGGACCGTGACAGGGCCGCCGGTCGTGTGCGCACGCATCCCGCGGCGCATGCCCTCGGTTGGCTGCAGGGCGATGGCACAGACCGTGCGAGCATCGAGGTGGCTCTGCACCTCGGCCGTGAGCGTGCCGGGGCGGTCCCATTCGACGCGCAGCGCCTCGTTGATTTCCGGCAGCACGCCGCCGGCGAACCGCAGGTCGAGAACCGCGCCGCGCACCGCAGTGACCACGCCCGGTCCGGTCACGGTTTCGCAGGCGTCCGTTGCCATCGTCTTCCTGTTGCCTTCCCCGGATTCGTCGCCGTGGTGTCAGGCCATCGCACGTACTCTACACATCCGGGGATGCCGGGCGTTGATCCATCTCAAGACATTGCCGTGAGATGGAGGATTGGAGTCCGGGGGAGGGTTGGACCGCGCCCCGTCAGCCGTCGCCTGCGGCCTGCAATTCGGCGATCGGACGGCGAACGGATCGGCACTTCGGCAGCCGGCGGAACGGCTCGCCGAGGCGGCCCATGAACACGAGCTGGTCGGCCTTCTGGCCGAATGCCGCGCGCAGGGCCGCGGCCAGCGCGGCGGCCTTGCCGCGGATGCCTGCGTCTGCGGTGAAGGGCGTTGCGGTCGCCCCGTAATGCCCGAAAATGAGTGGTGCGATGGATGGCTGCAGGGCCAGCCCCAGCCGGCTCGCGGTGAGCCAGAAGCGCTGGATGGCTTGGCCCGCGCGCAGCAGCCGGTCCGCGCGTTGCGCCGGTGCGGGCCGGCCATCCGGAAAACGCAGCGTGAAGAAGGCGGCGCTCGACAGGGCGGGGATGTAATCCAGCTCGATGGCGGTACTGAGGGTTGCGCCGAGGCGGTTGAGCAGCTTCAGGCGGCCCCAGCCGCGCATCGCCCAGCGCATGATCGCCAGCGATGCCTTGTTCATGCCGACGGCACCGGCGGGGATGCCGGTCGGGCTCAGATCGCGCTCCCAGTCGATCATGTCGCGATGGACCGGGTAGGCTTCCGGTGTTCGCAGGCGGATGTCGGTGGCACGCGCGCCCAGGCTCGCCATCCGCCAGCGCTGTCTGGCCGGCTCGTGCCAGTCGACCGCAAGTTCGCCGGCAAGCGAGGCCTCCAGCGCGGCTTTCTCCTGCATGGTGAGCCTGCGCGTTCGAAAGCGGCGGCGGTCCACCGAACGCAGCGACAGTTCCGCCGCCAGTGGGTCTGGCGAGACGGCGTCGTTCGGCGTGAGCGTCACGAGAATGTGGTGCCGGCCGTTCTCGCCGCCTTCGTAGCGCCAGTCGGTGATGCGGCCCCACGCCGAGGCGGCAATCCGCAGGCTTTCCAGCAAGGTCCCGCCCGCCAGCAGCGTGGGCTCGCCGTCCCGGTATTCGTACACGTTGGCGCCGGCCTTGTCGCCCAGGAGCACACGAACGCGCGAATCATCGAGGATCTGGAAGCGCCATGGCTGGACGTTGTCGCCGCTCGGCGCCCAGCGCGCCATGTGGAGGATTTCCTCCAGCGGCGTGCGAACGGCCGGCTCGGCGCCGGGGGCGACGGCACGGCGCGACATGGCGGCGAAGACGCGGCGCCCGATGAACAGCTTCACCTGTTGCAGCGGGCCGGCATTGCCCCTGGGGTGGCGGGTAACGACCAGCTTGCCGCGATAGGCATCGTAGTGGTGATGGTACGGTGCCGGCCGCACGCCGCCACGCCGCAGCAGCAACTTGACGCCTTCCACAGCGGCGACCCCCGCGCACAGGGCGCAGGCGGCGCCGGTGGACGGCCCGCGCTGGCCTTCGAGGTCGACGCGCGTCGGGTCGGCCAGATAGGTGCGATGCAGGGCACGCGGTGTGAAGCCGAGCAAGAAGCGAAGGTACTGCTCCGACTTGCTCTGGCCGGCAAAGCGGAAATACTGCTCGAAGGTCATCCCGCCGGGCACGAAGACCAGGAAGCTCGTGCCCATTCCGATCGGCGCGGCGGTGAGGGCGGGGATGCCGAGTTCCGCGCAGCGGGCGAACACCAGGCTTCGTACCTCGAGCTGAAAGAAGTCGAACCCGTCCACGAACAGGTCCACGCCGTCGAGGAACGCGTCGATGTTGTCGGGCCAGATGCCCTTGTCGAAGCGCTTCAGGCGCAGCTCGGGATTGATGGACAGCGCCATCTCCGCAACCGCGTCGACCTTCGGACGCCCCAGGGTTGCCATGGTTGCGCCGACCTGGCGGTTGAAGTTGGCGAGCTCGAACCGATCAAGATCGGAGATGTTGAAGGCGCCAACGCCGAAGCGCGCAAGCGTGAGCAGATGGATGCCACCGACGCCGCCCATGCCGGCAATGGCCACGCGACGCGCGCGCAGGGCCTGCTGCTCGCCTTCGGTCAGCCAGCCGATGTTGCGGTCGAACGCGGCGTCGTACGAAAAGCCAGGCTGGATCATCGGGGCCGGAGCGTATTCGACGGCTGCGGCAGGGGACGGGCGGTCACCGCCGGACATCGCCCGACATGTGACAGCCTCGTTGCCGATGGGGGCGCGCAGGAATGCTGATGGTCGTCTCCGGTTCAGAGTGCAGGGTCATCGTGTTCACGGGTTCGGCACTGCATGACAGCCATCATCTGCGTCGAATCTGCGAATGCGCCAACGATATCCTGTGCCGGTTTCCGTGCCGATCAAGTGATCGTGAGCAATCTTTCGAAATAGGGTCGCGAACCGGGCCCGGCATTTACCGGATCGTGAGCAGCGGGCCGTCCGATGCGCATGCCGTATGAAATGTTAAGCGAACGGTGCTGCTTCGCCCGGCTCAGCAAGTGGGCGGAAATGCCGGATCGGCAAGCCGCGATGCAGGGCCACGGGGGTCGACGTTCCAGGCGTATCCTTCATCGTTTGGCGGCGTGGTCGGGAGAGCGGCGTCCCGCGGTCTCACTGCGCAACGAGAGCGTCGATGCGGCCAGCCGGCGTGAGGTCGCCGTGGGCGTTTGCGGCGTCGTACTGGCAGGACGTTCACAGTTATTTGTGAATCGATCGCTCACGGATAGTTGTGGATACTACGTTGTACGGAATGTTATTGGCCGTGAATTGCATCCGGCTGACGGTTTCTCCAATATAACGTCTGCTCCTGAGTGCCCCGAGGACGCGGCTGTTCGACAGAGCCCTGAAATCCCCATCGGAACGAGGTGCCGTCACCATGAAGTCTCAGCAACTAAGGAAGCTCGCCGGCGGCACGATCGTCGCCACGGCGATGTCCCTTGCCAGCATCGCAGGTGCGCAGGCGGCGGTCACGCCGTTCACGTGGGATCCACAAGCGGTTGTCGGCATCGGTGGAACCTTTTCCGGCGACAACATCACGACGAAGGACTATGCCACGGTCCAGGTAACCGATCCCGCGACCGGTGCCTTTACCGAGACCGGCATCCTGAAGCTCGACGCGTTCTCGCTGGCAGGCGCGAATTCGGGAACCCCGGGCCTCAACACGACATACGCGCTGTATGCGACGTTCAACGCAACCGGCAGCATTCCCGGCGGCGTGGCCCCCGGTGTGGGACAGACGTTCGGTGGGACGTTCAATACCTTCACGTTCTCATTGAATGTCGCGCCGCAATCCGGCGGGCCGATCACGTATAACGCGACGGCCGCGGGCGCGACGCTCACAGGCATTGGCGCCTCGACCACGGTGGCGAATGGCTCGCTCCTCTCGGGCACCGCCTCGATCTCCAATACGGCCCTTGCCGGCTTGTCGGCGGGTGCGAACGTTCTGACGACGTTCAACTACGTCGATCCGGCGTTCTTCATCGCTCCGCCCTCAAGCCTGGGCTTGCAGCTGTTCTCGTCGATCATCAACACCGGGTCCGTGCTGTCGCTTGCCAACAACAACACGGAACTGGTCATCAACGGCGGTGGCGGCAACTCGACCCTGCAGACGAGCCCGGCGGTCCCCGAGCCGGCTTCCCTGGCGTTGCTGGCCAGCGGGCTTATCGGCCTCGGGCTGATCCGGCGCCGCAAGCTGGTGGCATAGTCGCTCCATAACGAAGCCGCGGAACGGCGCCCTTCGGGGCGCCGTTTTTTGCTGCCTGTCGCATCGGGCCCGATGCGCTCGATGGCGCGAAAGCGACGTCCGCCGGGCCACGCCTGCACGTGCTCACGCGATCGTGTTGAGCACGGGCGGCCCTCCTGGCGCTGGCAGCAACAGGCCGACAACTTGGCCGTCGGGGGCATTGTCTCGCCGGAGGCAGGGAAACCCCCCTCCTTTCCCCATCGTGCCGGAATCTAACTAAATACACTCGGCCTCAGGAATCACCCGCTGGTGCGCCCGCGAGCTGCGGGGCCGCGAGACCACAACATCCTGAAATTCAACACCATCGATCGGCGCCAACGACCTTCTGGTCGTCTAGGACTCCGCCATTCTCGCTGTATGAGCAGCGGGCGGCATGTTGCGGGCGGGACGCCCTGCTCAGCAATATGAGAGTGTCGAAAAACCTGGATAGAATAAATAATTCTCTGAATTATTCTGTATGCGTAGCAATAATGAGTCAACAATTTCCAATCACATCTTCAGAGTTTGATCATTCCTTAACAAATAGGACTCCAAAATCCGTGACATCGATCGGCGTCGATAAAATTTGCGGCTCCCGCCGTATCCGCATAAGCAGTCTCTGGGTTGATTAGGAGGCCTATCGATGGAACGGCATTCTCTCGTACAAGCAATTCACGCGATTGAAAGCGAGTTGGAGATCGAGATTGCTGATCGAGCAGAGATCGTTCGCGAGGCATACCACCTTAGACATCAGGTGTATTGCGTAGAGCGGGGATATCTTACTGGTTCTGCTGGACTTGAGGTCGATGAATTCGACCTGCGGGCACGCCAGGCCGTGCTGCGCAGCCGTCAGACAGAGGAAGTCCTGGGAACCGTCCGCCTGGTGCTTCCGGCCGTCGAGACGCCCGACGACAGCTTCCCGATGCAGCGAGTCTGCGCGTGGTCGATCCTGCGGCCGCATGTGCCCCTGACGTCGACGGCCGAGATCTCCCGCTTCGCCATCTCGAAACAGCGGCGGGCCGGCACGTCGACACTGCTCATGCGGCTCAAGTTGATGCAGGGCATCGTCCGGCTGAGCTCCGAACTGAACCTGACCCACTGGTGCGCCGTCATGGAACCCAGCCTGCTCCGCCTGTTGCAGATGACGTACATCGACTTCCAGCCGGCCGGTCCCGTCGTGGATTATCACGGGCCGCGCCAGCCATGCTTCAACAGCATCCGCACCGTCCTGGAGCGGATTGGCAGCGAATGCCCCGATCTCTGGCAGTTCCTGACCGAGGGTGGACGGCACTACCCATGGAGCCGGAAGCGCGAACTGGCTGCGGCCTGATCCCCTTCCGGCCTGAACCTCCCCCGGCGTGAGCCTTTCCCCACCCTGACCGCCGGCGCTGCGCGCCGCGGCCGGCCTCGCCGATCGCTGCGTGCCGGCATTGATCGCCGGCGCGGCGGGTGCGATGAAGCGGGGCGACGCACCCGCGCGCCGCGGGCAAGGCAAACAAATCGATGGGGGGCTGGATGACGCGCATACGCATGGTCCTGGCCGCAATGGCCACCTTGATGCTGGCGGGCACGGCGGAGGCGCAGCAGACCGTCAGGATCGGCCTGATTCTGCCGATGACCGGTCCGTTCCAGTCCACCGGCCGCCAGATCGACGCCGCAGTGAAGCTGTATATGCAGCAGCACGGGGACAGCGTCGCCGGGCAGAAGATCGAGGTGATCCTGCGTGACGACGCGGGCGTGGCCGACACCACGCGGCGCCTGGCGCAGGAACTGGTGGTGCGCGACAAGGTGGCCGTGCTGGCCGGATTCGGCCTGACGCCGCTGGCCATGGCGACGGCGCCGATCGCCACCCAGGCCAAGGTGCCGATGGTGGTGATGGCCGCGGCCACCTCGTCGATCACGCAGCAATCCCCGTTCGTGGTGCGCACCGCCCAGGTGGTGGCGCAGCCGGCCGTGGCCATCGCCGACTGGGCGCTGCAGAACGGGGTGAAGCGGGTGGTCTCGCTGGTGAGCGACTACGGCCCCGGCTACGACGTGGAGAAGTGGTTCAACGACCGCTTCAGGCAGGGCGGCGGGGAGGTTCTGGCGGCCTTGCGCGTGCCCCTGGCGAACCCCGATTTCGCGCCGTTCCTGCAGCGCGCCGCCGACGCCAAGCCCGATGCGCTGTTCGCCTTCGTGCCGTCCGGGGTGGGCAGCATCCTGGCAAAGCAGTTCGTGGAGCGCGGGCTGGACAAGTCGGGCATCCGCTTCATCGCCACCGGCGACGTGACCGACGACGACATCGTGAACGCCATGGGCGATGTGGTGCTGGGGATGGTGACGTCCGGCCCGTATTCGGCCGCCCATCCGTCGGACACGAACAAGGCCTTCATCCAGGCGTTCGAGAAGGCCAACAACGGCATGCGGCCGAACTTCATGGCCGTGTTCGGCTATGACGGCATGCACGCGATCTATGCCGCGCTGGAGAAGACCAAGGGCGGCATCGATGGCACGGCCCTGGTGGAGGCGATGAAGGGCCTGTCCTGGGAGAGCCCGCGTGGCCCGATAATGATCGACCCACAGACGCGCGACGTGGTGCACAACCTGTACATCCGCAAGGTCGAGAAGGTGGATGGCGCGCTGTACAACGTTGAATTTGCGACTTTCCCGATGATGAAGGACCCGGCCAAGGCGGCGCAGCCCTGACCTGACGCTGCCGGGGCCGCCGGGCGGACCGTGCTGACCAACCTGTTCGACGGCGTCGCCTACGGCATGCTGCTGTTCGTGCTCGCCTGCGGGCTGTCCGTGACGCTGGGGTTGATGAATTTCATCAACCTCGCGCACGGGGCGTTCGCCATGGCGGGCGGCTATGTCGCGGCGTATTGCGTGAACCGGCTCGGGGCGCCGTTCCTCGCCGGCCTGCCGCTGGCCTTCGTCGCCAGCGCCCTGACCGGCGTGGTGCTGGAGCGCACGCTGTACGTGCACGTGTATGGGAAAAGCCATCTGGACCAGGTGCTGTTCACCATCGGCCTGGTATTCATGTCCGTCGCCGCCGTGGATTTCGTGCAAGGCTCGCAGCAGCAGTTCATCGCGTTGCCGGCGTTCCTGCGGAGCCGGTTCGAGGTGCTCGGGGTTTCGATCGGCGCCTATCGCCTGCTGATCATCGGCATCTGCGGCGCGCTGGCGCTGGCATTGCAGCTCGCGCTGACCCGCACCCGCTTCGGCAGCCGGCTGCGCGCGGCGGTCGATGATCCGCGGGTGGCGCGCGGCCTGGGCATCAATGTCGACGCCATCTTCATGGTGACCTTCGCCGTGGGCTCCGGGCTGGCCGGGCTGGGCGGGGCGTTGGGGGCGGAGATCCTGGGGTTGGATCCGTCGTTCCCGCTGAAGTTCATGGTGTATTTCCTGATCGTGGTGACGGTGGGCGGGGCGTCCAGCATCATCGGGCCGTTCCTTGCCTCGATCCTGCTCGGGGTGGCCGACGTCGCCGGCAAGTACTACGTGCCGGAAGCCGGCGCCTTCGTGATCTACACGGTCATGATCGTGGTGCTGCTGTGGCGGCCGCAGGGGCTGTTCGCACCCAGGCTGGCACGATGAACGCGGCGCACCGTGCCAGCGCCGCCGCCGCCCTGGCGGCCGCCACGCGGTGGCGGCCGGCAGAATTCGTCTTCTGGGCCGCAGCGGCCGCAAGCTGGTTCCTGCTGCCCGACCAATACCTGCTGCTGAACGAGGTGGCGATCTTCGGCCTGTTCGCGCTGTCGCTCGATCTCGCGCTGGGCTATGGCGGCATCGTCTCGCTGGGGCATGCGGCGTTCTTCGGCTTCGGCGCCTATCTGGCGGGGTTGCTGGCGAAATGGGGTATCGGCGACCCGTTGCTGGGGCTGGCGGCGGCCGGCGTCGCCTCGATGCTGCTGGGGTTCGCCACGAGCTTCCTGGTGCTGCGCGGGTCCGACCTCACGCGCATCATGGTCACGCTCAGCGTCTCGCTGGTGCTGTTCGAGGTGGCGAACCGGCTGACCTGGCTCACCGGCGGCGCCGACGGGCTGCAGGGCGTAGTGATGGCGCCGATCCTCGGGCGGTTCGAGTTCGATATGTTCGGGCGCGTGGGCTATGCCTACAGCCTGAGCGTGCTGTTCGTGCTGTTCCTGATCGCGCGGCGCATCATGTCCTCGCCGTTCGGCCTGTCGGTGCGCGCGGTGAAGGGCAACGCACTGCGCACCGCCGCCATCGGCATTCCCGTCACCGGGCGGCTCGTGGCCATCTACACGCTGGCCGCCGCCTATGCCGGCATCGCCGGCGCGCTGCTGGCGCAGAGTACGCAGTTCGTGTCGCTGGACGTGCTGGCCTTCCACCGTTCCGCCGACGTGCTGCTGATGCTGGTGATCGGCGGCGTCGGCTATCTCTATGGCGGCATCGTCGGCGCGCTGCTGTTCAAGGTGATGCAGGACTGGCTGTCCGGACTGACGCCGCAATACTGGCAGTTCTGGATCGGGCTGCTGCTGGTTCTGCTGGTGGTGGTGGGACGCGAGCGCATCTTCGGCTGGCCGCTGGCGCTGTGGCGGCGCGTGGCCGGACGGCGCGCATGAGCGTGGTGCTGGAGACCATCGGCCTGCATCGCCGCTTCGGCGGCCTGGCCGCGACCAGCGACGTGTCGCTGCAACTGCAGCGCGGCGCGCGCCACGCGCTGATCGGGCCGAACGGCGCGGGCAAGACCACGCTGATCAACCTGCTGACCGGCGTGCTGCGCCCTTCCGCCGGGCGCATCCTGCTGGACGGCGCCGACATCACGGCGCTGCGGCCGGACCAGCGGGTGCGGCGCGGACTGGTGCGGACGTTCCAGATCAACCAGCTTTTCCCCGAGCTGACGCCGTTGATGACGGTGGGGCTGGCGATTTCGCGCCGGCTTGGCCTCGACACGCAGGTCTGGCGCCGCATCGGCACAAGCGGCGACGTCGTCGATCAGAGCGTCGAGATCCTAGAACGCTTCGGGCTGGTGGAGGCGATGAACCAGCCCACCGGCGCGCTGCCCTATGGCCGCCAGCGCCTGCTGGAGATTGCGGTGGCGGTCGCCTGCGGCCCGCGTGTGCTGCTGCTGGACGAACCTGCGGCGGGGGTGCCCGAGGGCGAGCGTGATGGCATCCTGGCCGGTGTGGCGGCCCTGTCGGCCGACGTGACGGTGCTGCTGATCGAGCACGACATGGACCTGGTGTTCCGCTTCGCCGAGCGCATTTCCGTGCTGGTGGGCGGCGCGCTGCTGGTCGAGGGCACGGCCGCCGAGATCGCCGCCGATCCCCGTGTGCGAGCGGTCTATCTGGGCGACGCGGCGCATGACTGACATCCTCGCCATCGAGGGCCTGTCGGCAGGCTATGGCGCGGCGGTGGTGCTCTCGGACGTGTCGCTCTCATTGCCGCAGGGCCAATCGCTGGCCCTGCTGGGGCGCAACGGCATGGGCAAGACGACGCTGCTGACCAGCATCGTCGGCCTGACGCGCCATTTCGGCGGCAACGTGCGCCTGGGCGGGCGGGACATCACGCGGCTGCGGCCGGAGCAGCGCGCGGCGGCAGGCATCGGCTGGGTGCCGCAGGAGCGCAACATCTTCCGCTCGCTGACCGTGGAGGAGAACCTGACGGCGGTGGCGCGGCCGGGGCAGTGGGATGTCGCGCGGGTCTACGCCGTGTTCCCGCGCCTGCGCGAACGCCGCCGCAACATGGGCAACCAGTTGTCCGGCGGCGAGCAGCAGATGCTTGCGATCGGCCGCGCCCTGGTGCTGAATCCGCGGCTGCTGCTGCTGGACGAACCCACCGAGGGGTTGGCACCGATCATCGTGGCCGAACTGCTGGCCGTGCTGCGGCGGCTGACGCGCGAGGAGGGCCTGTCCGCGGTGATCGTCGAGCAGCACGCGCGCAAGGTGCTGGATGTGACCGACCAGGCGGTGATCCTGGAACGCGGTGGCGTGGCGCATGCCGGCCCCAGTGCGGCGTTGCAGGCGGATGCCGGGCTGCTGGAGCGCACCCTGGGCGTGGCCGGGCGCCGCTGATCAAGCGGCTGTCGTCAACGCTCCATGGCCGCACGCAGCAGGGCGGCGCTGCGGTGGATGCCGTGGACGAACTTGCTGTAGGGCAGCATCA
Source organism: Limobrevibacterium gyesilva (assembly GCF_025989185.1). Classification (GTDB taxonomy): domain Bacteria; phylum Pseudomonadota; class Alphaproteobacteria; order Acetobacterales; family Acetobacteraceae; genus Limobrevibacterium; species Limobrevibacterium gyesilva. Next base: position 33,825 of record NZ_JAPDNT010000019.1, read on the forward strand.
GGAACAGCGCCAGGACGAAGCCCAGATGCACCGCCAGCGCCACCCCCATGGCGCCGGTGGCGCGCAATGCCAGCAGCACCAGCCCGGTCAGCGCCACCATCAGCAACAGGAACAGCAGCGCGTATTCGCCGCCGAGCAGGGCGCGCGCGGCGGGTGCTGGGTCGGCGATCACTTTCATCCAGATCAGCCCGAACGTGCCCACTACCATGCCCAGCCCGCCCAGCGTGCCCAGGATCACTGGCGCGCTCAGCAGCGAATACGGCGCGACCCAGCCCAGGAAATGATGGAACACCGTGGCGACCGAGGTCGAGGCGAAGCACAGCATGAAGCCGTAGAACATGGCGTGGTGCAGCCATTTGCGTACGCCCGAGAAGGATTCGTCCGGGTAGTTGCAACCGTCGCCGCCGCCGCCGAGATTCTTCAGCGTCAGTGCATCGCGAACCGCCTGCAGGAGGGGTTTGCCGCGGGGTGAGCCGGCACCGGCGTCACGCCAGAAATTGACCGCCGACATCGCCAGCGCCAGCAGCGCATACAGGAACGTCGCACTGGCAACCCAGACCATGACGGAATAGGGGATCACCGCGAAGAAAGCGCCCGGCCCGGTATGCGTGCCCGTCAGCACGCCGGGCGACTGCAGCAGGGCGGTCAGCACCAGCACCAAGGCCACCCCCATGGCCGCGACCAGCGAGACCACGGTGCCATTGCGCTTCAACAACCGCGCCAGCGGTTGCGGCCAGGCATATTGCTCGTAGCTCTCGGCCCGGACCTCCGCGAACGACTTCGGCAGATTGATGCCGAACTCGTGCGGCGGCGCATACTGGCACGCATAGAAGCAGCCGCGGCAGCCATGGCAGAGATTGGCGAGATAGCTGAGATCGGCGGCAGCGAACTCGCGGCGCAGCTCCATCGCCGGGAACACCGCGCAGAAACCCTCGCAATAGCGGCAGGCGTTGCAGATCTCCATGGCCCGCCGCGCATCGGCGACCGCCTCAGTTTCGCGCATGTTTCGCCGCCTCCTGCCCCGCGATGCGGCCGAACACCGTGCCGATCGTCATGCCGAACCCCGCCAGATAGCCGCGCCCCAGGATGTTGCCGGCCATGATCTCGCCGGAGGCGAACAGGTTGGCGCTGGGCCGGCCGTCCTGCATGAGCACCCGCGCCTGCTCGTTCACCTTCACGCCGAGATAGGTGAAGGTGATGCCCGGGCGCAGCGGATAGCCATAGAACGGCGGCTCGTCGATACGCCGCGCCCAGTGCGTCTTCGGCGGCGTCAGGCCATCGGTGCGGCAATCATCCAGCGAGCGGTCGTTGAACGTGCCCGGCTGCACGGCGGCGTTGTACTGCGCCACGGTGTCCTGCAGCACCGCGGCGTCCAGCCCGAGCCGTTGCGCGAGCTCACCCAGCGTGTCGGCACGGATGGCGGGGAAGACCGACGGCATGAACAGCGAGAACGCCTTCGCATCGCAGACGGAATAAGCGATCTGGCTGGGCTGCTGGGCGATCAGCCGGCCCCAGATGGCGTAGCGTTTGGGCCAGACATCCTCGCCCTCGTCGTAGAACCGCTTGCCGTCCTTGTTGACGACGATGCTGAACGGCACCGAATCCAGCCGGGTCGCGATGCCGCCGTCGAATTTCGGCGAGCGTGCATCGAGTGCGACGGCATGGAACTGGGTGGGATCGCCAATCGGCATCACGCCCTGGTCCAGCAGATTCTTCAGCACCACGCCCTTCGCATAGGGCGTGCCGCGGATGACGAAGTTGTCCACCGCGTCGCCCCAGTATTGCCGCATCCAGTCGAGGTTGCCCTGGAAACCGCCGGACGAAGCGACCACGCATTTCGCGCGCACCGTCTCCGGAAAGCCGCGGCAGACGATCTCGGCGGCGCGCACGAAGCCGTCGTCCAGCCGCAGGGCGCGCACTTCGGTGTCGTACAGCACGTCCACGCCGATGCGCTCGGCGGTGGCGTAGTAGGCGTTCACCAGCGCCTTGCCGCCGCCCAGGAAGAATGCATTGGTGCGCGACAGGCTCAGCGTGCCCGTCAGCGAGGGCTGGAAGCGCACGCCGCAGGCCTCCATCCACGGCGTGACCTGGGCGCTGGCACGGATGGTCATGCGGGCCAGCTGCTCGTCGGTATTGCCGCCCGTCACGCGCAGCAGGTCGTCCCAGTACTCGTCCTCCAGGTAGGAGTCCGTCAGCACCTTGGTCGGGCCTTCGTGCATGGCACGGAAATTGCGCGTGTGACGGCTGTTGCCGCCACGGAATGCTTTCGGCGCGTGCTCCAGCAGCAGCACGCTGGCTCCGGCCTCGCGCGCCGTTACGGCGGCGCACAGGGCCGCGTTGCCGCCGCCGACCACCAGCACGTCATAGGTTCTCGTCAGATCGACCATCGCGGCCGCACGCCCCACCTTGCTTCCTGGACGATTGGGGTGTGCACCGGACGCATGGAAGTGGCAAGGGCCCGGTGTGACAAGCACGGGTCGCATCGGGCAGGATGCGCCGACAACAGGAGGTGGGCATGACATCCTACGTATTCGGCGGCGGACGATTCCTGGATCCGCGCCAGGACGCGCTGCTGGAGGGCATCGAGGTCCTGGTCGAGAACGGCCTGGTCAAGGAGGTTTCCGACCGGCCCATCCACGCCGCCTCGGCCCAGCGCATCGACCTGCGCGGCCGCACGCTGATGCCCGGCCTGATTGACGCGCATATCCACATCGTGCTGACCGAGGTGAACCTGCAGCTGCTGTCCGACGTGCCGCTGACGTTGCTGGCGGCGAAGGGCTCCACCTCCATGCGGGCGATGCTGATGCGCGGCTTCACCACGCTGCGCGACACCGGTGGCGCCGATTACGGCATGAAGGCCGCGGTGGAGCAGGGGCATTTCATCGGCCCGCGCCTGTTCATCGCCGGCGCGCCGCTGAGCCAGACCGGCGGGCATGCCGACCACCGCAAGCGCACCCAATCCGCCTTCGCCTGCGCCTGCTGCAGCGGCCTGTCCTGGACCGCGCGGGTGGCGGATGGCGTGCCCGACGTGATCAAGGCGGCGCGCGACGAACTGCGCAAGGGGGCCGACCACATCAAGATCATGGTGTCCGGTGGCGTGGCCTCGCAGGCCGATCCGCTGGAAAGCCTGCAATACCGCATGGATGAGATCGAGGCCGCGGTGGAGGAGGCGGTGCGCTGGGGCAGCTATGTCTGCGCCCATGCCTACAGCGCCAAGGCCATCGAGCGTGCGGTGCGCGGCGGCGTGCGCACGATCGAGCACGGCAACCTGATCGACGCGCCGACCGCGAAGCTGATGGCCGAGAAGGGCGCCTATATTGTGCCCACGCTGGTCGCCTACGACGCGCTGAAGCGCCGCGGCGGAGAGTATGGCCTGTCGGACTACAGCCTCGCCAAGAACGAAATGGTGCTGCAGGGCGGGCTGCGTTCGCTGGAGCTGTGCCGTGCGGCAGGGGTGAAGATCGGCTTCGGCAGCGATCTGCTGGGCCAGCTGCAGAACGACCATTGCAACGAGTTCACCATCCGCGGCGAAGTGATGCGGCCGCAGGAAGTGATCCGGTCAGCCACCCTCGTGAACGCCGAGATCGTCCGCCAGGAAGGCAAGCTTGGCGAGCTGATCCCGGGCGCTCACGCCGATCTGCTGGTGGTCGACGGTGATCCCTACGCCGACCTTTCCGTGTTCCTCGGCGACGGCCTGCGCATGCCCGCGATCATGCTCGGCGGGCGTTTCGTGAAGAACCAGTTGCACTGACCTGCCAGTAGCGGCCGGCGAACGCCACCGCGAACGTCACTTCGCGGGCGCCGGTACAGGCCAGTTCCGCATCGCCGTCGGTCCACTGCCAGGCCTCCTCCGGCGCGTGCCAGCCGCGGCCGCGCCGGGGATCGCCCGGCGGCACCGCCTGGCCGTCGATGCGCAGATCGGAGATCGCCACCCCAAGCGGGCGCGTGTCGTCCTGCTCGGCGCACACATGCGCGGGCACCCCGACGCGGGAGGCGAGGCGGAGGCGGCTTGCCCCCGCCGGCAGGCGAACGCGCCATGTCGACCCCGTCACCTCCGCCGGCAAATCATGCCCGTCGACGCACACGGACAGTTCGGGATCGTCGGTCAACGCGTGGCCGAGCGCCGCCGCCTGGGTCAACAGCCGTTGCCTGACCCGCGCCCGCTGCGGGCCGGCCAGCACCAGTTCGGCGCAGCCTTGCGCGGTCCATGCGTCCCGCGCGAAATCGGCGTGCAGCATCGCCGTCGTTCCGCCGTTGGCGAAGGTCGATCGGTTGCCGGTGTCAAGGTAGCTTTCCGCCGGCAGGCCTTCGGCCACGATGACGTCGTGGACCGGCAATTCGACGTGGTAATAGGTGACGTCGGACACGGATTGCTGGACGATTGTGGTCCCGTTGATCAGGTAGCGGATCGGTATCAGCACGCCGTCGACGAACACCGCGTGGTCGGGCGAGAGCACCACGTCGCGGTGCGGCTGCTGAGGCCCGAATGCGGACGCGCTCACCCGCACCGGCATCACGTCCCAGGGGCGCGGGTGGTGCCGGCAATCCACGGTGCGGTGGCCGATCCATCGCACCGGGGCAAGCCGCGCGCGCCGCAGCGTCACCAGCAGATCGCCGACCGCCAGATCCTCGACGGCGACTGCGCCACGTTGCGTCAGAATGCGCGTACCTTTGGCAAAACAGGGGATTTCGGAAGTATGGACGCTTCGGTCGGTGAACTGCAGCAGCTGGATATTGAGCAGGGTATATGTCCCGCCGTGGCCCAGAATATTATCGATGACCGTAACCGTGTCTTCGGCCCGGCTGATGCTGTAGTCCACATAGTAGCCGCCGAACATGACGACGTTGTTGCCGCCCTGGCCGTCGATCCAGCTGCTGAAATTACTGACGTAGAACATATCGTCGCCGGCGCCGCCGATCGCATGGTCAATGACCGTGTTGTAGGCGATGCCGATATTGTTGATCATGCCATCGCAACTGCTGAACGTTCCGGGGTTCAGGTTGATCGTGGAGCCGGTCGCATAGCCTGACAGGTCGAGCGTGTTGCCGGTGCCGTAGTTCCACAGCGTGATGACCGGGGCTGTGTTGACCGTGAAATCGAAGAACGGCCGCGCGGCGTCGCTGATGTTGCAGTTGAAGCCGTAGATCTGCCCGCCCGAGAAGGTCGCGCTGGTGGATTGGCCGTACAGCTGTTGTACCGCGGCGATGTCCAGCATCATCGGAGTGACGGGCGTGCGCGTGTAGCCGTCGTCACCCCTACCCCAATCCGTTCCCTGAACCGGGTAGTCGGCGAAATATTTCGCCGCGCTGTCGCCGGGACCGATATACGACATGATCGACCACAGTGTCGTGTCGGTCGCGTTGTATTGCTGGGTCGCGATATTCACGTCCCCGTTGTAGGGGCCGGTATGCATGAGACCCATCAGGTGCCCGAGCTCATGCACGATCGTGCCCGGGCCATAGCCGCCGTAATCCGTGAACGAATCGAGCTTTGACCAGGCACCGACCGTGTCGATGGAGATCATGCCCTTTTGCGTGGTCGGGATCGTGACGTCGCCCGGTCGGCCGGCGACGTATTGCGCTTCGGCATACGCGCCGTCGTCAAGATCTGCGCCGGGGGTGGTCGACCCGTAACGATAGAAGGTCATGTTCGCGGCCGCGGCATCGGCAGTCTGGACGAACTGGATGTTGGCCAGATCGGACCACAGGGTCAGGCTAGCGGTGAACGACCCCATCTCGTCTGCCGACCAATTCGAGCCGACGTCAAAATAGTAGCTGACAGTCCCTCCGGGCGTTCCCGCGATGCCGCCGCCCCACTTATGGGTCGATTCGGGCCCGTTGTAGGTGGCCGGGTCATCTCCGGCCCAGCGCCAGCCGTCGACCGCGGTCAGGACTCCGTCGGCATCGATGCCTGCGGTATAGGCAATCGTGTCAAGCTGGGTCTGCGTCGGTCCGGACATGCGTCTCTCCCGGTTGGCGTCGTTGCGGCAGCGATGGGTGATAATTCCACCGCTATCACGACGCCGCTCCGCCGGTCATTACCCGTTCGTCAACGTGTCACCATTTGTCTCTTTTCGGTGTACACAGCGACTTTGCGGGCGCGACAAATCCCGGGACGCCGCATGCGGGTCTCGCCGCGGTCGCCACGATGATCGTCCGTTGGCGCGTTGCTGTCGGCGCGTTCTAGAACCAGTTGGACTTGTCAACGACGTTGCGCAACGATCCGCCGCCGATCATGGCCCGGCAATTGTCCAGCAGGATCCGATAGCGCCGGTCGTTCAAATACGGTCCGTAGCCGGCCATGTGCGGTGTCATCAGCACGCCCGGAATGGTCCACAGAGGATGGTCCGCCGGCAGCGGCTCTTCCTCGTAGACATCGAGGCCGGCGCCGGCAATCTCGCCCGCTTGCAGGGCGGCGACCAGGTCGTCCAGGCGCGTGGTCTTGCCGCGGCCGATATTGATGAAGAACGCGCCCGGCTTCATGCGCCGGAAGCGGGCGCGATTGAAGAAGCCTTCGGTGGCTGGCGTGTGCGGCACGGTCAGGATGACGAAATCGGCGCGCGGCAACAGCGTGTCCAGGGCCTCTGGCTTGTGCATCTCGGCAACCCCGGGCGGGATGTCGGTGCGGCGCGCGTCGGTCCCGATCACGGTCATGCCGGCGGCGGCGGCCAGGCGGGCCGCCTCGGCGCCGATCCCGCCCAGACCCACGATCAACGCCGTCGCTTCGGGCAGGTGCACGACGCCGGTGTCCTCGGGCGGCTTGGTCCATTCGCGGCGCAGTTGCTGGGGAATGTAGTAATGAAAGCCGCGCGCGAAGGCGAACACGAAGGCCATGATGTGCGCGCCGATATGATCGTTGTAGATCTCGCGCATGTTCGTCACCACAACCGGGTGGCCGACCAGCTCCGGATAGTAATAGCCGGCCGGCGGGGCTGCGTGATGCGCCTGCAGCCAGCGCAGCTTCTGTGCCCGTTGCAGCAAGTCCAGCGGCAGCGGCCCGAATGCGGCGTCGGCGTCGACGATGGCGTGCTGCGCTTCCTGCGCCCCTTCGGCCACCACCACCTGAACCTCCGGCAGGGCAGCGGCCAGCTTGCGCCCCCAGTCGCGATAGATGTCGGTCTGCGGCGGCAACATCACCAGCTTGAAGCTCATGCGCGTGATCTTTCGGTTGTGAGAACGATCTTCGCCGACGATACGGCGTGGGGCTCGCGGACTCCAGGGCCGTGCCCTTGAGCCATCGGCGGCCGCGCCTCTAGGATGCGCGCATGGGGCCGCGAATCGTCACGCTCACGCTCAATCCGGCCGTCGATGTCGCCTGCGATGCCGAGGCGGTGCGTCCTGTTCACAAGGTGCGCACATTTGCCGAGACGCATGACCCCGGCGGCGGCGGCGTGAACGTGGCCCGGGTGATCCGCGAGCTCGGCGGCGACGTGCTGGCCGTGGTGCTCACCGGCGGAGTCACCGGCCGTTTCCTGGAGGAACTGCTGGAAGAGGGGGGCGTGCCCTGCCACGTCGTGCCGATCGCCGGGCGCACGCGCATCGCGATGACCGTGCACGACCGGTCCGCGCGCCAGGAATACCGCTTCGTGCCGGAAGGCCCGGTGGCGTCGGCCGCGGAACTGGAGGCCGCGCTGGCGGCGTTGGCGGCCGAACCAGGCGGCTGGCTGGTGGCCAGCGGCAGCCTGCCGCGCGGTGCCCCCGTCGATTTCTACGCGACCGTGGCCCGCCTCGCCGCCGAACGTGGCCAGCATGTGGTGCTCGACACCTCCGGCCCGGCGCTGCAGGCGGCGCTGGGGCACGGGCTCGCGCTAATCAAGCCCAGCCTCGGTGAGTTCGAGGCGCTGGTGGGGCGCAAATTGCCGGATGCGGCCGCGCAGGATGCGGCGGCGATGGCGGTGGTACGCTCTGGCGGTGCGGCACGCGTGGCGGTGTCCCTGGGTGGCGGCGGTGCGTTGCTGGCAACGCCGGAGGGGCTATGGCGGCGCCCCGCGCTGGACGTGCCGGCCCGCAGCACGGTCGGCGCCGGCGACAGCTTCCTGGCGGCGATGACGCTTGCGCTGGCCCGCGGCAGCGATCCCGCGGATGCGCTCGCCTGGGGCATTGCCGCGGGGGCGGCGGCGGTGATGCAAACCGGAACGGCGCATCCGCGCCGCGCCGATGTCGAATCGTTGTATCAGCGGGCCTGCAACGTCTAGGCTTTCCCGCAACACCAGCGGGAGAACTGGCATGAAGCGCAGAACCCTCATGGCCGGGGCGGCGTCCCTCGGCCTCGCCGGCAGCCTGGGCCTGGCGCGGCCCGCGGTCGGGCAGGGCGCCCGTGTCTTGCGCTTCGTGCCGCAGGGCAACCTGCAGAACCCCGATCCGATCTGGACCACCACGGTCATCGCCCGCAACCATGGCTACGTCATCTGGGACACGCTGTACGGCCTGGACGCGTCGCTCACGCCCAGGCCGCAGATGCTGGCCGGACACGAGATCTCCGACGACCGCCTGACCTGGCGGCTGACACTGCGCGACGGATTGCGGTTCCACGACAACGAGCCGGTGCGGGCCACGGATTGCGTCGCCTCCATCGCCCGCTGGATGCGCCGCGACGGCTTCGGCCAGCGCCTGGCCGCGCAGATGGCTGAGATGCGGGCGCTGGACGACCGGCGGCTGGAGATCAGGCTGACCCGCCCGTTCGCGTTGCTGCCCTATGCGCTCGGCTACAACACCTGCTTCATCATGCCCGAGCGCATCGCCAGGACCGACGCGTTCCAGCAGATCCAGGAATATGTCGGCAGTGGCCCTTATCGTTTCGTGCGCGACGAATGGGTTTCGGGCTCGCGCGCCGTCTATGCGCGCTTCGACGGATACGTGCCGCGCGACGAGCCGGCGAGCTTCACATCCGGCGGCAAGCGCGCGCATTTCGACCGGGTGGAATGGGTGATCATGCCGGATTCCGCGACGGCCGCCGCGGCCCTGCAGACTGGCGAGGTGGACTGGATCGAGCAGCCGCTGGCCGACCTTCTGCCGATGCTGCGCAAATCGCCGGGCGTGGTGGTCGAAAGCGTCGATCTGCTGGGTGCGGTCGGCATCATCCGCTTCAACCATCTGCAGCCGCCCTTCGACAACGTGAAGCTGCGGCGCGCCATCCTGCCCGCGGTGGACCAGCAGGACTACATGGCGGCGGTGATGGGCGGCGAGACCGCGTTGTCGCGCACCGGCGTGGGCGTGTTCCCGATCGGCACGCCGCTGGCCAACGATGCCGGACTGGCGGCGCTGACATCCCCGCGTGACGTCGCCCTGGCGAAACGTCTGGTGGCGGAGAGCGGCTACAAGGGCGAGCGGGTGGTGCTGATGGCGCCGACCGACTTCCCCGTGGTCAACGCGATCGCGCAGGTGACGCGCTCGGTCTACGAAAGCGTCGGACTGAATGTGGAGTATGTCAGCGCCGACTGGGGCACGGTCGTCTCGCGCCGCAACAGCAAGGAGCCGGTGGAGAAGGGCGGCTGGAGCACGTTCTGCACCTATGGCGACGGGCTCAGCTATTCGAACCCGGCCAGCCACACCACTCTGTTCGGCAACGGCACCAGCGGCTGGTATGGCTGGTACACCAGTCCGCGCATGGAGGCCCTGCGCGGTGCCTGGTACGACGCGCCGGACCTGGAGACGCAGCGCCGCATTGCCCGCGACATCCAGCTTCTGGTCTGGGAGGAGGTGCCCTACATCCCCGTGGGCCAGTGGTTCCAGCCGATCGCCCGCCGCGCCAATCTCGGCGGCATCGTCAAGAGCATCCTGCCGATCTTCTGGAACGTGCAGCGGGCGTAGGCATGCTCACGGCATCAGCTGGCCGCCGTTCACCTCGATCACCTGGCCGGTGACGTAGCCGCTCAGGCTGTCGCTGGCCAGGAACAGGTAGGTGCCGGCACAATCCTCCACTGTGCCGGCGCGGCCCATCGGGATGGCGGCGACGAATTGCCGCATCATCTCGGGCGGCGTGCTCTGCGCGTGGATGCGCGTGAGGATGATTCCCGGCGAGACCGCGTTCACGCGGATGCGGTCCGGGGCCAGTTCCTTGGCCAGTGCACGCGTGAGATTGCTGACCCCGGCCTTGGCGGTGGCATAGGCACCCACCCCGACGCCGCCGCCATGGCGGGCGGAGATCGAGGTGGTGCTGACGATCGCGCCGCCTCCGGCCGCACGCAGATGCGGGATGGCCGCACGGCTCGCTTCGAACACCGAGCGCAGGTTGAGATCCATGACCGCGTCGAAGAAATCGTCCGGCATGGTCGCGAGGGGCCGGCGCTCCAGCACGTTGCCGGCGTTGTTCACCAGCAGGTCGAGCCCGCCCATTCGTGCGGCCGCTTCCGCCACCAGCGGGGCGGCGGTGCCCCGCTGGCCAAGGTCCGCCGCCAGCACGAAGGCGGTGCCGCCGGCGGCGCGGATTGCGTCCGCAACCGCCTCGGCCTCGTCCAGACTGCTGTGGCCGTGCACCACGACTTGCGCGCCCTGCGCCCCCAGCGCACGGGCGACGGCGGCGCCGATGCCGCTGCTGGCGCCCGTGACCAGGCAGCGCTTGCCGCGCAGGTCGGGGATGACGAGTTGCTCCGGCATGGCGCGCTACTGTGCCGCGATGCCGTGGTCCTTGCGCAGCACCGACCAGGCGGCGTCCAGGCCCTGGCGGAACAGGCGCAGCATTTCCTGCACCTCGTCGGCGCTGATGATCAGCGGCGGGGTGAAGGCGATGCGGTCGCCGATGGCGCGCACGACCAGCCCGGCCTCCTGGCACTTGTCCATCACCAGGTTGCCCACCTTCATTGCCGGCGCGAACGGCTCGCGCGTGCGCTTGTCGGCCATCAGTTCCACGCCGGCGATCAGGCCGACGCCGCGCGCATTGCCCACCAGCGGATGCTCCTCCAGCGCCTTCAGGCCGGCGAGGAAGCCCGGCGAGACCTGCTTCACGTGGCCGACGATGTCGCGCTCCGCGTAGATCTTCAACGTCTCCAGCGCGACCGCGCAGGCCACGGGGTGGCCGCCATAGGTGAAGCCGTGGCCGAACGTGCCCAGCTTGGCGCTCTCAGCCACCATCGCCTGATAGATCCTGTCGTTGATCATCAGCGCCGAGATCGGCTGGTAGGAGGCCGACAGCGCCTTGGCGCAGGACACCATGTCCGGCTGCAGGTTGTAGGTCTGGCTGCCCCACATGTTGCCGGTGCGCCCGAAGCCGCAGATCACTTCGTCGGCCAGGAACAGGATGTCGTATTTCCGCAGCACCGCCTGGACCTTTTCCCAGTAGGTGGCCGGCGGGGTGATGGCGCCGCCGCCGCCCTGCACCGGCTCGCCGAAGAACGCCGCCACCGTGTCGGGCCCTTCGTCGAGGATTAGGTTCTCGAGGTTCTGCGCCATCCTGGTGGCGAACTGCTCCTCGGTCTCGCCGTCATGGTGGAAGCGGTAGTAGTGCGGGTTGTCGGTGTGCTTCATCATCGGCAGCGGCAGGTCGAAATCGGTCAGCATGTGCGGCTGGCCGGAAACGCTGACCGCGGCGACGGTGTTGCCGTGATAGCCGCGCACCCGGCCGATGATCTTCTTCTTCAGCGGCTTGCCGATGGCATTGTGGTAGTACCACACGAGCTTGATCGCGGCGTCGTTCGCCTCGGACCCCGAGCACTGGAACAGCACCTTGGACATCGGCGCCGGCGCCATGCCGATCAGCCGTTCGGCCAGATCGACGCTGGGCAGGTGCCCCTTGGCGAAGAACGTGTGGTAGTACGGCAGCTGCAGCATCTGCTTGTAGGCGGCCTCGGCCAGCCGCTTCTCCGAGAAGCCGAGCGAGGCGCACCACAGGCCGGCCATCGCCTCCAGATATTTCTTGCCGCCTTCGTCATAGACATAGACGCCGTCGCCGCGCGCCATCAGCGTGCCGCCAGTCTCCCGGAACGATGCGAGGTCGGTCTGCTGGTGCACGTGATAGGCGATGTCGCGGGCATGAGCGGAATTGGCGAGCATGACACGATCCCCTGGCATGGAAACCACGATCATTTCCCGACTGGGCCGGCGCGGCAAGGCCTCTTGCCGCGGCGCCCGCTGGCGGCGAAACATGGACCTGTCTGCAGGAGGTCGCGTTGCCCAACCCCGTCCATGTCTTCGTCGCCCGGCATGTGTCGACCATGAATGCCTCCCAACCCCGGGCCACGCATGTCGCGGTGCGCGACGGACGGATCCTCGGCTATGGCGACGCGGCCGACATGGGGGCGTTCGGCCCCGCCGAGTGGGACGATCGCTTTGCCGGAAAAGTGATCCTGCCGGGCTTCGTCGAAGGCCACAGCCACACGTCCGATGCGCCGGTCACGCCGCTGGCGCCGCTGTTCACCGCCTCGTGCGCGGTGAACCGCCGCAGCGCCACCGGCCGCGTGCTGGGCGAGGCCGAGCGCATCACGGTGGCGCAGGCGCTGCACGCCGTCACCCTCGGCGCCGCCTATACCCTCCACATGGACCATCTGGTCGGCAGCATCGACGTGGGCAAGTTCGCCGATTTCGCCGTGCTGGACGAGGACCCCGCCGAGGTCGATCCGGCGGCGCTCGGCGACGTGCGCGCGCGTGCCACCGTCGTGGGCGGCCAGGTCTTCCCGTCATGACTGCGCTTCCCCTGACCGTGATCGGCGGCTTCCTCGGGGCCGGCAAGACCACGCTGGTGAACCACCTGCTGCGCACCGCCACACGCCGCTACGGCGTGCTGGTCAACGATTTCGGTGCCGTCAACATCGACGCGGAACTGATCGCGGCCCGCGACGGCGCCAGCATCGCGCTGGCCAATGGCTGCGTGTGCTGCAGCCTGGGCGAGGATCTCGGCGACGGGCTCGACATGCTGGCCGCGCGCGACCCGAAGCCCGAGCACGTCATCGTCGAGGCGAGCGGCGTGTCCGACCCCTGGCGAATCGCGCAGCTCGCCTTGATCGAGCCGGGTTTCGCACTGGAACCGCTGATCGTGATGGCCGATGCCGGCGCCATCCTGGGCCAGCTGGCCGATCGCTGGGTGGCCGACACGGTCGAGCGGCAACTGGCCTTCGCCGAGCTGGTGGTGCTGAACAAATGCGACATGGCGGCCGACCTCGCCGCCGTCGCTGCCGCGATCGCCCGCATCCGGCCGGAGGCAAGGCTGGTCCGCACCGAGCACGCGCGCCTGCCGGAATCGGCCTTGCGGTTCCAGGTTGCGGCGCGCGCCCCGGCCAACCGCCTGCAGGCGGACGCGCCGCCGCACGATTTCCCCACCTGGCACTGGCGTTGCCCGGGCCCGCTGGACCGGGAGCGGCTGCGTGCCGTGCTGGAGGCGCTGCCGCGCACGGTGCTGCGGGTGAAGGGCTTCTGCGAACTTGGCGATGCGCGCGAGCCCTATCTGCTGCAATACGCCGCCGAACGCTGGGCGTTCACGCGCTGCGACACGCCCGCCGCATCCGGCTTCGTGGTGATCGGCACGCCGGACATGCCGGATGCCGCCACGCTGGATGCGCTGTTCTCCCAGGCGCTGCCGCAGCCCGCGAGCGCCCGCTGAACGCCAGCGCCCTGTCGCCGTCGCAATGGGCATGGGCGGCGGCGGCGATCCTGTTCGCGGCAGCGCTGCGCGGGTTCACCGGCTTCGGTTTTGCCCTCGCCGCGGTGCCGCTGGCCAGCCTGGTGCTGCCGCCGCAGACCGCGGTGGTAACCACGCTGCTGCTGCAGGCGGCCATCGGCCTGCGCGATTGCGTGGCCGAGCGTTATCGCTGCGACTGGCGCGCCGTGATGCGACTGACCCTGGGCAGCATCGGCGGCACGCCGCTGGGGGTGCTGGCACTGACGGTCCTGCCGTTGCCGATGGTGCGCCTCGCTTTGGGCGCGTTGGTCGCGGTCGCAGTGGCCGTGAGCTGGCGCCCGCCCCGGCAACAGGGCCGCCCGGCCGGGCGCTGGGCGCTGCTGGCCGGATTCGGCTCGGGCGTCTGCAACGGGCTCGCGGCGATGTCCGGGCCGCCGGCGATCGTCTATTTCCTGATCTTCGAGCCGAGCCGCGCGGTGATGCGCAGCACCCTGATGGCGTATTTCCCGCTCGCGGCGCTGTTCGCCATCCCCCCGGTCGCCGTCGCGGGGTTGCTGAACTGGCAGGTGGTGATGCTGGCCGCCATGGGCCTGCCGCTGATGCTGGCGGGTGGCTGGGCCGGCGCCTGGATGTTCCATCGTGCCGGCCATCGTTCCTATCGCGCCGCCGCCACCGCCGCGTTGCTGTTCACCGCCCTGGCCAGTATCGGCAAGGGATTGGCGGGGCTGTAGCTGCGCGCCCGAATGGGACTTCCGCCGCAGCCTTGCCAGGGACATGATCGTGGTATCGTAGAAGCCGCAGGAGACACCGCATGAACGACGCGCCGCAACCAGTTCCATCGCCCGGCGCTGCCGCGCTCGGCGCCAAGGATCTGGCCGGGCTGGCCGAGCAGCTCACGCAGTTGCTGCGTCTGCGCACGCTGCCGATCGGCATGAAGCTGTTCGCCGATCTGGAGGAGATGGCCAGGGTCCCGGGCCTGCGGCGTCCGGCCGAGGGAAAGAAATTCTCCACCTGCCAGCTTGTCACCCATGCCCGCATCGCCGGCATCACGCTGGGCATCACCCACGACAACGTGCCGGGATTCTCGAATTGCGGCGGCGTGATCGGGCTGAACGAGCCCTCCGAGCTGTACCTCTCCGGCCGCAAGATGGAAGGCGTCTGGTTCGAGAACCTCGAGGCGTCGGCGGCGCATCAGGCGCAGATGCCGCGGGTTCCGGCCGGCACATATCATGGGCTGGTGGTTTCGCCGCTGCGCAGCGCGCGGCTGGACCCGCCGGATATCTGCCTGTTCTACGCCAATCCCGCGCAGATGATCCTGTTCATCAACGGGCTGCAGTACAAGACCTATCGCCGCTACGATTTCAGCATCACCGGCGAAAGCGCCTGTGCCGACAGCTGGGGCCGCGCGCTGAAGACGCAGGAGGTCTGCCTGTCCATTCCCTGCTTCGCCGAGCGACGCTACGGCGGCGTCGCCGACGACGAGATGCTCATGGCGCTGCCGCCGGCCGAGTTGGCGCGCGCCGTCGAGGGGCTTCAGGGCCTGTCCAAGTCGGGCCTGCGCTATCCCATCATGCCCTATGGCCCGCAGGCGGACCCGGCCGACGGCATGGCACGGAGCTACGCCGGCAAAAGCTGAGACGGCAGGGTGCGGAGGGCGAGAGCGGCCATGGACATCCGGCATATCGGACCATGCAACGGCGAATTCGCGTTCGTCGGCGAAGTCGGCGGCATCGACCTGCGCACCCCGCTCGCGCCCGACACGGCCGCGGCGATCGAGGCGGGGATGGACCGCTACGCCATCCTGGTCTTCCACGACCAGCACGTCACAGACGCGCAGCAGGTGGCATTCAGCCTGAATTTCGGCGCGCTGGAGCCGTCGCTCGCCAACGTCACCAAGCCGCAGGACCGGCGGCTGGAACTGAACATCGCCGACATCTCCAACCTCGACAAAAACAACAGGCTGCTGGGGCGTGACGACAAGCGGCGCATGTTCAACCTGGGCAACATGCTCTGGCACTCCGACAGCTCGTTCAAGGCGACGCCGGCGAAGTATTCGCTGCTGTCCGCCCGCGCGGTGCCGGCCAAAGGCGGCGAGACGCAGTTCGCCGACATGCGCGCGGCCTATGCCGCGTTCCCCGACGACATCAAGGCGCAGATCGAGGACCTGATCACCGAACATTCGCTGCTGTATTCGCGCAGCCTGCTCGGCTTCGCCGCGTTCGACGACGAGGAGCGCCGCGCCTTCGCCCCGGTGCTGCAGCGCCTGGTGCGCCGCCATCCCGTCACCGGCCGGAGGTCCGCCTTCCTGTCGTCGCATATCGGCACCATCGTCGGCTGGCCGGTGCCGGAAGCGCGCGCGCTGATCCGCGACCTCGTGGAGATGGCCACGCAGCCCCAGTTCGTGCACACGCATCACTGGCGCGCCGGCGACCTGGTGATGTGGGACAACCGCGTGACCATGCACCGCGCGCGCCGCTACAACGACACCGGCGAGGTGCGGGACATGCGCCGCACCACCGTCGAAGGCACGCCCACGGTGGTGCCGCAAGCGGCGTAGTGCGGCCTCAGCCGAACCGATCCTTCCAGGACGCCAGCGCGCCGGCATAGGGCAGCGCCGTCGCCTCGTAGACGCCACGGGCGATGGCGCGCGCCATGACCAGCGTGGCGGTATGGCCAATCTCCGTGAGGTCGTGGTCGGGATCGGCGAGCGGCCGCCGCCCGGTGGCCGCGGCGAACATGGTGTCGCCGTCCATTGGCGCGTGCGCGGGCAGGATGGCGCGGGCCAGACCGTCATTGGCCATGATCGCCAACCGCTTGGCCTGGGCCTTGGTCAGCACGGCATCGGTCGCAACCAGGCAGATCGTCGTCGCCGGCACGGGCGCACCCTTCACCCGCATCGCCAGATCCGCTGGCGGAATGGCGGCGGGCCAGCCGCGCCCGCCGAACTCGCCATCGACCTCATAGGGCGCCGACCAGAAATGCGCGCTGTCGCCGATGGTGGGCGCGCCGAGCGCATTCACCGCGGTGATGGCGGCCACGATATGCCCGGTGCGCGCCACGGCGCTGGCCGATCCGAGCCCGCCTTTCACGGTTGCGGTCGTCGCACCCGTGCCGGCGCCCACCGTGCCCAGGGCGAACGCGCCATGGCCGGCCGCGCCCGTGGCCTCGTAGCCGAGGTCGCGATACGGCGAGAACGTGCCCCAGTCCTTGTTCCCGCCATTGAGCAGGTCGAAGATGATCGCCTGCGGCACGATCGGCACGCGCATGCCGCGGATGTCGAGGCCGCGCCCCTGCGCGCGCAAGGCCGCCTGGACGCCGCCCGCCGCATCCAGGCCGAACACCGATCCGCCCGACAGCACGATCGCGTCGACGCGTTGCACGGACATCTCCGGCTCCAGCAGCGTGGTGTCGCGGCTGCCGGGCGCGCCGCCGAGCGTGACGGCGGAGGCCGTCGCCGGTTCGTCGAACACGATGGCGGTGACGCCGGAGCCCAGCGCCAGATCGGTGGCGTGCCCGACGGCGATGCCGGGAATGTCGGTCAGAAGGTTGCGCATCACGTGCTGTGTCTCCGTCTCGCTGGCGTGATGGTAGAGGGCCCGCGGCCGGCCTGCAAAGCGGCGGGGCGCGGGCAGAATGCGACCGGCCAGCCACAAACACGCGAGGCCGCGCCCACCATGCGCGCGGTGATTGATGGATGCGCGTCCGCCTCGGCATACTGGAAATTTCCACGACGTGGACAGGGGGATTGTGACATGGGTTCCCGTTCCGTACGCGACGTGATCCAGAACCAGACCGTCCTGACCCTGAAGCCCGGCACGTCCGTTCGCGTGGCGGCCCGGGCGATGGCGCGCTACAAGGTCGGCTCGGTCATGGTGGTCGAGGGCAAGCACCTGGTCGGCATCTTCACCGAACGCGATGCGCTGTTCCGCGTGCTGGCGGCAAGTCTCGACCCGGAGGCCACCACACTGGCCGCCGTCATGACGCACGACGTGACCACCATCGCCGCCGACCGCCTGGTGGTGCACGCGCTGCATCTGATGAACGACAACGGCTTCCGCCACGTCCCCGTGGTCGAAGACGGCGTGCCGATCGGCATGATCTCGATCCGCGACGCCCTCGGCACCGAGCTTGTCGCCTTCGAGCGGGAGGTGCGGCTGAAGCAGGACCTGACCGAAGGCATCCGCTGACCGACGCCTCTCGGGCGAGACCGGCGGCGGGTTTGCGGCCTACGCCAGCGCCAGCATCAGGACTCCCGCCGTGATCAGCCCGATGGCGCCGAGATGCATCACCGTCAGCGGCTCTTGGAAGGCGTAGTGCCCGATGAGCGCGGCCGCGACATACGACACGGCGGTGAACGGCAGTGCCACCGACATCGGGATGCGCCGCAGCGCGACGATGTAGAGCATGGCCGCGCCGCCGTACAGCGCCAGCCCCAGTATGGTGCGCCAGTCCAGCAATTGCGCGATGAAGTCAGGGGCGGCGCTGCCGGCCTTCAGCAGGGTCTGGCCGGCCATGCTCGTCGCGATGGCCGCCGCCAGCACGGCCCAGAAGGCGGTCATGCGGCTTCGGTCTGCCGCGGCGCCGCGGCCTCGCTGCGCTCCACCAGCCGCACCGTGCCCTGCGGCTTGCCGTTGGCCGACAGGAAGGTGCGGCCGATATATTCGCCCATCACGCCCAGGATCATCGACTGCACGCCGGCCACCAGCAAAATCACCGTCATGGTCGAGGCCCAGCCGGACGGGGTGTCATGGCTGAACAGCGCCTCGAAGATGGTGGCGGCGGCGCCGATCGTGCCAAGCAACGCCATCGCGGCGCCCGCCAGCATGGCCAGCCGCAGCGGCGCCAGCGAGAAGCTGGTGGCGAGGTTCAGCCAGAGCCGGATCAGCCGGACCAGCGTGTAGTTCGACCGCCCCTCGGCACGCGGCAGGTGGCGCACCTGGATGCTGTCGATGCGTTGCGTCACCTGCATGATCAGCCCGTCGACATACGGGTAGGGGCCGCGGTAGCGGGTGACGCTGCGCACCACCAGGGCCGACATGCAGCGGAACGACGAGAGGTACAGCCCGCGCGGCTTGTCCAGCAGCCAGTCGGCCACGCGGTTGGCGAAGCGGCTGCCCAGGTTGCGCCAGGCCGCATGCTTCTTCTCGGCGTAGCGGGTGTAGACCACGTCCCAGCCGCCCAGCCGGGCATGGTCGTACAGCCGCGTCACCTCCTCCGGCGGGTTCTGCAGGTCGTCGTCCATGGTGATGACGTATGACCCCCGTGCATGCCGCAGGCCGGTCATCACCGCGTTATGCTCGCCGTAGTTGCGGGCATGCTCGATGTAGACGACAGGGATCGACGCGGTGCGCACGATGGCGTGGCACACCTCGGCCGAATTGTCCGGGCTGCCGTCGTTGACGAGGATCACCTCCAGCCCGCCTTCGGGGGAGAGCCGGGACAGCGCTTCCACCAGCAGGCCGACCGTGGCGGCGCCACGATAGACCGGCACGACGATGGACAGCCCGAGGGGCGGCTGGCCGGTCGGGGCGGCCCCGATCACGGTGGCGAGGGGCGGCGTGGGTGGCATGGAACGGTCGTCCTCGATCATGGTCTGGCAGCGATGGCGAGCACCGACCCGCCGGCCGGCATGGGGAAGGGCAGTCGCCGCTCAAGCGCGGTGATGCCGTGAAATGTGGCATCCAGCCATGGCGGAAAAGGGGCGACGTCGGAGGCCGCGTCGGCGCCGCGCGCCAGCAGCTTGCGCTGCGCCACCATCAACGGCAGCAGCAGCGCGTTCCAGTAGCGGGTACGGATGCGGGTGAAGCCGGCCGCTTCCAGGGCCGCGCGGAGCTGGCCGGCGCTGTGGCGGCGGACATTGTGCACGCGCCGGTCATGCGCCGACAGCAGCCAGGTGAAGGCCGGCATGTTCACCACCAGCCGCCCGCCGGGGCGCAGCACGCGATGCAGCTCCGCCAATGCGGCCTGCGGGTCCACGGCCGCGTGGCACAGCACGTCGGCGGTCACGGCGGCATCGAAGCAGCCGCCGGCGAAGGGCAGGGCATTGACGCTGCCGCGCGCCACCGGGGCGCCGGATTTCTGCGCCGCGCGGACCGCCGCCAGCGCTGACCATTCCAGCCCGAAAAGCTCCAGGCCGGGCGCGCGCCGGTGCAGTGCCGCCAGAAGCCCGCCGGTGCCGCAGCCGGCATCCAGCACCCGCCCGGTGATGCCCGCCAGCGAGTCGGCCAGGCGCGCATGCAGGGCGCGATACCACCACATCCGCTGCTCGGCCTGGTCCATCAGGGCGTATTCTGCCGGCTCCATGGGCGATGTTTGACACGATTTTCCGTGCCGGCCGCAATGCCGGTGCTGTGCCGTCTTGCGCCATGGCGATGTGCGCGGCACAGAATGGGCGGAATGCGAACCAATCCACATGCGACCGACGCCGCGTCGCACGCCATGCCCGGCCTGCTGCGGCAACGGCTGCGCCTGGCTGTCTGGGCGACCGGCCGCCTGCTGCCGGCGCTGCTGCCGCCGCTGCTGTTCATCCCCTTCGTGCTGGCGCCGCCGCTGAACCACGACGTAGCGGCGGTGCTGAGCTTCAGCGAGCGTTGGTTCGCCGGCGAGCGCATGTATGTCGACCTGATCGACGTCAACCCGCCGCTGATCTACGTGCTGAACCTGATCCCCGCGGCGCTGGAGGCGGCCACTGGCCTGGATGGCGTGCGGTGCCTGCAGCTTTGCGTCGTGGCGCTCGGCCTGCTTGCCTGGGGGCTGGCCCTGCGGGTCCGCGTCCGTGCTTCCGAAGGCCTGGCGGAGCGCGCGTTCCTGGACGTGCTGCCGGGCCTGTTCCTGTTCGGCGCCGGCTACGATTTCGGCCAGCGCGAGCATCTGATGGCGGTGGCGGCGCTGCCATATGTGCTGGCCGCGGCCGCGCGCCAGCGGGGCCGGCGGCCCCGGCTGGATGTGGCGGTGGCCGCGCTGGCCGCGGTGGGGTTCGCGCTGAAGCCGCATTTCCTGGCCGTGCCCGCCCTGATCGAGCTGGCCGTGCTGGCCGGCCGCGGTCTGGCCGGCCGGCGCCATGCCGTGCGCGCCGTCCTGCACGACCCCGTGCCCTGGACGATGGCCGTGGTGTGGGCGGCCTATCTGCTGTCGCTGCCGCTGCTGTTCCCGGACTACCTGAACGTGGTCGTGCCGCTGGTCTGGGACTACTACCTCGACCTCGGCGAGACCACGATGTGGAGTGTGCTGCTGAAGCCGCGCATGGCCACGGTGGTGTGCCTGCTGGCGCCGATGGTCTGGATCACCGTGCGGTTCAGGCTGCAGGCCGAACAGGGCCTGCCGCGGATGCTCTGCCTGGCGGCCCTGGGGGCGCTCGCCTCTGCCGTCGCGCAGCACAAGGGCTGGTCGTACCACATCGTGCCGATCGAGCTGTTCACCTGCGCCCTCGGCGCCGTGCTGACGGCGCGGTGGCTGGACGGGCTGCGTGTGGTCTCCGACCGCATGCGCGCGGCCCGCATCGCCGCCGTGCTGGGCGGCCTGTTCCAGCTCTACGCCATCTCCAACGGCGAGCTGCCGTGGAACCAGCTGACCTATGCGCAGAGCGACGTCGCCGGCCTGACCCGGCTGCTGCAGCAGGAGGCGGAGGGCGAGCGGGTGCTGGTCCTGTCGCCCGGCATCTCGCCCGTGTTTCCGGCGCTGAACTACGCGCATGCGCGGCTGACCTTGCGCACCATGAACATGTGGCTGCTCGAAGGCGCCTATCGCGAATGCCTGCCGGACGGCCGGCGCTACCGCGAAGTGTGGGAGATGGGGCGGCCGGAATTCTTCGTCTATCGCACCGTCGCCGAGGATTTCGCCCGCGCGCCCCCTGCCGTGGTGGTGGTGGACACGTCGCCCGGCATTCCCTGGTGCGGCGAGGAGTTCGACTTCATCGCCTATTTCACCCGCCACCAACTGTTCGCGCAGGTCTGGTCGCACTACCAGCAGGCTGCGCAATGGGGGCGCTATCGCGTGTTCACGCGCAAGGACGAGTAATGCCGACCGGCTATCTGCTTCGCGCGGCAGCGGCGCCGCGCGCCTTGAGCGACACCGGGGCGGACACGGTGCGCGGCATCATCCTGGTCTGCCTGTGCTTCCTGATCATGACCACCGGCGACGTCGCCGCGAAATGGGCGCTGCCGGTGGCCGGACTGACCGGGGCCATGATCGGCCGCGGCCTGTTTGGCGGGGCCACCGTGCTGGGCCTGGCAGTGCTGCGCGGCGGCGAGGGCTGGCGCCGCGTGCTGCCGGTGCGCTGGCGGCTGGTGCTGCTGCGCAGCCTGCTGCACAGCGCGGTGTCGCTCACCTGGTATGTCGCCTGGGAGACGATGACCCTGGCCGATACCTACGCCGTTGGCTTCTCCGCGCCGCTGCTGATGACGCTGCTCGCCATTCCCATGCTGGGCGAGCGCATCCGCTGGCGGCGGGCGTTGTCCACGGTGGTCGGTTTCGGCGGGGTGCTGATCATGGTCCGCCCGGGCGGAGGGCTGTGGACGCCCACCGTGCTGGTGCTGCTGCTGGGCATCTGCGGCCTCGCGGTGTCGCGCAACCTCACGCGGCTGCTGTCCACGACCGAGACGCCGGAATGCCTGTCGTTCTTCCTGCTGGCGACGCACCTGCCGGTGGGGCTGCTGCTGCTGACGGTCCTGCCTGCGCCGGGCTTCGCCTGGGATGCGCTGATCGCGCTTGCGGTGCTGGGCCTGTCCAATGGGGTTGCGCACTGGCTGAATTCCCAGGCCTTCGCCCTGGCGCCGGTCTCGGCGCTGGCGCCCTATGAGTACACGCCGCTGCTGTGGGGCGGCATGCTTGGCTACCTGGTGTTCGGCGAGGTGCCGCATACATCCTCGCTGATCGGGGCCGCCGTGGTCGCGGCGGCGGGGCTCTACAACCTGCACCGCGAGCAGGCGCGCCGGCGCGCCGAGCGGGTCGGCAGAACCGAGGAAACGACATGGCCTTCCTGACCGAACCCGAGCCCGCCCGCGGCGTCGTCATCCCCGTCATTCCCGGGATCGGCCGCATCGTCGCCGCCAATCCCGGCCCGATGACCTATCACGGCACCAACACCTACCTGATCGACGGACCGGACGGGACCACGGTGCTCGACCCCGGCCCGGCCGACCCGGCGCATGTGCAGCACATCCTGGCCGCGACCGGCGGCAAGGTGGTGCGCATCCTGCTGAGCCACACCCATCGCGACCATGTCGGCGCCCTGGCGGCGCTGCAGGCGGCGACGGGCGCGCGCAGCCATGCCTTCCACCGCAGCGCCGCGCCTGGATTCGCCCCGGACGTCCCGCTGCGGGACGGCGACGAGGTCGCGGGCTGGACCGCGCTGCATACCCCAGGGCATGCCGCCGACCATCTGTGCTTCGCCCGGGCCGACGGTGTGGTGTTCACCGCCGACCACATCATGTCCTGGTCCAGCAGCATCGTCTCGCCGCCCGACGGCGACATGTCCGCCTATTTCGCCAGCCTGCGCCGCATGCTCGCCCGCGACGACCGCCTCTATCTCTCCGGTCACGGCCCGCCGCGGCGCGATACCCGCGCCTACGCGCAACACCTGCTGGACCACCGCCTGCAGCGCGAGGGCGCCATCGTCACGGCGCTTGCGGAAGCGCCACAGGACACGCTGGCGCTGGTGGATCGGCTGTATGCGCCGGTGAATCCGCGCCTGCGCGGGGCGGCCGAGCGCAACGTGCTCGCGCATCTCCTGAAGTTGCGCGACGAGGGCCGCGCGCTGCAGGACGGGACGGTCTGGCGGGCGGCCTGAACAGCAGTTTCTATTCCGTCGCCCAGGCGCGATTGAAAAGCACCGCCACTTCGGTCTGTGCCCGCCGCTCGTCCTCGCTCATCACCATCCACAACAGCAGCCGCTCCAGCACCCGCCGCTGCGCGGTGGCAAGGTCCACGGCCAACGCCGCCTCGATGCCCCACCAGCGCAGGTCCTCGAGCTCGCCCGAGCCCGCCAGCGTGCCGCCGATATGGCCGGCATCGACCACCAGGAAGCGCGCGTCGAACCGTACCGGAGACGCCTCCGGCGTCACCGCGCGGCACAGATAGTCCAACCCGTGCAGGACGGGCGGGCTGCCGAGCGAGAGGCCCGTCTCCTCCTCCAGTTCACGCGCCGCGGCGATGGGGATGGCGCGTGCCAGGCTGGGGTCGGCGGACCGCTCCAGGCGACGCAGCACGTCCGGGCGGGGCGGGGTGGCCAGCGTCGCGGTGTGGTCCGCGGCGTCCACGGCACCGCCGGGGAAGACCAGCCGGTTCGGCATGAATTTGTGGCCGGCGCCGCGCACGCCCATCAGCACCTCCGGTCCCGTTGCTTTCCCCGGACCGCGGCGCAGCACCAGCAGGCTGGCGGCGGGGCGGGGGGTCACAGGCTTGGCGGGCGCGTCGGTCATGGGGCTCTCCTTCGGATGCAACCTTGCCGTCGCCGGCCTGCTGCGCAAGCTTCGACCCAGCCAAATCAAGGGGAGCACACATGCCGGCAGCGCTTGAGACTCATCGCACGCAGATCGAGGCGATCCTGCTGGCCTGGGGCATGGCCGCCGCCAATGCGGCGGAAACCGCGGAAATCCTGGCCTGGGCCGACCTGCACGGCATCGACAGCCACGGCATGTCCATGCTGACCGGCTACGATTCCTGGCGTCGCCAGGGCAAGCTGAACCTCGCCTGCGCGCCGCGGATCGTGCGCGAGTCGCCGGTTTCCGCCCTGGTGGACGGGGATGCCGGGCTGGGCCATGTGCCGGCGGCGTTCGCCATGCGGCTCGCGGTCGCCAAGGCGAAGCAGGTGGGGCTGGCGGCGGTGGCGGTGCGCAACAGTGCGCATTTCGGCGCCTGTGGCTACTATTCCATGCTGGCGGTCGATGCCGGGCTGATCGGCATCACCACCACCACGGCGAGCGGCGTACGCGTCGCCCCCACCGGCGGGGCGGAGGCAAAGCTGGGCACCGATCCCTGGTGCTTCGGCGCCCCGGGCGAGGCGGGCCGGCCGTTCCTGCTGGACATGGCGACCACCACGGTGGCTTTCGGCCGGGTCCGCAACAAGGCCAACGAGGACCTGCCGGCGCCGCCCGGCTGGGTGCTGACCCCGGACGGCCAGCCCAGCACCGACCCGCTCGACGTGGTGCAGCGCCCGGGATTCCTCACCTCGCTTGGCGGCACGCGGGAGAATTCCAGCTACAAAGGCTATGGCCTCGCGATGATGGTGGACATCCTGGCCGGCGCCCTGTCCGGCGTCACCTTCCCCAGCGACCCCGGGCACGCCAAGGCGGAGGGCGGGGTGAATCTCGGCCATTTCTTCCTCGCCATGGACCCTGGCCTGTTCCGCGACCCCGCCGAGTTCCGTACCGACGTGGCCCGGTTCTGCGGCCAGATGCGCGCGACCACGCCGGCCGACCCCGCGACGCCCGTGCTGGTGGCCGGCGACCCCGAACGGGCAACGGCGGCGCGGCGGCGCGCCGAGGGGATTCCCGTCGGCCCCGGCTTGCTGGCGCAGATCCGAACCATCGCCGAGGCCAGCGGCGCGCCGTGGCTGCTGGGCTGAGGAGCCTCAGCACCGCCGGAGCGGACGACCGTTCCGTCAGTATGGCTTCCGGGCGTGCGCGCACAGGCAGTCTGGTCGATTCGAATGCGGATGTATGCCGCATGACGGCCAAGCCGGGTCATTGCGTGTGCATGGTGGCGACAATTCGTTAACAATCCGGCATTAAACCGTCACCTGCCACGGTTCGACGCCGCTGCGTGCTGGATCTTTCGCCACACCGGGGTATGTGCGGAATCGCAAGGGTTGTCAGCGGGCGATCCCGGGGCGATGCTGGCGGCACGACGACAGAAGGTCGGTCGCCGGATCGTGCGCGGCAGAGCACCGCCGTTGCGCGGATCCCCGAACCACGCAACCGATCCAAGTCGGGAACGAAGCCATGGCCACCTACTCCTGGTTAAGCGGCGTCAGCGCGGATTGGATGACGCCGGCCAATTGGACCGGTTCGGCCGTCCCCGACGATATGCTCGCCGACGCCACCATCGCAGCCGCCGGGACCTACACGGTCACGATCGCGGATAGCGAGACGATCACCGCGGACAGTGTGCTGCTGAACGCCGCCAACGCCTCGCTGTCGATCGCGGGTACCCTGGTGCTGGGTGGCGCGCAGGCGCTGCTGACGCTCAAGGCCGGGGCGCTGAAGGGCGCTGGCACCATCCAGGGCGGCGCCGTGAAGGGCTCCGGCGGTGTGCTGGCCATGAGCGGCACTCTGGACGGCGTGACCGTGCTGGGCACGCTCGCGCCCGGCCGGTTCACGCCGATTTCGGTCCGGAACGGCCTGACGGTGAAGACCGTCGCCGGCGCCAGCCCCGGCACCATCGACCTGACTGGCGGCGCGCTGACCGTCCTGGACAGCGAGACGCTGGACAACGTCGTGATCGGGCTGCGCGGGCCCTTCGGCGTGCTGCAGCTCGGCATGGCGGGCGGCATGCTGACGCTCGGGCCGCATGTCGTGCTGACCGCTGCCGGCGGGGCGATCACCGCGCCGGAGGGGGGTACGCTGACCAACCTGGGCAGCCTCGTCGTCAACACGGATCTGGCCGGCTTCGGCGTCACCATCGAACCCACGCTGGTCAACGCCGGAACGATGGCGCTCAGCGCCGGCAGCGGCAACCGGGCGACGCTGAGCGGCTTGGCCTTCACCAACACCGGCACGCTGACGCTCGGTGCCAGCACCACCCTCGACGTCGCCAACGCCGCCGGCAGCTTTGCCAATACCGGCACGATCGGGCTCAAATCCGGCGCCATCCTGAAGATCGACCGGAACACGACGCTGGCCGGGATCGGCCTGATCGACAATGCCGGGGGGCAGTTGCGCCTGGGCGGCACGCTGGATCTGGGCGGCGGCACGCTCGACGCGGGAGGAACCGGCGCCTTCAGCAACGCCATGCTCAGCGGCACGGTGAAGGACGGCACCATCCGCATGCATGGCGGCATGTTGGCCCTGCCGGGCGCCACGCTGGACGGCATCACCCTGCGCGGCACGCTGGACATCAGCCAGCCGGTCGGCAAACCAGGCTACACCGTGAACGTCGCCGGTGGGCTGGGGGCGGACACCCAGGGCGGCACCGAGGCGGTGCTGGTCAACGCCGCCGGCGACCAGTTCAACTTCCTCGACAGCACCACGCTCGACGATCTCACGCTCATCGTCGGCGTCAGCAGCGGCGGTTTCGCCGTCCCGGCCAGCGGCATCTCGGTACAGGGCGGCGGCACGCTGACGCTGGGGGGCGGGGCAACCCTGGCGGCCACGGCCAGCGCCTTCCTCAGCGCCGCCGGACTGGTCAATCTCGGACAGATCCAGGTCGGGTCCGGCGCCTTCCTGGCCATGACGCTGGACGGCTTCAGCAACGCCGGCAGCATCGCCATCGGCAGCGGCGGCACGCTGGAGATCGACACCAACACCACGCTCGCCCAGTTCATCGCCGATGCCGGCACCATCAGCACCGCCGGCGGGGTGCTGGCGCTGGGCGGCACGCTTGACCTTGCCGGCGGCACGCTCGACATCGCCGCCACCGGGCTGTTCAGCAGCCTGCGGCTGGCCGGCACGGTCACAGGCGGCACCATCCGGCCGGATGGCGGCACGCTGGCCATGGGCGCGCAGACCCTCCTCGGCTTCGGCACCACCGTGGTCACCGGCCCGACGCTCGACGGCATCACCGTCCTCGGCACGCTCGACCTCGGCGCATCCAGCAGCGGCGTTTCCATTGTCAACGGCCTCACCGTGCTGGCCGCCGATGGCGGGGTGCCGGGGATGATCGACCTGACGGCCGGCCAGCTCTCCATCCTGGACGCGGAAACGCTGGACCATGTCGCAATCCGGCTCGGCACCAGCGCGGCGCCGCCGAGCCCCGTGTCCTACAGCATCTGGGACCGCGGCACCGGCCAGGCACTGACACTGGGGCCGGACACCGCCGTCACCATGGCCGGCAGTGCGACGATCAGTGTCGACACGCTGGTGAACGAGGGGCTGATCGACGCCGCGGCGCAGGTCCTGTCCATCACCGGCCAGACCATCCGCAATGCCGGCGTCATCACGCTGAACGGCGGCACGCTGGAGCTGTCAGGCCCGCAGGGCAGCGACAATTCCGGCACGATCCGTGCCGACGGCGCCTCCGGCCTCAACCTTTCCGGGGCGACCTTCTCCAATTCCGGGTTGCTGCAGGCCGCCAGCGGCACGCTGACGGTCGGCCCTGGCCTGCTGAACGTCTCGGGTACCACGCTGAACGGCGGCACCTACGAGGCGGATGCCGGCGCCACGCTCGATCTCGGCCCTGCGGCTCCGCTGGCCACGGTCAACGCCAGCATCGTCCTGGACGGCGCCGGCTCGGCCCTGGCGGCCTTCAATGCTGATCTCGGCGCCTACCAGGCGATCGAGGCCACGCTGAAGACCATCGGCGCGTCCGGCACGCTCGCCGTGCTGGGCGGGCGCGACTATGTCGCGGCGGGCAGCATCGCTGCCGCGGGCGTGCTGCAGCTTGGTGGCGGCAGCCTCATCGCGGGCGGCGTGGCCGTGGCCGCGGGCGGCCTGCTGACCGGCTTCGGCACGCTTGCCAGCACGATCCTGAACGTCGGCACGATCGATGCCGCGGGCGGCCTGCTGTCGGTGGCAACCCTCACCGGGGCCGGCGTGCTGCAGGTGGACCCGGGGGCGACGCTGGAACTGACGACCGGGACCAACCAGAACGTCTTCTTCAACTTCCAGGGCGGCGCCTTGAAGCTGGACGCGCCGGCCGCTTTCGCCGGCAAGATCGGCGGCTTCGGGCCCGGCAACACGCTGATCCTGGCGGGCGCACAAGCCAGCTCGGCATCGCTTGACGGCAACCTGCTGAACGTGACGCTCGCCGCCGGCGGCACGCTGAGCTACGGGCTGATCGGCACGCTGGCGAATATCGGCGTCGACGTCGGAACCGACGCGTTCGGCAACGCCGACATCACCTTGCAGGCGCCGCCGGCCGGCGCCTGCTACATGAATGGCACCAGGCTGCTGACCGCGCATGGCGAACTGCCGGTGGAAGCGCTGCGTCCGGGTGATCATGTGGTGACGCTGCTGGGCCGGCAGCTGGCGCGCGTGCGCTGGATCGGCCATCGCCATGTCGATTGCCGGCGCCATCCGGCCCCGGAGGAGGTGTGGCCGGTGCGGGTCCAGGCCGACGCGTTCGGCCCCGGGATGCCGCTGCGCGACCTGTTCCTGTCGCCGGACCATGCCGTGTTCGTGGGCAGCAAGCGGGACCGCGTGCTGATTCCGGTTCGCTACCTCGTCAACGGCATGACCGTCGCCCAGGTGCCGGTGGACCGGCTGGCCTATTTCCATGTCGAGCTCGACCGCCACGACATCCTGCTGGCCGAGGGGCTGCCGGCGGAAAGCTATCTGGACACCGGCAACCGCGGCTGCTTCGCCAATGGCGGGGAGGCGGCGGCGCTGCACCCGGATTTCGCCATGACGATCTGGCGGGACCGTGGCTGTGCGCCGCTGGTGCTGTCCGGGCCGGCTTTGGCAGCGGCCAGGGCCGGCCTGCTCGCGCAGGCGGCGGCACTGGGCCGCGGCCTGACCGAGGCGCCTGATCTGCACGTGCTCGACCGCGGCGCGGCCATCCGTCCAACGATCGAAGGCAACATCTGGCGGTTCCGCCTGCCGGAGGGTGCCGGCCTGGTGCGGCTGCGCTCGCGCGTGATGGTGCCGGCGCATACCAGGCCTGCCAGCGACGACCACCGCCGCCTCGGTGTGGCCGTCGCAAGGCTGCGCCTCGACGGGCAGGACGTGCCGGCCGGCGATCCGCGCCGGGGCGACGGCTGGCACGATGCGGAGCCGGACTGGCAGTGGACGAACGGCGACGCCGCGCTGGCGTGTGCGGGCGCGCGGTGGCTGGAAGCGACGCTGCTGCCGCTATCGCGTTACTGGGCCGAGGACGCCCCGCCGCCGGCGCGGGCAGCGTGCGTCTGATACCAACGGCCCTTGACGATGACCCTTCCATCGTCAAGGGCCGTTGGTATCGCGCGCCGATCCGCTTGCGGCACGCAAGCGCGTGCCTGTCGCGGGCTTGGTGGGCGGCGGCACGCAAAATAACGACTCATACCAGCGGCCATTCTTCATGGCCGCTGGTATGACAGGCGGCCGTTCCGGACGCGTCCTCCCGGCCGGTGGACAGAAGCGCGTCCGCCATCACGACGCCCTGGCCTTCTTGCAGCACGATCAACGGATTGACCTCCGCTTCCCGCACATCCGGCAAGGCCGCGAGTCGTGACAGATCCGCGACCGCCTGCGCCAGCGCCGCGAGGTCGCCCTTGGGCAGGTTGCGGTAGCCGCGGGCGGGGGCGAGGCCTTTCACCTCGGCGATCATCTCCATCGCCTCGGCGGCGCTCACCGGGGCCATGCGCAGCACCACGTCGCGATACACCTCGGCCAGCACGCCGCCGGCGCCGAGCGCGATCACCGGGCCCACTAGCGGGTCGCGGCGATAGCCCAGGATCGCCTCGGCCACGCCACGGACCATGGGCTGGGCGATGAAGCCGGAGATGCGCGAGCCAAGCCGTGCGCGCATCTCCGCACAGGCCGCGCGCAATGCGGTCTCATCGGGCACGTTCAGCACCACGGCGCCCGCCTCGGTCTTGTGCGCGATCTCCGCCGAGACCGCCTTCAGCGCCACGGGATACCGCAGCGTCGGCGGCGCCGCGGGATCGACCGCGACGGCGGCGTCGGCGAGCCCCAGGGCCGCGAACACGGCGCGGGCGCGCGGCTCGTCCGGGGCCGGCAGCAGGGCCTGCACGGCCGACATGTCGCCCGGCTCAGGCAGGGCCCGGGGCGCCCGCCAGTCCAGGAAGCTGCGCACCGCATCGGCACAGGCTTCGGGCGTGCGGAACGCGGCGACGCCGGCTTCGGCGAGCAGCTGCAGCGACGCGTCGGCCTGCGGCAGCAGGAACGCTGCGAGCGGGCGCGGTCCTTGCGAGGCGAGCACGCCCGCCACCGCGTCCTGCGGCCGGAACTGGGCGGAGCTGCCGATCACAGCGACGGCGACATCGCAATCCCCGGCCGCACGGGCCTCGTTCAGGGCGGCGGCGACGGAGTCCTTGCGGGCGCCGGCCAGCGTGGTGTCGGTCATCCGCGCAGTGGCGATGCCCAGCGTGCCCAGCCGGTCCACCACCATCGCCCCGCCGCCGCCGGTGGTCGTCACCACCCGCACCGCCCGTTTCGGCACGGCGGCCGGGCGCGCGCCCAGCAACAAGGGCGGCAGTTCCAGCAGCGTCTCCAGCATATCGACCCGGGCGATGCCGCAGGCGCGCAAGAACGCGTCGGTCGCGGCGTCGGAGCCGGCGATGGCGCCGGTATGCGTGGTCGCCAGCGCCGCACCCGCCTCCGACCGGCCGAGCTTGTAGGCGATGATCGGCTTGCCGGCGGCGTGGGCGCGGCGGGCCGCCTCCTCGTACAACTCGGGCCGGCGGATGGTCTCCAGGAACAGCAGGATGGCGTCGGTTTCGGGGTCGTCGACCAGCAGCGACGCGATCTCGCCGGCGGTCAGGTCGGCCTCGTTGCCGGTGCCGATCATCTTGGCGAAGCCGAAGCCCCTTGCCGCGGCGCGCGACAGCAGCGTGCCCATCACCGAGCCGGAATGCGAGACCAGCGACCAGCGCCCGGGAATCAGGCGCTCGGCTTCCAGCGCCGCGTTCACGCTGCAGGCAGTGGCGGCGGGCACGTTGACGATGCCCATGCTGTTCGGCCCCAGCAGCCGCACGCCGCCGCCATGCGCCGCCGCCAGCACGCGCCGCTGCAAGGCCAGACCCTCCTGCCCGGCCTCGGCGAACCCGTCGGCCAGCACACAGGCCACGGGCACACGGCGCTCGGCGCAGGCCTCGATGGCGGCCTCCACCGCTGCGGTGTTCACCAGCACATAGGCGAAGTCGATATCGCCGGGCACGTCGCGCAGGGACGGATAGGCGCGCTCGCCCAGCACGTCCGCAGCGCGCGGGTTCACCGGGAACAACTCGCCGGCGAAGCCGTGGCGCCGCAGATAGAGCTGCGCCCGCGCCGTGAGCCGGGCCGCGTCGGTCGATGCGCCGATCAGCGCGATCCGGCGCGGGTTCAGCAACGCCTGATGCAGCATTTCGCTGGCCCCGCGCCGCTCGGCGGCCGTCAGACCGGGTCCCAGCTGAACACTTCGCCGCTGCGGTCCAGCGGCATGAACGCCGCCTTCAAGGCGGGATAGGCGTGTTCGGCGATCGTCTCCGGCGTCCAGCCGTCGGCGCGGTGCACGCCGCGGATCGGGCGCGGGCTGCTCATCAGGAAGATCTCGTTGAGGCGGGTGGCGAACACCTGCCCGCTCACGTCGCGGGCGGCGTCGGAGGCGAGGAACACCGCCATCGGTGCGTTCTTGTCCGGCGTCATCTGCTTGAGCTTTTCGACCCGCGCCTTCTGCTCCGGCGTCTCGGCGGGAATGGAGCCGGTCATGCGGCTCCAGGCGAACGGCGCGATGCAGTTGCTGCGCACGTTGTAGCGCTTCATGTCCAACGCGATCGATTTCGACAGCGCGGTGATGCCCAGCTTGGCGGCGGCGTAGTTGGCCTGGCCGAAATTGCCGATCAGGCCCGAGGTGCTGCTCATGTGCACGAAGGCGCCGTTCTCCTGCTTGCGGAAATGCTCGGCGGCGGCGCGGCTGACATAGAAGCTGCCGTTCAGGTGCACATTGATGACGGCGTTCCAGTCGTCGGCCGTCATCTTGTGGAAGATCACGTCGCGCAGGATGCCGGCGTTGTTCACCACCACGTCGATGCGGCCGAACGCGTCGATGGCGGTCTGCACGATGTTGCGGGCGCTGTCCCAGCTCGCGACGCTGTCGGTGCTGATCACCGCCTGGCCGCCGCGCTGCTCGATGATGGCCTTGGTCTGCTCCGCCGGGGTCGCCGACCCGCCATCGCCCGTGACCGACACGCCGAGATCGTTGATCACCACCCTCGCACCTTGCATGGCCATCATCAGCGCGATCTCGCGGCCGATGCCGCCGCCGGCCCCGGTCACGACCGCGACTTTGCCTTCGAGCATGGGTTTGCCGGCCATGGAGTCCTCCGTCGATTTGCCGGCGGAGGTTAGGCGGCGCCCAAGTCATTGTGAACCCCGGCCCCCCGGGCGCCGGCCGTGCGCGTCAGCGCACCGGCAACTCCTCCACCTCGGCCAGCAGCTCCTCCTCGGCGGCGAGATGCAGGGCGATCACGGCGTCCAGCACATACAGCAATCGCCGTGCCTCGCGGGCCTCGGCGGCGGAGGCGGCTTCGGGGTCCATGCCGTCCACCAAGGCGCCGAATCGCGCGGAAAGATGGGAGATCTCGTCGTGCATGCGGGTCATGGCGCCCAGCGGATCGCGCCCGCCCAGGCGGCGGGCCAGTTCCGGGAAGGTCCGCCGCTCCTCCGCCAGCTGGTGCGGCAGCAGCAGCGTGCGCAACTCGTCGCTGATCTGCTGCAACTCGGCCGTGCGCATGTCGTCCGGGGCATGCAGCCGGTCGGCGGTGCGGCGCATGCGTTCCACCAGGTCGCGCAGGCGGACATGATCCTCCAGCACGCGCGGCACGCCGGCGGAGGCGGGCAGGGCGGCGGGGCGGCCACCGCCGCGCAGCACCCGCAGCGCGTTCAGGATGACTGCGACATCGATCGCTTCCTGCAGCAGCGCGCCATACACCGGCGGCAGGTAGCCGAAGGCGGCGACCGCCATGGCCAGCGCCGACAGCCCCATGCCCACGGCGATCGACTGCAAGGCGATGAAGCGGGCCCGGCGGGCCGCGGCGACCGCGGCGGCGACGCGGTCGATGCGGTCCACCAGCAGCACCACGTCGGCGGCTTCCGCTGCGGCGGCGGCGCCGCGCGCGCCCATGGCCACGCCCACGTCGGCGGCGGCCAGCGCCGGGGCGTCGTTGATCCCGTCGCCGATCATCAGGGTGACGCCGGTGGCGCGCTCGGCCTTCACGACGTCGATCTTGTCGGACGGCGCCAGATCCGCATGCACCGCGTCCAGCCCCAGTGCGATGCCCACCGCCTCGGCCGATTCCGCGCGGTCGCCGGTGACCATCACCAGGCGCGTGATCCCGGCGGCGCGCAGGTCGCGGATGGCGCGTGGCGCCTCCGGCCGGATGCGGTCCGCCAGCAGCAGCACGCCCGCGACCGTCCCGTCGACGGCCACCCAGGAGGCCGAGGCGGCGGCGGCGGCCAGGCGCGCGGCGGCGCCGGTGGCGGGCAGCGTCAGCCCCACTGCTTCCAGCAGCCCGGCGCTGCCGACGGTGACGCGCCGTCCGTCCACGGTGCCGGACAACCCGCCGCCCGGGATTTCCGCAGCATCCGCCGGCAGCGACAGCGCCAGGCCCGCCGACCTGGCCGCCGCGACGATGGCGACGGCGACCACGTGCTGGGACATCTGCTCGAGCGATGCCGCGAGTTGCAGCACCTCGTCGGTCTCGAAGCCCGGCAATGGCTCCACGCCGGCGATACGTGGGGCGCCGGTGGTCAGCGTTCCCGTCTTGTCGAACAGCGCCGTGCGGGCGCGCGCGAGGCGTTCCAGCGCGCCGCCGCCCTTCACGATCACGCCCTGCCGGGCCGCGCGCGACACGCCGCAGACCAGCGCCACCGGGGCGGCCAGGATCAGCGGGCAGGGGGTGGCCACCACCAGCACCGCCAGCGCCCGCTCCGCGCTGCCCGACAGGGCCCAGGCCGCCCCAGCTGCCACCAGGGTGAAGGGCAGGAACCACAGCGCCCAGCGGTCCGCCAGGCGGACCATCGGCGGGCGCTCGCCCTCCGCCGCCTGCACGAGGCGGACGATGGCGGCATAGGTGCTGGCGTCGGCGGTGGCGGTGGCGCGCAGCACAAAGGGGCTGCCGGCATTCACCACGCCGCTGCGGGCGGGATCGCCGGGGGCGCGTGTCACCGGCAGCGGCTCGCCGGTCAGGGCGGATTCGTCGAGCACGGCGGCGGCGTCCTGCACCGTGCCATCGACCGGCAGGGTTTCGCCGGGCTTGACCAGCAGCAGGTCGCCGGGCCGGATGTCGGCCACGGGAATGTCGGCGATGCCCGCGCCGTCCTGGCGGTGGGCGATGCGCGGGGTGCGCGACACCAGGGCGGTGAGTTCGCGCCGGGCGCGGGCCTCGGCGAACTCCTCCAGCGCATTGCCGCCGGCCACCATCAGCGCGATCAGCGCGGCGGTGAAGTTCTCGCCCAGGGCCAGCGCTCCGGCGATCGCCACCAGCGCCACGATATCGACACCCAATGCGCCGCCCCGCAGCGTACGCAGCGTGTCGCGCGCCACCAGTGCCGCCACCGGGACCGCGGCGGCGATCCATAGGATGCGGGCCATGCCTGGGGAGGACAGGGTGGCGGCGGCGCCGCCGGCCATGCAGGCAAGCACGAACAGCAGAATCCAGCGTCGTTGCGGCACGGGGCGCTCCCTCTCAGGCGCCGCCAGTCTGCCACTCCGGCCGCTGCCCGGCCACAATGCCGCGCCGGCGCCGATCGATGCCGGGGCCGGTGAGAACGTCGGGTCTCCTGGTTCGGGCCTTGAGGCCAGCGCGCCGCAGCGGTGCCGCAACCATGTTTCGATCCGCGCTAAATCGCCGCGCCGGCCTTGACGCACGCGGGCGGATAGTCCATTTCCACTCAAACAGGACTGCCCAGGTCCGATTAGGGTTCAATCGCCATGCTCAGGCTCTCCAAGCTGACAGATTACGCTGTGGTGGTGCTGATCCGGCTCGACGAGGGTCAACGCGCGGCCGGCTGCGATGGCGTGCAGACCTCGCCGGGGATCGCCGCCGCCACGGGGGTGCCGGAGCCGACGGTGGCGAAGGTGCTCAAGGCCCTGTCCGCGTCCAGCCTGGTGGTGTCGCAGCGGGGGGCGCGCGGCGGCTACCGGCTGCTGCGGCCGCTGGATGCCATTGCCATCGCCGACGTGATCGCCGCCATCGACGGCCCGATCGCGCTGACCGCCTGCGTCGACGGCAACCAGGGTGGCTGCGAGGTGCAGAGCCTGTGTGCCGTGAAGGGCCGCTGGGACCTGGTCAACGACGCCATCCAGGGCGCCTTGTCTTCCATCACCTTGGCCGACATGCGAGACGCCTCCGTGCCGCTCGTCTTCCGTTTCAACACCCACATGTCCGCGCCGCTCGCCGAGTAGGGGATCCATCATGGCTGCCGTTGCCGAAACCCTTGATGCCGTCCAGTCCGTTACGGAATCTGGCTACAAATGGGGATTCTCCACCGATATCGAGATGGATATCGCCCCGAAGGGGCTGTCCGAGGATACCATCCGCCTGATCTCCGCGCGCAAGAACGAGCCGGGCTGGCTGCTGGAGTGGCGCCTGAAGGCGTTCGCGCTCTGGCAGCAGATGGAAGAGCCGGAATGGGCGATGGTCCATCACCCGCCGATCGACTACCAGGACGTGCACTACTACGCGGCGCCGAAGCAGAAGCCCGGCCCGAAAAGCCTCGACGAGGTCGATCCCGAGCTGCTGCGCACCTATGAGAAGCTGGGCATTCCGCTGAAGGAACGCGCCATCCTGGCGGGCGTGGAGGAAGAGGGCGGCGCCCGGCCGCAGGTGGCCGTGGACGCCGTGTTCGACAGCGTGTCGGTGGCGACCACCTTCAGGGAGACGCTGGCCGAGGCCGGCGTGATCTTCTGCCCGATCAGCGAGGCGGTGCAGAAGCATCCCGAGCTGGTGCGCAAATACCTCGGCAGCGTGGTGCCGGTGGGCGACAATTTCTTCGCCGCGCTGAACTCCGCCGTGTTCACCGATGGCAGCTTCGTGTTCATCCCGAAGGGCGTGCGCTGCCCGATGGAGCTGTCCACCTATTTCCGCATCAACGCCCGCAACACCGGCCAGTTCGAGCGCACGCTGATCATCGCGGAGGAAGGCGCCTACGCCTCCTACCTCGAAGGCTGCACCGCGCCGCAACGCGACGAGAACCAGCTGCACGCCGCGGTGGTCGAGCTGGTGGCGATGGCGGATGCGCAGATCAAGTACAGCACGGTGCAGAACTGGTACCCCGGCGATTCCGAAGGCCGTGGCGGCATCTACAACTTCGTCACCAAGCGCGGCGCCTGCCGCGGCGCGCGCAGCAAGATCAGCTGGACGCAGGTCGAGACCGGCTCCGCCATCACCTGGAAATACCCGAGCTGCATCCTGCAGGGCGACGACAGCGTGGGCGAGTTCTACTCGGTGGCCGTGACCGCCAACCACCAGCAAGCCGATACCGGCACCAAGATGATCCATATCGGCAAGAACACGCGCAGCACCATCGTCTCGAAGGGCATCAGCGCCGGCCACTCGAACAATACCTATCGCGGCCTGGTGCGCATCCTGCCGCGGGCAGACGGGGCGCGGAACTTCACCCAGTGCGACAGCCTGCTGATCGGCGACCAATGCGGCGCCCACACCGTGCCGTATATCGAAAGCCGCAACCCCACGGCGAAGCTGGAGCACGAGGCGACCACGTCGAAGATCGCCGACGACCAGCTGTTCTATTGCCGCCAGCGCGGCCTGTCGCAGGAAGACGCCGTGGGCCTGATCGTGAACGGTTTCTGCAAGGACGTGCTGAAGGAGCTGCCCATGGAATTCGCCGTGGAGGCCCAGAAGCTTCTCGCCGTGAGCCTCGAAGGCTCGGTTGGCTAAGGGATAATTGGAATGCTCGAAATCAAGGGCCTGACCGCGACCGTTGACGGCAAGGAGATCCTGAAGGGGATCGACCTGGTGGTGCCGCAAGGTGAAGTGCATGCCATCATGGGACCGAACGGTTCCGGCAAGTCCACGCTGTCCTATGTGCTGTCGGGCCGCGAGGGCTACGAGGTCACCGGCGGCAGCGCGACCTACGACGGCCAGGACCTGCTGGCCCTGGCGCCGGAGGAGCGCGCCGCGGCTGGCCTGTTCCTGGCCTTCCAGTATCCGGTCGAGCTGCCGGGCGTGGGCAACGCGAATTTCATGCGCACCGCGCTGAATGCTGTCCGCCGCGCCCGTGGCGAGCCGGAGCTTGACGCCGTGCAGTTCCTGAAGCGGGCTCGCGCCGAGCTGAGGCGCCTGTCGATGGCCGACGACATGCTGAAGCGCAACGTCAACGTGGGCTTCTCCGGCGGCGAGAAGAAGCGCAACGAGGTGCTGCAGATGGCCATCCTGCGCCCAAAGCTCGCCATCCTGGACGAAACCGACAGCGGCCTGGACATCGACGCGCTGAAGATCGTGGCCGAGGGCGTGAACGCGCTGCGCGGCCCGGATTTCACGGCGGTGGTGATCACCCACTACCAGCGCCTGCTGGACCATATCGTGCCCGATCGCGTGCACGTGCTGGCCGACGGCCGCATCATCCGCTCCGGCGGGCCCGAGCTTGCGCACGCGCTGGAAGCGGGCGGCTATGCGTCGATGATTGCGGAGGCGGCATGAACGCCGTCGCCCAGCCCTCGGCCCTGCAGGTGCGCGCGCAGGACTTCCTGGCGCGTTATGAAGGCCTGAAGGACCGGCTGCCCGGCGACGCCGCCGTGCGGACAGCCGCCGCCGCCGCGTTCGCCCGCACCGGGCTGCCGGGCCCGCGCGAGGAAGCCTGGCGTTATACCAGCCTGCGCCCGCTGGCCGAGATCGGGTTCCGCGAGCCGCTGGGGCCGCTGGCCGACTGCGCTGCGCTGCTTGCCGGCCTGCCGGCGATCGAGGGGCCGCGTCTGGTGTTCGTCGATGGCCGCTTCCGCGCCGACCTGTCTGCCGTGCCGTCGCATGTCACGGTCCGCACCGGCACGCCCGCCTTCGGCACGCTGGCGCGCCTGGACGAGAAGCTCGTCACGCTGAACACGATGCTGGCCGAGGACGGCGCAACCATCGACGTGGCTGAAGGAATCGACGCCGGCACGCTGCTGCTCATCAGCCTGGGCAGTGGCTCGCATAGTCACCCCGTGGCGTTTCATCCTCGCCACGCCCTGCATCTCTCGCCCGGCGCGTCGATGACGCTGATCGAGATCGCAATGGGCGCGGGGACCTATCTGCACAACCCTGTCACCTCGATCACCGTCGATGCCGCCGCCACGCTGACGCATCTGCGGATTCAGAACGAGTCGCCGGATGCGTTCCACCTGTCCAC
The DNA here is from genome assembly GCF_025989185.1 of Limobrevibacterium gyesilva. Classification (GTDB taxonomy): domain Bacteria; phylum Pseudomonadota; class Alphaproteobacteria; order Acetobacterales; family Acetobacteraceae; genus Limobrevibacterium; species Limobrevibacterium gyesilva. The sequence continues at coordinate 72,513 of NZ_JAPDNT010000019.1, forward strand.
GGTCTACGCTGATGTCGGCGCGCGCGGCACCTATGACAGCTTCGCGCTGACCCTCGGCGGCCGGCTGGCCCGCATGGAAGTGCATGCGCATCTGCACGGCGAGAAAGCCGCCGCGCATCTGAATGCGGCACAGCTGCTCGGCGGCAACCAGCATGCCGATTTCACCACCGTGGTCGCGCACGACGCCCCCGCCACGGCCAGCCGCCAGACCGTGAAGAACGTGCTGACCGGCCATGCCCGCGGCGTGTTCCAGGGCAAGATCGAAGTCGCCCGCGTCGCCCAGAAGACCGACGGCTACCAGATGAACCAGGCGCTGCTGCTGTCGCCGGACGCCGAGATCGACAGCAAGCCGCAGCTGGAGATCTACGCCGACGACGTGAAATGCAGCCACGGCGCCACCGTGGGCGACCTCGATCCCGACCAGCTTTTCTATCTGCGCAGCCGCGGTGTTGCGCAAGCCGAGGCGCGGTCGATCCTGGTGCGTGCCTTCCTGTCCGAGGCGCTCGACCCCATCGTCCACGAGGAAGCCCGCGCCGCGATGGAAACGGCCATCACCGCGTGGTGGGAAAGGCAGTCCGTATGAACGACATGGCGCCGACCCTGGACATCCAGCGCATCCGCGCGGATTTCCCGATCCTGACCCAGACCGTGCGGGGCAAGCCGCTGGTGTTCCTGGACAGCGCCGCGTCCGCGCAGAAGCCGCGCGCGGTCATCGATGCCATGGTCGGCGCCATGGAAACGCAATACGCGAACGTCCATCGCGGCCTGCATTGGATGAGCGAGCGGACCACCGACGCCTACGAGGCCGCCCGCGACGCCGCCGCCCGCCTGCTGAATGCCGGCGATCGGCACGAGATCGTATTCGTGCGCAACAGCACCGAGGCGATCAACCTGGTCGCCAACAGCTATGGCCGCGGCATCCTCAAGCCCGGGCAGGCGGTGCTGATTTCGGGCATGGAGCATCACTCCAACATCGTGCCCTGGCAGATGCTGCGCGATTCGCACGGCACGCTGCTGCGTGTCGCCCCCGTGACCGATGCGGGCGAACTGGACATCGAGGCTTACGAGAAGCTGCTGGCCGACGGGCGCGTGGGTCTGGTGGCGATCACCCACATGTCCAACGTGCTCGGCACCTACACGCCGGCGGAGCGGCTGATCAAGCTGGCGCACGCGCATGGCGCGAAGGTGCTGCTCGACGGCTCGCAGGCGGTGGTGCATCGCCGCGTGGACGTGCAGGCACTGGACGCCGATTTCTACGCCTTCACCGGCCACAAGCTGTACGGCCCCACCGGCATCGGCGTGCTGTATGGCAAGCGCGAATTGCTGGAGGCGATGCCGCCATGGATGGGCGGCGGCGAGATGATCTCCTCCGTCAGCTACGAGCGCAGCACCTGGGCCGAGGTGCCGCACAAGTTCGAGGCCGGAACACCTGCGATCCTTGAGGGCATCGGGCTGCGGGCCGCCATCGAATATGTCGAATCCGTCGGCTACGACGCCATCGCGGCGCATGAGGCGTCGTTGATCGACCACGCGCTGGCGCGGATGTCGGCGATCCCCGGTGTGACCATCATCGGCCGCGCGCAGGACCGCGGCGGGGTGGTCTCGTTCACGCTGGACCGCGCCCATGCGCACGACGTGGCGACCTTGCTCGACCGCAACGGCATCGCCGTCCGCGCCGGCCATCATTGCGCCGAGCCGCTGATGCATCGCTTCGGCCTGGAAAGCACCGCGCGCGCCAGCTTCGGCATCTACACCACCCATGCCGAGATCGATACGCTGGCGGACACGCTGGTGAAGGTGCGGGAGTTCTTCGCGTGAGGACAGGTATGTGATGTTCGACGACGTCCGCGACCTCTACAACGCAACGATCATCGACCGCGGGCGGCGACCGCACCATATGCGCCGGCTGGACCAGTTCGACGCGACCGCCAAGGGCGACAACCCCATGTGCGGCGACCGTGTGCAGGTGTGGGTGAAATACGGACCCGACGGCACCATTTCCGATACCGGCTTCGACGCCCGCGGCTGCGAGATCAGCAAGGCCTCGGCGGACCTGATGGTCGAGGCGGTGGCAGGCCAGACGGCCGAAGACACGAAGCGGCTGTTCGCGGCGTTCCGCACCATGGCCCAGACCGGCGCGTGCCCGGACTGCGCGGCGGCGATGGAGCCGCTGCGGCTGCTGGCGAGCGTGCATGAGTATCCGTCGCGGGTGAAATGCGCGACCCTTCCCTGGCACGCGCTGATCGCGGCGCTGGACGGCGGAGGGCGGGCGACCAGTGAGTGAGGGCAATATGGACGACGGCCTTGGCAACACCCCGCAGGCAGCGCAGGTCGGCACCTGGACGCCCGACGGCGCCACCGAGGCGAAGCCGAGCGAGGACGCGGTGATCGCGGCCTGTGCGACCGTGTACGACCCCGAGATCCCCGTGAACATCTACGAGCTCGGGCTGGTATACATGATCGAGGTCGACGACGACGGCCAGGTGAAGGTGGAGATGACGCTGACCGCGCCAGCCTGCCCCAGCGCGCAGGAGTTGCCGGAGCAGGTGCGCGACGCCATCATGGCCGTGCCAGGGGTGACCGGCTGCGACGTCGAAGTCGTGTGGGATCCGCCCTGGGACCCCAGCCGCATGAGCGAAGATGCGCGCCTGGCATTGAACATGTTCTGACGAAGAACAAGGTAACGAGCATGTCCAGCACCGTGACCGCCGCCAAGCCCCGCCGCCCCCTGCCGCCGCTGATGGCCTTGACCGACGTCGCGGCCGACCGCCTGCGCGGGCTTTATGCCAAGGGCCAGGACGGCAAGCTGTTGCGGATCTCCGTCAACACCAAGGGCTGCTCGGGCCTTGCCTACGCCATGAGCTGGGTGGACGCCGCAGGGCCTACCGACGAGGTGGTGAGCGACAAGGGCGTGACCGTGCTGGTGGACCGCAAGGCCAGCCTGTTCCTGATCGGCACCACCATGGACTACGAGGTGAAGGCACTGTCTTCGGGCTTCACCTTCACCAATCCGAACGAGAAGGGCCGCTGCGGCTGCGGCGAGAGCTTCCACGTCTGAACGCCTGCCCCTCCGCCGGAGGGACAGGCATGTCCTGAGCAGGATGCAACCGATGGCCGACCTTGCCTGCAGCATGCGCAGCCTTTCCATCCAGGCCGGGGTGGATCTCTGGGCCACCATCCATCGCGACGCCGACGCGGCCGTCGCCCGCGACCGGTTGATGTCCAGCGCCGTGCGCGCGCTGGTGTTGCGGCATTCGAGCTTCCCCGATGCGCTGGCCTGCAATCTGGCCCGCAAGCTCGCCGACGATGCGATCGATGCACCCGGGCTCGCCGGCGTGATCACCGACGCGCTGGAGGACGATCCGGACATCATCGACGCGACCGTGACCGACCTCAGGGCGATCCGCGAGCGCGATCCCGCCTGCCCCGACCTGCTGACGCCGTTCCTCTACTTCAAGGGGTTCCATGCGCTGCAGGCCCATCGCATCAGCCACTGGCTGTGGCGGCATGGACGTCAGCATCTGGCGCGGCACATGCAAAGCCGGATCTCCGAGGTCTTCGCCGCCGACATCCACCCCGCTGCGCGCCTGGGCCGCGGCATCATGATCGACCACGGCACCGGCCTGGTGATAGGCGAGACCGCGGTGGTGGAAGACGACGTCTCGATGCTGCAGGAGGTCACGCTCGGCGGCACCGGCAAGGAAACCGGCGACCGCCATCCGAAGATCCGCCGCGGCGTGCTGATCGGTGCCGGCGCCAAGATCCTGGGCAATATCGAGGTCGGCGAGGGCGCCAAGGTGGGGGCTGGCAGCATCGTGCTGGATGCCGTCGCTCCCTATACGACCGTCGTCGGCGTGCCCGCCCGCCCGGTGGGGCCGCGCAACACCTGCCTGCCGGCGCTGACCATGGACCAGACGCTGCCGCACGACTGGGTGATCTGAGGCCGGCGGCCACTTCCGGATTGGACCGATCGGGCGGCGCCGGGTTGGGCTGATGAGCCGGCGCCCCTGTTCCTATGCTGGCGGCATGCAAACCGCCGCCCCTCGCTCCCGCTCGCCCGCCAAAGCGCGCTTGCTGGTCCTTCTCCTCGGAATCGTCTGGGGCCTGAACTGGCCGGCGGCGCGGCTGTCGCTGCTGGACCTGTCGCCCTGGACCTTCCGCACCCTCGGGCTCGGCCTCGGGGCGCTGGCCCTGATCGGCATCGCCTGCCTGCGCGGCCACAGCCTGACAATCCCGCCCGGGCGGCCGCGGCTGCATCTGGCACTGTCCGGGTTGCTGAACATGGCCGGCTTCAACCTCATGTCGGCCTTTGCCCAGCTCGGCACCACCACGTCGCGGGTCGCCATCATCGCCTACACGATGCCGCTCTGGGCCACGCTGATGGCCCGCTTCGCTCTCGGTGACCGGCTGGACGCGACGCGCACCGCCGCCCTGCTGCTCGGTGCCACCGGCCTGTTGGTGCTGGTCGTGCCGTTCATCGGCACTCATGTGCCGGTCGGCATGTATTTCGCCCTCGGCGCCGCGGTCAGCTGGGCGGCGGGGACCGTCTACGTGAAATGGGCCCGGATCCCCGGCCATGCGCTGGCCATCGCCGCCTGGCAGTTGCTGGTCGGCGCCGCCGCGGCCGCGATCGGCGTTGCGGTGTTCGAGGGCACCCCGCATCTGTGGCCGCTGCGCCCGGCCGCCGCCGGCGGGCTGCTCTACAACGTGCTGATCGGCAGCGCGCTGGCCTATTTCCTGTGGTTCGAGATCGTCAGCCGCCTGCCGGTTGCCACCGCCTCGCTCGGCATCCTCATGGTCCCCGTGGTCGGCGTGGTCAGCGCCACGCTGCTGCTGGGCGAACGCCCAACCGGCATGGACATCGCCGGCTTCGCCCTGGTGCTGAGCGCCGCCGCATGCGTCCTGCTGCTCCCGGGCAGGTCGGGCAGCAGAGCGCGCCTCGCCGCAGGGCGGACGGAGCCCTCCTGACGCCGCCGCTGAGGCGGCGGCGCGCAATCCCCCGTTCCTTCTGTCGGCGCATGATGTAACACTCCATCACATGCGCTTCTCCTCCGACCCGCCACACACGCCCCGCGACAGCTATCATCACGGCAATCTGCGCGAGGCGCTGATCGAGACCGCTTTGCGCCTGATCGCGGAGCGCGGACCCGCGGGCTTCGCCTTCGCCGAGGTGGCCCGTGCGGCCGGCGTCAGCCCCGCCGCGCCGTATCGCCATTTCCGGGACCGCAACGCGCTGATGGCCGAAATCGCGCGCCAGGGCTTTGAACGCTTCGCCGACGAGCTGGAAAAGGCCTGGGACGAGGGCCGCCCCGATCCGCTCGCCGCCATCGAGAACTGCGGCAAGGCTTATCTCGCCTTCGCCCGGCGCGAACCCGCATCCTACGCCGCCATGTTTGAGCCCGGATTGTCCGTGGAGGAGGATGCCATGCTGCTGCGCGCCTCGGAACGCGCCTTCGGCGTGCTCCGCCGCGCGGCCGAAGCCGCCTGCAGCACGCACCGCGCCTCCGGCGCCCGGCCCCCGCCGCTGATGGTCGCCCTGCATATCTGGGCCATGTCGCACGGCATCGCTTCGCTGTTTGTCGGCCGCAGCGACGCCGCCCGCCGCAAACTGCCGATGACGCCGGACGACCTGCTGGAGGCCGGTCTGCTGATCTATATGCAGTCGCTCGGCCTGACCTCGGGAGGCGCGTAACCACACCGATTTGCATTGACATGCCTCGGTCCCCAAGAGACGATGTAAATGTGATTAACATTCACATGGAGGTCCGCCGTGCCTCTCTCAGCGTATCTGAATGACATTCCCAAGCCGGCCTGGATCGCCGTCATGGTCCTGGCGTTCATCTGGCACTGGCCGATCGGGCTCGCCATCCTCGCCTACCTGATCGGCAGCGGCCGCATCGGACGCGGCAACAATTGCGGGCCGGGCCGATGGTACAATGCGCCCGGCCAGCCCGGTGCGGACCGATCCCAGGCGGGTTGCGGGTGGGGCAAATGGGGGCAATGGGCCAACCCGGCGCAGCCCGGCGCCCGCCCCGGCCCCAGCGGCAACCAGGCTTTCGACGAGTATCGCGCCGAAACTTTGCGCCGCCTGGAGGACGAGCAGAAAGAGTTCGTCGAATACCTCGAACGTCTCCGCCGCGCGAAGGACAAGGCGGAATTCGATCAGTTCATGGCCGAGCGCCGCCGCGCGACCGGCGCGCCTGAAGCGCCCGACCAGGCCTGATTACGAAGGTCCAGGCAGCGCCCCCGGCTTCAGTCAACGGAGCCGGGGGCGCCGAAAATCGTCAGCGCGCGAAGACTGTCACGCTTTCCAGCCGCGCCGACCACAGGAACTGGTCGACCGGCGCGACGGATAGCAGCCGATAGCCGGCCTGCCGCAACAGCGTGGCGTCGCGCGCCAGGGCGGCCGGGTTGCAGCTGACATAGATCACCCGCTTCACCCCCGATGCCGCGATCTGGCCAATCTGCCCGACGGCGCCGGCATGGGGCGGGTCCAGCACGACGGCAGCGAAGCCGGCCAGCTCTTTCGCGGGCAACGGCTGGCGCGCAAGGTCGCGGTGCTGCACGTCGATGCGCCCGGCCAGCGCCGCGGCGTTCACCCCCGCCTGCAAGGCGCGGGCGGCCGGTGCGTCGCCCTCGAACGCGGCTACCCGGGCGCGTTGGGCCAGGGCGAAGGTGAGCGTCCCGCAGCCGGCATAGAGTTCGGCGATCCGTGCCTTGGCACCCAGCTTGTCGGGCAGTCCGGCCAGCGTTGCCGCGACAATCGCGTCTTCGCCTTCGCGGGATGCCTGCAGGAACGCCCCGGGCGGGGGCGAGACCGGGGTGCCGGAGAAATTCACCACCGCGGGCCGCAGCAGGCACGCCGTCTCCGGCGCCGCGTTCCGCCGTGCCCAGCTGATGCGGGGCAGGCCGTGCGTGCGCGCGAACTCGGCCAGGCGCGTGCGGTCAGCGGCGGTCAGGTCCGCGTCCGTGCGCAGCAGAAGATCGGCGCCGGACTCCAGCAGGTTGGCGACGGCCGAGCCTTCGCGCTGCAGGGCCGACAGCCCGCGCAGAACCTGCCGCAGCGGATCGACCAGCGCGAACAGCAGGGGATGCAGCACCACGCAATCGCGCAGGTCGATCACGTCGGCCGAACGGCCGGCGTGCAGCCCGACGCTCAGCACTGAACCGTGGCGGCGAATGGCGAGATCCATGCGCCGGCGCGCGCGGGCCGGCGTGCGGGCAGGGGCCGCCATGGCTATGTCGGCATAGCCGGCGCGGCGCAGTGCGGCCTCCAGCAGGCCGGCTTTCCAGGCGCTGTACGCCCCGTCCTGCCAATGTTGGAGTGCACAGCCGCCGCAGGCGACGAAATGAGGGCAGGCGGGAGCGGCGCGCTCCAGGCTCGGCGCCAGGATGTCCGCCGTGCCGGCCCAGCCCTCGCCGCGCCTGGCGGTCGGCTGGGCGTGCACGGCTTCGCCCGGCAGGGTGAAAGGCAGGTACAGCTTCGCGCCATCCGGCAGCGTGGCGACACCGTCGCCATCGCCGCCGATGCGGTCGATCCGGACCTCGCAGGCGGGCGGAAGCTTCAGGCGCCGAAAGCCGCGAGGCCCGTCTGCGCCCGGCCGAGGATCAGCGCATGCACGTCATGCGTGCCCTCGTACGTGTTGACCGCTTCCAGGTTCATCACGTGGCGGATGATGTGGTACTCGTCGGAGATGCCGTTGCCGCCGTGCATGTCACGCGCCTCGCGGGCGATGGCCAGCGCCTTGCCGCAGGAATTGCGCTTGCACAGGCTGATCATCTCCGGCGCCGCCTGGCCTTCGTCGAGCAGGCGGCCCAGCCGCAGCACGGATTGCAGGCCCAGCGTGATCTCGGTCTGCATGTCCGCGAGCTTCTTCTGGATCAGCTGGGTCGCGGCCAGCGGGCGGCCGAACATCATGCGCTGCAGCGTGTAGTCGCGCGCGGCGTGCCAGCAGAACTCGGCCGCACCCAGCGCGCCCCAGGCGATGCCATAGCGCGCGTTGTTGAGGCAGCTGAACGGGCCGCGCAGCCCCTTCACCTTCGGCAGCATGTTCTCGGCCGGCACGAACACGTCCTGCATCATGACCATGCCGGTGGTGCTCGCGCGCAGGCTGAACTTGCCTTCGATCTTCGGCGCCGTCAGGCCCTTCATGCCCTTTTCGAGGATGAAGCCGCGGATGTCCCCGGCGTCGTCCTTCGCCCACACCACGAACACGTCGGCCAGCGGCGAGTTGGTGATCCAGGTCTTCGAGCCGTTCAGCACATAGCCGCCGTCGACGCTTTTGGCGCGCGTGCGCATCGATGCGGGATCGGAGCCGGCATCCGGCTCGGTCAGCCCGAAACAGCCCACCCATTCGCCGGTGGCGAGCCTGGGCAGGTATTTCTGCTTCTGCGCGTCGGAGCCGTGCGCGTAGATCGGATACATCACCAGCGAGGACTGCACGCTGAAGGCGCTGCGATAGCCGCTGTCCACCCGCTCCACTTCCCGCGCGATCAGGCCGTAGGAGACATAGTTCACGCCGGCGCAGCCATAGCCTTCCAGGGTGGCGCCGAGGAAGCCCATCGCGCCCATCTCGTTCATGATCTCGCGATCGAACGTCTCGTGCCGGTTGGCCATCAGCACGCGCGGAAACAGCTTCTCCTGGCAATACTGGTGGGCGGCATCACGGATGGCCCGCTCGTCCTCGCTCAGCTGCTGGTCCAGCAGCAGCGCGTCGTCCCATTTGAACGGTCCCAGCTTGCCTTTGTTGCTCGTGGCGTCGGGCGACGCAACGGCTGTGACGACGTTCATGCTCAGGTCTCCGTTTCCTCTGCATCATGATGCGCTTCATGCGGCGCCGGGCGCTTCGGGCGCGCGGCAACCAGCATGAAGGCCGGAATATCGTCGCCGAATCCGACGACGGGCCGCCCCAGGTCATCGTCGCGCCGGCCGTGCCGATCGTCGCGCCGGTTCTCGTCGCGCGCGTGATCGTCACGCCGATGGTCGTCGCCCCGATGGTCGTCGCGACGCGGGCCGCGATCGGGGCGCGCTGCGGCCACCGGCTCGGGCGCCGCCTCGGCCGGCGCCGGGCGCGACCGTTCGGGTTTCGGCTCGCCGCGACGGCCGCGGTCGGACCGGGCGCGTTCAGGCCGGGCACGCTCGGGCCGCGCACGCTCAGGGGCTGCCTGCTCGGGGGCTGCCTGCTCGGTC
>NZ_JAPDNT010000002.1 GCF_025989185.1 Limobrevibacterium gyesilva
CCGCCTATCCCGGCGCCTGGGACCTGCAGCGCGACGCCTTCTATGCCGGGATCGGCGCCTTCGGCTACGCGCTGAACCCGGCCGAGCGTGTCGCCGGGGCCGCGCCCAGCGGGCCGCTGCGCGGGCTGCAGCGCCTGCGCGAAGTGATCGCCGGGCGCATCGCCGCGGTGCTGCCGGGCACCACAGGCGCCATCTCGGCCACGCTGCTGACCGGCGGCACGTCGTCGATCCCCGAGGCCGACCGGGCGGCGTTCCGCGATTCCGGGCTCGCGCATCTGCTGGCGATCGCCGGCCTGCATATCGGCATCGTCATGGGCCTGGCGTTCGGCGCGACGCGACTGGCCCTGGCGGTGTGGGAGCATGCCGCACTGCACTGGCCCACCAAGCAGATCGCCGCCCTGTCTGCGATCGCCGCCGGAGGGAGCTACATGCTGCTGACCGGCGCGCATGTGCCGATCATCCGCAGCTTCGCCATGGCCTGCCTGGTGACGCTGGGCGTGATCATGGGGCGGCGGGCGCTGTCGCTGCGCGGGCTGGCGCTGGCCATGGCGGCGCTGATCCTGATCGCGCCCAACGAGGTGATGGGCGTCAGCTTCCAGATGAGCTTCTCCGCGGTGCTGGCGCTGATCGTGGGCTACGAATTGCTGCGGCCATGGCTGAGGCGGCTGTACGGCGACGGCGCGTGGCGGCGGCGCCTGCTGGGGCATGTCGTGGCGCTGGCGCTGACCAGCGCGCTGGCCGGCACGTTCTCCGCGCCCTATGGCGCCTATCATTTCGGCCATATCCAGCTCTACTACGTGTTCGCCAACATGCTGGCGGTGCCGCTGACGGCAATGTGGGTGATGCCGGCGGGCATGATCGCGCTGGCGCTGATGCCGCTGCACCTGGAGGCGCTGGCGCTGGTGCCGATGGGCTGGGGTGTCGATGCGGTGCTGTGGATCGGCCGCGCCGTCGCGTCCTGGCCCGCTGCCGTGGTGGCGGCACCGCATATCCCGGCCTGGGGCTTGGCGGTGCTGTCGCTGGGCATCGCCTGGACCGGATTGTGGCGCACGCGGCTGCGGCTCGCGGGTGTGGTTGCGATCGTGCTGGGGCTGATCTCGCCCGCCCTCGACCGACCGCCGGACATCCTGGTTTCTGCCGAGGCGCGACTGATCGGGGTGCGCACGCCGGCGGGCGTGTTCGTGCAGAAGGCGTCCGGCGCCTCGCGTTTTACGCTCGACTCGTGGCTGCAATACTGGGCGGCGGCAGACACGACGCCGCTGGCCGGAAATGCGGGCAACATCGGCTGCAACGAGCTGGGCTGCCTGGTGCAGGGCCGCGGCGCCACTGCGCGCATCATCCGCGGCGAGGGCGCCTGCGACGCCGATGTCCTGATCTCCGCCGAGCCGATCCCGCTGCGCTGCCCGGCGCCGGTTCGGCTGGTGGATCGCTTCAGTGTCTGGCGGGAGGGGGCACACGCCATCTGGCTTGATGCCGGCGGCGCCCTTGTGCTGTCCGACCGCCAATTTCGCGGCAACAGGCCCTGGGTGCTGCCTTTGCCCACGCGCGGCCGCACGCCCCCCGGCCTGACGCCGGCGAAGAGCGAGGAATTGCCGCCGGAATGATGCTCAGCGTTTCTTGGCAGTTACGTTGTAGATGCAGAGCGGCCCGGTCAGCGTTCCGTCCAGCGAATTACCGACAACCTTCCCCTTGAGATTTACATTCCCGTTGGTCGCGTTGAAGCTTCCGTCAGGCCCCACCTTGGTCGGCACCTCGGTCTGGTTCCAGTGAAACATGAAGGTGCTATCAACAATCTTGGGATTGAACGGCGTATCGTGCGGACACGGTGTCTGCGCTCTGGCGGCAGACGTCAGGTGGATGTTGCCCTGGTATTGGCCATCGAAGGGCGAGGCGGCGAGGGCGAGGCTGGTCAGCGACACGGCAGCTACGGCGGCGAAAAGGTTTCGCATCGCGCACTCCCGGGTTGACGAGCCGAGCTTTGGGCAGAGCGGAACGAAAGGCAAGTTCCGGTTACGTGAGTGGACCGAACCCGGCTTTGCCGTGCTTGCCGGTCAGGGCACACCGGCCACGTAGCCGTCGCGCTGCGGGTCCGCGCCGCCTTCCAATACGCCGTCCCATAGGGCGATGCCGTGCGGGGCGGCGAACGGGAAACTCATCGGCGAGCGCTTCACGTCGTAGCCCATGCCCTCGACGACGCGCTGCACGCCGCGGGGAATGCGGTTGGAGATATCGATCGCGTCGGTGGTGGCGGAGAAGCGTGGCGCCATCACCGCCTCCTGCATGGTCATGCCCCAGTCCAGCACGTTCAGCAGCACCTGCAGGATCGCCACCCCGATCCAGGCGCCGCCGGGCGAACCGACGGTCGCCACCGGCGTGTCGCCCTCCAGCACGATCGTCGGCGACATCGAGGAGAAGCGGCGCTTGCCCGGCGCGATCGAGCCGGGACGACCGGGGCGGGGGTCGTACCAGTTCATCGCCCCGTTCAGCATGAAGCCGGTGCCCGGCGGAATCACGCCGGAGGGCACGCCGAGCGTGTGCGTCAGCGACACCACCATGCCCTGCGCATCGACGCAGGAGACCGTGGTGGTGTTCTTCGCGTCGCTGCCGACCCGCGGCAGCGGCGTCTTCTCGCCGCGTTCGATGCGCGCCGCGCAGGCATCGGCATGGGTGTCGGACAACAGCATGTCCAGCGGCGGCGGCACGAAATCGGGGTCGCCGATATGCTCTTCCTTGTCGCGGCCGGCGATCTTCATCGCCTCGGCCACGGTGCGGATGTATTCGGGGCTGTTGTGGCCGAGCGAAACCAGGTCGAAGCGCTCGAGGATGCGCAGCATCTCCACGATGACGATGCCGCCGGCCGGTGGCGGCGGCACGGCGATGCGGCGGCCGCGATAGGTGATCTCCAGCGGCGCGTGCTGGCGCGGCCGGAAGCCCGCGAGGTCCGCCATCGACAGCAGCCCGTCATGCGCCTGCATGTCGGCAACGATGCGCCGGGCGATCTCGCCGGTGTAGAAGCTCTCGGCGCCGTCGCGCGCGAGGCCGCGCAGCGTGGCCGCGAGCTCAGGATTGCGCACCGGGTCGCCTGGCCGCTTCGGCGTGCCGTCCGGGCGCAGGTACAGCCGCGCGCCATCCGGGGTGAAGGCGAGCTTGGAGGCGAAGCTGAGCCGGCCGTACGCGGCCTCGTTCAGCGTGAACATGCTGTAGACATGCGGGCGGATCGCCCAGCCTTCCTCGGCGAAGGCGATCGCAGGGGTGAACAGATCGGCCCAGGGCGTGCGGCCGAAGCGTGCATGTGCGGCTTCGAACACGCGCAGGATGCCGGGCGTGGTGACGGCGCGGTGGCCAATCTCGTTGACGCCGCCCTTGAGCACGTAGCCGTAGCCGTCGGCGCATTCGCGCTCGAAGATGCCGGCCCACATGTCCGCGCGGCAGGCGGCGGGGCAGGTGGAGAGGCCGTCGAGCACGACATGCGCGCCGCTCGCGGGGTCGAACACCTGCATGCTGCCGAGGCCGCCGACGCCGCACATCAGCGGATCCACGACGCCCTGGGTCAGGGCGCAGGCGAGCACCGCATCGAGGGCGTTGCCGCCGGCCTGCAGCACCGCCGCGCCGGCTTCCACCGCCTCGGGCTGCGGTGCGGTGATCATGGCGCGGGCTTGCGGCAGGCGGCGTTGCGGTCTCGGCATTATTGGCGTCCCCTCTGATCGGGGAAGTCTATGGCCCGCTTGCCGATCCGCCAATCCGGCCCGGTCAGTAGCGGCGCAGCAACGCCACCAGCCGGCCCTGCACCTTCACCTTGTCGGCCGGGAAGATCTGGGTCTTGTAGAGCGTGTTCGCGGGCTCCAGCGCGATGGAATTGCCGCGCCGGCGCAGCCGCTTCAGCGTCACCTCGGCATCGTCGACCAGGGCGACGACGATCTGGCCGTTCTCGGCGGTCTCGCCCTTGCGGATGACCACGGTGTCGCCGTCCCAGATGCCGGCATCGACCATCGAGTCGCCGGCCACTTCCAGGGCGTAATGGTCGCCGCCGCCGATCATCGCCATCGGCACCTCGATATGCGTGCCGTTGTCGCGCAGCGCCTCGATCGGCATGCCCGCGGCGATGCGGCCATACAGCGGCAATTGCACCGCTCCCGCCTCGTTGGCCGCGCGCACGCCGGGCAGGCGCCCGCCGAAGTCGCCGCGGATCACATTCGGGGCGAAGGCGTTCTGCTGCGCCGCCTGGTCCGGCTGCACCAGCGGGGCCGCAGCAATGGCGGCGGCGCGCGCGGCAAGGTCGTCCGGCAGGCGCACCACTTCCAGCGCGCGGGCGCGGTGGTGGCGGCGCTGCAGGAAGCCGCGCTCCTCCAGCGCCGAGATCAGGCGATGGATGCCCGACTTGGACTTGAGCTTCAGCGCCTCCTTCATCTCCTCGAAACTGGGGGAGAAGCCGGTGGTCTTGAGGTGCCGGTCGATGAAGGTCAGCAGCTCGTGCTGCTTGCGCGTGAGCATGCAGGCTCTCCCGTTGGGCCGGCCTCCAGTTTCGTCAGAGCGACACGAATCTGGAACAAACCGGCAACTACCAGGATGTTCTAGATAGGTTCTCGTGACCACGTCAAGCGTCAGAAGACCGGCTGCGTCACCTAAATGCCCAGCGTATCCAAACGGATAATGGGCACCGTCGCGCCGGCCGGCGCGGCAGGCGCGTGCGGCGGGCGCAGGATCAGGGCGTCCGCCAGCGTCAGCAGGCGCAGCATGGCCGAGTCCTGGCGCTCGAAAGCCGTCGCCACCAGGGCACCGTCCGCACCGGGCTCAAGCCGTGCGCGCAGGTGGTCGGCGCGGTGGTCGTTGGCGGCGAGCGCGGCGCCGAGCCCGGCATGGGTGACGGCGGGCGGGGCGCCGGGCAGCCCGGACAGGCGCGCGATCGCCGGCAGCAGGAACAGGATGGCGGTGACCAGCGAGGAGACAGGGTTGCCGGGCAGGCCGAGCATCGGCACGCCGCCGAGGGTTCCATGCATCAGCGGCTTGCCAGGCCGCATCGCGATCTTCCAGAAATCGAGCGTCATGCCGCGCGCCGCCAGCGCGTCCTGCACCAGGTCGTGCTCGCCCACGCTGGCGCCGCCGGTGGTGACGAGGATGTCGGCCCCGGCGGCGGCATCGGCCGCGGCGGCGATGGCATCGCGGTCGTCGGGAGCCACCGGCAGCACCACCGGATCGCCGCCGCCGGCGCGCACCAGGGCGGCCAGCGCGTGCGAATTGGAGGAGACGATGCCGCCGGGCGGAATCGGCTCGCCGGGCAGCGCGATCTCGTCGCCGGTCGCCAGGATGGCCACGCGCGGCTGGCGGTGCACGGCGACCCAGGGGTGGTTGCCGGCGGCGATCAGGCCGATGTCGCGGGCGCCCAGCCGCTTGCCGGCGGGCACCAGCACGTCGCCGGTGGCGAAGTCCTGGCCGGCACGGCGGATGTGGCGGCCGGCCGTGACGGCCTCATTGACGGTGACGCCATCGCCGTCGCGCGTGGCGTCCTCCTGCAGCAGGATCGCATCGGCGCCGTCGGGGATGATGCTGCCGGTGAAGATGCGCAGCGCCTCGCCGGCGCCCAGCGTGCCGTCCCAGGGATGCCCGGCCGGCGCGCTGCCGGCCACGCGCAGCCTTGCGCCCAGCGTGCCGTCGGCGGCGCGCAGCGCGTAGCCGTCCATGGCCGACACGTCGCGCGGCGGCTGGGTCAGGCGCGAGGCCATGGCGGCGGCGCAAACCCGTCCCCAGGCGGACGCCAGCGGAACGATTTCCGCGGCGGTGGGGCGAAGCCCCGCCAGGATCCGCTCCCGGGCCTGCTCGACGCTGATCATGCAACGTTACTCCTGCCGGAAATCGCCGGACTTGCCGCCCGACTTCGCCACCACGCGCAGCGCCTCGATGCGCATGCCGCGATCGACCGCCTTGCACATGTCATAGACGGTCAGCGCGGTCACGCTCGCGGCGGTCAGTGCCTCCATCTCCACGCCCGTGCGTCCGGTCGTCTTCACGGTGGCGGTGATGGCCACGCCATCGGCGCCGTCGGCCTGGAGGTCCACGGTGACGGCGGAGAGGGGCAAAGGATGACAGAGCGGGATCAGCTCGGCGGTGCGCTTCGCCGCCATGATGCCGGCCAGCCGGGCAACGCCGAACACGTCGCCCTTCTTCGCCGTGCCATCGAGGATCATGCGCAACGTCTCCGGCCGCATGGCCACGCGGGCCTTGGCGGTCGCTTCGCGGGCGGTGACCGCCTTGCCGCCCACATCGACCATGACGGCGTTGCCGGCGGCATCGAAATGGGTCAGGCGATCGCTCATGCGCCGAGCAGCACCCGGGTGGCGGCGGCCACGTCCTGCTGGCGCATCAGGCTCTCGCCGACGAGGAAGCAATGCACGCAGATGTCGACGAGACGCTGCAGGTCTGCGTGCGCGCGCAGGCCGCTCTCGGCGATCACCACCCGGTCGGGCGGCACCTGCGGCGCCAGCTCCAGCGTCGTCGCGATATCGGTCTTCAACGTCTTGAGGTTGCGGTTGTTGATGCCGATCAGCTTGGTCTGCAGGCCGAGCGCGCGGTCCAGCTCGCGCTGATCGTGCACCTCGGCCAGCACGTCCATGTCCAGCGCGCGGGCAAGCTCTTCCAGCTCCACCGCCTGCGCGTCGGTGATGGCCGCCATGATCAGCAGGATGCAGTCCGCACCCATCAGCCGGCTCTCGAACACCTGCCAGGGGTCGAGGATGAAATCCTTGCGCAGCACCGGCAGATCGACGGCGGCGCGGGCGGCCTTCAGATGCTCGGGCGCGCCCTGGAAATGCGGGGCGTCGGTCAGCACGGACAGGCAGGTGGCGCCGCCCTGCTTGTAGGCGCGCGCCAGCGCCGCCGGGTCGAATTCCGGGCGGATCAGCCCGCCGGAGGGCGAGGCCTTCTTGATCTCCGCGATCAGGCCGAGCCGGCCGCAGGCGGTCGCGTCCATCAGCGCGCGCCCGAAGCCGCGCGGCGGCTCGGCGGAGGAGACGCGGCTGCGCAGCGTTTCCAGCGGTGTCGCGGCCTTTCGGCGAGCCACTTCGGCGCGCGTATCGGCGCAGATCCGCGCCAGCGCGTCCGGCATGGTGCCGCCGGACTGGGTATCAGATGTCATGCAGTCTCCCGACGAAGGGTGTCCAGGGCGGCCAGCGCGGCGCCGCTATCGAGCGAACGCGCCGCCTGGGCGGCGCCGTCGCGCAGGTCGCCGGCGCGGTGGGCCACGATCAGCGCGGCGGCGGTGTTGAACACGACTGTGTCGCGATATGGGCCGGTGGCGCCGCGCAGCAATGCCTCCAGCGCGGCGGCATTGGTGGCGGCGTCGCCACCGCGGATCGCGGCAATGGGCGCGCGCGGCACGCCGGCATCCTCGGGCAGCACGGTGAACTCGCGGATGGTGCCGTCCTGCAGCGCCACAACGCTGTTCTCGCCGGCCACGGTCAGCTCGTCCAGGCCCTGGCCATGCACCAGCCACACGCTGGTGCTGCCGAGGTTGGCCAGCGTCTCGACCATTGGGCGCGCCCAGATCGGATCGAACACGCCGGTGAGCTGGCGCGTGACCGAGGCCGGATTGGCGAGCGGGCCCAGCAGGTTGAAGATGGTGCGCGTGCCCAGCTCGACGCGCGGGCCGGCGGCGTGGCGCAGGGCGGCATGGTGGCGCGGGGCGAACAGGAAGGCGCAGTTGGCCGCGCGCAGCACGCCGGGCAGCCGGTCCAGCGGCACGTCCACGTTGATGCCGAGGGCGGTCAGCACATCGGCGCCGCCGGTGCGGCTGCTCAGCGCGCGGTTGCCGTGCTTGGCCACGGGCACGCCCAGGCCGGCCAGCACGAACGTGACGGCGGTGGAGACGTTCAGCGTGCCGGCATTGTCGCCGCCGGTGCCGCAGACGTCGATGGCATCGGGCGGCGCCTCGACGCGGGACATGCGCTGGCGCATGGCGCGCACGGCGCCGGTCAGCTCGGGCACGGTCTCGCCGCGCACGCGCATGGCCATCAGCAGGCCGGCGATCTGCGCCGGCGTCGCCTCGCCGGACATGATGGTGCCGAAAGCGTCCTCGGCCTCGTTGTCGGTCAGCGTCTCGCCCGCCGCCAGGCGCGCAAGCACGGGTTTCAGGTTGGTCGACACGTCGATCCCCGGATCAGGCGGCCCGGATCAGGCTGCTCTGGCAGGCGTGTTAGCACCACGCGCGATGGCGAGGAAATTGCCGAGAAGGCGGTGGCCGAACTGGCTGGCGATACTCTCGGGGTGGAACTGCACGCCGAACACCGGCAGGGTGCGATGGCGCAGGCCCATGACCAGCCCGTCGGCGGTGCGCGCGGTCTCGATCAGCGCATCCGGCAGCGTGTCCCGGCGCACCACGAGGCTGTGGTAGCGCGTCGCCTCGAACGGGCTCGGGATGTCCGCGAAGATATCGGTGCCGTCGTGCTCGATCGGGCTGATCTTGCCGTGGACCGGGACGGGCGCGCGCGCGATCTCGCCGCCGAAGGCCTGGCCGATCGCCTGATGGCCGAGGCAGACACCGAGGATGGGAATGCGCCCCGCGGCGGCCGCGATCAGGTCGAGGCAGATGCCCGCCTCGTTCGGCGTGCAGGGGCCGGGCGACAGCACGATCGCCTCCGGCGCCATCGCCATCGCCTGGCCCACATCCAGCGCATCGTTGCGGCGCACGTCGCAGCGTGCGCCGAGGTCGCCCAGGAAGTGAACCAGGTTGAAGGTGAAGCTGTCGTAATTATCGATCAAGAGGATCATGGCCCATTTTGGGCGGCCGGTCGCGTGGGGTCAAATGGCGGCCGGGTGCGTCGACGTGATCGGTACGCAAGTGGGATACGCGGGCCACGCGGGGGAGGGCACGTTGACGCTCCCGGCCGGATCGGCGATGCGCATGTGCAATCACCGACCGACCGAAGACCCTTCCAGGCAAGGCCTTATCGATGTCCCTCCGCGACCGGTTCCGACGCCTTCTGCCTGTCCTCGCCGCAGGCCTGCCGCTGCTGGGCGCGGGGCTGCCGGGCGCTGCCCGGGCGCAGGTGACGCCGCAGCCCGAGGTTGAGCCGGCGGTGCTGGCCGTGCCGCGGCCGCCACTGCCGGCGTGGCAACGTTTCGCGGTGCAGGCGCCATCGGCGGACGGCAAGCCGACCATCGCCTTCATGTTCGACGACATGGGCCTGAACCGGCCGCAATCGGAGCGCGCCGCGGCGCTGCCGGGGCCGCTGACGCTGTCCTGGATGCCCTACGCCCAGAAATTGTCGGAGCAGGTGGCCAACGGCGCCGCGCGCGGGCATGAGACGATGTTGCACATGCCCATGGAGCCGCTGGGGCGGACCAACCCGGGCCCCAACGCCCTGCGCACCTGGCTGCCGCCGGAGACCAACCTCGCTTATCTGCGTGCCGCGCTGGACAGCGTGCCCGGCGCGATCGGCCTGAACCAGCACGAGGGCAGCGTGGCCTCGCTGTCGGTGCCGCTGATGGACCTGGTGATGGGCGAGCTGAAGGATCGCGGCCTGATCTTCGTGGACAGCCTGACGATCCCGCACAGCGTGGCGCTGAACCGCGCCCAGGCGGCCGGCATCCCCGCGGTGCCGCGCGACGTGTTCCTGGACAACTCCCCCGATCCCGCCTCCATTCGCGCGCAGATCGCCCAGGTGGAAGCGGTCGCCCGGCGCTACGGCCACGCGATTGCCATCGGCCATCCGCGCCAGAACACCATCGATGTGCTGGCCCAGTACCTGCCCACGGTGCAGGCGCGCGGTTTCGTGCTGTGGCCCGTCTCGGCGACCGTGGCGGCGCAGAACCGCATCCTGATGGTGGGTGATCCGGCGCGCTAGTGTCCTGCTGGCCCCTGCGCCCGCCGCAAGATGCGGCGAACTTCGGGGGCAGGACACTAGGATTGCCGCCCCCCCGCTGGCCGATGGTCGCGGCGACGGCCGGCAGCTGGTACAATCGGGCCGTCTCAACAAAGGAGACGCGGCGGATGACCACCTCTCTTGTGTTGACCGTGGTTGGTCCTGACAAGCCCGGACTCGTCAACCTGCTGTCCGAGACGGCCATCAGTTTCGGGGCGAACTGGCTGGAAAGCCGGATGGCCAATCTCGCCGGCCAGTTCGCGGGCATCGTCCATCTCGACGTCTCCGAGGCCCAGGCAGGCGCACTGATCGCGGCCTTGCAGGCGCTGGAGGCGAAGGGCCTGCACATCGCTGTCGCAACGAGCCGCCGCGACCAGGCGGCCGCGCCCTGGCGCCTGTTCAGCCTTGAGCTGGTCGCCCAGGACCGGCCGGGCATCGTGCGCGAAGTCTCGCGCGTCATTGCCGCGCATGGTGTCAGTATCGAGCAGCTCGACACCGACGTCTTCAGCGCTCCGCATTCGGGCGAGAGCATGTTCCGGGCGCGAGCACATCTGCGCGCGCCGGCCGAGATGGAGAGGGAGCTGCTGCGAGATGCCCTGGAGGATCTCGCCAACGAGTTGATGGTGGATATCAGTCTCGACGACGTCGTGGCGGGGAAGTCCTCCTAGTGTCCTGCCCCTGCGTCCGCCGCATCTTGCGGCGAACGCAGGGGCCAGCAGGCCACTGAAAACAAAGGGCTAGTGTCCTGCCCCTGAAGTTCGCCACCTATGCGAACTTCTGGTTCAGGACACTAGCCGCGGGTGACGGTCCGGCTGACCGCGTCCTTCCAGCCGGCATAGCGGCGGCTGCGGCTCGCCTCGTCCATATGCGGTTCGAAGCGGCGCTGCAGCGCCCAGTTGGTCGCGAACTCCGCGGGGGCGGGGCAGACGCCGGCGGCGAGGCCGGCGAGGTAGGCGGCGCCCAGCGCCGTCGTCTCCAGCACCACCGGCCGGTCCACCGGGACGCCGAGCATGTCGGCCAGGAACTGCATGGTCCAGTCGCTCGCGACCATGCCGCCATCGACGCGCAGGATCGTGCCGTCCGAGTTTCCCGCGCCCGACCAGTCCGCGCGCATGGCCTCGATCAGGTCGCGGGTCTGGTAGGCCACGCTCTCCAGGGCCGCGCGGGCCAGCTCTTGCGGGCCGGTGTTGCGGGTCAGGCCGAACAGCGCGCCGCGGGCCTCGGCGTCCCAGTGCGGCGCACCCAGCCCGGTGAAGGCCGGCACCAGGTAGACGGACTGCCCGGGATCGGCCTCGGCAGCCAGGCCGCCGGTCTCGGCGGCGTCGCGGATCACGCCCAGGCCGTCGCGCAGCCATTGCACCGCGGCGCCGGCGACGAAGATCGCCCCTTCCAGGGCGTAGGTGCGCACCCCGCGCAACTGGCAGGCGATGGTGGTGAGCATGCGCGTTCGCGACGCCACCGGCGCCTCGCCGGTGTTGAGCAGCAGGAAGCAGCCGGTGCCATAAGTGGATTTCACCATGCCCGGCCGGAAACAGGCCTGACCGACGCTGGCCGCCTGCTGGTCGCCGGCGATGCCCAGCACCGGAATCTCGGCGCCGAGGATGTCTGCCGAAACCATGCCGAACGGGCCGGCGCTGTCGCGCACATCCGGCAGCAGCGTCGCGGGGATGCGGAACAGGTCCAGCAGTTCCGGGTCCCAGACGCCGCGGACGATGTCGAACAGCATGGTGCGGCTGGCATTGGTGGCGTCGGTGGCGTGGACACGCCCGCCGGTCAGCCGCCACAGCAGCCAGGTGTCCACGGTGCCGAACGCTAGCCGGCCGGCTTCGGCGTCGGCGCGGGCGCCGGGCACGTTGTCGAGCAGCCAGGCGATCTTGGTGGCGCAGAAATACGGATCGATCAGCAGCCCGGTGCGCCCGGTGACCAGCGGCTCGTGCCCGGCCGCACGCAGCCCGGCGCAGGCGGCGGCCGTGCGGCGGTCCTGCCAGACGATGGCGTTATGAACCGGCTGGCCGGTGTCGCGGCGCCAGACCAGCGTGGTCTCGCGCTGGTTAGCGATGCCGATGCCGGCCACGTCCCTTGCGGTGCCGCCGGCCTGCGCCAGTGCCTCGCGCAGCACCGTCACGCTGTCCACGAACAGATCCTCAGGCGCATGCTCCACCCAGCCGTTGGCGGGGAAGTGCTGGGGCAGGTCGCGCCGGGCAATGGCGGCGGGGGCCAAGCGCGGCGCGCGGAACGCCATGGCGCGCGTGGAGGTGGTGCCCTGGTCGAGGGCGAGGACGAGAGTCTGGGTCATACGCTGCAGGGCCTCCTCCGGCGCGCGCCTTTGCGCGATGCGTGCCCAGCTTCCCCAGAACCGGAGGCGCTGCCAAGCAGCGGTTCTGATTCGGGGCAGGAATAATCACATTTATGTGAAAATGCGGGATAATTCCATCCAGCCGGCCCGCGAAGCGATCGGGGTGCTAGCCTGCGTTGATTGCATGGTTCATGACGCAGCGCATAGAATTGGCAATTGCAACGCGATCGCGCCGGGCAGGCAGAATACTTGATGAGCGTCTCCGCACCTGACCGGCCCACGTCGCCGATGCCTGCCATCAGCCGGTCCCTGCAGATTCTGGCGGCGGTGGTGCTGCTGCTGATCGTCGCGGTGACGATGCAGCAGCTGCTCCAGCTGCGCTCCGGCGTGCTGGACGACACCAAGCGGCAGCTGGCGCGGCTCGACATGGTGTTCGCCGAGCACACCGGACGCGCGATGGAGACGGTCGACCTCGTCATGGGCACCGTGATCGAGGCGCTGCACGAGTCCGACCAGGCTGGCGGTGCCGCGCCGGTCGCGATCAACGACGATCTGCAGCGCCGCATCGCCGGTGTCCGCGAGGTGACGGAGATCGCGGTGGCCGATCCCTCCGGGCGGATCCTGTATTCGTCGCGCGCCGCCGCTGCGGGCAATGAGATGCTGCCGGCCGCGGGGCTGGCCCTGCTGCACCACCATGCGACCCACGCCACGGACGCCCCCCAGGTCAGCGGACCGTTGCGCGCCGCGGACGGGCACTGGACGGCGCTACTCACCCGGCGCCTCACCAACGCGCGGGGCGAGTTCGCCGGTGTCGTGGCGGCCTTCCTGAACCTTCGGTATTTCGAGGAGTTCTACAAGGCGGTCGAGCTGAACGAGAGCGGTGCCATCACTCTGCACCACCGCGACGGCACGGTGCTGGCAAGCTATCCGCACCGGGACGACATCGTCGGCAGCACCTATGCCGCCCTGCCGCCGTTCAAGGACGTGTTGGCGCACGCCATCGCCGGCACGGCGATGATGGACAGCCCGATCGACGGCAGCAGCCGCGTGGTCGCCATCCAGGCGTTGAAGCTGTTCCCGCTGGCCGTGAGCGTTTCGGTGTCGGCAGACCAGATCCTGGCGCCGTGGCGGCGGCAGAGCGATGTCTTCCTCGTGTCCGCGGTGGTCGCCTGCGTGGTGATCGGCACGTTGCTGCTGTTGCTGGCACAGCAGTCGCACAAGGTCGAGACGTTGCTGGGCGAGTTCAGGTCCGCCAGGGACGCGGCGGAATCCGCCAATGTGCGCCTGCTGGAGCAGATGGCGGAGCGCGAGCGCACCGAGGCGGCTTTGCGCCAGGCCCAGCGGATCGAGGCGGTGGGCCAGCTCACCGGCGGCGTGGCGCACGACTTCAACAACCTGCTGACCGTGGTGCTCGGCAATATCGACCTGCTGCAGCAATCCTGCGCGCAGGAGTCGGTGACGGCAGAACGGCTGGAGCGGATGCGCAAGGCGGCCGAGCGCGGCGCCACGCTCACCGACCAGCTGCTTGCCTTCGCCCGCCGCCAGCCGCTGGTTGCGCGCGCGATGAAGCTCAACGATGTGGTTCAGGAGATGACCGGCCTGCTGCAAAGCGCCGCCGGGGGCAATATCCGCATCGAGACGCTTCTGGCCGACGATCCCTGGCTGGCGCTGGTCGATCCGACGCAGATCGAGCTCGTCATCCTCAATCTGGCGATCAATGCGCGCGACGCGATGCCGACCGGCGGCACACTGACCGTTGAGACGGCGAACACGCATCTCGGACCACCCGAGCGGCCGGAGGACCCTCCTGCCGGCGACTACGTGATGGTGCGCGTCGGCGACACCGGCACCGGCATGGCGCCGGACGTGCTGGCCAAGGCGTTCGAGCCGTTCTTCACCACCAAGGGGCCGGGACGGGGCTCCGGGCTCGGCCTGTCGCAGGTCTTCGGCCTCGCACGCCAGTCCGGCGGCGGCGTGCGGATCGAGAGCGCGCCCGGGCTGGGCACGTCGGTGCGGGTCTTCCTGCCGCGTGCGGCGCCGGCGGCCGACGAGCCGCCGGCGGGCGCGGCGGCGGCCGGCCCGGTCGGCAGCGCCTCCACGGTCCTGCTGGTGGACGACGACGAGGCGGTGCGCTGCACCACCGGGATGATCCTGCAGACCATGGGCTACACGGTGCTGCAGACCGAAGGCGGCGAGGGGGCGCTGGAGCGGCTGGCGGACGATAGCGAGATCGACATCCTGCTGACCGACGTGGCGATGCCCGGCATGAACGGCCCCGAGCTGGCGCGGCGCGTGCGCGAGCTGCGGCCGGCCATGCCGATCGTGTTCTTCTCCGGCTACGCCGATCCCGAGGCGGTGGCCGGCGCCAGCATCCGCCAGCGCATCGTGCGCAAGCCGTTCCGTGCCAGCGAACTGGCGGCGCAGATCGAGGCGGCCCTGGCCGAGCATCGCACGCCGGCCTGACCATGGCGGCGGGCTTACAGGCCCGTGGCGAACCGCGCCATCACCACGATGATGGTGACCTGCAGCACGCCCTGGAACCCGACCGCCCGCACATAGCGCCGCATCAACCGGCCGATCCGCGCCCCGTCCGGCCGATCCTTGCGCATTTCCAGGTAGACCAGCAGGTTGGTCGGCAGCAGCAGGCCGAGGCCCTGCACCGTCAGGATCGTTACGATCACCAGCGCCGCCACCACCCACCAGAACGCGGGATAGCCGACATCCAGGAAGCCCATCTGCTGCGCGTGGTAGTAGCCGGCGGTACCGGTGATGATCGACAGCGTGGGCATCAGGAACAGCATGCGCGGCATCAACCGGCAGATCACGGCGCGGCGTGCCGGCAGCGGCAGGCGGCGCATGATCGGGCCCAGCACGAAGCCCATGAACAGGTCGATGCCGGTCCAGAGGATGCCGCATATCACGTGCAGGAAGTTCAGCGCCCAGGGAATGTCCGCGCGGATCACCGCGACCATCACCGCCAGGGCCACGCCGACCCAGATCAGGTTGGTGTAGGCGATCGGGGTGACGTCATCGTCCAACGCGACCGTTGCCGATTGCTGCATCCGCGTTCCCCTCGGTACCAGACGTCAGCGTGGACCCGCGCGGGCCAGCCGGTCCAGCCGCAACCGGTGCCTGGCATCGGTCAGCCGGCGCGCCGCCAGGAACACCACCGCCACGACCGCCAGCCCGGCGCCGCCGGACAACAGGAACATCAACAGGATCTGGTATTTCACGGCTTCCATGGGGTCGAGCCCGGCCAGGATCTGCCCGGTCATGATGCCCGGCAACGTGACGACGCCCGAGGCGGACATGGAATTGACCACCGGCAGCAGGCCGCGCCGCATCGCCGCGCGCAGCAGCCGCCCCATCGCCTGCCGGTTGGTCGCCCCCAGGCAAAGCTGCGCCTCGATGGCGGCCTTCTCGCGCACCACGCTGCCGAGCAGCGCGTCGAGCGCCAGGCTGGCGGCGTTGAGCACGTTGCCCAGCACGATCCCGGCGAGCGGAATGGCGTAGCGGGCGTCGTACCATGGCTGCGGGCGCAGCGCGGTGGTCAGCGCCAGGATGCTGGTGATCCCGGTGGCGAAGGCGACGGCCGCGGCGCCGACGGTGTAGTTGCCCATGCGGATCAGCCGCTGTTCCGGCCGCACCGCGACCTCGCGCCCGGCGAGCGCCACCATCGCCAGGATCACCAGCAGCGTCAGTGGCGGGAAGGCGGCGTCGAACACGCGGGTGAGGATCGCGCCGATCAGCAGGAGCTGCAGCACCATGCGCCCGGCGGCGATGGCGAGCTGGCGATGCAGGCCGAGGCGATAGGCAACCGAGATCGCGCCGTCGAGCAGGATCAGTACCGACGCGATCGCCAGGTCCTGCCCGGTGAGGACGATGCTCGGCATCATGCCGGGGTCAGCCTTCCCTGCGCCATGACGAAGCGCCGGCGGCTCAGCCGCGCGGCCTGGTCGCTGCGATGCGTCACCATCAGGATCGCGGTCCCGGCCTGCAGGCGCTCGCGCAGCAGTGCCTCCGCATGGCCCTGGCTGGTCTCGTCCAGCGCCGCGGTCGGCTCGTCCAGCAGCAGCACCGGCGAGGCCGGCAGCAGCGAGCGCACCAGGGCAAGGCGCTGTTTCTCGCCGGTGGACAGGCGCAGCACCGGGCCGTCCAGCAGTTCCGGCTTCAGGTCCAGCCGCGCCGCCAGGACCCGGGCGGCGGCGAGGTCGCTGAAATGGTCGGCGACCGCCTCGCTCCACCAGCCGGATTCCGCCGGCACATAGATCACCTGCCGCCGCCATGCCGGGGCGGCGAAGCTGCCGCGCTCGCGCCCGTCCAGGAACACCGCGCCGGTGTTGGGGTCCAGGTCCGCGACCATGCGCAGGAACAGGCTCTTGCCGGAGCCGGAGGCGCCGGAGATGGCGATGCACTCGCCGGCGGCCACCGACAGGTCGAACGGCCCGACGAGCGAGCTCCGCATCGCCTGGATGCGGAGCCGCTCCTGGGTCATGCGCGCCCGAGCTTGCCCAGCAGCCGGGCATGGCTGCGCAGCCCGTGGCGGAAGCAGATGACCTCGAACTTCTCGTTCGGGCTGTGCACCTGGTCGTCGTCGAGCCCGAAGCCCATCAGCAAGGCATCGAGCCCGAGCTCGCGCTGCATGGTTTCGACCACCGGGATCGAGCCGCCGCAGCCGGTCATGACGGCGGGGCGGCCGTATTCCTCGGCGAGGGCGGCGGCCGCAGCCTGGACGAATTTCGAGTCAGTCGGGATCTCCAGGCCCGGACCGGCCCCGAACACTGTGAACTCCAGCCTGGCATCGGCGGGCACGCGCGCCTGCATGAACTGCTTGAAGCCCTCGACCACCTTCTGCGGGTCCTGGCCCGGCACCAGGCGGAACGACACCTTGGCTCCCGCCTCGGCGGCGATGACCGTCTTGGTGCCCGGGCCGCTATAGCCGCCCCAGATGCCGCAGATATCCGCGGTCGGTCGGGCCCACAGCCGCTCCAGCGCGCCACGACCCTTCTCGCCGGACGGGACCGACAGGCCGATATCGCCGAGGAAGCGGCTTTCGTCGAACCCCAGCGCCGCCCACTGGTTGGCCTGGCGCGACGAGATGTCGCGCACCCCGTCGTAGTAGCCGGGCACCTGGACGCGCCCGTCGGCGTCCTTCAGCTGCCCCAGCGCATGCGTCAGCGCGTTGATCGGGTTCAGCGCCGAGCCACCGTACATGCCGGAGTGCAGGTCGCGGTTGGCCGCCTTCAGGTCCACCTGCATGTAGACCATGCCGCGCAGGCTGGTGCTGAGCGCCGGAGTGTTCACGTCCCACATGCCGGTGTCGGAGATCACGGCGATGTCGGCGCGCAGCTCGGCGCGGTTGGCGATGACGAAGGGCTTGAAGTTGACGCTGCCGGTTTCTTCCTCGCCCTCGATCAGCACGGTGATGCGGCAGGGCATGGTGCCGGTCTGCTCGTGCCAGGCGCGGAAGGCGCTCAGCCACATCGACACCTGGCCTTTGTCGTCCACCGCGCCGCGCGCATAGACGCGCTTGCCGTGCGGGCCATCGACCAGCACCGGCTCGAAGGGCGGGCTGTGCCACAGTTCCAGCGGATCGGCCGGTTGCACGTCGTAATGGCCGTAATAGAGCAGGTGCGGAACCTCGCCGCCCGCGCCGTCCGGGCCGGGGTGGTGTGCCACCACCACCGGATGCCCGGCGGTGTCGCGCACGCTGGCGTCGAAGCCCAGCGACGCCAGTTCCTTGCAGGCGTATTCGGCGGCGGCGCGGCAATCGGCAGCATGCGCCGGCTGGGCGCTGATGCTGGGGATGCGCAGCCAGTCGATCCAGCGCTGCTGTGCCGCATCGAACGTGGCGTCGATATGCGCCAGGATTTGGTCCACTTTGCTCATGCATCCCTCGTCTGTTGGCCGTAGGTGCGGTAGCGCTCATGCGCGGCGGCCATTTCCGCGGGCGTGAGCAGGCGCGGCGTGCCGGCGGCGCGCGCGATCAGGTATTGCCGCGCCAACGTCTCCAGCCGCACGGCCGTCAGCAGCGCGCCGGCGGCATCGCGTCCATGGCAGATCATGCCGTGATTGGCCAGCAGGCACGCGGTGCGCCCGGCGATGGCGGCGGCGGCGGCGTGCGCCAGTTCCGGCGTGCCGAAGGTGACGTAGGGGGCGATGCGCACGTCGTCGCCGCCGAACCCCGCGACGGCATAGTGGAAGGCGGGCAGCGGCAGGTTCAGGCAGGCGAGCGCGGTCGCATGGTCCGAATGGGTGTGCACGATCACCATGGCCTCGGGATCGGCGCGGTAGATCTCGGCGTGCATCTGCCATTCCGAGGACGGGTGGCCGGGGCCGGCGACGTCGCCTTCCAGGGTCATCTCCACCACGCCCTCGGGCGTGACGGTGTCGCCGTGGATTCCTGTCGGCGTGATCAGCATTCCCGCGCCATGGCGGGCGCTGGCATTGCCGGCATTGCCGACATTGAGGCCGCGAGCGCCGAGTTCGCGGTACAGCGCCGCGACGGCCTCCCTCATGCCGGCACCGTGCCGGCCCGCGGATCGATCGGCAGCAGCCGGTCGAGGCCGGCGATCTGCTCGAACACGCGCGCGGCTGCCAGC
This sequence comes from Limobrevibacterium gyesilva, assembly GCF_025989185.1. Classification (GTDB taxonomy): domain Bacteria; phylum Pseudomonadota; class Alphaproteobacteria; order Acetobacterales; family Acetobacteraceae; genus Limobrevibacterium; species Limobrevibacterium gyesilva. Next base: position 18,753 of record NZ_JAPDNT010000002.1, read on the forward strand.
GCCTGCGCCTCGCCGCGGGCGGGCGCGATGATCTGCAGCCCCACCGGGCGGCCATGCCGGTCGAAGCCGCACGGCACCGACACCGCCGGGCAACTCGTGAGCGTGATCGCGGAGGTGAGCGCGCTGCCGGCGATGTAGTTGGTGAGCTTCACGCCGTCGATCTCGTCGCGTGCGCGCAATGCGACGTCCCAGGCGGGCGTTGCCGCGCCGGGCGTGACCAGGATGTCGTATGTGCCGAAGAACGCGGCGAAGCGGCGATACAAGGCGGCGCGCGCACGCTCCGCCCAGGCCAGGCGGCTCGGGGTCTGCGCCAGGCCGTGCTCGGTGTTCCAGATGATGTCGGGCTTGATGCGGTCGCGATGGGCCGCGATCTGCAACTCCCGGTCGACGACGAAATGTTGCGCGCGCAGGGCGAGGAAGATGTCCTCGACCGGGCCCAGTTCGGGACAGGCTTCCTCGACGCTGCAGCCGGCCTGCTCGAACGCCCGCACCGCGCGGGCGCAGATCTCGCGGGTCTCGCGATCGACCGGCAGTGCGCCGCCGTAGTTCGCGGTGAAGGCGACGCGCCGGGGCGGGCGGGCTTCGGCCACCGCGGCGCTGAACGGGTGGGCCGGGGCGTCGAAGGTCAGCGGATCGAGCGGGCACAACCCGGCCATGGTGTCGAGGAACAGCGCGAGGTCCGGCACGTTGCGCGCCATCGGCCCCTGCACCGACAGCGGCGAGAACAGGTTGTTCGAGGTGCCGCGCGTGACCCGCCCCGGCGACGGCCGCATGCCCACCACCGAGCACAGCGTGGCCGGCCCGCGCAGCGACCCGCCATGGTCCGAGCCATGCGCGAGCCAGGCTTCGCCGGTCGCCACCGCCACCGCGCCGCCGCCGGTGGAGCCGCCGCAGGTCAGCGCCGTGTTCCAGGGGTTCAGCGTGCGGCCGAAGACCTCGTTGAACGTGTTGCCGCCGGCGCCGAACTCCGGGGTGTTGGACTTCGCGATGACCACCCCGCCTTTGCGCTCGATGCGCTCGACCAGCGGGTGCGACGTGGCGGGGACATGGTCGCGGAAGAGGGGGGAGCCATAGGTGGTGCGCACGCCGGCGACGTCGGCGAGATCCTTGATGACCACGGGCAGGCCGGCCAGCCAGCCGGCCTCGTCTTCCGCTTCACGCAACTGGCCGGCCATCAGCCGCTTCGCGTGGTCGCGTGCGCGGTCCAGGCACAGCGTCGGCAGCGCGTTCACCGCCGGCTCCACGGCGGCGATTCGGCGCGCCGCCGCATCGATCAGGTCGAGCGGCGAGATCTGCCGGCTGCGCAGGCCGGCAACGGCCTCGGTGGCCGTCAGCCGGATAAGGTCGTCGGACATGCGGTGGCCTCCCTCGGGCGCATTTCAGCCGCAAGCCGGCCGGTGCGCAATTGGCAGGCGGCGGCGGCACGGATAGGCTCGCGGCGGCGCGGGGGGAATTGCGGATGCGGCGACGGACGTTTCTGGCGGGTGCGGCTGGCTCCTCTCTGGCCCGGCCAGCGCTGGCGCAAGGCTCGGCGCGAGTGCTGCGCTTCGCGCCGGAGGGCAATCTCGCGAACCCCGACCCGATCTGGACGACCACCACCATCGCCCGCAACCACGGGTTCATGATCTGGGACCAGCTCTATGGCCAGAACCGCAAGGGCGTGCCGTCGCCGCAGATGGCCAAGGGACACGAGCTGTCCGACGACAAGCTGACCTGGCGCTTCACCCTGCGCCGGGATCTGACCTTCCATGACAACGAGCCGGTGCTGGCGCGGGATTGCGTGCCGTCGATCCTGCGCTGGGCGAAGCGCCGCGGCCTCGGCCAGAAGATGCTGTCGCAACTCGACGAGATCCGCGCGCTGGACGACCGCCGGTTCGAGATCCGGCTGAAGAAGCCCTATCCGCTGATGTTGACCGCGTTGGGCACCGACACCTGCTTCATCATGCCCGAGCGCATCGCGCGCACCGACCCGTTCACCCAGATCAGCGAGTATGTCGGCAGCGGGCCGTACCGGTTCCTGCGCGACGAGTGGGTGGCCGGGTCGCGGGCGGCCTACGGCCGGTTCGACAAATACGTTCCCATCGAGCGCCCGCCCGAATTCACCAGCGGCGGCAAGGTCGCGAATTTCGACCGCGTGGAATGGATCGTCATGCCCGATCCGGCCACCGCTTCGGCGGCGCTGCAGCGCGGCGAGATCGACTGGTGGCAGAACCCGCTGGTGGACCTGCTGCCGGCCCTGCGCGCGGCGCCCGGCGTGCAGGTGATGCTGAACGACACGGTCGGCGTGGTGGCGATGATCGCCTTCAACCACCTGCACCCGCCCTTCGACAACCGCAAGCTGCTGCGCGCGCTGCTGCCGGCGGTGGACCAGGACGAGTTCATGCAGGCGGCGATGGGCGGCGATTCCGACCTGGTCCGCACCGGCGTGGGCGTGTTCACCCCCGGCCTGTCGATGGCCAATGACGCCGGGCTGGAGGTGCTGACCGGGCCGCGCGACGGGGAGCTGGCCAGGCAGCTGGTGCGCGAGAGCGGCTATGCGGGCGAAAGGGTCGTGCTGATGTCGCCGTCCGACTATCCCACCATCCAGGCGCTGGTACAGGTGACGCGCGACCTGTTCCAGCGGGTGGGGCTGAACGTCGACTATGTCAGCATGGACTGGGGCACCCTGGTGCAGCGCCGCACCAGCAAGGAGCCGGCGGAGAAGGGCGGCTGGAACGCGTTCTGCACGACCTACGAGGGCCTGTCCGTCGCCACCCCGGCCAGCCATTTCCCGATTCGCGGCAACGGCAGGAACGGCTGGTTCGGCTGGCCCGAGAGCCCGCGCATCGAGGCGCTGCGCGATGCCTGGTTCGACGCCCCGGACGTCGCCGCGCAGCGCAAGGTCTGCGAGGACATCCAGCGCGCGGTGTGGGAGGAAGTGCCGTATATTCCGGTCGGACAATGGTTCAATCCGACCGCGATGCGCAGCAATATCCAGGACGTGGTGAAGGCGCCGTATCCGATCTTCTGGGGCGTGAAGAAAGCCTGACCGACTGCCGCACGGCGCCGGCGCAATCCCTGCGCCGGGCGCATGTCCGCTGGGCAGGCGCGCAGTCGCGTCCTGCGTTGACCGGAAGTGCCCGGCGCGTAGGCTGGCGGCATGCGATCGAGGAGCGTCCGGCGTGCCCCGTAAACGTGCCCTGCTGGGCATCGCCATTTGCCTGCTGGTGACCGGCTGCACTGTCGGGCCGGATTTCGAGCGCCCCGCGCCCTGGTGGTCTCCTGCGTCCTGGGGCACGGAGCCGTCGGCGGCGAAGCTCAGCCAGGCCGTGCCCGAACCGGTCGACCCGCAATGGTGGAAGCTGCTCGACGACCCGCTGCTGACGTCGCTGGAAACACGGCTCGCGGGCGCGAACCTAGATATGCGCCTGGCCACCATCCGGCTCGCGGAAGCCCGTGCCCAGCTTGGGGTGGTGGAGTCCGCGCGCTTTCCCTCGATCAACGGCAATGCCAGCTACACCCGCCAGCAACAGAGCCGCGAGGGCGTGCTGGCGCTGCAATCGTCCAATCCCGGGCCGACACCCGGCACGAACGCCAATGGCCAGAGCGGACAGGGCGGGGTGCCCAACAGCCGGCTGACCCAGCCGTTCGACCTGTTCCAGTACGGCTTCGATGCCAGCTGGGAGCTGGATTTCTGGGGACGCGTCGCGCGCGGTGTGGAATCCGCAGGCGCCCAGGTGACCGCCTCCGCCGAGACGCGCCGCGACACGCTGGTGACCGCCAGCGCCGAGCTCGCGCGCGCCTACATCCAGTTGCGCGGCACCCAGCGCAAGCTCGACATCACCCGGCAGAATCTCGCGACCGCGCGCCAGAGCCTGCGCCTGACGCAGGAGCGGGCGGCCGGCGGCGTCACCACGGACCTCGACGTCGCCAACGCCGCGGCCGAGGTGGAGGCGACGGCAGCCCTGTTGCCGGCGCTGGAGGCGCAGCAGGCGCAACTGGTGAATGCCATCTCGTTCCTGCTGGGCGAGCAGCCGCGCGCGCTGGAGGTGCAACTCGCCGCCCCGCGCGCCATTCCGGCCGTGCCGCCGCGCGTGCCGGTGGGTGTGCCCAGCGAGCTCGCGCGCCGGCGTCCGGACATCCGCCAGGCCGAGGCGCAACTGCACAGCGCCACCGCCGACGTGGGCGTGGCGGTGGCCGACTTCTATCCGCGCTTCATGCTGTCGGGCAGCGGCGCGATCCAGGGCCTGCAGTTCCACAACCTCGCGGATTGGCAGGCGCACACCTATGCCTTCGGCCCGAGCGTGACGCTGCCGATCTTCGAGGGCGGGCGGCTGACCCGCACGCTGGAGTTCCGCAAGGCGCAGCAACAGGAAGCGGCGGTGACCTACCAGCGCACGCTGCTGGCCGCGCTGCATGACGTGGACAACGCGCTGACCGCCTACGGCACCGAGCAGCGCCGCCGCGCGCGGCTGGAGGCGGTGGTGACGCAGACGACCCGGGCGCTGGCGCTGGCGCGGATGCGCTACGAGCAGGGGGTGGCCGACTTCCTGCAGGTGCTGATCGCCCAGCGCAACCAGCTGACGGCGGAACAGGACCTGGCCGACAGCACCGCCGCCGTCTCGACCAACCTCGTGCAGCTGTACAAGGCGCTGGGCGGCGGCTGGGAGACCGAGTTGCCGGAGCAGGCCCAGGCGAAGCTGTGAGACCGCCGCCGCTATGCCCTGGTCTGCGCCGCCATTGATTTGGACTCGCCAGGGGCGGGACCGGTGCCGCGAAGCTGGACGAAGCGCTGGAGCGTGTCGAACCAGAACGGAGCGCCGAACAGGGCGGCCGATGCGGTGATGGCCCAGCCGAGCGGCAGCAGCAACCAGCCGACGCCTTCGGCATATATCTGCGGCCATCCGAACGGAAAGCTGGCCGACCACGACTTCATCATGGCCTGGTAGTCCTCGGGGCGGGCAGGCGCCGCGATGGCCGTGGCAAGCTTGGGGTCCGCCCAGAGCGCCTTGGCGATATGAACCGCGTCGATGTTCAGCAGCACCGCCATCGCCAGGGCGATACAGAAGCCCCAGATCTGGGTCTTGCGCTTGTACACGCCGCTCAGCCGGTCCATCGAGGAATTGAACCAGCTGGCCACTGCAGCCTGGAACGCCTTCTCGTCGTTTCCGGCCGCGTCGTAGAGACTTGCCAGATAGGTCCGGATCTGGTCATCGGGAAGTTGGGCGATCGCGTCGCGCAGGCTGGGCTGCGGTGCCGCGCCCTTGTCCGGAGCACCCGCCTGGGATTGGCGCACCCCCTCGGCCTTCACGGCGTCGATCAACGCCGCCGCGAAATGAAGCGGCTCGACATAGGAAGGCTTCGTGGCCGGTGCGCCGGATGCCGCCCCGCCTGCAGCGGCGCCCGGCGAGAAGGGATTGACCGCGGCGTGATTGAGGACGTCGTTGACGAGGGCGCCAAGGTTGCGGTCATTCAGCATCTTGCGGATGCCATCGACCAGGTTGTTCGCGCGCCACGCCATCGCCGACGACACGGCTTCCACCACCGAACTGACAATCAGGCTGAAGCACCCGAAGGTCAGCGTCATCCCGATAAAGAAATTGAGCAGGCTGTTGATCTGCATGGTCCGGCTCATCCCTTGCGGTTCGATCGAACTCACGAATGAACTTCGATCGTAACCACAAACGATCGCGCCGGGAGACACCCAAGATCGTGAGCGGCCGGGCGTGGGCGCGCCCGGCCGGCTCGGGTCAGGCGGCCTTCGCCCGCGCCGCCTGGATCGCCCGCCACACCTTCTGCGGCGTCGCCGGCATGTCGATATGGGTGATGCCGAACTCCGCCAGCGCATCGACCACGGCGTTCATCACCGCCGGCAGCGAGCCGGCGCAGCCGGCCTCGCCGCAGCCCTTGGCGCCCAGCTCGTTGGTGCGGGCCGGCACCGGGTGGCTCTCGAACACGAAATCCGGCGCCTGGTCGGCCCGCGGCAGGGCGTAGTCCATGTAGCTGCCAGTCAGGAACTGGCCGTCCTCGTCATAGGCCACCGCCTCGGTCAGCGCCTGGCCGATGCCCTGGACGACGCCGCCATGCGCCTGGCCCGCCACCAGCATCGGGTTCACCAGCGTGCCGAAGTCATTGACCATGTGATATTTCACCATGTCGATCTCGCCGGTCTCCGGGTCCACCTCCACCTCGGCGATGTGGCAGCCATTGGGGAACGCGCTGGGCACGCCGGGGAACACCAGGGCGGCATCGAGCGTGGCCGGCACGTCGTCGGGCAGGGTCATGCCCTCGCGCAGCTTCGCCGCCAGCTCCATGATGCCGATGCCGCGGTCGGTGCCGGCGATGCTGAAGCGGCCGCCATTGCCGCCATGCGCCGCGAACTCGATGTCCGCCACCGCGGCCTCCAGCACATAGGCCGCGATCTTGCGCCCCTTTTCGATCACGTCGTTGCCGGCGGCGATGATGGCGCCGCCGCTGTTCATGATCGAGCGTGAGCCGCCGGTGCCACCACCGGCCAGCAACTCGTCGGAATCGCCCTGGACCAGATTGATCTTCTCGAACGGCACCCCGAGCTTGTCGACCAGCACCTGGGCGAACGGCGTGGCATGGCCCTGGCCGTAATCCAGCGTGCCGGTGATGATGGTGACGGTGCCGTCGGCCTCGAAACGGATGCCGCCCATCTCGTTGTTGGCCGGCGCCGTGACCTCCAGGTAATGGCCGATGCCGCGGCCACGCAGCTTGCCACGCCGGCGGCTGTCGGCACGGCGGGCGGCGTAGCCGTCCCAGTCGGCGCTGGCCAGCGCCTTGTCGAGAACGGTCGGGAAATCGCCGCTGTCGTATTCCATGGTGGACGGCGCCTTGTACGGCATCAGCTCCGGTGCGATGTGGTTGCGCCGGCGCAGTTCCACCGTGTCGATGCCCATTTCGCGCGCGGCCGTATCGACCAGCCGCTCCATGTAGTAGTTGCCCTCCGGCCGCCCGGCGCCGCGATAGGCGCCGACCGGGGTGGTGTTGGTGAACATGCATTTCACCGCGACCGAGATCGCCGGGGTGCGGTAGACGCCGATGATGTTCTTCACGACGTTCATCGTCGGCGGCAGCGTGGTCGAGTTGGACAGATAGGCGCCGACATTGCCATAGCCGGTGACGCGCAGGGCCAGGAAATGCCCGTCCTTGTCCAGCGCGAGCTCGGCGGTGTGGTCGTGGTCGCGCCCATGGCTGTCGGAGAGGAAGCTCTCGCTGCGCTCGTCGGTCCATTTCACCGGGCGGCCGAGCTGGCGGGCGGCATGCAGGGCGCAGATATACTCGGGGTAGCAGGACGCCTTCATGCCGAACGAGCCGCCGACATTGCCGGTGAGCACGCGCATCTTCTCGGGCGGCACGTCCATCACGCCGCGCACGGCGTTGCGCAGCCCGAATGTTCCCTGGCAGCCCACGCGCAGGATGTAGCGGCCGTCGGCATCGTACTCGGCGATCGCCGAGCGCGGCTCCATGGCGCAAACGACGACGCGGCTGTTGCGGATGCGCAGCCTGGTCACATGCGCGGCCCGGGCAAACGCGGCATCCACCAGCGCCGCGTCGCCGAACTTCCAGTCGAGCACGACGTTGTCGGGCGCCTCGGCGTGCAGCACCACGTCGCCCTTGGCCGCCGCGGCAGCCTCGGTCACGGCGGGCAGGGCGTCGATATCGGCGAACACGGCTTCCGCCGCGTCCTTCGCCTGCTTGGCGGTCTCCGCCACCACCATGGCGATGGGGTCGCCGACATAGCGCACCTTGTCCTCGGCCAGCGCCCATTGCGCGGGCTTGGGCACCGGGCGGCCATCGTGGTTCTGGCCGCTGACATTGGCGGGCATCGTCTTGATGCCGGCCGCCTTCAGGTCGGCCACGGTATAGATGCCGAGCACGCCGGGCATCGCCTTCGCCTCGGCGGTGTCGAGGCCACGCAGCACGCCATGCGCCACGCGGCTGCGGACCATGACGGCATAGGCCTGGCCCGGCAGGTTCAGGTCGTCGGTATACCGGCCCTCGCCGCGCAGCAGCACCGGGTCTTCCTTGCGCGAAACCGGCTGGCCGACGGCGAAGCGGCCGGGCTGCAGGAACTCCGGCGCGTGGCGCGTGGGATCGACGGGTGCGTTCATGGGGCCGTTCCTTGCTCTGTCGAGGCTGTGCAGCGGCGAGTGCCCGCAGCGGTGGGTGGGTATGCAATGCTGCCCTTAAAGTGCCGCCGGGCGCGTGATGGCGCAACCGGGCAGGGGGTTGATTATGACCGATCATGATTATGGCCGTGAAGCACGTGAGGCCCGGTCCACGCGCTGCCTGGCCGATGCCGTCGCGCCCCTCGGCGAAAGCTGGCGTTTCATCATCGTCTTCGCGGCCGGAGGTTCGGATGAACCGATCGCCTGATGACGCGGCTGGCGGAAGTGGTCCAGGACCGGACACGGGCATGGCCCGCGCGGTTGCAGGGGGTGCCCTGTTATGCTTCTTGGTGCCCGTGGAGGGGTACACCAGGACGTGATGTTCCCTGAGCGTGCAAGGCGCGAATGCCTCGAACGGCGGCGCGGCCCTCTATGACTGACCGTATCGCTTCAGCATCCAAGTCGAGGATTTGACGTGTCGGCGACCACTGACGGCAAGCTGTTTTCCTACCTTCATCCGCTCAGCCTTCCGAGGATTGACCGGCCGGCCGTCATCAACGGCGTGCTGCATGGCATCTGTGTTGAAGCACCGGGCGTGAACAGGAGCTACCAACGGCAGGCCCCGATTTTCCACGACGACCCGGACGGTGCGGGGCTGTTTCCGCGTGGCGTCGCCTCGATGCCGGTGAGATATCCGCCGGCATTCATCGCATCCATCCGTGACGCCACTCTCGTCGGTTACAGAACGATACTGACGGAGGAGGGCCATTTCTTCAATGACGATGCCCCGGTCGATCAGGCAGCCGTCGATCGATATCTCGCGAAGATGGCGCAGTTGGACAAGTTCCCGAATGAGGATACCGGACTTCGGATCGAGGGCGATCAAGGCGCATTTCGATTGGAGCGGACAGGACGGCCCGATCGCCATATCGAGGGGACAACGATCGTTCTTTGTTCCACGGAGCCGGCCAACTATGGCTCGTTTCTTTTTCGCATTCTGCCAAAGCTCGCCGCGTTGCAAGAAGCCGATCTGGACGCGAAGGTGATGGTCTACGCCAATGCTGCAACCTATCGGCAGCTGCTGTCCCTTGCCGGAATCCCGCAGAGCCGGCTGCTGCTGCACGATACGCGCATCGTCTACAAGCTGGATCACGCTGTCGTGCCGTCGCTGCGGAATCCGACTGCATTCCTGGACGAGGCGTCGGTGGCATTCTACGCAGGCCTGCGCAAGCGGTTCGGCAGCGAGCGGGGTACGCGGAGGATCTACGTCTCGCGGCTTGGCGTCAGCAAGACCGGACGGGTGATGCTGAATGAAGCGGAAGTGGAAGCGAAGCTTGAGGCACTGGGCTTCGAGATCGTGCGGCCGCAGCATCTGACTGCGGAAGAGCAGATCAAGGCCTTCTCATCGGCGCAGTTCGTCATCGGCCCGTCGGGTGCGGCCATGTTCAACGCCGTGTTCTGCCACCCCGGCACGACGCTGATCGACATCGAATCCGAGCCGCATTGGATCCATGCCCATGCGTGCCTTTTCACGTCATGCGGGCTGCGGTGGGGCCTTTTCGAAGGCAAGGTCGTGGATCCCAGCCCCGATCTGGTTCACAAGCAGTTCCACGTGAACGCGAGTGCCCTTGCCGAGCGGGCTCAAAAGCTCCTCAGCGAGATGGAATGATCGCCGGATCAGCTTCGAAATCCTGATCGCGTGGACTGTTCCGGCGCCACCCATGCGGCTGTGCCGAGATGGCGTAGCGTCGTCATGGCCGGCAGTTGCAGCCACACCGCCAGCAGGATCGCCAGCCCTGCGCGGTCGCGCAGCAGCGTCGGGTCGCCGGGCGTAGAATGCCGGTTTTCGGCATCTGCACACCCGGGCGGCGGAACCCGTTGCGTTTTGCTCACGGAGCGAGGGTGCGTCGGGGTGATGAAGAAACCCTTAGCACAGGCGAGGAACGCCGCGTGTTCGGCCCCCGAAGGGCGCCATCAGGGGGCAGACGTCAGATCCGGGACATCAGGCCGGCGCCGTGTGCCAGAACGACAAGGCCAGCCCCAGCACCGCCGCCAGCAGTGGCACCAGCAGGCCCACCACGCCGGCCCATCCGGCCAGATGCCACAGCAACCCCGGCACCACCCCGCCCAGCGCGCCGCCGATGTAATAGGTGGTGACGTACAGTCCGACAGCCGTCGACTTCGCCCGCGGAACCGAGGCGGCGATGAACCCCAGGGACAGCGCCTGCACCACGAACAGCCCGCCGGCCAGCCCCGCAAGCCCGGCGATCACCAGCGGCAGCGACGGCGCCAGCGTCAGCAGCAGGCCGGCGGACGCGAGCGACACCACAATGGCCATGGTACGGCGCCGGCCGATCCGCACCGCCAGCCGGGTTGCGGCCGACGTGGTGACCATGCCCAACAGGTACACGGTGAAGACCAGGCCGAGCTGCGCCGGCGCCAGCCCGAACGGCGGGGCGGCGAGGTAGAAGTTCACGTAGGTGAAGGTTGCCACCATCGAGAACAGCATGCCGAACCCCACGCCGCAGGTCGCCAGCAGGCGCGGGTTGGTGAGGTGTTCGCGATAGGTCCGCAACGTGCCGCGGACGCCGCCGCCGACCGCGTGGAAGTTCCGCTCGCGAGGCAGCAGGGCGGCGACCGCGACGGCGGCGAGCACGGTGACGGCGCCGATCACCACGAAGGCCATGCGCCAGCCGCCAAGATCGGCAGCGACGCCAGCGACGAAGCGGCCGGCGAAGCCGCCGAAGATCGTGCCCTGGGCGTAGCTGCCGGCGGCACGGATCCCCGATCCTCCCGGGCATTCGTCGCCGATATAGGCGACCGTCACCGCGAAGATGAACGGGAGCATCAGCCCCTGCACGAAGCGCAGCGCCACCATCGCGTCCAGGCTGCCGGCGCCGGCGATCAGCAGCGTGGGCACGGCGAGGCCGAAGCAGGCCGCGACGATCAGCCGCTTGCGCCCCAGCCGGTCGGAGATGGTCCCCACGAAGGGCGCCACCAGCGCCACCGCCAGCAGCGGCGCGGTGATGGTCAGGCCGGTGCGCGGCAGCGGGACCGCGAAGCTGTCCGCCAGCGCCGGCAGGATCGCCTGCGGCGTGTAGAGGTTGAGGAAAGTGCACAGCCCCGCGATCGCAACGGCGGCCGCGCGCGCATCCGGCCTCATTGTGCCGCGTTCACGGCGCGGGAGCGGACAGGATGGTGGCGCAGGCAGCCGGCAGCGGTGGAGGCGCGGCCGGCTTTGCCGGGGCGGGCTTCGGCGGCTGATCGAGCTGGTCGAACCACCATTGCAGCGTCGCGTCGCAGCCGTCGCCGGGTGGCGGCGGCGGCGCCTGGACGCAGGCGGGCTGATCGTCCGGGCAGCGGAAGCGGATATGCATGTGGCTGGCATGGCCCCACCACGGCCGGATCAGGCGCAGCCAGGCGCGGTCGCCGCCAAGGGAAGCGAGGCTCTCCTGGCAGAGCTGCTTCTTGATCGCGGGGTTGACGAGGATGCGGTCCACATGCGGCAGGCCGGCGGCCAGGCGCAGCAGCGTGATGTGCGTGGGCCGCCAGGTCGCCGGGTCGACCGCACGCCCGTCTGGACGCACCAGGCTCGCCGGCTCGAGCGCCTCGCGCTCGGCGGGCGGCAGCACCGGATGCGGCGGGATCATGTCCAGCCACACATCGGCGTCGATGCCCATCTGGTGACTGAAATGCCCGCCGCGCAGCGGGCCGCCGCGCGGGCCGGAGATGTCGCCGGCATAGATGTCCGGCAGGCCGGACTCCTGGGCGCGGCGGCCGAGGAGCTGCAGCGCCGCGATGGTGTCGGGATGGCCCCAGAACGCGCTGCGCGAAAGCCGGATGGTCTGCAGTCCCGGCTGCGTGTCCGGCAGGCGGACGGCGCCGGCGATGCAGCCGGCGCCCTGGCTGCCGATGACGCGCACCGGGCCGGGCGCCGGCGTGTCGGGTGGGGCGCCGGCCCCGCAGAGCAGCAGCGGCAGGACAACAGCCAGGACGCGCAAGGACATGGACGCTGTTGGACCGGAACGCGCGCCTGCGTCAATCCGGAGTGGCTTCGAGCCCGTCGGCGGCGAATGCGGGGATCGCCAGGTAGGACATCCGCTTCAGCTCCTTGCGGCCGCGCGCCACGGATTCAAGGATCAAGCCCACCGAGAAGGACAGGAACGACAGCAGCACGAGGCCGGTGGCCAGCAGCGCGGTCGGCAGGCGGGGCACCAGCCCGGTCTGCAGGAACTCCATCACGATCGGCAGGCCCAACCCGGTGGCCAGCAGCAGCAGCACGACGCCGGAAAGGCCGAAGAACTGCAGCGGCCGCTGATCCTTCACCAGCATGGCGATGGTGCGCAGGATGCGCAGCCCGTCGGCGTAGGTGCGCAGCTTCGAGGCCGATCCGGCCGGGCGAACCCCGTAGGCCGTGGCCACTTCGCCCACGGGCATCTGCAGCTCGAGCGCGTGGACGGTGAACTCCGTCTCGGTCTCAAAGCCCGCGGCCAGCGCCGGGAAGGATTTCACGAAACGGCGGCTGAAGACGCGATATCCCGAGAGCATGTCGGAGACCCGGTTGCCGAAGACGAACTGCACCAGGCCGGTCAATACGCGGTTGCCCAGGCGGTGGCCGGTCCGGTAGGCGTCGCCGAGGTCGGTCTGGCGCCGTCCGGTCACCATGTCCAGGCCCTGTTCGGCCAGCAACCGGACCATGTCGCGGGCTGCGGCAGCGTCGTAGGTGTCGTCGCCGTCGACGAGGACGTAGATATCGGCCTCGACATCGGCGAAGGCGCGGCGGATGACGTTGCCCTTGCCTTGCAGGCGCTCGTGGCGCGTGACGGCACCGGCCGCCCGCGCCGCCGCGATGGTGCCGTCCGTGGAGTTGTTGTCGTAGACGTAGACGGTGGCGCACGGCAGTGCCGCGCGGAAATCCGCGACGACCTTGCCGATCGTGACCGCCTCGTTCCAGCAAGGGATCAATACCGCGATGCGGGGGCTGGGCCGGCGCGGCGTATCGGTGAGGCTGAGAGGGACAGACAGGTCCATGTGGAACGCCGGCTCGTGTCGGGAAGGCCGCAGCGCCGGAGCGGGGCTCGGGGGCGTAAACATTGCGTGGGCGTCGATCCGATTACGGTATCGTTAGGCTAGCGTAGTGTGATGCCTCACGCCAGATTTTCCGGGATCGTCCGCAACCGTCGTATGCTCGCCGCCGGCAATATCGAATCGGAGGCCGGGACGTGGCAGGCCGGATGACGGCGCGTAGGTTTGAAGCGGCGATGGGGCGGCCCCGCGGTTTCGCGGTTCGGGCCGGGCATGCCCATGCGCACTGAAACGCTCCCGTCCTGCCCGGATGTGGCGCCGGCGATGCACGACGAGGCGGCAACGCTGGAACTGACGATCCTGATGCCCTGCCTGAACGAAGCGGAGACGCTGGCGCGCTGCATCGTGAAGGCGCAGGCCTATCTCGCGCGCAGCGGCGTGGCCGGCGAGGTGGTCATCGCCGACAACGGCAGCACCGACGGATCGCAGGCGATCGCTGAGGCACATGGCGCGCGGGTCGTGCCGGTGGCGGCGCGCGGCTACGGCAGCGCGCTGATCGGCGGCATCCGCGCGGCGCGGGGCCGCTACGTCATCATGGGCGACAGCGACGACAGCTACGATTTCAATGCCTTGGAGCCCTTCGTTGAGGAGTTGCGTCAGGGCGCCGAGCTGGTGATGGGCAACCGCTTCAAGGGCGGCATCATGCCCGGAGCGATGCCGAAGCTGCACCGCTACCTCGGCAACCCCGTGCTGACCGCGATCGGGCGCCTGTTCTTCCGCAGCCCTTGCGGCGACTTCCATTGCGGCCTGCGGGGCTTCAGCCGCGACGCCATCCTGCGCCTGGACCTGCAGGCGCCGGGAATGGAGTTCGCCAGCGAGATGGTCGTGAAGGCAACCATCCAGCGCCTGCGCATCGCCGAGGTCGCGACGATCCTGCACCCGGATGGCCGCAGCCGCCCGCCGCATCTGCGCAGCTGGCGCGACGGATGGCGGCATTTGCGCTTCCTGCTGCTGTTCAGCCCGCGCTGGCTGTTCCTGTATCCCGGCTTCATCCTGTTCGCCGGCGGGCTGGGGGGCATGGCCTGGCTGCTGCCGCAGGCCCGGGCGATCGGCGGCGTCACCCTCGACATCCACTCCCTGCTGTACGCGGCAGTGGCCACCGTGGTCGGCCTGCAGTCGGTGCTGTTCTGGGTGTTCACCAAGATCTACGGGACCCGCGAGGGCATGCTGCTGGAGGACGAGAATTTCAACCGGAGGCTCCGGCGGCTGAGCCTGGAGCGTGGGCTGGTCGCCGGCGGGCTGCTGCTGGTGCTGGGCGTGGTGCTCGGGGCCGTTGCCCTGGGCACATGGGGCAGCGTCGGCTACGGCTCGCTGCACCCGGAAGCGACGATGCGGCTGATCATTCCCTCGGCGACGGCGATTCTCCTGGGATTCCAGCTCATCTACGGCTGTTTCTTCATCAGCGTGCTGGAGATCCGCTCGTCGCGGAGCGGCGGATAGGCGGCGCCTACCGGAACACCACCGTGCGGGAGAGGTGGAAGTTCAGGAACATCCCCATGGCGACGCCGGCAAGGATGGCCAGCACGGGGTGCTCGATGCAGACCGGGCTGAACGTGACCAAAGCGAAATAGGTGCCGCGGTTGAGCACGAAGCCGATGGCGTTGGCGCTGAGGAACAAGGCCCATTGCCGGTGCACAGGCCCGCTGCCGCGGCCACGGAACGTCCACAGCCGGTTCAGGCCCCAGGTGGTGGTCGCCGCGACGAGATAGGAGGCGAGGCCCGCCGCATACAGGCCCAGCGACCCCTTGAGGGCATAGACCACGGCGGTATCGACCAGGAATCCGATGAAGCCGACGGTTCCGAAGCGCAGGAACTGCTGCAGCAGCGCCACCCGGGACGGCGTCATGACTCGCAAAAGGATCGCCTGCATGCTCCGCCGCTCATACCCTCGGCCGCCGGGAAAGGGAAGTTGCGACTGATCATCGGCATGTGAGGCCCGGCGCGGGCGCGCATGCGCCGGTTTGGGCCGTTCGCGCCCTGAGGCACGCGCCTTGCTTGCCGCTGGCGGGCGCGGCTGCCATCGTTCGCGCAGAAACAAGAAAGGGCGGGGTGTCGGTGGTGGCGGTAGCGATTATCGGCCTGGGCAATATGGGGCTGGGCATGGCGGCGACGCTGGTGCGGTCGGGCCTGGTGCCGGTGGGCTTCGACCTGGCGCCGAAGCGCCGGGCGCTCGCTGCCGAAGCCGGGGCGGGTGTGGCGGCCGCCCTGGCGGACGCGATGGCGGGAAGCGACGTTGTGGTGCTGTCCCTGCCGCATGGCCGTGCCGTGGCCGCCGCCGTGGAGGCCTTCGTCGCCGTCGCGCCGACCGATGCCGTGCTGGTCGACACCTCGACGCTGGCGGTGGCGGAGACGCGGGCCTTCGCCGCCCGGGTGGCGGCGAGTGGGCGGGCCTTCCTGGATGCGCCGGTCTCCGGCGGCCCCGCGGGGGCGGCTTCGGGCCAGCTCACGGCGATGGTCGGCGGCGACGCGGCGGTGCTGGCGCGGGTACGCCCGGTGCTGGAGCGGCTGGCGGCGCGTATCGTGCATGTCGGCGGCGCCGGGGCGGGGCAGGTGGCGAAGCTTGCCAACAACATGCTGGTCGCCACGCATCTGGTGGCTGCGGCCGAGGCGATGCGGATGGCCGAGGCGGCCGGGGTGCCGGCGCAGGCGGTGCTCGACGTGGTCAACGCGGCCTCCGGACGGTCCGCCGCGACCGAGGTGAACCTGCCGCGCTGGATCCTGTCCGGCAGCTTCGACAGCGGTTTTGCGGCCGGGCTGATGCGCAAGGATGTCGGGCTCGCGCTGGACCTCGCGCGCGATGGCGGGGTCGCCGTGCCGGTGCTGGCGCGCGCCGCGGAGACCTGGCTGGCCCGCAGCGGCGCGGTCGGAGCGGATGCGGATTTCAACCGTGTGCCCGCCTGGGTGATGGAGGGTGGCGATGGCTGATGTGAAGCAGGCCGGTGAGGTGATCGCGGCCGCGTTTCCGACCGGCATCGGCAGTTGGATCGGCGCCGCACTCGTCGCCGGCGAAGGCGACCCGGTGGCGTTGATCGACCCCGCGACCGGGCAGGAGGTGGCGCGCTACGCCGATGCCGGTCCACGCCTGGCCGAGGCCGCCGCGCGGGGCGCGGTGACCGGCCAGGCCGCCTGGCTGGCGCTGCCCCCCGCCGAGCGTGGCCGGCGCATGTGGGGCTGGGCGCAGGCGGTGCGGGGTGCCGCCGGGCGGTTGGCGGAACTGGAGGCCGCCAACGCCGGCAAGCCGCTGCGCGATGCGCAGGCGGAGGCAGGCGCGGTCGCCGCCATGATCGAGTACTACGCAGGCTGGTGCGACAAGCAGGAAGGGCGGGTCATTCCGGTGCCGTCCGGCCATCTGACCTATGTGCGCCAGGAACCGTACGGGGTGGTGCTGGCGATCACGCCGTGGAACGCGCCAATGTTCACCGGCGGCTGGAACGTTGCCCCGGCGCTGGCCGCCGGCAATGCCGTGATCCTGAAGCCCAGCGAGTTCACGCCGCTGACCAGCATCCTGCTGGCGCAACTGGCGAGCGAGGCCGGGATGCCGGAAGGCGTGCTGCAGGCGGTCGTGGGGCTTGGGACCACGACCGGCGCGGCCCTGATCGCGCAGGAGCATGTGCGCAAGGTGGCATTCGTCGGCAGCCCGGCATCCGGCGCCGCGATCGCGCGCGCCTGCGCGGAACGGATCAAGCCCTGCATGCTGGAGCTGGGCGGCAAGTCGGCCAACATCGTGTTCGCCGATGCCGACCTGGAACTCGCCGTGCGCGGCGCCCAGGCCGCGATCTTCGCCGGTTGCGGGCAGAGCTGCGTGGCCGGCTCGCGGCTGCTGGTGCAACGGCGCGTCTACGACCGTTTCGTGGCCGATGTCGCGGCGGGGGCGGCGCGCATTCGCCCCGGCCTGCCGCTGCAGCCGGAGACCGAGCTGGGGCCGGTCGCCACGTCCCGGCAGTTCGCGCATATCCAGCGCCTGGTGGCGCAGGGCGTGGCCGACGGCGCCGGGCGCATCAGCGCGCCGACGCCCGAGGGGCTGCCGCAGGGCGGCTACTGGATGATGCCGACGATCCTCGATCGGCTCCCGGTCGGAAGTGCCGCGGCGCAGGAGGAAATCTTCGGACCGGTCGTCGGCGTCCTGCCGTTCGACGACGAGGACGACGCCGTGCAGCTGGCCAATGCCACGCGGTACGGCCTCGCCGGCGCGGTGTGGACGCGCGATGTCGGCCGCGCCCATCGCGTCGCCGCCGCGGTGCGGGCCGGGACGTTCTGGATCAACGGCTATCGCACCATCCATGTCTCGGTGCCGTTCGGCGGCTTCCATGCGTCGGGATACGGGCGCAGCTCCGGCGTCGAGGCGCTGGCCGAATACGCACAATCCAAGGCGGTATGGGTGGAAACGGGCGTGCATCCGTCCGTTCCGTTCGGCTACGCTCCCCGGTGAACCTGGATCGACGTGCCTCATGTCCCGCCGGATGGAGTGGTGATTTTCGGAAACGTACGGAACGCATAAGGGAGACGACCGATGAAACGCCGTGCCTTCATTGCCACATCGGCAGCGGCGCTGGCCCTGCCGTCGGTCGTGCGTGCGCAGAAGCAGAGCACGCTGAAATTCATCCCCCAGATCGATCTCTCATTCCTCGATCCGCACTGGACCACCGCCTATGTGACCCGCAACCACGGCTACCTGGTGTTCGACACGCTGTATGGCCAGGACGGCAGCTTCAAGGTGTCGCCGCAGATGGTCGAGGGCCATGCCGTCGAGGACGACGGCAAGCTGTGGAAGCTGAAGCTGCGCGACGGGTTGCTGTGGCATGACGGCGAGCGGGTGCTGGCGCGCGATTGCGTCGCCAGCATCAAGCGCTGGGCGAGGCGCGACGCATTCGGCGACACGCTGATGGCGACCACCGATGAACTGTCGGCACCCGACGACAAGACCATCCAGTTCCGCCTGAAGCAGCCGTTCCCGCTGCTGCCGATGGCGCTGGGCAAGTCGCCGAGCCCGATGTGCGCGATGATGCCGGAGCGGCTGGCCAATACCGATCCGTTCAAGCAGATTACCGAGATCGTCGGCAGCGGCCCGTTCCGCTACGTGATGTCCGAGCGCGTGCAGGGCTCGCGCAACGTCTATGAGCGGTTCGACAAGTACAAGCCGCGCGAAGGCGGCACGCCGGACTGGACCGCCGGGCCGAAGATCGTGCATTTCGACCGGGTGGAATGGACCACCATTCCCGATGCCGCGACCGCTGCGGCGGCGCTGCAGAACGGCGAGCAGGACTGGTGGGAATACCTCACGCACGACCTGATGCCGCTGATGCGCAAGAACCCGAAGATCAAGGTGGGCGTTCAGGATCCCACCGGCGGCGTGGAGATGATGCGCACCAACTGTCTGCAGCCGCCGTTCAACAACCCGGCGATCCGCCGCGCGCTGCTGTGGGCGTTCGACCAGGCGGAGTTCATGCAGGCGATCGTCGGCGACGATCCGGAGATGTACTACACGCCGCTCGGCAGCTTCACGCCGCACACGCCGATGGCCAGCGATGTCGGGCTGGAGCCAATGCAGGGCAAGCGCGACTATGCCAAGGTCAGGCAGATGCTCAAGGAAGCCGGGTATGCCGGCGAGAAGGTCGTGCTGATGGTGCCCAGCGACTACCCGACACTGAAGGCGCTGGGCGACGTGGCGGCCGACACCATGCGGCGGGTCGGCATGAACGTCGATTACGTCGTCACCGACTGGGGTTCCATGTTGCAACGCCGCAACAAGAAGGACCCGGTGGAGCAGGGCGGCTGGAGCGCCTTCGTCACCGGCTGGGCCGGCACGGACCACCTCAACCCGTCCGGGCATATCGCGCTGCGCGGCAACGGCGATGCCCCGTCCGCCTGGCCGGGCTGGTGCGTCAGCCCGAAGCTGGAGGCGTTGCGCAATGCCTGGTTCGCGGCGCCCGACCTGGCCGCCCAGCAGAAGGTCTGCCAGGAGATGCAGCGCCAGGCGATGATCGACGTGCCCTACATGCCGCTGGGCCAGTATATCCAGCCGACCGCGTACCGCGCCGATCTCAACGGCGTGCTGAACGGCTTCGCGACGTTCTGGAACCTCCGCCGGACGTGACCGCCGGCGGCCGCGACAGGCGGGTTGCGATGTTCCGCCGAGAAGTGACATAAGCGTGATACAGCTCCGGGGCCTATGGCGCCAACTCCGGGGCGGCAACAGCCGGCGCCAGGGGGAGGCTGGTCCCGTGTCCGGATCGGGCGGGGATCGCGCAGGGGGCATCGGGAACCGGCGGGCCGCTTTGCGCCGGCGGCCGGTCAGTGCGTGCCTGACCCTACGGGACGGGCCCGGCCGGGCGGCGTTGGCGATCGCCAGTGTCGCATGGTTGGGCCAGGGTAGACGGGTGCGGTTCCATGAACCGGGCCCGGCGGGCCGGACAACAATGGGGGATGCGCACGCCAATGAAGCGTCGGGAACTTCTGAAGACGGCCGCGACCGGAGTGGTGGCGGCGGGCAGCCTGGCGGCACCGCGGATTGCGGCGGCGCAAGGCATGCGCACGCTGCGGTTCGTGCCGCAGGCCAATCTGTCGAGCATGGATGCGGTCGCCGGCACGCAATACGTCGTGCGCAACGCGGCGATGCTGGTGTGGGAAACGCTGTACGGCGTCGATTCCCGGCTCGATCCCAAGCCGCAGATGTGCGAAGGCCACGAGGCGTCGGAGGATTTCAGGACCTGGACGTTCAAGCTGCGCCCCGGGTTGAAGTTCCATGACGGCGAGACCGTCACCACCCGGGACGTGGTCGCCAGCCTGCAGCGCTGGATGGTGCGCGACACCATGGGCCAGGCGATCAAGGGGCGCCTGGACGCGCTTGAGGCGCTGGACGACCGCACATTCCGCTTCCGCCTGAACAAGCCGTTCCCGAAGATGCTGTTCGCGCTTGGCAAGAGCAACGCGCCGGTGGCGCTGATCATGCCGGAACGGATTGCCAGGACCGATCCGTTCAAGCTCATCACGGAATATACCGGCTCCGGCCCCATGCGGTTCAACACGGCGGAATGGGTGCCGGGCTCGAAGGCGGTGTTCGAGAAGTTCGCCGATTATCCCGTCCGTCCCGAAGCCGGCGACTGGCTGTCCGGCGGCAAGCGGATGCTGTTCGACCGGATCGAATGGCAGATCCCGTCCGATGCCGCCACCGCCGCCGCGGCGCTGCAGAACGGCGAGGTCGACTGGGTGGAGACGCCGCTGCCCGACCTGGTGCCGCTGCTGAAGCGCAACCGCAACCTGGCCGTCGACATCGCCGATCCGCTCGGCAATATCGGCTCGCTGCGCTTCAACCATTTGCAGCCGCCATTCAATGATGTAAGGGCACGGCGCGCGGTGATGATGGCGCTGAGCCAGCAGGACTACATGCAGGCCGTGGTGGGCGACAATTCCGATTTGTGGAAGCCGCTGCCGAGCTTCTTTACGCCGGGCACGGCGTTCTATACGGAGGAGGGCGGCGACATCCTGAAGGGGCCGCGCGATGTCGAAGCCGCGAAGAAGCTGCTCGGCGAGGCGGGGCTGCTGGGCGCGAAGGTCACGCTGGTGGTCGCCATGGACGTGGCCATCACCAAGGCCGAGGGCGAAGTCACCGGCGACCTGCTGAAGAAGCTCGGCTTCGACGTGGATTTCGTCGCGACCGACTGGGGCACGGTGGGCGCCCGCCGCACCAAGAAGGACCCACCGAGCCAGGGCGGGTGGAACATCTTCCACACCTGGCACGCCGGTGCGGACTGCATCAATCCGGCGCCCTACACGGCGCTGGATGCCGGCGGCGACAAGGCCTGGTTCGGCTGGCCGAAATCGGACGAAGTTCAGGCCGGCATCGCCGCGTGGTACGACGCGCCCGACGCCGCGGCGGAGAAGAAGGCGATGGCGGCGATCAACAAGGCGAGCTTCGACAATGTCACCTACGGGCCGACCGGCTTCTTCCTGATGTACCAGGCGTGGCGGACCAACGTTTCCGGCGTGGTGAAAGCGCCGTTCCCGGTGTTCTGGGGCGTGCAGAAAACCTGAGCCGGTTCTATTGTTGTTGAGACTTTCCGCTCCGGCGGCCCCAGGAAGGCCGCCGGGCGGAGCGAGAAGAAGGAATACCCTGGCGCATGTTCGCCTACGCCATCCGGCGCATCCTGGCCACGATCCCTGTCATGGCGATCGTGGCATTGTTCGTGTTCAGCCTGCTGTACCTTGCCCCAGGCGACCCGGCGGCCATCATCGCCGGCGACCAGGCGACACCGGCGGACGTGGACCGCATCCGCATCTCGCTGGGCCTTGACCGGCCGTTCCTGATTCGCTTCGGCGAATGGGCGTGGCAGGTGCTGAACGGCGACCTCGGTGTGTCGATCTTCACCAACCTGCCGGTCACCCACATGATCTCCCAGCGCATCGAGCCGACGCTGTCGCTGATGTCGCTGACCCTGATCTTCTCGATCAGCTTCGCCATTCCGATGGGCGTGCTTGCCGCGTGGAAGCAGGGCGCCTGGATCGACCGGGTGGTCATGGTGGTCGCGGTGCTCGGCTTTTCCGTGCCCGTGTTCGTGGTCGGCTACATTCTCGCCTACGCCTTCGCGCTGCAGCTCGACTGGTTCCCGGTGCAGGGCTACACGCCGATCAGCGTGGGCATCCTTCCCTGGTTCCAGAACCTCGCGCTCCCGTCGCTGGCGCTCGGCCTCGCCTTCATCGCGCTGCTGGCGCGCATCACCCGCGCGACCATGCTGGAGGTGTTGAGCCAGGACTATGTGCGCACCGCCAAGGCCAAGGGCGTGGACCAGCGCGCCATCCTGTTCGTGCATGCCCTGAAGAACGCCGCCGTGCCCATCGTCACGATCATCGGCATCGGCTTCGCCGGGCTGATCGGCGGCGCCGTCGTCACCGAGAGCGTGTTCGCCATCCCCGGCGTCGGGCGCCTCGTCGTCGACGCGATCCTGCGCCGCGACTATCCGGTGATCCAGGGCGTCGTGCTGATGTTCAGCTTCGTCTACGTGCTGGTGAACCTGGCTGTCGACCTTCTCTACACCCTGTTTGACCCGAGGATCCGCTATTGACCTCCTCCACCCTCATGGCTTCGGGGCTGTCCGTCGGCGACGTCGCGGCGGCACCGGCGCTGCCCGATGTGCTGGCGCCGCGCAAGCAGCGCAGCCGCATCGGCATGTTCATGTACCGGCACCCCACGATCTTCGTGGGCGGGCTGCTGGTGGCGCTCATCGTCGCGATCGCGCTGCTGGCGCCGCTGCTGTTCACGACCGACCCCACTGCGCTGGCGCCGGCACGCCGCACCCGCGCGCCATCGGCGCAATACTGGTTCGGCACCGACATGCTCGGGCGCGACGTGTATTCGCGGGTGTTGTACGGCTCGCGCATATCGTTGATCGTGGGATTCTCGGTCGCATTGCTGGCGTCGGTCGTCGGGCTGACGATCGGGCTGCTGGCAGGCTTCATCCGCATCCTCGACACCGTCGTCATGCGGGTGATGGACGGGCTGCAGTCCATTCCCGGCATCCTGCTCGCCATCGCGCTGATGGCACTCACGCGCGCGAGCGTCGAGAACGTGATCGTCGCCATTGCGGTCACCCAGGTGCCGCCTGTCTCTCGCCTGGTGCGCAGCGTGGTGCTGTCGTTGCGCGAGCAGCCCTATGTCGAGGCGGCGGTCGCCGCCGGCACGCGCACGCCGATCATCATTCTGAAGCACATCCTGCCGAACACGCTGGCACCCGTCACGGTGCAGGCGACCTTCATCTGCGCGTCGGCGATGATTACGGAGGCGACACTGTCCTTCATTGGTGCCGGAACGCCGCCGATCATCCCGAGCTGGGGAAACATCATGGCCGAGGGCCGCGCCTTGTGGCAGGTGAAGCCGTATATCGTGTTCTTCCCTGCGATTTTCCTGTCCATCACCGTGCTTGCCGTGAACCTGCTGGGCGACGGCCTGCGTGACGCGCTTGACCCGCGTCTGGCCAAGAGGATCTGACCGGGATGGCGCTGCTAGAAGTCGAGAACCTGCAGACGCATTTCGCCACGCTCGACGGCGTGGTGCGGGCGGTGGAGGGACTGTCCTTCAAGATCGATGCCGGCGAGACCGTCGCCATCGTGGGCGAGAGCGGCTGCGGCAAGTCCGTCACCTCGATGTCGATCCTGCGGCTGATCCAGGAGCCGCCGGGCAAGATCGCCGGGAAGATCAATTTCCGCGGCCGCAACCTGCTGGACCTGCCGGACGTGGAGATGCGCAAGATCCGCGGCAAGGACATCAGCATGATCTTCCAGGAACCGATGACCAGCCTGAACCCGGTGCTGACCGTGGGGCGGCAGATCGGCGAGACCGTGCGCCTGCATGAGGGCCTGACGGCGCAGGAGGCGGAGAAGCGCGGCATCGAGATGCTGGGGCTGGTGGGCATCCCCGCGCCCGAGCGGCGGGTGAAGGAATATCCGCACCAGCTCTCCGGCGGCATGCGCCAGCGCGTGATGATCGCCATGGCGCTGGCCTGCAACCCGAAGCTGCTGATCGCCGACGAGCCGACGACGGCGCTGGACGTGACCATCCAGGCGCAGATCCTCGACCTCATGCGCGACCTCAAGACACGCGTGGGGGCGGCGATCATGCTGATCACGCACGACCTCGGCGTGGTCGCGGAAATGGCCGAGCGGGTGGTGGTGATGTACGCCGGCCGCAAGGTCGAGGAAGCGACCGCCGTCCAGATCTTCGGTAATCCGCAGCACCCGTATACGCGCGGCCTGCTGGGCGCGGTGCCGAAGCTCGGCTCGTCGCTGCAGGGGCATGGGCGCACCAAGCTGACCGAGATCCAGGGGCAGGTGCCCAGCCTGCGCCAGCGGATCGTCGGCTGCGCCTTCGCCAGCCGCTGCCCGATTGTCACCGACGTTTGCCGCCAGGTGGCGCCGGCCGTGGAGGCCAAGACACCGGGCCATTACGTCGCCTGCCACTACGCCGAACGCGCGGTGGCGGCATGAACCCGAAGGCCCCCATGAACGCGTCCCGCCCGCTGCTGGAAGTGAACGGGCTCAAGAAGCATTTCCCGCTGAAGTCCGGCCTGTTCGGCGGCAAGAAAGGCTATGTCTATGCCGTGGACGGCGTGACGTTCGCGATCGACAAGGGCGAGACCCTGTCGCTGGTGGGCGAAAGCGGCTGCGGCAAGTCCACTGTCGGCAAGGCCATCCTGCGCCTGATCGAACCGACCGCCGGCGAAGTGTTCCTGGCCGGGGAACGCATCGACAACATCCCCATAAGCCAGTTGCGGCCGATGCGCCGGCGTATCCAGGTGGTGTTCCAGGACCCGTTCAGCAGCCTCAACCCGCGCCAGCGGGTGCGCGACATCATCGCCGAGCCGATCGTGAATTTCGGCCTGGCCGCCAATGGCTCGGAACTCGACGACCGGGTCGCGGAGCTGATGGACAAGGTGCAGCTGCCGCGCGACGCCATGAAGCGCTTCCCGCACGAATTCTCCGGCGGCCAGCGCCAGCGTGTCGGCATCGCCCGTGCGTTGGCGCCCGGGTCGGACATCATCATCTGCGACGAGGCCGTGTCGGCGCTGGACGTGTCGGTGAAGGCGCAGATCGTCAACCTGCTGTCCGACCTGCAGGACGAGCTGGGGTTGTCGCTGCTGTTCATCAGCCACGACCTCGCCATCGTCGAGCACCTGACGCACCGGGTGGCGGTGATGTACCTGGGCAAGATCGTGGAGCTGGCCGACCGGCGCACGCTGTTTGCCACGCCGCACCATCCCTACACCAAGGCGCTGCTGTCCGCGGTGCCGGTGCCGGACCCCACGGCCAAGCGCCAGCGCATCATCCTGCACGGCGACGTGCCCAGCCCGATCAATCCGCCTTCGGGCTGCCGGTTCCACACGCGCTGCCCGTTCGTGTTCGACCGCTGCCGCAGCGAGGAGCCGCAATTGCGGCGCGTCGCCGGCGGACAGATGTCGGCGTGCCATCTGGACGAGGTGCCCGATGTCGCCGTTATTCCCAAAGCCGCATAGCGAGTCGATAATTGTCAAGCCGTTCCGCTTGACCATACCCGGTGTGGATGACAACACTCCGTCAGCGCGCGTGCGGACGGTTTCCGACCCACTGGATGGCCCGGCGGACGGCCTCACGGACTGCGAAGTGTGAACAGGATCAGAGGGGAGTAAACGATGCCGCAAGTGACCCTGACGGTGAACGGCAAGAGTGCATCGGTCGAGGTTGAGGCACGCACGCTTCTGGTCGAACTGCTGCGTGAGAAGCTCGGCCTGACCGGCACCCATGTCGGTTGCGACACCAGCCAGTGCGGCGCCTGCGTGGTGCACGTGGACGGCACGTCGGTGAAGGCGTGCACGATGCTGGCGGTGCAGGCCGATGGCGCCAGCGTCACCACCATCGAGGGGCTGGCCAAGGCCGACGGCACGCTGCACCCGATGCAGGAGATGTTCCGCGAGCATCATGCGCTGCAGTGCGGCTTCTGCACGCCGGGCATGGTGATGAGCGCGATCGACCTGGTGCAGAGCCATCCGGAGGGGCTGACGGAAGCGCAGATCCGGCACGGCCTGGAGGGCAATCTGTGCCGCTGCACCGGCTATCACAACATCGTAAAGGCCATCGCTGCGGCATGGCCGATCATGCATGGCAAGGTGCCGGCGGCCGCGGAGTAGGCGGCGCAAGAAACGTCCAGGGCGCGCCACCGGATTTCCGGCAGAAGCGCGAACGACATAGGGGGGCAATATGACCGCAGCTTTCGAGGGCATCGGCGCTTCGGTCCGCCGCAAGGAGGATCTTCGGTTCATCAGCGGCCGCGGCCACTACACCGACGACATCAACCGGCCCGGCCAGCTGCACGCCTATATCAGGCGCAGCGACCGGCCGCATGCGAAGATCGTTTCGATCGACACCACGGCTGCGGCCGCAGCGCCGGGCGTGGCGGCGGTGTTCACCGGGGCGGACCTCGCGGGCATCGGCGGGCTGCCTTGCGGCTGGCAGATCCACAACAAGGACGGCAGCCCGATGGCCGAGCCGAAGCACCCGGTGCTCGCCGAGGGCAAGGTGCGGCATGTCGGCGACCCGATTGCTGTGGTGATCGCCGAGACGAAGCAACAGGCCAAGGACGCGGCCGAGCTGCTGGACATCGTGCTGGAGGACCTGCCCTCGATCGCGTCGGTCACTGCTGCGGCGGCGCCGGGCGCCCCGCGCGTGCATGACGATGTCGCCGGCAATGTCTGCTACGACTGGCATATCGGCGACAAGGCTGCGGTCGATGCGGCGTTCGCGCGCGCGGCCAAGGTGGTTTCGCTCGACCTCACCAACAACCGCCTGATCCCCAACGCGATGGAGCCGCGCGCGGCGGTGGGCGACTTCGACCCGACCACCGATGACTACACGTTGTACACGACCAGCCAGAACCCGCACGTGATCCGCCTGCTGATGGGCGCCTTCGTGCTCGGCCTGCCAGAGCACAAGCTGCGGGTGGTGGCGCCGGATGTGGGCGGCGGCTTCGGCAGCAAGATCTACCACTATGCGGAGGAGGCGATCGTCACCTGGGCGGCCGGCCGGCTGAAGCGCCCGGTGAAGTGGACCGCCGAGCGCACCGAAAGCTTCATGTCGGACGCGCATGGCCGCGACCATGTCTCCACCGCCGAGATGGCGCTGGACGCCGAGGGCCACTTCCTGGCGCTGCGGGTGAAGACGCTGTGCAACATGGGCGGCTACCTCTCCACATTCGCGCCGGCGGTGCCGACCTATCTGTACGCCACGCTGCTGGCGGGCGTGTACAAGACGCCGGCGATCTACGCCGAGGTGAAGGCGATGTTCACCAACACCGTGCCGGTGGACGCGTATCGCGGCGCCGGCCGGCCGGAAGCGGCCTTCCTGATCGAGCGCCTGGTGGACACGATCTGCCACGACACCGGGCATGACCGTGTCGACATCCGCCGCAAGAACTTCATCCCGGTGGACGCCTTCCCGTACCAGACGCCGGTGGCGCTGCAGTATGACAGCGGCGACTACTTCACCACGCTGGACGCGGCGCTGAAGGCCGCCGACTGGGCCGGCTTCCCGGCGCGCCGGGCAGCGGCCAAGGCGAACGGCAAGCTGCGCGGCATCGGCATCTCCACCTATTTGGAAGCCTGCGGCATCGCGCCGTCCAAGGTGGTGGGGTCGCTGGGCGCCCGCGCCGGCCTTTACGAAGTCGCGAATGTCCGCGTGCATCCCACCGGCAGCGTCTCGGTGTTCACCGGCACGCACAGCCACGGCCAGGGCCACGAGACGACGTTTGCGCAGCTTGTCAGCGACCAGCTCGGCGTGCCGCTGAGCCAGGTGGATGTCGTGCATGGCGACACCGCGAAGATCCCCTTCGGCATGGGCACCTATGGCAGCCGCAGCCTCGCCGTCGGCGGCAGCGCCATGGTGAAGGCGATGGACAAGATCATCGCCAAGGGCAAGAAGATCGCGGCCCATCTGATGGAAGCCTCGGCCGACGACATCGAGTTCAAGGACGGCAAGTTCAGCGTCGCCGGCACGGACAAGGTGAAGACGCTGGGCGAGATCGCGCTGACCGCCTATGTGCCGCACAACTATCCGATCGAGACGCTGGAGCCGGGGCTGGACGAAACCGCGTTCTACGATCCCATGAACTTCACCTTCCCCGGCGGCTGCCATGTCTGCGAGGTCGAGATCGACCAGGACACCGGTGTGACCAGCGTCGTGAACTTCGTGGCGGTGGACGATGTGGGCCGGGTGATCAACCCGATGATCGTCGAGGGCCAGGTGCAGGGCGGCGTCGCCCAGGGCATCGGCCAGGCGCTGCTGGAGAGTGCCGTCTATGACGAGGCCGGGCAGCTTCTGTCCGGGTCGTTCATGGACTACACCATGCCGCGCGCCGACGACCTTCCCAACATCACCGTCGGCACCGAGAGCACGCTGTGCACGCACAATCCGCTCGGCGCCAAGGGATGCGGCGAGGTGGGCGCCATCGGCTCGCCGCCCGCGGTGATGAACGCGGTGGTGGATGCGCTGAAGGATCTCGGCGTGCGCCACGTGGACATGCCCGCCAGCCCGCAGAAGATCTGGGCGATCATCCATTCCAACCGCCCGCGCATGGCGGCCGAGTAAGCCAAAGCTGGCAGAGAGGACCTCAAGATGTACGATTTCGCCTATCAGAAACCCGCCAGCCTCGCGGACGCGGTGAAGGCCCTGGGCGCCGAGGATGCCAAGGCGCTGGCCGGTGGCCAGACCCTCATCCCCGTGCTGAAGCAGCGGCTCAACAAGCCGTCGGTGGTGGTGGACCTGTCCAGGCTCGGCCTGTCCGGCATCAGCCTGACGGGCGAGACCGTGACCATTGGCGCCATGACCACGCATGCGACGGTGGCCAACTCGGCCGACGTGAAGCGCGCCATTCCCGCGCTTGCCCATCTCGCCTCGTTGATCGGCGACGAGCAGGTGCGCCATCGCGGCACCATCGGCGGTAGCCTGGCCAACAACGATCCGTCGGCCGACTATCCGGCGGCGGTGCTGGCGCTGGGTGCGACCATTAAGACCGATCGCCGCACCATCGCTGCCGACGACTACTTCCAGGGCATGTTCGCCACGGCCCTGGAGCCGAACGAGGTCATCACGTCCGTGACCTTCCCGATCCCCGCGAAGGCGGCCTACATGAAGTTCAACAACCCGGCGTCACGCTACGCGATGGTCGGCGTGTTCGTGGCCAAGGGGCCGCAGGGCGTGCGGGTGGCGATCACCGGCGCCGGGCAGGGCGGCGTGTTCCGCCACGCGGCGTACGAAGCAGCACTTGCGGCCAACTGGTCGGCCGACGCGCTGAACGGCATCACCACCCCGACGGACGGGTTGAACAGCGACATCCACGCCAGCGCCGAATATCGGGCACATCTGATCGGCGTGATGGCGAAGCGGGCGACCGCAGCGGCCGGCTGAGTTTGCTTCCCGGCTGGATCGGCGGCTTTCGATCGATATCGTCGGAAGATGCTGATCCGGCCGGGGAAGGCGGTCGCGGCTTGCGTGTCAGCCGTGGCGGATGACGATCTTCCCGAAATGCGCGGCTGACTCCATCAGCCGGAACGCGGCCTTCGCGTCGTCGAAAGCGAACACCCGGTCGATGACGGGACGCAGCATGTGCAGGGCGATGGCGCGGTTCATCGCCTCGAACATCTCGCGTGACCCCACATAGATTCCCTGCACGTTGATCAAGCGGCGCATGATCGGCGTGGGATTCATCTCCGCCTGCCCGGTGAGCACGCCGATGAGGCTGACCTTGCCGCCGAGGCGCACCGCCTGCAGCGAGCGCGCGAAGGTGCCGGCGCCGCCGACTTCCACCACATGGTCTGCGCCGCGCCCTTCGGTGGCGGCAAGCACGGCTTCCTGCCACTCCGGCACGGCGCGGTAGTTGATGCCCTCGCTGGCGCCCATGGCGCGGGCACGGGCGAGCTTCTCGTCCGATGACGACGTGGCGATGACGCGGGCGCCCATGGCGAGCGCGAACTGCAACGCGAAGATCGATACGCCGCCGGTGCCCTGGATGAGCACGGTGTCGCCGGCGGTGATGCGGGCGTGCTCCACCAGGGCGTGCCAGGCCGTCACGGCGGCGCAGGGCAGGGTGGCCGCTTCCTCGAAGCTCAGATGGGCGGGGATGCGCACCAGCCCGTCCTGATTCAGCACGACATGGTCCGCCATCATGCCGTCGATGGCGCCGCCCAGGGCCGAGGCGGAAGCTTCCGGTGTGATGGCGCCGCCGATCCAGCGCTGCATGAAGATGCCGGCCACGCGGTCGCCGGGCTGCACGCGCGTGACCCCGTCGCCCACGGCTTCCACCTCGCCCGCGCCGTCGGATAGCGGCACCAGATTCGTCCGCAGCCCACCGCGGCCATACGCGCCCCGCACCACCATCAGGTCGCGAAAATTCAGGCTGGTGGCGCGCACCCGCACCAGCACCTGATACGGCCCGGGCGTGGGCGTCGGCTCCTCGCACAGGGTGAGCGAGTCGATGCCGGCGGCTTGCGGCAGGCGATAGACCTTCATGGCGCTCCCCCGTGCGGCGGCAGGCCGTTTCTATTGGACGGAGGAGAATGAAGTGGGCAGCAGGAACTGGTTGCTCACATTGGCGTTGATCGCGCCGTCCTTCTCGCTCTCCGCGCGCACCTTCTGCCATTCCGGGTCGGTCATGAACGCGCCCCATTTCTGCTCGCGCTCGGCCATCGACTGCCAGGCGATCATGTAGGTGAGGTCGGAGGAGGATTCGCCCACGACGGTCGTCCAGAAGCCGGCCTGGCGGATGCCCAGGCGCTCCCAGATCTTCAGCGTGTGGTTCTGGAAGCGCGCCAGCAGCGCCGGCATCTTGCCGGGATTGGTGCGATAGATGCGCAGCTCGTAGATCATTGCGGTCCCCCCGAAAAGCGGGCTGTGTCGCGCCCGTGAATTGCCTATCGTGCGCTGAGACCGCGCCGGCGAGAAGCCCCGCTTCAAGGAAAGAACGGACGCATGCATGTCGTCGTCATCGGGGCCGGGATCGTCGGCGCCGCCACCGCCGTGGAGCTGCTGCGCGACGGCCATCGCGTCACCATCGTCGAGCCCGGCGATCCCGGCGGCGAGCAGGCGGCGAGCTACGGCAACGGCTGCTGGCTGAGCCCGAGTTCGGTGTTGCCAGTGTCGGCACCCGGGCTATGGAAGAAGCTGCCGCGCTGGCTGGCCGACCCACTGGGGCCGCTCGCGGTGCGCTGGTCGTACCTGCCGAAGGCGGCACCCTGGCTGCTGCGCTTCCTGGGCGCCGGCTCCAGCATGGCGAAGGTGCGCAAGCTGGCGACGGCCCTGCAGCCGCTGGTGCATCGCGCGCCGGACCTGCACAAGCAGCTCGCCGAGGAAGCCGGGGTGGGCGAGCTGATCCACAAGACCGGCCTGCTCTACATCTTCCCCACGCGCGCCGACTATGAGGCCCAGGCCGAGTCCTGGCAGGTACGCCGCGACAACGGCATACGCTGGATCGAGCTGAACCAGGACGAACTGCGCCAGCGCGAGCCGTCGCTGGACCGGCGCTACACCTTCGGCCTGTTCATCGAGGAAGGCGGCCACTGCACCGATCCCGGCGGCTACGTTGCCGCCCTGGTCCGGCACGCCCAGGCGCAGGGGGCCGATCTGATCCGGGCGAAGGCGCTGGGCTTCGACATCGCCGGCGGCCGTCTGCGCGCGGTGCGCAGCAGCGCCGGCGCCATCGCCTGCGACAAGGCGGTGATCGCGGCCGGTGCCTGGTCGCGGGACCTGGCGCGGCAGGTCGGCGATCGCGTGCAACTGGAAACCGAGCGCGGCTACCACGCGATGATCACCAATCCCGAGAGCTTTCCGCGCTACCCGATCATGCCCAGCGACGGGATGATGGCCAACACCATGACGGTGCATGGCCTGCGCGTGGCCGGACAGGTGGAGATCGCCGGACTGGACGCAGTGCCGAACTGGAAGCGGGCGGAGATCCTGCGCGACTACGCCCTGCGCACCTATCCCGGCCTGCCGCGCAACCTGCCGCCGGAGCGGGTCAAGGTATGGATGGGCCACCGGCCGTCCACGCCCGACAGCCTGCCCTGCATCGGCGCCGCGTCCGGCTGCGCAGACGTGGTGCATTGCTATGGGCACGGCCATATCGGGCTTGCCGCGGGCGCGTTGTCCGGGCGGCTCGCGGCCGACCTGGTGGGCTGCAGGACGCCGGTGATCGACCCTGCGCCGTACAACCCCGCGCGCTTCAACTAGAACGAGCGGCCAGCGACTTTCACTGATTCGTCCCAGGTCGCGAATTGACCGCGTCGTACCGCTCTGCGCAACGTCCGCGCACAGAACACAGGGGGCACCCATGCGGCTATTCACGGCAATCATGCTGGCCGGCGCCCTGGCGCTGGCGGGCCGGGCCCGGGCGCAGGTGCCGGAGCCGCTGGCGAAGATCGGCCATATCGTGGTGATCTTCGAAGAGAACCGCAGCTTCGACAACCTGTTCGGATTGTTCCCCGGCGCCAACGGCCTGCTCAACGCCGGCGCGGCGGCGCGGCAGACCGACAGGACCGGCAAGCCGTATGATGCCCTGCCGCCGGTCAGGAACACGAACCTGCGCCCGGTGGGCGTGGACACGCGCTTCCCCGAGCGCATCGCCAACGGCCCGTTCCTGATCTCGCCCTACGTGCCCGAGAACATGGCCACCGGCGACCTCGTGCATCGCTGGTACCAGGAACAGATGCAGATCAATGGCGGGCGCATGGACCGCTTCGCCGCGATCTCCGATGCCGGCGGCCTGACGATGGGGTATTTCGACGCGTCACGCACGGCGCATTGGAAACTCGCTGGCGAATACGCGCTCGGCGACGCGATGTTCCATTCCGCGTTCGGCGGCTCGTTCCTGAACCACACTTTCCTCGTGTGCAGCTGTGCCTACCGCTGGCCCAACGCGCCGGAGAAGATCGTGGCGAAGGAGGATGCCTGGGGGAACATCCTGAAAGACGGGCAGGTGACGCCTGACGGCTACGCTGTGAACACGTCGCGCTCGGTCTATCTGCATGCGCCGTCCGACACCGATCCAGCGCTGCTGGTGCCGCCGCAGACCATGCCGCATATCGGCGACCGGCTGGACGCGAAAGGCGTGAGCTGGGCCTGGTATTCCGGGGGCTATGCCGATGCCGCCGCCGGCAAGCCGTCGAAGCTGTTCCAGTTCCACCATCAGCCTTTGGCGTATTTCCAGAATCTCGCGCCGGGTACGGAGGCGCAGAAGGTGCATCTGAAGGACGGCGCCGACCTGCTCGCGGATATCGAGGCCGGCAGGCTGCCGCAAGTGGTGTTCTACAAGCCGATCGGCGAGCTGAACCTGCACCCCGGCTACGCCAACATCACCGACGGCGACAACCATCTCGCCGACATCGTGGCGCGGCTGCAGAAAAGTCCGCAGTACCAGGACATGCTGATCATCGTCACCTATGACGAGAACGGCGGCCAGTGGGACCATGTGGCGCCGCCGCGGCGCGACAAATGGGGACCGGGCACGCGCGTCCCGCTGATCGCCGTCGGGCCCACGGTGAAGCGCGGCTTCATCGACCACACCAGCTATGATTTCGGCTCGATCCTGAAGACGATCACCCTGCGCTTCGGCGCCGAGCCGGTAGCGCCGCCGGACCGCGACGCGGCGCCGATGACCAACCTGCTGCAGTAGGCAAGGCGCCTTACCCGGCGGCGCCAAGGCAGGTTGTGCGGTCGGCCGGCGGGCCGAAATCCCGCGGCCGCAACCCGGCGTGCAGCCAGGTGACCAGCGCGTAGATGTCGTAGACCGGCAGGCCCAGCACCTCGCGCAGCGCATGCGCGTAGGGCGGCATGTTCGTGCACTCCAACAGGATCGCGCCGATATCGGGGTGCGTCGCCACCAGCTCGCGCCCGGCATCCAGGATGTCCCGTGCGGCCAGGCCCACGTCCATGTCCTGCTTCTCGGCCTTGATCAGCACGCGGAAGAATTCGCGCCCGCCTTCGGTGCCGACGACCGGCGTGTCCAGCGGCACGCCGGCCGCTTCCAGATGGCGGGGCGTGAGCGTGGACTTGCTGACGGTGACGATGCCGACCCGCTTGCCCGGCGGCAGGGTCGCCTGCACCCAGGGGAACTGCAGCAGCGCGCTGGTGGCCACGGGCACGCCGACATGCGCCGCGATCTCGCGCTGGAAGATGGACAGGAAGCCGCAATTCGTCGTGATCGCCTCGGCCCCTTGCGCCACCAGCTCGGCGGCCGCTTCCAGGAAGGCGTCGAGCAGGCCGGCCGCACCTTGCAGCACCACGCGCTCCGGGCTCGCCCCCTTCACCACGCGATACAGCACCGGGAACGGCCAGGTGAGCGCGTTGCCCATGTCGCCGGGAATGCGCGGGAACGTCGCGTCCAGCATCAGGATGCCAAGCGGCGCGCCGTATAACGCCTTGCCGCCGCGCGCGATTGCCGGAGGACTGACGGTCGGGCGGGCGATGTGCTGGCGCATGGCAGTTTCCTCGTCGTGATGCGATTGCCGAAACCGCTCGGCCGGGCGATGCTGGCACAGCGAATTTCCGGGGGAAACCATCATGGCCAAGCGGCCCTTCACCAAAGCCGACCTCAAGGTTCTCGAGCAGTGGGACACGCCCACGATCTGCAACGGCCTGGAGGTCGTCGTCCCCGAGCGCCGGGCGATCGGCTTCACCGTGCAGCAGATGTTCGCCGTCGACCGCAAGTTTCCGCCGATCGTGGGCGTCGCCCGCACCGGCCTGATCCGCGCCAAGGAGCCGCCGCGCGGCCCGATCCCGCCGCGCGAGGACTGGTACGACTACGTCGCCGCCGACGACCTGCCGACCATCGCGGTGATCCAGGACATCGACGACCGGCCCGGCTACGGCGCGTTCTGGGGCGAGGTGCAGACTACCGTGCACAAGGCGCTGGGCGCCATCGGCTGCGTCACCAACGGGTCGTTCCGCGACCTCGACATGCTCGCGCCGGGCTTCCAGATCATCGGCGGCTGCATCGGCCCCAGCCACGCGCATGTCCACATGGTCGACATGAAGTGCCAGGTGAACATCCTCGGCATGCTGTGCGGCCATGATGACGTGGTGCATGCCGATTTCCACGGCGCCGTCATCATCCCCGCCGATTGCGTGAAGAAGCTGCCGGCGGCGATCGACCTGGTCAGCCGGCGCGAGAAGGTGATTCTCGACATGGCCAAGGCCGGGGGCTTCACCAGCGCGAAGATGCGCGAGGCCTTGAAGAAGTCCGGCGAGATCCACTGAACCCACCCCAGCTGTCCTGAACATGTCACCGCCGCGCGGCCGGGCATTGCCCGGGCCGGCGGCGTGTGGCTTTGTGCGTGGCTGCGCCCGCTGCGGGCGCCCGTATCCTGTTCAGGCACTGTTCCAATGTTGTTCCCCCACCCGACCCGCGATGGCGTCGCCGCCGAGGTCCGGGCAACCCTGCGTCTCGCCGCCCCGCTGATCGCGAGCCAGCTCGCAGCGGTCGGCCAGAACGTGGTCGACATCATGCTGGCCGGGCATCTCGGCGCGCATGTGCTGGGGGCCGTCGCCGTCGGCACCAATGTCTGGAGCCTGGCGCTGATGACCACGGTGGGCATGATGATGGCGCTGTCGCCCAGCGTCGCCCAGCTCGACGGCGCGCGGCGGCGCGACGAGATCGGGCCGCTGTTTCGCCAGGCGCTGTGGCTGGCGCTCGGCGCCGGCCTGCTGTTCATGGCCGCCGTCTATCTCGCCGGCCCGAAGCTGGTGGCCGCCATGGGCATCGCCCCGGCGCTGATCCCCGACGTCACCGCCTTCCTGCACGCCGTGAGCTTCGCCGCACCCGCAGTGAGCCTCTACATGGCTCTGCGCGGACTCTCCGAGGGATTGTCGCTGCCGCGGCCGTCGATGCTGTTCAGCCTGCTCGGGCTGATCCTGCTGGCGCCGATCGGCTACGTGCTGATGTACCAGGTAGGATTGGGCGCCTTCGGCAGCGGCATCGCCATGTCCGTGGTGTGCTGGCTGCAGTTGCTGGGCTTTGCCGCCTATGTGCGGCGGCATCCACGCTATCGCCGCCTGGGCTGGGAGCGTGGGCGGCGCGGTCCCGACCCGGCGGCGATTGCCGGGCTACTGCGCCTCGGCGGACCGATGGCGGTCAGCGTGCTGATGGAAGTCGGCCTGTTCAGCGGCGCCGCGCTGTTCGTGGCCCGATTCGGCGAGACGGCGGTGGCGAGCCACCAGGTGGCGCTCAGTGTCGCCTCCGTCACGTTCATGGTGCCGCTGGGCATCGCGCTGGCCACCACGGTGCGCGTCGGCAACGCGGCGGGACGGGGCGATCGTGCGGGGGTGCGCCGCGCCGGATTCATCGGCATTGGCCTCGCCGTGGCCTGCCAGGCGGTCGCGGCACTGGTGATGCTGGTGCTGCCGCTGACCATCGCCGGGCTGTACACGGGCGACCCCGCGGTGCTGCAGACGGCGGCCGGGCTGCTGTTCCTGGCGGCGCTGTTCCAGTTGTCGGACGGGATTCAGGTGGCCTCCGCCGGCGCGCTGCGCGGGCTCAAGGACGCGCGGCTGCCCATGCTGATCACGATATTCTCCTATTGGGCGGTGGGCATGCCGACGGGGTGGTTCCTGGCCTTCGCCCAGGACTGGCGCACGCCGGGCATGTGGGTGGGCCTGATCGCCGGCTTGACCTGCGCCGCGGGGCTGCTGCTCGCGCGCTTCCACATGCTCTCGCGGGGGCCGTCCCCGATCGGCGCCGCCGCTGTCGCCAGCGCGCGCCGGCCGGCATGACGCGGCGCCGGCGCCCGCCTGCGTTCCCTGGCTACGCCGCGATGCGGTCGATGCGGTCACGCAGCCGGTAATAGCCGCCGACCATCGGCAGGAACCACGGGTCGCCGTTGTAGCCGGGCAGGGTGGGGAAGGGCAGGCCGTCCAGTGCGAACGGCGCATTGGCGGCGCCGGCAATCTTCAGCGCCACGTTGTGGCCGAGCCAGCTCGCCATCGCCACCCCCGAGCCCTGGCAGCCCGCGGCGTAGTGCATGCCGTCCTGCACGCCGATATGCGGCAGGAAATCGAAGGTGAAGGCGACGTTGCCGGTCCAGGCATGGGTGATGCGGACGTCGCGCAGCTCTGGGAACACCTCGACCATGGCGGCGAACAGCACCGGCGCGGCTTCCTCCGCGCCGGCCTTGCTGAAGCTGGCGCGCCCACCCCACAGCACGCGTTCGCCGTCGGGGCTGGGGCGGAAATAGTTCAGCACCCGCTTGGTGTCGCTCATCATGCGCAGGGTCGGGAACAGCGCCCGCACGCGCTCCTTGCCCAGCGGCTCGGTGGCGATGATGTAGCTGGCCACCGGCACCATCCGGCGCGCCAGCCACGGCATGGCGCTGGTCCCGCCCGGCCCGCGCGAATAGCCGTTGGTGGCGACCAGCACCGCATCGGCCTGCATCTCGCCGCGCTCCGTGCGGATGCGCCAGCCGGACGCCAGGCGGTCGATGCCCTGCACCCGTGTGCCGTCCACCAGCGTGGCGCCGGCTCGCCCGGCCGCCTGGGCAAGTCCGCGGGCGTATTTGCCGGGATGCAGCGACCCCGTCGCCTCGGCGACCATGCCGCCGTGGTAGTGGTCCGATCCCAGCTCCTGCCGCTGGGCGCTGCGCGGCACCATGCGGGTCGGCAACCCCGTCACCTCGGCGATGAAATCGGCGCGTGCGGCCAGCGCCCGGTAATGCCTTGGGGTCCAGGCAGGCACGAACCGCCCGCAGCGCACGAAGTCGCAGGCGATGCCCTCGCGGGCGATCAGCTCCTCGATGAACGGGAACGACGCGGCCGC
The DNA here is from genome assembly GCF_025989185.1 of Limobrevibacterium gyesilva. Classification (GTDB taxonomy): domain Bacteria; phylum Pseudomonadota; class Alphaproteobacteria; order Acetobacterales; family Acetobacteraceae; genus Limobrevibacterium; species Limobrevibacterium gyesilva. Next base: position 56,268 of record NZ_JAPDNT010000002.1, read on the forward strand.
CGCGCCGGCGATCGCGCGCGCCTGCGCCGGCCCGTGCGTCTTCTCCAGCGCGCCCGATGCCACTTTCAGGCCGCCGGACACCATGCCGCCATTGCGCGAGCTGGCGCCCCAGCCGATGCGCTCGGCGTCGATCACCACGGCCTGGTGGCCCAGCCGCTGCAACGTCAGCGCCGCCGACAGCCCGGCATAGCCGCCGCCGACCACCGCCACCTGGGCGCGGCCGGGCAGGGCGGTGTCCCGCTGCTCCGGCTCGGCGGCGTCCCACCAGTACGGTGCTGCGCGGAAATCGACGGCGAAGGGATCAGCCATGTCTGGCGCACCGGGGCAAAGGATGAAGCGAGACGGACGTCGCCGCCAGCATCCACCCGCCGCCGCAACGCGGCAAGCCGTCTTCCGCCGCTTCCGGCCCGACCGGCCGATCCCCTCTACCAGTTGAGGGCGGTGCCGAGGGCGAACGCCTGCCCGTGGGTGCGGTTGAAGGCCGCACCCGGCGCGCCGGTGACGAAGTTGAAGTTGTTCTGCCGGCGGTCGCCGTACACATACGACGCGTACAGGTTCACGCCGGGGGCCAGCGTGTAAATCGCGCCGGCGGCGATGCCGTTCTCCACCCGTCCGTCGGTCACCGACGCGGAGCCGGCGCTGATATAGTTGTAGTAGTTGGCGCCGACGGTGTAGGGCCCGATCTGGTAGGTGACGCCGGCCAGCCAGACATTGCCGTCCTTCTTGGCCGCGGGCACCGCGGCGTAAGCGCCGTTGAAGCGACCGGTCTGGTAGGTGCCGCCAATGGTCAGGCCGGCATAGGTGACGGTCATGCCGATATCGCCGACATTCAGCCCGTCCATCTTCGGGTTGGCGAGCCCTGCGCCGTTCTGCACGACGCCGCTGGTCACGTATGTCCCGGCGATCGCGACGCCGACCCCGGAGAAGGTGGCGCGGTACCGCAGCGCCGCCTCGAAATAGTTGGTCAGGCGCGACAGGTCGGAAGCGAGCGCCGACGAGGTCTGCCGGTCGCAGCCGCCGGCGCCGGTGGCGCAGCCGCCGCCGTTGTTCTGCAAGGCCCCGTTGTTCGGGGCGTAGCTGAAGCCGAAATCGAAGCCGTAGAACGACGGGGACAGGTAGGTGATCCGGTCCGCGCCATACAATGCGCTCTGGTCGGCGAACGGATACGTAACCGAGGCCGCGCTGGGGAAATAGCCCGGCAGGTCGCCGTTCCAGCCGCCGCCGCGGTCGAAGCCCTCCATCCCGCCGGTGAAGAAAAGGCCGGCCGCACCGTCGCCCTGGCCGAACCGCACGGTGCCCCAGGTGTCGGAACCGATATAGCCATAGGCGCGCCGCACATACAGCGTGTTGGCCGCGGTGTTGCTGCCGACGCTGGCATTGGTCGGGGAGGCGAAGTTCTGCCGCAGCTCCAGCGATGCGCCGTATTTCAACCCGTTCTGCAGCACGCCATCGAAGCCGGGATACAAGCGGATGAAGCCCTGGAACGACTGCGGCGCCAGCTTGCCACCCGCGACATTGTCGACCGAGGTGCCAGCGACGCCCGCATACCACACGAAGAGGCCGTTCAGGCGAACCGTAACCGAGCCGGGTGATGTTGCAGCGCTGGGCGTTGTCGCCAGATAGGCGGCATCGGCTGCGCCACTGGAGGCCGCCAGCGCCACCAGCGCTGCCACGAAAATCCTACGCATCGGGGCTGCTCCTCAGTCGTGTCGCCGAGTCTGTGGCCCGGTATGCCGCGATATCCCCAAACGCGCTGTTTCGTCACGTAATATTTCAATGAGCAGCGCTGCGCAACGGCCGCTGCCCCAGGGGCGGCCACGACGCCCGCGGGAGCGGACACGACGCTCCAGCACGGCGCTTCGGCCGGGGCGATCCCGATCCAGCCGCCACATGGTGGGTTGACGCATGCCGCGTCGCCACGGACACTTTCATGTGACCGTCACAATGGAACCCGCTCCATGACCGCCACCGCGCCGCCATCCCAGCTCCAGGGGTTTCAGACGCAGTGAGCTACGCTGACATCCTGATTCATGGCGGGCGTATCTTCCGTGGCCTGCGCGAAGGTTTTGCCGAGGCGGCCGCCGTGCATGGCGGGCGCATCGTCGCCGCCGGCGCATCCGACGCGGTGGCCGCGCTGGCCGGGCCGCGCACGCGGCGCATCGACCTCGGCGGCTGCGTCGCCATTCCCGCCTTCAACGACGCCCACCAGCATCTGCTGCCGCTGGGCGTGAGCATGGCGCATGTGAACCTGCGCGCCGAGGAAGTCTGCAGCCTCGACGAATTGCTGCGCCGCATCCGCGACGCCGCGCGCCAGGCCCCGAAGGGCGCCTGGGTGCTGGGCCGCGGCTACGACCACGGCGAGCTCGATGTCGGCCGCCATCCGACGGAAGCGGAACTCACCGCCGCGGCCCCGGACAATCCGGTGTTCATCGTGCGCACCTGCGGCCATATGGGCGTCGCCAATGCCGCCGCCCTGCAGCTTGCCGGTGTCGGCCACAACACGCCCGACCCCGAAGGCGGCGTGATCGAACGCCGCGCCGGCGCGCTGACCGGGCTGTTCCAGGAACGCGCCATGGGCCTGATCCGCGGCCGCATCCCCGAGCCCGACGACGCGCAGCTCGTCGACGCCATCGAGCGCGCCGGCACGCATATGGTGGAGCAGGGCTTCACCAGCGTGATGGACGCGAATGTCGGCATGATCGCGGGCCTGCGCGAGGTCGACGCGTATCGCGCGGCGCACGCCGACGGGCGGCTGCCGGTGCGCACCTGGATCTGCCTCGCCGGCAACCCCGAAGGCATCGCCGATGCCGCGTGGCAGCAGGGCATCCGCCCGATGCAGGGCGACGACATGCTGCGCTTCGGCGCCATGAAGGTGTTTGCCGACGGGTCCGCCGGAGGGCTGACCGCCGCCATGAGCGAGCCCTACGTGCAAGGCGGCACCGGCGTGTTCTGCTTCCCCGACGCAGCGATGCACGGCCTGCTCGCGAAATATCATGCGCAAGGCTGGCAGCTCGCCATCCACGCCATCGGCGACGCGGCCATCGAGCAGGTGCTGTCGGGCATGGAGGCGGCCGACACTGCGGACCTTCCGGCCGCCGGGCGGCGCCACCGCATCGAGCATTGCGGCTTCCTGTCGCCCGCGCAGATCGCGCGCATGGCCGCGCGCGGGATCGAGCCGGTGCCGCAGCCAATCTTCATGTACGAGTTCGGCGACCTCTATGTGCGCAATCTCGGCCTGGCGCGCGCGGAATCCGCCTATCCCATGCGCACCTGGCTCGATGCCGGCCAGCACCCGGCGGCGAGTTCCGACGCGCCGGTTTCCAGCACCGATCCGTTCCGCAACATCTACACCCAGGTCACGCGCCGCACCAACCGCGGCACCGTGCTGGGGGCCGACCAGGTGCTGACGGTGCAAGAGGCCGTGCACTGCTACACCTATTGCGGCGCCTACACCCAGTTCGCCGAGGACCGGAAGGGCCGCATCCTGCCGGGCATGCTGGCCGACATCACCGTGCTGTCGAAGGACATCTTCACCGCCGAGCCGGCCGACATCCTGACCACCGAGGCCGACCTCGTGCTGCGCGGCGGCCGCGCCGTGTTCGACCGCCACGGCGTGCTCGCGTAAGGCATGCTGCGTCCGGCCAAAGACGCCCGCGGCATGGCCATCGGCGCCAACATTCCGCTGGCGCGGGCAGTGGGCAGGACCACTGGCCCGGCGCGGAAACCGATGGGCGCGGCGCCGACCTGGCCCCTGGCCGCAGATAGGCTGTGGAACCCGCTTGTGCGCGGGCGGACGGCATCTATGGTGTCGGGACCTGCAAGGGCCTCGGCATTTCTCTCGCGAAGATGGGGTAGGGCATGGCCACGACGCTGATCCGCAACGCCGAGTTCGTCATCGCCTGGGACGCCGGCAGCCAAAGCCACGTCTACATGCCCGATGCCGACGTGGCCTACGAGGACGGCGTGATCCGCTTCGTCGGCCGTGGCTACGACGGCGCGGCCGACACGGTGATCGACGGGCGCGGCTTCATGGCCATGCCGGGCCTGGTGAACATCCATTCCCACCCGTCCAGCGAGCCCATGAACAAGGGGCTCACGGACGAGGTGGGAACGCCCGGTCTCTACAACTCGTCGCTCTACGAATACCTGCCGATCTTCCGCGGCGACGCCGAGGCGGTGCCCAACTGCGTGCGCGTCGCCCTCAGCGAGCTGCTGCTGTCCGGTGTCACCACCGTCGCCGACCTGTCCATGGCACATCCCGGCTGGCTCGACCTGCTGGCCGAGAGCGGCATGCGTGTCTGCGTGGCGCCGATGTTCCGCTCCGCGCGCTGGTACACGAAGAACGGCCATCTCGTGGAATACGCCTGGGACGAGGCGTCCGGCGAGAAGCAGATGGCCGAGGCCTTCACGCTGATCGAGCGCGCCGAGCAACACCCGTCCGGCCGGCTGTTCGGCATGGTGGTGCCGGCGCAGATCGACACCTGCAGCGAGACGCTGTTGAAGGACAGCTTCACCGAGGCGAAGGCGAGGGGGCTGTCCTGGCAGATCCACGCGGCCCAGTCGGTCACCGAGTTCCACGAGATCACCCGCCGGCACGGCCACACCCCGATCGGCTGGCTCGACCACCTAGGCCTGCTGTCGGAGCGCAGCATCATCGGCCACGGCATCTTCCTCGACGACCATCCCTCCACCCGCTGGCACACCGACCGCGACATGGCGCGGCTGGCGGAGACCGGCACCACGGTGGCGCATTGCCCCACCGTGTTCGCGCGCCGCGGCATCTCGCTGAAGGATTTCGGCCGCTACCGCCGCGCTGGCGTGAACATGGGCGTGGGCACCGACACCTATCCGCACAACATGCTCGATGAGCTGCGGCTGGTCGCCTATATCGCCCGCACCCAGGCCACCAACCCGCGCACCATGAGCAGCGCCGACCTGTTCGAGGCCGCGACCATCGGCGGCGCCCGCGCGCTCGGCCGCGAGGATATCGGCCGTCTCGCCCCGCGCTGCCGGGCCGACATCGTGCTGGTGGACGTGACCCATCCGCGCATGCGCCCGGCCCGCGACCCGCTGCGCAGCCTGATCTATGCCGCCGGCGACCGCGCCGTGCACACGGTCATCGTGGACGGGCAGAAGGTGGTCGATGCCGGCCGCCTGCTGACGATCGACTACGAGCAGGCCGCCGCGGCCTTGCATGAGGCGCAGAAACGCGTCATGGCGAATGTGCCCAATCTCGATTGGGCGCACCGGCACGTCGACGAAATCAGCCCACCCACTTTCCGGACCATCTAGGCCTTCAGGACAGCATGAGCGATCTCCTTTCCATCGAGGGCCTTCGCACCGTCTTCCGCACCGGCAACGGCGAGGTTGCCGCGGTAGACGGCGTCTCCCTGTCGGTTGCCAAGGGCAAGACACTTGGCATCGTCGGCGAAAGCGGCTGCGGCAAGTCCATGCTGTCGCTGTCGGTCATGCGGCTGGTGCCGCAGCCCGGCCGCATCGCCGCCGGCCGCGTGATGTTCGACGGGCGCGACCTGCTGACCCTGCCGCCCGCCGGCATGCGCGACATCCGCGGCAACCGCATCGCCATGATCTTCCAGGAGCCGATGACCAGCCTGAACCCGGTGTTCACCGTGGGCGACCAGATCACCGAAGCGATGCGCGCGCATGACCGCGCCGCCAGCAACGCCGAGCTGAAGGCGCGTGCCATCGCCGCCCTCGGGCGCGTGCGCATCCCCGCACCCGAGCGCCGCTTCGACGAGTACCCGCACCAGATGTCCGGCGGCATGCGCCAGCGCGTCATGATCGCCATGGCGCTGGCCTGCGAGCCTGACCTGCTGATTGCCGACGAGCCCACCACGGCGCTCGACGTGACCGTGCAGGCGCAGATCCTCGACCTGCTGCGCGACCTGCAGCAGCAGACCGGCATGGCCATCATCCTCATCACCCACGACCTCGGCGTGGTCGCCGAAATGGCCGACGAAGTGGCGGTGATGTACGCCGGCCGCGTGGTCGAGCGTGCCTCCGGCACCGCTATCTTCGACGACCCGCAGCACCCCTACACGCTCGGCCTGCTCGGCAGCATTCCGAAGCTGGAAGAAACGCACGACCGGCTGCTGGCCATCGAAGGCGCCGTGCCCGCGCCCTTCGCCTTGCCGCAGGGGTGCCGCTTCCATCCGCGCTGCGTGTTCGCCACCGCGGCCTGCGAACGCGAGTCGCCGCCGTTGCGCGACCTCGGTCGCGGACACCTGGCCGCCTGCCTGCGCGCGCCACTGGAAGCGGCCGTCGCCGCGGAGGCGCATTGATGAGCACGCCGTTGCTCGAGGTCGAGAACCTCGCCAAGCACTACCCGGTGAAGCGCGGCCTGGTGATGGCCAAGACCGTGGGCATGGTGCGCGCGGTCGACGGCGTGTCGTTCTCGCTCGATCGCGGCGAGACCCTGGCGCTGGTGGGCGAATCCGGCTGCGGCAAGTCCACCACCGCACGGCTGGTGCTGCGCCTGATCGAGCCCAGCGCCGGCACGGTGCGCTTCGAGGGCACGGATATCACCGCGATGTCCGGCCAACCGCTGCGCCGGCTGCGCCGGCGCATGCAGATCGTGTTCCAGGACCCGTTCGCCTCGCTCAACCCGCGCATGACCGTGGGCGATATCCTCGAAGAGCCGCTGATCGTGCACGAGATCGGCGACCGCATGGCGCGGCGGGCGCGGGTGAACCAGCTGCTCGGCCTGGTCGGCCTGGCCAGCTACCACGCCCAGCGCTACCCGCACGAGTTCTCCGGCGGCCAACGCCAGCGCATCGGCATCGCCCGTGCGCTCGCCGTCGAGCCGGCGCTGGTGGTGTGCGACGAGCCGGTCTCGGCACTCGACGTGTCGATCCAGGCGCAGGTGGTGAACCTGCTGAAGGACCTGCAGGCGCGGCTCGGCCTGTCCTACCTGTTCATCGCCCATGATCTCGCGGTGGTGAAGCACATGGCCGACCGGGTGGCGGTGATGTATCTCGGCAAGATCGTCGAGGTCGCGCCCAAGGACGCGCTGTTCGCCAATCCGCGCCACCCCTACACGCGCACCCTGCTGCTGGCGATCCCGCGCCCCGATCCGCATCGCCGCGGCGCCAAGCAGTTGCCGGGCGGCGATATGCCCAGCCCGATGAACCCGCCCCCGGGATGCCGGTTCCACACGCGCTGCCCGTTCGCGACCGATATCTGCAAGTCCGAGGACCCGCCGCTGCGCGCCATCGAGTCCGGGCACATGACCGCCTGCCATCACGCCGAGACACTGCCCGCCGCCGTCGCCGCGGAGGGCGTACACGCCGCCAGCCCCGCGGCGGCGCTGCGTCTTGCGCTCTACGCGGAACGGCGTGGCCGCATCACCGCGACGGCAGGTTAGCCGCGCATCCGAGACCGCGGCGGCATGGCCCGCCGTGACGAGAGGAAGAGAAATGTCGTTCAACCTGGTCGCGCCCCGCTTCATGCTGGTGGGTGGCGGCGCCGTCGCCGAAGTGGCCTCGGTGCTGCAGAAATTCGGGCTGACGCGCCCGCTGGTGGTGACCGACCCGTTCATGGTCTCCTCCGGCCTGGTGCGCCGCTGCATCGATCCGCTGGAAGCCGCGGGCATCAAGGTCACGGTGTTCAGCGATACCGTTCCGGAACCGACCGATACCGTGGTGAAAGCGGGCGTCGCCTCCCTGCGCCAGGGCGACCATGACTGCCTGATCGGCTTCGGCGGCGGCTCGCCCATCGACACCGCCAAGGCGATGACCATCCTGGCCATGGGCGACGCCCCCATGAGCGCCTACAAGGTGCCGTTCCAGGCCGATGCCGCGAAACTGCCGGTGATTGCCATTCCGACCACGGCCGGCACCGGCAGCGAGGCCACCCGCTTCACCGTCATCACCGATACGGCGCGTGACGAGAAGATGCTGATCTCCGGCCTCGGCGCCCTGCCGCTTGCGGCCATCGTCGATTACGAGCTGACCTTCACCGTGCCGAAGCGCACCACCGCCGACACCGGCGTGGACAGCCTGACGCATGCGCTGGAGGCTTATGTCTCCCGCCGCGCCAACCCGTTCAGCGACGCCCAGGCGCTGGCGGCGATGGGATTGATCGGCGCCAATCTGCGCACCGCCTTCCACGAACCACGCAACGCCGCCGCTCGCGAGGCCATGATGCTCGGCGCCATGCAGGCCGGCATCGCCTTCACCAATGCCTCGGTCGCCCTGGTGCATGGCATGTCGCGGCCGATCGGCGCGCATTTCCACGTCCCGCACGGCCTGTCCAATGCCATGCTGCTGCCCGCCGTCACCCGCTTCGGCCTGGCCTCGGCCACCGCCCGTTACGCCGAGGCGTCGCGCCGCATCGGCTTCGCCGCCGCCTCCGACGATGCCGAGACGGCGGCGGGCAAGCTCGCCGACGGCCTGGTGGCGCTCAACGCCGAGCTGGGCGTGCCGACACCGAAGGAATTCGGCATCGACCATGCAGTGTGGGAAGGCAGGCTCGACCTCATGGCCGAGCAGGCGCTCGCCTCCGGCAGCCCGGCGAACAACCCGCGCGTGCCCGACAAGGCCGAGATCGTGGCGTTGTATCGCGCGGTGTGGTCAGCCAACGCCTGATACCGGCGGCCCTTGACGATGACCCTTCCATCGTCAAGGGCCGTTGGTATCGCGCGCCGATCCGCTTGCGGCACGCAAGCGCGTGCCTGTCGCGGGCTTGGTGGGCGGCGGCGCGCAAAATAACGACTCATACCAGCGGTCATTCTTCATGGCCGCTGGCATGATACCGGCGGCCGGGTTTCCGGCATGGCCAGCGCCACCGCCAGCACTGCGCCCGCACCCGCGGTTGCCAGCGCGAGAAAGGCCGCCCGGCTGCCGAAGCTGCTGGCGATCCCCCCCGCGACGGTGTTGCTGATGGTGGCGCCGATGCCGATGGCGAGGCCGATGATGCCCATGCGCAGGTTGAAGCGCCCGGCCGGGCCGGACAGGTCGGAGGCCACCAGCGGCGTCATCACTCCGAAGGCCGCGCCCCCGAAGCCGTCCAGCACCTGCACCGGAACGACCAGCCACGGGTTGCCGACCAAAGCGAGCAGCAGCCCGCGCAGCGGCAGGGCCATGAATCCGATCAGCAGCACCGGGCGCCGGCCCCAGCGCTGCGCCGCCCAGCCGGCCCAGGGCGACAGCAGGGCCGCCGTCATCTGCGGCACCAGGATGCAGGCGGCGATGATCAGGCTGGCGCCTTCGTCCGACCGCCGGGTGATCTCCACGCCGGCCAGCGGCAGCATGGCGGCGTTGGCGAGGTGGAAGAGCACGGTGCAGGCGATATAGGACAGCAGCGGCCGGTCGAGCAGCACATGCCTCCATTCCTCGTGCGCCGGCTCATCGAGATTCAGCGCCGCCGCCTCATCTGGCCGCACCGCGCCGAGTCCGCGCAGCGCCAACAACGCCGGCAGACACAGCGTCGCCGCCAGCCAGAACACGGCGCGGCTGGAGACCCAGGTGCCCATCGCGCCCATGAGGCCGGCGCCCAGGGCGCTGCCGAGCGCCGCGAACCGGGCGTTGCGGCCGAGCCGTTCGGGCACCGCGGACCGGCTGACGAGGCCCAGCGTGATCGCCGCAAGCAGCGGAGTCAGTATGCAGGCGGCCAGGCCATAGACGACCTGTGCCAGCAGCACCGGCCACAAGGCAGGTGAAGACGCCATCAGCGCGGCGCTGGCGGCGACGGCGAGGAGGGCGGCGAACGCGGCGCTGCGCTTGTGCGCCAGGCTGTCCACGAACGCGCCGGCCGGCACCTGTCCGAGCATCGCCGTGGCCGACCCCACCCCGAGCGCGATCCCGAGCTCGGCCTGCGTCCATTTATGATCGGTCAGGTAGACGGCGATGAACGGTCCGAAGCCCGTCTGCACGTCGGCGACGAAGAAATAGAGCCAGTCCAGATTGCGCAGGTTGCGTCCCATGGACAGGATACCGTGGCCTTAGCGGCCGGTTCCGTCGGCACCCAGAATTGCGATGGGCTTGTCGGCCTGGTAGTCGGGCCAGGTCTTGATGCGATCGGACGGGATCACGACAGACACCACCGGCCCCTTGTCGCCGCGGGCGAAGTGCAGCGCCGACCAGGCAAACGCCACCTTGCGGCTGCCGACGCCGAAAAAGCCGCCGACATCGATCACCACCGCGCGCACGATGCCTTGAGTATCGACCAGGACATCCACGACGCGCCCGAGATCCTTCCCGGCCGCGCTGAGCGCGACATGGCCGAGCAGCCCCACCACTTCGTTCGGCGGAACCAGATCGCCCGCGGCGACGGGCGGCGGCGGTGGCTGCGCGCGCACCGCCGGCCCAGGCACCACGGATGCCCCAAGCCCCAGGAATGCAATGACGGCGATCGAAACCCGGTGCCGTGGCACGTCGCAACGCCCCCACATATATCCCGGCGCTTCTCCCTGCCGGGGCCGGTCAAACCTCTCGGGCTACATCCAGTGGGCCGGATTCCAGACGCAGGTGCCCGGCACCGAGGGGCGGTCCCAGTAGCCGTCCATCCACTGGTTCGCGCGGCCCTCGCGCTTGATCCAGCTGCCTTCGCGCCATGCATAATTGTTGCCGTTCCAGTCCCAGTGGCCCGGCTGCCAGATCTGCTCCTGCTCGGACACCGGCGGCTTCGGAATCTCCTCGCGCTTGATCGGCGGCGGGGTCGGGCACGGGCCCGCATTCTCCTTCACCGTGGAACAGCCGGCGAGGCCGACGCCGATCACCAGCGTGGCGGCAAGCAGGGACAGTGGGCGGCGCAGGCGCATGGTGGGAAACTACCTCCGGAACGTAAGCGTCTGAGTTTTAAACTTAGGCAATTGCCGTCGTATCGACCAGGGCCTGCGTCGGTGTCGCCAGCGCCGCCGCTTGGCCGTGGATGCGCGGCAGGATCTGGTCCACGAACACCGCGGCCGCCGCATGGGCTGCCGGCGGCGCGTCACCATGCGCCAGCACGCGCCCACATAGCCAGGCCGCGGTCAGGGTCCCGATCACCTGCAGGAACGGCGCGGCACCGGCCTCGCCTGCGCGCGGATCGGCCCGGCGCAGCCAGTCGGCCGCCGTGCGCGCCGTGTCCACGGCATGCAGCAGGGCCGGGGAAGCGTAGTCCGCCGCCGCGATCTCCTCCAGCAACGCGGCCACTGCCGCCCCCTGGTCGCGCAGCAGGCCGCGCTTCAGCAGGGTGATGGCCTGGATGCCATTGGTGCCTTCGTAGATCGGCGTGATGCGCACATCGCGCAGATGCTGCGCGGCCCCGGTTTCCTCGACATAGCCCATGCCGCCATGCACCTGCACGCCCAGGTTGGCGGCCTCCACGCCGGCATCGGTGCACCACGCCTTGGCGACCGGGATCAGCAATTGCCCCCGCGCGTCCTCGGCATGCATGGCCGCGTACAGCGTCAGCAGCCGCCCGCCCAGCGCCAATGCCCGCTGCGTCCACAGCATGCGCCGCACGTCCGGATGCTGCATGATCGGCCCGCCGCCCTGCTCGCGCCCGCCCGCGAAGTCCGTGGCGCGGCGGAACGACCGCTCGGCGGCGGCGACCCCCTGCATCGCCACGCCCAGCCGGGCCGCGTTCATCATGGCGAACATGCTGGGCAGCCCGCGATTGGCCGGGCCCACCAGCTCGCCCAGCGCCTGCTCGAACCCCATCACGCAGGTCGGGCTCGCATGGATGCCCAGCTTGTGCTCGATCGACAGGCAGCGCACGCCGTTGGGGGCGCCGTCGGGCAGCAGCTTCGGCACCGCGAACAGCGAGATCCCCGCGCTGCCCTCCGGCGCGTCCGGCAGACGGGCCAGCACCATGTGCAGGATGTTCTCGGTCATCCCGTGCTCGCCCCAGGTGATGAAGATCTTCTGGCCGGTGACGCGGAACCGCCCGTCCGCGTCCGGCACCGCCCGGGTGCGCACGCCCGCCAGGTCGGAGCCCGCTTGCGGCTCGGTCAGGCACATCGTGCCGGCCCAGCGGCCGGACACCATCGGCGCCAGCAGCCGCGCCTGCTGGTCCGGCGAGCCATGCGCCTCCAGCAGCGCGATCGCATCCTGGGTCAGCATCGGGCACAGGCCGAACGCCATGTTGGCGCTGCTGACCGGCTCGAACGCGGCCAGCGCCAGCACATAAGGCAGGCCCTGGCCGCCGTGGTCGGGATTGGCGGCGATGCCCACCCAGCCGGCCTCGGCATAGGCACGGTAGGCGTCGTGGAAACCGGGCGGGGTGACGACGGCGCCGTCCACGAACTGCGACCCGATGCGGTCGCCGTCGCGGTCCAGTGGCGCCAGCACGCCCTCGGCCGTGCGGGTGGCCTCCTGCAGCACGGCGGCGGTGTCGGCCTCGGCCATCGCTTCGAAGCCGAGCACATGGTGCAACAGCCAGGCGGTTTCGGCAGGTGGCGCGGTCATGCCCATGGCGCGTGGTTCCCGGTTGCCGTCGGTGGCGACGTGCGCCCTATACCCCGTCCGGCCGGGTTGGGGAAACCGCGGTCAGAGCACGATATTGCCGTTGTTGTAGAGGCTCTGGGCGTCCAGCCCGTGCAGCAGCTTCAGGTCGAGGATGTCGTAGCCGCCCGCCTGCACGTTGCCTGCCGGGTCGAAGATCAGGTGCTCGCCGTCCGCCTGGTCGACCAGCTTGACGTAGTCGGTGATGTCGCCGGTGCCGGTCAGCGGATTGTAGCCGGCCGCCGCCGGGGTATGGAAATCGGTCGAGATCAGCGACAGGTCGATGTAGTCGTGATTACCGGCATTGAACCCGAGCATGGTGGTCGTATCCGTCAGGCTCCAGGCGTGGGTGGGGTCGAGCAGGATGCGGTTGCCGCCCACGGTGGACACCAGCACGTTGCCGGTGCCGTCCGGCCGCAGCTCATAGCCCTGGCCGCCGGTGGAGATCAGGATGCTGTTGTCGCCGCCGCTCTTGAGGTCGGTGCCGCTGGAACTGCCGATCAGCACGTTGCTGAACAACGAGCCGCGAACCTGGTCGATGTTGACGAAGGTGTTGCCCTCGGCATTGCTGCCGTAGCCGCGCCCGTCCTCCATGTCGGCCAGGACCGAACCGGGTGCAACCGAGGAGCCGGCGGCGGTGGTATAGATGGCGCAGTTCCCGACATTCCCGGCCGCGGTCACCTGGTGCGGGGCGAGGCCGCCGATCATGTAGTCGCCGACGCCGCCGAAGATGGTGTCGTTGCCGATCACGGCCGGAGAGTCGCCATTGGCCTGCCCGTTGATCGTCTGGTTGCCGGCCGCGCCGTTGTAGACAACCGCCGTCGCGGTCGCGATGCCCAGCTCGGTGTTCCCCGCGGGCGGCGGCGCGGGCGCGTTGGCGTTGCCGCCGCCGGCGGTGTGGACGACGGTCTGGTTGCTGCCGGCGAAATTCAGGATCCACGAGCCGTCCGGGCGCACATCCAGCGAGAACCCGCCATTGCCGGTCTGGGTGTTCAGGAACCCCGCCGTCGCGTCCAGGTGAAAGCCGGTGCGGATATCGTAGGCCCAGAACAGCTGGCTGGAGGCGGCGTCGGCGCCGTTCTCGCCGACCGCCACCGGCAGCGCCGGAACCGGACTCTGCACCAGCGCGTCGACGAACGCCGCGAACGGATCGCTGATCGGGCCAGTCCAGGGGCCGTTGGCCGGCTGCTGCTGGGCGTTGCGAAGTTCGTCGAGTACTGCCTGGGCGGAGCCGTTCCACCGGCCGCCGTCCCATGCGGACGAAGAGTTTCCACGCGCCATGGCATGCCTCAGGAGATTATGGATGTTCTCATTTCAGGAGGGAAAGATAGATTGGCGCTTGTCAATCCGCAAAATAATTTCTTTTCCCGGTGCCAGAGATCGTTCACTTTCAAAATGATCCAAATGAATCCCGTGTTCTGTGATCTGTGGAATTATTCGAAACAAACGATCTATTGACGGTCGTTTACACCATCCTGAGTGAGACGTCACATGCATCGAGCTGTACTGTCACAATTCCGACATTTCTTCCGGTTTCGTGTCCTCTCGACCATCTGGCGAGCCGGACTCTTCACCGCATGAATCTCGTTTTCATCCACCAGAACATGCCTGGCCAGTTCCACCACGTGATCGGCGCCCTCGCGGCGACCGGCGCGCACCGCATCGTCTGCATCGGCCGGCCGACGGATTTCGCCGCGCCCGGCATCGGCCGCATCACCTACCAGCCGCCGGACGCCGCGCGCCTGTCCGGCCACCCGTTCCTGCGCCCGGCCGAGGCCGCGGTGATGTGCGGCCAGCAGGTCGCCTATTTCCTGGACCGCCTCGCCCGCAACGGCTTCCGCCCCGACCTCGTGGTGGCGCATCCCGGCTGGGGGGAGTCGCTCTACGTGAAGGACGTGTACGCCGACGTCCCGCTGCTGCATTATTGCGAGTTCTATTATCGCAGCCACGGCGCCGACACGAATTTCGACCCCGCGGACCAGCAGGACCTGACCGCCGACAGCGGCACGCGCACCCGCAACGCGCATCTGCTGCTGGCGCTCGACGCCTGCGACTGGGGCATCAGCCCGACGCAGTGGCAGAAGCGGCTGCATCCGCCCGGGTTCCAATCCAGGATCTCGGTCGTCTTCGACGGCGTGGACGCCGCCGTGGCGAAGCCCGACCTGTCTGCCACCTTCACCCTGCCGGACGGGCGCGTGCTGGCCGCAGGCGACGAGGTGGTGACCTATGCGGCGCGCAACCTCGAGCCGCATCGCGGCTTTCCCTCGTTCATGCGCGCCGTGCCGGTGATCCTGCGGCGGCGCCCCGGAGCCCAGGTGGTGGTGGCCGGCGGCGACGATGTCAGCTACGGCCGCCCGCCGCCGAGCGGCGGAACCTGGCGCGCCGCCCTGCTGTCGGAACTGGACGTGGATCCGTCGCGCGTCCACTTCGTCGGCCACCTGCCATATGAGCGCTACCTGCGCCTGCTGCAGGTCTCGGCGGCGCATGTCTACCTGACCGTGCCCTTCGTGCTGTCCTGGTCGATGATCGAGGCGATGGCGGCGGGGTGCCTGGTGATCGGCTCGGCCACGCCGCCGGTGCAGGAGGTCATCGAGGACGGCCGCAACGGCTGGCTGGTCGATTTCTTCGCTCCCGGCGCGATTGCCGAGCGGGTGGCCGACGCACTCGCCAACGGCAGGGCGGCGACGAAGCTGCGCGAAGCCGCCCGCGCCACCGTGCTGGCGCGCTATGCGCTCGCCGTCTGCCTGCCGCGGCAGATCGCCGTCATGCAGGACGTCGCCGCCGGCCGGCGGCCGGATTAGGCCGGCAGCAATATAGTCGCCACCGCCTGGGCGGCGATGCCTTCCATCCGGCCGGTGAAGCCCAGTCGCTCGGTCGTCGTGGCTTTCACGGAGATGCGGCCGACATCGACGCCCAGCAGCTCTGCCAGCCGCGCCATCATCGCCGGGGCGTGCGGGCCGATCTTCGGGCGCTCGCAGATCAGGGTCACGTCGGCATTGGCCAGCACGCCGCCCCGGGCTGCGATCCGCGCCGCCGCATGGCGCAGGAACCGCGCCGAATCCGCGTCCTTCCAGGTGGCCTCGCTGGGCGGGAAATGGCGGCCGATATCGCCCTCGGCCAGCGCGCCGTAGATCGCGTCGCACAGCGCGTGGATACCGACATCGGCGTCGGAATGCCCGGCGAGGCCGCGCTCGTGCGGCACGTCCACGCCGCACAGGATCAGCTTGCGGCCGGCCTCCAGCACATGCACGTCAAAGCCGGTGCCGACGCGCGGAAGCAGAGTGGGGGCGATGACCCGTTCCAGCCGCACCAGATCCTCCTTGTAGGTCAGTTTGATGTTGTCCTCGTGGCCCGGCACCAGCGCCACCGCGTGGCCGGCCGCCTCCAGGATCGCGGCATCGTCGGTGGCGCCATCGCAGGCGCCGCGATGCAGTTCCAGCAGCAGCGGGAAGCGGAAGGCCTGCGGCGTCTGGGCGCGGAACAGCCCCTCGCGCGGCACCGTGGCGGCGATCCGTCCGTCCACGCCGCGCTTCAGCGTGTCCGCCACCGGCACCGCGGGAATGGCGCCGGGCGACCCGGCCAGCGCCGCCACCAGGGCGGGAATGGTGCCGGCCGGAATGAACGGGCGCGCCCCGTCATGCACCAGCACGATGTCGGGCGCGTGCGGCGCCAGCGCCTCCACCCCGGCCCGGACGCTGTCCTGCCGGGTCGCGCCGCCGGGCACCGGCGGCAGGTGCGCCAACCCGGCCAGCGCGGCTTCGATCAGGGTGGCGTCGCCGACCGGCTGCAGCAGGTCGGCCGCGCGCGCCAGGGCCTCGGCGGCATGGCGCAGCACCGGGCGGCCGGCGAGGGGAAGGAACTGCTTCGGGGTCTCGGCGCCGAAGCGGCTGCCGCTGCCGGCAGCGACCAGCAAGGCGGCGATACGGGGAGGGTGTGACATGGCGGCGCACCCTCGCCGCAGGCCCGCTGCGCGTCAACTCGCCCGCGCAGGGAGCAGCCGCGTTGCGCAATGCATGGGCAGGGATTAGATTGCACAAATCATGGGCAACCTATCAGAGCACCAGCCGACGGGCCTGCGCCCAATCGATTTGGGTGGCGGTGTCACCATCGCCACGCCAGTGATCCTGGCGCCGATGTCCGGCGTCACCGACCTGCCGTTCCGCCGGCTCGCGCGCGAGCTGGGCACCGGCCTCGTCGTCTCCGAGATGATCGCCTCCTGGGCAATGGTGCGCGAGAACCGCAACACGCTGCGCATGGCGGAGGTGGACGGGGGCCAGACCTCGATCCAGCTCGCCGGCTGCGACCCCGCGGCGATGGCCGAGGCGGCGCGCATCGCGGTCGGGCGCGGGGCCGACATCATCGACATCAATTTCGGCTGCCCGGTGAAGAAGGTGGCAGTCGGCCAGATGGCCGGCAGCGCGCTGATGC
The DNA here is from genome assembly GCF_025989185.1 of Limobrevibacterium gyesilva. Taxonomy (GTDB): domain Bacteria; phylum Pseudomonadota; class Alphaproteobacteria; order Acetobacterales; family Acetobacteraceae; genus Limobrevibacterium; species Limobrevibacterium gyesilva. Next base: position 73,142 of record NZ_JAPDNT010000002.1, read on the forward strand.
GCGACGAGATCGCCGCCGCGCGCATCCTGGAGGCCACGGTGCGGGCGGTGCCGGTGCCGGTGACGCTGAAGATGCGCATGGGCTGGGACCATGCCAGCCTGAACGCGCCGGCGCTGGCGCGCATCGCCGAGGACGTGGGCATCCGCATGGTCACCGTGCACGGCCGCACCCGCCAGCAATTCTATACCGGCGTCGCCGACTGGCATTTCATCGCGCAGGTGAAGGCGGCGGTGTCGATTCCCGTCATCGCCAACGGCGACATCCTCAGCGAGGACGACGCGGCGACGGCGCTGCAGCGCTCCGGGGCGGACGGGGTGATGATCGGCCGCGGCTGCTACGGCCGCCCCTGGCTGCCGGCGCAGGTCGCGCACTACCTGCGCACCGGCCAACGCCTGCCGGATCCGCCGCTGGCGATGCAGAAGCAGATCCTTCTGGCGCATTACCGTTCGATGCTGAACCACTTCGGCACCGACGCCGGTGTGCGCCTGGCCCGCAAGCACGTGTCCTGGTATTCGCGCGGCCTGCCCGGCTCGGCCGAGTTCCGCGCCAGCATGAACCGGATGGCCGTCGCGACCGAGGTCGAGGCGCTGATCGACCGGTTCTACGATCCGCTGATCGCCCGCGGCGCCGCGCGCGTCACCGGGCGCGAGGCGGCCGACTCCGATCGGGACATGGCGGAAGCCGCGTGAGGGCGGCTGCATGAGGAATGTCGTTACCCGCGCCGCCCTCGCCGTGGTCGGCCGGCGTGACACGGGCCGCCCGCCCGACTCCGCGGCATTGCTGTCCGCCCTGCCGGTGCCGGTGGTGCTGCTGGACGCGGAAAACCGGTTCCGCTTCGTCAACCACGCCGCCGAGCAGTTCCTGGGCATCTCCGCCGCCCAGTCCCGGCAGATGTCGCTGGCCGACCTGGTGCCGCCTGACAACCCGATCTTCCCGCTGATCCGGCAGGTGCGCCAGGACGACGTGTCGGTGGCCGACCACGACATGACGCTGGAGAGCCCGCGGCTGCGCAAGCAGGGGATCACCGTGCACGCCACCCCGCTGCCCGAAGAACCTGGCGCGGTGCTGCTGACCTTCGAGGACGCCTCGGCGGCCCGCGCACTCGATCGCCAGCTCACCTTTCGCGGCGCTGCGCGCAGCGTCACCGGCATGGCCGCGATCCTGGCGCACGAGGTGAAGAACCCGCTCTCCGGCATTCGCGGCGCCGCACAACTGCTGGAAGGCAGCGTGGCCGAGACCGACCGCGAGCTGACCGTGCTGATCCGCGACGAGGCCGACCGCATCCGCGCTCTGGTCGACCGCATGGAGGTCTTCGGCGAGAAGCCGATCGAGCGCGGCGCCGTGAACATCCACCGCGTGCTGGAGCACGTGCGCCGGCTCGCCCATACCGGGTTCGCCGCGCACATCGCCTTCACCGAGATCTACGACCCGTCGCTGCCATCGGTGTACGGGAATCGCGACCAGCTGGTGCAGGTGGTGCTGAACCTGGTGAAGAACGCCGCCGAGGCGATCAACGGCGCCGGCAATCCGAACGGCGAGATCACCCTGATCACCGCGTTCCAGCACGGCGTGCGGCTGGCGGTGCCGGGTTCGGACCAGCGCATGCATCTGCCGCTGGTGGTGGCGGTGCGCGACAACGGCCCGGGAATCGCCGAGGATATCCGCCCGCACCTGTTCGACCCGTTCGTCAGCACCAAGCCGTCCGGCAGCGGGCTGGGGCTGGCGCTGGTGGCCAAGATCGTCAGCGACCATGGCGGACTCATCGAAGTGGAGAGCCGGCCCGGCCGCACCGAGTTCCGCCTGCATCTGCCGATGCTGAGCGACGACCCCGATTCCAACTGAAAACAAGAACATGACCCCCCCAACTGTCCTCATCGCCGATGACGACCGGTCCATCCGCACCGTGCTGACCCAGGCCCTGGGCCGGTCCGGCTACCAGGTGCGCAGCACTTCCAACGCGGCGACGCTGTGGCGGTGGGTGGAAGACGGCGAGGGCGACCTCGTCATCACCGACGTGGTGATGCCCGACGAGAACGGGCTGGACCTGATCCCGCGCATCAAGCGGGTGCGGCCGGACCTGCGCGTGGTGGTGATGAGCGCCCAGTCCACGCTGATGACGGCCGTGAAGGCGGCCCAGCGCGGCGCCTTCGAATATCTTCCCAAGCCGTTCGATTTGAAGGAATTGCTGGCCGTCGTCGGGCGTGCGCTGGCGGCCCCGCTGGCGGAGGCGCCGGCCGGCGACGCGCTTGCGCGCGACAGCGACGAGCGGCTGCCGCTGATCGGCCGCAGCCCGGCGATGCAGGAGATCTACCGGACCATCGCGCGGCTCACCACCGCCGACCTGACGGTGATGATCAATGGCGAGAGCGGCACAGGCAAGGAGCTGGTGGCGCGCGCGCTGCACGATTACGGCCGCCGCCGCGGCGGCTCGTTCGTGGCCATCAACATGGCCGCGATCCCGCGCGAGCTGATCGAGAGCGAGCTGTTCGGCCACGAGCGCGGCGCCTTCACCGGCGCCACCAACCGCAACCAGGGCCGCTTCGAGCAGGCCAATGGCGGCACGCTGTTCCTCGACGAGATCGGTGACATGCCGCCGGAGGCGCAGACGCGGCTGCTGCGCGTGCTGCAGGAGGGCGAGTTCACCACCGTCGGCGGCCGCCAGCCGATCCGCGCCAATGTGCGCATCATCGCCGCCACGCACCGCGACCTGCGTGCGGCCATCCGCCAGGGCCAGTTCCGCGAGGACCTGTTCTACCGGCTGAACGTGGTGCCGATCCGCCTGCCGCCGCTGCGCGAGCGCACCGAGGACATCGCCGACCTCGCCGGCCATTTCCTGGAGCGCGCCCGCGCCGACGGCCTCGCCTCCAAGACGCTGGACCAGGGTGGCGTGGACGCGCTCAGGGCCTATCGCTGGCCCGGCAACGTGCGCGAGCTGGAGAACCTGATGCGCCGCCTGGCCGCCTTGTGCCCGGACGAGGTGATCGGCGCCGAGGCCGTGCGCGCCGAGCTGGCCGAGGCCGAACCGCCGGAGCCGGCCGAGCCCGCTTCCCCCAGTGCCGGGCAGGAGCCGCTGGCGCGCGCCGTGGAGCGTCATATCCGCCAGTTCCTCGCCGCTCATCGCGACGGCATGGCGCCGTCCGACATCTACGACCGCGTGCTGGCCGAGGTGGAGCGGCCGCTGATCCAGATGACGCTGTCGGCGACGCGCGGCAACCAGATCAAGGCCGCGGCGATGCTGGGGCTGAACCGCAACACGCTGCGCAAGAAGATCCGCGATCTGGAGATCCCGGTCGTGCGGGGTCTGTCCTGAGCGCAGGCACGGGGATGGCGGGAGCAGGGGGCAGCCGGCGGTGAACGTGGGACCCGCATCGCAGACGATGCCCGAGCCGGCGCGCCGCCTGCAGCCGCCCGACACGCGCCTGCGCCGCATCGTCGACCTGCTGCTGGGCAAGGGGATCACGCTGCTGCTGGCGGCCGTCGCGCTGGCGCTGGGGGTGGCGACCTTCGTCATCCTCGCCCGGCAGCTGCCGCGGCCGAACCAGGTGTTCGCGCTGGTGCTGGCCAATCTGGTGGTGCTGCTGCTGCTCGGCGCGGTCCTGGCCGGGCGGCTGACCCGGATGTGGATGGAGCGGCGGCGCGGCTCGGCCGGGGCGCGGCTGCATGTGCGGCTGGTGCTGCTGTTCAGCGTGGTGGCGGTGACGCCGGCGATCGTCGTCGCCGTCTTCTCCACCGTGTTCTTCAACCTGGGCATCCAGGCCTGGTTCAATGAACCCGTGCGCATCGCCTTGCAGGAGAGCCTGAACGCCTCGCGCGGCTACCTGGAGGAGCATCGCAACAACATCCGCGCCGACGCGCTGGGCATGTCCAACGACCTGGCCCGGGCGGGGCGGCTGTTGTCCAGCGATCCCAACGCCTTCGCCGCCATCCTGGCCGAGCAGACGGCACTGCGCGGCCTCACCGAGGCGGTGATCTTCGAGCCGGTCACCGGGCAGATCATCGCCTCGGCGGGGCTGATGGCCGGCATGGGCACCGACCCGCCGCCGGCCTGGGCCACGGCGCTGGCCCGCACCGGCGATGTCGCGGTGCTGGGCAACGACGACTCCAGCCGCGTGCGCGCGGTGGTGCAGCTGGACGCGACGCCGGCGCTGATGCTGCAGATCAGCCGCCCCGTGGACCAGCAGATCCTCGACCATATGAAGCGCACCGAGGATGCGGTGGCGGAGTATGAGCGCCTGGACCAGAACCGCTCGGGCCTGCAGGTCACGTTCGCGCTGATCTTCGCGCTGGTCGCCTTGCTGGTGCTGGCCGCCGCGGCGTCGATCGGCCTGGTGATGGCCAACCAGATCGCCCGCCCGGTGGGAGGGCTGATCATGGCGGCCGAGCGGGTTCGCGCCGGCGACCTGTCCGTGCGGGTGCCGGAAGCCAGCACCGGCGACGAGCTGGCCGGGCTGTCGCGCGCCTTCAACCGCATGACCGGCCAGCTCGCCGCCCAGCGCACCGAGCTGATGGACGCCTACAGCCAGATCGACGAGCGCCGCCGGTTCACCGAGGCGGTGCTGTCCGGTGTCTCCGCCGGCGTCATCGGGCTCGATACGCAGGGCCGCATCGAGCTGCCGAACCGGGCCGCCTGCGATCTGCTGGCCCTGGATCTCCTGGCCGCGATCGGGCAGCCTTTGGCCGACGTGGTGCCGGAGTTCGGGCCGCTGCTGCAGGAAGTGCAGGATGCGCCGGAACGGCCGCGCACCGCGGAGGTGCAGATCGGCCCGCCCACCAATCGCCGGACCCTGCTGGTGCGCGTCGGTGCCGATCGCACCGGCGAGCGCCATGACGGCGAGGCGTCGGCGGGCCGCGGGCGGAGCTTCGGCTTCGTCGCCACCTTCGACGACATTACCGAGCTGCAATCCGCACAGCGCAAGGCCGCATGGGCCGACGTGGCGCGGCGGATCGCGCACGAGATCAAGAACCCGCTGACCCCGATCCAGCTCTCGGCCGAGCGGCTGAAGCGCCGCTTTGCCAAGGAGATCACGTCGGACCCCGATACCTTCATCCAGTGCGCCGACACGATCGTCCGCCATGTCGGCGACATCGGCCGCATGGTGGACGAGTTTTCCGCGTTTGCGCGCATGCCCCAGCCGGTGATCAAGCCCGCCGATGTCGGCCGCGTGGTGCGCGAGTCGCTGGTGCTGCAGAAGAATGCGCGCCCGGAGATCGCCTGGGTCACCGACATCCCCGAGCGCGGCCCGATCGCCCCCTGCGACCGCCGCCTGCTCGGCCAGGCGCTGACCAACCTGCTGCAGAACGCGGCGGATGCCGTCGCGATGCGGCCACGTGACGGCGACTCGGGTGCACCGGCACAATCCGGACGGATCGAGATCGCCGTGCGGCAGGACAACGGCAGCATCCGGATCAGCGTCGCCGATGACGGAGTCGGTCTGCCGGAACAGGACCGCTTCCGACTCACCGAGCCTTATGTCACCCATAAGCCGAAGGGTACTGGCCTTGGTCTTGCCATCGTGAAGAAGATCATGGAGGACCATGGCGGGCGGATCGTGCTGGAGGACCGCATGCCGCGCGAGGATTGGCCGGGACAGGGCACAGTTGCGATGCTGTGCCTGCCGGCCGGGACACCTGAAGGGTCATCGGATGGATCGTAGCCATGGCGCATGAGATCCTGATCGTCGACGACGAGCCGGACATCCGGATGCTGGTGGACGGCATCCTGCAGGACGAAGGCTACGAAACACGCCAGGCCGGCGACTCGGACGCCGCGATCGCCGCCTTCAAGGCGCGCCGCCCGTCGCTGGTGATCCTGGATGTGTGGCTGCAGGGCTCGCGGCTGGACGGGCTGGGCATCCTGCAGGCACTGCACGGCGAGGAGCCGCAGGTGCCGGTGGTGATGATCTCCGGCCACGGCACCATCGAGACGGCGGTGGCGGCCATCCAGCGCGGCGCCTACGACTTCCTGGAGAAGCCGTTCCAGTCCGACCGGCTGCTGCTGGTGGTGCGGCGGGCGCTGGAAGCCGCGAGCCTGGCCCGCGAGAACGCCGAATTGCGCCTGCGCGCCGGCCCGGAGACCGAGCTGACCGGCGAGAGCGGAACCATATCCGGCCTGCGTGCCGCGGTGGAGAAGGTGGCGCCGACCGGTTCGCGCGTGCTGATCACCGGGCCCGCCGGATCAGGCAAGGAGGTGGTGGCGCGCATGATCCATGCCCGGTCCCGCCGCGTCGACGGGCCGTTCGTGGCGCTGAACTGCGCGGTGCTCAATCCCGCGCGCTTCGAGGAGGAGCTGTTCGGCGTCGAGGCAGGCGCCGACCCCGCGACCGCGCCGCGCCGCGCCGGCGTGCTGGAGCGGGCGCATGGCGGCACGCTGCTGCTCGACGAGGTCTCCGACATGCCGCTGGAGACCCAGGGCAAGATCGTGCGCGCGCTGCAGGACCAGTCGTTCGAGCGGGTCGGCGGCTCCAGCCGGGTGAAGGTGGATATCCGCGTGCTGTCCACCACCAACCGCGACCTGCAGGCGGAGATCGCGTCCGGACGGTTCCGCGAGGATCTGTACTACCGCCTGGCGGTGGTGCCGTTGCGAACGCCCGCCTTGAAGGAGCGGCGCGAGGATGTGCCGGACCTGGCGCGCTATTTCCTGCTGCGCTCGGCCGAGGCCGCGGCCATGCCGGCGCGCGAGCTGTCCACCGACGCGCTGACGGCGCTGCAGGCCTATGACTGGCCCGGCAATGTGCGCCAGCTGCGCAACCTCATGGACTGGCTGCTGATCATGGCGCCGGGCGGGGCAGGGGATGCGATCCGCGCCGACATGCTGCCGCCGGAGATCGGCGCGGCGGCGCCGGCGTTGTACAACTCCGACCCGTCGGCCGACATCATGGCGCTGCCGCTGCGCGAGGCGCGCGACATGTTCGAGACGCAGTACCTGCATGCGCAACTGCTGCGCTTTGGCGGCAACATCAGCCGTACCGCCGGCTTCGTGGGCATGGAGCGCAGCGCACTGCACCGCAAGCTGAAGCAGCTCGGCATCAATTCCGAGGAACGCACCGCCTGATCAGCCGGGCGCGGTCACGGCTTCGGCCTCCATGCACAGGAAGCCGTCGCTGTCCTGGGCCCATAGCGCGGTCTTGCTGCCGTCCGGGCCGTCACCGCCGGGGGCCCCGCAGACGGCGAAGGGCGCGATATCGAAGATCGGCCGCACCGCGCGGAAACGGAAGGCCGCCAGCGGGGCGTCCGTGTGGCGGCGGAGCAGGTCCACCAGCAGGGTCGCGATCAGCGGGCCGTGCACGACCAGGCCGGGATAGCCCTCGGCCGTGGTGACGTAGCGGCGGTCGTAGTGGATGCGATGGCCGTTGAAGGTCAGGGCGGAGTAGCGGAACAGCAGCACGTCGTCCGGCACGATGTCGCGTCGCCATTGTGCGCCGCCGGGGGCGGGACGGGGCGGCGGCGACGCCTCGCCGGCCGCCGGGGCGTCGCGGTAGACGATGTCGTGCTCCTCGGTCAGCGCCACGCCATCGGCGCCGGCCACCTCGTGGCGCACCAGGACGAACACCAGGCGACCGGTGCGCCCCTCCTTCATCGAGACGTCGGTGATGGTGGAGGTGCGGGTGATGGCCTCGCCGATATGCAGGGGCTTGCGGAAATTGAAGCGGCCGCCGGCCCACATTCGTCGCGGCAGCGGCACCGGCGGCAGGAAGCCGCCGCGCTGCGGGTGGCCGTCCGGGCCGAGCTGGCTGTGCCGGGCCAGCGGCAGGAAATACAGCCAGTGCCACAGCGGCGGCAGCACATCGCCCGGGCGCGGCTTCGCATCGTCGCGGTCCAGCGTGGCCGACAGCGCGGCGACCGGGAACGCGGTCGCCGTGTCGGTCATGACCTCCTGCTTTCCCACCCAGGTCCTGAGATGCTCGATGTCCAGCAGTCCGGGGAGTGTCACCGTCAGATCTCCTTCGCCAGCACGCGGTCGACCATTTCGCCCGCCAGGCCGACATAGTTCGCGGGGTCGAGGAAGGGGGCCAGTTGCGCGCGGCTCATATGCGGCCTGATCTCGGGATGTCCGGCCAGCAGGTCGAGGAAGCTGCCCTTGCCGGCAATGACCTCACGGCAAATGTCATAGACGACATCGTGCGCGCGCTGACGGCCGAGCGCGGGGCCGAGCCCCATCATCACCGCCTCCGATACGATCAGCCCCTTGGTCAGGTCGAGATTGGCGCGCATCCGCGCCGGGTCCACCTGCAGCCCGCCCACCAGGAAGCGCGCCTGCGCCAATGCGCCGGCCGAGAGCAGGAAAATCTCCGGCACCGCGATCCACTCGATCTCCCACGGCCCGGTGGAACGCTCATGGTCCTCGACCATGGCATCGAGCAGGGCGGCCACGTTCTGGCGCACCATGGCGACGCAGGCATGGATGTAGTTGGAGGAGATCGGGTTGCGCTTCTGCGGCATGGTGCTGCTGGAGCCACGGCCCTCGGCGAAAGGCTCGTAGACCTCCTCGACCTCGGTCTGCATCATCAGCTTCACGTCCATCGAGATCTTTCCCAACGTGCCAGTGACGAGGCCGAGGAAACAGCCGACTTCGGCGATGCGGTCGCGCATCGTGTGCCAGGCGATCTCCGGCTGCCCGAGGCCTAATTCCGCCATCAGGCCTTCCTGCACCTTCAGCCCGGCGGCGCCGAGCGAGGCAAGGGTGCCGGTGGCGCCACCGAATTCGCCCACCAGCACACGCGGGCGCAGTTCCCGCAGGCGTTGCAGATGGCGCTGGAATCCCGCCAGCAGCACCGCGCATTTGTAGCCGAAGGTGATCGGTGTCGCCTGCTGCAGGTTGCTGCGGCCGGCCATCGGCGTGTCGCGGTATGCGCGCGCGAGCGCCGCCAGCGATTCGCTGATGGCGCGCAGATCGTCCTCGACCAGTTTCAGCGCGTCGCGGATCTGCAGGATCGTCGCGGTATCCGTGATGTCCTGCGTGGTGGCGCCCCAGTGGCACCATTCGCCGAGCCCGTCCTTGCAGAGCGCGACGAGTTGTTGCACCACCGGCAGCACCGGATAGCCGATGCGTTCGGTCTGATTCTTCAACAACGCGATATCGAACTGCGCGACGTCGCAATGGCGCAGGATCTCGTCGCAGGCGGCCTGCGGAATGATGCCCATGCGTGCCTGGACGCGTGCCAGGGCGGCCTCGATATCGAGGTAATACTGGGTGCGCGCCTCGTCGGAGAAGATCCGGCGCATGGCCGTGGTGCTGAAGATGTCGCGAAAGACGCGAGAGTCGGGGGCAGAGGCGATCATCGGTTTCTCTCCCGGGGGCGTGACGTTTCGGCGGGATGTGCTAACAGACCCGCGAACTTCGGCAAGACAAGGAAAGACGCATGCAGCGTCCGCAGGCGATCCTGTGGGATTGGGACAACACGCTGGTCGATGGCTGGGCCGGCATCACTGCCGCGCTGAACGTGGTGTTCGCAGCCCATGCGATGCCCGCGTGGACGGTTGCCGACGCCCTCGCCCGCGTGCGTGGGTCGTTGCGCGACACGTTTCCGGGCCTGTTCGGCGAATCCTGGCGGGAAGCGGTCAACCTGTTCAGGACGACGATGGCCGAGCGGCACCTGCAGTATCTGCGCGTGATGCCCGGCATCGGCGAACTTCTGCAGGCGGCCGATGCCTGGCCGCTGGCGGTGGTGTCGAACAAGGATGGCCCGCTGCTGCGCCGCGAGGTGGCGCATCTCGGCTGGAATGCCGCTTTTCGCGCCGTCGTCGGCGCGGGCGATGCCGCCGCGGACAAGCCGGACCCGGCGCCGATCTGGTATGCGCTGGCGGAAATGGGCCTGCAGCCGGGCCGGAACATCTGGTATGTGGGCGACACCGCGATCGACATGCGGGCGGCGCGTGCGGCTGGCTGCACGGCAGTGTTGCTCGGCGACGCGGCGCATGATGGCGGGATCGCCGCGCTTGAAGAGGACGGTGCGGGACCGCATCTGCATTGCTCCGATGCGTCGTCGCTGACTGCACGGTTTCGTGCGTTTGCGGCAGCTTGACAGAAAGTTACACTGCACGTGCGCCGAGGCTGCGACACGACCGCGGCGCGGCGGCAGGTTTGTTCGATAACAACGACAAGAAGGATCAAGTCGTGGCCAACGAGAAGTCGCAGAACGTTCAGGATGTCTTCCTGAACCATGTGCGCAAGAACAAGACTCCCGTCACCGTGTTCCTGGTGAACGGGGTCAAGCTCCAGGGCATCATCACCTGGTTCGACAACTTCTCCGTCCTGCTGCGCCGGGACGGGCACACCCAGCTGGTCTACAAGCACGCCATCAGCACCGTGATGCCTGGCGCACCGATCCAGTTGTTCGATGGGGCCAAGACCGAAGGGACCGGCAACACGCTGACCATCGGCGCCCGGGAGACGGCACCTGCAAGCTCCGACTGACACCGCATCGCCGGCGCATCTCGCATCCACCACACTGCCGACACGGGCAGCGGTCATCCTGCCGTGGGAGCGGCCGGACCGTCTGGAAGCCAGCCGGGCCGCCGAGGCGCGCCTGGCCGAAGCGGTTGGCCTGACGGCATCGATCGGCCTGGTGGTGGTGCACACCGCGATCCTGCCGCTGCGCGCGCGCCGCCCCGCCACGCTGCTGGGGGAAGGGCAAGTGGCGGCCCAGGCCGAGGCCATCGCCGCCCAGCACGTGGCGGTGGTGATCGTGGACGCGCAGCTGACGCCGGTGCAGCAGCGCAACCTGGAACGAGCCTGGGGCTGCAAGGTGATCGACCGGACTGGCCTGATCCTCGACATTTTCGGCGAGCGTGCGGCCACCCGCGAGGGCACGTTGCAGGTCGAGCTCGCGCATCTCGAATACCAGCGCAGCCGGCTGGTGCGTTCCTGGACCCATCTGGAGCGCCAGCGCGGTGGCTTCGGCTTCCTGGGCGGCCCCGGCGAGACACAGATCGAGGCCGACCGGCGCATGATCGGCGACCGCATTGTGCGGCTGAAGAAGGAGTTGGAGCAGGTGCGCCGCACCCGCGGCCTGCACCGCAGCGCGCGCCGGCGGGTGCCGTTTCCCGTGGTCGCCCTGGTCGGCTATACGAATGCCGGAAAATCAACACTGTTCAACGCGATGACCGGGGCCGAGGTGGTGGCCAGGGACCAGCTCTTCGCGACCCTGGACCCGACCATGCGCGGGCTGCGGCTGCCGTCGGGCCGGCAGGCGATCCTGTCGGACACGGTGGGCTTCATCAGCGAGTTGCCGACCGAGCTGGTGGCCGCGTTCCGCGCGACGCTGGAGGAAGTGGCCGAGGCCGATGTGATCCTGCATGTGCGCGATGCCTCGCACCCCGACACCGCTGCCCAGCGCGCCGACGTGATCGCCGTGCTGGACGGCATGGTGAAGGACGGCACGCTGGACGCGAACTGGGCAGAGCGCAGCATCGAGGTGCTGAACAAGGCCGACCTGATGGGCGGCGTGGCCCATGTGCCCGCCCGGTCCGGCACCGTGGCCGTGTCCGCCATCACCGGCGAGGGGCTGGACACGCTGAAGGCCGCCATCGACGCTCGCATCGCCGCGGGCATGGAGGTGGCGAGCTACGACATCGCGCAGGGCGACGGCGCGCGGCTGGCCTGGCTGTATCAGAACGGCGAGGTGATCGACCGGCGGGACAGCGAGGAAAGCATCCACGTCACCGTGCGCCTGCTGCCCGCCGACAGGGCGCGGTTCGAGGGCGGGCGGGCGTGAAACGGGCAGGGGACATCACGACTTGACGAAGTTCGGGCTTGCCGATGCGGCTGATGTCGCCGGCTTGCTGCGCGATGCCGCGCAGGCCGAGATCATGCCGCGCTTCCGCCGCCTGGCCGCCGCCGACGTGCGCACCAAATCCGGCCCCCTGGACCTGGTGACGGAGGCCGACGAAGCTGCTGAGCGCGTCATCACCGCCGGGCTGCAGGACGTGTTCCCGGGCTGCGTGGTGGTCGGCGAGGAGGCCGCCTCCGCCGATCCTTCGCTGCTGGACACGCTGGGCAGCGCCGATCTTGCCTTCGTCGTCGATCCCGTGGACGGCACCGCCAATTACGCCGCCGGGCTGCCGCTGTTCGCCACCATGGCCGCGGCGATCGTGCGCGGTGAGGTGGTGGGCGCCATCATCCACGACCCCGTGGGCAACGACACCGCCTTCGCCGTGCGCGGCGAGGGCGCCTGGACCGAGCAGCCGGACGGACGCCGCAGCGACCTGCGCGTGGCCGCGGCGGTGCCGGTGGCGGAGATGTCGGGGGCCGCGAGCTGGCGGTTCCTGCCGGAGGTGGAGCGTCTTGCCGTCAACCGCAACCTTCCGCGCGTGGCCGCCAGCTTCGTCTATCGCTGCGCCGCGCACGAGTACCGCATGCTCGCCGGCGGGCATTGCCACTACCTGCTATACGGGCGGCTGATGCCGTGGGACCATGCGCCGGGATGGCTGCTGCACCAGGAGGCCGGCGGCTTCTCGGCGCAGTTCGATGGCACGCCATACCGCCCGACGATCCGCCAGGGCGGGCTGATCCTGACGCCTGACGAAGCCAGCTTCCACGCCCTGCGCACGGCGTTGCTGGAGACCTGAACCGCAGGAGATCCGCCATGAGCTGGCTGCCCGTCGCCGACCCCGACAGCCCCGGTCAGGTCGATCTCGTCGTCGAGCCCAGCACCAAGGATCTCGGTGACGGATTCCGGGTTCGGCGCGCGCTGCCCAGCGTCAAGCGCAGGATGGTCGGCCCGTTCGTCTTCCTCGACCATATGGGCCCGGTGCTGATGCCGGCGGGGCAGGGGCTGGATGTGCGCCCGCATCCGCATATCGGGCTGGCGACGGTGACCTATCTGACCGAGGGCAGCATCCTACACCGGGACACGCTGGGCACCACCCAGCCGATCCTGCCTGGCGAGGTGAACTGGATGACCGCCGGGCGCGGCATTGCCCATTCCGAGCGCACTGACGCGCCGGTGCGCCAGTCCCCGCACGCTATCCACGGCATCCAGAGCTGGGTCGCCCTGCCCAGGGCGTTCGAGGAGACCGATCCCGGCTTCGTCCATCACGCCGTCGCCGATCTGCCTGCGGTCGAGGACCGTGGCGTGGCGCTGCGGCTGATCGCCGGCAGCATGTACGGGCAGCGCTCGCCGGTGAAGACCTTCTCCGAGACCTTCTATGCCGATGTCCGGCTCGATGCCGGCGGCGCCGTGCCGCTGCCGACCGAACACCCGGAGCGTGCCGCATACCTGATCGACGGTGCGCTCGACATCGCCGGCGAGGTGTTCGAGGAGCACCGGCTGCTGGTATTCCGCCCCGGCGATGCCGTCACCCTCCGCGCCCTCCGCCCGTCGCGGGTGCTGCTGCTGGGCGGCGAGCCGATGGATGGCCCGCGGCATGTCTGGTGGAACTTCGTCTCCAGCTCGAAGGACCGGATCGAGGCGGCCAAGGCCGACTGGAAGGCCGGGCGGTTCGGCCAGGTGGCGGGCGACGCCGAGTTCATCCCGCTGCCGGACTAGAGCGTGATCGCCACAGGTGGAATCACACGGAGGCGTGAATCACGCGATAAAACAAAGACCTAGAGCCTGATCGGAACGCCTATCGGTTCCGATCAGGCTCTAGGCGTCATACCAGCGGCCATGAAGAATGACCGCTGGTACGAGTCGTTATTTTGCGCGCGGCCGCCCACCAACCCGGCGCGCGATACCGACGGCCCTTGACGATGGAAGGGTCATCGTCAAGGGCCGTCGGTATCAGTCGGCGCGTTCGTCCTGCTTCACGGCCTGCCAGTCCGCTTCCATCGCATCGAGCGTGGCGTCGGCCGGCGTCTCGCCGCGGGCCGCCAGCCGTGCCTCGACGGCGGCGAAGCGGCGGGCGAATTTCCGGTTGGCGTGGCGCAGGCAGGCCTCGGGGTCCAGGTCGAGCTTGCGCGCGAGGTTGGCCAGCACGAACAGCATGTCGCCGACTTCGTCCTGCAGCCGGGCCCGGTCCGCCTCCCGCAATTCGGCGCGCAGCTCGGTCACCTCCTCGTCGAGCTTGGCCAGCACCGCGTTCGCATCGGGCCAGTCGAAGCCGACGCGGGCGGCGCGGGCGGTGAGCTTCAGCGCGCGGGTGAGGGCCGGCAGGCCCGTGGGGATGCCGGCGAGCGTGCCGGTCTCGGCGCGGGCGGCGCGTTCGGCGTGCTTCTGCGCCTCCCAGGCCGCGGATTGGCCGCCGGCGCTGCGGGCCGTGGCTTCGCCGAAGACATGGGGATGGCGGCGGACCATCTTGTCGGCGATCGCCCGCGCCACGTCGGTGAAGCCGAAGCGGCCTTCCTCCTCGGCCATGCGGGCGTGATAGACGACCTGGAACAGCAGGTCGCCGAGCTCGTCCGGCAGGGCGGTGAAATCCCGCCGGGCGATGGCGTCTGCCACCTCGTAGGCTTCCTCGATGGTGTACGGCGCGATCGTGTCGAAGGTCTGCTCGATGTCCCACGGACAGCCGCCGGGACGGGCGCGCAGCGCGGCCATGATGTCCAGCAGGCGTCGCAGCTCGGTCTCGGCTTCTGTCGGCACGGTGGTTCCCTTTGCTCAACAGCGCCCGTCATAGCCGAGAGCGCCGCTGCCGCAAGCCCTCGACCGCGCGGGATTCTGCCGTAGTCTCGGGGCATGACCGATCCGCGAATCCGTGCCCCCGCCGCCGCCCGCAACCGTGACGCCATCCTGGAGGTGCTGCGGCGGTTGCTGCCGCCCTCCGGCCTGGTGCTGGAGGTGGCCAGCGGCTCCGGCGAGCATGTCGCGCATTTCGCCCGGCAGTTGCCGGACCTGACGTTCCATCCCAGCGACCCCGATCCGGATCGGCGTGCGAGCATCGATGCCTGGGTGGCCGATGCCGGCGTCGCCAATGTCCGGCCGGCGGTGGCGCTGGATGCCGCGGCTGGGTCCTGGCCGGTCACCGCGGCGGACGCGGTGCTGTGCATCAACATGATCCATATCGCGCCCTGGGCGGCCGCGGTCGGGCTGGTGCAAGGGGCGGCGCGGGTGCTGGGGAGGGGGGGATTGCTGGCGCTGTACGGCCCGTTCCGGCGCCACGGCCGCCACACCGCGCCCAGCAATGCAGCCTTCGATGCCGACCTGCGTGCCCGCAACCCCGCCTGGGGCGTGCGCGACCTGGAGGCTGTGGCCGGCCTGACCGCCGATGCCGGGTTCACACCGGCGGCGATCGAGGCCATGCCCGCGAACAATCTCTGCGTGGCCTTCCGCAAGGGCTGACCGTCGCAGTCCACTACTCGATAAGGGCAGCCAGCTTTTGCAGGGACTCCTTGCAGCCCGTTTCATTGTCTTCCAGATGGCTGGTCTCCGCCACGTGATCGCGCGCGTTCGGGGTGAGAGCCTTCAACCGGGTCGCTTAAAGTCGCAGAAGGTATATTATGGAAAATAAGCCTGGGAGAGCGCGGCACCTTGCACACCAGAGCCAGCGCCTCGCGCCGGTAGATATACAGGATGAACGCGTTGCTGGGCAGGAAGCGTTCGGCATCGTGGCCGCGCCCGTGGCGCGCTATCGTCGGCGCGACACGGTGGAAACCGGGAGTGCGACCGATGGAACTGCACGAGATCCGCTACTTCCTCGCCGTCAGCAAGACCCTGAACTTCACCAAGGCGGCCGAGCAGTGCAACGTGACCCAGCCCGCACTGACCCGCGCCATCCAGAAGATGGAAGAGGAACTCGGCGGGCTGCTGTTCTCGCGTGAGCGCAACAACACCCATCTGACCGATCTCGGCCGCCTGCTGGAGCCGCATCTGACGGAGATGCTGGAGCGCGCGAGCACGGCGAAGCGCGCAGCGTCCCGCTTCCTGCGCCTGGAAGGTGCGCAGCTGACGGTCGGCGTGATGTGCACGATCGGCCCGATCCGCTTCGTAGGGTTCCTCAACCGGCTTCGCACCAGCCACCCCGGCATCGAGCTGACCTTGATCGAGGGTGTGCCCGATCACCTGACCGAACTGCTGATCCGTGGCGAGCTGGATGTGGCGGTGATGGCGCGCCCCGGCGGATTCGCCGAGCCGCTGCGCAGCCAGCCGCTGTACGAGGAACGGTTCACCATCGCATGTTCGGTCGGACATCGCCTGGCACAGAAGAATATCGTTTCGATGTCAGACATTGACGGCGAGATCTACCTGCAGCGGATCAACTGCGAGTATCGCGATTTCCTGGCCGAACGGCTGAACGACGCCGGCGCGAACATCCTGCGCTCCTATCGCAGCGAGCGCGAGGACTGGATCCAGATCATGGTCGCCGCCGGCATGGGAATCTGTTTCCTGCCGGAATTCTCTGCGACGTTGCCAGGATTGGTGACGCGCCCGGTGGTCGAGCCCGCGGTGATGCGCGAGGTGTCGCTGGTCACCGTCGGTGGCCGGCGCTGGTCGTCGCCGGTGGCGGCGTTCATCAACGCCGTCAAGCAATACGAATGGCCGTCCTCGACCGCCGAGCTCGAAGGCTACGCGGTGCTCAGCGGCTGATCCGACGATGCCCGCCGGGCATCGGAACGGAACCCAACCGGCAATTCAAACCCGCCTCGCCCGCGCCGATCATGCTGATCGCGACAGCACACCAACCGGTCGCGCATCAGCATGAAGGACAAAGACCATGACTGCATCGAATGCTTTCCGGACGCCGATCTGGCGCAGCCTGGCCTTCTCGGCGCTGCTCGCGGGTGCGGCACTGGCGGTGACATCGCAGGCGCAGGCCGGGCAGTGCCCCGCCGACAAGCGTGTGATGGATGGCAAGGGCCAGCCCATGAACGCGGCCGCCGCGACGGGCGTCACCGATACGGTGATTGCGTCCACGCATCTGTCCCAGGAGCCGATCGGCGTGAACGACCGCCGCTTCCGCTTGCGCCGCCTGGTGGTGCAGCCCGGCGGCGTCGTGCCCTGGCACAGCCACGGCGACCGCCCCGCCATCATCTACATCATCGAAGGCGAGATCATCGAATATTCCAGCACTTGCGCGGTCCCGATCGTGCACAAGGCGGGCGAGGCCACAACCGAGACGCACACCACGTCGCATTGGTGGAAGAACACCGGCAGCAAGACTGTCGTGCTGCTGTCGGCGGACCTGTACCACGAAGGTGCCGACGCGCACATGATGTAACGGCCGCCGCGTGACGCCTGCCGCTGCGGCAGGCGTCACCCTCCGGAACTCCTTTTGCGGAGACAGGACAATGACGGACGCCGCCGCCGCCATGGCTCCGGCCATGATGCATCCCGCACATGCTGCCAGCGCCTTTCGCCGCAACCTGCTGATCGGGGTGATCGCCTTCCTCACCGTGGTCGATCTGTTCGCCACGCAGGCAATCCTGCCGTCGCTCGCGCGCGCCTATGGCGTCAGCCCCGCCGCCATGGGGTTCGCCGTCAACGCCAGCACGATCGGGATGGCCGTGGCGGGGCTTGTGGTGGCGCTGCTCAGCCATCGCATCGACCGCCGCCGCGGCATCGTGGCGAGCCTGGTGCTGCTGTCGATCCCGACAGCATTGCTGGCGGTGGCACCGTCCCTGCCCGTCTTCACGGCATTGCGCATCGTTCAGGGCGTCTTCATGTCGGCGGCGTTCACGTTGATGCTCGCCTATCTCGGCGAGGAATGCAGCGCCCGCGACGCGGCCGGAGCCTTCGCCGCCTACATCACCGGCAACGTCGCAAGCAACCTGCTGGGTCGCCTTATGTCGGCAGCGGTGGCCGACCATCTCGGTCTTGCCTCGAACTTTCTCGTATTCGCCCTGCTCAACCTCGCTGGTGGCATGCTGGTGGCGCTGACCCTGCATCGCACGATGCCGCAGGCGCCTGCCTCCGGATCCGCGCCGTTCAAGACCTGGCTCGCGCATTGGCGCAACCCCACCCTGCGCGCCGGGTTCGGCATCGGTTTCTGCGTGCTGTTCGCATTTCTCGGCATCTTCACCTACGTGAACTTCGTTCTGGTGAGCGCGCCGTTCAGCCTGTCGCCGATGATGCTCGGCTTCGTCTACTTCGTGTTCCTGCCGGCGATCGTCACCACGCCGCTGGCCGGCGGCCTCGCGCGCCGCTTCGGCGCCCGGCCAAGCCTGTGGGCCGGCCTCGGCGTTGCCGCCATCGGCCTGCCGCTGCTGGTGCTGCCGAGCCTTCCTGCGGTGATCGTGGGCCTGGTGCTGGTTGGCGTCGGCACGTTCTTCGCCCAGGCCACCGCCACCGGCACGGTGTCGCGCGCCGCCACCTCCGACCGCGCGGGGGCAAGCGGGATCTATCTGGCCAGCTACTACTGTGGCGGCGTGGCCGGCAGCGCGGTGCTCGGGCGCGTGCATGACGCGTTCGGCTGGACCGCCTGCGTATCAGGCGTGGCGATCGCGCTGGGCGTCGCCGCCGCTTTTACCGGCGCGCTGCGTCACGAGATTCGCGTACGCTGAGTCGCATCCAGAACCGCATCCCACGGGAGAAGATCATGGACCAGGACATCAAGCATCCGCACGGCAAGCAGGTGGCGCTGGTGCTGCAAGGGGGCGGCGCGCTCGGCTCCTACCAGGCCGGCGTCTACGAGGCGCTGACGGCAGCAGGCTACATGCCCGACTGGATTGCCGGCATCTCCATCGGCGCCATCAACGCCGCGATCATCGCCGGCAACGAGCCCGAGCTGCGTGTGGCGCGCCTGCGCGAATTCTGGGAGCAGGTCTCCGGCCCCTCGATGTCCTGGCCGGACCTGCCGGTGGAGGCCTGGAAGCAGATGATGCGCCATGCCGGCGCCATGTCGGCGCTGATCTTCGGCCAGCCCGGCTTCTTCCGGCCGAATTCGCTGAACGCCTGGATCAGCGGCAGGCCGGCCACCAGCTATTACGACACCGCCGAGTTGAAGGCGACGCTGGAGCGCCTGGTGGATTTCGATCGCATCAATGCCCGCAAGACCCGCTTCAGCGTCGGCGCAGTGAACGTGCGCACCGGCAACTTCACCTATTTCGACAATGCGCACATGCCCATCCGCGCCGAGCACGTGATGGCCAGCGG
The DNA here is from genome assembly GCF_025989185.1 of Limobrevibacterium gyesilva. Lineage (GTDB taxonomy): Bacteria > Pseudomonadota > Alphaproteobacteria > Acetobacterales > Acetobacteraceae > Limobrevibacterium > Limobrevibacterium gyesilva. The sequence goes on from NZ_JAPDNT010000002.1 coordinate 92,110, forward strand.
CGCGCTGCCGCCCGGCTTTCCCGCCGTGGAGATCGACGGCGAGCTCTATTGGGATGGCGGCCTGGTCTCGAACACGCCGCTGCAATACGTGCTGGAGACGTATCCGCGCCGCAGCACGCTCGCTTTCCAAGTAGACCTGTTCCCGGCGCACGGCCCGGTGCCCAGGGATCTGGAAGCCGTCGAGGAACGGCGCAAGGACATCCAATATTCCAGCCGCACGCGCATGGGCGTCGAGACGTTCCGCTACGCCCACCACCTGCGCCGCAACATCAGCAAGCTGCTGGCCAAGCTGCCGGAGTCCCTGCAGGACGAGCCGGAGGTGCACACGCTGCGCCAGGCGGCCTGCCAGACCACGATGGATGTCGTGGAGATCATCTATCGCCCGTCGATCATCCAGGGTTCGACGAAGGATTTCGAGTTCTCGCACGCGACCATGCAGGGCCGGTGGCGCCAGGGCCATGCCGACGCACGGGCGTCACTCGCCACGGAGCCCTGGTTGCAGCCGGCGCCGGCGGAAACCGGCGTGCGCACGTTCGACGTTCTGCGCGATCATCACAGCTGAGCGCGCCAGAGTAAGGAAAGCGAAGGGGACACAGAGAACACGGAGGACCACAGGGGGGCACGGAGGGGTGCGGAGCGGAGGCGGCATCGTGCACTGGTGGCAGCCGATGAAATGACGCGCTGCGCGCAAGAATCCCTTCTCGGTGTCCTCTGTGATCCTCCGTGCTCTCTGTGTCCCCTTCTCTCTTCTTCCTGCTCGTTCAGGCGAATACCCGGCGGACGGCACGGATCAGCCGTCGATCTCCAGCACCTGGCCATCGTGGCCGGGCTCCACTCCCGCGGGCAGGTTCGCGCGCAGCCAGTCCCAGTCCATATCGACACCCATATGCGTCAGCACGGTGCGCCGCGGCCGCAGCCGTTCCACCCACTCCAGTACCCGCGGCAGCCAGCCATGGGTGCGGTGCGGCGTGCGCTGGAAGCATCCGACCACCCAGGTGTCCACGCCCTCCAGGGCCGCGAACCCCGCCTCGTCCAGTGACACCACGTCGGTCGAATAGCCGAAGCCGCCGATGCGCAAACCGAGCGAGCGGCCGAAACCGTGGTCCTGGTCGAAGACGTGGATGGTCAGGCCCGCCGCGGTCACGCTGCCGCAGGGCTGGATCGGGCGGGCGACGAGCACCGGGCGGAAGAAGCCGGGCGGCTGCCAGGGGCGGAAGGCATAGCTGAACCGATGCATCAACTCGTCCAGCGTGGCCTGGGTGCCCAGGGCATCCAGCGGCCGGCCGATGACGCGGTTCAGCAGCCGGATGTCGTCGAGGCCGGTGATGTGGTCGGCATGCGCGTGGGTGTAAAGAACCGCCTCCACCCGGCTGATTCCGCAAGACAGCAATTGCGTGCGCATGTCCGGCGGCGTGTCCACCAGCAGCACGCCCCCCTGCCCGTCGCCGCTGTGGTTGGCATCAACAGCGATGCTTGCGCGCGTGCGGATGTTCCGCGGCTCCCGGGGGTCGCACACGCCCCACTCGCCGCGCCCGTCCACGCCGCCGATCATCGGCACCCCGGCGGACCCGCCGGTGCCCAGCAGCGTGACGCGCATCAGGCCGCCTTGCGGAACAGGCGCCGGAAATTCGCCGTGGTCAGGTCGGCCATCGCCGCCGGCTCCATGCCGTGCACCTGCGCCAGCACGGTGGCGGTATGCGCCACCCAGGCCGGCTCGTTGCGCTTGCCGCGATACGGCACCGGCGCGAGATAAGGTGAGTCGGTTTCCACCAGCAGCCGGTCGCGCGGGATGTCGCGGGCGATGTCCCTGATTTCCTGCGATTTCGGGAAGGTCAGGATGCCGGAGAAACTGACGTAGCCGCCCATGGCCAGCGCCGCCTCGGCCAGCGCCCGGGTGGAACTGAAGCAGTGCAGAAGGAACTGGAAGTCGCCGCCGCTATCGCGTTCGTCCCGCAGGATTCCGATGATGTCCGCATCGGCGTCGCGGGCATGGATGGCCAGCGGCAGCCCGGCCAGGCGGGCGGCGCGGATGTGGGCGCGGAAACTCGCCTGCTGCACGTCGCGCGGCGCCTTGTCGTAGAAATAGTCGAGACCGGACTCGCCGATGCCGATCACGCGCGGATACGCGGCCTCGGCGGCGATGGCTTCCGGTGCGGGAACAGGGTGTTCGGCGGCATTGTGTGGATGGATGCCAACCGTGCACCACACGTTCGCATGCGCCTGCGCGATGCCCCTGACGATGTCGGACTGGGTCAGGCGGGTGCCGATGGTGACCATCTCGCCCACGCCGGCAGTGGCGGCATGGGCGAGGATGTCGCCGATCTCGTCCGCGCTGTAATAGTCCAGATGGCAGTGCGAATCGATCAACATCAGATCGTTACCGCCGCGTCTTCGACATATCTTGGAAACACGCCGGCCGGCTGCGGCAGCGTCGTGCCCAAAGGCAGCGGCGACGCGAGATCGGCGAGCGTGCGGGCATCGGCGGGAACGCCGAGCTGGTCGAGCATCTTCGCCATGCTGCCGGGCATGTAGGGCTGCAGCACGGTCGCCACCGAGCGCAGCACGTCGGCCAGCACCCGCAGCACATGCGCCATGCGGTCGGGATCGGTCTTGCGCAGCGCCCATGGCGCCTGGCGGTCGATATAGCCGTTGGCGGCGCGGATGACCTTCCACACGTCCTCCAGCGCCTCGCCAAAGGCCTGGCGGTCCAGGCGCTCGCGCAGCAGGGCCGGCAGCGCCTCGGCCGCCGCCAGCATGGTCGCGTCGTCCTCGGTCACCGCCCCACGCGCGGGCAGCCGGCCGTCGCAGTTTTTGGCGATCAGGCTCAGCGAGCGCTGGGCCAGATTGCCGAGGTCGTTGGCAAGCTCGACGTTCAGGCGGCTGACCAAGGCGCGCCGGCTGAAATCGCCGTCGTTGCCGAACGGCACCTCGCGCAGCAGGAAGAAGCGCACCGCATCGAGCCCGTAGGTGGCGATCAGGTCGGCCGGGTCCATGACGTTGCCGAGCGACTTGCTCATCTTCTCGCCGGAGGCGGTCCACCAGCCATGCGCATAGACGCGCTTCGGCGTCGCGATGCCGGCCGCCATCAGGAAAGCGGGCCAATAGACCGCGTGGAAGCGCAGGATGTCCTTGCCGACCACATGCAGGTCGGCCGGCCAGTAGCGCCAACGCTCGGCCGTCGCGTCCGGATAGCCGGCGGCGGTGATGTAGTTGGTCAGTGCGTCGAGCCACACATACATCACATGCGCCTCGTCGCCCGGCACCGGCACGCCCCAGCGGAAGCTGGTGCGGCTGACCGACAGGTCGTGCAGCCCGCCGCGCACGAAACTGATCACCTCGTTGCGGCGGGTGGCCGGGGCGATGAAATCCGGATTGGCCTCGTAATGCGCCAGCAGCCGGTCCTGCCATTCCGACAGGCGGAAGAAATAGCTGGGCTCCTTCACCCACTCCACCGGGGCGCCCGAAGGCGCCACCTTGCTGCCGTCGGGCCGGGTGACGAGTTCGGACTCGTCATAGAACGCCTCGTCGCGCACGGCGTACCAGCCGTCATAGCTGCCCAAATAGATCTGCCCGGCATCCACCAGCTTCTGCCACAGCACCCGGCAGGCGATCTTGTGCCGCTCCTCGGTGGTGCGGATGAAATCGTCGTTGGAGATGTCCAGCTGGGCGCCCATGGCGTGGAACACGGCGCTGATCCGGTCGGTGAATTCCTGCGGCGGCAGGCCGGCATCGGCGGCGGCCTTCTCCACTTTCTGGCCATGCTCGTCAGTGCCGGTCAGGAAGAACACGTCAAACCCGTCCAGCCGCTTCCAGCGCGCCATCACGTCGCAGGCGATCGCGGTATAGGCGTGGCCGATATGCGGCGCGCCGTTCACGTAGAAAATGGGAGTGGTGATGTAGAACGTCGGTTTCATTGCATTCTCAATGTGCGTTGGCAAGCAGGCCCAGCCCCGTCACGATGGCCTGGCGCTTGTCCAGATAGGCATTCTCTGTCTCGTCCTGCAAACGTGTCAGCGCGTGCCACACGTCGACCCATGCATCAAGGGGCCGTGCGCCGAGCATCCGCGCCTGGTCGGGGTCCGTCCGGCCGCGCGCGGCATCGCGCACGGCGGCGGCGACCGCGGCGCGCAGCAGGTCCATGAAGGTGGAGAACGCGTCCTCGTTGCGGCCCAGCGCGTCGGCCACGGCGTGCGCCTTCTCGGTGGTGAGGTTCGGCAGCGCGTCCATCACCTCGCTGACCATGTCGGCGAAGGCGACGCCCTCGCCTTCGGCCAGCTGCAGGGCGCGGCCGATGGAGCCCTCGGCGAGCCCGGAGAGGCGCAGGCGCTGGTCGGCGTCCAGTTCCGGCATGTAGGTCTGCAGCAACGCGGCGATGTCGGTCTCCGCCAGCGGGGCGAGGCGCAGGCGGCGGCAGCGGCTGCGGATCGTGGGCAGCAGCCGGCCCGCGGCCGAGCAGACCAGCAGCAGCATTGCGCGCGCCGGCGGCTCCTCCAGCACCTTCAGCAGCGCGTTGGCGGCGTTGCGGTTCAGGTCCTCGGCGCCGTCCAGCACCACCACGCGCCAGCCGCCCTCGGCCGGCGTCAGGCGCAGGAACTCGGATACGCGGCGCACGTCGTCCACCACGATCTCGCCGCGCAGGCGCTTGCGCTTGGGGTCCCATTCGCGTTCGACCGTCAGCAGGTCGGCATGGCTGCCCGCGGCGGTGCGGCGGAGCACCGGGTGGCTCTCCGGAAGTTCCAGGGTGTTGGCGTCGGGCATGCCGGCGAGCAGCCGGCGAGCGAAGCGGAACGCCAGCGTGGCCTTGCCGATGCCGGCGGGTCCGGTGATCAGCCAGGCATGGTGCATGCGGCCGCTGCGCATGGCTTCGGCCAGCATCGCCTCGGCGGCTTCGTGGCCGCGCAGCAGCGGATTGGCCCGCGGATCCGGCGCAGTCACCGCGACTCCCCCTCCCCCCGGCCTTGGTCCGCTCCACGGCCCAAGCCCACAAGGGGAGGGGGAGACGAGGGATCACACAGGCGGTCGAGTACCGTGGCGAGGATCGTCCGGGCTACGTCGTCCTCTTCGCTCTCTGCCTCGATCAGCACGCAGCGCGCCGGGTCGCCCTCGGCCACGGCGCGGAATCCGTCGCGGATACGGGCGAAGAACACCTCGCCCAGGCTTTCGTAGCGGTCGGCGGCGGACCCACGCTGCGCCAAGCGCGCCAGCGAGGTCGGCACGGTCACGTCCAGCACCAGCGTCAGATCGGGCCGCAGCCCCAGCATGTCCGTCAGTGCCGCGATATCGGCCCGGTCGGCGCCTTGCCCATAGCCCTGATAGACCATGGTGGAATCAGCGAAACGGTCGCACACCACCCACATGCCGGCGTCCAGCGCCGGGCGGATGGTGCGCTCCACGTGCTCGGCGCGGGCGGCGAAGTGCAGCAGCGTTTCGGCCGGCGGCGACCACGCGATCTCGCCGTCGAGCAGCAGGCGGCGCAGCACCTCCGCTCCCGGCGCCCCGCCGGGCTCGCGGGTGCGCAGCACCGGCACGCCTTCACGGGCCAGCGCGTCGGCCAGTCGGCGGGCCTGGGTCGATTTGCCGGCCCCTTCCCCACCCTCCAGCGTGATGAAGCGTCCCTTGCTGTCCACCGCGCTCAGGAGCCGGTGACCATGCGCGTCAGCACGGCCATCGCCCGCCCCGGCAGCCCGATGCGCGGCACGTCGGCGCCGGCCAGCAGCGGCATGGACACGTCCGGCACGCCGGTGCCGGTCACGGTCAGGCGGCCCAACGTGGAGCCGCGGGTGATCGGGGCCGGAATCGGGCCGCTATATTCCACCGACACCTTGGCCTTGTTGCGCCAGCCCCGCGGCATCGTCACCACCAGGTCGCGCCCGCCCACCAGCGGCACGCTCGGCACCGCGCCGAGCCAGACCGGCGCCTGCTCGACGACGTCGCCGGCGGTGAACAGGACCACATCCTCGAACTCGCGGAAGCACCATTCCAGCAGCCGCTCGGCCTCCTCGCCGCGCTGATGCATCGTGGTCAGGCCGTTGATCACCACGATCACCCGGCGGCCGTTGCGCTGGGCGCTGACCACGATGCCATAGCCGCCGTCGTCGGTGTGGCCGGTCTTCAGCCCGTCGGCCAGGCCCTTCTGCACCAGAGTGTTGCGGTTCTGCTGGTCGATGTTGTTGTATTTGAAACTCTTTTCCGAGTCGTACTTGTAGTATTCCGGGAAATCCATGATCAGCCGCCGCGCCAGCACGGCGATGTCGCGGGCACTCATGCGGTGCTCGGGATCGGGCCAGCCGGTGGAGTTGCGGAAGGTGCTCTTCTCCAGCCCGATCTCCTGGGCCTTCTTGTTCATCAGTTCGACAAACTGCTCCTCGGAGCCGGCGATGCCCTCCGCCAGCACGATGCAGGCATCGTTGCCGGACTGCACGATCATGCCGCGGATCAGGTCCTCGACCTTCACCTGGGCGCCGATCGGCACGAACATCTTGGACCCGCCCATGCGCCAGGCGCGCTCGCTCACCGGCAGTTCCTGGTCCAGCCGCAGGCGCCCGGCCTTCAGCATGCCGTAGACGATATAGGCGGTCATCAGCTTGGTCATGGACGACGGCGTCATCGAGACGTCGGCGTCCTTGTCCAGCAGAGTCGCGCCGGTGTTGTAGTCGATCGCCACGGCGAACTTCGCCGCCGTATCCAGCGGCCCGACCGGCGTCTGCGCCGGGCTGCCGGTGGGCGGCGGCGGATCGGTCGGGCGGCGAGAGCGGCCGGGCGCTGCCGGCGGATGCGCGGGCGCGGGCCGCTTCGGCGCCTGGGCGGACGCGGGGGGCACCAATACGGCACCGACGGCGGACGTTGCCGCGCCGGACAACAGCAGGAAGCGACGGGTCAGCACAGCAATCCTCCTTTCGGCATCTGTAATCCTAGGACGAAGTCGCGCGCCTATTCGACGACGATCCGTGCATCGGTGGCCCCCGCGCGCAGCGCGCGCTCCAGCATCGCATCGGCCGCCGCGACGCTGGGAAGCGGGCCGATCCGCACCATGAAGGCTCGGTCGCGCGGCGCGTCGTAGCTGGTGGTGGCCCGCGCGCCCAGCGCCGCGAGGCGCTCGCGCAGGACGTCGGCATATTCGGGCCGGCTGAAGCCGCCGCAATCGATGAGCAACTGGCCGGGGACGACATAGACCTGGGTCACCGCTTCCGGCAGGCGCAGCGGCACCGCGGGCACGGCCGCATCGGCGGCGACGACGCGCGGCGCCGGGCCGGCGGGACCGGTCTGCCGCCGCGCGGACTGCCCAACGCCTGTGGGCGGCGCCAGACTCTCGGTCCGCACGGCGCCGGGCGGGGCCGTGGCGACGTTCAGCTGCGGCCCTTCCGGGCGCAGGTCGGCGGCCATGCGCCGGCTTTCGTTCTCCAGCACCTGCACGCGCACGCGGATCGCGCCGGGATCGGTCGCGGCCAGCAACTGGGCCGTGCGCCGGGTGATCTCGATCATGCGGCCGCGCTTGGCCGGTCCGCGGTCGTTGATGCGCACCAGCACCTGGCGCCCGTTCTCGAGATTGGTCAGCCGCGCCAGCGCCGGAAGCTGCAGCGTCGGGTGCGCTGCGGCCAGCGCCATCTGGTCGAACGCCTCGCCGTCGGCCGTGTACGGTCCGTGGCTTCCATACACGGCGGCAAGGCCGGTCTCGTTCAGCGAGAAGTCCTCGCGCGGGTAGTTCCACACGCCGCCGGCCTGGTAGGGGTTGCCGACCACGTAATGCAGCCCCGGCGCGGGTCCGCGCGGCGCGCACCCGCCGAAGACCGGCAGCAGCATCAGCAGCAGCGCAAGCGCGCGCTTCACGCGGTCACCCGGTCGCCGATCAGCCCCACCGACAGGCAGTAGAAATCCGAGGGATTGTAGCGGCGGATCGCCAGGAAGTTCGGGTGGCAGGCCAGGAACGCCTCGCCGCCCGGTCCGCCCGGCTGGATCACCGCGGCCATGGCATCCGCCGGCAGGGCGGCGCGGACCGGCTGCACGCCCAGCCGCGCCCAGTCCTCGATCCGCTTGCGGTTGTCGCGCCCGGCCATCGCGGGGTCGAACCCGCCGGGCAGGCGGGCCGGGACGCCCCAGGGCAGCCGGTCGCTCCAGCCGGATTTGGCGAGATAGTTGGCGACCGAGCCGAATACGTCGCCGACATCGCCCCAGATGTCGCGCTTGCCGGTGCCGGAGAAGTCCACGGCGAATTTCAGGAACGAGTCCGGCATGAACTGCGGCTGGCCCATCGCGCCCGCGTAGCTGCCGATCATCTTCTCGTGGGGAACGTCGCCGCTGTCGAGGATCTTCAGCGCGTCCATCAGCTCGCTGCGGAAGAAGGCCGCGCGGCGGCCCTCCCAGGCGAGCGTGGCCAGCGCCTCGATGACGTTGTAGCCGCCGCTGGACTGGCCGTAGTTCGATTCCAGGCCCCAGATGCCCATGATCGGACCGGCCGGCACCCGGAAGCGCTCGGTGACGCGGGCCAGCAAGGCGCGATGCTGGGCATAGAGCTCCCGCCCGCGGGCGATGCGCGCGTCGGAGACGATGCGGCTGCGGTACTGATCCCAGGTCATGGTGAACTCGGGCTGGCGGCGGTCCAGCTCGATGACCTTCTGGTTGACCTTCACGCCGGCGAAGGCGCGGTCCAGCGTGGCCTGGCGAATGCCGAGGCGCCGGGCGTCGGCTTTCACGCCGGCGACAAAGGCGGCGAAGCTGTCGGTGCCGGCGGCCGGCTTCGCGGCCGTCGGCGGCGCGGCGAACGCGGGCGCGGTCACGACCGCAGAGGCGGCGGCGAGCAGGGTGCGACGGTTGAGCATGCAGCAGCATGTGCCACGGGAGGCGAGTCGCAGGCAATCACGTCGCGGCGACCCTGCGCCGTTGGCAGCATCCCGGCTTTGCGCCTTAATGACGCAGCAGCCGGAGGAGCCATCCAGTGAGCGTGACCCAGGTCCTATCCGAGTTCAGCGCGGGCATCCGCCTGGACGCCCTGCCGCAAGACGTCGCGCAGCGCGCCCGCTTCCTCGTCCTCGATCTCGTCGGCAACATCGTGCGCGCCCGCCACGACGCCGAAAGCACGCCGCCGCTGCTGTCCGCCGCCCGCGCGCTCGGTTTCGCCGCCGGCAATTCCGGCGTGTTCGGCGACGCCTCGCGCTACACCCCCGCCGGCGCCGCCTTCCTGAACGGCGCGCTGGCGCATTCGCTCGATTTCGACGACACCCATGCCGCCGGCTCGCTGCATCCGGGCGCACCGGTGATCCCGGCCGCACTGGCCGCCGGCGAGATGGCCGGCGCCAAAGGGGCCGACGTTCTGGCGGCGATCGTGGCCGGCTACGAGGTCACCTGCCGGGTGGCGCTCGCCCTCCCCGCCGGCGAGCACTACAACCGCGGCTTCCACCCCACCGCCACCTGCGGGGTGTTCGGCGCCGCCGCCGCCGCCGCGCGCGTGTTCGGCCTGCCGGCGGCGGACATCGCCTCGGCGCTGGGCATCGCCTTGAGCCAGTCCGGGGGCAGCCTGCAGTTCCTGGCCAACGGCGCCTGGACCAAGCGCTTCCAGGTCGGCTGGGCGGCAATGGCGGGGCTCGCCGCCGCCACGCTGGCGCGCGAAGGCTTCAAGGGGGCCGCCGAGGCGCTGGAGGGCAAGCACGGCTTCATGCGCGCCTACGCCCCGAACCCGACGCCGGAGCGCGCGCTGCAGGACCTCGGCACGGTCTACGAGCTGATGAACACCGCGGTGAAGCCGTATCCGAGCTGCCGCTACGGCCATGCCGGCATCGACGCGGCGCTGCTGCTGCGCGCCGAGCTCGACCTCAAGCCCGAGGAGATCGAGAGCGTCACCTACGGCCTGTCCAACGCCGGCATGCTGCTGGTCGGGCTGCCGGCGGAGAAGAAGGCCAACCCGCAGAACGTCGTGGACGGCCAGTTCAGCGGCCCGTTCGTGCTGTCGAGCGCGCTGGTCACGGGCGCGATGGGCTGGGACAGCTACAAGTTGCTGAACGACCCGGTGATCCGCGCACTGCTGGCGAAGGTGCGCTGCGAGCACGATCCGGAGATCGAAGCCGAGTTCCCCCGCAACATGTCCGGCAAGATCACCCTGAAGGCGCGCGGCCAGAGCTTCGTGAAGAAAGTGGTGGTGCCGAAGGGCGAGCCCGACAACTTCCTGACCGAGGCCGAGCTGCGGGCGAAGTTCGCCGGGCTGGCCGCGTCCGTGCTGGGTGCGGACCGCAGCGCAGGGCTCGCCGACGCCGTGCTGGCGATCGACGGCACCGCCGACATCGCCGCGCTGATGCGCATGGCGGCGCCGATGCTGTCGGCGCGGCTGGCCGGCGATTGACCGGGGATCCCCGGGATCTCGGGCTGGCCTTCCGGGACCGCTACGGCGGCGACCCGGCGGCCCGGGACGCGCTCAACGGTCTGCTGCGCGAGGTGTTCGGGCTGGACCCCGCGATCCTGGACGTCGTCGGCGGCTGGGACCCGAGCTACACCCCGTTCTCCTGGTTCGATGCCGACGGGCGCTGTGTCGCCAATGCCGCCGCGATCGCGCTGCCGCTGGTCGTGGCTGGCGTGCGGATCGAGGCGCTGGGCATCCAGTCGGTGGCGGTGCATCCGGCGTGGCGCGGGCGCGGGTTGTTCCGCGACCTCATGGGCCGGGTGCTGGCCTGGTGCGACGCACGGGCGCGGCTGGTGCTGCTGATGACCGCGACACCGGCGCTGTATGACCGCTTCAGCTTTCGCGGGGTGCCCGAGCACGATTTCGCCGGCCCGGCGCCACGGCCCTTGCCGGCCGGCATGGCGCGCAGACTGATGCCGGGGCGTCCGGACGACATCGCTTTCCTGCGCCGGATGCTGGCGGCGCGCGCCCCGGTCTCCGCTGTCGTCGCCGTGGCGGAGAACGCGACGATGTTCCTGTACAAAGTCGCCACCCGCGACGGCATAGCCCTGCACCATGTGCCGGACCTCGACGCCGTGGTGGCCACCGTGACGCCGGATGCGGAAACGCTGCGCCTGATCGATGTGGTGGCGCCGCGGATCCCGCCGTTGGCTGGCATTCTTGGCGCCCTCGGCGTGGCGCCTTCACGCGCGGAGGTGTACTTCCCGCCGGATCGCCTGGGCTGGGACGCCTGCGCGCGGCCCGCTCCCGGCCCGGCGCGGCTGATGGCGCGCGGTCCCTTCGTGCCCGAGGGCACGGTGTTCATGCTGCCACCGACCGCCGCGTTCTGACCTGCCTGGCGCCGATTGCCCGCGCCACCACATCGACCGCCAGCGCCAGCGCCAGCGCAGCGGCGGCCACGGCGAACAGCGGCGCATAGGCCCCTCCGGTCTGCGCGAACAGGAACGAAAGACCGTAGGCGACTGCCGCCTGGAACAGCGCGAAAGAGGCCGTGGCCGCGCCCCACAGCGCCCGCTGCTGCGCAGGGTCGCCGGCCGCGAATTCGTGGAGACGGCCGAGAACCAGCGGCACGATCCCCGGCGTGAAGGCGCCCATGACGATGCAGGAGACGGCAAGCGGCAGGGTGCCGGTCGTCAGGATCGGCAGGATCACCGCCGCCGCCTGCACCACGAAGCCCAGCCGCAACGCGGTCCCGAACCCGGCCCGGTCCCCGACCCAGCCGGTGGCCATCGGGCCGGCGATGGCGGCGAATCCGTACAGTACCCAGAAGCCCGCACCCGCCTCGATCCCACGGCCGAGGCCGCGGGCCACGAAATCCACCAGGAACACCATGTGCGGCACCACGCCGACCGCATTCAGGCCGTATTCCAGCACCACCGCCCGTGCCGCCAGCGACGATCGCGCCGGGGGGGCCCTACGGGTCGCTGGAGCCACGCCGGCATCCGGCCAGCTGCGCCAGCACAGCGCGGTCAGCACCAGCGACAGCGCGCCCAGGACGCACCAGGTGGCGGCGATCCCGGCCTCCAGCAGCAACGGCACCAGGGTTCCTGATGCCGCCACACCCAGGCCGACGCCGGTGAAGATGAAGCCCCCGACCCGGCCGCGCAGCGCCGCCGGTGTGGAGGCCAGAACGGCCGGCGCCGCCAGGATCATGATCACGCCGCCAGCGAAGCCCGCGGCGAAGCGCCAGGCGAAGAACCACGCGAACGGCAGCCTGATGGCGCAGGCCAGGAACGCCACCCCCACCAACAGCATCATGCCGCGCAACACCGGCCGCACCGGCACCCTGGCGGCGATGCGTTGCGTGAGCAGCGCGCCAGCGAGGTATCCGGCCAGGTTGGCGGCGCCGAGATAGGCCGCCTGCCCCGGGCTGAACCACGCTGCGCCGATCAGGACCGGGATCAGCGGCGTGTAGGCGAAGCGCGCCAGCCCGATGCCCACCAGGCTTGAACACAGCCCGGCGAACGCTGCCTTTGCCGGCACCATGCGGCCCATCGCGCCCTCCATCCCGATGTCCGGAGCAGCCTAGGAGCGCTGATCCATCACGGATAATGGTTTGTTCAGGCGACAGGCATCTGAGAATAAGATGAATCTACCCCGCCAGCCGCATCGGCGCCGGCCGTGCCGCATCGAGGAAGGCGGCCATGGCGCTGGAAAGGTGCGCGTCGGCGCGGCGGATGAACATGGTTTCCACCCGCGCCTCCGCCGGGGGAAGCTCGTGCGTCGCCACCCGCCCCTCCCGCGCATCGGCGGCCACAACGGCGCGGGGCAGCAGCGTGACGCCGATGCCGGCGCCGACGCAGCCGATGATGCCGCCCAGGGTGCCGAACTCCATCGGCCGGACGCCGACGACGCCGCGCATGGCCAGGAACGCTTCCAGCCGCTGGCGATAGGCGCAGCCGGCGCGGAACACGATCATCTTCAGCCCGGCCTGCCGCGACAGATCGGCAGGATCGCGCACGCCGGGCGCGGTCACCAGGACCAGCTCCTCGCGGAACACCGCCGCTTCGGCCAGCGCCGGATGCTGCACGGGGCCGACCACGAAGGCGCCGTCCAGCCGGTGCTCCAGCACCTCGGTGATCAGGCAGGCGGAGGTGTTGGTGACCAGGGTCAGATCCACATGCGGATGCGCCGAGGTGAAGGCCGACAGGATCGGCGGCAGGCGCAGGGCGGCGGTGGTTTCCAGGCTGCCGATCATCAACGCGCCGCGCGCGACGCCGTCATCGATCACCGCCAGCCGTGCCTGCGCCAGCAGCTCGGCCATCTGCTCCGCATACGGCAGCAGGCGCCGCCCGGCCTCGGTCAGCGTGACGCCGCTGTGGTGGCGATGGAACAGCGCCGCGCCCAGTTCCTGCTCCAGCATGCGGATGCGGGTGGTGACGTTGGACTGCACCGTGTTGAGCACGGCGGCGGCGCGGCCCATGCCGCCCGCGCGTGCCACCGCCTGGAAGATCCGCAGGTCCGATGCGTCCATCGTGTCAGCCTTTCAGCAGGACAATCGCCTCGATCTCCACCGAGATATCGTTCGGCAGGCTGCCCATGCCAACGGCCGAGCGCGCCGGGCGGCCGTTTTCGCCGAACACGTCGACGAACAGGTCGGTGCAGCCATTGATCACCTTCGGATGCTCGCCGAAATCGGGCACCGCGTTGACCATGCCGAGAACCTTCAGGATCGTGTCGACACGATCGAGCGAGCCCAATGCCGCGCGCATGTTGGTCAGCAGGTTGAGGCCGCATTGCCGGGCGGCCTGATAGGCCTGGTCGACGGTCAGCACCGCGCCGACCTTGCCGGTGGTGCTGCTGCCGTCGGCGTGGCGCGGGCCGACGCCGGACATGAACAGCAGCCCGCCACCGATGCGATACGGCACGTAGTTGCCGATCGGCTTCGGCGGTGGGGGCAGGACCAGTCCAAGCTCGGTCACGCGTGCCTCGGCGCTCATGCGCGCTTCTCCCTCGTTGCTACACATGGAACGCGTCAGAACCGGACCGACAAGGCAAGCGAGCCGAACTGGTGCAGGCCGCCCTTCTGGTGGCGGAATTCCTGCGTCTGCACCACTTGCGTGTAACTCAGCCGCGCGCCGTAGGCGAGCACCGCGAAACCGAACTGCGCCTCGCCGACATAAGGGATGCGCTTCACGCTGTTGCTGTTCTGGAAGATGTTGCCGTCCAGCGTGATGTCATGCGCCACCGCCTGGCCGTTCCCGCCGGCGAAAAAATACCAGCCGAATTTCCGCGTCCGCGTGAAAGCGTCGCCGCCGGACAGGCCCGGGCGCACCCGCGCCACGCCGAAATCGGCGTCAAGCCCCTGGCCCACACGGAACGTGACGCCGGTCAGCGCATAGACGCGCACGGTGCCGACACCGGCGGTCAGCTCCGGCAGCGCTTCGGTTTCCAGGTTGCCGATGGTGCCGGTTTTCAGGCGCCAGACGCGGCTGCTGGTGATCTGCAGCATCGGCTCGTTGTTCAGCTGGGTGTCCCAGCCGAAGTCCTTCTTCTGGCCGATCACGCTGTGGACGAAGTCCTGCGCCTGCTTTCCCAGCGCGGCGGGGCCGACCATGCCCAGGCCCAGGGTGAAGGTGCTGCGGCTGGTGGCGGTGTCGGAGATCAGGCCGAACGTACCCATCATCACGCCGGCATAGGGCCGGTCGCCCGGGGGCGGAATCGCCACCTTGGTGTCGAACGGCGTGTAGATCTGCTGCGTGAGGTCGAACACCATGCGCTGGCGGCCGTTGCCCCACAGCTTCTGCCCGACCCCGGCGAGCCAGTCCGGTGCGGCGTCGGTGGGCGATGCCCAGCTGATGCGCAGGCCGTTGGTGTAGTACCGGTCCGTCACGGTCGCCGAGCTGACCGACGCGTTCTCGTCCTGGATGGTCCACACGCTGGACGGATCGGCCGGCGGCAGTTGCGCCAGCGCCGGGCCGCAGACAAGCGCGGCGCCGGCCAGTGCGGCGGTGCAAAGCAGCTGGCGAGGGCGATGGGTCATAGGATCTCCAGGGCGAACGCTGTCCGACAGATAACCTCTTGCCGAGCGATCCGGAACCCCCGACGAAGCATCGCACGACAACCTGATGCACTCACGCCACAATCTGGTGCATTCACACCACGACCTGACATGCGGCGTCGCGCCAGCCGGCCCAGCGCTGGGGCGGCAAGGCGCGCCGCCCGGTGACGCGTTCGAGGATCATCCGCACGTCCGCGGTCAGGCCGGCCCGCAAGGCGGCGTCGAGGAAAAGCTGTTCCAGCACGTCCTGCTGGGTGTGGCTGCCGCCGAGGCGGTACATGCCGCTCAATGCCGGGCGCATGAGCGCCACCGCCTCGGCATGGCGGCCAGCACGGTGGGCGCGGACGGCCTCGCTCACCGGCAGGGCGTAGTCGCGCACGATCGGGGCCACGGTGCCGCCGGCATTGCCGCCGGCGCGCATCGCGCCCACCAGCCGGTCCGCCGCATCGGCTCGCCCGGCGGCGGCCAGCGCCATCATCCAGTGCGGCAGGGTGAAGGCCGACAGGCAGTCGCCGATGCGGGCCTCGGCCTTGTCGGCCAGCTCGTCCCAGCGCGCGCCGACAGCGATGCCCAGCCGTTCCAGCCGGAACAGCATGGATGCGGCGTTCTGGATGTCGATATAGACGTCCGGCTGGGCCATGGTCAGCGGCGAGGCTAGGTTGCGGAAGCGGGTGTCGTACAGCTCCAGCACGGTTGCCGTGTCGCCATGCTCCAGGTGGAACAGGGCGCAATGCCACCACAGATGGTGCTGCAGGTTGTTAGCGCCCTCCCAATGCGGCGCCAGCGCCGTCAGCCATTGCAGGCCCTCGCTGCGCCGGCCCTGCATCTCCATCACATGCGCGACGGCGTGGGCGGCCCAGAGATCGCCGGGGTCGATCTCGATCGCCCGCCGCCCGGACGGCTCCGCGGCCAGGTAGTTGCCGCATTCCTCCTGCGCGAAGCAGCGGCAGGCCAGCACCGCGGCATAGCCCGGCAGCGCTTCGGACCAGTGCGGCATCACCCGTTCCACCGAGGCCGCCATGTCCTGCGGCCGGCCGAGCCAGAAATTGGTGAAATGCGCGAGGCGGAAGGCCAGCACGTCGTGCGGGTGGTCGCCCAGGATGTGTTCCCAGACCGCGATCGCGCCGTCGATGTCGCCCCCTGCCCAGCGCCCCAGGGCATCGACATGGGCCTGCTCGCGCGGCGTGGCCCGCGCGGTCAGCCGGCGCGCCGTCTGCGCGGCCGCCTCCGCCACCGGCACCACCGCCTGCTTGTAGGCGAGCATGGCCACGTAGCCTTGCAGGCAATGCGCCAGCCCGAACGCGGGGGCCGCCTGCAGCAGGGCCGCGACCCGCTGCGGCAGGTCGGCACGGTATTTCAGGTATCCCATGACGGCATGGTCGAAGGCCGCGGCCGCGGCGTCGGAGTCCGTCGTGATCGTCAGTCCGTGAGCGTCCTGGCGCATGGGGATTCTCCTGGGCGGCGACCTTTTCATGGTCCCCAGGGCCGGTCAACGCGGACGTGGCGCGCCTGCCCGGCGGCGCACCCTATCCTTCGCCCCCATTCTTTGCTTAATGGCGGCGTGCGAATTCAGTCCCTTGCCCCGCGGCCATCGGCCGTATTGCCGGGATCGCCGGGTGCGACCATGTGGTGCGTTGCCGCGCATGCGCTGCGTGCCCGCGATGCCGCGGTGGCGATCGAAGCGGGGAAAACATGATTGTCGAGATCGGCCATTTCGCCCTGATCCTTGCGCTGGTCGTGGCGATCGTGCAGGCGGCGCTGCCGCTGGCGGGTGCCGCGCGCGGCAACGTCGCCTGGATGGAGGTGGGCCGGTCAACGGCCTTGGCGCAGTTCCTGCTGATGGCCATCGCCATGGCGGCGCTGATGCACGCCTATGTCACGTCGGACTTCACCGTGGTGAACGTCATCGAGAACAGCCACACCGACAAGCCGCTGCTCTACAAGATCACCGGCGTGTGGGGGAACCACGAAGGCTCGATGCTGCTGTGGGTCTTCATCCTGTCGTTGTGCGGGGCGGCGGTGGCGCTGTTCAGCAACAACCTGCCGCCGGCCCTGCGCGCCCGCGTGCTGGCCGTGCAAGGGATGATCGGCACCGGGTTTCTGCTGTTCATCCTGCTCACGTCCAACCCGTTCCTGCGTGAGCTGCCGCCGCCGTTGAACGGGCGCGGCCTCAACCCGGTGCTGCAGGACCCCGGCCTCGCCTTCCATCCACCGTTTCTCTATCTCGGCTATGTCGGCTTCTCGGTGTCGTTCTGCTTCGCGGTGGCGGCGCTGATCGAGGGCCGCGTCGATTCCGCGTGGGCGCGCTGGGTGCGGCCCTGGACGCTGGCGTCCTGGTGCGCGCTGACCATCGGCATCGCCATGGGAAGCTGGTGGGCCTACTACACGCTGGGCTGGGGCGGATGGTGGTTCTGGGACCCGGTCGAGAACGCGTCGTTCCTGCCCTGGCTGGTCGGCACCGCGCTGATCCATTCGGCGATCGTGGTGGAGAAGCGCGACACGCTGAAAAGCTGGACCGTGCTGCTGGCGATCATCACCTTTTCGCTCTCGCTGGTCGGCACCTTCCTGGTGCGTTCGGGCGTGCTTACCTCCGTTCACGCCTTCGCCGTCGATCCGGCCCGCGGCAGCTTCATCCTGTTGCTGCTGCTGGTCGCCATCGGCGGGTCGCTCGCGCTGTATGCAGTGCGGGCGCCGGCGCTGAAAGGCGGCGGGCTGTTCGCGCCGGTCTCGCGCGAGGGCGCCCTGGTGCTCAACAACCTGCTGCTGTCCACCGGTGCCGCGACGGTGTTCCTGGGCACGCTGTACCCGTTGTTCCTCGATGCCGTGGGCGGGCCCAAGCTGTCGGTGGGGCCGCCGTTCTACAACAAGACCTTCGTGCCGCTGATGGTGCCGGTGCTGGTGGCGGTGGCCGCCGGCCCGCTGCTGGCGTGGAAGCGCGGCGACCTGCTGGGCGCGCTGCAGCGGCTGTGGGCGGCGTTCGCGGCGGCGGTCGTCGTGGTGCTCGGCGCGCTGTACGTGACCAGCGGCGGCCCGGTGCTGGCGGTGCTCGGCCTGGGGCTCGCGGCCTGGACCTTCGTCGGCGTGCTGGCCGAATGGACCGAGCGGCTGAAGCTGTTCCGCATTCCCGCGCGGGACAGCTGGCGCCGCGCCCGCAACCTGCCGCGCTCGGCCCATGGCATGACGCTGGCCCATCTCGGCCTGGCCATCTCGGTGGCCGGCATCGCCGCCTCCGCATTCGAGGTCGAGCATATCGACATCGTCGCCCCCGGCGGCGACCTGCCGCTGGCCGGGTACACGCTGCATCTCGACAAGGTCGAGAAGCTGCAAGGGGCCAATTATGTCGCCGACGACGCCACCATCACCGTGAAACGCGGCGACGCGGTGATCGCGGTGGTGCATCCACAGCGGCGCTTCTTCCCGCTGCAGCAGCAGACCACCAGCGAGACGGCGATCCGCACCAACTTCCTGGCCGACCTGTACATCGCCCTGGGCGAGCCCGACCAGGCCGGCGGCTGGACCATCCGCGCCTACTGGAAGCCGCTGGTGCCGTGGATCTGGATCGGCGCGGTGTTCATGGCCTTCGGCGGCGTGGTCAGCCTCAGCGACCGGCGCTGGCGCGTGGGCGTGGCCTCCCGCCTGCGGGCCCCCGCCGCGCAAGCCGCCGCCGGAGACTGACGCCATGATGCGCCGCGCCTTGTTCCTGTTGCCGGTCGCGCTTTTCCTTGCGCTCGCCGGCTATTTCGCCCTGGCCCTGCGGCCGGACCGCGATCCCCAGGCGCTGCCTTCGGCGCTGATCGACAAGCCGGCGCCCGCGTTCACGCTCGCCAGCCTCGACGGCGGCGGCAACCTCAGCAGCGACGGCCTCAAGGGCCAAGTGGTCGTGGTCAACTTCTTCGCCTCGTGGTGCGTGCCGTGCCGCATCGAGCATCCGCTGCTGATGCGGCTGGCGACGCAGGAGCGCGTGCCGATCTACGGCATCGCCTACAAGGACAAGCCGGAGGACTCCCGGCGCATCCTGGCCCAGCTCGGTGATCCCTATCGCGGCACCGGCGTCGATCGGGACGGCGGGACGGGGTTCGATTTCGGCGTCTACGGCGTGCCCGAGACCTATGTGATCGATCGTTCCGGCCATATCCGCCAGCGCTTCGTCGGCCCGCTGACCGCCGAGGTCGTGGAGAAGGAGCTGCTGCCGCTGCTGAAGCAGCTCAACCGCTCGTGAGGCGCGCGCTCGCAACGCTGCTGGTGCTGCTGGCGCTGGCCGGCGCGGCGCTGGCGGTGACGCCATCGGAGCGGCTGGCCGATCCGGCGCTGGAAGCGCGGGCGCGCGAGATCAGCAAGGGCCTGCGCTGCCTGGTGTGCCAGAACGAGTCCATCGATGACTCGAATGCCGACCTCGCGCATGACGTGCGCGTGAAGCTGCGCGAACGCCTGCTGGCGGGCGATAGCGACGCCCAGGCCGTGCAGTTCATCGTCGACCGCTACGGCGATTTCGTGCTGCTGCAGCCGCCGATGCGGCCGGCGACCTATGTGCTGTGGTTCGGCCCCGGGGCGGTGCTGCTGCTGGCGGCCGGTGGCATGGCGATCGCCTTCCGCCGCCGCCATGCCACAGACGACGCCGTGCCGCCGCCGCTGAGCGATGCCGAGCGGGAACGCCTCGACCGGCTGATGCGGGAGACCGAGGGCTGATGCTGCTGGCCATTGCGCTCGCCGCGATCACGGTCGCGGTGCTGGCGATCGCGTTCCTGCCGCTGCTGAAGGGCGTGCGCGCGGCACCCGGGCGCGCCCAGTTCGACCGCGCGGTCTATCGTGACCAGATCAAGGAACTGGAGCGCGAGGTCGCCGAGGGCCTGGTCCCGGAGAAGGAGGCGCAGGCCGCGCGGCTGGAGATCCAGCGGCGCCTGCTGATGGAGGAGTCGCAGACCGGCACGACGGCGCAACAGCCGGCACCGAGCCCCCGCCTGGCGTTGGCGCTGTGCCTGCTCGCCGCCGGCGGCGCCGGTTTGCTGTATCTGCAGCTGGGCGCCCCCGCGGTGCCCGACATGCCCTATGCCACGCGGTCGCCCGCCGCCGTGGCCGATGCCGCGCAGGCGAAACTGGCGCAGGATGCCGCGGCGTTGGAGAAGAAGCTGCAGACGGAGCCGGCCAATGCCGACGGCTGGCAGCAGCTGGGACGCATGGCGGCGGCCCTCCGCCAATGGCAGCGCAGCGCGGGCGCCTATCAGCGCGCGTTGCACCTGGCCCCGTCCGCGCCGGGCGTCGCCGCTGCCTATGGCGAGATGCTGACCCTCGCGGCTGGCGGCATCGTCACGCCGGCGGCGAACGACGCCTTCCGGGCGGCCATCGCGCAGGATCCCACGGACGAGGCCGCACGTTTCTACCTGGCACTGGCCGACGCGCAGGCCGGCCGGGCCGAGCCGGCGATCAAGGCCTGGCTGGCGCTCGCCGCCGAGCTGCCGGAGGACACGCCGATGCGCGAGGAAATCGCGCGGCGCCTCGCCGAGACCGCGGCCAAGGCCGGGCTGCCCGCGTCGCCTTTGCCGGCCGGCCGGCCGGCGCCGGGCCCGGATGCCGACGCGGCGGCGGCAGCGGCGGCGATGCCGGCGGCCCAGCGCGACGAGATGATCCGCGGCATGGTCGCCCGGCTGGCGGAACGGCTCGCGGCCCAGCCAGAGGACGCCGAGGGCTGGTTGCGGCTAGGGCGCGCCTATGCCGTGCTGAACGAGCCGGAGAAGGCCGCCGACGCCTATGACCGCGCCGCCGCGCTGCGCCCGGGTGACATGTCGATCCTGCTGCAGGAAGTGGCGGCGCTGCTCGACAACCACGCGCCAGGCAAGCCGGTGCCGCCACGCGCCATCACCTTGCTCCGCCGCATCGAGGCTGCCAACCCGTCGCAGCCGGAGGTGCTGTGGTATCTCGGCCTCGCCGCGGCGGAAGAGCGGCGCTTCGACGAGGCCGAACGCTACTGGACGCGGCTGCTGGCATTGCTGCCGGCGGACAGCCCGGCGCAGAAGATGGTCCGCAGCGCGCTGGACGCGATCCGGCGCAATTAGCAGGCCGGGCCAGGATTCTATCGGCCCTTGGTATCGGAAGAGTGGAGCCGGCGGCAAAGGGCGTCCCAGCCATCGAGCGCGACCTCCAGGCCGCGCAGCATCGGGCGGCGGAGAAATGGCAGATCCTGCGCGAGCAGCAGCCCGCCAAGCGGAATCATCCAGAAACCGAGAACCGGCAGGAAGCCCAGCACGCCGAACGCAACAAGGATGACGGCGGCCGGGATGCGGATCAGGCGGGCCTGCGGCCGCAGCAGCCACTCCACCACGGGACGAGCCCAGGGCGGAAGGCGCGCGACGAGACGTTCCAACTCATGGTCGGCCACCGGCCCACGTCATGCTTTCCCTGACGGGCTGTCAACCGCCGGCATCTGGCGGGCATGTGCACGGGAGCGGACGACATATTTGTCGATCTCGATCGCGGCGAACACGACGCTTGACAGCACGAACGTCATCAGCAGCTCGACGGCCGTCAGCGGCGAGGTTCCGAACAACGGGTTGAGCGGCGGGATGTAGATGACGGCCAGCTGCAGCACGATCGTCAGCACGACCGCACCGAGAAGCGGCAGGTTCGAGCGCAGGCCCTGCTGGAACAGCGAGTCCCGATCCGACCGGACGGCCATGACCTGCCCCATCTGCGAAAGCGTCAACACCGTGAAGGTCATGGTCTGCCAGTGCTCCAGCCCGGCGCCGATGGCGTACGCCTGGGTCAGGAGGGTCACGCCGGCCATCAGCAACCCGAACCATAGCATATGCCGCACCATTCCCCGTGCGAGCAGCCCCTCCTGCGGCGGCCGGGGCGGGCGTTGCATCACGCCCCGCTCGGCCGACTCGGCGGCCAGGGCAAGTCCGGGCAGCCCATCGGTGACCAGATTGATCCACAGGATCTGGATGGGCAGCAGCGGCAGTGGCAATCCGAGGAAGGGCGCGAGGAAGACGGTCCAGATCTCCGCCGTGTTGCAGGTGACGACGTAGCGAACGAACTTGCGGATATTGTCGTAGATGCGCCGGCCTTCGCGCACCGCCGTCACGATGGTGGCGAAGTTATCGTCGAGCAGCACCAGGCTCGCGGATTCGCGCGCCACATCGGTGCCCGCCTGGCCCATCGCGATCCCGATGTCAGCGCGCGCCAGGGCCGGCGCGTCGTTCACGCCATCGCCGGTCATGGCGACGATCTCGCCCTGTTCCTGCAGCGCTGCGACGATGCGGATCTTCTGCGCCGGATCGACGCGGGCGTAGACGCGTATCTGCGCCACGCGACGCCGCAACTCCGCCTCTGGCAGCATCCGCAATTCGCGACCGGTCAGCACCATGCCGCCCTCGGTCAGAATGCCGAGTTGCCGGGCGATGGCGCGCGCGGTTGCCAGATGGTCGCCGGTGATCATCACCGGCACGATTCCGGCGGCGCGGCAGGTCGCCACCGCCGTCTTCACCTCCTCGCGCGGCGGATCGACCAGCCCGACCAGGCCCAGCAGCGTGAGGTCGTGCTCGAGCGCCCCGGGCGGGTCGTTGCCGGGCAGCATATCCCATCGCCGGCAGGCCACCGCGAGGACCCGCAGCCCGTCCTCTGCCATGCGTTCGGCCGCGCGGGTGGCCTGTTCCGGGTCAAGCGGAACCACGCCATCGCCAATTGCCATGCCGGTGCAGAGCGCGAGCACGATTTCCGGTGCGCCCTTGGTGTAGGCAATGAACCCGCCGCCGTCGAGATGCACGGTTGTCATTCGCTTGCGCTCTGAGTCGAACGGCTGCTCCATCACCCGCGCGGCATTCCGCTCGAGCGCGGCCTTGTCGATCCCCGCGTCCGCGGCCGCCTGCCAGAGCGCGACCTCGGTCGGATCGCCGAGCGGCCTGCCGTCCGGAGCACGAACCACATCGTTGCAGAGCGCCATCGCCCGCAGCAGCGCGTCGGCCGGCGGACGCGCCGGATCGAGGGCGACGGACGCGATGTGCCCGCCGCCAATGAACGCTTCCACCACACGCATCTCGTTGCGCGTGAGCGTGCCGGTCTTGTCGGAGCAGATATAGGTCACCGAGCCCAGCGTCTCGACCGCTGGCAGCCGGCGGATCAGCGCGTTGCCACGCGCCATGCGGCCGGCGCCCAATGCCAGCAGAACGGTGACGACCGCGGGCATCGCCTCGGGGATGGCGGCGACCGCAAGACTGACCGCGGTCAGCAGCATCAGCAGCGCAGGCTCGCCGCGCAGGAGACCGATGACGAAGACGAGCGCGCAGATCGCCAGCGCGCCAATGGCGAGCTGCTGGCCGAAAACGGTGAGGCGCCGCTGCAGCGGCGTGCGGGTTTCGCCGACGCTCTCCAGCATGCCGGCGATCCGGCCCAGTTCGGTTTGCATGCCGGTGGCAACGGCAACCCCGCGGCCGCGGCCGTACATCACCGCCGTCCCCTTGAACGCCATGTTGTGGCGGTCGCCAAGCGGCAGGCCGGGATCTGCGAGCGGGCCGGCCAGCTTCTCCGCCGGCAACGACTCGCCGGTAAGCGCGGCCTCGCCCAATTTGAGGTCGACGGCCTCGACCAGCCGGAGATCGGCCGGCACGGCATTGCCGGCCTCCAGCAGCACGACGTCGCCGGGCACAAGGGCTTCGGCAGGCACGGCCTGCGGTTGGCCGTCGCGGACCACCGTGGCAGTGGCCGCCGCCATGCGCTTCAACGCCTCCATCGCACGCTCGGCGCGGAGTTCCTGCGCGAAACTCACGGCCGCGTTGAGCACCACGATACCGAGGATGACGAGCGTATCCTCCAGGTTGCCGAGCATGCCGGAGATCACGGCGGCGGCGATCAGCAACAGGATCATGAAGTCGGTGACCTGCGCGAGCAGCATACGCAGCTTGCTGCGCCGCGCCTTCTCGCGGATCGCGTTCGGTCCGTACCGAGCCTGGCGCGCCCCCACTTCGCGGGCCGGCAGCCCACGGGCCGGGTCGGACCCGAGCCGCGCTGCCACGGCGTCCGCGTCCAGAGTGTGCCACGTGGGCGCTACCGACGGCGTTTCCTCAACCGCCATCGGGATGCTCCAGGGGGTTGAGCCAGCGCATCATAACCGGTGCCGGTCTCGATCCGGCCGGCCGGCTGGAGGGGCGCGCCTGTTGACGCGGCGCTGGCCGTGCTCAACGCGCCATGGAGCGCGATCCTACCGGCCTTCCGCCGTGCCGCCGCCTTGAGACCGTCGCGTGCGTCGAATACAGCGTCAGCCGACCAGGGCCATCTGCCGCGGATCGAATTCGAGCCACACGCTCTCGCCCACATCGTGCACCTGCAATGGCGGCGCGGCCACGCGCAGTTGCAAGGCGCTGCCACGTGGCGCCACCATATAGTCCCAGCATTCGCCAAGATACGTCCGGCCGATCACATCCGCCGCGAGCATCGGGCGTTGTGACGCGTCTGCGGGGGGCACGTTATGCAGGCACATGCCTTGCGGGCGCACCGAGAACAGCACGTCGCGCGGCGCGCCCTCGGCGGCAATGCCGATCTGCGCCGCATTGAAGGCGAAGCCCGTGAACCCGACCTCGCCGCCTTCGAGCCGCGCCTGCAGCAGGTTGGTACGCCCGATGAAGCCGGCGACGAAGCGCGTGCGCGGCCGGGTGTAGAGCAGATGCGGCACGTCCAGCTGCTCGATCCGCCCGGCATGCATCACCGCGATCCGGTCCGACGTCGCCATGGCCTCGGCCTGGTCGTGGGTGACGTAGACGGTGGTGAAGCGGAACTCGTCGTGCAGGCGCCGGATCTCGAAGCGCATCTCCTCGCGCAGATTGGCGTCGAGATTGGACAGCGGTTCGTCCAGCAGCAGCACCGATGGCTTGACCACGATGGCGCGCGCCAGCGCCACGCGCTGCTGCTGGCCACCTGACAGTTCGGCGGGATAGCGCTCCGCCAGATGGCCCATCTGCACGATGCCCAGGATCTCGCGCACGCGCTGCCGCAGCTCGTCCGCGGGCAGCTTGCGCAGCTTGAGGCCGAAGGCGACGTTCTCGGCCACCGTCATGTTCGGCCAGATCGCGTAGCTCTGGAAGATCATCGACATCCGACGCCGCTCCGGCGGCACCACGCCCGCCGGTGACGACAGTTCCTGTCCGTCCATCTCGATGCTGCCCGCCGTGGGCGCGACGAAGCCCGCGATCATGCGCAGGGTTGTCGTCTTGCCGCAGCCGGACGGCCCGAGCAGCGAGACGAACTCGCCCTCCTCCAATGTGAGGTCGACGCCGTCGACGACGGTGGTGGCACCGAAGGTCTTGGTCAGGCCGCGCAGACGCAGGCGGGACATGTCACATTCTCCGCAGCATGAAATCGCGCCCGGCCAGCTTCATGCCGATGCCGACGAGCACCATGGTGATGGTGAGCAGGATGCCCCCGAAGGCAGCGAGCTGCTCGAAATTGCCGGCCTCGCTGAGGTCGTAGAGCAGCACCGCCATGGTCCGCGTCTTCGGCCCGACCAGGAAGATCGCGGCGGACAACTCGCGCGAGGCGACGATGAACACGATCAGCCAGCCGCCGATCAGGCTTTTGCGCACCAGCGGCGCAGTGATCTGCGCGATCGTGCGCAGCCGGCCGCTGCCGAGAATGCGCGCGGCCTCTTCCATTTCCGGATGCACGGCGCGCAGGGCCGCGGTGGAGCTGGCGAAGGCGATCGGCAGAAAGCGCGCGGTGAATGCCAGGATGAGGATGGCGGCGGTGCCGTAGAGCGCCACCGGCGGCGCCGCATAGGCGGCGTAGAAGCCGATCGCCATGACGATGCCGGGGATGACGAACGGCGCCATGGCGAGGAACGACAGCACGCCGCCGAACGGCACCAGCCGCCGGTTGACGATATAGGCCACGAGCAGCGCGATCAGCACCGCGAGCGTCGCCGCGGCGGCCGAATACCACAGCGTGTTCCAGATCGAGATCAGCGCCATCTCGTGGCGGAAGATCAGGAAGGTGTAGTTGTTCAGCGTCAGGTTGTCGAAGCTGAGGCCGCGCCCCCAGGCCTTGGCGAACGATGCCTGCAGCAGCACCAGCAGCGGCATCGCCACCGCGAGTGCCCCGACCAGCCCGCACCATCCGAACAGCGCCCAGCGCCAGGCGCCCAGGCGGATCGGCCGGCGCTCGCCGCCCTTGCCGGTTTGCGATACATAGCCTTTGCGCGCCAGCATCAGCTTCTGGCTGCCGATCAGCGCCATCGTGATGAGCAGCAACGGCATGGCGTAGGCCGCCGCCACTTCCACGCGCACGGGATATTCGAAGAACTGCCAGAGCTGCGTCGTGACGACGTTGATCCGCGCGGGAATGCCGATGATTGCCGGCGTGCCGAACAGCGCCACCGTCTCCAGGAAAACGAGGATGATGCCGCCCAGGATCGACGGCCAGACCAGCGGCAGCGTGATCTTGCGGGTGGCAGCGGCGGTGCCGGCGCCGAGGATGTTGGCGGCGTCCTCCATCTCCGAGGACACCAGGTCGAGTGCCGACTTCACGAAGATGAAGATCAGCGGGAACGAGTGCAGCGCGATGACGAAGGCAAGGCCGGGGAAGCTGTAGATATTGACCAGAGCGCTGTCGGTGCCGCTGATCCAGTGCCAGACCGTGTTGATGACGCCGGAGTTCGGCCCCGCCAGCAGGATCCAGCCGATGGCGCCGAGATAGGGCGGCACCACGAAGGCCCCCATCACCACGAACCACACCAGCGCCTTTCCCGGCATGTCCGTGCGCGACACCGCCCAGGCCATCGGCACCGCGAACAGCACCGCGAGCGCCGAGGATGCCACGCCGAGAACCAGCGAGTTGCCGAGGGCTTCGAGATAGCGGGCGCGCCCATAGGCCTGGAGATAGTTGTTGAAAGTGAACGTGCCGCTGCCCAGCCGCTCGAAGCTGACGGCAAGCAGCTTCAGCATCGGCCCCGCGACGAGAAACAACAGGACGACGATCAGCGCCACCCAGATCAGCGTTGCCGGCTCGATCATGCGCAGCCGGGCGAGCGCGCCGGCCCTGCGTTGCCCACGGGAAGCGGCCAGAGCCGGCACCGGAGCAGCAGCGTTTTCGGTCATGGTTCAGCGCCCGCTTTGTGGAGACGGTGTGACCGCGATCCCGCGGGCTCCGCGCATGGAGCCCGTGGGTCCGGCCGGGCGATGGTCAGACACCAAACGTGTCGCGCCACAATTCCTTGATCTCGGGCACGCCGGTTTCGATCTCCTCGGTGGTCGGCTGGACCAGCTTGATCTGGTCGATCGGCCTGGAGCCGGCCGGCGACGGCACGTCCGAGCGCAGCGGCAAGTTGAAGAACTCCCCGGCCGCCTTCGAGAAGCCGGGCGCGGCCGCGAACTCCATGAACAATTTCGCTGCATTCGGGTGCGGCGCGTTCTTGGGAATGCCGCTCGGCGAGGGCACCAGCAGCGTGCCGTCGGTCGGGTAGATCAGCTCGATCGGATTGCCGCGCGACATGCTGTACAGGGTCGTTCCGATCGGCACGCCCAGGCCGACCGTGCGCTCGCCGGCATTCAGCATGGTGACCGGATCCTGGCTGGAGCGGCCGATCTGCGGCCGGCTGCGCTCCAGCGTCTTGAAATAGTCCCAGCCATAGAGCTTGCGCAGCAGGACACACAGCGTGCCGATGGCGCCGCTGTAGCCCGGATGGCCGATGGCGACCTGGTTCTTCCATTTGCCGTCGATCGCGTCCTTCCAGGACTTCGGCGCATCGGCGGCCGGGACCTTGGCCGTGTTGTAGGCCATCAGGTAGAGGCCGAGATACGAGATGTGGAAGTAGTCGTCGGGGTCGAGATTGCGCACGGCCTCGAGCACGCCGTCGATGTTCTTCGGCCGGTACTGCATGTACATGCCTTCCCGCTTCAGGAAGGTCGAATGGCTGATATCGGTCGAACTGAAGACGTCGCATTGCGCCACGCCCGCACGCACGTCCTGCGACAGGCGCTGGAAGGCGACCTGCGAGGTGCTGCGGACCACGTTCACCTTCACGCCCGGATACTGGCGGGTGAACGCGGCGCCGACCGCCTCGGAGGATTCGGCGCTGAGCTGACCGGAATACCAGGTCAGCTCCCCTTCCCGCTTCGCCGCCGCGTAGAGTTCCGCCTCGTGCGGCGGCAACGCCTGGGCGGCGGCCTGCCGCATGGCGGTGCCGCCGATCGCGAACCCGGCGGCGCCGGTGAACAGTTGGCGTTTCGTGATCTTCGTCATTCTCGCATGCCTCCCCGCAATCTTGTCGTGCGCATTTTCTGCTGCTTGTCGGCCGCCGCCGGAACCGGTGCGGATGGCCGCAGTCCAGTCTCTGTCAACGTCCGGAAAATCGCGGCGGCCGCTTCTCCATGAAAGCCCCGCGCCCTTCCGCGTAGTCCGCACTGTCGAAGCAGGCGCGGTTTAGCGTCTCGACCCGCGCGCGGTCGCGCTTGTCCGGATCGCCCGCAATCTGCTCGATCGCTTCCTTCGAGGCGCGGATCGACAGCGGCGCATTGCGCGCCATGCCTTGCGCCAGTTCCATCACCGCCACTTCCAGCTCCGCCGGCTCGACGACGCGGTTCACCAGGCCGAAGGACAGCGCCTCGGCAGCCGTGAGCAGCCGGCCCGTGAACATGATCTCCTTGGCGATAGCGGGGCCGACCAGGGCAACCAGACGCTGCAGGCTTTCATAGGCGTAGGAGACGCCGAGCCGTGCGGCGGGAATGCCGAAGCGGCTGTCGGAGGAGGCGATGCGCATGTCGGCCACCAACGCGGTCGCGCAGCCGCCGCCGACGCAGAAGCCCTGGACCATGGCGATCAGCGGTTTGCCCAGTGCCTCCAGCCGCTGACGGGCGGCGCTCGACCGGCGCGAGTACTCGACCTCCGCGGTTGCGTCGGCGCGGATCTTCTCGAACTCGCTGATGTCCGCGCCCGAGGCGAACGCCTTGCCGCCGGCGCCGTGCATCACCACGACCCGCACGCCATCGTCAGCAGCAAAGTGTTCGGCCGCCAGTGTCACCGCGTCCCACATCTCCCGCGAGATCGCATTGCGCTTTTCCGGCTGGTTAAACGTCAGCCAGCCGATGCCGTCCTGCGTGCGGGCGAGAATCTTGCCGGTCGGCAGCGTGATATGCGTAGCCCCATCCATGGTCAGCCGCTCCCGCTGTTGTCAGACGACGCGCTTGGCGCGCAGCGCCGCGATGGCCTCGGCGCCGTAGCCGAGCTCGGCCAGCACGGCGTCCGTGTGCTCGCCGGCATCCGGCGTCGGCCGCCGGATCGTGTCTTCCACGCCGCTGAGGTTGATCGGGGTGCCGACGACGCGCTGCGGACCCAGGCGGGCATGCTCCGTCGCGCGGGCCAGGCCGAGATGCTGCACCTGCGGATCCGCGAACACCTGGTCGATGGTGTTGATCGGGCCGCACGGAATCCCGGCGGCGTCGAACACCTCGATCCAGTGCTGGCTCGGCTGCTGGATGGTCACTTCGGCGATGGCGCGGTTGATTTCGGCGCGGTGGCGCGACCGGCCATCGCCGGTGCCCCAGTCGCCCTGCGTGGTCCATTCCGGCTTGCCGATGGCGTTGCAGAACCGCTCCCACATGCGTGCCGAGGACGCCGCCATCACGATCGGCCGATCGGCGGTGGGGTACACGCCGGTCGGGATCGAGGTCGGATGGTCGTTGCCCGCCTGCCCCGCGATCTCGCCGGCCAGCAGCCAGCGCGAGGCCTGGAAATCCAGCATGAACACCATGGCTTCGAGCAGGCTGGTCTGGACCCAGCCCCCCTGCCCGGTCCGCTCGCGCCGGAACAACGCCATCATCACGCCGAGAGCCAGCAGATTGCCCGCTGTGAGGTCGGCGATGGGGATGCCGACACGGACCGGGCCCTGGCCGGGAAGCCCGGTAATGCTCATCAGCCCACCCATGCCCTGGGCGATCTGGTCGACCCCGGCGCGATGCCCGTATGGCCCGTCCTGGCCGAAGCCGGAGATCGAGGCGTAGACGATGCGCGGATTCACTCGCCGCACGCTCTCGAAATCCACGCCCAGGCGGTATTTCACCGCGGCGCGCATGTTCTCGACGACGACGTCGGCGCGCTCTGCGAGCGCCATGAAGATCTGCTTGCCTTCCGCGGATTTCAGGTCGAGCTGCATGGCCCGCTTGTTGCGGTGCAGATTCTGGAAATCGAACCCGTCGCGGTTGCCGGTGATCTCGCCGTCGCCGCTGGCCGGCGGCTCGATGCGGATGACATCGGCGCCCCAGTCGGCGAGATGGCGCACGCAGGTGGGACCGGCCCGCGCCAAGGTGAGGTCAAGGACGCGGATTCCCTTGAGCGGCAGCGCGTCGAGACTGTCCGGGTGGATGTGCGCCGCGGCGTCGTTCATGAGAGCACCGCCTGGCTGGACGATGACGGGACGCCGTCATCCCCGGTCGCGCCGGGCGCATATCGACAAATGACGCAGGCTTTCATCGCCGCCTTCCTGTTTCGCTTCCGAACCCTGAAGGCAAGACTAGGCAGAGCGCATCAGGATTGTAAACAGTTGAAAGTGCCGTTAGCATTCCAATCGCGCCACAGCATGACATCCAGGAAGAATTTCAAGGATTTTCAGGCGATATCCAGGTGACCAAGCCATCTACAATTCCGGACGACGATCCGGCATCGACACATTCAACGCCGCTGGGCAGGCGCGTGCAAGCGGAGCTTGAGGAGTTGATCTCCCAGGGTCATCTGCGCTCCGGCGAACGGTTGAACGAGGTGACTCTGGCCCGGCGCCTGGGTGTCAGCCGCGGGCCGGTGCGGGAGGCCGCGCGGGCGCTGGAGCGCAAGGGGCTCGTCACCGTGATCATGAACCGCGGCGCCTTCGTCCGGACGCTCACCATCGACGAGGCGATGGAGATCTACGACCTCAACGCCGTTCTGTTCGGCTTCGCCGCCTCGCGCGTCGCCGCCGCCGTGACGGCCGCCCAGGCGATCGAGCTGCGTGACCTGGTCGACGGCATGGATCGCGCCGGCGCCGCGATGGACCGCGAGGCGTTCTTCGCCCTCAATGTGCGCTTCCACGAAAGCATCCTGGCCTTCGCCGGAAATCGGCAACTGGAAGCGGTCTACGCCGAGTACACGCGCAAGCTGCTGCTGCTGCGCCGCCGTTCGTTCGACCGGCAGGCGACGATGGCGGAGGCGAACGCCGAGCACCGCCGGGTGCTGGACGCCATCCTCGCCGGCGACCCCGAACAGGCCCGCCGGCGTGCCGAGGAACACACACGCTCCGGTCGCGCACGCTTCCTCAGCGCCATCGACTACACGGCCCCGGACGAGTCGGGGGCCATGTGACGCCGGCGACGGCGTGGCCGGAGAATGTGCGCTATCATTTCCTGAGTACGGCGGAGGTCTTGCCCCAGGTCACTGAGTGGCATAACGCCTTCCCGGCAAGGATGGGTGGCCGAGTGGTTTAAGGCAGCGGTCTTGAAAACCGCCAACCCGCAAGGGTTCGTGGGTTCGAATCCCACCCCATCCGCCATCCCCCCAATTCACCGAACTCCATAACGGACGATCGACAGCATTGCCGGGTGTGTTGTGGCGCTATCACATCCAGCGGATGACAGCCGCCACCGGCGAGCCGCTCATGCCGCACGCAATTCCTGGCTGAGGCGCGCCACCTCCGTCGTCAGCCGTGTGGCGTGGTCGGTCAGGCCGGATGCCGCGCCCAGCACCTGCTCCGCCGCCTCTCCGGTTTCCTCCACCGCCGCGCGGGTGCGCGCGATGTGGTCGCTGACCACACGTGTTCCGCCCGCTGCCTCCTGCACGTTGCGCGAGATCTCCTGCGTCGCCGCGCCCTGCTGCTCCACCGCCGCGGCGATGCCGCCGACGATGCCGCTCATCTCTTCGATGGTGCTGCCGATGGTGCCGATGGCCGACACGGCCTCCTTCGTGGCGGCCTGGATGGCGGCGATCTGGGCGCCGATCTCCTCGGTGGCCCGGGCCGTCTGCGTGGCCAGCGACTTCACTTCGGAAGCGACCACGGCGAACCCCTTGCCCGCCTCGCCGGCGCGCGCGGCTTCGATGGTGGCGTTCAGGGCCAGCAGATTGGTCTGGCCGGCGATGTCGGTAATGAGGCCCACCACGTCGCCGATCTTGGCCGCCCCTTGCGCCAGCGTCTGCACGATCGCGTCGGTGCGCCGCGCATCTTCGACCGCGCGCCCGGCGATCTGCGCGGAATGGCCCACCTGGCGGCTGATCTCGGAGATCGAGGCGGCGAGCTGGCCGGCCGCTGCGGCCACCACCTCGACGTTGCCGGTGGTCTGTTCCACCGTGCCGGTGGCGTCCGCCGTACAGCCATCGGCGATGCCGGCGGCCTCGCGCATGGTCATGGCGCTGCCGCGCAGCGCCTCCGCGGCCTGCGACAGCGCGCCGGCCATGCCCCCTACCCGCTCCTGCAGCCGCTCGGCCACACCCTGCATGGCGGCGCGGCGTGTTGCCTCCGCGGCCAACGTGGCATCGCGTTGCGAGCTTTCCAGCGCCTGCTTCTCCTCGGCCGCGCGTTTGAACACCAGCACCGCCTGCGCCATCCGGCCGATCTCGTCGCGCCGGGCGGCCTCGGGCAGCTCGGCCGAGAGGTCGCCTCGCGCGATCCCGCCCATCGCCTGCGCCAGCCGCGCGAGCGGGCGAGCGACCGAGCGGCCGAGCACCACCGAAAGACCGCCGGCAACGACGGCAAAGACCAGGCCGAGCAGCCCGAGCCGGATCGCCACGTGGTTGCCGATCATGCCCTGGTGCTGGACATGCAGCGCCGCCGCCAGCGTCACCACGAGGCCCAGCAGCATGACCGCGACGGGCGCCTGCAGGCGCCAGGACAAGGAGAGGGTGAGCAGACGCTTCATCAGGGCAGGTCCCGGCAGTGGAATGGACCACCAGGATGCGCGCCAGCCCTGAACGAATGGTTCACGCCCGCCCAGCGCGTGCGGCCCGGCGGGCGCCCCTTCCCTACGCCCCGTACAGCCCCGCCGCGCGGGCACGCACCTTGATCAGCGCCACCAGCAGCTCCAGCGTCGGCATGGCGACGCCGGACATGCGCGCGAGCTCGAGCGGCACGGTATAGAGCGCGTCGACCTCCATCGGCCGGCCCGCGGTGAGGTCCTGCAGGATGCTGGGGCGGTGGCCCAGCTTCATGTTGGTGGCGACGATCCGCTCCACATCCAGGTTCACCGAGCAGCCCATGGCGCGGATCAGCGCGTCGGCCTCGGCCACCACGCGGCGGGAGGCGTCGATGCAGGCCTGCTCCTCGTGCGTAGCGCGCACCGGCGACGCGGTGAGCACGCACATCGGCCCGGCGCTGAGGTTGAAGGCCAGCTTCTCCCAGATCACGTCGCGGATGCGCGGGGTCACGGTCAGTGGAAGGCCGGCGGCTTCATAAGCTCCAGCCAGCGCCGCGAGGCCCGGCGTGTCACGTCCGTCGGGCGTGCCGATGACGCAACCGCGGGTTGCGCCGCCGACCATCCGCACCACGCCCGGCGCCGGCACCGCGCTTGCCGGCCAGGCAATGCCGCCGACGACGCGCGCGGGCCCCACGGCGTTCCACAGCGCGTCGCCGGGGTCGAGCAGCCCCAGGCGCCGGCCGTCGAATTGGCCGCCATGCCCCATGAAGTACCACCAGGGGATGCCGTTGGTGAGGAAGGCCACCGGCGTGTCGGGCCCGAGCAGCGGCGCGATGGCGCCGGCCACAGACGGCAACGACGGCGCCTTGACCGTGACGATCACCGCATCCTGCGGACCGAGGGCT
Organism: Limobrevibacterium gyesilva; assembly: GCF_025989185.1. Classification (GTDB taxonomy): domain Bacteria; phylum Pseudomonadota; class Alphaproteobacteria; order Acetobacterales; family Acetobacteraceae; genus Limobrevibacterium; species Limobrevibacterium gyesilva. The sequence continues at coordinate 125,752 of NZ_JAPDNT010000002.1, forward strand.
GCGGGATCGTCGCTGGCGCGCGGGCGGGTGGTGAAGCTCTCGTCGGGCATTTCCACCGTCAGCCCGTTGCGGCGGATCGCCTCCAGATGGGCGCCGCGCGCCACCACCGAAACATCGGCGCCCGAGCGCGCCAGGAATCCCGCCAGATATCCGCCGATGGCGCCGGCGCCGAAAACGCAAATCCTCAAGAGCCCGTCCCCTTCCGTGCGACAGGCCCACGATGCCGGTCAGCGCATTGAGTCTGCCCCACAACGCCACGTCCCGGCAACCGACCGGGGCCGCCGACAGGCGTCGTGACAACTGCCCGCGGCCAAGCTCGCCACACGAGGCCAGTCGATGATAAAATACAAGTGAACTTACGGGTTCGTGAGGCGAAATTCGGCCATGAGCGCAGCCGCATCGGAAAGACCGTAAACTCACGCCAGTGTTATCACGCGAAAGACGGCCAATTTCTCAGCCATTTTTAAGTACAGAGTCAGAATTTTTTACAGATATCCGGCGGGTTACGAATTCACGAACGCCTTCTCCTTGAATTCCCCGGATTTTCATTCTGGCATCCGGCTTGCTCAGCACCGTGTCGGGAACGACCCGTTCCTTGTTCACAACGCTGGAGCGAAAACGATGCATAAGAGAATTCTTGTCGGGGCGATCGCCTCGGCAATCCTGGCATGGGCCGCGCCGTCACACGCAGCGCCCGTGCTCGAACTCGGCCTGGCGATCGACGGGTCGGGAAGCATGAGCACCGCGCAGTTCAACCTGCAGAAGAACGGCTACATCAACGTCCTCCAGAACGCGTCCGTCATGCCGCAGGATGGCAGCGTCGCGATCCAGATCGTTCAGTTCTCCTCAACGGTCCAGAGCGTGCTGCCGATGACGATCGTCACGCCGGGCAGCCTCGCCTCGATCATCTCTGCCCTCTCCGGCATGAGCCAGCTCGGCGGCAGCACCGCCATTGGCGACGCGATCACCTTCCTCAGCAACAGCATCCAGACGAACGCCATCACCTCCAACCGGCAGGTCATCGACGTCTCGACGGACGGCGAAGGCAATACCGGCGTCAATCAGGTCACCGCCGCCAACAGCGCGATTGCCAACGGCATCGAGCAGGTCAATTGCCTCGGCATCGGCCCTGACGCCAACTGCAATTTCGTTCGCGGCGCCGGATCGTTTTCGGAGAGTGCCGCTTCGTTCGCAGACTTCCAGGACGCGCTGGTGCGCAAGATCGGCCGCGAAGTCGCGGTGCCCGAGCCGGCTTCGCTGGCGCTGCTCGGTGCGGGGCTGATCGGCCTTGGCACCGTCCGCCGTCGCCGGCAGCGCTGACACCGGCGCATTCGGCGGCACGACGTGGCGGCTCCTGCGGGCGCCGCCACGGTTGCCGACCGGTGCAAATCGCGCCCGAGGCGAAAGCGTCAATACGCCGTTAACAGAACTGCGACCGGTTAATAAAGATCAACGCGCCGACACCGCCTCCGTGTTCGTAATGACCTGCGCACAGGCATGGAGCTTCCGACGATGGGGCGTGTGGTCTCGTCGGCCCGATCGAGCGGCAGCCCCCGCATCGCGGCGACGGCGATCCACCGTGGCGCCCCCTCGCCGGGGTTCCGCAAGGGTCTTCCGGCGGCGGCCGAGACGCTGCCTCCGCGCTCAGACTCGTTGTCTTTCGCCGATACGGCGTGACCAGGTCCGGTCACCGCGTGAACTGCCCACAAACGTGCCGCAATCCAATCATGTGCAAGGGGATGAAAGGCAAATGACGGAGCCAAAGAACATCCTTGTCGTTGAAGACGACCGGTCATTCCGCAACGCTCTCGCAACCGAACTGGAAAGCGACGGCACCTTCACATCCGTCGAGATCGGCAGCGGCGTCGATGTTCTGGCCAGGGTCATGGCACGAAACGCCCGCTTCGATGCGATCATCCTCGGCGAGACATCGCTTGGCGACGACGCGTGCGCGACGTGCCTGCGGCTGCGACGGTCAGGGGTGCAGCTTCCGATCGTCATGATCCGGTCTACGCCGGATGAAGACAGCGTGGTGCACAGCCTGGATTCCGGCGCCAATGATTGCATCGTGAAGCCGGTCCATTTCGGCGAGTTGAAGGCCAGGCTGCGGGCGCAGATCCGCGACTACGAGATGAGCGACAACGCGGTGCTCGGCATCGGTCCCTACCATTTCCGCCCGAGCGCACGCTCGCTCTATCACCCCGTGCAGGACCAGCAGATCCATCTGACCGTGAAAGAGGCCGCGCTGCTGCGGCAACTGCACCAGGCCGGCGGCGAGCCGGTTGGGCGCCAGGCGCTGCTGCAACGCGTCTGGGGCCGCAACACCAGCGCGCTCAGCCACACGGCCGAAACGCATATCTCGCGCCTGCGCCGCAAGATCGAGCCGTTCCTGTCGATCGAGCATGTCTCACTGATGGACGACGCCTGCGCCTACCGCCTCCGCCAGAACCATTAGCCCGCGGCGGCTTGCCGATCCGGCCCGTCCACTGGCCGGGCATGAGATGCTGCGAGCGGCTCGGCTCGACCGAAGTATTCGCGCAGCAGTGGCAGGCGGCTGCGTGGATGCCCGCCTTGCGCGCATCACGGCTGGCACCGCGCCGCTGCTATCGCGGCGCGCGCACCCCGATGGTGTCGGCGATATGGCCCACGACATCGGTGATCGTGTTCCAATAGTAGCGTATCGGTGCCGCCGCCGCACCGGTATTGCCGAAATCCGATGTCTGGCGGCGGTCGGCCAGGATGAACTGCCCTTCCTTCCACGATACGACGAAGGCGGCCGCATTCCCGTCGGCCCAGTCTCGTGCGACGAGATATGCGCAGTGAATGCCCTCATCGCAGGTGTCAATCTCGCAGTCCCATGTGCCGACAAGCGTGCCGGTCAGGCTGCGGAGTGCCGCGATGTGCTGCGTCTGCAAGCCGCGCAGCCGGACGTCACTTCCAGCGAAGGCGTACTGCAACGGTCTTCCCCCCAAGGCAGGTCACCTAATAGCGTCTTGGAATATAAAGCCAAAATTGTGCCTGGAAAGAGGCAATCCTGACCTCGCCCCCGGATCGGCACGGCGACGAGTTCATGCGCAATCACGGGGATGTGAAGACAACTGTGTATGGGTTCAAGGCTAGCATTTGAAGCAACGGGATCATTCTTTCGAGAATTGCCCGCAAGTGCGGAGAAAAGATGTTCCCGGGATGTATGTTTTTCCACCTTCCGCTGGCGCCGGCATGACTATCGACCCGTCACCGGATAAGGCTACGCGCCAATATTCGCACCGCCCTGTGTTCCGGCTCGCGCGGCGTCCGGCCAGGGTCGGTGGCGTTCCTGGGCGCATCGGTGTCGCGACAGGGGCAGAAATCGGGGATGCGGCCCGTGGAAGACGCGCCACGCCAAGTTTCGGCATGCGTGGCATTCTCCATCGCCGGCGCCTGCCTCGGTGCAGCGCGGCCCGGGCCTGCGCATGTCAATTCCATAACGGGAACGTTACTGTTGAATTGGCCGATAATTGATGAAAATCTAACAAATTTATTGGCAAATTTTCGTATGTTTGCTTAACAATTCCTTGCAATCGATCTCCGTTCCTGGGGGGCGATTGGCAAGAAACCAGCGAAAGGGCCAGGATGCTGATCGCCCTGCCACGCTCCGAGAACTGCGGTTCCTGCGGCGCGCGCCGGCTCGGCTTTTGCGGTGCGTTGCCTTCGGCGGAGGTCGATGCGCTGGCCATGATCAAGCACGCCGCCCGCGATTATCCCGCCGGCGCGGAACTCTATCGGCAGGGCGAACGCTCCAGGAACTACTTCATCGTCATCAGTGGCTGGGTGATGCAGTACACGTCACTGGATAGCGGCGAGCAGCATGTCCGGGATTTCGCGTTGCCCGGCGAGATGATCGGCTTCAAGGGCGGCGCGGACCAGATCATGCGCCACTCGGCGCAATGCCTGACCGCCAGCCGCATCTGCGCCCTCCCCGCCGACCGCATTCGCGAACACATGGCGCGCAGCCTGCCATTCGCCGCGCGAATGGTGGACATGCTCGCCGGCCGCGAGACGCGCGCCAACGATCACGCCGTGAACATCGGCGCCCGTTCGGCGCGCGACCGGGTTTCGCACTTCCTGGTGGAATTGTTTCAGCGCGTGCATCACCGGCTGCCGCAGCGGCCTGGCGACGCCGTCTCGCTGCCATTGACGCTCACGCATATCGGTCTGGCGCTGGGCCTCACGCATGTCCATGTCAGCCGGACGCTGCGGTCATTGCGAGAGCAAAACGTACTCCAGTTCAGCCGCCACCGGCTGGAAGTGCTTGATCCTGCGGCGCTTGGGCATATCGTGGGCTTCGACCTGTCAGGCCCCGAGGCGCGAGAGCGCCAGGCGCACGCGACAAGCGGCGCCGGCCTGCCATAGCCCGACATCGCCCGCCCCGCCGCGTGCCGCCCGGGGCGCATGCCCGAAGCGTTTGGATCATGGCCGCCGCAGCCGATACCAACGGCCCTTGACGATGACCCTTCCATTGTCAAGGGCCGTTGGTATCGCGCGCCGAGTTGGTGGGCGGCCGCGCGCAAAATAACGACTCATACCAGCGGCCATTCTTCATGGCCGCTGGTATGACACGCGCGTGTGCAACGGAAGCGATAGCGCGGCGATTTCGTTTTGTATTGGCTACATCATCGGGTGACGGAATCGTTCATTCGCCCGCAACAAATGTTAACGTCACGCTGGGCGCGATGTGTTTGCTTATTGTCGACCAGAGAGGCATTCGGGAAGCGATGGACGTGCATCCCGTGACGAGGAATGTCATACGCATGGTACTGCTCAGGATCGTCGCTGTGTGCATTGGTTGCCTGGTCTCGACGGCGATATTGTTCGGGCTGTACCTGCTGTCGCAGTCATACGTGTTCTGGGCCTTGTGCATCGTCGCATGCGCGTCGCAGCTGCCAATCGGCAGAGAGGGATGGGCGCAGGTCACGGGGCCGCGGACTCATGCGCGCGCACGGGCAGACCGGCTTCCGACCTCGGCCGGCCGGCAATTTCCCTGAACTGATCGTGCTGTGCTGCACGCGGCACGGCCGGCATGGCGGCAGCGTGCCGCCATGCCGGCGCGTTGGGCGCTCGGCGCCGTGCAGCCTATGCGGGGATCAGGCTCGGCTGCCGTCCCCGCACCCGCGCATGCGCGGCCGCGAGCAACGGTGCCGGAGCATCCGCCGCCAACCCGTCATCGCCGCCGCTCGTCCAGCCGGCATTGAGCCGGTAGCCGCCCTTGTCACGCAACAGGATCGGCGTCCGCAGAGGATCGGCCTCGATCTTGCGGCGGAGGCGATAGATATGTGTCCCCACCGTGTTGGTCCGGGCGCGCTGACTGTAGCCCCACACCTCCCGCAGCAAGGTGCCGCAATCGACCGGGGTGGAGTGGGCGCGGCAGAGAAACGCCAGCAGCTCCGCCTCCTTCTTCGTCAGCCGGATGCGGCGCGCCCCCGTGGGATCGAACAGTTCCTGCAACGCCGGCCGGAATTCATAGGGCCCGACAGCAAGCAACGCATTCTCGTTGGTCTCGTGCATGCGCAGCTGGGCACGCAGCCGCGCCTTCAACTCCAACAGCCGGACCGGCTTCGCGATATAGTCGTTCGCACCGGCCTCCAGCCCGCTGACCGCGCCGCGCTCGTCCCTGACGGTGCCGAGCAGGATGATGGGAATGTCGACGCGCTCCCGGCGGAGGTAGGACACGACTTCACATTCGCGCTCGCCGGCGGTCGCTGTGTCAAGAAGAAGCGCACCAAATCGAGCGTCATCCGCAAATATACAGCTATAGAGCTCAGTAATACTTGTGACCGTTGTCGACTGGAATGCATCGTCTGCGGCCAGAACTGTCACGATGCTGGCGGCCAAACCGTTGTCATCCGTTGCGATCAGGATATGCTTGCTGCACGTCATCGTTGTCACTCCCGTGCGCCCGTGTCTGGGCCTTGCGTCAATCGACCGCATCGCGACGGATGGTGCACCCGCCGTGCCGCTGGTCCCGCAAGGATTACGCGCATGTTCGCCAATGGCGCGCGTTAACCAATGTTAAGCCACATCATGGAATATACGGGTATGTCACAGAATATTGATTGCGATTGAATAATAGTTCACACAACCGCGCAGCGCTCGATCATGGCGCGGGACCCAGACTCGAAAACATGAAAATTGCCTGATCCGCGAGCCAACCGGCTCGCATGCTTGCGCAGGCGGATCCGGCCTCCGCCGGCCATCCTGGCCGCGCCTCGCGGCGGCCGGCGGTCGCGCCCACCGGCCGCCGCGCGGGCTGCCTATCGGCTTTTGCCGGCCGGGCTCGCGAGCTTCGGAAGGTCCTCGTCGAGGATGGTGATGTGCAGCGAGAACGACACCTCGCCGTCCTCGTCGTCGCGGTGCAGGGTGCCCAGGAATTCGTCGCCGATCATCACCTCGACCGACGCCCCCGCCTTGCGCGGGACCTCGATGCGGATCCGGTTGTTGCCAAGTGTCGTCCGCAGATAGGCCTGCACACGCGCGATGTCAGTTGGTTTCACGCTGTATCCTCGCTCTGATATGGCCGGCCGCGCGCGGTCCGGGGCCGGTGAAACTAGACCCATCGCCGCCGCGGTTGAAGCCACCCCGCAAGCGGCCCAGCCTTTCGCAACAGGGGCCGCAAAATGGCGGCCGACGGGCAAGGACGCTACACTCCCGTAATGGCAAATCGCAGCAGCGACCCCGCCCCAGCAAATGCGGCCCCAATGACCCGGCCTGATCCATGACCAGCCTCGCCAAACTCCCCGCGTTTCTCGGCTATTTCGGCGGCAGCCTGGTGCTGTACACATGGATCACACCGGTTGACGAATGGCGGCTGATCCGCGACGGCAACACGGCCGCGGCATTGGCCGGTGGGGACAAGGCGACGGCGACAGTGCTGGCCGCGGGCTCCGTCGTCCTCGGATTGCTGGATGTCGCCTGCCTGACCTGACGGGCCAACAGGCCCGCCGCTGGCAGGCGGCGTTATCGAAGGGAGTGCCGCCATGCATGTTCCGCCGGTCGCCGTCCTGCTCGCAGTGCTGCTCACGGTGCCGCTGGCCACCGCACAGCCCCCGCCAACGGTCGAACTGCAGCGCATCCCGGCAAAGGAGGCGAACACCGCGCTGGGGCGCCGCGTGGTCGATCCCGGCGGCGACGAGATCGGCCAGCTCGTCGATGTGCTGGTGGACAAGCGGCTCCGTCCGGTGGCGGCGGTCATCGATTTCGGCGGTTTCATGGGCGTCGGCACCCGCCGCGTCGCTATCGACTGGGCGCGGCTGCGGCTGGTGCGCGACGGCGGCGAGCCCCGCTTCGCCGTCGATCTCGACGACGCGGTGATCGCCGCCGCCCCCGAATACCGCGGCGGCGAGGAAGGCGTGGATACGGTCATCGGGCCGCCGCACCGTTGAGCGCCGCGGTCGTGGTTCCGCCGGACGCGCACCGCGAGCGCGGCCTCGACTGGCTGAACCTGTTCGTGGCCGCGGTGCAGACGGGCTTCGGCGCCTTCGTGCCGGTCTACCTGACCCTGAACGCCTGGACCCAGACGCAGATCGGCGTGGTGCTCAGTGCCGAGACGGTGGCATCCATGGCCGGCCAGGTTCCCGGCGGCGCCCTGGTGGACCTGACGCCGCGACGGCGTCGCGTGCTGGCCGGCGCGATCCTTGCCATCGCCGCAACGGCGCTGGTCCTGGCCGCCTCGCCGCTGCGGCTGCCGGTCCTGGGTGCGCTGATATTGCATGCCTTCGCCGGCTGCGTGCTGGCGCCGGCGATCGCGGCCGTCAGCCTGGCACTCGTGGGTCATGCCGGGCTGGGCGTCCGGCTCGGCCGCAATGTCCGGTTCGCCTCTATCGGCAGCGCCCTCGGGGCGGCGGCGATGGGGGCCACCGGCAGTCTGCTCTCCGAGCGGGCGGTGTTCCTGCTGACCGCCTGCCTGGCGCTGCCGGCGCTGTGGGCGCTGCGGGCCACGGGCCCGGCCGCCGATGCGCCGAACGCCGAGGCAGCGGCCAACAACCCGGCAGACGACGATGGAACAGACACCGTTGCTGGGGCCGGTCAGGCGCTTGGGGCCATTCCTGATCGCGCCGGCCCGTCCCCCCGGGTGCTGGCGCTGTTGCGCGACCGGCGCCTGCTCGTCTTCGCCGCCTGTGTGCTGCTGTTCCACCTGTCCTCCGCGGCGATTCTTCCGGTCGCCGCCGGCGAGGTGACCCACCGTGCCGGCAAAGGCGCCACGTTGGTCATCGCCGCGTTCATCATGGTGCCGCAGATTGTCGTGGCGCTGCTGTCGCCGGCGGTCGGCCGCGCCGCCGAGCAGTTCGGCCGGCGCAGGCTGCTGCTGCTCGGCTTCCTCGCGCTGCCGCTACGCGGTGCGCTGTTCGCGGTGGTGGGAGCGCCCTCGGCGCTGGTGGCCGTCCAGGCGCTGGAAGGCGTCGGCGGTGCCGTGTTCGGCGTGATGGTGCCGCTTGTCGCCGCCGACATAACGCGCAGAACCGGGCACTACAGCCTGTGCCTGGGCTTGCTGGGCCTGGTGACCGCCTCGGGGGCGGCGCTCAGCACGACGCTCGCCGGCGCCATCGCCGATTTGTGGGGCAAGGCCTCGGCGTTCGGCGTGCTTGGCGGGATCGGCATGCTCGCGGTCCTGCTGGTGCTGGCGGCGATGCCGGAAACCCGGGAGGCCGCACCCCCCACGCACCAGGGCTGAGATCGGCCGCTCAGCTGTTGTGCCGGACCTCGGTAGCGCGCGCCGGCGCATCGGCGCCGGGGGCCTCGATCGCGAGCGAGGCGTCGTCCTGCATCGGCGTCCCGCGGATCTCGCTCGATGTGTGCCGCAGGCCGCCGCCGAGGGTGGCGGCCCCGTTGATGGCCAGGCCGCACAGCAGCACCGTCAGCAGGCTGACTTCCAGCCGCGTGAAGCCGCGGCGGTCCCGTATCAGGACAGGAAGAAAGGCAGGCAGCATCCGCAAGCGATCCATTTGCACCGGTCTCCTCGCTGGGTGGCGCGCAGGCTCCGGCAGATCCGAAAAATATCGGGGCGCGGCCAAGACACGCAGTCTCGCCGCGACATAGGGCATGTGCGGTTAAGGAATCGTTTCGATTTTGGCGATATTCGGGCAGCGTGCCTATTGTATGTCGGCGGCGTGACGTTTCAGGTCTTCGAGGTCGCAGTAGCGCAGCGCGCCCTCATGGGTGGCCGCCAGCACCACGTCCGGCGCATAGCCGGCCTCCAGGGCCTCCTGCCAGCGCGGCGCGCACAGGCACCATTGGTCGCCGGGTGCCAGGCCCGGAAACCCGTATTGCGGCATCGGGGTGGACAGGTCGTTGCCGCAGGCGCGGCTGAACGCCAGAAAGCCCGCGGTCATCACCGCGCACACGGTGTGGCTGCCGATGTCCTCCGCGCTGGTGTCGCAGCAGCCGTTGCGGAAGAAGCCGGTTATCGGCGCCGCCGAGCAAGGCAGCAACGCCCCGCCCAGCACGTTGCGCGAAGGCCTGCGCCCGGATCGGTCGTCGGTATCGTCAAACGGCATCGTGTTCCCTTCCGCTTCGCGTCAGACGGCGCGCGCCGTCCCACCCTCCGCGTTCGACTGATAATTCGCGCGCAATTTCATCGGCATGGAATCGCGATGCGAGTCCGTTCCCGCCGCTATCGCCTTGCGTCACTTCGCCGGCTGCACTTGCAGCTGGCACACCGCCTCCAGCGCGTCCTTGGGCTCCAGGCGGCTGGTGGTGCGGGGATCGACATGCGCCAGCGCCACCCGGCCGTCTCGGCCGATCACATAGCCGGCGGCGATCGGCAACTCCCAGCTGTCCACGCCGTTGATCCGCGGCAGGTCGTGGCCCAGGCGCTGATAAAGGGCGCGCATGTCCGGGTCGAGTTCCCAGACCAGGCCATAGCGGCGCGCGACCTCGTTGTCCCTGTCGGACAGCACCGGGAAGTGCAGCGTGTTGCGTTCCACGGTCGACAGCGTTGCCGGCGCCGACTGCGGCGAAACCGCCAGCAATGAGGCCCCTGCGCGCGTCAGCTCCGGCAGGATGCGGTCGATGGCCCGCAGCGCCAGGCTGCAGAACGGGCACCAGCCGCCGCGGAAGAATGTCAGCACCACCGGGCCGTGCGTCAGCGCCTCGTGCAGGGAAACCTTGTTGCCGTGCTGGTCCGGCAGCGTGAAATCAGGCGCCACGTCGCCCTTCCCCACCGCGGTCTTCACCAACACCATCTTGGCGCGGGCATTCTCGGCGCGCTCCAGCACCGCGGCCGTAGCGGGGTCGACACGTTCCAGCAGCGCTTCCAGGAAAGTGTCGAGCTGCTTGGCCAGGCTCTCCATCGCTTCCTCCTCCCACCACTTCTCACGTCTGCGCTTCTATATCGCTCATGGCCGTGGCGAGGTTAATGTGTGCTCTCATGATGACATTGATACGCTGAAGTTTGAAATCCCCTTGTTTTCGCCGTAGGGGAAGACATGGACCTGCTGGCCGCGTTCCGCACCTTCGTCCGCATCGCCGAGACCGGCAGCTTCTCCGCCGTCGCCCGCGAGGTCGGGGCCACGCAGCCGGCGATCTCCCGCCAGATCGCGGCGCTGGAGGACCATCTGGGCGCACGCCTGCTCCAGCGCAGCACGCGCAGCCTTCGCCTGACCGAGGACGGCACCGCCCTGCTCGCCCATGCGCGCCTGGTGCTCGAGGCGGTGGAGGAGACCGAGGCCGCGATCGGCCGCCGCCGCAGCGCGCCCGCCGGCATGGTCCATCTCGGAAGCCCCGCGGTGTTCGGGCGGCTCTACATCGCTCCGCGCATCGGCTCGCTGCTGGGCCGCTATCCTGAGTTGTCGGTGGACCTGATGCTGGCTGACGACGTGGTGGACATGGTGCAGATGGGGCTGGACCTCTCGATCCGGGTGGGCGCGGTGACCGACGCCTCGCTGGTGGCGCGACGGGTGGGGTCCACGGCGTCCATTGCGGTGGCAGCCCCGGCCTATCTCGCCAGACGCGGCGAACCGCAGCATCCCGCGGACCTCACCGCGCATGAATGCATCATATTCACCCGCATCGCCGCGCCGGAGACCTGGCAGTTCGATGGGCCGGACGGAACCGTGCCGGTGCAGATCAATGGGCGGCTGCGGTCGAACAGCATCGAGGCGGTGCTGGAAGCCGCGCTGGCCGGGCTGGGCGTGGCGCTGCTGCCCACCTGGATGCTGCGCGACGAGGTGCGCGCCGGCCGGCTGAAGGCGGTGCTGAAGGCATGGCAGCCGCGGCGCCGGGCGATTTCGGTGGTGTATCCGTCACGACGGTTCCTGGCGCCACGCACCCGGGCTGTGATCGATTTCCTGGTGGACGAATTCCGTCTTGACCCTGTGATTTCTGCCTATGGCGAGGGCTAAAGACGCTTCCATGATAATTATATAATATATTAATATTGCCAAATAATTATTTCATCACGTATTCGCTTTTAGATATATTTATCTGTAAGGAAAATGAGATATTTTACGAGAATTATAGAATATGATTTATACGAAATACCAATATTCCGCTACCATGCGACACTTGCGCCCTTCCGGCGTCTGCCGCGATACTGCGCGGTCATGAACGTCCTGGCGCCGCCGAAAGCCCGTTTGTCCATCGAGGTCGTGCACGATCTCGTCTGCCCCTGGTGCTATCTCGGTCTGCGGCGGCTGTTGCGGACGCTCCGGCGGCGGCCGGACCTGCTGTTCGACATCACCTGGCGGCCGTTCCTGCTCAACCCCGACATGCCGCGTGCCGGCATGTCGCGCACCGACTACATCATCCGCAAGTTCGGCGGCGAGGACCGGGCGCGCCGGCTGTATGCGTCCATTACCGAGATCGGCCGGACCGAGGGCATGCTGTTCCGCTTCGACCGCATCCGCCGCACCCCCTCCTCGGTCGATGCGCACCGCCTGGTGCGCTACGCCGCCGCGTTCGGCGTGGCCACCGAGATGGTCGAGGCGCTGTTCACCGCCCATTTCACCGACGGGCGCGACATCGGCGACCTGTATGTGCTGACCGACGTGGCGATGGCCTGCGGGCTGAGCGGGACGGAGGCGCAGGAGTTCCTTCTGGGCGACGACGAAATCGACACCGTACATGCGGAGAACCTGCGGGCGCACCGGCTGGGCATCAACGGCGTGCCGTGCTTCGTCATCGGCGGCCGGCACGCCATCGCCGGCGCGCAGGAATCCGAGGTGATCGCGCGCCTGCTGGATGTGGCGGTCGTCGAAGCCGAAGACGGCTGACGCCGCCGATGGATGCGCAATCCCTGTTGCAGGCCGCGCGCGCGGCCGCCGAGGCGTCCTATTCCCCCTATTCGCGTTTCCGCGTCGGCGCCGCGGTGCTGGCCGGCGGCACGGTGTTTTCGGGCTGCAATGTCGAGAACGCTTCCTATGGATTGACCGTCTGCGCCGAGCGCATCGCCATTTTCACCGCCGTCGCCGCCGGGCACCGGCGCATCGCCTGCATCGCCGTCGCGTGCGTGGACGCCGAGGCCAGTGCCACGCAGGCTTCGCTGATGCCGTGCGGCGCCTGCCTGCAGGTGATCGCCGAGTTCGGCACTGCCGATACCCAGCTGCACGTCCATGGCAGCCGCAGCTACACGCTGCGCGAACTGTTGCCGTACGCGTTCAGGCTGGGCCAGCCGGCGTCGAGCCGGTCAGGCTGTTGATTGCGGCTGCATCGAAAACCCGCCCTTGATCCAGGCATTGCAGCTGCATGGCAACGTGCGGATTCACCGGGAAGTTGAGCGTCGGCGTGGCCTTGCAGTTCGCGCAATGGGGCTCCCGCCCAGGATGCGATGGGGCGTCCGCGTCATAGGCGGCGCGATCGACGAAGGCCAGCCGGGCGCGGCGGAATTCGTCGCTGTTGGTCACGTCACCATCTGCAGCCCCCAGAGTCGCGAAGTGCAGGTGCTGCGTGGTGGTCGGCGCCATGCAGCACGGCATGACGCGGTCCGCTGAATCGAACGTGACGTTCTGATAGAGCCAGTCGCAGGTCGCGCGCCCGGCCCGGGACGGCTCCTCCTGGATGCCAAGCCGGTCCATCCGATCGACCCACCTTTCCGACAGCAGCCCGTCGCACACGGCTTCGTCGATAGCGAGACCGGCGGCGGCAGCCGGGCTGGTCAGATGGCGATCTTCATTGAAAACATATCGCCCGGCGCGCTCCGACTTGTGGATCGGAACGGTCGGATCGTCCCAGGTCATGTCGAGCGGCGTGACGACATTCAGTTCGTCCACCCCGATTTCCTGCGCCAGCGCCAGCGCGGTCTCGATTTCGTGGCTGTTGTGCGCGAATGTCAGGAACTGCCAGACGAGATGCGGGCCGCCGCCAAGGCGCCGCTTGGCTGCCACGAGCGCGCGCATATTGGCGAGGCACAAATCGTATTTCCCGCGCCGCCGGTAGTGCTGCAACGTCTCTTGCGATGTGCCGTCGATGGACATCGTCAGCAGATCGAGGTCCGAGCCGACCACGCCGTCGACATCGAACGACAGCGACAGGTTCGAGGACGTCCAGGTATACAGCCCCAGGGCCTTTGCCCGGCGCACCATGTCCGGAAACTGCTTGTTGATCAGCGGCTCGCCGTAATTGTACATGACCGCGGCAAAGGCAAATGGCGCGTAGTCCGACATGATCCGGTCGAATGTTCCCGGCGGCATCACGCCTTTCGGCCATTCGAAAAAGATCCTGCCGTCTCCCGGAGGCCCGTAGCCGGCCGTCGCATTGCTGCTGTGAACGCATCCCGGGCATTGAAGCTGACAGGTGTTCGACGGGTCGAGCATGATCTGCGTGGGCCGGCCGGCCAGCTGGGTATGGCGGTGATGGAAACCGTGCTGCGAAACCAGCAGGTTGCCGACCTTGAGAAGAACCAGCCTGGCGAGCGCACGATTGTCGTAGGCCGCCGCCAGCTCGTCGATCCGTCCCTGCTGGAACGCATCGACCTGCCGCAGGAAGTCCCGCTTGCCGGGCGTCACGGGGATCAGCGGCGCCAGCCACGCGACCTCGGCCGCAGCGCTGGCGTGGACAGGCGACCCAGTCAAAGACGATTGCGAGGACAGGGAGAACTTCGAACCGAGCTGCGAGCGAAGATGGCTCAACATGGCGCCGACGGACGTCATCGTTCCTCGCAAATTGTTGCTGTGTCGGCGCCGGCTCTCTACCTCTTGATACTGGAACTTTCTATCAACATCAAAAACTGTAACACAAATCAACAATCCGAATACAGGCCGCAAGCGGCCCGATCGAAGGGGCTCGAGAACAGCGTCTTTGCTTTTCGTCAGGCTGCCTTGGCCTGCCCGGCGATCCGGTTCAGGTTCTCGACCATGTCGCGCGCCATGCGCATCCGCTCAGCCACGTTCATCTCGCGCACGATCGCCAGTTTGTGGTCCGGGCGCAGCTTCACCAGGCCGCCCTTGCTGGAGAGCCAGGACACCAGCCCGGCGGGATTGCGGAAGGCGTTGCCGTGGAAGCCCAGCACCATGCCTTTCGGGCCGGCTTCCAGCTTCTCCACCCCGGCCTCACGGCAGGCGCGTTTCAGGGACACCACCTGCAGCAGGTTTTCCACCTCGTCCGGCAGTGGGCCGAAGCGGTCCACCAGCTCGGCCGCCATCGCCTCGGTCTCGGCATCGGAGGTGAGCGCGCCGATGCGGCGATAGAGCCCGAGGCGCACCGGCAGGTCGCGCACATAGGTCTCGGGGATCAGCACCGGCAGGCCGAGGCCGATATTCGGGGTCCAGTCGCGGTCGTCGGCGCGGCGGCGGCCCTTCTCGGCGCGCATTTCCGCCACCGCGTCCTCCAGCATCTGCTGGTAGAGCTCGATGCCGACCTCGCGGATATGGCCGCTCTGCTCGTCGCCCAGCAGGTTGCCGGCGCCGCGGATGTCGAGGTCGTGGCTGGCCAGCGTGAAGCCGGCGCCCAGGGCGTCCAGCGTCTGCATCACCGTCAGCCGCTTCTCGGCAGCCACCGACAGCCGGTGGTTGGGCGGCCAGGTCAGGTAGGCGTAGCCGCGCTGCTTGCCGCGGCCGACGCGCCCGCGCAGCTGGTAGAGCTGGCCGAGACCGAACATGTCGGCGCGGTGGATCACCAGCGTGTTCACCGCGGGCATGTCGAGCCCGCTTTCCACGATGTTGGTGGACAGGAGGATGTCGAACTTGCCGTCGCCGAACTCGGTCATGACGCGTTCGAGCTCGGTGGGCGCCAGGCGCCCGTGCGCCTGCACGGTGCGGGCTTCCGGCACGATCTCGGCGAGGCGCTCGGCCATGCGGCCGAGATCCTCGATGCGCGGAACCACGCAGAACACCTGGCCGCCGCGGAAGCGCTCGCGCTGCAAGGCCTCGCGGATCACCACCGCGTCAAACGGCATGATGAAGGTGCGCACGGCGAGGCGATCGACCGGCGGGGTGGCGATGATGCTCATCTCGCGCACGCCGGTCAGCGCAAGCTGCAGGGTGCGCGGAATCGGGGTGGCGGTCAGCGTCAGCACGTGCATGTCGGCGCGCATGGCCTTCAGCTTCTCCTTGTGGGAGACGCCGAAATGCTGCTCCTCGTCGACGACGAGCAGGCTCAGCCCGGCGAAGGTCACGGCTTTCGACAGCAGCGCGTGGGTGCCGACGACGACGTTGATGGAGCCGTCGGCGAGGCCCTTGCGGACCTCGGCGGCTTCCTTGGCGGAGACCATGCGCGAGAGCTGGGCCACCTTCACCGGCAGGCCGGCGAAGCGGGCGGAGAACACGCGGAAATGCTGGCGGGCCAGCAGCGTGGTAGGCACCACCACCGCGACCTGGCCGCCGGACATGGCGGCGACGAAGGCGGCGCGCAGGGCCACCTCGGTCTTGCCGAAGCCCACGTCGCCGCAGATCAGCCGGTCCATCGGCCGGCCGCTGGCCAGGTCCTCCAGCACGTCGGCGATGGCGCGGGCCTGGTCCTCGGTCTCGGCGAAGGGGAAGCGGGCGCAGAACTCGTCCCAGGCGCCTTCCGGCGGCGCCATCACCTCGGCCTCGTGCAGCTTGCGGGCGGCGGCGACGCGGATGAGCTCGCTGGCCATGTCGCGGATGCGGCTCTTCATCCGCGCCTTGCGCGCCTGCCAGCCGGTGCCGCCGAGCTTGTCCAGCGACACGCCGGCGGTCTCGCTGCCGAAGCGCGACAGCATCTCGATGTTCTCGACCGGCAGGAACAGCTTGTCGTCGCCGTCGTACAGCAGCCGCAGGCAGTCATGCGGCGCGCCGGTGACGGTCAGCGTCATCAGCCCGTCATAGCGGCCGATGCCGTGGTCCTGGTGCACGACCAGGTCGCCCTCGGCGATCTCGGTCGCCTCGGCGATGAACTGGTCGGCCCGCTTGCGCCGGCGCGGCGGGCGGCTGATCCGATCGCCCAGCAGATCCTGCTCGCTGACGAGGGCGACGCGATCGGCGACGAAGCCGCGCTCGATCCCCAGCGTGACCAGCGCGGCCGGCAGCTTCTGGGCATTCGCCCAGTCCTCGGCCGTGTCGGCCTGGAAGCCGTGCTCGCGCAGCAGGTTGGCCAGCCGCTCGCGCGAGCCGCGGGTCCAGGCGGCGACCACCAGGCGGCGGCCCTCGCCTTTCCAGCGTTCGGCCTGGGCGCGCAACTGGTCGAAGACATTTGTACCGGCGCCGCCGCCGGACTGGACGAAGACCGGGCCGGGCCGGCCACCGCCATCGATGCCCGGCGTGTCGTCGGGCCGGCCGAAGGGGCTGAACGCGAACAGCGGGCCACGGGACAGCATCGCGTCCCAGCCGGCGCGGTCCAGGTACAGCTTCTCCGGCGGCAGCGGCCGGTATGGGGTCTCGCCGTCGCGCGGCACCGCCTTGCGGGCGGCGTAGTGGTCGGCGACCATTTCCAGCCGGGCGGTCAGCACCTCCTCGGCCTGGTGGTCCAGGCTGACGGAGGCGCCGGGAAGATAGTCGGCCAGCGTCTCCATCGTGTCGTGGAACAGCGGCACCCAGTGCTCCATGCCGGGGTGGCGGCGGCCTTCGGAGATGGAGAGGTAGAGCGGGTCCTCGGCCGATTTAGCGCCGAACAGCTCGCGCCAGCCGGTGCGGAAGCGGGCGATGCTCGCCTTGTCCAGGAACACCTCGGACACCGGGCGCAGCACGAAGCGGTCGAGGGTCGCCGCACTGCGCTGGGTGGCGGGGTCGAAGCTGCGGATGGTCTCGATGGTGTCGCCGAACAGGTCCAGGCGCACGGGGTCGGCGGCGCCGGCGGGGAAGATGTCGATGATGCCGCCGCGGACCGCGTATTCGCCGGGCTCCATCACGGTGCCGGCACGGCCGTAGCCGTTGGCTTCGAGGAAACGGGCAAGATCCTCGGGCTGCACGGTGCCGCCGACGGCGAGCGCGCGGCTGCTGCCCTGGAAGACGTGGCGCGGCGGGACGCGTTGCACCAGCGCGTTCACGGTGGTCAGGACGATGCGCTTGCCGGCGGATTTCTCCAGCAGGCGCGTGAGCGTGGCGATGCGCTCGGAAACCAGTTCGGGGTTCGGCGACACGCGGTCATAGGGAAGGCAGTCCCAGGCCGGGACGCGCAGCACTTCGATGTCCGGGGCGAAGAAGGACAGCGCCTCGGCCAGCCGGGCCATGCGGGCGTCGTCGCGGGTGGCATGCAGCAGCGGGCCGTCATGCTCGGCGGCACGGCGGGCAAGCAGGACGGCGTCCCAGCCCTCGGGGGCGCCAAAGACGGTGACAGCACTCATTCGTGAACGGCCCTTCCGGGCCGGTTCTTTCCGGCCCCGTCTTTTACGGCAACGTCGTTTCCGGCGGCATCCTTGATGGCCCGCAGCATCGGCGAATCGACCTCGGCGGGAATCGGGCGGCGGCCGGTCAGCCAGTCCGCCAGGTCGGCATCCGGCAATTCCATGACTTCTTCGAGCGCATCCATGTCCGCCTCGGTCAGGTCGTGCAGGCGCGCGGCGACGTAGCCGCCGATCAGCAGATCGTTCTCGTGCGTGCCGCGGTGGGTGGCGCGAAACAGCAGCCTGCGCCGCCGCGTATCCGATGGGGAAACACTGTCTGACATGAGCGGGGTGTCATATAGCGGTGCCCCCAATCAGTGTCAGCCCGTGGAACCCGATCCGCTCGTCCCGCTTTTCGCACCCCTGACCAGCCTGCGTGGCGTCGGCGAGGCCGTGGCCAAGCTGATCGCGCGCGCGGCGGGCGGGGAGCGCGTCATCGACCTGCTGTTCCACCTGCCGGAATCATACATCGACCGGCGGGAGCGGACGACCATCCGCGCCGCCCTGCCCGGCAAGCTGGCGACGCTGGAGGTGCAGGTGGTGCGGATCGAACCGCCGGCGACGGCGCGCCAGCCGACCAAGGTGTCGGTCACCGACGGCACCGGCTTTGCCGATCTGGTGTTCTTCCAGCGGTTTCCTGCCGCCCGGCTGCCGGTGGGGGCGAAGGTGCTGATATCCGGGAAATTCGACGACCGCGGGCAGATGGTCCACCCCGACCACATCGCCCCCGCCGGCCAGCCGGCGCAATTCCCGGCGGTGGAGCCGGTGTGGCCGCTCACCGCCGGGCTGTTCGCCTGGCATCTGCGCCGCCCCGTGGTCGACGCGCTGTCCCGCCTGCCGGCCTTGCCCGAATGGCACGATGCGGCGTTGCTGAAACGCGAGCGGTGGCCCGGGTTCACCGCCGCGCTGCGGGCGCTGCAGATGCCGGCCGAGCCCCCCTCCCCGGCCCTGCGCAAGCGCCTGGCCTATGACGAGCTGCTGGCCGGACAGGTGGCGCTGGCCGTGGTGCGCCGGCGCGTGCGCGACCGGCCCGGGCGCGCGCTCGCGGGCGACGACCGCCTGCGCCGGAAGGCCCTGGCCGCGTTCGGCCACAAGCTGACGCCCACTCAGCGCGACGTGCTGGCCGAGATCGATGCCGATCTCGCGGCACCTCGGCGCATGCTGCGGCTGCTGCAGGGCGATGTGGGTGCGGGCAAGACGCTGGTGGCAATTCTCGCGATGCTGCGCGCGGTGGAGGCCGGGGCGCAGGCGGCGATCATGGCGCCCACGGAAATCCTGGCGCGCCAGCATCTGCGCACGCTGGAGCGGCTCTCGCCGGTGCCGGCGGCGCTGCTGACCGGGTCTGTCACCGGCAAGGCGCGCGCCCGCATCCTGGAGGGGCTGGCCGACGGCTCGCTGCCGATCGTGGTCGGCACCCATGCGCTGGTTCAGCAGGGCGTTGCGTTCAAGGACCTCGGGCTCGCGGTGATCGACGAGCAGCACCGCTTCGGCGTGGACCAGCGGCTGCTGCTGGGCAAGAAAGGCCTGGTGACGGACGTGCTGGTGATGACCGCCACCCCCATCCCGCGCACGCTGCTGCTGACCCATTGGGGCGAGATGCAGGTCAGCCGCCTGACCGGCAAGCCGGCCGGGCGGACGCCGGTGAAGACCACCCTGCACTCGCTCGCCACCCTGCCGGACGTGGTCGATGCCATCGCCCGCAAGCTCGATGAAGGGGCCCGCGTCTACTGGGTATGCCCGATGGTCAGCGAGAGCGAGGAGATCGATCTCGCTGCCGCCGAGGAGAGGTTCGCCACCCTGCATGCCCGCTTCGGCGCCGCCGTCGGGCTGGCGCATGGGCGGCAGGACAGCGCCGTGCGCGAGGCCGCCCTGGCCGATTTCGCCGCGGGCCGCACCCGCATCCTGGTCGCGACCACGGTGATCGAAGTGGGGGTGGACGTGCCCGAGGCCAGCGTGATGGTGGTGGAGCACGCCGAGCGCTTCGGCCTGGCGCAGCTGCACCAGCTGCGCGGGCGGGTGGGCCGGGGCGCCGCCGTCAGCTTCTGCCTGCTGCTGCACGATGACGGCCTGCAGGAAACGGCGCGGCGCCGGCTGACCCTGCTGCGCGACACCGATGACGGGTTCCGCATCGCCGACGAGGATTTCCGCCTGCGCGGTGGCGGCGACCTGCTGGGCACCCGCCAGTCCGGGCTGCCGGGCTGGCGGATCGCCGATCCGATCGAGCACGAGGGCCTGCTGCGCATGGCCGGCCGCGACGCCGAGCTGCTGCTGCAGAAGGACCCGCGGCTGACCGGCGAACGCGGGCGGGCGGTGCGGCTGCTGCTGCGGCTGTTCGACCGGACGGTGGCGTTCCGCACCTTGCACTCGGGTTAAACTCCGTTCATTGCGCCCCCATACACGGCCGCCCCGGGTTGCATTGTTCGGCAGTTACGTTATTCCGGCCACCCTGACGTGAATGCCGGGGGAGACACCGTGACAGGCCAGACTGAATCCCCTTTGATCGAAATCGCGGGGCTGACCAAGCGGTTCGGCGCGTTCACCGCGGTCGACGACGTGTCGTTCAAGGTCGCGCGCGGCGAGGTGCTGGGCTTCCTGGGCCCGAACGGCGCCGGCAAGTCGACCACCATGCGCATGCTCGCAGGATTCATGACCCCCACCGCCGGGCGCGCCAGCATCTGCGGGCACGACGTGCAGGCGGATGCGGTGGCGGCGCGCAAAATGCTGGGCTTCCTGCCCGAGGGCGCGCCCACCTATCCCGAAATGACCGTGCTGTCGTTCCTGAAATTCGTCGCCCGCATCCGCGGCTATTCCGGCGGCGAGCTGGCCGACCGGGTGGACCACGCGATCGGCCTGACCACGCTGGCCGGGGTGCGCATGCAGCCGGTGGAGACGCTGTCGAAGGGCTTCAAGCGCCGGGTGGGGCTCGCGCAGGCGCTGCTGCACGACCCGCCGGTGCTGGTGCTGGACGAGCCGACCGACGGGCTCGATCCCAACCAGAAGCATGAGGTGCGCACGCTGATCGCGCGCATGGCGCCCAGCAAGGCCATCGTCATCAGCACGCATATCCTCGAAGAGGTCGATGCCGTGTGCTCGCGCGCCATCGTCATCGCCAATGGCCGCGTGGTCGCCGACGCGACGCCCGCCGAGCTGGCGAAGCGCCATCCCTCCGGCAAGCTGGACGACGTGTTCCGCGCCCTCACCCAGCCGAAAGCAGCCTGACATGCGCAACACGCTGATCGTGGCCCGCCGGGAGCTCGGCGGGTATTTCGCCACCCCGGTGGCGGTGGTGTTCATCGTCATCTTCCTGGCGTTGCAGGGTGTTCTGACCTTCAACCTCGGCAATTTCTTCGACCGCAACCAGGCCGACCTGGCGCCGTTCTTCAACTTCATCCCGTGGGTGTTCCTGCTGCTGGTGCCGGCGATCACCATGCGGCTGTGGGCGGAGGAGCGGCGGCTCGGCACGATCGAGCTGCTGTTGACCCTGCCGATCACCCAGGCCCAGGCGGTGGTGGGGAAGTTCCTGGCGGCCTGGGCGTTCTGCGCCATCGCGCTGCTGCTGACCTTTCCGTTCGTCATCACCGTGAACATCCTGGGCCGGCCCGACAACGGCGTGATCGCCACCGGCTATCTCGGCTCGCTGCTGGTGGCGGGGTCGTTCCTGTCGATCGGGGCCGCGCTGTCGGCGCTGACCAAGAACCAGGTGATCGCGTTCGTGCTGGCGGTGGCGGTGTGCTTCATCTTCGCCGTCGCGTCCTATCCGCTGGTGACCGACTTCCTGTCGCGCAATGCTCCGGTGCTGGCCGATGTTGCGCGCCGGCTGTCGGTGGCCGAGCGGTTCCAGTCCTTCACCCGCGGCGTGATCTCGCTGCGCGACCTCATCTTCTTCGCGTCCTTCATCGGGTTCTGGCTGTTCCTGAACACGGTGATCGTCGAGCATCGCAAGGCGGACTAAGGCAATGCGTCGTCTCTGGTTCTCGGTTCTGGGCGTGGTGGCCGTCGCGGCCATGCTGGTGGGCGTCAACATGCTGGCCGACACGCGGCTGGCCGGCGCGAAGCTCGATCTGACGCAGCAGCGGCTGTACACGCTGTCCAACGGCACGCGGAAGATCCTGGCCGACCTGAAGGAGCCGGTGACGCTGCGGCTCTATTATTCGCGCGCGCTGGGCAGCCGCATTCCCGTCTACGGCGCCTATGCCGACCGCGTGCAGGAGATGCTGCGCGAATACGCCGGCGTTTCCCAAGGGAAGGTGAAGCTGGAGTTCTACGACCCCGAGCCGTTCAGCGACACCGAGGACCGCGCCCTGGCTTACGGGCTGCAGGGCGTGCCCATCGATCAGTCCGGCGAGCAGGTCTATTTCGGCCTCGCCGCCAGCAACCTGCTGGACGACGAGCGGACGATCGCCTTCTTCCAGCCGGAGCGCGAACGCTTCCTGGAATACGACCTGACGCGGCTGATCTACGAATTGTCGAACCCGAAGCGCCCGGTGGTCGGCGTGATGTCGTCGCTGCCGCTGGATGGCGACCCGCGCATGATGATGATGCGTGGCCAGGGCGCGGGTGCGCCGTGGGTGTCGATGCTGCAACTGCGCCAGACCTTCGCGGTGAAGAACGTGCAGACGGATGCGCAGGTGATCGACCCGGACATCCAGGTGCTGCTGGTCGCCCAGGCGCAGAACCTGTCGGACAACGCGCTGTACGCCATCGACCAGTTCGTCATGCGCGGCGGCCGGCTGATGGTGATGGTGGACCCGCACAGCGAGGCCCAGGCCGCCGCCCCCAGCCCGACCGGCCAGCCGCCGAGCGACACCTCCAGCAATCTCGCCAAGCTGTTCGACGCCTGGGGCATCACGTTCGATCCGAAGACGGTGGTGGGCGACCTGAACGGCGCGTGGCGCGTGCGCGCGAGCCCCGGCGACCGCGTGCAGGCGGTCGATTACGTGGCCTGGTTCAACATCCGCAACGGCGTGTCGCACGACGACCCCGCCACCGCCGACCTGACCCAGGTGACCGTCGCCTCGCCTGGCTTCATCGCGAAGAAGCCGGATGCGGACATCAGCTTCACGCCGCTGCTGAGCTCCAGCGACAAGTCCGGCACGCTTGCGGTCGACAAGGTCAAGAACTTCCCCGATCCCGCCAAGATCCTCGCCGAGTTCAAGCCGGAGGGAGGGCCGCGGGTGATCGCGGCGCGCGTGCGCGGCGTGCTGAAGTCGGCCTTCACCGGGCCGCCTGACCTGCCGAAGGACGCCAAGCGGCCGGACAACTTCCCCGCGTTCAAGGCGCAGACGGACGGGCCGGCGAACATGGTGGTGGTCGCGGATTCCGACATCCTCGCCGACCGCTACTGGGTACGCGTGCAGGAGTTCTTCGGCCAGCAGGACGCGGCGCCGTTCAGCGACAACGGCCCGTTCGTCGCCAACCTGGTCGGCACGCTTGCCGGCGGAGACGCGCTGATCGGGCTGCGCAGCCGCGGCTCCTCCCTGCGGCCGTTCGATCTGGTCGAGGGGATGCAGCGCGACGCCGAGGCCCGCTTCCGCCAGACAGAGCAGCAGTTGCAGACGCATCTGACCGATACGCAGAAGAAGCTGACGGAGCTGCGCACCGGCCGCGGCGAGGCGGGTGCGGCCGCAGTGATCACCGAGCAGCAGCGCGCAACCATCGACGACCTGCGCAAGGAGATCACGCAGACGCGGGTGAAGCTGCGCAACGTGCAGCTTGAGCTGCGCCGCGACATCTCGCGGCTGCAGAACGAGCTGCGCCTGTTCAACATCGCCATGGTTCCGGCGATCCTGGCGGTGCTGGCGATCGTGCTGGGATTTGTCCGGCGGCAGAAACGCGCGAGGGCCCGGGCATGAAGCCGCGCAACACGCTCATCCTGGCGGCCGTCGCCGCGGCGGCGCTGGCGGCCGGCTGGCAGTTCGGCCTGCGCACCACGCCGGTGGGCCAGATGGAGGTTGCGCCCGGCTCGCTGGTGTTCCCCGGGCTGGCGGCGAAGCTGCAGGATGCCAGGCGCATCGAGGTGACGCACCAGGGCAAGACCATGGTGATCGCGCAGGAGAACGGCAAATGGGGGCTGGCCGATCGCGGCGGCTTCCCGGTGCAGGCCGACAAGCTGCGCGAACTGCTGACCGGGCTGACCGAGCTGCGTATCACCGAGCCGCGCACGTCCGACCCCGCACAGTACAGCCGGCTCGGCGTCGAGGATGCACAGCCCCCCACGTCCAATTCGAACCTGCTGCGCGTGCTGGACAGCAACGGCAAGCCGATCGCCGAGCTGATCGTCGGCCATCGCCGGGTGCGCACCCAGGGCAACGTGCCCGAGTCCATCTACGTCCGCCGCCCCGGCGAGGCCGGGTCCTGGCTGGCCGAGGGCCGGCTGCCGGTGGACGCGGACCCGCAGCTTTGGTTCGACCGGGACATCGCCAATATCGACCACGCCAGGATCGCCACTATCGAGGTGAAGCGCGGCGATGCGACGCTGGAATTCGGCCGCGACGGCGACAAGCTGACGCTGAAATCGCCGGCGGAGCATCCGAAGCTCGACGAATACCGGCTGGAGGACATCGGCCGTGGGCTTGAAGCGCTGACGTTGACGGACGTGAAGCCGGCGGCGCAGCAGTCCGGCGAGAAGATCGGCACCGCCGTGATGACCACGACCGACGGCCTGAAGGTTACAGTGACCGTGTTCAAGGCCGACAAGGACATCTGGGCGCAGTTCGCGGCCACCGGCGAGGACAAGGCGAAGGCCGAGGCCGAAGCCTTGCAGGCGCGCGTGGCTGGCTGGACCTATCAGGTCGGGTCGTGGAAGGAAAAGGCGTTCGTGCCGACGCTGGACGACCTGAAGGCGTCCGAGCCGGCGCCGGCCGCTGCCACGCCACAGCCCGGGAGCCCGCCCGCGGACGACGCGGCGAAGCCTGCGGTGCAATGAGCCGGGAATATCCGCCGCGACCCATGGTCGGCATCGGCGTGGTCGTGTTGCGGCCTGGCGAAGTGCTGCTGGTGCGGCGTGGCAGGCCGCCGAATGTCGGCGCCTGGAGCCTGCCTGGGGGCGCGCAGGAACTCGGCGAGACCGCTGAGGATGCCGCGCGCCGGGAACTGCTGGAAGAGACCGGGCTGGATGTCGGCCCGCTGCATCTGGCAGCGAATGTCGACAGCATCCATCGCGACGACGACGGGCGGGTGCGCTACCACTACACCATCATCGATTTCGCCGCGGAGTGGCGGGGTGGCGAGCCGGTGGCCGGCGACGACATCACTGAAGTGGCCTGGGCGACGTTCGACCGGTTCGATGATTTCGCGCTGTGGTCCGAAGCCCGCCGCGTGATCGCCATCGCACGCGGGCTGGTGGGGTGCTGAGCCCAATCGACGTCAGGCGTCAGGAGGCGGCTAGCGCACCCTTCCCCAGGTCGTCTGCGGCGCCACCTGCGCAATCGCAGACGGCTGGATAGCGGGTGCAAACGTGGTGTGGTTGTCCGGCAACAGGTACAGCACCGAGCCAGTTAGGCGCAGCCTGGTGGAGCCGAAATCGCGAATGGTCGTACCCTCGGGGATGCGGAAGCTGAAGGCGCAATGACCGTCGCCAAGCCCGGCATCACGCAGGTCCTGGCGGAACAGGTCCGCCATGCAGGCGCCCACCAGTTGGTTGTCCATGAACACCTGCAACTCCAGCTTCCGTGCCGGCTCCCGGTGCCAGAAGATCCAGCCCTCGACCAGTTCGGGCCCACACAAATCCAGATGTCCAGTCACGTCCACGCGCACGATCCCCGGTCTGCCTCCGACTGGCGACATACAGCATTGTACGGTTCCAGGCGCAACCGCCGCGTCCGCATTTTACCGTTCATAGCGAAGGATGTTGCCGCCCACACCATCGTGCCGGTGCCGGTGGGGAAATCATGCACCATGAGAGGCTTGGCGGAGGCGCCATGAAGCTGTTGCTGCTCGCCCTCGTGCTCGCCGGCGCCGGCGGGATCGCGTACCCCCGAATGCACGAACAGACCGACAGCGCCTGCGCGGCGTTGGACAAGCGGCTGCAAAGCCTCATCCAGCTCAGGTTCCAGGCCCTGAAGCTGGCGTCGAATCCGCGCCTCGCCGGGGCCGCCGCATCGGCACAGGCATCGTTGCCGGCTGGGGCCACGATCGTTGCGTGGCTGCACGAGAAGCTTCCGTTCCTGCCGCCCGAGGTCGGCTGTGCCGCGGCCTATTGGATGACGGTCGTGCAGCCGGATCTCACGCAACTCATCCCGGCGAGCCTGCCGATCAAACCGCCGGGAGGCTGACCCGGGCGGTGCTGCGCGACCATCATCCCTGGCTATGCTTCGGACGTTGGGCAACGACCCCACGGCATAGCGAAAAGGGAAACGGCCATGGAATTCGGCTACTTCACGATGCCGTCGCATCCGCCGGAGCGGGACCTCAAGGAAGGCCACGACTGGGACCTGCAGACGCTGCGCTGGCTCGATGACCTCGGGTTCACCGAGACCTGGATCGGGGAGCATCACACGGCCCCCTGGGAACCGCACCCCGCGCCGGATCTTCTGGTCGCCCAGGCGCTGCTGCAGACCAGGCGCATCCGCATCGGCCCTGGCGGCTTCCTGCTGCCGTATCACCACCCCGCCGAGCTCGCCAACCGTGCCGCGATGCTCGACCACCTGTCCGGCGGGCGGCTGAATTTCGGCGTGGCGGCCAGCGGCCTGCCCAGCGACTGGGCGATGTTCCATGTCGATGGCATGTCCGGGGTCAACCGCGAGATGACGCGCGAGGCGCTCGATATCATCCTCAGGATGTGGACCGAGGACGGGCCGTGGGACTACGCCGGCAAGCATTGGCAGGTGTCCAAGCCGGAGGCGATGTTCGGGTTCCTGAAGCCCCATCTCAAGCCGCTGCAGACGCCGCATCCCCCCATCGGGGTCGCCGGGCTGTCGAAGAACTCGGATACGCTGAAGCTCGCGGGTGAGCGGGGCTTCATTCCCATGAGCCTCAACCTCAACCCGGCCTATGTCGGCAGCCACTGGGCTTCGGTCGAGGCCGGCGCGGCCAGGACCGGGCGCACCCCGAGCCGGGCCGACTGGCGCCTGGTGCGGGAGATCTTCGTGGCCGACACGGACGAGGAGGCGTGGCGCCTGTCGGTCGGCAGCATGATGGGCCGGATGATGGGCGAGTATTTCCTGCCGCTGCTGGCGAATTTCGGCTTCAAGGACTACCTGAAGCACGATCCGGAGGTGGCCGATTCCGACGTTACCGTCGAGTACTGCGCCCGCCACAACTGGCTGGTGGGCTCGCCCAGGACCGTCGCCGAGAAGATCGAGCAGGTGTACCACGAGGTCGGCGGCTTCGGGCAGTTGCTGGTGTTCGGCTTCGACTATGTCCACGACCCGCAGGCCTGGCACAACTCGCTGCGCCTGATCCAGGAGGAGGTGAAGCCGCGCGTGGCCCATCTGCGGCCGGGCGCGGTCAAGGCGGTGGCCTGAGCAGCCGGGGGCGGCGGCGCGACGCCGCCCCCCTTGCCTACATCGCCAGCACGATCTTCCCGAAATGGGCGTTGGCGCGCATATGCGCCTGCGCCGCCGCCGCCTCCTCCAGCGGGAAGATCCGGTCGATCGGCAGGCGCAGTTTGCCGGCGGTGACGGCATCCCAGAGGTCGGCCCGCATGCGGCGGGTGATCTCGCGCACCTCGTCGAGCGTGCGGGTGCGGAAGGTGACGCCGATATAGGCGATGCGCTTCAGCGCGTGCAGGTCGAAGTCGAATTCGCCCTTCGCGCCGCCGAGGCGGCCGACATTGACGATCCTGCCGAGGATGGCGGCAGCCTTCATGTTGGCATTGGCGACGCTGGCCGAGACCTGGTCGATGATGAGGTCGGCCCCCTTGCCGCCGGTGGCGGCCTGCACCGCCTCCGGCCATGCCGGGTCGGTGGTGTCGATCGCGACATCGGCGCCGAACTCGGTCAGGCGCTTGCGCCGCTCAGGATTGGTGGAGGAGCCCATGACCACCCCTGCCCCCATCAGCCGGGCGATCTGCAGCCCCATGAGGCCGACGCCGGTACTGGCGCCCTGGATCAGCACGCCGTCGCCCGGCTGCAACCGGCCGTTGGTCAGCAGCGCGTTGTGCATGGTCTGCAGCGCGATCGGCAGGGTGGCGGCCTGTTCGTAGCTCATGTTGTTGGCGGGGATCGGGCTGACACGGCCCCAGTCGGTCACGGCGTACTCGGCGTAGCCGCCGCTGCCCGAGCACATCACCCGCTGGCCGGGGCGCAAGTCCGGCACGTCGGCACCCACCTCGACCACCTCGCCCGCCCATTCCAGGCCGACGACGGCGCCGATTCCGCCCAGCGCGCCGTGCCGGTGCCCGGAGGCCATCTGCAACTCGGCCCGGTTGAGGCCGGCGGCGCGCACGCGCACCAGCACTTCGTTCGGCTTCGGGGTGGGCACCGCCACCTCGCGCACCGCCAGCCCGTCTTCCGTCACGACCGCCGCCCTCATGGCGCCCTCCCCCCGTATTGCACGTGTGGTGTGATGGCGCAGGCGCGAAAGCCGGTCAATTCCACCAGCGCTGCGAGCCCGGCAGGCCGCGGCCGGAATCGATGCTCATTGCCACCCCGCCCAGGATCACCCCGAGCGCCAGCGGCACCAGCCAGCAGGGCCGCAGCAGCACCGGCAGGAACAGCACGCGCCAGGTCCAGTCGCCCAGATGCGCGCGCACGGCATCCTGCAGCGCCAGCAGCATGGAATGGTCGATGCTGGAGATCAGCCGGGTCAGTGTCAGCAAAGGCGGCAGCAGGATCGCCAGCGCGAACGCGCCGACGAGGCAGGCGGCCGCCATCACCGCCAGTATGCGTGCGGCGATGGGGCCCGTGGCGCTCAAGCGAACAGCCGCTCGTTCTTCAGGTTGGCGTACAGGCCGGCGACGAACGGGCCGTAGCCGTTCCAGATCTGGGTCGGCACCATTTCGTTGCTCCCCAGCAGGCGTTCCTGCGCCTGGCTCCAGCGCGGATGCGGCACGGCGGGGTTCACGTTGGCCCAGAAGCCGTATTCGCTGTCCTGAAGCTGCTCCCAGAACGAATGCGGGCGCTTGTCGGTGAACTCGACCTTGACGATCGACTTGGCCGACTTGAACCCGTATTTCCACGGCAGCGTCAGCCGGATCGGCGCGCCGTTCTGCGGCGGCAGCACCTTGCCGTACATGCCCACCGACAGGAAGGCGAGCTCGTTGTTCGCCTCTTCGATGGTCACGCCCTCGATATAGGGCCAGGGATACCAGCTCTGATGCAGGCCGGGCATGGTCTTGGGATCGGCGAGCGTGGTGAACACCAGGTACTTCGCGTCGGATTGCGGCTCGGCGATGCGCACCAGCTCGGCCAGCGGGAAGCCGACCCAGGGCACGGTCATCGCCCAGGCCTCGACGCAGCGGTGGCGATAGACACGTTCCTCAAGGGTGACCTGCTTCATCAGGTCCTCGAAGGCGATGCTGCGCGGTGTCTTGACCATGCCCGTGATGGCGATGCTCCAGGGCTCCACCGGCAGCGCCTTGGCGGCGCCGTAGACGGACTTGGAGCTGCCGAACTCGTAGTAGTTGTTGTAGGTGGTGGCGTCCTCTTCCGGCGACAGCGGCCGGCCGCCGTCGTATTTCGGATTGCGCGCGGCCTCCAGCGCCTTTCGCGGCGGCTGCGGCGCCGGTTTGCCGCCGCCGAAAATACTCCATTGGGCCTCGGCGGGCGTGGCGGCGAGCCCTGCCGCGATCACACCCAGCCCGGCGGCGGCCTTGCCCGCCAGCGCGCGACGGCCCAGGACGAGGGCCTCCGGTGTCGCCAGCCGCTCCGGGATCTCCCAACCGCGTCGCCTGTGAATGAACATGTCCCGTTCCCTCCCTGCGTTCGTACCCGATACGTAGGTACTCCGCCGGCAGATGCCATTTTGCGCCGCCAGGGCCGGCCTGGGCAACGGCCGGGATTGATTTGCCGCCCTTTATGGCGGAAACAGACGAGACGCCTCGGCGTTACAGACTCAAATCCAGGAAAGACCCCCATGCATCTTGCCCGCTTCCCCCGCGTGCAGCTGTGCCACGCGCCCACGCCGCTCGAGTTCATGCCCAACCTGACCAAGGCGCTGGGTGGGCCACAGCTCTGGATCAAGCGCGACGATTGCACCGGGGTGGCCACCGGCGGCAACAAGAATCGCAAGCTCGAGTTCCTGATGGGCGAGGCGCTGGCGCAGGGCGCCGACCACATCGTCACCCAGGGGGCGGTGCAGTCCAACCATGTCCGCCAGACCGCCGCGGTGGCGGCGAAGCTCGGCCTGAAATGCACGGCGGTGCTGGAGCGCC
Organism: Limobrevibacterium gyesilva; assembly: GCF_025989185.1. GTDB lineage: Bacteria > Pseudomonadota > Alphaproteobacteria > Acetobacterales > Acetobacteraceae > Limobrevibacterium > Limobrevibacterium gyesilva. The sequence goes on from NZ_JAPDNT010000002.1 coordinate 155,814, forward strand.
GGGTCCAGACCAACGATCCCGACTACCTCGAGAGCGGCAACGTGCTGATGGACCGCATCCTGGGCATCGATATCGAGTACCGCGATGGCGGCACCGACATGCAGAAGGCCATCGAGGACGTGGGCGAGCGGCTGAAGGCCGCCGGCGCCAAGCCCTATCTGATCCCTGGCGGTGGCTCCAACGCCACCGGCGCGCTGGGCTACGCCAATGTGGCGCTGGAACTGCTGACCCAGGCCAATGAAAAGGGCCTGCGCATCGACCGGGTCGTGCACGCCACCGGCAGCGCCGGCACGCAGGCCGGGTTGGTGGCCGGGTTCGAGGCGTTGAATTCGGGCATCCGCGTGCTCGGCATCGGCGTGCGGCTGCCGAGGGACCGCCAGGAGGCCAATGTCCACAAGCTGGCCGAGGCGACCGCCGAGAAGCTGGGGCTGAAGGGCGGCATCCGCCGCGAGGCGGTCGAGGCAAATTGCGACTATGTCGGCGCCGGCTATGGCATCCCGACCGAGGGCATGGCCGAGGCAGTGCGGATGCTGGCGCGGCTGGAGGGCATTTTCCTCGACCCGGTCTATTCCGGGAAGGGCATGGCCGGCCTGATCGACCTGATCCGCAAGAACCAGTTCGGCAAGGACGAGAACGTCGTATTCGTGCATACCGGCGGCCAGGTGGGGCTGTTCGGCTATCGCGACTTCCTGACCAAGACGGCCGCCTGACCGCATGTCCGGGCGCCGGCCAGCCGCGGCCGGCGCCCGGACGACGGATCGCGGCGGCGATCACGCGAAGTTCGCTGGAACCTGTGGTCCAGCTCACATGCGCGGCCCTCGGCACGGCGTAGTCTGGCTCAAGACCAATGCGAGCACGGACGCCATTCATGCCGATCGACATCCACGATATCGTCGTCCGCCCCGCCCGCGCCGCCGATGCCGCGGCGATCGCCGGCCTTTATGAAGCCTGCATCCGCAACGGCGAGGGCGTGTTCGACGATGCGACCGACGCCGATGCCGCCGCCCGGCGGTTCCGGCGGCTGCTGCCGCGCGGCACCCCGTTCCTGGTCGCCTGCCGCGGCCGCGCCCTGGTCGGGTTCGCCCATGTGACGGAATACCTGTCCGGCGACGGCTTCGGGCACTGCGCGCGCAGTGCGGTGTGGATTCTGCCGGAGTTTCGTGGCCAGGGCGTCGGATGGGCTCTGCTGCGCGACCTGCTGGTGGCCTGCAAGGCGGCAAGGCTGCGGCAGGTGGTGGCCTATGTCCGCGCCGACAGCGATGCGGCGCTGGCGCTGCATGCCGGCCTCGGCTTCGTCATGATCGGCTGGCACCGCGAGGCCTGCCAGGTGTTCGGGCAGATGCACGACGTGGTGGCGTTGCGCCGCGTGCTCGACCGCATGGCCCCCGCGGCCGCAGCCGAAATCATGCGCCGGCCCGACGCCGCGGCCCTACGCGGAATGGCCGCGCGGCTGGGCGTGCCCGCCGAAATCGGTTGAGCTCCCCAAGCCGGCGGCGGTCGGCCATGGAATGAATTGCCAAGCCGCTGGCGTTCGCGTAGCACGGCCGCTGACGCATGGACGCCATTTCGCGCAGCAAGCCGGCCGGTAGCTCGACCGGCCTGGCATCGGACATAACGGCCCGGAGCGATCCGGCGATCATCCATTCCCGGTTCACGCTCGCCCCGGTCGCGGCGACCACGCCCGGCGACACGGCGCCGCCGGAACAGGATGCGGCCAGAGCGCGGTCCGAGCACTATGCCGACCCGGGCGCCGCAACGATCGCCCCGCATGTGGACGTGGCCTATTACCGCGCGATCTATCCTGATATCGGCCGCCTGGCGCTCGATCCGGTCACGCATTTCCACGCGCATGGCTGGCGCGAGGGGCGCAACCCGAACAGCTGGTTCGATACGCGGTACTATCTTGCCGCCAATCCCGACATCGCCGCGGCGGGAATCGATCCGCTGCAGCATTACGTCACCCACGGCCGGGCCGAAGGGCGCCAGCCGCGCCGGTCCGGCGGCGCGCTGCGGGCGGTCGTGGAGGCCGCGACGCCGCCGAGTGCGCGCCCGCTTGGCTACGATGCCCCGGCTGACGCCGACCGGCTGGAGGCGCCGGACCTGCATGCGGCCATCGCCGCACGCTGCGTCGGCGCCAACGGGCTGGTGGTCTCGGCCAGTCATGACCGCTACATCGACGTCACCGGCGGCGTCCAGATCCTGATCGCCGACGAGCAGGCGCTGTTCAACGGCGACCGCTTCGCCTACCTGCACCTTTCGCCTGCGATCGCCCGGCTGACTCTGGACCCCGGCGGCGACGAGCCGGCCCTGCTGCAGGTGGTGCTCGACGGCCGGTTCCTCGGCCTGGCCACTGGCGAGGCCGTGGCGGCGGCGTTGGCGCTGCTGCCAGACACGGCGGCGCCGGCGCGGATCTTCACCGTCCATTCCGTGTTCGGGCATCGCTGGCGCGTGCTGGCCGCCGTCGCCGCCGCGCTGCAGGCACGGCATAGCTTCTTCTGGCTGCACGACTATGCCTCGCTGTGCGAAGGCTACAACCTGCTGCGCGACGACGCGCTGTTCTGTGGCGCCCCGCCCGAGGACAGCATGGCCTGCCGGATCTGCGTGTATGGCGGCGAACGGGCGGGCTATCGCGCCGAATTGCGGGCACTGTTCGATGCGGTGCCGTTCCATGTGCTGGCGCCGTCGCCCGCAGCATTGCAGCTGTGGCTGCGCTCGGCCGGACTGCCGCATCTTTCGGCCCGCGTGCACGCCAACCTCGTGCTGCAGGAGGGCGACGCCGAAGCGCCAGCGAGCGGGCAGCACCTGCCGGTCCGCGTCGCCTTCGTCGGGTTCCCGATGGCGCACAAGGGCTGGCCCCTGTTCCGCACGCTGGTGGAGCAGGCGCGGACCCTTGATGCCTATCGCTTCTACCACCTGTCCATTGCCGAGACGCTGCAGCCCATGGACGGACTCATCGGCGTTCCCGCCCAGGTGGATCGTGACGACCGTTTCGCCATGGTCGCGGCGCTGGCGGCGCTGCAGATCGACCTCGTGCTGGTGCTGTCGCCGTGGCCGGAGACGTTCTCCTACGTGACTCACGAGGCCTTTGCGGCAGGAGCCGATGTGGTGGCGCTGGCGTGCGCCGGCAATGTGGCCGACGCCGTGCGCCGGCATGACCGCGGCGTGGTGCTGCGCGATGACGCCGCGCTGCTGCGCTTCTTCCTTGATCTGCATGCCGTGCGCTATGCGGAGCAGCGTGCGGCCGCAGCCCTCCGTCCCGCACGGCTGCTCGCCTGCGGCACCACCGCCACGGTCGCCCTGGACGCGCCGGACGGCCCCGATCCGGACCGGTTGGCCACGCCCGACCCGGCGTTGCGCGTCATTGCCGGTGACGCGGTGATCCTGCCGGCACGCGACGGCGATGGGTGGCGGTTCGCGCTGCCGGCGCAGGCGGGGATCATCCGCCTCGTGTCGCGCAGCGTGGTGCCGGCGCAGCTCTCCTCCGCCGCGCGCGACCAGCGTCGCCTCGGCGTCGCCGTCGGCCGCCTCATGCTGGATGGGGCGATCGTTCCGCCGGGCGATGCGCGCCGGCTGTCGGGATGGCATGGCGCCGAGGACGCGTGGGAGTGGACCAGCGGCGACGCGACGCTCGATGCCGGCGAGGCACGCATGCTGGAAGTGACGCTGGCGCGGCTGGCCACGTATTTTCGTTCACCGCTCGCCGGATCTGGCTGACGCACACATGGCCGGCACCGTCTGTTTCACCAGCTTCACCTTCGGCTACCTGTCGCGCGCCCGCGTGCTGGCGCAGACCCTGCGGGCCGCGCATCCGGACTGGACGCTGTGGGCGCTGGTGGTGGACGAGCCGCCGCCGGACCTGGACCTGCATGCCGCTCTCGCGCCGTTCGACGCGGTGATGCGGGCCGACGCGCTGGATATCCCGCGCTTCCGCGCCTGGATGTTCAAGCATGACCTGGTGGAGGCCTGCACCGCCGTGAAGGGCGCGATGCTCGAAATGCTGCTGCGGCGGGGTGCGGACAAGGTGGTCTATCTGGATCCCGATATCGCCGTATTCCATCCGCTGAGCGGGATCGAGCGGCGGCTGGACGACGCCTCCATCGTGCTGACGCCGCACCAGCTCGCAGCGAATGACGGGCTGCCTGCCATGGCGGACAACGAGCTGACGTCGCTGAAATACGGCACCTACAATCTCGGCTTCGTCGCCGTGCGCAACGACGACAACGGACGCGCCTTCGCCGCGTGGTGGTCGGCGGTGACCCGGCAGGCGTGCTATGACGATGTCGAGGCCGGGCTGTTCACCGACCAGAAATACTGCGACCTGGTGCCGGGGCTGTTCGACGGCGTGCATGTGGAGCGCGACCCCGGCTGCAACGTCGCGAGCTGGAACCTGAGCCGGCGGAGCCTGGCTTTCGGCGCCGACGGCGCGCTGCTGGTGAACGGCGCGGCGCTGAAATTCTACCATTTCACCAAGATCGGCGGCGTCGGCGACACCATGACCGAGCGCTACGGGCGGGACAATGTCGAGGTCTACGAGGTGGTCAACTGGTACAAGCGCGCCGTGGCCGCCAACGGTTTCATCGCGGCGGCGGAATGGCCGTGGCGCTACGGCCGGTTTGCGTCGGGCGCGCCGGTGCCGCGCCCGGTGCGACTGCTGTGGCGGGCGCGGCCGGATCTGCAGGCCGCGTTCGACGACCCCTTCGCCGTCACCGGCGACTGCCTGCATGCCTGGCTGCAGCGCGAAATGCCCGCGCTTCTCGCAGGCTGACCCCCAGGCGCAATGATCATGACGTGATCGGATCGGCGTTGCGCGCCGCTGCCGCTCACGATACCTGACGCCTGTAGATCCGACACTCGCAAGACGGAGACCGTGCCCATGCCGCGTCGCTTCCTTGTCACCGGTGGCGCCGGATTCGTCGGCAGCCATCTGGTGGCCGCCCTGCTTGCGCGGGGCGACGACGTCGTGGTGTTCGACAACCTGCGCACCGGCCATCGGGGCGCGGTGCTGCCTGGCGCCGGCTTCGTGCAGGCGGACCTTGCCGATGCCGGCGCGATCGACGCGATGCTCGCCGGGGGGCGCTGGGACGCCGTGTTCCACTTCGCTTCGCTGTCGCTCGTCGGCGACAGCATGCGCGAGCCGATGCACTATCTGGCCGAGAACAGCGGCAACGGCCTGCGCCTGATCGATGCCTGCATCCGCCACGGCGTGACCCGCTTCGTGCTGTCCTCGACGGCGGCGCTGTTCGGCCACCCCGAGCGCATCCCCATCGACGAAGCCGCGCGGATCGATCCGGGTTCGCCCTATGGCGAGAGCAAGTGGATGCTGGAGCGGGCGCTGCTCTGGGCCGACCGCATCCATGGCCTGCGCAGCGCGGTGTTGCGCTATTTCAATGCCGCGGGCGCCGACCCCGATGGCCGCCTGGGCGAGGACCACCGGCCGGAGACGCATCTGATCCCCCTGGTGATCGACGCGGCCCTCGGGCGGCGGCCGGAGATCGCCGTGTTCGGCACCGATTACGACACGCCGGACGGCACCTGCATCCGCGACTACATCCATGTGACGGACCTCGCCGATGCGCATCTGCTGGCGCTGGACCGGCTGGACGGCGGCAGCGTGACCTACAATCTCGGCAGCTCGCACGGGCACTCGGTGCTGGAGGTGATCCGCGCAGTGGAGCGTGTCACCGGCCGCCCGGTGCCGGTGCGCCTGGCGGGGCGCCGGCCGGGCGACCCGGCGGCGCTGGTGGCTGCCTCCGCGCGCATCGCCCGCGAGACCGGTTGGACGCCGCGGTTCCAGGAGCTGGATGCGATCGTCCGCACGGCGCTGCGCTGGCGCGAGGCGCATCCGCACGGCTACGCAACATAGCCCCGCGCGGCGGAGTTTCGTGTTGCGCGAGCACAGGTTCCGGCTACACTGCCGCACCCGCGAAAGTCGCGGTATCATGAGCGAAACAACTCAATGATACCCGGTTCTTCGACGCTGTTATTGGTGATATTAGGCTTGAATTATTAACCGTCGGTCGGAGCCGGGTGAATGACAACCGAGGACTTGGAGCAGATCCTCGCACAGCAGGCGCGGACAAGCCCGTCGTGGTGCATGTTCGACCACGCGTGGTATCTGCGCGCCTATCCGGATGCACTCGACCAGATCCAGGGCGAGTCGTTCGAGGCGGTCCGGCAGCATTATCTCGATCATGGCCGCAGCCTCGGCCATTCGCCGAACATGTATTTCGACGAGAAATGGTATCTGCAACGATACCCGGACGTGGCCGATGAAATCGCCGCCGGATTCGTGATGTCCGGCTATGAGCATTATTGCAGGATCGGCTACGTCAACCGCTCGCCGCACTGGTTGTATGACGATGATGTTTACGCCCTGTATTCGCCGGACCTGACGGATCAGGTCCTGGTCGAGCACCAATGCTTCAATCGGTATGATCACTACATCAAGTCCGGTGGCCGCGAGCAGCGGATTGCGCATCTGCTGTTCGATCCCGCGACCTATCGCGCCTTCATCGCGCGCGACGGCGAAGGCATGGGGGCGATCGAGGAAGCCGGACCATTCGTCCATTTCCTGCGCCGCGTCTGGTTCGACCGGATGGACGCGACCACTGCCGTGTATTTCGACCCGGTCTGGTACGTAGAGCAGTACGAGGATGCCCGCGCCGCGCTCGAGCGCCGCGATTATGCCTGCGCCCTGCACCATTACCTCGCCAGCCCCGACGCCAGGCGGCACGATCCGCGGCCGGAATTCTCCGAAGACTTCTACCTCGCGCAGAACCCGGACATTGCCGCGTCGGTTCGCGCAGGCGCGCATGTATCGGGGTTCATCGCGTTCCTCAAGGCCGGCGTCTTCGCGTTGCGCCAGCCGTCGCGGGGCATCGACCTGCGCCGTCACCTCGCCAACCATCCGACGGCGCGCGCCGATATCGAGGCCGGGATCAGCCGCGATGCCTTCGCGCATGTGGTGGCGTTCGGGTATCGCGCCGAGCCGCCCGCCGCGCCGACGCCGCTGCCGGTTCCCGGCCCCGGCGCTGCGGCGGCGCCACCGCATGAGCCCGCCCGGCTTGCTGCATCGGCGGAGCTGCCCGCCCCGGCCGGCCTGGGGAGCATCGACTTCTACGGTTTCCTCACCCCGGCGCATGGCTGGATGTTTTCCGGCTGGGTCACGCCGGAGCATGCGTCGCTTGATGGGAAAGTCGAGGCAATCGCCTATTTCGAGCAGGGGCAGGTCGCAGGGCCCGCGCTGCTCTCCACCCTCCTGCGTGAGGACCTGGGCGGCAAAGGCGTCGGCGCCGTTGTCTATCTGGAGGGGCCGGGCCGTCCCATCGGCGACCTTGTCTCGCTGAGCATCTCCTCTGAGGGATCCAGCTGGACCTTGTCACCCGCGGCCAATGCCGCGTCGCTGCGCGACGCCGAGCTGGCCGTGCCACTGCGGCGCGTGGTCGGGCAGCTGCGGGCCAACCCGTCCAAGGCCGCCATCACCGCCCTGGCGGGACGACGCGGCTATAGCGGGACGAGCACGCTGGGCGGACTGCATGACCGCGTGTTCGTCGAGATCGACGAGACCATCTTCTGCCCGCCCAACGGGGTTGCGCTGATCGGCTGGATGCTCGCGAAGCCCGGCGTGGTCAAGGCGATGCGGCTGCAGTCCGGCAGCCATTCGGCGATGCTGCGGCCCGAGCAATTCGTGCGGATCGACCGGCCGGACGTGCTGAACAGCGTGGGCGCGCAGCACGGCTTCCAGGAGCTGCGCAACGGCTTCATGCTGTACGTGCCGAACGTGTTCCAGCCGGGCGAGACCAGCTATCTGGAGATCGAGACGGCGCGCGGCGAGATCGGCTATCGCGGCATCACCGAGCCCAAGCTGCAGGGTATGCCGGCCATGCGCTTCCTGCTCGATCGCTTCGATGTTCGCTACGACGAGCTTGCGCGCGTCTATGACAATGTCATCGGCCCCAGCGTGGCGAGCCTGAACCGCGAGCGGTTGCGCGACCCGAGCGACCACGAGGTGATCGATTTCGGGCCGCAGCCGGAGGCGCCGGTCCTGTCCGTGATCGTTCCGCTGTATGGCCGGCTGGACTTCATGGAATACCAGTTCGCCTTCCTGTCGCGCCACGAGGCGGGCATCGCGCACGAGATCATCTATGTTCTCGACGATCCGCCCAGGCAGCGTGAAGCCGAGGTGCTGGCGGCCTCGATCCATGCGCGCTTCAAGATCCCGTTCCGCCTGGTGCTGCTGCCCCGCAATGTCGGCTACGCGCCAGCGAACAATGTCGGCGTGGCCCTGGCCCGCGGGCGGTACCTTTGCTTCCTGAACTCCGACGTGTTCCCCGACAGCGACGACTGGATGGAGCGCCTGGTTGCCCGCTTGCAGGACAATCCGTCGCTCGGCGCCGTCGGTCCGCTGCTGCTGTTCGAGGACCGGTCCGTGCAGCACATGGGCATGATCTTCGAGCCGCTGCCGGAGTTCGGGAACTGGCTGTTCCCGTTGCACGAGCGCAAGGGGTGGCGGCCGCCGGCGCAGCGCGGGCTGCGGCGTTGCGATGCCATCACCGGCGCCTGCATGGTGCTGGAGCGCCGCGTGGTGCGCGAACTCGGCGGGTTCGACGAAAGCTTCGCGATCGGGGATTTCGAGGATTCCGATCTGTGCATGAAGCTCGCCGAGATCGGGCTGGAATGCGCGGTCGATCTGGACGTGACCATGTTCCATCTGGAGCGGCAGTCGCAGGCCGGCTCCGAGCAGCGCTGGCGCATGAACCTGACGCTGTACAATGCCTGGACGCATGATGGCCGCTGGGGCGCGCAGATCCGCGCGCGCCAGGCGCAGCGGGCCGCGATCGCCCCGCAACCGCTCCCCTCGCCTGCCGATATCTCCGCACCGGACGCGCCCGAGCGCCGCACCAGCGTCACAGTGAAGGACAAGCAACCCGCATGACTTCGGCAATGCCGCGCAGCATGGTGCCTGCCGCGCCGACCAAGGTTCTGGTCGCGACTCACAGCCATCCCGCCATCTCCAAGGGCGGCGCCGAGATCGCGGCCTGGCGGCTGTATGAAGCGCTGGCGGCGCAGCCTGGCTGGGACGTCTGGTTCATGGGCTGCGTGCGCGAGCCCGGCGCCCGGCTGGGCAGCGCCATCACCCAGCCCTTCGGCGACCGGCAGTTCCTGTATGCCTCGTCCAGCTTCGACTGGTTCAAGTTTTCCAATCTCGACAAGACCTATCCGCGCGAGCTGGAGGCGGTGCTTCGCGACGTAGTGCCGGACATCCTGCACTTCCACCATTACGTCAATTTCGGCGTGGAGACCTTCCTGCACATCAAGCGCATCCTGCCCGACAGCCGGATCGTGCTGACGCTGCATGAGTTCCAGGCGATCTGCAACCATTACGGCCAGATGGTGACGAAGCAGAAGAAGAACCTCTGCTACGAGGCGACGCTGCGTGACTGCAACAAGTGCTTCCCCGAGATCAACAGGGCGGATTTCTTCCTGCGCAAGGCCTATGTCATGCGCTTCTTCGATCTCGTCGACCACTTCATCTCGCCCAGCCAGTTCCTCGCCGAGCGCTATGTCGCCTGGGGACTTCCGGCCGCGAAGATGTCGGTGATCGAGAACGTCATAGCACCCGTCGACAACGCCGGGGACAGCACGGTCAAGGACGACACGAACGAGGACGAAGCGGACACCCTCGACATCGGATATTTTGGCCAGATTTCGTTCCTGAAGGGCATTCACGTGCTGCTGGAAGCGGCAGCCATCCTGGAGGATGAGGGGGTGACGAACATCCGGTTCGACATCCACGGCGACTATTCCAGCCAGCCGGAGGAGTTCCAGACGGACTTCCTGACCCGGCTGGACAAGGCGGGCCGCAACGTGCGGTTCCATGGCGCCTACGACAACCAGCGCGTGGACCGGCTGATGCGCATGGCGGATGCGGTGCTGGTTCCCTCGATCTGGTGGGAGAACTCGCCGGTGGTGATCCAGGAATGCCTGCGCAACAAGCGGCCGATCATCTGCAGCAATATCGGCGGCATGGCCGAGAAGGTGCGGCCGGGCCAGGACGGTTTCCATTTCCCGGTGGGCAGCGCCGCGGCGCTGGCGGCGTTGCTGCGTGGCCTGGCCAAGGACCGCAAGAAGCTGACCGCCATCACCAGGACCATGCAGCAGCCGGACCCGCCGCAGGTGACCGCCGCGAAGCACGTGGCGATCTATGACCGGCTGCTCGCCGGCAGGCCCGCCGCAGATCAGGCGGCCTAGGACCGGCGGAAACCTGAAGTTCGCGCTGCGGACTTCAGGTTCGGATCATTGGTTGCGCAACTCCGCCAGCATCTGGCGAGCGATGATCAGCTTCTGCACCTCGGTGGCGCCCTCGTAGATCCTCAGCGCGCGGATCTCGCGATACAGTTCCTCCACCTTCACGCCGGTCTTCACGCCGAGGCCGCCGAAGATCTGCACGGCGTCATCGATCACGCGCTGGGCGGTCTCGGTGGCGTGCAGCTTCGCCATCGCGGCTTCGCGTGTGATCCGCCGGCGCTGCACGTCGCGCGTCCAGGCGGCGCGGTAGACCAGCAGGGCGCTGGTGTCGATCGCCACCGCCATGTCGGCGAGCTTCGCCTGGGTCATCTGCTGATCCGCGAGCGGCCGGCCGAACATCTGGCGCGTCGCCGCGCGGTGCAGCGCCTCGTCCATCGCCCGGCGGGCGAAGCCCAGGGCGGCGGCGCCGACGGTGGGGCGGAAGATGTCCAACGTGGCCATCGCCACCTTGAACCCCTCCCCCGGCTGCCCGAGCAAATGGCTGTCGGGCACGACGCAGTTCTCGAATTTCAGCGTTGCCAGCGGATGCGGCGCGATGACCTCGATCCGCTCGGCTATCGCGAGGCCGGGCGTGTCCGCTTCCACCACGAAGGCGGAAAGCCCGCGTGCGCCGGGCGCCTCGCCGCTGCGGGCGAACACCACATAGTGACCGGCGATGCCGCCGTTGGAGATCCAGGTCTTCTCGCCGTCCAACCGCCAGCCGCCGGCCACGCGCGTGGCGGTGGTGGACAGGGCGGCGACATCCGATCCGGCATCCGGCTCGCTCAGCGCGAAGGCGGCGATGCGCTCGCCGGCGCGCACCGGCGGCAGGATGCGTGCGCGCATCTCCGGGGTGCCGAACAGCGTGACCGAGCCGGTGCCGAGGCCCTGCATGGCAAAGACGAAATCCGCGAGGCCGGAATGGCGTGCGAGGATCTCGCGCGTCAGGCACAGCGTGCGCACATCCAACGCCTGCTCGCCCTGCTCCGGCACGGCGGCGGCGAGCCAGCCGCCTTCGCCCAGCTTGCGCACGAGAGTGCGGCATTCGCCGTCCACATCCGTGTGCGGGTGCACGTCCGTGCCGATATGTTCGGCGGCCCAGGCCTCCAGCCTGCGGGCAAAGGCGCGATGGGTGTCGTCGAGGAACGGCCAGTCGAGAAACGAGGTGTCGGACATCAGTTGCCTGCGAAAATCGGCTTCTTCTTCTCGGCGAACGCGTAGTAGGCGCGGCCGAAATCCTTGGTCTGCATGCAGATCGCCTGGGCCTGCGCTTCGGCTTCCACCGCATCATCGACGGACATGCTCCATTCCTGGTGGATGCAGCGCTTGGTCATGGCGTGCGCGAAGGTCGGGCCGTCGGCGATCTGTGCGGCCAGGGCCTGCGCCTCGGTCAGCACGGCGTCCGACGTGCACAGGCGGTTGTAGAACCCCCAGCGCTCGGCTTCGACCCCGTCCATCGCCCGCCCGGTGTAGAACAGTTCGGCCGCGCGGCCGGCGCCGATGATGCGGGGCAGGATGTTGCACGCGCCCATGTCCGCGCCGGCCAGGCCCACCCGCGCGAACAGGAAGGCGACCTTGCTCGACGGGGTGCCCAGGCGCAGATCCGACGCCATGGCCAGGATGGCGCCGGCGCCGGCGCAGACGCCGTCAATGGCGGAGATGATGGGCTGCGGGCAGGCGCGCATCGCCTTGACCACGTCGCCGGTCATGCGGGTGAAATCCAGCAGGCCCTGCATGTCGCCGGCTTCCTGCATGCGCACCAGGGGACCGATGATCTCGTGCACGTCGCCGCCCGAGCAGAAATTGCCGCCCGAGCCGGTGATGACCACCGCTTTCACCGCGTCCGCATATTGCAGTTCTCGGAACAGGTCCCGCAGCTCGGCGTAGCTTTCAAAGGTCAGCGGGTTCTTCCGCTCCGGGCGGTTGAGCGTGATCGTGGCGACCTTGCCATGCAGCGACCACACGAAGTGCGTGGGCTTCCATGTGGCAAAATTGATGCGGCCTTTATCGTGCGACAGCGCCATGTCCGAAAACTCCGTGTTGTTCAGGCGTCCATCGCGCGGCTGTGCAGCAGCCGCTGGATGTCGTTCGCCCCTTCATCGATCCAGGTGATGCGCACCACCTCGTATTGCTCAATATAGAAGCTGCCGCCAGGAGTCTGAACGGCCTCCAGGCGGGTGGGAGCCGGGGCCGGTTCCATGCCTACAGCTTGCTTTCCGGCCTGAATGCGGGGGCCCGCTTCTCCAGATGCGCCGCGAGGCCTTCCTTCACGTCCGGCGCGGTGAAGCCCAGGAACTCCAGCGCCAGGGATGCATCGAAGGTGGGGCCGGCCAGGCGCAGCCAGTTGTTCAGCGCATATTTCGTCCAGCGGATCGCGTGCGGCGCGCCCTCTGCCAGCCGTGTCGCCACCGCCAGCGCCTTCGCCTCCAGCTCGCTGTCCTCGACGCTCAGCGAGATCAGGCCGATGCGTTCGGCTTCGGCGCCGTTCAGCGGATCGCATGTCAGCAGGTAGTATTTCGCCTTCGCCATGCCGCACAGCAGCGGCCAGATGATGGCGGCATGGTCGCCGGCGGCGACGCCCAGGCGCGTATGCCCGTCGATGATGCGCGCGTCGTTGGTCGCGATCGACACGTCGGCCAGCAACCCGGCCACCAGGCCGGCGCCCACGGCGACGCCGCGCATGGCGGAGACGATCGGCTTGTTGCAGTTGATGATGTTGTAGACGAGATCGCGCGCTTCCTTCCAGTTGGCGGCGCGGGTGTGGAAGTCGTCGATGATTCCCTTGATCATGTCGAAATCGCCGCCGGCGCTGAAGTTCTTCCCCTCGCCGGTCAGGATCACGGCGGAGATGTCGGGGTCGGCGTCGGCGTCCTTCCAGATCCGGCCGAGCTCACCATGCATCTGCTGATCGGCGGCATTCAGCCTGGCCGGGTTCGACATGGTGATGCGCAGCACGCGCGGGTGGGGATAGTCGAATTTCAGCCGCTCGTAGCCGACATAGCGGTCGGCTCGCCTGGGGTCTGTCATCGTGGCTTCCCTTTGCCCGATTGATCGCGCCCTCGTGGGGACGCGTCCGGATGCTTCTTCCTGGGTCGCGCATGCTTGCCCAATTCCCGCCCACATTCAACCGCCGCCGGATGCCTGGGGCGGAGCAGGCGCCCGTCGCAGGCAGGCGGCGAAGTCCTCGAACGCACCGGCCGCTGGCTGCCCGGGCCGCTCCGCCCCGCACAGGTCGCGCCGCCCGGCGGGTGCAGTCTGACGCGGCACTGCGTCCCGCCACGCCAGATCGAGTGCGGCGGGATCGGCGAACAGGCCACGCTGCGGGTGCAGTCCCAGGAACAGAAGCAGCAAGCGGGTCGAACGGTTGGCGTCTGCCTGCACCTGCGCCTGGTCGCGCTGGCGGATCACGCCGTCCACGACGTTTGCGCTGATTTCGGCTGACGAATGCACGAAGCGAGCGTCGATGCCGGCTGTGTCGATCAGGGTATTGTGCTCGACCCGCGCTCGCGCGGCACGGTTGAGGTAGACTCCGTCGTCGCTGCAGAAGGCGATCAGGTTGTCGCGGATCGCTCCGCCCTGGTGCTCGATGCCCGAGCGGCCGCTGTCGCGCCGGATGTCCGGTGGCGAGCCGCCGCCGCCGAAGGACAGGCCGATGCGCTGGCCGGCGAAGCCGCGCAGCCGGAATTCGCACAGCACGACATTGCGTTCGAATACGCTGTCCTCGGCGGCACCCTTGGCGAAAGCGCCGTACGACACGCTGTTCCCCTGCGCCTTGACGAAATCAGCAATCAGGTTGTCGCTGATCCGCCACCCTTTGGCGGCCACGAGGTCGATCGGCGTCACGGGATTCCCGGTGTCGCGCACATGCGTGTTGGCGAGCGTGCTCCATTCGATGATGCCCTCGTCGGGGAACATGCCGCTCTCGGCGTTGATCTTCACCTGCGCATTGAAGTCCTGCAGGCGGCTGTTGCGGATGATCGTGTGATGCGCGTCGCCGACGACGTGGAAGGCGTGCTCGCAGACGGAATCGGCGCTGCACACGCCGCGGATCACCAGATTCTCGAACCGCCAGTAAGGCGCCGAGACCTTGATGGCCTCGTCCACAGCGGACTCGATCACCACCGCGCCCAGGCGGTCGGCCCGCAGCGTGATCGGCGCCTCCGCGGTTCCGGCGCGCGCAACGCGCAATCTGATGTCGTCCAGGCGGTACGCGCCGGGGCGCAGCAGGATCACATCGCCGGGATCGGCCGAATTGACCGCAGCGGCCAATGCCGCGGTGGATCCGACGTCGCGCACCCTCCCGCCGCCCACCTGCCAAGACCGGGCCGGCGATGCGCCGATCCAGTCCGGCAACGCGGTGGCAGGCGGCGCATCGATCCTGTCGGCCCAGTCGAGATAGCGCACCGTCCAGGCGGCGACGCGGGCCGGCATGGAGCCGCCGCGATCGGCGTGCGGGGCCAGGAATGCCGCCCATTCCCGCGGCGTGCGGTCCAGCCTGCCGAGCACAAATCCGATCACGGCAAGATCGAGGGTCGCCGCCACGACGAAGGCGGCCAGCAGCCACAGCCACGGACGCGGTTGCGATCGGGGGCGGCAATGCGGCGTGTCCGGGGGCTGCGTCATGGCTTCAGTCTAGCGCATCATCAGCAAGGCGCCGGAAGCCCGAGCCCGGCCTTGCCGGAAGCCTGGAGGTTCGTCACCCTGGGCCGTCCATCGGGGGGATTTCGCATGAGCACGACGCAGATGGCCGGGATGCATCTGGTCGTCGAGGATCTCGCCAAGCGCTTCGGCGACGGCCCCGCGGCGGTGGCGTCGCTGTCGCTGCAGGTGGCGCCCGGCGAATTGCTGGGGCTGCTGGGCCCCTCCGGCTGCGGCAAGACCACCACGCTGCGCATGATCGCCGGGCTGACGCCAGCCAGCGCCGGGCGGATAGTCGTGGCTGGGCGCGACGTCACCGCCCTGCCCTCGCACAAGCGTGACATGGGCATCGTGTTCCAGAACTATGCGTTGTTTCCGCATATGGATGTGGCCGGGAACGTCGCTTTCGGTCTGGAGATGCGCGGACTGTCGCGCGGCGAGGTCACGGCGCGGGTGGCGCGCGCCCTCGACCTGGTGCGGCTGGGCGCGCTGGCGCAGCGCAGGCCGCGGGAACTCTCCGGCGGACAGCAGCAGCGGGTGGCGCTGGCGCGGGCGCTGGTGATCGAGCCGAGCATCCTGCTGCTGGACGAACCGCTGTCCAACCTCGACGCCAAGCTGCGCGAGGAGATGCGCACGGAAATCCGCGACATCCAGCGCCGCCTGGGCATGACCACCGTGTTCGTCACGCACGATCAGACCGAGGCTCTTGCCATGTGCGACCGCATTGCGGTGATGCGCGCGGGACTGCTGGAGCAGCTCGGCACGCCGTTCGAGATCTACGAGCAGCCACGCACGCCGTTCGTCGCCGATTTCGTCGGCCGCACCAATCGTCTGGAAGCCGTGTGCGCGGCTGACGGCCTGATCGCGCTGGGCGCGCTGCGGGTTCGTGCCCGCGCGTCTGTCGCCGTGGGTCCGGTGACGGTGATGGTGCGCCCGCACCGCATCGAGATCGCCACTCAGCCGCGCGGCGCCGATTGGAACGGCTGCGCCGGCCGCATCCGGCGCGTGACCTATGTCGGGGACATGCTGTCCTGCGAGGTCGAGGCGGAGGGCGCCGTGCTGGCGGTCGAGCAGCCCACCCTGCCCGGCCTGCCGACGCCGCGCGAAGGCGACGATGTCACCCTGGCCTGGCGCGTCGCGGACACCCTGGTCTTCCCAGGCGTGGCTGCCTGATCAGGAGGCCGCACCACCCGCCCGCCGGCCGCCCTCGCCGATCAGGGCGAACGGGGCCCAATAGAACGGATGCGCCACCGCCGCGTTGAGCCCGTGCCCGGCATCGTCGAGCATGCCAAGCTGTGCGTCGCGCAGCGCCGCGGCGATGCCCATGGCCGGGTTCTCGCGCAGGCGCCGCAGCGTGTCGGCGACCAGATACGCCGCGGTCTGGTCGTTCACCGCCCAATGCGTCACCATCAGCGCCCGCGCGCCGGCATAGAAGAAGCTGCGCGCGAGGCCGGACAGGCTCTCGCCCGCCGTCGTTCCGCCCGGGCCGCCGGAGTTGCACGCCGACAGGATCACGAGGTCCGCATCCAGATCGAGCCCCGCCACCTGCGAGGCGGTCAGCAATGCGCCGGATGCGTCCGGCGCACCGTCGGGCGCGGAGGTGACGATGGCCGGTTCGGCCTGGCATCGCAGCTCGGCCGGCAGCAGCGCGTGGGTGGCGAATTGCAGCACCCGATAGTTCTTCAACTGCGCCTTCTGCACCGCCTTGGCCGTGAAGTCGTTGCCCAGCAGCTCGTCGGACGGGGCGGCCCCCAGCAGCAGCCGCGCCGCCTCAAGCTCGCGCCGGGCAAACGGCAGCGGCGGCAGCGTGGCGAACAGCCGGGCGCTGTCGCCGCAGGCCTGCCCCTGGAAGCTGCGCTGCGCCTGCGCCAGCGTGACCGGGCGGAAATCGCCGAAGCCGAACCAGGTGCGGGTGCCGCGCGATCCGGCGGCGACCTTGCGCAGCGAGACGAAGTTGCTGGCCGACGGCACATGGGCCAGCGTGTATTTCCGCAGCAGCCACGGCGCGCGCGTGAGGTCGTCGGAACTGGCATCGGCGGTGAGCAGAACCTCGAACGGAAGCGACAGCAGCGGCCCCGCGGGCGCGACGGTGAGCGACGTGGCACCCTCCAGGGCGCCGGCGACCCCGCCCAGGGTCGCCACATACAGCTCGTGCGCGGCTCTGGTATCGAAGCGCGGCGGCTCTCCGTTCTCGTTCTCGATCGAGGCGCGGATGCGTTTGACCAGTTGCGCCATGCGCGGCAGGCCGCCGTCGATGCGCGCCACCGCCAGCCGGTCCGATCGCACCATGAACACCCAGCCGCCATCGGCGGTCAGCGTCATCGCGGCGAACGCCTCGTCCGGGCGCAGCGCCGCTTGCACGGCCGATGCCGGCACTGCCTGCTGCACCAGCTGGCCGTAATTGGGCGAGGCCGCCTGCAACGCCGCATCGGCATCGGCCAGCGCGACCTGCGCGTCGGCGATCTTCTTGTCGATCTCGGTGGTGTCGGGCGCCTTCGCGTTGCTGCCGCTGGTCTGCCCCTGCAGCAGGTCGTCCTTCTGGCGGAACAGGTCGGCAAGAGTGGCACTGGCGTCCTGGCGCGTACGGATCGCCTGGGCCACGCGCGGGTCCCTGGCGTTCTCCCCCAGCCGCGCCGTGGCCTGGGCGATCTGCTGGCTGGTGATGCCGCCCTGTGCCACCTGCGACGCCGCGAACATCTCGGCGAGCAGCGCCTGGCCACCCTCTTTCGCTTGCGCGGCCGCGGCGGCATAGACATCCAGGCAACCGGCGATCAGGTCGGGGTCGGTGCCGGATTTCAGGGTGGTCAGCAACTGCACGCCGGCGCGGCATTGTGCCAGCGCCGCGGTGTCGTCGCCGGTGTGCGCCAGCAGCCGGGCGCGCAGCAGCTGGGTGTTGGCGAGCGGCTTCGAATCCGGCAGGGCACGGCTGAACGCCTGCGTCGAACGTGCGAGCTCGTCGACCGCCGCGTCGGGCCGGCCTTGCGACGCGGCGGTCATCGCGCCGGTGCGGAACAGCCGCGCCGTCAGCAGCGGTTGCGACAGGCCGTTGGCGCGGGCAAGGTCGTTGGCTGAACGCAACGCATCGTCGCTCTCCGCGTCGCGGCCCAGCAGGCGCAGGGCCACGCTGCGGTAGCGCCGCACCTCGACCAGCCCGAACAGCGCCGATCGGGCCGCCGGGTCGGTCAGCAATTGCTGATTCGGCATCAGGTCGGCCAGGGCGGCGGTGCCGGCCCGCGCGAACCGCGACCCGCCGGTGCTGGGCCGCGCCCGCAGCGATTCGGGCGGCACGACGCGGGCATAGCTCGTCTCGGCCTGGGTGAGCAGCGCCAGCGCCTCGGCATAGTGACCCTGGTTCAGCGCGTGCAGGCCGCGGTAGTGCAGCAGGCGCGCGGCCGCCACCGGGTCGGCGGCGGCAACGACGAGCGGCTGGGCGCGCGAGAACAGCAGGTCGGCCTCGCTGTAGCGGCCCTGATTGGAGAGCTGCAGCGCCAGGAACGTGATCGGGGTCGCAGTGTTCGGGTTGTCGCGGCCCAGCGCCTTCTCCTGCACTGCCAGCGCCTGGCGGTACGCGCCTTCGGCGCGCACGGGGTCGTCGGCCAGGTTGGCGCGCGTGCCGGCCTCGATCAGCTGCTCGTACAGGCCGATGTCGCTGGAGCCGAAGGCCTTGGCGGCGAGGCGGTCGGCCAGCAATGCGTCGGCCGCGGAGGTCGGCGGCACCGCGTCCGCCTTCATTCGGCCGGACAGCACGCCGATCGAACGTTCCATGGCCGGCAGCACCGGCAGCACGCCGTCGGCGTACCAGGCATTGCCGCCGACCAGCGCCACCATGGCCACGTGCGGCCAGCCACCGACACGCCGCGTGCATTGCATCACCAGCGCCTGCTCGCCGCCCAGGATGGTCGTCGCTGCCGCGTCCCCGCACGCGAAGCGGAGGTCGAGCGCGGTGCGCCAGGGACTGGTGGTGGCAAGCTGGCGCAGCGTGGCGGCCGACGCGGCCCCGCCTGCCCGCACGCGCGCGCTGGGCTGCACCCAGGTGCCGCAGAAGATGTCTGCGCCCTGGCTGGCATCCGCCTGCTGCGTGCAGGCTTCGCCGACCGAGTTGTTGCCGATCGAGACCTGGGCGACGCTTTGTGCCGTGCCTCCGCCGACATAGGCCGAGGGCGGCGGCGGCGTGCATCCCGCGAGCGCGAACAGAAATGCGAGGGCGCCTGACAAGTGCAACCGCATGCTCAGTAGTCCTTGTCGGAGACGTTGGGCAGCAGGATGTCGGGGTCGTCCTGCTGGTCGCGCAGGGTGCGGATATCGACGTCCTGGGTCGGGTTGGTGATGGGCACGCCCAGGACCGACAGCACGATGCAGTTGGTCGATCCGATCGGGCAGGAGTTGAAACGGAAGTTCGCGTTCTGCATCGGCGCGATGAAGCTGACCTGGGCCGCGGGCTGGCCGCCGACATCCCCCACGCTTCCGACCAGGTCGATGCTGCCGGCCGTGCCAACGGGATAGTTCACGTAGAGCCCCTGGATGAACACCTGTCCGGTGACCGCGCCGGCGCCGAGGATGTTCAGGATCAGCGTCGTCGTGCGCGCGGTCAGCCCGCCGGCACGATCGAAGGCAACGTTGCCGCTGGTGTCGATGCGGAAGGTCGGCGAGCCGACGCCGTGCAATCCGGTCACCGAGGCATTGCCGATCTGGGTGAGGCCGACCGTGCTGATATACGTCCCGGCCGTGGCGGTGCCGCTTGTCGGCAAGTGGGCGAAAACCTGCTGGCCCACGAACTGGCCGGCCGATCCCGTCGCGAATGCGGCACCGTTTGCGAGCGTGACCTGGCCGGACAGGGAGCCGCCGGGGCCACTGATCACGATCTTGGTGCCCTGCAACGTGCCGGCGACGGCGATGGTGCCCGGTGCCGTGATGGTGACGTTCGGCGCAGCGACGAGGCCGCCCGCGGCCTGCGTCAGGTTGAGGCCGGCCGTCAGGCTCGCGGCAGTGCCACCGAGGATCAACGTTCCGGCCGCGACCGTGAGGTCGCCGGCGGCCGAAATGGCGATGCCGCCACCAGCCCTCGCCGGGCCGACGATGACGAGGTCCTGGGCGTTGCTGAGCGTGAGGTCGCCGGCCGCGGCGCTTGCCGCATCGAGCGTGCCGATATGGTTGCCGCCGCCGGCCACGCTGTCCAACGCCACGCTGTCGCCGGCGGCGATGTCGAGCCGTGTCGCATTGAGCCGGCCGGTGTTGCCGCCCGCGCCCGGGGCACTCGTCTGATCGATCGACCCGTGCGTCGCCAGCTGTACACGGCCGCCGGCACCGGTAGCGTTCAGCGCGCCGCCAGCGGAGATGCCGGTGGTGGTGGCGATGTCGATCAATCCGGCCGCGCCGCCTGCGGTGATGTCGCCGCTGGCCGCCTGCCGGAATGCGCCAAGGGCGCTGATTCGAATGGCGCCGGTTGTGCCGAGGCTGGACCCCGCGTCCTGAGAAACCGAACCCGCGCTGCTCAGCATGATGCCCGATCCCGCCGTGATCGCGCCGGCCAGCGCCAGGTCCTGCTGGTTGACCAGCGTGAAGCTGCCGCCAGCGGCGAAGGGGCCGAGCGTCGTCACCGCGTTGCCGGTGCTGTTGTCGAATGCCACCGTTCCCGTCGCCGCCCCCGTCAGCGTGTTGGCGCTGACGATTCCGGTTGGCGTGGCGCCGACCGTCTCGGTGATCGCGCCGCCCTGCGCCGCCAGCGCGACGGTACCGCCCTGGGCGATGATGCTGCCGCCGAAACCGATGCCGGCCGAGGCGGTGACAGCGACGTTGCCACTGCCGGTGGCGGCGATCGTTGCGCCGACCGCCTGGGTGATGTCGCCGGCGAGCGCCGTGAGCGTCACCCCGGTACCTGCACCCGAGATCGTGCCTGAGTTCTGTGCGATGGCGCGGTCGCCGGTGATGGCGATGCCGTTGCCGGCCTGCACAGACCCGTTGACCGCGAGTGCGCCATGCTCGGTGATCGCGACATTGCCGGCGGCCACGACCGGCCCGCCGATCGTGAGATCCACCCCGTTCTGCAGGATGAAATCGCCTGCCGCGACGTTGAACGGGCCGAGCAGGGAAATCCTGTTCGTGGCACTGTCGAGGGTGGCCGAGTTCGCGCTGGTGAAGGCCGCTCCCCCAGCGGGGCCGGTCAGCACGTTGGCCGCGATCGTTCCGTTCGGTTCGGTGATATCGCCCGACGCCACCAGCGCCACCGTGCCGGCGGTGAGCGCCCCGGCGGTGCCGGCCTGGCCGATCGTTAGGTCGCCATTCACCGTCAACCCGAGGCTCGCGGTATTCGCGGGGTTCGGCGCAGGCACGCCACCGGCGAAGACGCCGCCCAGGATCGTCAGCCCACGGCTGTCTGCCAGCATGAAGTCGCCGGCGGCGACGAAGGCGCCGAGGCCAGCAATCGCATTGCTGCCGTTCAGCGTAGCCGATGCGGCGCTGGTGAAGGTGGCGCCGGGGGATGGGCCAGTGAGCAGGTTGGCGTTGATCGTCCCGTTCGGTTCGGTGATCGCACCCGACGCCATCAGCACGATGGTGCCGGCATTGAGCGAACCCGCCGTGCCCGCCTGCCCGATCGCAAGGTCGCCGTCCACCGTCAGGCCGAGGCTCGCGGTGTTGGCCGGGTTTGGCGCGGCCACGCCGCCCGCCGACACCGTGCCCAGGATGGTCAGGCCCTGGCTGTCGGTCAGGGCAAAATTGCCCGCGGTCACGAACGAGCCGAGCGCGCCGATGGCGTTCGCGCCGTTCAACGTGGCTGACGCCGCCTGGGCGAATGCTGCTCCCGTCGCCGGCCCGGTCAGCAGGTTGGCGTGGATGCTGCCGTTCGGCTCGGTGATGGCGCCGGACGCCACCAGCGCCACCGTGCCGGCATTCAGCACGCCCGCCGTGCCCGCCTGCCCAATGGCGAGGTCGCCGTTCACCGTCAGCCCGAGGCTCGCGGTGTTCGCCGGGTTCGGCGCCGCCACGCCGCCGGCCGACACCGTGCCCAGGATGGTCAGGCCCTGGCTGTCGGTCAGGGCGAAATTGCCCGTGGTCACGAACGAACCGAGCGCGCCGATGGCGTTCGCGCCGTTCAACGTGGCGGATGTGGCGCTGGCGAACGCGGCTCCGGCCGTCGGGCCGGTCAGCAGGTTGGCGTTGATGCTGCCGTTCGGCTCGCTGATCGCGCCGGACACCACCAGCGCCACCGTGCCGGCATTCAGCACGCCCGCCGTGCCCGCCTGGCCGATCGCGAGGTCGCCGTTCACCGTCAGCCCGAGGCTCGCGGTGTTCGCCGGGTTCGGCGCCGTCACGCCGCCGGCCGAGACCGTGCCCAGAATGGTCAGGCCCTGGCTGTCGGTCAGGGCGAAATTGCCCGCGGTCACGAACGAGCCGAGCGCGCCGATGGCGTTCGCGCCGTTCAACGTGGCTGATGCCGCCGATGCGAACGCCGCTCCCGTCGTCGGGCCGGTCAGCAGGTTGGCGTGGATGCTGCCGTTCGGCTCGCTGATCGCGCCCGATGCCATCAACACGATGGTGCCGGCATTGAGCGAACCCGCCGTGCCGGGTTGGCCGATCGCGAGGTCGCCATTCACCGTCAGCCCGAGGCCCGCGGTGTTGGCCGGGTTCGGTGCTGCCACGCCGCCGGCCGACACCGTGCCCAGGATGGTCAGGCCCTGGCTGTCGGTCAGGGCGAAGTTGCCCGCGGTCACGAACGAGCCGAGCGCGCCGATGGCGTTCGCGCCGTTCAACGTGGCTGACGCCGCCGATGCGAACGCCGCCCCCGTCGTCGGGCCGGTCAGCAGGTTGGCGTTGATGCTGCCATTCGGCTCACTGATCGTGCCCGAAGCCACCAGCGCCACCGTGCCGGCATTCAGCACGCCCGCCGTGCCCGCCTGGCCGATCGCGAGGTCGCCATTCACCGTCAGCCCGAGGCTCGCGGTATTGGCGGCGTTCGGCGCGGAGACGCCGCCCGCCGACACCGTGCCCAGCACCGTCAGGCCCTGGCTGTCGGTCAGGGCGAAATTGCCCGCGGTCACGAACGAGCCGAGCGTGCCGATCGCGTTCGCGCCGTTCAGCGCCGCTGACGCCGCCTGCGTGAATGCCGCCGCCGCGTTCGGGCCGGTCAGCAGGTTGGCGTGGATGCTGCCGTTCGGCTCACTGATCATGCCCGAAGCCACCAACGCCACCGTGCCGGCATTCAGCACACCTGCTGTGCCCGCCTGGCCGATGGCGAGGTCGCCGTTCACCGTCAGCCCAAGGCTCGCGGTGTTGGCCGGGTTCGGCGCGGTGACGCCGCCGGCCGACACCGTGCCCAGGATGGTCAGGCCCTGGCTGTCGGTCAGGGCGAAATTACCCGCGGTCACGAACGAGCCGAGCGCGCCGATGGCGTTCGTGCCGTTCAACGTGGCCGACGTCGCCTGCGTGAATGACGCTGCCGCGTTCGGGCCGGTCAGCAGGTTGGCGTGGATGCTGCCGTTCGGCTCGCTGATCGTGCCCGAAGCCACCAGCGCCACCGTGCCCGCATTCAGCACGCCCGCCGTGCCCGCCTGGCCGATCGCCAGATCGCCGTTCACCGTCAGCCCGAGGCTCGCCGTGTTGGCCACGCTCGGCGCGGAGACGCCGCCCGCCGACACCGTGCCCAGCACCGTCAGGCCCTGGGTGTTGCGCAGCGCGAAATCGCCGGCCGTGGTGAACGCGCCCAGCACCGAGATCGTGTTCGATCCGTCCAACGTCGCCGAACTCGCCTGCGCGAATGCCGCGCCCGTCGTCGGCCCGATCAGCAGGTTGGCGTGGATGCTGCCGTTCGGCTCGCTGATCGCCCCCGACGCCACCAGCGACACCGTGCCCGCGTGCAGCACCCCGGCCGTGCCCGCCTGACCGATCGCCAGCGCCCCGTTCGCCACCAGCCCGATCGTCGCGGCGGCACCCGCCTGCACCGTGCCCAGCACCGTCAGGTCCTGGTCGCTGGCCAGCACGAAATCGCCGGTGACGGCGAACCCGCCCAGAGTGCCCACCGTGTTGCCGGCCATGGCCAGCGCCACCGATCCGGCCTGGCCGGTCAGCCGCGCCACATTGGTCAGCGCCCCGGTCTGCGTCACCGCGCCGGAGGTGTCCAGTTCCAGCAGCGTCAGCCCCGCCGCGTCGAACCCGGACACCGTGATCGCCGCCGCCGTCGTGGTCGCGGACGAAGCCCCCGGCGCCGTCGCCGCGCCCACCCGCAGCGTGCCCGCCGTCACCCCCGTCAGCGAGGCCAGCGACAGGCCGGAGCCGGCGCCCAGCGTCACCGTGCCGGTGTTGCTGAACGGCGCGATCTCCAGCGTGCCCGTCGCCGTCGCGTTCAGCGTGTTGGTCGCCGGCGCTGCATGGGTCAGCACGTCGCCGACGATGCTCAGCAGCTTGCCGGCCCCCGTCGCCACCGGCGCGTTCGCGTTCACCCCAGGCGCGCCGGCCAGCAGGAACACGTTGCCGTGGTTCGACGTCACCGCCGCCTGCAGGTCCAGCGAGCCCGTGCCCGCCCCGGCCAGCGGCGGCTGCGCCTGCAGCACGATGTCGCCGTCCACCGCGAGGCCGCTGGTCGCGGCAACCGACAGCACGTCGCCCGACCGCAAGGTCAGCGACTGCCCCGCCCCCGTCATCACGATCGGCGCCTGCACCACCAGGCTGATCGCGTCGGTCAGGCTGAAATCGCCCGACGTCGTCACCGGGCCCAGCGCCGCGATCAGGTTCGACGCGCTCGGCAGCGACACCGAGGCGGCCGTGCCAATGCGTAGCGAATTCGCCCCGATCGCCCCGTTCGGCTGACGGATCGCGCCGGTGGCCGCCAGCAGCAATGTGCCCGCGTTCAGCACACCCGCGGCGCCACCGGCCTGGCCCAGGACCAGGTCGCCGCCGGTAACGGTCAGCCCCAATGTCCCGGTGTTGCCCACGTTCGGCGCCGCCACGCCCCCGGCTGACACCGTGCCCAGGATGGTCAGGCCCTGGTTGTCGGTCAGGGCGAAATTGCCAGCGGTCACGAACGAGCCGAGCACGCCAATGGCGTTCGCGCCGTTCAGCGCCGCTGAAGCCGCCTGGACGAATGCAGCCCCCGTCGTCGGGCCGGTCAGCAGATTGGCGTTGATGCTGCCGTTCGGCTCGGTGATCGCGCCGGAGGCCACCAGCGCCACCGTGCCGGCATTCAGCACGCCCGCCGTGCCCGCCTGCCCGATCGCGAGATCGCCGTTCACCGTCAGGCCGAGGCTCGCCGTGTTGGCCGCGTTCGGTGCCGCCACGCCGCCCGCCGAGACCGTGCCCAGGATGGCCAGGCCCTGGCTGTCGGTCAGGGCGAAATTGCCGTTGGTGGCGAACGAGCCGAGCGCGCCGATGGCGTTGCTGCCGTTCAACATGGCCGACGCCGCCCGCGTGAATGCCGCTGCCGCGTTCGGGCCGGTCAGCAGGTTGGCGTTGATGCTGCCGTTCGGCTCGCTGATCGCGCCGGAGGCCACCAGCGCCACCGTCCCGGCATTCAGCACGCCCGCCGTGCCCGCCTGCCCGATCACGAGATCGCCGTTCACCGTCAGCCCGAGGCTCGCGGTGTTCGCCGGATTCGGCGCCGCCACGCCGCCGGCCGACACCGTGCCCAGGATGGCCAGGCCCTGGCTGTCGGTCAGCGCGAAATTGCCCGCGGTCACGAACGAGCCGAGTGTGGCGATCGCGTTCGTGCCGTTCAATGTGGCCGACGCCGCCTGCGTGAATGCCGCCGCCGCGTTCGGTCCGGTCAGCAGGTTGGCGTGGATGCTGCCGTTCGGCTCGCTGATCGCGCCGGAGGCCACCAGCGCCACCGTGCCGGCATTCAGCACGCCCGCCGTGCCCGCCTGCCCGATCGCCAGATCGCCGTTCACCGTCAGCCCGAGGCTCGCGGTGTTCGCCGGATTCGGCGCCGCCACGCCGCCGGCCGACACCGTGCCCAGGATGGCCAGGCCCTGGCTGTCGGTCAGCCCGAAATTGCCCGCGGTGACGAACGAGCCGAGCGCGCCGATGGCGTTCGCGCCATTCAACGTGGCCGACGCCGCCTGCGTGAATGCCGCCGCCGCGTTCGGTCCGGTCAGCAGGTTGGCGTTGATGCTGCCGTTCGGCTCGCTGATCGCGCCGGAGGCCACCAGCGCCACCGTGCCGGCATTCAGCACGCCCGCCGTGCCCGCCTGGCCGATCGCGAGATCGCCGTTCACCGTCAGCCCGAGGCTCGCCGTGTTGGCCGCGTTCGGTGCCGCCACACCGCCCGCCGAGACCGTGCCCAGGATGGCCAAGCCCTGGCTGTCGGTCAGGGCGAAATTGCCCGTGGTCACGAACGAACCGAGCGTGCCGATGGCGTTCGCGCCGTTCAACGTGGCTGACGCCGCCTGCGTGAATGCCGCCCCCGTCGTCGGGCCGGTCAGCAGGTTGGCGTGGATGCTGCCATTCGGCTCACTGATCGTGCCCGAAGCCACCAGCGCCACCGTGCCGGCATTCAGCACGCCCGCCGTGCCCGCCTGCCCGATCACGAGATCGCCGTTCACCGTCAGCCCGAGGCTCGCCGTGTTGGCCGCGTTCGGCGCCGCCACGCCGCCGGCCGACACCGTGCCCAGGATGGTCAGGCCCTGGCTGTCGGTCAGGGCAAAATTGCCCGTGGTCACGAACGAACCGAGCGCACCGACGGCGTTCGTGCCGTTCAACGTGGCCGATGCCGCCTGCGTGAATGCCGCGCCCGTCGTCGGCCCGGTCAGCAGGTTGGCGCGGATGCTGCCGTTCGGCTCGGTGATCGCCCCCGAAGCCACCAGCGCCACCGTGCCGGCATTCAGCACGCCTGCCGTGCCCGCCTGGCCGATCGCGAGGTCGCCATTCACCGTCAGCCCGAGGCTCGCGGTATTGGCGGCGTTCGGTGCCGCCACACCGCCCGCCGACACCGTGCCCAGCACCGTCAGGCCCTGGGTGTCGGTCAGGGCGAAATTGCCCGCGGTCACGAACGAGCCGAGCGTGCCGATCGCGTTCGCGCCGTTCAGCGCCGCTGACGCCGCCTGCGTGAATGCCGCCGCCGCGTTCGGTCCGGTCAGCAGGTTGGCGTGGATGCTGCCGTTCGGCTCGCTGATCGTGCCCGAAGCCACCAGCACCACCGTGCCGGCATTCAGCACACCTGCCGTGCCCGCCTGGCCGATGGCCAGATCGCCGTTCACCGTCAGCCCGAGGCTCGCCGTGTTGGCCGGGTTCGGTGCCGCCACGCCGCCGGCCGACACCGTGCCCAGGATGGCCAGGCCCTGGCTGTCGGTCAGGGCGAAATTGCCCGCGGTCACGAACGAGCCGAGCGCGCCGATGGCGTTCGCGCCGTTCAACGTGGCTGACGCCGCCTGCATGAATGCCGCCGCCGCGTTCGGCCCGGTCAGCAGGTTGGCGCGGATGCTGCCGTTCGGCTCGGTGATCGTGCCCGACGCCACCAGCGCCACCGTGCCCGCATTCAGCACGCCCGCCGTGCCCGCCTGGCCGATCGCGAGGTCGCCATTCACCGTCAGCCCGAGGCTCGCGGTGTTGGCCGGATTCGGCGCGGAGACGCCGCCCGCCGACACCGTGCCCAGCACCGTCAGGCCCTGGGTATTGCGCAGCGCGAAATCGCCGGCCGTGGTGAACGCGCCCAGCACCGAGATCGTGTTCGATCCGTCCAGCGTCGCCGAACTCGCCTGCGTGAACGTCGTGCCCGCGTTCGGCCCGCTCAGCGCCGTGGCGACAATGCTGCCGTTCGGCTCGCTGATCGCCCCCGACGCCACCAGCGCCACCGTGCCCGCATTCAGCACGCCCGCCGTGCCCGCCTGACCGATCGTGAGCGCCCCGTTCGCCGCCAGTCCGATCGTCGCGGCGGCACCCGCCTGCACCGTGCCCAGCACCGTCAGGTCCTGGTTGCTGGCCAGCACGAAATCGCCGGTGACGGCGAACCCGCCCAGAGTGCCCACCGTGTTGCCGGCCATGGCCAGCGCCACCGATCCGGCCTGGCCGGTCAGCCGCGCCACATTGGTCAGCGCCCCGGTCTGCGTCACCGCGCCGGAGGTGTCCAGTTCCAGCACCGTCAGGCCCGCCGCGTCGAACCCGGACACCGTGATCGCCGCCGCCGTCGTGCCCGCGGACGAAGCCCCCGGCGCCGTCGCCGCGCCCACCCGCAGCGTGCCCGCCGTCACCCCCGTCAGCGAGGCCAGCGACAGGCCGGCGCCGGCGCCCAGCGTCACCGTGCCGGTGTTGCTGAACGGCGCGATCTCCAGCGTGCCCGTCGCCGTCGCGTTCAGCGTGTTGGTCGCCGGCGCCGCATGGGTCAGCACGTCGCCGACGATGCTCAGCAGCTTGCCGGCCCCCGTCGCCACCGGCGCGTTCGCGTTCACCCCAGGCGCGCCGGCCAGCAGGAACACGTTGCCGTGGTTCGACGTCACCGCCGCCTGCAGGTCCAGCGAGCCCATGCCCGCCCCGGCCAGCGGCGGCTGCGCCTGCAGCACGATGTCGCCGTCCACCGCGAGGCCGCTGGTCGCGGCAACCGACAGCACGTCGCCCGACCGCAAGGTCAGCGACTGCCCCGCCCCCGTCATCACGATCGGCGCCTGCACCACCAGGCTGATCGCGTCGGTCAGGCTGAAATCGCCCGACGTCGTCACCGGACCCAGCGCCGCGATCAGGTTCGACGCGCTCGGCAGCGACACCGAGGCGGCCGTGCCAATGCGTAGCGAATTCGCCCCGATCGCCCCGTTCGGCTGACGGATCGCGCCGGTGGCCGCCAGCAGCAATGTGCCCGCGTTCAGCACACCCGCGGCGCCACCGGCCTGGCCCAGGACCAGGTCGCCGCCGGTGACGGTCAGCCCCAATGTCCCCGTGTTGCCCACGTTCGGCGCCGCCACGCCGCCAACCGAGACCGTGCCGAGCACCGTCAATGTCGGGCCGGTGGTCAGCGCCATGTTGCCGGTGGTGGTGAAGGCGCCCAGCGTCGTGATCGTGTTGTTGCCGTTCATCGCGGCGGTCGCGCCGCTGCCGGTCAGCGTGCCGGCCGACAATACCCCGGAGGCGGTGATGTTGGTGCCCGCCGTCAACGACAGCGTTCCCGTCGCTGCCACGGTGCCGGTGATGTCGATCGTCCCGCCGCCGATGGTGTTCGCCGAAATCGACGTGCCCGAGACCTTCGCTGGAATCGCGATCCGGCCAGCGTTCAAATTCGCCGTCGTCGCGTGCACCGCCGCGCCCACGGACAGGAGTCCGCCGGCCGACACGTTCACCTGCAGATTCGCAGCCGAGATGGTGCCGTTGATCGCGACGCCGCCGGCGCCGGACGAAAGCGCGACACTCCCCGACGACGCGGACAGCCCGCCAGCCGCCGCGATGGTGAGCACCCCGTTCGGGCCGCCGGCCGCGTCATAGCCTGCGGCCGCCGTGAACGCCGGCGTCGCTACGGCCGCGGCGAGCGTGATCGTGCCGGTGCCCGTCAGCGTGATCGGTGCGTTGACGGTGAGGTTGCGGCCTGCCTCCAGTGCCAGGTTGGCCGCCGGCGACGAGAACGCGGAGGCAACGGTCAGGTCGCGCGACGCCTGCAGCGTGACGTTCCCGATCAGCGTGTTGAACACACCCGGATCGATCGTGGCGCTGACTGCGGTGGGGCTTCCGCCATTGTTGCCCACATCCAGCGTCGCGTCGGTCGTGCCCGTGACAGTGACCAGGCTGTCATCATGCCCATTTTTCTTGATCGTCAGGTCCTGCGGGTCGATCAGGATCGTGCCTGCCGCACCCTTGGCTGCCGAGACATTGATTGCCCCGGTCAGCGCATAACCCTGGTCGCCGGACACCTCGACGAACCCGCCATTGCCGCCCTGCTTGCCGGCGCGGGCCGAGATCGTTCCGGCCATCGTGGTCTGGCGGGTGGACAGCACCGTCACCCGGCCGCCATCCCCGCGCTTGGTCGCGTCGGCGGTGATCTTCGCGCCCTTCTGCACCACCGTGTGCTGCGCCGTCATCGCCGGCGTTACTGTGGCGCCGCCGGCGGTGCGGGCCAGCGTGGTCCCGACGGCCACATTGCCGCCGCCGGCCCGGCCGGATGCGGAGACCCGGGCGCTGGAGGCCACCGTCACGGTGCCGGTTGCGGCGAGTTCGATCTGACCGCCCTTGGTGCCCGGCGCTCGCCCGGCAGCGGACACCGCCCCCTCGATGGTGATCGAGCCGCCCACACCCTCGATCCGCACCAACCCGGCCTGCGTGCCGACGGTGTCGGCGGAGATGCGCCCGCCGGCCTCGACGAGATGGGAGACGATGCCGTCCGCCGCCTGCGCCGTGAGCAGAACGGTGCCGCCCTGCGCGGCGATGGTGCCGATATTGGTCACCAGCGCTTCCACCGGCTTGCCGTCGGCCCCGACCGGAGCCTGTTTGACCTGGCTGGTGACGTCGACCGAGAGCAGGCCGTCGCCGTACAGGTCGACCGTGTGGGTGGAGGCCCCGGCCAGCACGACGTGGCCGAGCTTCGCTTCGATCACGCCGGCATTGACGACGCTGGGCGCGACCAGCGCCGCCAACCCCGTCTGCTTCACGGTGATCCGGCCGCGGTTGACGATCTGGGCGTTCGGGCGGGCGGGAATGTCGAACGACATGTTCCCGGTCATGAACTTGTCGTTGGTGATGCCGGCCGCGGTCACCACCAGGCTGTGCGCCTCGATCTGCGCGCCGTTGGCGAACACGACACCGGAGCGGTTCTCGATGATCACCTGGCCGTTGGCGGTGATGCGGCCGGCGATCTGCGACGGATTGGGCGTATTGACGCGGTTCAGGATCACTGCGCCGGCGTTGGGCTGCTGGAACGTCACGCTGTGGCTGCTGCCGACGTCGAAGCTCTGCCAGTCCACGGCGGCGCGCTGGGAGCCCTGCGTCACCAGCGTGTTGTTCGTGGTCTGGCTGATCGTGGCCGCGCCGGCGCTGACCACGCCGCCCTGCGGACGCGCGTTGGGGGCCTGCGCCTGCGCCGGCATCGCCAGGACCAGCAGCACCGATGCCTGCAACGCCGTGGAGACGAGCAGCGCGGTGCGATTGCGCCTGACGGTGCCGACCAGCCTCACCCCCCGCCCTGCCCGTGCCTTCGCCATATGCCGTTCCTCCGCGCCGTTCTGGCGCCGTCGTTTCAGAAGCGGGTCAGGACCCGCCAGTAGAATGCGGTGTTCGGCAGCGCCGAAATTCCGGTCGAGCTGCCGTTCGGGTAGACGGTCAGCCGTCTTACGCCTTCAAGATCGACCTCGGTGTAGGGTGTCAGCATCATGCGCACGCCGCCGCCGAACGATTGCAACCGGCGGTTGGGATCGCTCTTCTGGTTCTCCCAGGTCTCGCCCCAGTCGTAGAAACCGTAGAATTGCAGCGACACGTCCGCGCCGTAGCCCAGCAGCTGCGTGTTCACGGCCGTATTCAGCTGGAGCTCGACCGTTGCAGCCAGCGCATTGTCGCCGGTGACCTGGCCGGAATAGAAGCCACGGGTGATGCGGCTGCCGCCCAGGAAGAATTTCTCTGCCGGCGGCAGGACATTCGGGCTGACCTGTCCCGACAGGATGCCCATGAGCGCGAGGCCGGCGCCGTTCCAGGGCTGGAACAGGTTCTGGGTGCGGGTGATGTCGAAAGACGCCTTCAGGAAATCGACCCGCTCGCCCAGCCGGGCATTCAGGGCCGCCCCGTTCGGCGATGCGCCGAACCACGGCAATCCGCGCGAGACGCGCACCGAAACCGCGTTCACGGCCGGCCGCTCGTCGCCTAGCCACAGGTCAGACAGCGCATATCCGACACCCCCGCGCACCACCCGCAGCGAATCGAAGGTGACCCGTGCCGAACTGCCGTTGACGCCGGTGTTCTGATTGACGATCGACTCCAGCGCGTCGAACGTGCCGTACAAGTTCAGCGTCTGCTGACGGGAGCGGATCAGCGGATAAGCGAGTTCACCGCCGAACACGGTGGTCTGCCCCTGATAGCCGATCGCCCGCAGGCTGCCGGACGGGTCGGAACTGCCGGCGCCGCCATACACCCGCAGCTTCAGCCCGCTGGCGCCGAGGAACACCTCCGTCGATACCTGCCCGAACAGCTGGGTGTTGTTATAGGTGCGATACAACGACACCTGGGTGCGTTCGCCGTATTCGGTGAAGCTGTTGAAATCGACGACGCCGAGCCCCTGCTCCGGCCCGGTGAGGTTGAAGGCGCGGTTGTCCGACGTGAACAGGCCAGTCACCGGACGGCGGCTGACCTGGGCCACCAGGGTCAGGGCCCCCGGCTCGTCGGTGGACGGTTTCAGGATCGCGCGCAGGGCCACTCCCGGAACGTCCTGCGCCAGCAGCAAATAGCGCTCCAGCGTGCGCGAATCGATGACCTTCTCTTCGGTGAGCCGATTGAGGAAGCGCAGCACCTGGGTTCCGGCCGGCCCGATATCGCCGTCGAGCTTCACGTCTGCGATGCGCCCTTCCGTCACCCGGAAGCGGAGGTTGCCATTGGCATCCAGCGCCGCCGAAACGGCGGTGAGGACGAAGCCGTCGTCACGGTACCGGCGGAGGATCGCCTGGCGTGCGGCATCGACCCTGGGGAGCGGCACGGCTTCGCCGACGAGTCCGTCGGCGAGCCGCATCAGCTCCGCGGTCGGGTACTGTGTCGCGCCTTCGATCGCGACACTGCGGATGGTCACGGGCACTTCCGGCACCGGCCCGGCCGGCCCGGTCGGCGGCGGCACCAGCGCGCCCGGGCTTACGCTGGGCTGCTGGGGCGGCATGATGCGGGGGATGGGCGAGCCTTCGGGCAGCAGGACCGGCCTGGGCGGCTCCTGCGCGGATGCGGGGATGGCGGCCGCGACAGTCGTCGCCAGGGCCATGACAGGCCAAAGCGCCTGCATCCGCGAGAACATGACGTGCCAGGCGGGACGCTGGCTTCGTTCCTTCCGACAACGCACGAATTCTGCCCCCACCCGGCCGTCTACCGATGCCGAGCGTGGCCTGCCCGCCTCCGGAAGTCAATGCATCTGCACAACAACGAAAGCCGGCAAATGATGTCTTCCGGCAAAATTTTGTAAAATTCCTGCAGTGCGAATATAGACGAAGGGTGCATTACTTCGCCGTATCGGACAATACCCAGACAACGCTGGGGAGATCCGTGCCGTCACCATCGCGTGCCCAGGCAATGCCCGCCGGCCGCAAGCATCATCACGTCTCCAATAACATCGCCGCCGCGGCCGGAACCACGGAATGTCGTTTGCCGTCGGGCGAATTGCACCGCCGGTCTTCACGACCCGGCCGGCCGACATGCCAGGCGCCGATCCGGTGGGCCGTCATCGATCCTGTGCATTTCTCTGTCGCCGCGGGCAGTCTATAAGACCGTTCCGGCGCGCACTCAAAGGATACGTCATGGAGGAGTCGAAGCTCGGCAAGTACGAGCTCCGCGGTACACTCGGCCGCGGCGCGATGGGGACCGTCTACGAAGGCTGGGACCCCATGATCTCGCGCAAGGTGGCGATCAAGACCGTGCGCCTGCCCGATGCCGCGGATCCGGAGGCGCAGGAGGAGCTTGCCCGCTTCAAGCGGGAGGCTCAGGCCGCCGGCCGGCTGAACCATCCGAACATCGTCGGCGTGTTCGACTACGGCGAAACCGCTGAGCTCGCCTACATCGTCATGGAGTTCATCGACGGCCAGTCGCTGAAGGGCGTGCTGGACAAGCAGGAGCGCTTCGCCCCGACCGAGATCGTCCGGGTGATGGAACAACTGCTCGCCGGCCTGCAGTTCAGCCACGAGCGCGGCGTGGTCCATCGCGACATCAAGCCCGCCAACGTGATGATCACCAGCGGCGGCCAGGTGAAGATCGCCGATTTCGGCATCGCCCGGATCGAGAGCAGCAGCATGACGCAGGCCGGGACCGTGCTGGGCACGCCTGCCTACATGTCGCCCGAGCAGTTCATGGGCCAGACCGTCGACGCCCGGACCGACATCTATTCCTCCGGGGTTCTGCTGTACCAGCTGCTGACCGGCGAACGCCCGTTCGAGGGCAGCATGTCGGCGATCATGCACAAGGCGCTGAACACGGAGCCGCCCCGCCCGTCCGATCTTTCGGTCACCGCGCCATCGGCGCTGGATGCCGTTGTGGCAAAGGCGATGGCCAAGCGCCCGGAGCAACGCTACGCCGACGCCGAGGCCTTCGCGCGGGCGCTGCGCGCGGCATTCGAGCAGCCCGCGAGCACTGCCTCCGCCGACGATACCGATGCCACCATGGTCAGGCCGACGGGGGTTCAGCAGACGGGCCCGGCGCCAGCGCCTGCCTCTCCGCCGGCCAGGCCGGCCGCCCCTGCAACGCCCGGCGGCAGCCGGCTGCCGCTGATCGCCGGCGGCGGCGTGATCGGCCTGGCGCTGCTGGGCGGCGTCGGCTGGTACCTGTTGCAACCTGGCACGATGCCGGAGCAGCAGGTGCAGGCCACTCCCCCCGCGGTTCCTGCACCGCCGGCGCCGCCCCCCGCGCCACCCGCGCCGACGCCGGCGCCGCAGCCGGCACCTGTCCCGACACCGACACAGGTGCCCGCACCTCAGCCGACGCCGACACCGACGCCCGCACCGGCACCACCGCCTGCTCCGGCGCCAGCCCCGATACCTGTGCCGTCACCGCCGGTTCCATCCCCGCCGGCGCCGCCGCCCATGCCGCAACCCGTGCCGGCGCCCGCGCCTGTTCCACCCGCACCACTCCAACCGGTGCCGCCCCCTCCCGTGCCGCCTGCGCCGGTGCAGCAATTCTCCCTGGCGTCGCTGCGGGCGGCCGTTCGCAATGTCGCCTGCACGATCGCCACACCGCACTTGCCCGATCCTGGCCGCATCCTGCTCGACGGGCTGAGCGGCGGCGGCGCGCCGGAAGCAGCGCTGCGCCGCGCCATCGCGGAGGCGGCCCCGGCAACGGCACTGACCTGGCGGGTCAAGACGTTCGATGGCCCGTACTGCCCCGCATTGGACGTGCTGCGACCGATCGCCGACAACGACGGCCACCCCGGCGCCACGCTGGCCCTGGCATTGAAGGGCAACGTCAGCCGGCTGCACCGCAACGACAAGATCGTGCTGCAGTTCACCATGCCGGATTTCCCCGCCTACCTGCAGGTCGACTACCTTTCCAGCGACGGCTCCATGACGCATCTGGTGGCCGATGACGGGGCGTCCGTGCGGGTCATGACCGGCAATGGCTGGAAGGTGATGGGTCCGTCGCGGGTCTACCGGCCCGGCGCCTCCGCGGTCATCGGCGAGCCCGACCCGAAAACCGGCGACGGCAGCTGGGCGGTGGACGAACCGTTCGGCACCGACATGATCGTCGCCATCGCGTCTTCGGCACCGCTGTTCTCGACGGTGCGGCCGGCGGACGATACCGGCGCCACCTATTTCCGCGACCTGAAGGCGGCACTGGAGCAGGCGCAGGCGCGTGGCGTTCGTCTGGCCGGCCAGGCCATGCTGCTGGAAACCGCGGCCAAATAGGAGCCGGCGTCTGTGGCTATCGCGCCGGGGCGCCGCGCGCCTTGGCCGGTGGCGGCGACGCCGGCAGCGAGGCAGGGGCCGGTGCCGACGCCGCTTCGACGGGCGGCGGAACGCTGGTGCCGTCGCGCAGCCAGCCGGCCGGCATCCCCAGCAGAAACGTCGCCTGCAGCCGGTTCACTGCCCCCACAGGGAGGCCCAGCGTCCCCGGGTCGAAGAAGCGGCGGTCCGGCGTGTGCATCAGGTACGCCTGCATCTCGTTGATCATCAGATCTTCCTGAGACGGGTCGTAGTCCTCGTGCGCGAGATAGCGGATGAACGCGGCGCGCTCCGCCTCGGTCAGCACGCCGCTCCAGAACGCCCTGGCATAGGCGGCATAGGCGGGATTGCTGAAATACTCACCGTGCGACAGCTCGTGATGCAGGATGGTCGCGCGCGCACCGAGATCCACGAACGGGTCCGCGCCCGCGCGCGGAATGGAGATGATGCCTCCCAGCGCGCCCGGCTGCAGATAGCCTTCCTGCGCCAGCAACAGGCGCAGCATCTGTTCCTGCGGCGTCAGCGCCACGCGATCGCGCTCGGCGAGCGCGAAGAAGCGCGCCAGCGCCGCCGCGCTGTAGTCGTGGCCGTAGTAATATGTCTCCGGTCGGTCGCCATGCGCGCGTATCGCGGCGTCCAGTTCGGTGTCGTCCAGCAGCCGGTCGCGCGGCAGGCCGGCCTTCTCCACCAGGGCCGCCACGCGATTGAGCATGCGCCCCTGCTCGGACAGGTCGGCGAAGTCCAGCACAAGAATGCGCGGGTTGGGGCGGAAGCGGAAGATCACCAGCCCGCCGTCACGGTTCTCCAGGATCTCCGCTTCCGAAGCGTCGCGAATGGCGAATGCGGGCGCGCCCGCTCGGGGACCGGGCTGCGGCAGCGGTGGAACGACCGCCACCTGGCCCGGCGGCGAAAGTCCCGCCGGCTGGGGACGCAGGGCCAGCCACGCGCCGCCGAGGGCCACTGCCAGCGCCACGGCGGCGGCAATGCCACCCCAAACTCGGCCACGCCGCCGGACCGGTGTTACATGCCCGGGCGCGGGGCGGACCTTGGCACGCAGAACGATCGTCGAATCCGTATCGTCGCGATCAGCATCTCCAGGACCCGCATTGTCGCGCCTGGGCATCTCGCCCGGCCCCGGCGGGTCCTATGACGCCGCGCCGGTCATGTGCCGATATTGATCACCTGCACCCGGCGGTTGCGCGGCTCGGGGGTCTGCGGCGGGGTCGCGACCAGCAGCGCGGTGTCGCCCATTCCGACCGTCTCCAGCCGTGCCGCGCCGACGCCGAACCTGCTCTCGAGGTATTGCGCAACCGCGGCGGCGCGTGCGTCCGACAGCGTCTTGTTCAGTTCCGGCGTGCCCACGGTATCGGTGTGACCTTCGATCCGGAAGCGGTATGCGGCCAGGGCCGGGCTGGTGAGGGCGCGGCCCAGCTCGTCCAGCGTGTGCATCGCCTGCGGCGTCAGCTCGGACGAGCCGGTGCGGAACTGCACCGTCAGGTTCACCGACGGCGGCTTGGCCTGCATCGCCTGGGCGGCGGGCTTCGCCTGCGCCGGGGCACCGGCTGCGGCCGGCTGGGTGTTGGCATCCGGCGCCGGTGCCGCCGGCGCTCCGGGAGAAACCGGGCGGATGCCGCGCGTGCCGCTGCTCAGCGGCCCTGACGGCTTCAGCGACTTGATGATCTGGTCGGCACTCGGGCCCTGTTGTGCGTACGACGGGGAGCCGAAACAAAGCAAAGTCGCAGCCGCGGCGACGAAGAACGACCAGCGCATGACCAAACCTCCCTGCTCCCGGGGGTGACCGGGACATAGCATGTGTCATAGCACGACCTCGCCGCCCCGCTCCAGAGGCTCGCGTGTCGTAACAATCCAACCCGGTCCGGCATCAGATGGCGCCAGCCGAGCGCCAGATCGGCGCACGCTGCTCGATCGATTGCGCAATCGCGCCACGGAGCTTGTCCTGCTCCTGCGCATCGAGCATCGGGCCCAGCGCGAGCGTCAGCTCGGCCGGATCGAGCGCCGCGTCGCCGGCGGCAAGCTGGCGGTCGAGTACGTAGAGATCGAGCAGCGGACAGCGCAGGCCGGCACCCAGGCGGGCGCTGGCCATCGCGCCCGCCAGACCGATCTTGTCCACCGTGACGAGTCTTCGCGCGGTGACGGCATTGAAGCGCTGCGCCGCCGCCGCCACACTCGCCCCCGGGCGCGCAACGATCGCGGCCTGGTCGGTGCCGACAAGCATGGCGATCAGCTCGGCGGGATTCTCGGCTGCGCCGGTACGCCCTGGCAGCGCCATCAACTCGGCAACGCTGCGCGGCGCTTGCGCGAGCGCATCGGCCACGGCGCCATAGTACTCGCGGCCAAGCTCGGCCTTCCCCGCCGGCATTTCCAACTCGAAACGGAAATCCGCCCGTGGCACCGTCAGCGCCAACACGACCCGCCGCAGCACCGCATCGCGCGCGGTGGCATCGATGCGGCGTGCGCCGCGCACGAACACGTCGTGGCGCAGCCCGCGCTCGAGGCAGGTGTCCTTGATCAGCTCGCGCATCACCGGATCGTCGAACCGGTCGGCGACGGCGCGCTGCTCCTCGGTGAGCGTCAGCGCATTGAAGTTCTCGGGCAGCTGGGCCGAGGCCACCCAGTCGAGCTTGGCGCCGCGCATCGCTGCCGCCACGTCGGCGTGGAAGCAGGGACTCCAGGACTCGTTCATGTATTCATGCGCAAGATATTCGACCGGCGAGCGCTTCAGCTGCTCGATCAGCCCCTGCACGAACGGCGAATTGCGCAAGTGCCGCGCCTGGGCGTCGTTCAGTGCTTCGAGCACCTGCATGCCCGCGATCGCCTGCCGGTCGCTGCGCCCGGCCATGCGCAGCCCGGCCTCGCGCACCAGGCGCTGCATGCCGATCACGCCCTGCCAGCCTGGCAGCGCGTTGTAGCTGACATGCACGAGCCCGCCCGGGCGGACCTTGGCGCGCAGCACGCGGACAATGCCGTCGCGCACGGACTGGGGCACCCAGCTCCAGACGCCGTGCAGGCTGACCACATCGGCGTCGGGAATGGCGGAAATGGCAGGGTCCTCGGCGAGCGTCGCCAGGTCCGCCTCGAGGAAGGTGATGTTGGCGAGCCCGGCCTCGTTGGCCAGCGCGCGCGCCGCGGCGATATGCGCGGGATTGAAGTCGACGGCGGTGACGCGCCAGCCGGGATTGCTCGCCGCCAGCACCATTGCGCCATAGCCCAGGCCGCAGCCGAGCTCGATATAGGACAGGTCGTCGAACCGGTCCGGCACATCGCAGGCCACGCCGCCCATCAGGCAGGCGACCGCGAGCTGCGCGGGCGATTGCTGCTTGTAGTAGCCGGGCATGTACTCGATGTCGGTTACATAGCCACTGCCCCAGCCGGTCATGCCGCAAGTCCTGTGTTCTGGAAAATCGTTGGTCGAAGCGGAGTCATTCCCGGATCGGTGGCCTCGACGATCTCCGCCTCGAAGATCGCCTCGGCCGCGTCGCGCCGGCGCGGGCCGCCGGAGGTCGGCAACCAGGTGTTCCAGCCCAGCCGCGGCGGCGGGTCGGCGGCAGCGTCCAGCCGCAACTCCGGGACCGCGGCCGCCGCCAGCACGGGGTTGACCGCGAACGCGGTCTCGAACCCCACGAAAGCGCGGACCAGCGACACCAGCCGGCGCAGCGCCGGGCGGTCGGGCAGCAGCGCTTCGAAGGCGGCGCGGTCCAGCGGGCCAACGCGCAGCACGATGCGCGCCTGGACGTCCCACGCGCGCGTGCCGATCGCCGCATCCACACCCAGCCGGTTGAACTGGCCCGGAAGCCGCCCCTTCGGCATGCGCGAGCGTTGGTCCGGCGGGATCGGCAGCCAGGCGCCGGCGAATTGTTCGACCTCCACGGTCCGGCCCAGCCAGTCGGACACCAGGGCGGCCAACCGGTCGGCGGAGCGCGGCCGGGCGGCGAACAGGCCGGCATAATGCAGCAGCGGATCGGTGCCGGCGGCCAGGCGCCCGGCCATGTGCGGCGTGCCGTAGCCGGTCAGCGCCAGCAACGCCGCGCCGACCGCGTCCGGCGCCGGTGGATTGGACAGGACGGCGGCATCCGCCGCACGGTGCAGGCGATACTTGATGCCGGCGCGCGCGAACAACGCGACCATGCGGTGCGACAGCATGTCGAGGAAGCGATGCAGCGACTGCGAGCGATCGCGCAGCGTCAGGCTCAGCACTTCGGTGTAATAGCGCGGCAGGACGCCGGACGATCCCGTCAGGCCCATCAGCCCGACCGTGAGTTCGGGAGGCTTCGGCGGCGCGTCCGCCTGCGCCGGCACATCCGGCCGGATCGCCACGATGTCGGCGGGCGGGAAGGCCAGGCCGGGCTGCGAACGGAAGCGCGCGGCGTCGGCCGGATCGGCACGCCGCGCCGCGTGCATCAGCACCCGCACCGCCGCGTCGAAGCGGAAGCGCCGAGGCTCGCGCAGCAGCCGGGCCAGCGCCGAGCGCGCCGTCACAGCAGCACGCGCGCCCCGGCCCGCGCCGGCCAGGCCGCCATCCGCCCGGGCCGTCCGCGCAGGGTGACGCTGGTGCGGACGAAGGAATTCACCGTGGCGTGCAATGCGAGGAACCGGTCGAGCACCGACGCCAGCAGGTACAGCCCGCCGACTTGCCAGGAGCGGGCGTCGAATTCGAGCGTGACGTCAAGGCCGCGGCAGAAAGCGCCGACGCGGGCATTGGGCACGCGCGCCGTGCCGGGGCGGGCGTTGACCGCCTGCAGTGCCTCGATCGCCGCACGCGTCTCCGCTGAATCCCGCAGGTCGTAGAGCCGGAGGATCTCCTTCAGCGCCAACGCCCCGTCTTCGCCGCCCGCGACCGAGAGATGGCCGAGCGAAAGATGCGAGACCAGCCGCCAGAAGCCCTGCTCGTGCAGCGGCGGGCGCAGCGTGGGCGTGGGCGCGGTCATCGGCACCACCCGCGTCACTGCCGCCTCGCCTTCCACCAGGCGCAGCCGCGGGTGGCCGCCGCCGAACGGCAATTCCGCCGGCAGGTCGCGGTTCAGGCACAACGCGTCGATCGACAGCGTCGGGTCGCTCGTTGCCTCGGCGTCGAAGGCGGGGTCGTGCGGCGCGAGATAGACTTCGCTGCCGGTCAAGGGCGGCGTGGTGTCGCGCCGCACGACGCTGAAGAAGCCACCGGGTTCGCCGGCCAGGGGATCGCCATGCGTCAGCCGGTAGAACGGCCGCCATGGGCGCGACGAGCCGTCCGGCTGGGTTTCGCGCACGCGCTCGATGCCCCAGACCTCCATGGCGGCCGGGCGGCGGGAGTCAGGCACCACGCGGTATTCGATCTCGGTGCCGGTCAGCGGCACCGGTTCGCAGCGCTGGGCGAACAGGTTCACCGCCGGCGTGCACCCCAGGGCGAGCGCATCGGCACCGAGGGCGCGCTCCAGCTCCGGCACGGCGCGGTCGAGATAGACGAAGATCTCCATCCGGTTGCCGCCGGAGACCAGGGTCTTGGCGTCCATCTGGGCGAAGTCGAGAAACAGGAATTTCTCGGGGAAGGCGAAATACTCGGTGAGCAGCCGGAAGCCGGAGAAGCTGCGCGCCGGCCAGGGCAGCAGCGCTTCCTCCGGCTCGAAGCCGACGGGGTGGATGGCGGTGGCCGGCACGATCACCGGCGCCGGGTCGGCCGGCCCGTCAGCGTAGGCCACCGAGACCGCGTGCGCGCAGAGCAGCTCGTATAGCGGCAAGGCCAGGTTCCCGGCCCCGCGCAGGAAGAAGCGCAGGCGGTCCACGCCAAGCTGGGCGAAGCTGCCGGTGGGCGAGGCGCATTTCAGCGCGATGCGCAGCACCGCCGCGGCGCCGTTCGCCTCGGCGTTCACCGGGGCTGCCAGCGGCAGGCCGGACAGGCGCACGAACTCGATCTCAAGCGGCCACAGCGTCAGCGGATAGGCGGTGCGGAACCGGCAGGTCTCGCCGCGCACCGGCTCGGTCTCCAGCGCCACCCCCGAAGCGACCTGATAGGCGCCCTGGAGATCCGGCTGGCACTGGAACTGCACGACGGCACAGGACGGGACCGGCGCCAGGTAGTGCGGATACAGCACGCCCAGCAGCGCATCCGTCAGTTCGGGGAACTCGTCGTCGAGCCGCCGGTGCACGCGGGCGGCCAGGAAGGCCACGCCTTCCAGCAGGCGGGCCACGTGCGGATCGTCCACCGCGTCGGCCGACAGGCGCAGGCGGCCGGCGATCTTCGGATGCGACTCGGCGAACTCGGCGGCCAGGCGGCGGATCGCGACCAGTTCGCGGTTGTAGTAGGGCAGCAGCGAATCAGACATTGTCGCGTGCCTTCACGACCACATCGGCGGTGGTGGGGTCCATCATCGTGTCGAAGGTCATCGGGTCGGGCGCCGGCTCGGCATGCAGCAGTGCCTCGATGCGCAGGCGTAATGTCGATTCCAGCCGGTCCTCGCCTTCGATCAGCGACACCCGCACGCTCACGAAGCGTGGCTCGAAGCGGCGGATGATGTCCTCGATCTCGGCCCGCAGCGCCTCGCGCCGCTTCTCGTCGTTGAACGTGCCGGAGGTGTAGTCGGGAATGCCGAAGC
The DNA here is from genome assembly GCF_025989185.1 of Limobrevibacterium gyesilva. Lineage (GTDB taxonomy): Bacteria > Pseudomonadota > Alphaproteobacteria > Acetobacterales > Acetobacteraceae > Limobrevibacterium > Limobrevibacterium gyesilva. The sequence continues at coordinate 197,836 of NZ_JAPDNT010000002.1, forward strand.
TGACGGCGGAGACATCGAGCTCGCCCAGGGATGTCGGCCACGACTTCCAGCGCCGGCGGGCATTCAGCAGCGCTTCCAGATCGCGGCGGACCGAGCGTCGCAGGATCGCCATCGCTTCCGTGCCGGACATCGGCGGATCGCGCTCCTGGTCCGGCGCATCGTCGATCAGGCGGTCGAGCAGCGGCAGCTGCGCCCGTGGCCCCGGGCCGCGGCCGTTGTCGATGCCGCGGCCGTCACGGAAGGTCCGTCCACTCATCGGGGAATGCTCAAGCCCCGAAGCTGAGGGTGGTCAGCTCCATGATCCCGATCGCGTCCTCGCCGACCAGGAACATGCGCTGCCCCACCCCGCGCACCGGCCCCGTATCATCCTGCCGCCAGTCGGTGGCGCGGCCGAGACGCAGCTCGTCGGGCAGGTCCGCATCGTCCGAGCCGTAGATGCAGGGGATGTAGACGTCGCCGTCCGGGCCATCGGTCACCGACATGCTGGCGCGGCGCCAGAACAGGTCGCGCGGGCGCTTGGGGGGATGGAATTCGATACCGGCCACGCGCTCGATCGGAACCCAGAAATACTTGCCGGTCGTGGTCAGCACCTCGAAGAAGCCGGCGCAGATATCGTCGGCGTCGCGGAAATCGTCGAAAGCCAGGTCGCCGGCCCGTCCGCGCACATGCGGGCGGATCTCCTCGGCCGCCGCCACGGCGCGCGCCGCTTCGGCATGGTTGCCTTCGCGCTGCGCGATCAGCGCCACCAGGATCGCCTTCTGCGCCTGCGTGGGTTCACCCAGGAACTCCGGCACGCGCCCATCGCGGCGCAGTTGCCGCCGCGCCACCTCGGCGCGCAGCAGCTGGCGGAACTCGGACACCACCACTGCGGTCGCCGGCTCCACCTGGGCGGCCGCGTCCAGGATCACGTCGGCCCGCTCGAGATTGCCGGCGAACAGCAGCATCTCCGCCAGCATCATGCGCGCCGCGAGGTCGGTGGGCGCCTTGCGCACCGCCGCCGTGGCGGCCTCGACCGCCTGGGCGAGCCGGCCGGCGCGATACAGCTCGCCCGCCGACTGTCCCACGGCCTCACTGGTTCTTGGCATGGTCTGTTCTCCCTGTCTCACTACTGCACGTCTAGGCCTTGGCGCCGGGGGCCACGATATCGGTTACCAGGCGGAATGTCGCGGACACGTCGTCGAGCTGGAACTGCGGCTGCAGATGGATGACGCAGCCGAACACCCCGGGCTTCCCTGCCCGTTCCTTCACCAGAACCCGCGCCGAAACCAGCGGAAAACGCGCCAATGCGTCCTGCGACGCCCCGGTGCCGGCATTGACGTAGCTGCTGAGCCACGCTTGCAGCCGGGATTCGATGTCCTCGGCGCGCTGGAACGAGCCGACCATCTCGCGGCCTTTCATCTTCAGGTAATGGGCGAAGCGCGAGACGCACAGCATCGAGTTCAGCTGCGCGGAAATGCGGGCATTGGCGTTCGCCGCGGCGGCGTTGGCGCCGTTGAACTGCGCCGGCGCCTGCAGGCTGCGGACCGCACCGAACATCGCCTGCTCGCCGAAGGGCAGCGCCGAGAGCGGCATCAGGCCGGCTTCCACCAGCGAGCGCTCCTGCCGATCGGTGAGCACCACATCCAGCGACGGGCGCACCCAGACGGAGCGCGGCTCAGGAGAGAACGCCTCGGCCGGCAACTCGTCCACCAGGCCGCCATTGCGTTGGTCCGTCTCGGTGCCACGCACGTCGGCCGGCCAGCCGTGATTGGCGTAGGCGCGCACGACGGCGAAGGCGAAGGCGTAGCCAGCCGTGGTCCATACCCGCGAGGCGACGTCGGGCGCGTATTCGCAGTAGCGGAACCCGTCGGCGCGCGCCGGATCGTCGGGCCAGGGCGAGCGCGCCAGCACCCGCGGCAAAGTCAGGGCGAGAAACCGCATGTCCTCGCGTGATGACAGCCCACGCCAGCGGGCATGCTCGGTCCCGCGGAAGCTGGCCGCCGGGTCATGCACCGTCGCAAGCTCGTCGAACCCCCCGACCTCCAGCAGGGTCGGCGAGGCCGCGAGCACCATGGGCGCAAAGGCCGCCGCCGCCACTCCGGCAAGCAGGGAGAGCGCCGCCACGTCGTCGGTGGCGTAACCGGGCATGCGCCGGTGGCGCACCTCGTGGTCCACCACGACCATGCCGAATGGCTCGCCGCCCGGCGTGCCGAACTCGTCCTCATAGATGCGGCGGAACAGGTGGCTCTGGTCGAACTCGGCGGCGCGTTCGAGGTCGCGGCAGATCTCGCTCCAGGACACGTTGAGGATCCGCACCTTCACCCGCGCCGCGGGCTCGATGCCGTCCACCAGCCAGGCGAGGCCGCGCCAACTGCCCTCCAACCGGGACAGCCGGTCGGCGTGGAGCACCGCGTCGAGCTGGGCGGAGATCGACGCGTCGATGGCGGCGATGTCGCGATCGATGGCCCCACGCAGTGCATCCCGGTCGGCCGCCAGCCGCGCCGCCGCGGTGGGGCCGAACCAGGACGCGAGCGGACGCGCCTCGGCGCCGGCGATGAAGCCGGCGAGCGCTTCGGCGATTTGCCCATGCGCCGCACCGAAGAACCGGCCGGACAATACGGCGTCGCGCAATGGCGGCGCCGCCGGCGCGGCTTCCGGGACCGCCTCCGGCACGGCGGCCGGTGGGGTGGCGGCCTGCTCCGCCGCCTCCCCCGTGCTGCTGCTCACCCGCGCGAACCCGCGCGCATGATCAGGCCTTCTGCGGAATCCTCGCCACCATGCGCAGGCTGGTGGTGAGTTCCTCCATTTGCAGCCACGGCCGCAGATAGGCCACCGCGTTGTAGGAGCCGGGCTTGCCCGGGATCTCTTTCACTTCCACTTTCGCCTCCCGCAGCGGGAAGCGCGCCTTGGCATCCTGGCCGGCGTTCTCGTTGGAGTTGACGTAGTTGCTGATCCAGCGGTTCAGCCACTGCTCGCATTCGCCAGGTTCCATGAAGCTGCCGATCTTGTCGCGCGCCATGACCTTCAGATAATGCGCAAACCGGCTGGTCGCCATCACATACGGCAGACGCGACGAGATCGCCGCGTTAGCGGTGGCCTCCGGGCGGTCGTATTTCTTCGCCTTCTGGGCGGTCGCGCCGCTGAAGAACACCGCACTGTCACTGTTTTTATAATAGCACAGCGGCAGAAAGCCCTGGTTCGAAAGCTCGAACTCGCGCCGGTCGGGGATCAGCACCTCGGTCGGCACCTTGGCGTCCATGTCGCCGTCGTCGGACGTGAAGATGTGGGTGGGAAGGTTTTCCACCTTGCCGCCGCCTTCGGCGCCTCGGATCGCGGTGCAGAACCCGTATTTGGCAAAAGCGTCGGTCAGCCGCACGCCCATCGCATAGGCGGCGTTCATCCAGCAGTAGTCATGATGGCCCATCGGCTTGGCCGCGCCGTTCTCGTCATACGGCGCTTCCTCGTAGCCGAACTCCTCGATCGGCTTGGTGGCGGCGCCATAGGGCAGGCGCGCGATCACCCGCGGCATCACCAGCGAGACGAAGCGCGAATCCTCGCTATCGCGGAAGCTGCGCCATTTCGCATATTCCTGGGTGTCGAAGATCTTGGCGATGTCGCGCGGCTTGTTCAGCTCGGTCCAGTCGTCGAAGCCGAACATCTGCGCCCCGACCCCGGAGACGAACGGCGCGAACGCCCCCGCGGCCACGTTGGAGATCAGCCGCAGTGTCTCGACGTCGTCGGGGTGGTTGGTCCACTCGTAGTCGCCGATCAGCGCGCCATACGGCTCGCCGCCGGGGGTGCCGAACTCGTTCTCGTAAATCTTCTTGAACAGCTGGCTCTGGTCGAATTCCACTGCCTTGGTCAGGTCGCGCGTCAGGTCGCGCTTGCTGGCGTTCAGCATGCGGATCTTCAGGCCGGTGCCGGTCTCGCTGTTCATCACCAGATGATTGAGCCCGCGCCAGGTGCCCTCCAGCTTGGTGAATTTTTCATGGTGCATGATCGCATTGAGCTGCGTGGACAGCTTGCGGTCGATCGCGGCGATGGCGCGGTCGAAGGTGCGCGTCAGGTTCTTGTCGAACGTGACGGTCCCGCTCAGCGCCTGCTCGACCAGAGTCTTCACCAGGTCTTGCGCGCGATCGGGCTCGGTCTGCTTGGTCGCCGCCATCACCTGGTCGAGCAGGTTTACGCCTTCCGTCGTGACGGCAGCGGCGGCATCGGCCGAGGATTTTGCTTCGGACATGGATCAGCCCTCCTGCTTGTCCAGCCCAAGCTGGCTGGACAGCGCCTTCAGCTCGCTCTCGTTCTTCAGCACCTGTTCGAGCAGGTTTTCCAGCTCGTCCGACCGGTCGGCCTTGCTCATCAGATCGCGCAGCTTGTTGCGGGTCTCGATCAGCGCCTTCAGCGCCGGCACCTGTGCCGCCACGCGAGCCGGCTCGAAATCGTCCATGGAGTTGAACTTCAGATCCACCGACATCTGGCTGCCGTCGCCGGCCAGGGTGTTGTCGACCTTCATCTTCACGCCCGGAGTCATTCGCGCCATGACGTCGTTGAAGTTGTCACGGTCGATCTGGACGAACTTGCGCTCCGACATCGGGCGCAGCGGCTGCGTGGGGTCGCCGGAGAAGTCCCCAAGCACGCCGACGACGAACGGCAGCTCCCGTTCGATCTGCGCACCTTCCGTCTCGACCTCGTACGTGATGTGCACCCGCGGCTTGCGCACGCGATTGAGCTTGTCGTGGATACTACCGCTCATGGCCAGACTCTCCCTCTGTCGAAGAAAAGCAAAGACCGGCCGCGGCACGGCCCTCCCGGACCGGTGCGGTCTGCCTCTGCACGGTCGGAAAGACTCTGCCCCGCCCACGTCCTGCGAGGCCGGTAAGTTATGCGGACGGACCGAACATGGTCAACCGAAGCTTTACCGGGCGAAAGCTCTGCCAGTGGAAGTTTTCCGCGAGGTTGCTGCCACCGGCGCGCAAACCACGTCATTCGTCGCCGGGCTTGATGCCCAGCCCGGTGAGGATCGAATGCCGCGTGGCAACATCGGGCACCAGCTCGGCAAGCAGCTCCGGCCAGGTCATGCGGCCACGGCGCACCGCTTCGTTCAGCGTGTCCGCGAGCGGCGAATGCGGCTCCGTGCGGCGGAAATACTCGGCGATGCGTTCGAGTTCACGCAGCATGTCGTCGCGCGTGACCGCGCGCCCGGCCGAGCCGCCGGCGACCGAAACGCCAGCGTCGCCCGGCGCCGCTTCCCCCGGCACCGGCTGCGTCTCTGCCGCTTCGGGGGCTTCTTCCTGCTGCGGCGCGTAGCGTCTGGCCGCCGCCAGGATCTGGTCTACCAGGTCGCGCACCCGGCTGGTCGGCGGGCTGTCCATGCCGGCCCTTGCGTCCAGCACGTCGCCCATGGCCCGCCAGCGCGCCGAAGCCTCCTCCGCCTGGGCACGCAAGGTCCCGAACCGGGCCGCGCCGGCGGCCCGTGCCTCTTTCTCGACATCGTCGAACGCCATCACGCCGGCATCCAGGCGCTGCTGGCGCCGCGTCGAGTCGCCGATGCCCTCCAGCTCTGCCGACTGCTCATATTGCCAGTAGCTGAGCACCGATCCGTCTGGCCGCGGGAACAGCGGCAGCTTGCGCAGCGGCTGGATCAGCGTGCCGTCGCCGCCCTCGCCGTTCAGGCCGGTAACCGGCGCCACTCTGGTAACGATGCCGTCCTCGTCCGGAACAGGATAAAGATTATTGTCCCAGAACGTCTCCGTCAGCCCGGCGATCAGTGCCGCGCCCGCCGCCAGTCCGCGCAGCCCGTCGCTGCGCACCAGCGCTTCCGTGTACCAGGCGGCGACTTCAAGATCCTTGGCTGTCTCGGTCAGGACCCGGGACGCGAGGTCACGGATCTGGCGCCATTTCGGCGCCACCTCGGCCTCGGTCGCGTTCGGGTCGCCGGCGTCGATCGCACGCTCCAGCGCGCGCGCCTCGGCACGCAAGTCCCGCAACCGATAATAAGGCGACTGGGCCGAGAAGTCTTCGCGCAAGTCGGTGCCGACCGGGGTGTCGCCGGGGATCGGCGACAACATCGCGTCCAGGTCAAATCCGTCAGGCCAATCCTGCATGATTGAGCTCCATCCTGCGCCGCGCGGCCCGCGCCGCGCCCGCCATGCCCGTAGACATCGCATACGATGACGCAATACTCTAGCGGCAGCTTGATGCAGGGAAGCCCCGGTCGTTGCGATCGGGGCACTCTCTTGGTAGGAAATCGTAATGGCGGCAATCGATCTGAAGGCCCTTATCGCGCGCCTCAACGACCCCTGCCGGCGCGCGCTCGAGGGAGCCGCCGGGCTGACCTTGTCGCGCAGTCATTACAATGTCGAGGTCGAGCACTGGCTGCTGAAGCTGGCCGACGGAACCGACACCGACATCGCCGCCATTCTGCGCCATTATGACGCTGATCACGGAAAATTGATATCGGATCTGAATCGTGCGCTCGACCGGATGAAGACCGGCAACTCGCGCGCCCCGAGCCTGTCGCCGGAGATCGTCGAGCTGGCGAAGCAGGCCTGGCTGTTCGCCTCGGTCGAGCATGGGCAGACGCGCGCACGCTCCGGCCACCTGCTCTGGGCGCTGCTGGCCGACGAAACCCTGTCGCGCCATGCGCGGGAGGCGTCCGGGCAGCTCATGAAGATTCCGGCGGACGCGCTGAAGCGGGACTTCATGGCGATCACCGCCAAGAGCGCCGAGGCCGCGCACGCCACCACCGCCAGCGAGGGCCCGGCCCCAGTCGGCGAGGACGGCATGCCCCGGCCGGCCGGCTCCGGCGCGCTCGACCAGTTCACCATCGACCTGACGGCGCGAGCGCGGGCCGGCAAGATCGACCCGATCCTGGGCCGTGACACCGAGATTCGCCAGGTCATCGACATCCTCACCCGCCGCCGCCAGAACAACCCGATCCTGACCGGCGAGGCCGGCGTGGGAAAGACCGCGGTGGTTGAGGGTTTCGCCTTGCGCATCGCCGAAGGCGATGTGCCGCCGGCGCTGAAGGACGTTACCGTGCGCACGCTCGACCTCGGCTTGCTGCAGGCCGGCGCCGGGGTGAAGGGCGAGTTCGAGAACCGGTTGAAATCGGTGATCGAGGAAACCAAGGCCAGCCCCAAGCCGATCATCCTGTTCATCGACGAGGCGCATACGCTGATCGGCGCCGGCGGGTCGGCCGGGCAGAACGACGCCGCCAACCTGCTGAAGCCGGCATTGGCGCGCGGCGAGCTGCGCACCATCGCGGCCACCACCTGGGCCGAGTACAAGAAATACTTCGAGAAGGACGCCGCCCTCACCCGCCGCTTCCAGACCGTGAAGATCGACGAGCCGAGCGAGCCGCTGGCCATCGCCATGATCCGCGGCCTGGTCGGCACGCTGGAGAAGCATCACGGCATCCGCATCCTGGATGAGGCGGTCAGCGAGGCCGTCCGTCTTTCCGCCCGCTACATCCCAAGCCGACAGTTGCCGGACAAGGCGGTGTCGCTGATCGACACGGCCTGTGCGCGCGTGTCCATGAGCCAGGCCGCGGTGCCCGCCCCGATCGAGGACCGCCGGCGCAGGATTGCCCTGATCGACACCGAGGTGGAGATCCTGGACCGCGAGATGGCCAGCGGCGCTGACCATGGCGTGCGCAAGGGCGAGCTCCTGGACGAGCGCGCCAAGGCCGTCGCGGACCTCGAGGCGCTGGAGGCGCGGTGGACGCAGGAGAAGGAGCTGGCCGCTAAGGTCAGCGCCACCCGGGCCGCGATCGAGGACCCGGCCGGGACCGAGGACAAGGACGCCCTGCGCGCCCGCCTCGCCGACGCCACCACCCGGCTGCATGCGCTGCAAGGCGAGCAGCCGCTGATCTACCCGGTGGTGGACGGCCAGGCGGTCGCCGAGATCGTGGAGAGCTGGACCGGCATTCCCGCCGGGCGGATGCAGTCCGACGAGATCCGTACTGTGCTGAACATGCGCGAGGCCATGGAGCAGCGCATCGTCGGCCAGCCGCACGCGCTGGAAGCGGTGGCCCAGGCCATCCGCACCTCGCGCGCCAAGCTGACCGACCCGCGCAAGCCGATCGGCGTGTTCCTGATGGTGGGCACGTCCGGCGTCGGCAAGACCGAGACGGCGCTGACCTTGGCCGACCTGCTGTATGGCGGCGAGCAGAACATGACCGTCATCAACATGACCGAGTTCAAGGAAGAACATAAGGTCAGCCTGCTGATGGGCAGCCCGCCCGGCTATGTCGGCTATGGCGAGGGCGGCATCCTGACCGAAGCGGTGCGCCGGCGCCCCTACTCCGTGGTGTTGCTCGACGAGATGGAGAAGGCCCATCCCGGCGTGCAGGACATCTTCTTCCAGGTGTTCGACAAGGGTAACATGAAGGACGGCGAGGGTCGCGACATCGACTTCAAGAACACCGTCATCATCATGACGTCGAACGCCGGCACCGACGTGATCGCCAAGCTGTTCGCCGATCCCGAGACGGCGCCCGACGCGGCCGGCCTGGCCGACGCGCTGCGCCCGGAGCTGATGAAATACTTCAAGCCGGCCTTCCTGGGCCGGGTGACGCTGGTGCCGTATTTCCCGCTGTCGGAAGAGATCATCAAGCAGATCGTCGTGCTGCAGCTCAACCGCATCCGGCGGCGGGTGAAGGAAGCCTATCGTGCCGAGTTCGACTACGATCCGTCGCTGGTCGAAACCATCGCCGCGCGCTGCACCGAGAGCTCGTCGGGGGCACGCAATATCGAGAACATCCTTTCGCGCACCCTGCTGCCGGAGCTTTCGGCTGAAGTACTGGCGCGACTGGCTGAGGGCGCCGCGGTGACGCGGATGTCCGTCAGGATCGATCCGTCCGGGTCGTTCCGCTACGAGCTTGCTTGAGTCTTTAGTCCGCTATCCACGCGAGGGAGTGCGCTGATGAGTATCTTCTTGAAATACGGATCGATCGAGGGCGAGTCGACCACCGACACGAAAACCAAATGGATCCAGCTCGACAGCCTGCAATGGGGCATGGGCCGGGGCATCAACATGCCGAGCGGGGGCGCCACTTCCAAGCGCGAGGCGAGCGAGGTCAGCGTCAGCGAAGTGACCATCACAAAGGCGGCGGACAAGGCTACGCCGAAGCTGGTGCAGGAAGCCTTGTTCGGCAAGATGAACACGAAGGCCGAGATCGCCTTCACCCGCACCAAGCCGGATGGCGGCGTCGAGGATTTCATGATGTTGACGCTGTTCGACACGGCGGTCAGCGGCTACAGCATGAGCAGCGGCGGCGATAACCCGTCTGAGTCGCTGTCGCTGAACTTCGCGAAGTTCGACCTGAAATACACGTCGTACGATGCCGCGGGCGTCGCCACGCCGGAGATCGTGACCTACGACATGACCAAGCGGACGAAGTAGGCGGAGCAGGCTGCATCGGCGAACACAGGCCGCGCCGATGCAGCCGCCCATCTGTACGGCAAGCGGGAGATCATCCGCCAAGCTGAAGATGGCTCGGGCTGTGTCCGGGACGTACGGCTTGTTCAACAACAGGGCCATAGACTGCCAACCAGGAGGTTGCGATGCCAACAGACGGGCCAGTCAGCGGAAGCGTTTACATATGGTACCCGGCCGATGGCCATATCGGGCATGCCGCGATGTATATCGGCAACTACGCGGTTGGGCAGCGTTTTGAGATGTCGATCGATCCCGAGTCCCCGCACTACGTCATGCCATCGGCGCTGGAGACCAGGTACGGAATCGCCGGCCAGCACTTCAATGACAACTATGTCAGCTGGTGGCCCGGCGGCGGTGCCGATCTGGTGAATCCCAAGGCAGGCGCCGAGCCGATGAACGGGCTCTACAAGGATGTGGACGCGGAGGACTCGGAGCCGCACGTGGTCTACAACGTCTATGGCCTGGACGTTGCCGCGATGCGAAGGGTCTGGCACCAAGCCCGCGATAAGCAGGGCGCCCATTACCAGCTCTATCGCAAGAACTGTTCGGATCTTGTCATGCGCGTCCTGAAGGCTGGCGGGGCACTGTCCCGCATCGGGCGCATCTCCGGCGCTTATTTCGGGCACAACCTGCTCACGACACCCAAGGATGTCGCCGTTGTCTGCAACAAGCTGCGGGACGCCGGCTGGGCGACCAAGCAAAAGGCGGGAAACTGCCCGTCCAAGAGGGGCAACAAGCTGATGGTGGTGCTCGGGATGCGCTGAAGGCAACCGCCGCGTGCCGTAAGATCAAGCCTGCTTGTCGCGACCCGTTCGCCGTCACCTGACGTGGCATGAGCTCCGGCCGTACCGGGTCAGGACATGCCGACTCAAGCGGCCGAACGTGGGTTCCATGTCCTGCGCCGCAACGTGGTACATTGCAGTCCCGCGGTCACCGGCTACAGCGCGGCGAACCAGGCTATGACTACTTCATCCGCAGTTTCCGGAATTTCGCCTGACCGTCACTCCGACGGCAATCGGGCGGCCGCGGCAAATATCTGCTACCCATCTGTCTACTTGTTGCCGCCCGCCTGACGTCGGATAGTCTCGCGGCTGGGGAGTGGGAGTGCATGTCGGGATCCGCCGCGAAGCGCCTGTTGACGATGACGAGCCCGGGCGGCGTGGACGCGATGGTGCCGGTCGGGCTGCGCATGACCGAGGCGATCAGCGAGCCGTTCACGCTCAACCTGGAGATGACCTCGGCAGGGGCGCGGATCGACCCGGACAAGATGCTGTTCCAGCCGGTTTGCGTCACCCTCGAATTCGACGAGGCCGAGGGCCTGACGCCCCGCCATTTCCACGGCATCGTCCGCAGCTTCGGCGCGCAGGGTACGGCAGGACAGGCGGCACCGGGTGGCGCGTGGACCTATACCGCCGAAGTGGTGCCGCGGTTGTGGTTCCTGCATCAGACCACGGATTGCCGGATCTGGCAGAACAAATCGGCGATCGATGTCGTCAAGGCGATCTTCGAGGAAGCGGGACATACCGCAGTCGAATGGAATATCACCGGCGCGCCGCCGGTGCGCGAGACGATCACACAGTTCAACGAGACCGATTTCGACTTCGTCTCGCGGCTGCTGGAAGAAGAAGGCTGTTTCTATTTCTTCAAGCATGCATCAAGCGACCATACGCTGGTCATTGCCAACGACAAAAACGTCTTCAAGGATATTACTAGCGCCGCGGCAATGAAAATCGACACTGCCAGCGGCACCGGGTGGGAGGCGATCCTGGGATGGCGCCGCTGCGACAGCACGGCGCTCGGCAAGGTTTCGTTGCTGGACTACGACCCTGAGACGCCGAACACGCTGGTGAAGGCGGAAGAGACGACGGTCCTGAAGACCGGCGGCGCCACAAAGCGCGATTTCTTCACCTGGCCGGCCCTGTCGCTGAAGGCCGACGTCGTGAAGACGCGGGCCCGCTACCGCATGGAGGCTGCCGAAGCCGGCGCCACCCTGATGGAAGGTACCGGCGCGCAGCCGCATTTCACGGCCGGCGGCAAGTTCACCGTGCAGCGGGCGCCAACCGGCGTGGACACCGGCGTCTTCGTCGTACGCAGCGTCATCCACACCGCGACCGACGACACCGACCGCTCCGGCGGCGGGGGCGCGCATTACGCGAACAGCTTCACCGCCTTCCCGGCCCGCGCCACCTGGCGCCAGCCGCTGACGGTGCCGCGCCCGCGCATGGCCGGCATCCATACCGCCCTGGTGATCGGCCCCGATGACAGTGAGATCTTCACCGACAAATACAGCCGGGTGCAGATCCGCTTCTACTGGGACCACCGGTCCGACGCGAAGCCGCTGCAGGACAGCTGCTGGGTGCGCGTGATCCAGCCCTGGAGCGGCACGGTCGCCGGCGATAACTGGGGCTGGCACCATATGCCGCGGGTCGGGACCGAGGTGGCGGTGTCGTTCATGGATGGCGACCCCGACCGGCCGGTGGTGGTCGGCTGCTTCTACAACGGCGTTGCGATGCCGGTGTTCGACCTGAGCAACCGCGACACCTGGACCAAGAGCGGCATGCGCTCGCGCTCGGCCACCTCGGCGGACCGCGGCACCGGCGAGCAGTATTCCGAGTTCTCGTTCGACGACAAGAAAGGCAGCGAGCTGGTCTTCCTGCACGCGCAGAAGGACTATTTCACCGAGGTCGAGAACAACCAGACGCTGGACGTTCAGAACTGCCGCATCGTCACCGTCAAGAACGACGAGACCATCGACATCGGCAAGTCCGAGACCGTCACCATCGGCAAGGGCCGTTCGGTGACGGTGAAGGACAAGAACGACGAACTGACGGTCAGCACCGGCGACCTTACGGTGACGACCACCCAGGGCAAGATGGGCTTCACCGCCAATAGCGACTACGCGCTGCTGTCGAAGACCGGAAACATCACGACCAAGGCGTCGACGGGCAACATCAGCACCCAGGCCTCGCTGGGCAATATCACGATGAAGGCGGACACGGGTGCGGTGACGATCGAGGCGCTGCAGTCGATCACGCTGAAATGCGGCCCGTCCACGCTGACGATCGACCCGTCCGGCATCACGCTGAAGGGGATGATGATAACCATCAAAGGCGATACCATGACCAGCGTGGAGGGCCTCATGACCACTGTCAAAGGCAATGCCATGCTGACGCTCAAGGGTGGCCTGGTGATGCTGAACTGACCGGCCGCCATGGCACAGATGCAACTCATGAAGATGCAGGCAGCCAGGATCGACGACGTGCTGGCGCGGCTCGACCTGCCGGCGCCGACATCGGCTTTGCTGGCCGGGTGCGAGGACGCCGCCGCGGCCTTCGTGGCGCTGGAGGCGAAGGGGCTGCTGGCCGATGCCTCGAAATGGGCCGCGCACGCCCTGCCGAAGCGCGAGGCGGTGTGGTGGGCGTGCATGTGCACCCGGCACACCGCGCCCGCCGACCAGCCCGCGGCCGAGCGCGGCCTGGTCCAGGCAGCCGAGCAGTGGGTTCGCAAGCCCACCGACGAGAACCGCCGCGCCGCCTTCGCGCTGGCCCAGGAGGCCGGCTTCACCACGCCCGAGGCATGGGCCGCCGTGGCTGCGTTCTGGAGTGGCGAGTCGATGTCGCCACTCGGCCAGCCGGTCGTTCCCCCACCGCCAGACGCCGCCGGCCGCGCGGTGGCCGGTGCCGTTGCCTTGGCGGCCGTGCGCATCCACCCGGAGCGCCACGCCGACCGCCTGACGAAGTTCCTGCAAAGCGCCCGCGACATCGCCGGCGGTGGACCGGGGCATATCGGACCGGAGGAACCTTGAGATGGGACAGCCCGCTGCCCGCATCACCGACATGCATGTCTGCCCGATGGTCACCGGCATCGTTCCGCATGTCGGCGGCCCCATCCTGCCGCCTGGCGCCGTGACCGTGCTTACCGGTGGGATGCCGCAGGCCTGCGTCGGCGACATGGCCGTCTGCGTCGGCCCACCCGACGTGATCGCGCTGGGCTCGTTCACGGTGCTCGCGGGTGGTCGTCCGGCGGCGCGCATGGGCGATACCACCGCACATGGCGGCACCATCATCCTCGGGTGCCCGCTGGTGCTGATCGGCTGAACCATGACGCTCACCCTTAATGTCCTGCGCTGTCCCGACGCCGTGCCGCCGGAGACGCGCACCGTGCGCGGCGGCGAGTTCAGCATCGGCCGCGGCGCCGACAACGACTGGGTGCTGCCCGACCCTGAGCGGCATTTGTCCAAGCGGCATTGCATGCTGGCCTTCCGGTCCGGCCAATGGCAACTCGCGGATACCAGCACCAACGGCACCTTCCTCAACCGCGATCTCGATCCGGTCGGCCAGGGCACGCCGCGCGACCTGCGCGACGGCGACCGGCTGCGCCTCGGCGCCTACGAGATCGAGGTCCGCATCGAAGAGGAGCCCATGCAGGCCGGCGGCTTCGGCCAGCCAAGCGCGTTCGGCCAGGCGCCCGGACGGGCGGGCGGGCCGCGCGACACGCTTGGTGATCCGTTCGGCGACGACCCGTTCAAGGCCCCTGCTCCGCCGCGCACCGGCAACCCGTTCCACGAGGAGCCCCTGCACGGCCCTGGCGGCGACCCGTTCGGCGGCGGCATCGGCCCCGCGCCGGTGGCGCTGCCACCGGATTTCGACCCATTGGCGCCGGGCCTCGACATGCCGTTGGGGGCGCCGACGCAGCCGGACCATACGCCCGCCTTTTCCGATGCGTTCCAACCGCCCCGCCCGGCGGCGGCGCTGATCCCGGATGACTGGGATCTTGGCATCGGGCCTGCCGCTCCACCGCCGCAACCCGCCGCCCCTGTCATCGCCCCCCCGATGCCGCCGCCGCTGGCTCCGCCGCCGATCGCGGCCCCGCCCACGCCACCGGCCGCAGGCCCCCCGGTCGATTTCGACGCCCCCTCGCCTTTCGACGAGCCGACACCGTTGCCACCGGCCGTGCCTGTCGCGGCACCGGCACCGACCGCGACTCCGGTTCCGACAGCCGCCCCTGCGGCGCCGCAGCATGCCGGCCTGATGGCGGCGTTCCTGCGCGGCGTGGAGATGCCCGATGTCGAAGTCGGCGACGCCGCAGCCAAGATGGAGGCGCTCGGCGCCGCTTTCCGCGCGCTTGTCGGCGGGCTGCGCCGGGTTCTGATCGCGCGTGCCGCGATCAAGGGCGAGTTCCGCATCGAGCAGACGATGATCCGTGCGCGCGGCAACAACCCGCTGAAGTTCTCCACCGGCGACGACGATGCGCTGGCGGCCCTGCTGGGCGCCGGCCGCCGTTCGGACATGGCGCCCGCGGCCGCAGTGGCCGATGCGCTGCGCGACATCCGCCTGCACGAGCTGGCCTCGATGGTGGCGATGCAAAGTGCCGTGCGCGCGCTGCTGGCTCGCTTCGACCCCGCCGCCTTGCGCGCCGCCGCCGACCAGCAGGGCGGCATCAGCCTGCCGGGGGCCCGCAAGGGGCGCGCCTGGGACGAATTCGAGAAGCTGCACGCCAGCACCACCCAGGCGCTGACCGACGATTTCGACAGCGTCTTCGGCAAGGCGTTCGCTCGTGCCTACGAACAGGCGCTCGACGAAGCCGCAGCGAAGGAGAAAGACACGTGATCACCCGCCGCCTGCTGTTCACCCTGCCAGCCGCGCTGACATTGCCGGCGGCGCTTCCGGGCTGCGCCGGGGCACCGCCACCGCCCGCCGTGCTGAACCTCACGATGCAGGGCGGCGCGGATCAGAACCCTGACCCGGTCGGCAAACCCGCCTCGGTCGCCGTGCGTGTCTTCCAGCTCGCCGCCACGGCGAAGTTCGAACGCGCCGACGTGTTCGCCCTGATCGAGCGCGAGGCCACCACCCTCGGCACCGATGGCCTTGGCTCCGAGGAATTCGTGCTCGCGCCCGGCGAAACCCGCAAGATCGAGCGCGAGCTGAAGAAAGGCGTGCAGTTCATCGGCGCCATCGCGCTGTTTCGCGACATCGACCGCGCGAAATGGCGTCAGATCGCCCCGGCCCCATCCTCCGGCCCGGTGAACCTGATGCTGAAGACGGCCGGCATTACCGCCACTCTCGCCGCGGCATGACCATGCTGCTACGATTACGCATCGATGGTTTGCGCCTGGGGGTAAGGCCCGTGTTTTCGTCGAGGACGGTGCTGGCATGACATGGACGAACCGGGTCGTCTGGCAGGAAGGCATGTTCCTGCGCGCCCAGCACTTCCAGCAGCAGGACCGTTGGCAGGAAGCGCAGCTGCGCAGCCGCACCGCCGCCCTGCGCCCCTATCCCTGGGGCATCACGGAAATGCTCATCGACCGCGACCTGCTGGGCACCGGCCGGTTCGCGCTGGCCTCGGCGGCAGGCGTGTTCGAGGACGGCACGCCGTTCAGCATTCCCGGTGAGGCCGACCACCCCGCCCCGCTCGATCTGCCGGACAGCGCGCGCAACACGCTGGTCTATCTCGCCGCCCCCATCCGCCAGGCCGGCGCCGCCGAGGTGGTGACTGGCGCCGACACGGAAGGCCGCTATGGACTGCGCGAATTCGAAGCCTACGACACGCATTCCGACAGCCCGACCCCGGCCGGCCTGCAGGTCGGCCGGCTGCGGCTGCGCTACATGCTGGAAAGCGACGATCGCGCCGGCTATCTGTGCCTGGGCGTCGCCCGCGTCACCGAGGTCGCCGCCGACAAGCGGGTGACACTGGACGAGCGCTGGGTGCCGCCCAGCCTCGTGTGCTCCGCGGCACCGCCGCTCGCCGGCCTCATCACCGAGCTGTCGGGCATGCTGAACCAGCGCGGCGAGGCGCTGGCCGCGCGGCTGACGGCGCCGGGTGCGCGGGGGGTGGCCGAGGTGGCCGATTTCCTGCTGCTGCAATCCGTCAACCGCTGGCAGAAGCTGCTGTCGCACTGGGCGGATTCCGGCAATGTCCACCCCGAGGACCTGTATTCCACCCTGGTGCAGATGGCCGGCGAGTTCGCCACCTTCACCGAAACCACCCGCCGCCCCAACACCTATCCCGCCTATCGCCACGACGACCTGCAGCGCAGCTACGCGCCAGTGGTGGCCGATCTGCGCCGGTCCCTGTCCGCCGTCATCGAGCAGACCGCCATCGCGGTGCCGCTGCAGGAGCGGCAGTACGGCGTCCGCGTCGGCCCGATCACCGATCGCGGGATTCTTCGCGGCTCCAACTTCGTGCTGTCGGTGCGCGCGGACATGCCGACCGAGAACCTGCGCCGGCTGTTCCCGTCGCAGGTGAAGATCGGCGCGGTGGAACAGATCCGCGAGCTGGTGAATGTCGCGCTGCCGGGCATTGCCGTGCGGCCGCTGCCGGTGGCGCCACGGCAGATTCCGTTCTACGCCGGCGCTTCCTACTTCGAACTCGATCGCAACAGCCCGCATTGGCAGCAGATGCAGTCCTCGGGCGGGTTCGCGATTCATGTGTCGGGAGAGTTCCCGAACCTGCAGATGGAATTGTGGGCGATCCGGGGCTAAGCCACGGATGCGCCAGCCGATAAAGGATCCGGACAGATGAGCGACAATCCTTTCTCGGAGCCCGATGACAGCGACCGGACGGTCATCCGCCCGGCTCCGGGGGGACGTCGGCCTGCAGCACCTGCCCCGACGCCCTCGGCGCCGCCGCCCGCCACGGCGGCGCCGGTCACCGGCGGCGCCGAGACCATCGAGCTCGGACTCTCGCCGCTGACGGCGGCGGCGGCGCCGCTGCTGCAATTGCTGGCGCGGCTGCGAAACACGCTGAGCCAGCCTGATTCCGGCGATCTGCGCGAACGCTCCGTGCGCGAGCTGCGCCATTTCGAGCAGGCGGCACGCACCGCGCAGATCCCGATGGAGCAGCTGCGCCCGGCGCATTACGCCCTGTGCGCCAGCCTGGACGACGTGGTGCTGAACACGCCCTGGGGCAGCCAGGGCGCCTGGGCGGTGAATTCGCTGGTGTCGACCTTCCACCAGGAAGTGCGCAGCGGCGAGCGCTTCTTCGACCTGCTCGGCCAGATGAAGCAGAGTCCCGGCACGTTCCTGCCGGTGCTGGAGCTGATGTATCTGTGCCTGTCGCTCGGCCTGCAGGGCCGCTACCGCCTGTCGCCGCGCGGCATGGGCGAGCTCGACAAGATCCGCGAGGACCTCTACGCGCTGATCGTCCGCCAGCGCCAGGCCGCCGAGCCCGACCTGTCCATCCACTGGCAGGGCGTACAGGCGCCCTACAAGCCGTCGCGCGGGTCGGTGCCGATCTGGGTCGGCGGCGTCCTGGCGCTGGCGGTGATCGCGGCGCTGTTCGCGTATTTCTCGACGTCGCTGAACGGCGCCTCGGACGCGCTGTTCGCGCGCATGCTGGCAACGCCGCCTGCGTTGATGCCACAGATCGCGCGCGTGGCCCCGGTGCAGCCCCCGCCCGCACCACCGGCACCGCCCGAGCCCGGCACGCTCGACAAGCTGCGCACCTTCCTGAAACCCGAAATCGACCAGGGCCTGGTGACCGTTGTCGGCACGGAGGCCACACCGCTGGTGCGCATCAAGGGCCGCGGCATGTTCGGGTCCGGCAGCGCCACGCTGGAACCCCGCTTCGTCCCGCTGCTGCAGCGCATCGCCGCTGCATTGAACGACGAGCAAGGCAGCGTCCTGGTCACCGGGCATACCGACAACCAGCCGATCAATTCGGTGAAGTTCCCATCGAACTATCACCTGTCGGCGGCGCGCGCGAACGCGGCGAAGGCGGTGATCGCACAGGGGCTGAAGGATCCGTCGCGCATCACCGCCGAGGGCCGCGCCGACGGCGAGCCGCTGGCAACGAACGCGACGCCGGAGGGCCGGGAAGAAAACCGGCGCATTGAAGTGATGCTGCGGCGACAGGGTTGAGGGACGAGAAGAACGATGAAGGCAGTGATCGGTTTCTTCGCGTCGCGCTGGTTCCTCACCTTCATCGGTGTGGCCTTGCTGGCGGTGCTGGTCTGGTATTTCGGCCCGCTGCTGGACGCGCTGGAATCGTGGATCGTGCGGCTTGCGATCATTCTCGCGATGCTGCTGGTCTGGTTCGGCGTGAATCTCTGGCTGCATCTGCGCCGCAGCAAGCGCGAGACGGCACTGGAGCGCGGCGTGGCCGAGGCCAGCCAGGATCCGTCCGCGGCCGCCTCAGCCGAAGAAGTGGCGGCGCTGGGCGACAAGCTCACTCGGGCGCTGGCGCTGCTGAAGAAGGCCCGCGGCACCAGCGGCTGGCTGTATGAGCAGCCCTGGTACGTCATCATCGGCCCGCCGGGCGCGGGCAAGACCACGGCGCTGCTGAATGCCGGGCTGAAATTCCCGCTCGCCGCTGAAATGGGGCAAGCCGCGGTCGCCGGCGTCGGCGGCACGCGCATGTGCGAATGGTGGTTCACCGAGGACGCGGTCCTGATCGACACCGCCGGGCGCTACACCACCCGCGATTCCGACGAAGCGGTGGATCGCGCGGGCTGGGAGGGCTTCCTCGACCTGCTGAAGCGTACCCGCGAGCGTCAGCCGCTGAACGGCGTGCTGGTCGCGATCGCGCTGTCCGACATCGCCCAGGCGCCACAGTCCGAGCGCCTTGCCCACGCGCGCGCCATCCGCAAGCGGATCAAGGAACTCAGCGAGCGCCTCGGCGTGCGGGTGCCGGTCTATGCGCTGCTGACCAAGGCCGATCTGCTCGCCGGGTTTACCGAATTCTTCGACGACCTGGACCGCGAGAAGCGCGCCCAGGTGTGGGGGACGACCTTCCCGCTCTCGCAGGGCGAGGCCGGCCCGGTCGCCGCCTTCACCGCCGAATTCCGCCTGCTGATCGAGCGCCTCAACACCCGGCTGCTCGACCGCCTGCAGGCCGAGCGCAGCCCGGAGCGCCGGGCGATGATCGCCGGCTTCCCCGCCCAGGTCGCCAGCCTGGAGCAGCCGCTGGCGGAGTTCCTGCAGGAGGCGTTCGGCGGCTCGCGCCTCGATCCGGCGCCGTTCCTGCGCGGCGTGTACATGACATCCGGCACGCAGGAAGGCACGCCGATCGACCGGCTGACCGGCGCGCTCGCCCGGGCCTTCGGCGTGGACCAGCGCCGTGCGCCCAGCCTGCGCCCGGAACAGGGTCGCAGCTATTTCCTGGGGCGCCTGCTGAAAGACGTGGTGTTCGGCGAGGCCATGCTGGTCTCCGCCCCGCCAGCCGCCAGACGCCGGCGCGTGCTGATGCGCAGCGGCGCCTTCGCCCTGCTGGCGCTGGCGACGCTCGGCATCGGCGGCGCGCTGTGGCACAGCCGCAGCGCGAACGAGGCGGCGATCGCCGAAGCCGACAAGGCGATCACCGCCTATACGCAGACCGCCAGCAGCCTGCCGCTCGATCCCGTGCGCGACGCCGAGCTGCCGCCGATCGTGCCGCTGCTGGACCAGGCGCGCGATCTGCCCTTCGGCGCCGCCCGCCAGGCACAGGACAATGCGCGGACCGGCGGGCTCGGCCTGTCGCAGGCGGACAAATTGTCGGCGGGATCGCGCCTCGTCTACCGCCACGCGCTGGAGCGGGTGCTGTTGCCGCGGCTGGTGCTGCGCCTGGAAGCGCAAATGCGCGGCGCGTTGAACCGGCCGGACTTCCTGTACGAGGCCACGCGCGTCTATCTCATGCTCGGCGGCGCCGGGCCGCTCGATAAGGACCTCGTGCGCGCCTGGATGGCGCTGGACTGGCAACGCAGCTATCCCGGCGCTCCGGCGACGCCGTTGCGCGACGACCTCGCCCAGCATCTCGGCGCGCTTCTGGCCGAGCCGCTGCCGGCGGTGTCGCTGGACGGCGCGCTGGTCGAGGATGCGCGCCGCGTGCTCAGCCGCGTGCCGTTGGCCCAGCGTGTCTATGCCCGCATCAGCCAGTCCTCGGCCGCCCAGCGTATCCCCCCGTGGCGGCCCGGCGATGCTGCGGGCACGTCCGGCGCGCGCGTGTTCGTCCGCGGTTCGGGCAAGCCGCTCACCGATCCGATCCCCGGCTTCTACACAGTCGAGGGCTTCCACCGTGTGCTGCTGCCGGCCCTGGCCAACGTCGCCAAGGAGGTGGCTGCCGAGAGCTGGGTGCTGGGCACCCGGACCGAGCTGGACCCCGCCGGCCCGCAATTGCGCGGGCTCGAGCGCGACGTGATCGGCCTCTATACGAAAGACTACGCCGCACAGTGGGACGCGCTGCTGGACGACCTCAACATCAAGCCATCCGGCAGCATCGCCCAGGCGGTGCAGGACTTGTACATCCTGTCCTCACCGCAATCGCCGATGCGCGACCTGCTGGGCGGTATCGCCAAGCAACTCACCCTGTCGGTGCCGCCGCCTCCGCCGCCCGGCGCACAAGGCGCCGCCCAGGCTGCCGCGGCAGCAGCGACGGCGGCGGCCCAGGCCGCCACGAGCAGCGCCGCCCAGCGGCTGCAAAGCCTGGTCGGCGGCGCCGATGCCGGCCCGCCGCCGCCGCCGCCGGGCAAGGAGATCGACGACCGCTACCAGGCCGTGCGCGACTTCCTCGGCAGTGGTCCCGGCGCACCGATCGACAACGTGCTGAAGCTGATGAACGACCTGCAGCAGCAACTGCAGAAGATGGCCTCGGCCGCATCCGGCGGCGCGCCGCCCGTGGGCACCGGCGAGGACCCGGCGCAACTGCTGCTGGCCGAAGCCGGCCGCCAACCCATGCCGGTGGCCCGCTGGCTGCGCACGATCGCCGTTGCCGGCACCGCCTTGCGGGGTGGTGGCGCCAAGCAGCAGGCCGCGGCCGCATTCAACGGCAGCGGCGGCCCGGCGCAGCTGTGCAAGCAGGCGGTCGACGGCCGCTACCCGTTCCGGGCCGGTGCGCAGAACGAGATCCCGATGGGCGATTTCTCCCGGCTGTTCGCGCCGGGCGGGCTGCTTGACGGGTTCTTCAACACGCAGTTGCGGCCTTATGTCGACATGGCGCCGCGCACGTGGGTGGCGAAGGCGGTGGACGGCGTGCCGGCGCCCATCTCGCAGGGCGACCTCGCCCAGTTCCAGCGCGCGGCCGTGATCCGTGACCTGTTCTTCGCCAGCGGCGGTACCGCGCCCTCGGTGCGGTTCGACATCACCCCGGTGCGCCTGGACAACGGTGCGCGGCAGGTGACGCTCGACATGGACGGAGTCACCGTCTCCTACGCCAACGGCCCGACGCGCTCGACGCAGATCACCTGGCCCGGACCGAACGGCATGAACAATGTCCGCCTGGTGTTCGACCCACCGCCGACCGGCAGCGCGCCGGTGCTGCAGGCCTCCGGCCCCTGGGCGCTGTTCCGGCTGTTCGGCCAGGGCACGCTGCGCCCGGGCCCCAGCCCGGAACGCTTCACGCTGGCGTTCAAGCAGGGCGAGCGGGAGGCGGAGTTCGACATCCGCGTGGGATCGGTGTTCAACCCGTTCATTCCCGGCATGCTGCAGGATTTCCGGTGCCCGAACCTGTAGCCAGCAACCCGGTCGGGCTCTGCGGCTTCTACGGCAAGTTGCCGGCGCGCGGCGATTTCGTGCGCGCCGGCCTGCCGCGCAGCTTCACCGACCCCTGGGACGACTGGCTGCAGGCCGCCATCGCTGCCAGCCGCGCGGCGCTGGGCGAGGACTGGCTGCCCTCCTGGATGGAGGCGCCGATCTGGCGCTTCGCCCTGCCCGGCGGCAGTTGCGGGGACCTCGCCGTGCTGGGCCTGTGGATGCCCAGCATCGATCGCGCCGGACGGCATTTCCCGCTGACGCTGGCGCTGCTGGCCCCTGGCGCCTCGGCGCACGATCTGGCCGGCCGGGGCACCTTGTGGCTGGATGCCGCCGAGCAGGCCGGGCTCGATGCGCTGGAGCATGTCATCGCCCCGGAAGAGCTGACCGCGCGCCTCGACGCGGCACCGCTGCCCGATGGCCTGGCGCCGGGGTCCCAAAGCAATTCGGCGTTGTGGTGGACGGCCGGCTCCCCATTCGTGCCACCATCAAGTCTCCGCCTGCGCGGTTTGCCGGATCCCGCGCAGTTCGCGACCATGATCCGGGATCCTGACGGCAACCCGGCGCACAACGGATGCGTGGAGGCGTCATGACCATGGATCGGTTCCGTTCCTGGGCCACGACACATGTGGGCACCGTGCGAACGCACAACGAAGACGCCTACGTGAACCGCCCGGATCTCGGGCTGTGGGCCGTGGCGGACGGTGCCGGCGGCCATGCGCGCGGCGAGGTCGCCTCGCGCATGATCGTGGACGCGCTGGAGGGGATCCCCGTTGGCCTGTCGGCCGGGGAGATCCTGGCGGAAGTGCGCAACCGCATGCAGGCAACCCATGCAGCCCTGCGCGACGCCGCAGCCAGCGGGGACGCGCGCGACATCAGCGCCTCGACCGTTGTCATCCTGATTGCGCGGGACGACCATTTCGCCTGCCTGTGGGCGGGCGATTCGCGCGGCTATCTGCTGCGCAACGGCCAGATGATGCAGATCACCAAGGACCACAGCCTAGTGCAGGAACTGGTCGATGCCGGCGCCATCTCGGCCGCCGACGCCGAGAACCATCCGCGCGCCAACGTCATCACCCGTGCGGTCGGCGCTGAGTCCGACATCGCGGAACTGGACAAGGTCACCAGCCGGCTGACGCCCGGCGACCGCTTCCTGCTGTGCAGCGACGGGCTGTGCAAGACGCTCGATGAGGCCGAGATCGCCCACCTGCTGGCAACCCCGGCCGAGGCCGAACCCAGCGAGCGGCTGGTTGACGCCGCGCTCGCGCATAACGTGCGCGACAACGTCACCGCGGTGGCGATCGAGGTTCTTGCCGCAGCCTGACCGACTGCGCCGCTTACGCAACGGTTCCTGACGGCGTACGCTTTCCCGGCGACTCGATGCGGCGCCGCGGAGGGGCCGGTTCATGCGCATCAAGGCACTGGACTCCCTGCGCGGAATCGCCGCCCTCGTGGTGGTGCTGTATCATTGCTGGCTGTCGCTCGACCTGCCGACGGCCGCAGCCATACGAGGCGTCCTCGCCGCTACCCCGCTGCGGCCGATCTTCGGCGGGCGCCCGGCCGTGATCTTCTTCTTCGTGCTCAGCGGCTATGTGCTGGCGCTGGGATTCACGCGCGACATCGGCCATGGCTACATCGCCTATTACGCCCGGCGTTTCTGCCGCATCTGGCTGCCCTTTGCGGCGTCCATCCTGCTGTCGGCCGCGCTCTATCTGGTGGTCGCGCCGCAGCCCATTCCGGCGCTGAGCCCATGGTTCAACAGCGATCCCTGGGGCATCGCGCCGGACGGCATATCCATCCTGCGGCACCTGCTCATGCTCGGCGACGCCGGGTCGACCAGGCTCAATCCGGTGATGTGGAGCCTGGTCTACGAAATGCGGCTGTCGCTGCTGTTTCCGTTGCTGTTCCTGATCGGCCGGGCGCCGGTGCGGATCCTGGTGCCCTGCATGCTGGCATTCCAGTTCGCAGTCGATCTCACGATGTGGCGGAGTGGCCTGCCGATGATCCCATTTCATGGGGAGACCGTCGTCGCGGCCGTGCTGACCACGCTGCATTTCGCCAATTGCTTCCTGGCCGGCATCCTGGTCGCCCGGCATGCGGCGGTGCTGACCACGGCGGCGCGCCTCTCGCCTCGCCGCCGCGCCGCCCTGTGGATTGCCGCCCTGGCGCTGCTGATGCCGTCGCGCGATCTCGTCTGCACGCCCGGCGCGACCCTGCTGATCGTGCTCGCGACCAGTGCCACCACCGCGCGCGCATGGCTGGAGGCGCCGCCGCTGGTCTGGCTTGGCCGCGTCTCCTACAGCCTGTACCTCCTGCACATCCCGGTGCTGATGGTCCTCACCCACACGTTGCACGACCTGCTGCCCGTTGGCCTCGTGCTGGCGTTGGTGGTGCCCGTGGCGCTGGCAGCCGCCGCAGTGATGCATCGATTCGTGGAACAGCCGGCCATCGCGCTGGGCCGCGGCTTCGCGGGCCTTGGCGCCAGGGCCGGCACCGCTCCGATGCCGTAGGTCAGGGCCGCACCGCGGGCGTTTCGACATTCAGCCCGTTCGCGCGCCAGGCGAGATAAAGCTCAAGATCAACCAGCTCCGGCGCGTCCGGTGCGAACGGCTCGGCGCGGACACCCACCATGCAGTTGCGGATGCGCCGGAACAGCGAGCCCATGCCCTGCCATTCCAGCCGGTACAGCGGATAGCCGTTGGCCTGCCCCTGGGGGATGGGGCTGCCGGCGAGCAGCTTCCCTGCAAGCGCGTCGTGACACTGGCTGCAGGCCAGGTTGAGCTGCCCTTGGCGCGTCATGTAGATCTCGCGCCCGACCTCGAAGAACGGGCGCACCGGGCCGTCGGCCACCACCGCCACCGGCAAACCGCGGGACTGCAACCCCACGAAGGCCGTGATCGCCAGCAGCGCGTCGCTCTCCTGCACCAGTGCCGGCGCACCCTGCCGTTCGGTGCGGCACTGGTTGATCCGCTGCTCCAGTGTCAGCGGACGGCCGAGCCGGGCGTCATAGGCGGGATAGCGCGCCGCCACGCCCCGCAGGGACGACGCGGCGCCGTGGCATTCCGCACAGCTCCGGCCCGCGCTGCCCACCCGCTCGCGCCACATCGCCTCGCCCTGCTGCACCCACAGGAAGCCGGGATTGGCGGTGTCGTCGTCCTGCATGGCGCGGGTCTCGGGACTGGCATCCTCGTAGCCGGAGCGCTTGTCCTGCGCGTGCGCGCCCAGCGGCAGCAGCAACGCGACCACGGCCAGGATGCCAGCCCGGGTCATTCGACAGTGATGGCCACGCTTTCCGACTGCACGCTGCCGTGGTCGTCGGTCCAGCGCAGCTCGATCGTGCCGCTATCCACGGCCACTGCCGAGAAGGACAGGAACGGGTTCGCGGCGATCGCTGGGAACAGCTCGGCGCGGAACACCTCCTCGCCGCTATAGGTGCAGACGAAGCTGTTGATGATGTCGCGCGGGATGATCCGGCCCAGGTTGTCGCGGCGCTGGCCGCTTTCCATGGGGTGCGCGATCAGCACCTTGATGTCGAAGACCTCGCCCCGCTTCACCTGCCTGGGCACATTGATCAGCGTGCGCGCCATGCCCCCTCTCCTATTCCAGGCATGCGGCCAGGGTGACCAGCAGCTCGACGCTGTCGGTCCAGCACGATCCGTCCGCCAGCTTCGCCACCGCAATGACCGTCTGCGACGTCGCCAGGCGGATGCGGGTGGACACGCGCGGCCGGCCGCTGCGCGGGCCGAAATGGAAATGCGCGACATTCGGCAGCGGGTTTCCCTCGGCGAAGACATGCAGGCTCAGCACCCGCTCCGCCGGCGGCAGCACCTCGGCGACACCCACGGTCATGGTCACGGAATTTCCGTTCTCTACCAGCAACGGCAAGTCGAGCTTCACCCTCCCGGGTTGCAGCGGCGCCCCGCTGGCGAGATCCTTGATCAACGCCGCCACCTCCACCGGCGTTGCGCTCGCCGGGCGCCAGGGCGCCGGCATGAGCGCGATCCCCGCGGCGCCCACCGAAGTCACCAGGAAGCGCCGGCGGCCCAGCGCAAGCGCATCGGCGGTCATGGCGCGCGCAGGGTGGCCAGGAAGGCGACCACGTCCTCGATCTGCCCGGCATCCAGCACCGGCCGCCCGGCCCAGGCGCCGCCCACCCGGTTTCGCCCCGCGACGACGTAATAGGACGGCATCACCGTGTCCGGGTTCAGCCGCGCGGCATCGACCACCCGAAGCCGGATCTGCGCCGGCGTCAGCCGGCTGCCCACGCCGCGCAGGTCGGGGCCGATATTGCCCTGGAACCGCTCCTCGGGGATCGGGGCCATGTGGCACAGCAGGCACATGCCGACCTGCCGGTTCGCCACCACCTGCCGGCCGCGCACGGCATCGCCCGGCTGGCCAGTCAGCGGGGCCGCAATGCCGTCGCCCGCGACGTTATAGGCCAGCAACGGCACGGGCGCCGCCGCAGCGGACCCGATGGCGAGCGCCCCGCCCAGCATCATCACCCCGCTAGGGCATGTCCGTCTCAGACGAACATGCTCTAGCGCATATCTCGCGAGCAATTTCATCGGCATGGAATCGCTGCGCGATTCCATCTGCGCCGATATTGCTCTAGCCGAAGATTTCGGTCGTGATCGTCTTGAACCAGGCATCGGCGTATTCCGCCTCCAGGGCCCGCTCATGCGCCGGCGCGTTGAGCGGGCTGGTGCCGCCGGCTCCGTCGATATCGGTCAACTGCCCGTTCACCGGGCGATACACGCCGGCGATCGAAATGCCGTAGCCCGGCGCGACGAGGCTATAGCAGGTGTTGATCAGCCGCGGCTCGGACGGCACGCCCCCGCCCAGCAACCGTGCCACCGCCAGCGCACAGATCTTCGCCTGGGCGTCGGCGGCGAAGGCCGATTTCGGCATGGCGCCGGCGATGGCGGCATCGCCGATGACATGGATGCCCGGCTGCAGCCGCGATTCGAAGGTCACGGCATCCACCGGGCACCAGCCCGTGCGGTCGGCCACCCCGGCCAGCATCGCGATCCGCCCGGCCTGCTGCGGCGGGATGACATTGGCGACGTCGGCCTTGTGCGACCCGAAATCGGTCTCGAACGTGTTGGTCTCGGGATCGACGCGGTTGACCTTGCCGCCATCGGACAGCGACACCCATTCCAGCATCCCCGGATACAGCTCCGCCCAGGCGGCCATGAACAGCTTTTGCTTCGAGAACACGTCCTTCGCATCCAGCAGGATCAGCTTGGAGCGCGGCTTCTGGGTTTTCAGGTACCAGGCGATCAGGCTCGCCCGCTCGTACGGCCCAGGCGGGCAACGAAACGGATTCTCGGGCGCGGACATCACCACGACGCCGCCATCCGGCATCGCCTCGAGCTGGCGGCGCAGCAGCAGCGTCTGCGCGCCCGCCTTCCAGGCATGCGGCATGCGTTCGGCGGCCTGCTCGCCATAGCCGGGCAGCCCGTTCCAGTTGATGTCGATGCCCGGCGACATCACCAGACGGTCGTACGAAAGGGTCGTGCCGTTGCCCAATGTCACGCGGCGCGCCGCCGGGTCCACTGCCGTCGCCGCCTGCTGCACCACCTCGACGCCCGTTGCGGCGACGGCCTGATAGCCGAAGCGCTGGGCGCCAATGTCGCGCAGCCCGGCGATGACGACATTGCTGAACGGGCAGGCCGTGAACACCGGGTTCGGCTCGACCAGCGTGACGGCGATGCGCGGATCCGCCCGGCGCAGCGCGCGCGCCACACTGGCACCGCCGAAGCCGCCGCCGATCACCACCACCTGCGCCGCGGCCTGGGCCCGCGCGCCGCACGACAGGAACGGCAATGCCAGCAGTGCCGCCGTGCCGGCAAGCACGCGCCGGCGCCCGCTGTTGCTGGCGTGCCTTATTGGCGTCCCGCGTACCATATCGCGATCGCCCGGATTTCGTCGTGCGAGAACCCCTTCATCAGCCGGTCCATCACGGTCGCCGGAAGCTCCCCGCTGCGATAGGCTTCCAGTATCTTCACCAGCTCGTCGGCATTCCGTCCGACAATCGGCGGCACCGATGTCAGCGAGGCGTTGGTGGTCGCGTGGCAGCCGGAACAGTTGGTCGCCCCCAGCGGCGGCTCCTCGGCGCGCGCCCCTACGGATGCGGCGGCGGCGCAGGCAGCCAGCAGCAGGACAACCCGCCAGCGGATCATGTACGCTTCAGGTCGTGATGCGTCAGCGGCAGCGTGCGGATTCGCTTGCCCGTGGCAGCGAAGATGGCATTCAGCACGGCCGGCCCGACCACGGCGATGGTCGGTTCGCCGACGCCGCCCCAGAACCCGCCGGACGGCATGACGACGGTTTCGACCTGCGGCATGTCCGCCATCCGCGCCACTTGGTAGGTGTCGAAATTGCCCTCCACGACACGGCCGTTCTCGATCGTGCACTCGCTGTAGAGCAAGGGGCCGAGGCCGAAGCCGAACGAGCCCTCCACCTGGGCAGCGATCAGCGCGGGATTGACCGCGTGGCCACAATCCGTGGCCGCGACCATGCGGTGGATCTTCAACGCACCCTGATCGGACACCGACACCTCGGCGACCGCGGCGGTGTAGCTGCCATAGCTGTTGAACTGGCAGATGCCGCGATGCACGCCAGCAGGCAACGGCGTGCCCCACCCCGCCTTTTCCGCCACCGCGTTCAGCACGGCGAGGTGCTTCGGATTCCGGCCCATGATCGACCGGCGGAACGCCAGCGGGTCCTTGCCGGCGGCATGGGCCAGCTCGTCGATGAAGCACTCAAGATAGATGGCGTTCTGGTTCGCGTTCACGCCGCGCCAGAAGCCGACGGGAACATGCGTGTTGCGCACGGCATGATCCACCAGGAGATTCGGCACGGCCATGTAGCCCAGCTCCCCCTCGAGCAGGCCCTGGAACATGTTCTTGTCGATGCCGTCCACCATGCGCGAGGGCGCGAGATAGGCCAGGATGGACTGGCCGGAGAGGCGCAGATGCAGCGCGACCAGGTTGCCATCGGCATCCAGGCCGCCGGTCAGCTTGCATTGCGTGACCGGCCGGTAGAAATCGTGCTGCGTGTCTTCTTCGCGCGACCAGATCAGCTTGACCGGGCGGCCGGGCACCTGCTTGGCGATGAGCACCGCCTGGCGCACGTAATCCTGCTGCCCGCGCCGGCCGAACCCGCCGCCGAGATGCAGCTTGTTCACCTTCACCGCCGACAACGGCAGCCCCGCCGCCTCCGCCGCCGCGGCCAGTGACGCGTCGCCATTCTGCGTCGGCACCCAGATCTCGACCTTGTCGCCGGTGAACCGCGCCGTGCAGTTCATCGGCTCCATCGTGGCATGGCTGAGGAACGGCGTGCCGTACACCGCCTCGACCGTCTTCGCGGCGCCCGCCAGCGCCGCCGCCACATCGCCTTTTCGCTGGCCGAGCGCGGCGTCCTTGGCGTCGAGCCCTTCCTGCAGGAAGCTCGCGATCGAGGCGCTGGAGACCTTGGCGTTCGGGCCTTCGTCCCAGGTAATGGACAACGCCGCCAGCGCCGTCTTCGCCTGCCACCATTTGTCGGCGACCACCGCGACGGTCGCTTCGTCGACGGTGACGACCTGGCGGACGCCCGGCATTCCCTTGACCTTGTCGGCGTCGAAGCGGACCAGCTTGCCGCCGAACACCGGACATTGCGCGATGGCCGCGCTCAGCATGTCCGGCAGCATCACGTCGATGGCGAAGACCTGCTTGCCCGTCAGCTTGTCGGCGGTGTCCAGGCGCTTCACGCCCTTGCCGATGATCTTCCACTCAGCGGGCTTCTTCACCGCGACATCGGCCGGCGGCGGAAGCTGTGCCGCGGCCGCCGCCAGCTCGCCATAGCGAAGTTTGCGGCCTGACGGCGTGTGGGTGACGACGCTGTCCGCCGCGGTGCATTCGCCCGCCGGCACGCCCCAGCGCTGCGCCGCGGCGGCGATCAGCATGGCCCGCGCGGTGGCCCCGCCCTTGCGCACGTAATCGACGGAAGCGCGGATTCCGCGGCTGCCGCCGGTCGACATGTCGCCCCAGACCCGCTTGTTGGCGAGGTTGACCTCCGGGGCGACGTATTCGGCGCGCACCTTGCTCCAGTCGGCATCGAGCTCGTCGGCAACGAGCTGGGCGAGGCCGGTCAACGTCCCCTGCCCCATTTCCGACCGGGCGATGCGGACGGTGACGGTGTCGTCGGGCGCGATGACTGTCCAGACGCCCACCTCGGCCCCGCCGCCGGTGGGCGCCGTCGTGTGCATCACGTCCTGCGCCATGGCCGGGCTTGCGCCCCAGGGCACCAACCAGCCCAGCGCGAGACCGCCCCCCGCCGCGGATGCCGAGACGACGAAGCGGCGCCGGTTCATCTGCATGGTGCTGCTCATGGCGATGCCCTATCCCTGGCCGTTGCCGGCGGCGGTGTGGATGGCGGCCCGGATGCGGTTGTAGGTGCCGCAGCGGCAGATGTTCGACATCGCCTCGTCGATGTCGGCATCGGTGGGCTTCGGCTTCTCCTGCAGCAGCGCGACGGCGGCCATGATCTGGCCGGACTGGCAATAGCCGCATTGCGGCACATCGTGCTGCAGCCAGGCTTGCTGGACCGGGTGGCTGCCGTCCGGCGACAGACCCTCGATGGTGGTGATCTTCGCCGTGCCCACCGAGCCGGCGGGCACCGAGCATGAACGCATGACCTGGCCGTCCAGAAGCACCGAACAGGCGCCGCATTGTGCAATGCCGCATCCGAATTTCGTGCCGGTCATGCCGAGCCATTCGCGCAGGACCCACAGCAGAGGCGTATCAGGATCCGCATCAACCTGATGCACGCGGCCGTTGATATCGAGGCTGATCATCGCGATACCGCTCCCGACTCTTTGTACTGTTCGTGCCTGCGGAGGAGGTCGGCGATGACTCTGCCGCCACAAGGGGACGGGCGACAACAAATTTCCGCCAAGCCCAACCTCCATCGCCGGGGGCTTGGTGCCACGGCCACCCCGGGACAAGATGGCTATTTCCGAAGGAGAGACGGCATGGACCTGATGCAGCGCCTGCAGACCCGGCTGCCGGCGTTCCCGAAATTCCTCGGCATCACCTTCATCGAGGCCACAGCGGAGCGGCTGGTGGCCGAGATGCAGGTGCGCCCGGACATGTCCAACGGCAACGACACCATCCATGGCGGCGCGCTGATGGCCTTTGCGGACACGCTGGGGGCGGTGGCGACGATCATCAACCTGCCGGACGGCAAGGCGACGGCCACGTTGGAGAGCAAGACCAATTTCATCGCCCCGGCGCCGGTGGGCACCACGCTGACCGGCGAGACGGTGCCGCTTCACCGCGGCCGGCGCACGCAGGTCTGGGAGACGCGCATCTCCACCGCCGATGGCCGGCTGGTCGCCAAGGTCACACAGACGCAGATGGTGCTGTAGCCGCCGGTACTAGCCGCCCTGGGCAGCCGGGGCCGTCAGGTCATCGGCTCGAATGTTGGGCCGAGATTGACCAGGCCGATCATCATCTGGTCGCGCAGAACTTCGATCAGGATCATCTTCGACCGCACGTCGGAAACGTCACCTTGTGCGCTGGCCACGGCGACCTCGATGAAGCAGGGGCCGACGCTCAGCGTGAGACGCACGCGAAAGCGGTAGCAGCGCACGTCGCCCGCCGCGGCCGGGGGCGCGGCGCCGTGCAGCCACTGCGAGTGGGTGCCGAAGATGACCACGCCCTGGGCGTTGGTGATGGTGAAGCCCACCAGCGGCGCGACGTAGTCGCGGTCGAAGCGGATCTTCAGGTAGATATCGACAGTGTCGCCGGAGCGCACATGCGCGGGATTGATGCGTTCGCGCTCGACCACAAGGAAATCGATGATGCCCGCGCCGCCATTGCCGAAGCGGTATTCGTTGGCATTGTACAACGGGTTTGCGGCGCAACGGTCCTCGGACCCGGTGGCGTCCAGGAAGGCGGCCACTTCCGGAGCCGTCACGTCAGATCCCGGCCGGTACGTGCGTGCGGGCGCCCCGGGCGCCGGCAGGGCCGCGCCGGGTACGTCTGCGACCGCCTGCCCCACCAGCCTGCCGGTGGTGAGGATCTCCGAATACAGGTCGATAATCCGCTGCGGCGCGCCGACCTCGATCAACTCCCCATCGTGGAGCAGCACCGCTTCGTCGCAGAAATACGTCACCGACGCGCGATCGTGCGTCACGTACAGGATCGTCGTGCCACGGCTTTTGAACTCGCGGATCTTGCGGAAGCACTTCTCCTGGAAGCTGACATCGCCGACCGCCATGGCCTCGTCGATGATCAGGATGTCGGGATCCACGTGCACGGCGGTCGCGAAGGCCACGCGCATGAACATGCCGGACGAATAGGTCTTCACCGGCTGGTCGAAATATTCGCCAATATCCGCGAACACCCGGATATCCTCGATCCGCTGCTCGATCTCGCGGCTGCTGAGGCCCATGATGAGGCCGTTGGTCACTGCGTTCTCGCGTCCGGTCAATTCCGGGTTGAAACCCGCGCCCAGCTCCAGCAGGGCGGCGACGCGCCCGCGCACCTCGCAGGTGCCGGTGGTGGCATGGATCACCGAGCAGATGATCTGCAGCAGCGTCGATTTGCCCGAGCCGTTGCGCCCGACGATGCCGACCGTCGTTCCTCGCCGGATCGTCAGGTTGATGTCACGCAGAGACCAGTGCTCGCGATGATATTTGCGCTTCAGCGGATGCAGCATCTCGTAGAACCGCTCCGCCCGCGATTTGTACAAGCGGTATTTCTTCGAGATCCCGACGAGGCGCACCGACACCTCGCTGTCATCCACCACAGCCGGCTCAGGGACAGCGACCATCGCGGCGCCGGCCGCGGATGTTGCGGGCGTGCTCACAGGAAATCCGCGAATTCGGTCCGCAGACCGTTGAACACCTTCACGCCGAGCGCCAACAACCCCGCGGTGGCGGCCCAGAATACCACGCCCGACAGCAGGTCCGGCGCGAACTCGCTGCCCGGCAGCAGCGCCTGCCGATAGCCCATGACGATGTAATAGAGCGGATTGAGCCCCAGCCAGCGCCCGACCGACGCCGGAAACAGGTCCGGCGACCACACGATCGGGGTCAGCCAGAACCATATCTGCAGCAGGATCCCCAGCATCTGCGCGAGGTCGCGCTGGAACACCGACAACGCCGACAGCAGCAAGGACCACCCGGTCAGGAAGCAGATCAGGGCCACGCCGTAATAGCCGAGCAGCAGCCAGCTCCAGTCCGGCCAGAACCCGTTCAGCACCAGGATCACGGCGATCAGGCCAAGCATCGCGCCGTGGATCATGAGTCCGGTCAGAACCGGGACAATCGGCAGGATGGCGACGGGGAATGCGATCTTCTTGACCATGTAGCTGTTGCTGATGATCGCGTTCGATCCGCCGGTCAGCGCGTCCGAGACGAAGAACCAGACACTGAGGCCGACGATCAGCACCAGGAAGAACGGCACGCCGCTGGCGGGGGTGGGCAGCCGCAGGCCGTAGGAGAAGACGAACCAGTAGACCGCGATCAGTGCCGCGGGCTGCAACACGGCCCATAGCCCACCGAACATGGTCGAGACATAGCGATCGCGCAGCTGCAAGGTCGCCAGCCGCCACGCCAACTGCGCCACCGGGCGCAGCGATGCGAGGCAGGCGGGCGTCAGGGACACGGGTATCGTCATGCTGCGGCGCAAGCTGCCTCCGGTCTTCGAGAAACGCGATCGTCGTCGACGGTTGCCGCCCGCGCGGGAACGGCCAGGCTTGTCAATCTACGCCCCTGTCGTTCGAGAGCAGCGTCCTGAGGCTCTGCAACGGCCCTTGCGGTCCCGAGTGGTTGTCGTTGATGAACCCAAGCTCGCAGAACGCGTCATGCACCGCGTGCAGACTGTCCATCACCAGACGCCAGCTGCCGCCCAACAGGAAATCTTCGCGCCGCACCACGATCTGGTCCACCGGGTTCTTCCAGAGGTTCCACTGCTTGAAATAGACGGCGAACCGCGTCTTCGCCTCGATCAGCGTCTTGAAATGCGCGATCTGGTCGCGCCGCATCTCATGCAGGCTGCTGATCGATACCGAGATGTCGATCACGTCGTCGGGCAGCAGCTCAAGCTGGTTGGCCGACAGGAAGCAGATATCCGCGGCCTCGAACTCGTCCATGATGTCGGCATAGCTGTCGAAGTGACGGAATTTGAAGAATGTCCGGCCCGGCAGCGCCTCGGTCAGGTACCATTGCGCCACCGCAAGCGCCGGCGCGATATCGACGATCACGTATTTGCACGGCGCCGCCTTCGCGAACACATAGGCCAGCCTTCCATACCCCGCCCCGAGTTCCATCACCCGTGGAACCCTGGGCAATGGAAGCCCCTGCACCATCTGGCGCACCCGTGACCATTCATGAATGGAGTTGGCGAGGTCCTGGGAAATCAGCTTGCCGTCCGCGTACACGGGCAAGGGTGCGCCAAGCGTCGGTTCCTCGATCCGCTCGAACAGCCGGATCGGGTCGTGACAGGACGCGAAATGCCACAGCAGGCCGACGAACAGCGCATAGAACGAACGGTAATGCGGATTGGCGAAGGGGTTGTCGCCGCCGAAGGACTCGACGCCCGACCACAGATCCGCCGTGCTCGACCCCGCCACGGCGGCAAGCGGCACGTTGCTCTGGTACTCCATCCAGAAGCGCATGAGGTTGCGCATCTGGTTGTCGCGATAATCTCCCGGCAGCCAGTTGAAATAGTTGTTGTTGATTGTCCGCTTGAAGCGCAGCAGCGCATCGTGGCGAACCTGCTCGCGATTGCGCTGCTGCAGCATCACCCAGAATTCCGACGGGTGATAGATCGGCGCGGCCCTGGCGATCTCGGCGTCGATCTCGGCCACCAGGTCAGGCTCGCCGGCGCCGCCCAGCTGCGCCGAGCGGGCCGTCGGCGCCTGCGCGATCATCCCGCAGATCCCGTCAGTCAATGCGATGGACGGCGTGAAGCCGACCTCCTCGACCAACCGCAGCGGATTGGCGACCAGCGTCGGCGGCTCGGTCTGGCGGGTCGGCAAGGCGCCGAAGCGGACCAGCTCGCCATGGCCCAGCCGGGCGATCACCTCGCCCAACACGTCGCGCAGGGCGACGCCCTTGCCGGTCCCGATATCGACTGCTCCGGTCACCGTCCCATCCAGCAGCTGCGCGAACGCCGCGCCGACATCGTCGACATGGATGAAATCGCGGACCTGCAGACCCTCGGAGCAGTCGAAGCTCCTGCCTTCCTGCAGCGCTGCGATCACCGAAGGTAGCAGCCGGCCGCTGCGCTCGCCCGGCCCGTAGGGATAGAATACCCGCCCCCAGGCCGTATCCAGTCCCATGCCTTGCGCGGCCACGAAGGCGTCGCACAGCGCCAGCTTGGCGCCGCCATACGGGGTCACGGGGGCGATGCGCGTGCCGCCGCCCGGCGCCGGGGTATGCTCCCACTCGTATTCCGCGCAACTGCCTACACCAACCGCCCGCTTC
Organism: Limobrevibacterium gyesilva; assembly: GCF_025989185.1. Classification (GTDB taxonomy): domain Bacteria; phylum Pseudomonadota; class Alphaproteobacteria; order Acetobacterales; family Acetobacteraceae; genus Limobrevibacterium; species Limobrevibacterium gyesilva. The sequence goes on from NZ_JAPDNT010000002.1 coordinate 233,176, forward strand.
CCGCCCGCCGCCACGAAGGCTTTCAGCAGATCGATGCTGGCGGACAGCCAGGTCAGGTTGTCGGGCGATGTCCAGTAGCCCGCATGCGACACGTCCCATGCCGCGTGCAGCAGATGGCTCGGCGCGATCTCGGCCACGATCTTGCGCATCGTGTACCGGTCCAGCAGATCGCCGCGATGCGCGATGACACCTCCCGGCACGTTCGCAGGCGTGCGCGCGATGGTGTGGATCTCGTATCCGCGTGCCAACAATGGCGCCACGCAGGCGCGGCCGATGAACCCGCTCGCGCCGGTCAGCAGGACACGCTTCATGGGCACCAGTCCTCATAGCGCCGGTCGCGGTCCGACAGGATCGGGTCGGCGACCGGCCAGGTGATGCCGAAGGCCGGGTCGTTCCAGCGCACGCCGGACGCGGCACCCGGTTCGTAGAACGCCGACATCGTGTATTCGACCACGGTATCGTCGGCGAGCGTCTGGAAGCCGTGCGCAAATCCCGCCGGCACGTACAGCGACGTGTCGTTGCGCTCGCTCAGCTCGACCCCGAACCAGCGCCCGCGCGTCGGCGAGTCCTGCCGCAGATCGATGATCACGTCCCACAGCGCGCCGCGCGAGCACCGCACCAGCTTCGCCTCCTCGTATGGCGCGCGCTGGAAATGCATGCCGCGTAGCGTGCGGCGGCGGGCGTTGTGCGAGCGGTTGCATTGCGCCACCGGCAAGTCGATGCCGTGCGCCGCGAAGGTGCGGCGGCAGTAAGTGCGTGCGAACGACCCGCGCTCGTCCGCGATCGGGGCAAGCGCAACCACGAACGCGCCCGGCAGCGGTGTCTCTGTGAAGTTCATGGCGCGGCGCGCATCCTTCCGGGCCCGGTCAGACGACGGCGACGGTCGGAATGGGAATGATGAACCTGCCACCGGCCTCGCGATAGGCGTTCTGCTGCCGCAGGATCTCGTCCGCGAAATTCCAGGCCAGCAGCAGCAGATAGTCGGGCTTGCGGCGCGCCAGCACGTCAGGCGACAGGATCTCCAGATGTGTGCCCGGCGCGAAATGTCCCTGTTTCACCGTGCTGCGGTCGACGATGTAGTCGAGGAACTGGCTGCCGATGCCGAAGGTGTTCAGCAACGTCGCACCCTTGGCCGAGGCGCCATAGGCGGCGACCGTCTTGCCTTCACCCTTCAGCCGCGTGAGCAATCCGACGAGGTCCGCCTTCAGCACCCCCACACGCGCACCGAAATCCTGGTAGCGCTTGTAGTCGCGCACATGCCACGCCGCCTCCTCCGCCAGCAGGGCGGCGACCGCCGGCGATGCTGCCTGGCCGGACGCGGCCTTTGCTGCGAACAGGCGAAGGCTGCCGCCGTGGATCTTGTGCCGCTCGACATCGACGACGGACAGGCCGTGCCGGCGGAACAGCGCATCCAGCGCGGTCAGCGAGAAATAGCACAGATGCTCATGGTAGATCGTGTCGAACTCAAGCTTGTCGAACATGTCGAGCAGGAACGGCACCTCGATCACCGCGATGCCATTCAGCTTCAACACGGTCGCGATGCCGCCGATGAAGCCGTTCAGGTCCGGCACATGCGCCAGCACGTTGTTGGCGTGCAGCACATCCGCCTGCCGGCCTTCCGTCGCCAGGCTCCGGGCGATTTCGGTGCCGAAGAACTCCTCGATGGTGTCGATGCCGTGCTGCTCGCGTGCCACCTTGGCGATGTTGCTCGCGGGCTCCACGCCCAGCACAGGCACGCCGTGCTGCAGGTAGTTCTTCAGCAGATAGCCGTCATTGCTGGCGATCTCGATCACCAGCGACCCGGGACCCAGCTTGCGCTCGGCGATCATCCGCTCGGCGATCGTCCGCGCGTGCTCCAGCATCGTGTCGGAGAACGACGAGAAATACATGTATTCCCGGAACATCATCTCCGGCGGCACGGATTGCGTAATCTGCACCAGCGTGCATTCGGGGCAGAACGCGAGATCGAGCGGGAAGCGCGGCTCGGTCGTGGCGAGCTGCGCGCGGCTCAGCAGCGCGTTGGCCAGCGGCGTCTCGCCGAGCGACAGGATCGGGGACAGCGGCACATGCCCGCAGGAACGGCATGTCGGAGAGGGTTTTGTCATCACACGCTCGCAGTCAAGAAGCTTCGGTACCAGTCGATCGTTCGCGTCAGCCCTTCCTCGGTCGTGAAGCGCGGCGACCAGTCGAGCAGGCGCCGCGCCTTCTCGGCGCTCAGATACTGATGCAGAATCTCGTTCGAGGCCTCGTTGCGGACGTCCGGCTCGATGTCGAGCCCCATCAGCCTGGTGATCCGCCCCACCATGTCGAGCACGGTGATCTGGTTCTCGTTGGAGAAGTTGAAGGCCTCGCCACGCAGTTCCGGATTCTCCGCAAGCTTCTCGGCGAGCAGCAGATAGGCGCCCACCGCGTCCTCGGCATACACGTAGTCGCGGATCAGCGTCCCGTCGGAGCGGATCAGCGGTCGCTTGCCATCCAGCAGCGAGCGGATCGTCCCCGGCACCAACCGGTTCCAGTTGAGATCGCCGCCACCATAGAAATTGCCGCAACGGGTGATCGCGACCGGCGTCTTGTAGGATTTCGCATAGGCCTGCGCGATCAGGTCCGCGCAGGACTTGCTGACGTCATAGACATGCATGCCCTGCAACGGCATGTCCTCGGTATAGGGCAGCACCTCCTGGTCGCCGTAGGCCTTGTCGGAGGAGGCCAGCACCACCTGCTTCACGGAACCCAGCTGGCGCACCGCTTCGAGCAGCACCCAGGTGCCGGCGATGTTGACCTCGAGGGTATCCGTCGGGCTGCGGTTGGCGGTGCCCACGATGGTCTGGGCGGCCAAATGCAGCACCGTGTCGACTTCGTATTCCGCCAGCACGCGCGTCACCACCGCCGCGTCGCGCACGTCGCCGCGCACCACCTTCACCTGGTCCAGCGTGCCGGAGCGCACCAACTCGCTCTGCGGCACCCAGTCGCGCACCAGGCAGACCACGTCAGCCTTCAGCTCCACCAGCGCGCGCACGATCCAGTTGCCCAGCAGCCCGGTGGCGCCGGTCACCAGCGTCGGGCGGTAGCGCCAGAAATCGGGATTTCCAGAGAACGACGTCATCGGCCTACCACACCCGCCACGGCGGATTGCCGCTGTCCCACAACTGCTCCAGCATCCGCTTTTCCCTCAACGTATCCATGCACTGCCAGAAGCCGTGATGGCAGTACGCCGCCAGTTGCCCCTCGGCGGCCAGGCGCTCCAGCAGGTCGACCTCCAGCACCGACGAGTCGCCCTTCAGGTAGTCGAAGATGCCCGGCTCCAGCACGATGAACCCGCCATTGATCCAGCCGGCATCGACCTGGGATTTCTCGCCGAACCGGTCCACCGCCGTCTCCTCGTCGTTGAGGATGAGGCCGCCGAAGCGTGCCGGCGGCCGCACCGCCGTCACGGTCGCGAGCTTGCCGCTGCGCCGATGGTGCGCGATCACCCGGTCCAGCGGCACGTCGCTGACCCCGTCGCCATACGTCACCATGAACGTCGCGTCGCCGATCTGCGGCTGCAGGCGCTTGATGCGCCCGCCCGTCAGCGTGGCCTGCCCGGTCTCGATCAGGTGCACCCGCCAGTCGATCGGCGACGGCGAGATGACCTCCGTCGCCCCGGTCCCGAGATCGATCGTGATGTCCGACGAGACGTTGTACTGCTCAAGGAAGTAGCGCTTGATGTAATCGCCCTTGTAGCCCAGGGCGACATAGAAATCCTTCAGCCCGTGATGGGCCATGATGCTCATGATATGCCAGATGATCGGCCGGCCACCGATTTCCACCATCGGCTTGGGCCGCAGGTCGGTTTCTTCGGACAGGCGCGTGCCGAAGCCACCTGCAAGTATGACAGCCTTCATTCTTCGCCACGCTCCATATTAGCGCCAGTTGCGACCGCACGGCGGATCGGCAGGACCCCGCCCGGAATCGCGATATTGCCCGAGCCGCGGCACTCGGGACAATCGCCGGACCCGTATCTTTCCGCCAGCATCACCCACAGGCCGCGGCTGCGGCCGCGCAGGATCAGCGCACGCGCTTCAGCCATGCATCCGGATGCCCGGTGATGACCTTGTCGAGATCACTCTCGTTGAACATCCATTTCGGCACCGACAGCTCGAAATCCGGGTGCTCGGCCAGGAACTCCCGCGCCGCGGTGGCGGGATTGTCGGTCAGCCAGTCCGGCTTGCCGCGCGGCGTGTCGTAGACCTCGCGCATGATGCCGTCGGTCGCGACGATGTAGGAACCCACGGAGACCAGCGGGTGATAGGCTTCCAGCTCCGCCCGCACGTGGCGGCGGCTGTGGTCGGAATCCAGGATCACCAGCACGGTGTCGCCGGGCTTGATCAGCGCCCGCACGCGGCCGACGATGTCCGGAGCCACCGAATCGCCCTCGATCAGCGTGATCATCGGCGCCAGCGGATGCGCCTCGATCGCCGCCCGGTTGTGCGGGCGGATCTCGATGTCGACACCGACCACCCGCCCCTTGCCGATGTTCTGCAACAGGCTGGCGTTGAAGATCAGGGAGCCGCCATGCGCGACCCCCGTCTCCACGATCACGTCGGGCTTGAGCTGGTGGATCACCTCCTGCATCCGCACCATGTCCTCGGGGTGCTGGATGATCGGACGGCCGAACCAGGTAAAGGTGTAGGAGTATTTCTGCTGCCAGCTCAGCTTCATCCACAGGTCCGAGATCAGCTCGAACGCTTCCTTGCCATACAGGTCGAGGCTGGAGTCCTTGTCACCGTCGGTGACTTTCAACGACCGGCTTGCCGTGTCCACAATCAGACGCATTCCTACCTCGCCTTACAGCCGCCGGCGAAGCAAGGGCCGCGTCGGTCGGGAACAAACACACATCTCTCGAAGCACCGATGCGCCCGGAAATCGCCACGGTCCGGGAGACGAATCCCGCTCATGGCCTCCGGCACTGCACCGCGCCCCCGGGGCCGCATAGATCGCACGGCCGCCACGCCAGATCAAACGGTCCCACCTGAACAATCCGCTTCCATGCCTTGACCGTCGCTGGCGTCAGCGGCGGGAGCATTTGTTTTATTGTACGCGTCTCGCACGCAAGATTTAGCACCGGTCTTCATGACGTTTCTGTCATGTCGCCCGGGAACGGCCGGCTCACGCGACGATCGACGCGCGATCCGCCGCCGGCCGGCCCTGCAAGCTCATGCCCGCATCCTCCAGCACCCCGCGCAGGCGGGGCACATTGGCTGCAATGGAATACTCACGCCGCACGAAGTCGAAGCCGGCCACCGCCAGTTGCCGCCACAGCACCGGGTCCTCGTAGACCCGCACCACCGCATCCGCAAACGCCGCGGGCGCGTCGGCGATCACGACATCGACGCCATCGCGCAGCGGCGTTCCCTCCACCGCGATCGACGAGGCCACCACCGGAACGCCCGCGAGCAGGCTGGAGGCGACCTTCCCCTTCAACCCGGCACCGAAGCGCAGCGGCGCCACAGTCACGCGACAGGTCGCCAGCACCGCGTCCAGGTCCTCCACGAAGCCCAGCACCTCGACCCCGTCGCCGGCCAGCGCCTGCACGTCCGGCGTCAGGTTGCTGCCGACCACCAGGAAGCGCGCCTGCGGCAGGCGCTCGCGCACCAGCGGCCAGATCTCCCTGGCAAAATAGATGGCGGCATCGCGATTGGGCGGGTGCTGGTAGGTGCCGACGAACATGATGTCCTGCCGCCCGTCCGGCCCGCCCGCCTCCAGGCGCTCGGGCATCTCGAACAGCAGCGGCACGACATGCACCCGCGCCGAAGGCACGGCCGCGCGCACGATCGCCGCCTCATGGGTGCTGACGACGATGGTGGCGTCAGCCTTGGCGATGGAGGCCAGCTCGGAGCTGCGGCTCGCTTCCGCCTCCGCGATCATCCTGGCATCGTTGAGCAACTCCGCCTCGCGCATCTCCCGCACGAAATGCAGGTCGATCGTGTTGAAGATGATGCGCGCCTGCGGCGCCAGCTTACGCACCCTGTCGATATACCGGTCGGCGATATAGGCCCGGCATAGCACCACCACATCGAACTCGTCGCCGCGCGTCTCCAGGATATCGTTCACGGACGCGCAATACGGGAAATGCACGACATCCACGCCCAGCGCGCGCAGCGAGTCGGTGTATCCCTCGGCAAAGGCCATGTTGCTCTCGGGCACGAACGTCACCCGGAACGCCAGCTCCCCCAACATGCGGATGAGGTTGAGCGCCAGCAGGGCGCCGGCGCTCTGGTCGGGTCGCGGCGTGTCGGCGTCGACGAACAGCAGACGGTGGCGACGGCTGCGGTCATGCGGCCTCTGCCCGGCGCGTGCGGCCTCTGCACGGCGGCGCAGCAGGGCGGCATTGCACACGGCGAACCGCTCCCATTCCGCCGAAAGGGCATGCGCATCGACCGGGATGCGGGCGTCCTTGCGGCGCCGCGCCGCAGCCGACCAGTCGCTGACGATCGCCGCGGGCCAGTACAGCGCTTGTCCACCGGCCGATTGCAGCCGCGTGGCGAGGTCCAGGGCCGAAATCTCGAACGACGCATACTCGGCGCTGAATTCGCCAAGTTCGGACAGCGTCGTCCGCAGGATGGCAAAAGCGCCGGGGCAGTAATCCACGGCGCGCGCGAACAGATAGGCCGGTTCCTCCGTCCTCCGCCCGGCGCCATAGCCGCGCAGCCCGCCCGCGTCGGCGATGCCGCCGGCCGCATCCAGGAAGCCGTCCCAGCTGCGCAGTTGCGCCCCCACCAATGTGCGCGGCGCCAGGCTGGCGCGGCACTGGCGCAGGAAGTCGGCGTCCAGCCGCAGCGTGGATTCGACAAACACCAGGGCCTCGGCCGAAGCCGCGCGGCTCGCGGCATTCGCCGCGACGCCGAACGGCACCGGCCGGTCGAACCGGCGATAGGTGAAGCCGGGCAGGAAGCGGAACGCGACCCCGCTGATGTCGGTGCAGCCGTTGTCGACCACCACGACTTCGATCGGCAGGTCGCCCTGTGCGGACGCGATCGAGTCGACAAGGGCGAGCATGCCCAGCACCCCGTCCCCCTCGGTCGGCGCCACGACGACGGACAGGCACGCAGGCTGGTCCGCGGCGTGCCGGGGCATCTTCCAGTCCGCCACCGGCAGGTCCGGCATGCTCGGCAGTGTGGCGCCGGATGCCGCTGCCTCCTCCACCTCGACACGTTCCTGCTGCGGGGCGCGGCCATAGCCGAGCCTGAACGCCGCGTTCAGCACCACCCGCTTGAAGGCCTGGCGCTGCGCCAGCGTCAGCGGCAAGATCCGCCACGGCACATAGGCCGCGCCGATCACGCCCTGCCGGATCCGTCGCTTGGCTGCCGCGAGGCGGCGCCCCAGGCCCGGCGCGCACAGCCACCCAACCCACGGCCCGAGAAGGATGCGCAGTGAGTGGCGCGCGCTGTTGTTGGACAGGTAAAGCTCCGCGGCCCGGTTCCAGCGGTACATGCCGAAGCGCAGATGCATGTAGAGGTTCAGCTTCGCCAGCCGGTACAGCACGGCGGACGTGACCGGAACGCGCCGCCCGGCCAGCAGCCAGATGGTCATGTAGAGCATGGGGAAGATGCGCCACAGCCAGAAGCGATGGTCGCGCTGGAGGCCGCGCTCATAGGCCACCGTGTCGCTGGTGTCCCGGATCATGAGAATGTCCGGGATTTCGTGATGCCGGCCGAACCGCAGCGTCGCCGCCGCGACCGCCCAGTCCAGCGCGAAGAAATTCCGGCTGGGGAACACGGATTGCAGCGCCGCGGTGCGGAACAGGCCGTAATAGCGGCTGTTGTCAGCGGGATTGGTGAGGTAGGCCGCGACGTTGTGCTCCTCGTCGTGCGGAAGCGCGAAGGTGCCGGTGGACAGGTTGGTGGGCCGCCCGTCGACCGTGAACAGGACGCGCGACTGGCTCAGCACGATGCCCGGATCGGCCTCCAGCACCGCGAGCTGCCGCTCGATGAACGAGGGCGCCCACAGGTCGTCCGCCGCCGCCCACATGAAATACGGTGTCCGCGCCTCGACCAGCACGAACCGGAAGTTCAGCCCGGCGCCGAGGTTTGTCGGCTGGCGGACATAACGCACCCGCTTGTCGCGCGCCGCATAGGCCTGGCAGATGTCGCCGGTCCCATCGGTCGACGCATTGTCAGAAATGATCAGCTCGAAATCGGTAAAGCTCTGTGCAAGGAGGCTATCCAGCGCCCGCCCGATCGTCCGGGCGCCATTATAGACCGGGATACCAACAGTCACTTTAGGCATTCTAAGGTCGCGCTCCGTCCGGCGGCTCAATCCAAATTGCAACGGTATTCAAAGCCATGGTCATCGGGACATGTCGGGCGAGGGCGTGGAATCCTGTTTAATCTGTTCGCGACGGAACGCCTACCCCCAAGAGGGTGTCGCTAGCGTAATTGTCATACTCCGCCGGGAAGAAACGCCACCGAAATCAACCGGATGCGGCAACCTTGTTGAAATAGGCGGCCAGCTGCAGCGTGATCTGCTCGGCCAGCGCGTCGGCAACCCGGCCCTGAACCATCTGGTTGTTCAAGTCGGCGGTAAAATATTGTTCATTGATGATGTTGAAAGCATCCAGCGAGCGCGATGTGCCGCTCGTCAACGTCCGCCGCTGCGGATCGCGGCCGGTCAGCGTCCAGTTGGCCACCCCGACCAGCCGTACGCGCGTTACACTTGAATCCTGCTCGATCGCCAGAAGCTCGACATTCCACGCAAGCCTGACGGTCAGGTCATAGCGCCTCGCCAACGCAGCACCGGACCGGTCCAGCCGCTCCTGCAGCGCCTGGCGCAGTTGCTGCCCGCTGCGCTCGGGAATGAGCCCGACATCGACCGCTGCCAGGCCGGCTTCGGCCGGCCCCATCGCCCCGTCCCCCCGCGGCGCATAGATCGGCCGGAACCCGCATCCCCCAAGCAGGCCGCTCAGCGCCAAGGCCCCAAGCGCCCGCCGTGTCCACCGGCCGCCGCCGCTCATGGCCCGCCCAACCCGTCGCAAATCCGAACCAGAACAGCGGGTTGAGACGCGAAGCCCATGGTCGCAACGTGTACCCGGAAAGAGAAAACCAACATCGGCCCCCGCCGCCTTGACCCGGACGCGAGGCGCCGCCGACGCCAAACTACCCCGGCTTCGCGCCCGCCGCCATCACCCCCCTCACCGCCCGGCATCCGGCGCATCTTGCCCGGGAAAGAACCAGGGCAACACAGCCTTATAACCCTGAGAGGCGACATGGTTCGGCATGGCAGCGACCGGCGCCTGCGCAACCGACCGTCGCCGCCTATCGCCGCGCCCGCTCCTGGCGTTCCTGGGCCTCGACCGACAGCGCGGCGGTGGGCTCCGCCTCCAGCCGCTTGAGCCCGATCGGCTCGCCCGTCTCCTCGCAGTAGCCATAGACGTCGTCCGCGATCCGGTTGAGCGCACGATCGACCCGGGCGACGATCTGGCGGGTCCGCTCGCGATTGAGCAGGTTGAGCTCACGATCGAACTCGGCGCTGGCCTGATCGCCGATATCGGGCTCCCGGATTCCTTCGTCCGACACCAGGGCATCGATCCGTTCGATCTCGCGCACCAGATCGGCGCGCATGTCCAGCAGCTTCTGGCGGAAATACGCGATCTGCCGCGGGTTCATGTACGGTTCGTTCTCGGTCGGCCGGTAGCCTGCGGGAACTGGCTCTGTCATGCGCTCGACAATAAAGATCCGGGCCGCACCTGCAAGGCCCGCCGCAGACCGGCCCGGTACGCAACCGGCCGTCATCCACCGGGGCCGGCTCGCCTTACGCTCCCGTCAGGCCCGACACCAGTCGCGCCACCCTGGCCGCATGCTCGTTGGACTGTCGCTGAGTCACCCCGAACTGCCATGTCCAGCTCCGCCAGCATCAAAGGTGAGTGCGCTCCTGCGTTCGTGATTTGCGCAAGACGCAATGCTTCGCCTTGCATCGGGCGTTTTTGAACAGGAGCGATCGTCATGGCAGTACTCATCGTCGGCACCACGCCTGGCATCGCGAGCGTTTCCGCCGCCATCAACGTCGCGGTCAACGGCGACACCATCGAGATCCCGGCCGGCAACTACACCGAGAACTTCCCGACGATATATGCCGACATCACCATCGAGGGCGTGGGCGGCATGGCGCATCTGACGCCCGCGGGCCAACCCTCGAACGGCAAGGCCATCCTGGTCATCGACGCCAACGTCACGCTCGATCACATCGAATTGTCGGGCGCCAGCGTGCCCGACGGCAATGGCGCCGGCATCCGGTTCGAGGCCGGCAGCCTGACCGTGACCAACAGCTGGATCCATGACAATCAGGAAGGCCTGCTCGCCAACGCCGTCGCCGGCGCGACGATCACCATCGATCACAGCGAGTTCAACAACAACGGCAACAACGACGGCCTGACGCACAACATCTACGTCAACGAGATCGGCCTGCTCACCATCACGAACAGCTATATCCATGACGCGCTCGGCGGGCACGAGATCAAAAGCCGTGCCGACAACACGGTGATCATCGACAACCGCATCCAGGACGGCCCCACCGCCGACACGAGCTACAGCATCGATATTCCAGACGGCGGCGCGGTGACCATCACCGGCAACGTCATCCAGAAAGGCCCTAACTCGCCGAACACATCGGCGATCCATTTTGGCGGCGAGCTGAACCCATCCCACGCGAATTCCACCATCGACATCAGCGGCAACACCGTCATCAACGACCGCCCCGGCGGCGTGCCGCATCTGCTGCTCAACCAATCCACCGATACGCAGGGCAACAATTTCCCGGCAAGCATCATCGGCAATACGGTCTACGGCATCGGGGTCGCCGATCTCGCATCGGGCGCTGCAAACATTTCGGGGAACGCGTTCCCCGTCACATCCCCGCCGCCGCTGGACACCAGCCATCCGTTCGAGGTGGCCTGCTACGCCGCCGGCACGCGCATCGCCACGCCGTCATGCGCGGTCGCGGTCGAGATGCTGCAGCCAGGCATGCGCATCATCTCTTTCTTCGGCGGCACTGTGCCGATCGTATGGATCGGCCATCGCCATGTCGATTGCCGCGCGCATCCGCGCCCGAAAGACGTGATGCCCGTGCGCGTCCGCGCCGGTGCGTTCGGACCGGGGCTTCCGGTACGCGACCTGCTGCTCTCGCCGGATCATGCGGTGTATGCAGACGACGTGCTGATCCCGATCTGCACGCTGATCAACGGCACCAGCATCGTGCAGGAACGCGTCGATACCGTGACCTATTACCACGTGGAACTGCCAGTGCATGACGTGATCCTCGCCGAGGGCCTGCCGGCGGAGAGCTTCCTCGACACCGGCAACCGCGACGCGTTCGAGAACGGAGGCAAGGTCAGGCGCTTGCACCGGGGTTCCGCGCAGCAGGTGTGGGAAGCCGAGGCCTGCGCACCGCAATTGCGGCACGGGCCGCGCCACGCCGCACTCCTGGCCCGATTGCGCGCCCGGGCAACACAGCATCGGCGCGCCGCTGCCGGTTGACCGGATCAGGCAGGTGCGCGCGCGAAGAATACGTTCACATAAGCGTAATGCTCGGCGGCCGAGGCCACGCCAATTCGGGTAACTGCAAATTCTACCGAAGTCATCTGGTCTGCGCTACTCTGCTGCGTGCCCAAGGGTGTTCTGACCGCTGTCGTCCGAATTTGCAGAATTGGCGGAGGCGCGGTCGAAATCCCGGGCTGTCTGGCGAATGCAAGATGGGGAGGAAACGATGTCAGGCGCGATTCTGATTCATCCTGCCGTGGATCATGGCTTGATGCCGGCAGCAAAAGAGTTCTCCGGCGGCACGCTCGTCTGCAAATGCGCCCAAAATCCCGTCAAAGTAACGGTGACGGGACAAATCGCCCATGACCACGCCTGCGGCTGCACCAAATGCTGGAAGCCGGCAGGCGCCACGTTCTCGGTGGTCGCCGTCGTCCCGCGCGACAACCTCCGCGTGACGGAAAACGAAAACAAGCTCGCGATCGTCGACCCCAATGCAACCATCCAGCGTTATGCCTGCACGGGTTGCGGCGTTCACATGTATGGCCGGATCGAGAACAAGAGCCATCCGTTCTATGGGCTCGATTTCGTCCATCCGGAACTGTTCCAGGAATCCGGCTGGGCCCCGCCGGAGTTTGCCGCTTTCGTCTCCTCCGTCATCGAATCGGGAGTCGATCCATCGCGGATGGGCGCGATCCGGGATCGGCTGAAGGGACTGGGTCTTGAGCCGTACGACGCCCTGTCGCCACCGCTGATGGATGCGATCGCAACCCATACCGCGAAGGCCTCGGGCGCCTTGCCGCATTGATCCCACAACCAGGGCTGACGCAGAACGGACGACCGATCCTGCTTCGCTCCGGGCAATGCCGGTTCAGGGGGCGACCAGCGCCAATCAGCCCCCGCCTCCGGCGACCGGCGCGAAGACGTCTGGCGTTCCAGGCTGTGCGGCAAGGTGGCGTCCCGTAGGGGATTCGAACCCCTGTTACCGCCGTGAGAGGGCGGTGTCCTGGGCCTCTAGACGAACGGGACTGCGGACCGGCGCCTTCTAGGGCCTCTGCGCGCGGACATCAAGCCGTCATGAACACGCACCCGTTCGCGCTGCCCGCATGGGTGCCCCGCCCACCGCTCATCGCGCCAGCGCCGCCCGGCCGAGCACGCGCCCGGACCGCAGATCCACCACCACCACCCGGTCCGGCCCGCCGCCCTGCAACTGCAGCGCAAGCCGATCCGGCAACGCCGAGACGCCCACGATCCGCGTCCCCTCGGGCTCGTCCAGCACCGCCTGCGCGGCGGGGCCGGGCACCGCGAGCACCCGTTGCGCCAGCACGACCGCAAGCGTTGCCACCCCGGCGACGATCATCACGCCCATCACCACCACGGCGACTTTCAGCATTCGCATCACGCCTGCACTCCCACATCGCCCCCATCCGGGGTATCCCGGGCCATGTCCAACGAAACCCCACCCGACGCAACCGCCGTCTATGCCGTCACGGCGGCGCCGGAGGCCGAGGGCCAGCGCGTCGACCGGTTCCTGGCGGACAGCTTCGCCGCCCTCTCCCGCTCACGCGTGAAGGCGCTGATCGAGGCCGGCCACGCCACCCGCGACGGCGCCCGCCTCACCCAGCCGGCCGAGTCCGTACATGCCGGCAGCCGCTACACCCTCGTGCCGCCCGCCCCGGTCCCGGCCACGCCGCAAGCCCAGCCCATCCCCTTCCCGATTCTGTACGAGGACGCGGACCTGCTGGTGCTGGACAAGCCCGCGGGCCTGGTCGTGCACCCCGCCCCCGGCAACCAGGACGGCACCCTGGTCAACGCCCTGCTCGCCCACTGCGGCGACCGCCTGCCGGGAATTGGCGGCGAGCGCCGCCCAGGCATCGTGCACCGGCTCGACAAGGATACCTCGGGCGTCATGGTCGTGGCCAAGACGGAGTCCGCCCTTGCCGCCCTGTCCGCCGCCTTTGCCGCCCGCGACCTCGACCGCGCCTACCTGGCGCTGTGCTGGGGCCTGCCCAACCCCGCCACCGGCGAGATCGAGGGCGCCATCGGCCGCGATCCGCGCGACCGCAAGCGCATGGCGGTGGTCGCCCGCGGCGGCAAGCTGGCGCTCACCCGCTACCGCACCCTGGCCCATCGCAACACCGCCGTCTCCCTCCTGGAATGCCGGCTGGCCACCGGCCGCACCCACCAGATCCGCGTCCACCTGGCCAGCCGCGGCCACCCCATCGTCGGCGACCCGGTCTATCTCCGCCGCGTCCCCGCCGCCGCCCGCGCCTTGCCGGATGCGGTCCGGCGCGCATTGCTCGACTTCCCGCGCCAGGCGCTGCACGCCGCCCATCTCGGCTTCACGCACCCCCGCACCGGCCAGCCCTTGTCGTTCACGACGCCCCCGCCCGCGGACATGCAGGCCCTGCTCGATCTGCTTGACCTGTCTGAAACTTAATCCCGACTACATGAGTCCAGAATGTTGACTGGACTAAATTCGTCCGGTATAAAGTCGCGAGGAAACGATGCGTAACAGGCGCTCACATCGTATGGCCATCCGGGGAGACGCTGCCGCGGAAGGGGCGCTTCCCGGGGTGAAATGGTCCCATCGCGCCTGACATCCGCTTCCGGGTTCCCGATGTCACAGTCAACCCAGCCCCGGGGCCCAGTGTCCCGGGTCACAGATCCAGCAGCCGATTGCCGCCTCGCGCCGAACCGGGCAGGGCCGCGATCGCAAAGACGAAAGGAGCCTAGCGTGGTCTCTGCCGTCACCAACGTTGCCCCCGAGGGCAATCTCACGCGGTATCTCCAGGAGATCCGCAAATTCCCCATGCTCTCCCCCGAGGAGGAGCTGGCACTCTCCAAGCGTTGGCGCGACCACCAGGATATGGAGGCGGCGCACAAGCTTGTCACCTCCCATCTGCGCCTGGTCGCAAAAATCGCCATGGGCTATCGCGGCTACGGCTTGCCGGTCGGCGAGCTGATCAGCGAAGGCAATGTCGGCATGATGCAGGCGGTGAAGCGGTTCGACCCGGACCGCGGCTTCCGCCTGGCCACCTACGCCATGTGGTGGATTCGCGCGGCCATCCAGGAATACATCCTGCATAGCTGGTCCCTGGTGAAGATGGGCACCACCGCCGCCCAGAAGAAGCTGTTCTTCAACCTGCGCCGGCTGAAGGGCCAGATGCAGGCCATCGACGACGGCGACCTGAAGCCCGAGCAGGTGGCGAAGATCGCCCATGTGCTGGCCGTGCCCGAACAGGACGTGATCAGCATGAACCGCCGCCTGTCGGCCCCCGACCACAGCCTCAACGCCCCCGTGCGGGCGGACAGCGAGGGCGAATGGCAGGACTGGCTGGTGGACGAGAGCGACAGCCAGGAGACCGCGATCGCCGAGCACGAGGAGATGTCGGGCCGCAAGGCCCTGCTCGCCGGCGCGCTGAAGACGCTGAACGAGCGCGAGCGCCACATCCTCATCGAGCGGCGGCTGAAGGACAACCCGACCACGCTCGAGGAGTTGTCGCAGCAATACGGCATCTCCCGCGAGCGTGTCCGCCAGATCGAGGTCCGCGCGTTCGAGAAGCTGCAGAAGGCCATGCACACGCAGGTGGCCGAGCAGCGCCGCGCGGCCCGGCCGCAGGCCCCAGGATCGGCCGCGCAGCCGCCGCAGGCCGCGGCGCATAGCGGCGCCTGACCAAAGCCGCTTCCGGCGCGGCGCCTTCGCCGCGCCGGAAGCGGATACCGGCCCCACAACCGTAAACAGACCTCAGCCCGGCGATGGCGACTCGCCGGGGGCGTCCTGCGCCATCGGCGCGTCGACCGGCGGAATGTCCCACAGCGCCTCATAGCGCGCCCGGATGGCCCGCAGCCGCACCATGCGGGCCTGCGCCCCGGCCTCCAACGCCAGCGCGAGCAGCAGCGGTCCCAGCTCCACCAACACCCACCCGCCCACCTGCGCCAGCCAGGCGGTGGCCAGCACCCGGGGATCGGCGATCAGATCCAGCGCGCTGCCGATCCGGTGCCCGGCCTGCCAGAGCTCGGCCACGGGCTGCAGCGTCGTCGCCAGCCCCAGCAGCAGGATCGGCCGTGCCGTCGGCCGGCCAGGCGTCTGGTCCAAGGCCAGCGCCAGCAGTCCCGGCCCCAGCAGCAAGCCTGCCAGCACCGCGGTCGGCGTCGCCAGCGTCGCCAATGCACCGCAGGCCAGCCCCTGCAGCCACAGCATCGATCCGCGCTTCCGTGCAGCCTTCGGGGCCGATGCCGCGGCCATGGCGCGGGCCCGCCCCATCAGCCCAGCACCGCCGCCACGGTCGCGATGGTGAGTGCGACCGCGCCGGCGCAGGCTACCGCTTCCTGCCCGATCCGCCGCGCTGCGTCGGCCCGCGCCGGTCCCCCCGCCGCGATCTGCGCCAGCTGCGCGTCGATCCGCTGCACCGCCGCCAGGGCCTCCTGCAACGCGCGCTCATCGGCCGCACGTGCCGGCGGATCGTCGAGCACTTCCAGCATCGCCGTCAGATGGCCGGTTTGGGCAGCCTCGGCCAGCGCGCGCTCGCGCCGTTCGCGTCCGTCACGGTTGCGCCACACCGCCAGCGCCGGCGCCGCCAGCGCCGCCAGCCACGCCGCCAGCGCAGGCACGGCCTCGCCATTCAGCCGCAGTTGCAGCCTGGCCAGCACGCGCAACGCGACAACGGCCGCAATCTCCGGGCGCGGCGGCTCGGCCAGCGCCACCAGATCGCCTTCCGCCCGCAGCTCGCCCCGCGCGGCGACGAAGGCGGCGATCTCACGATCGACCGGCAGCTGTCCGTGCAACTCCTGCCGTGCCGCCGCCGCCTCCAGTGCCGGCAGCAGCTCCGGCAGCCGGACCACCATCCGCCCGTCGAGCATCCGGCTGCGGCACGCCAGCAGCGGATTGAGCGTGTAGCGCAACCGCGTCATCCCGCCGCCCCAGCCACGCAGCCGCTGCAGCATGCGGTGCTGATGCGCGTCCGCCCGCAGGATCAGCGGATCGCACCGATCCGGCCGTGCCGCAGCCCAGGCCGCCACGGCCTCGGCTGCGACCACCTGCTGCAAAGCATCGGCGACCTCGGTGCCGGCCTCGCCGCCGCCGGCAGTGCCAGCCGCCACGATGGCCGGACCGAGCCCGTCCGGCCACACGGCGATGCCGCGCCAGCACAGCGGTGCCAGCGGGTCCAGAGCGGCCACTGCGCGCGCGGTCAGCAATCCGTCCGCCCGCTGGTCCTCAGCGTCCGGATCGGTGGCACGCAGCCGCACTGCCTCTTCCAGCCGGGCCGCAAGCTGGCTGTCCCCCAGGCTGCGGCGGATCCAGCGATCGACGCTGCCGGAGCGCAGCAGCCGTCCGCCCCGGTCGGGATCGGTCGCCAGGGCATAGGCCAGGGTGCGCGCCGTCCATGCCGCCTGCGGCCCCATCTCCAGCGGCCGTTGGGCGCGCCGCGGCGGCCGCGCCGCCACCCGGCGGGCACGCGCGGTCGCGGGATCGGCCAGCAGCGCCGGCGGCGGCCGGTGCTCCGGGTCCTCCGCGAGCATGCCCCGCACCAGGTCAGCGATCGCCGGCGGCAGCCGCTCATCGCCCGCCAGCGCCGCGAAACTGCCCATTTCCAGCTTGCGGCGGATGATCGCTGCGTCGTCCAGGCCGGCCATCGGCAGCCGCCCCAGCGCCAGCACCAGCAGCGTCACCCCCAGCGCATACACGTCGTCGGCGATGCTGCCGTCGCCGCGCCCGCATGGCAGGCACATGGCCGCATAGGGCGGCTCGTACAGTGCCGGTTGCAGACTCGCCGGCGGGGCCGCCCAGGCGCTGCCGAGCATCACCGGCTCGCCCGCACCGGCGCGGAACAGGTTGTCGGGCCGGATGGCGCGATGCGTGGCGTGGCACGCCTGCAACTGTTCCAGTGCATGCGCCGCCGGGCGCAGCAGGCGGTCGAGCAGTTCGGCCTCGCCCCAGGGCCGGGCCGGTGCGTCGCCAGCCGCCGCCAGCGGCGGGCCCGGCGGCGCCTGGCAGATCACGAACCAGGCCGGCACCCCGGACGCATCCGGCGCCGGGCCATGCGCCAGCGGCGACAGCACGCCGTCCACTTGCGTCTGCGGCAGCATGTTCAGAGCCTGGGCCCGCGCCGGCGCATCCGGCTGCACCTGCACGGCCATCAGCCCGGTCCGCCCGCCCTTGCGGTCATGTGCCACGAAAGCCGGCAAGCCGCCGCCGGCACCGGCGAGCGGCCGCGCCACATCGACGGCGAACGCACCGCCGATCAGCACCTCGCCCGCCCCGGCATCGTCAGCGCTGGTTTCCGGCACGGCAGTACCCTTCGCGATCGGATCTGACCGCGATGGTAGGCGCCGATGGTTACCGAACCCGCAACGGCGCCGCCCGGATCAGCGGGCCGCCGTCAGGGCGCCGGACGCAGCAAGGCCGCCTGCGCCCCCTCGGCCATGGTCGGCCGATAGCTGAACCCGGCCCGGGTCGCCCAGGCATTGTCAGGGAAATGCAGCGGAATGATCGCGGTGTCCTGCACCAATGCGATCCGTGCCGCCGCCTGCAATGCCGCCGTCCGCGCCGCCGGATCGCGCTCCCCCTGGCTGCGCTCCAGCGCCGCGTCCACCGCAGGATCGGAGAAGCGGAACCGGTTCAGCGCCCCCAGCCCGCGCTCGGCATCGTAGCTGTTCAGCACCTGCGACATGGCGGTGTAGGCGTCGCCCGCGGTCGAACCGAAGCCGATCAGGAACGCGGCAAACTCCCGCTTCGCCGCGCGCGAGAAGAAGGCGTTGGAGGGCAGCACGTCCACCTCGGTGCCGATGCCCGCGCGCGTCCATTGCTGCGCCACCGCCTGCGCCGTCTTGGCATCCTCGACATAGCGGTTGTTGGGCGAGGTCAGGGTCAGCCGGAACCCCTGCCCCCACCCGGCTTCGGCCAGCAACTGCTTCGCCGCCGCCGGATCGAAGTCCGGCGCCACGATCGACGGGTCATGGCCGATGAACCCCTCGGGCACCATCTGCCCGGTGGAGTGGCCGGCCCCGTGCAACAGCCGGTCGACGATCAGCGTCCGGTTGATCGCCAGGGACAGCGCGCGCCGCACCCGCGCATCCTTCAGCGGATTCGCCGCCAGCGGCTTGCCGTCCATGCCGCGAAGCTGCGGCGATGTGTCGTGTTCCTGGTCCAGCGCCAGATAGATCAGCCGCGCCGACGGCGCCGTCCACAGCTTCACCGCCGGGTTGCCGCGCAGCTTCTCGATATCGCCTGGCGGCACGCTGTCGATCAGGTCGACATCGCCGGCAAGCAGCGCCGCCAGCCGCGCCGCGTCGTTGCTCATCGGGCGGATCACCGCGCGTTCGAACGGCAGCGACGGATCGAAGCGCTCCAGCACCAGCCGCTCACCCGGCTTCCACTCCACGAACCGCCATGGACCGGAACCGATGGCGGCGCGGCCGCTGTTGAAGTCCGCCGTTGTCGCATCGCGCGCGGCCTTCCCGGAGACGATCCAGGCGCTCATCGCATTCAACGGCACAGACGGGTCGAAGCCCTTGGTGCGCAGCCGCACGATATCGCTGCCCTCGACCTCGATCGCCGTGGTGATGCCGGCGAGCCGCACGAACGGCGCCGGGCTGCCGGGTACGTGCGGCATCCGTTCCAGGCTGAAGCGCACATCCTCGGCCGTCACCGGCGTGCCGTCGTGGAAGCGCGCGCCCGGCCGCAGGCGGAACTCCCACGCATCGTCGCCCACCGCCCGCCAGCTCGCGGCCAGCCCCGCCGCCGGCCGCATGGCAGCGTCCGCAGTGAGAAGCGTCTCGAAAATATGCTGGGCCACGGTCTGGTTGGCGCCGACCAGGGCGTAGTGCGGATCGATCGAACTGGTTTCGGTCTGAACGCCCAGCCGCGCATCCATGGCCCGCGCCTGCGGCATTGCGGCGATCAGGGCGACTGCCAGCGCGGCTCCGCCCGCCGGCCATGTTGCGAAACATCTCTTTCCCATAGCGCATTCATTCCCAGCTTGTGCGACGATCACAGACTATTTAACAATCCACCCCACGCGTTGTGGCTAAAAAAGCGTGATCCAGCGCAGAATCGGCACGGTGGATCGTCGCTGATACGCCCATCTCGCGCCGGGACCGAGCTGGCACATGGAGGTTGGCGGCCGAATGACGGTGGATGAGAAACGTCCGGCCGAGTGTGAACCGGCGCCGGCCGGCACGGCAACCAGAACCGCCCGGGCTGCAGCCATGCAAACCATGGGGCTGCCTCTGGCCAACGCGGGCAACACCGAACCGGCCGAAACCGATCCGATTGCCGCCGATCATCTGGGCGAGACCGATCTCCATATCGCCCTGGCCGATGCCTGGATCCACACCCTCTACCAGCCGATCGTCCGCATGGCCGATCGCCGGCCCATCGGCGTCGAGGTGCTGGCCCGGCTCGACCATCCCTCACGCGGCATGCTGCAGCCCGGCCTGTTCGTTCCGTCGATGGAGGACGCCGGCCTGTCCTGGAGTCTGACCCAGGCCGTGATGCGCCGGGCCTTCGCCGATTGGGGCAGCGGGCAGTTCGGCCAGATGGACCTCACACTCGCCCTGAACCTCCCGCTCGACGTATTGCTGACGCCGGACGCCTTGACGCGCCTGGATGCCGCCCGCAACGATGCCGGCATTCCCGCCGAGCGCGTAGTCATCGAACTCACCGAGAGCCGGCCCCTCGCCTGCCTGCACAGGCTGGGCGAGGCCGCGCGCCGCCTGCGTGCCATCGGTTACGGACTCGCCATCGATGACGTGGGCCCGGCCATCCGCGACCACAGCGCCCTGCTCGGCCTTTCCTTCACGTCGATGAAGCTGGACAAGGACCTGGTGCAACGGGCCGCCGCCGACCCGGCCGCCACCCGCTTCCTGACCTCGGCGGTCGCCGCCGCCCACGAAGCCGGTCTCAGCG
Source organism: Limobrevibacterium gyesilva (assembly GCF_025989185.1). Lineage (GTDB taxonomy): Bacteria > Pseudomonadota > Alphaproteobacteria > Acetobacterales > Acetobacteraceae > Limobrevibacterium > Limobrevibacterium gyesilva. The sequence goes on from NZ_JAPDNT010000002.1 coordinate 253,594, forward strand.
TCACTGCCGAGGGCGTCGAGGATGCCGCCACCTGGGCCTATATGGAACTGCTCGGTGTCGAGCATGTGCAAGGCTTTCTCGTCAGCCGCCCGCTGGCGGCCGAGGAGGTGGCGGCGTGGCGCCAGGCATGGTGCGGTGGCCAGTGCTGCTAGGGCATTCTTCAATATAATTATTATAACTAATAATTATTTCGACAACATCCCATCCTCGCCGGTCGGGGTCAGGCCGCCGGCACCTCGTCGGGCCGCTCGGGCAGATGAATCGAAACCAGGGTGCCCTCGCCGAGCCGGCTGTCCAGCTCCAGCCGGCCGCCATGCATTGCGACCAGCTGGCGTGCCAGCGGCAATCCGATCCCGGCCCCATCCCGCAGTCGGTCCAGGCCGCTATCCGCCTGCCAGAACGGCTCGAACACATGGGGAATATTGGATTCGGCGATGCCGATTCCGCTGTCGGCCACCGTCATCACGGCGCCGCCCTGGACGTCCGGCCTGAGCGTCACCGTCACCTGGCCGCCGGCGGGCGTGAACTTCACCGCGTTCCCCGCCACATACAGCAGCACCTGGCGCAGCCGCTGCTCGTCGGCGTGGATCAGGATGGGCTGCTTGGCCACGTCCGCGGCCAGCCGGACGCCCGCCGCCGTCGCGGTCTGGGCCAACATCTCCAGCGTGCCGCGCAGCATCGCGCCCACATCCACCGCGGCAATGTTCAGCCGCAGGCTGCCGCTCTCGATGCGGGCATAGTCGAGAATGTCGTTGATCAACGACAGCAGGTGCTGGCCGCTGCCCAGGATATGCCCGGCATAGTCGCAATATTCCGTCGACCCGATCGGCCCCAGCACCTGCTGGTGCATGATCTCGGCAAAGCCGATCACCGCGTTCAGCGGCGTGCGCAACTCGTGACTCATCGCCGCCAGGAAGCCGGACTTGGCGCGACTTGCCGCCTCGGCCTGCTCCTTGGCCTGGCGGAGCCCGTCCTCCAGCTGCGTCCGCTCGGTGATGTCGATGGCGACCCTGGCGACTCCCCAGATCGTGCCGTCCGCGTTGGCGAGCGGGACCTTGCTGGTCAGCCAGTGATGCTCGGCACCGTCGGCAGTGGAATAGGTCTCCTCGAAGAACGGTGTGGCCTGGCCGGAGCGGATCACCTCCGCATCGATACGACACGTATAGCGGCCGTATTCCTCGCCCAGCAGGTCCGACGGCGTCTTCCCGACCGCCTCCTCCGGCGTGACGCCGTACAGGTCGGCCTGGTAGCGGTTCATGAACAAATAGCGTGACTGGATGTCCTTGGCGCTGAACATCACCGGCAGCGCATTGGCGAGCGTATCGATGAAGTCGGCGACCGGATGGGCCGCAGCCTCCGCCGGCATCGAGATCAGCGTCCAGTTCCGCACCCCGTCCGGGCTGAAGCGCGCCCGCACTTCTCCGCCGGCGCAGGCGGCTCCCGCCGCGCCGGCATTCTGGGCGGCCCGCAGGATGAAGCCGTGATTGGCGAACAGGCAGGCGCCTTCGTCATCGAATACGCCCATCGGACAGGGTGCCACCGTCACCAGCGCGCGCGCGGCCTCGCCAGCAGGATCGGCCACTGTGGCGACATCCTCCGGCAAGTTCATGACACCACGCGACAACGGCCCCCCGCCGTACTGTCCTCTGTCGACACGGTAACACCATGCGCCGCGCGGTACCCAGAACCAACTTCGCTCGGTCACGGGGCGGACGTCTTGGCGACATCATCCGATAGCCAGGGGTACCAATCAGCATCACGGCCGCCGCCGCAGTTTACGGCCAGGTTCGGCCGATGCGCGACACGCCTGGTGACACTGTGCGGAGTATCGGGGATCGCCAGCAATACGCGGCACATGGCAGCCGGTTGATATCCAGCCGCCGAAGAAGCGTCCGCCGCTGCCGACGCGCCATTGGTTTATTGGTCGGAGCGGCGGGATTTGAACCCACGACCCCCAGTCCCCCAGACTGATGCGCTACCAGGCTGCGCTACGCTCCGACCGCGGGGGCGCTCCATGTAGCAGCGGTCGCGCCGAGCCGCAACGCAGGAAACGCCGCATTGCCTTGCTCATTTGACGTTCGCCCAGGGGAGATCAGGCGGAACGGGGCAGCAAGGCCCGCAGCGCCTCCAATTCGTGCAATGTCGCGGTCAGCACGGCGCGCAGGCGCGCCGCCTCGCTGTCCGCCGCCTCGGCCTCGCCGGGAGACACGGCGGGTGCCGGCGCGGGTGCCGGCTGGGCGACGTGCGGCGGTTGCGGGCTGGCGGGGTGGGGCGGTGTCAGGCCGGGCATCGGCAGTTGCGGCTCAACGTCCAGCGCGCCGGGCCCGCCACGCTCCGCCTCGGCCTCGGCCTGCTCGTCCGGCGTTGCCGGGGGAATGTCGTCGGACAGCTTGCCGCCGCCCTCGCGCAGCAGGCGCTGCACCCCCTTGATCGTATATCCTTGAATATACAACAGATCCGAGATGCGCCGCAGCAGCAGGATGTCGTCTGGCCGGTAATACCGCCGTCCGCCCCCCCGCTTCAGCGGCTTCACTTGCGGAAACTTCGTCTCCCAGAACCGCAGCACGTGCTGTGGGATATGAAGTTCATCGGCCACCTCGCTGATCGTGCGGAAGGCGTTCGGCGCCTTCTTCAGCCTGGCCCGTCCGGCATCTCCGTGCTCTGTCCCGGCATCCGGGTCGGACCCGCTCATTCTCAGGCCGTCTGCATCGCCGCTCATTCCGAGGGCGCGCACACCGCTGCTCATTCCTCATCTCCGGCTGGCGGGGTCATGTGGTTGACATGGGCCTTCAGCACCTGGCTGGGCCGGAACACCAGGACGCGCCGCGGCAGGATCGGAACCTCGACCCCCGTCTTCGGATTGCGGCCGATCCGGCGCCCCTTCTGGCGCACCGAGAAGGTCCCGAAGCCACTGATCTTGACGGATTCACCACTTTCGAGTGCGGAGGACATGCGCTCCAGCACCGTCTCCAGCAGATCGGCGGATTCATTGCGGGACAGGCCGACCTGCGTATAGATCGTCTCTGTCAGGTGCGCGCGGGTGACGGTGTTCATGGATGAACGCTAGGCAGCCGGAAACGACTCGTCAAGAAATCATAATATCAAGCGGTTGCGACCGGCCGATCCAGGCGGGTCGCAACCGTGCCCTGACGGGAACGCGAGCCTTGCCGGCGGCGTCAGAACCGTACCAGCGCAGAGCCCCAGGTCAGCCCGCCGCCCAGCGCCTCCATCAGGATCAGCTGGCCACGGCGGATGCGCCCATCGGCATAGGCTTCGGCCAATGCCAGCGGGATGGAGGCAGCCGAGGTGTTGGCGTGACGGTCCACCGTCACCACCACGCGCGAGGCCGGCAGCCCGAGCTTGCGGCCGATGCCCTCGATGATGCGCAGGTTGGCCTGATGCGGCACCAGCCAGTCGATCTCGGCGCGGCTCACGCCATTGGCGGCCAGCGCCTCGTCCACCACCTCGGTCATGCGGCCGACGGCATGGCGGAACACCTCGCGCCCGTTCATCACCAGGTGGCCGGGCTTGTCGGGACGACCGACGGCGCCGTCGACATACAGGATGTCGCCCAGGTTGCCCTGGGCGTGCAGATGGGTGGACAGAATGCCGCGCGGCTTGCCGGCGCCGCTGCCCTCGGCCATCTCGGCGCCGGCGCGCAGCAGCACGGCGCCGGCGCCATCGCCGAACAGCACGCAGGTGCCGCGGTCCCGCCAGTTCAGGATGCGCGAGTAGACCTCCGATCCGATCACCAGGACGGTGCGAACCTGGCCCACGCGGATCATCGCGTCGGCCATGGACAGGGCATAGATGAAGCCGCTGCAGGCGGCCGACAGGTCGAAGCCGAAGCCACCGGCGCCCAGTTCGGCCTGAACGCGCAACGCCGTCGCGGGAAAGGCCTGGTCGGGCGTGGACGTGGCCAGGATGATGGCATCCACCTCGCGCGCATCGACCCCGGCATCGGCCAGAGCGGCGCGGGCCGCCTGGGTGCCCATGTAGGCGCAGGTTTCGTGCCGCTGGGCGATGTAGCGCTGGCGGATGCCGGTGCGCTCGCGAATCCAGGCATCCGACGTGTCGATGGTCTTCGCCAGCTCGTCGTTGGTCACCACCGTCTCAGGCAGATACGCGCCGATTCCGGCCAGGGTCGCACGAATCAGCGGCGTCGTCCTGCCTGCGTCAGCGGGCGGCCGCAAGATGGTCGCCGCCGTTGCCTTCGCCGTTCCTGGCGTCACCTGATCCATCCTTCGGTCCCATCCTGGGCTGCAGCTCGGTGATCCGACCCAGCCCTTCGCGTATACGCTCGTTGAAGCGATGCACCACCATGTCCATGGCGACGTCGACAGCGTGGGCGAAACCCAGCGCGTCGGTCCCGCCATGCGACTTCACCACCACGCCGTTCAGCCCCAGCATCACCGCCCCGTTGTAGCGGCGCGGGTCCAGCCACTCGCGCAGCCGCTCCAGCCCCGGCCGGGCCAGCAGATAGCCCAGCCTGGCCGTCCACGAAGCGGAGAACACCTGGCGCAGCAGCCCGCCCATCAGCTTCAGCGCGCCCTCGCCGGTCTTCAGCGCGACATTGCCGGTGAAGCCGTCGGTGACGATCACGTCGGTGGTGCCGGCGGCGATGTCGTGGCCTTCCACGAACCCGTAGAACTGCGGCGCGATATGGCTCGCGCGCAGCACGTCGGCCGCCTGGCGCAGCCGGTCGTCGCCCTTCAGCTCCTCCGACCCCACATTCAGCAGGCCGATCGTGGGTGCGGTCAGGCCCAGGACGGTGCGCGCGAACACGTCGCCCATCACCGCGAACTCGACGAGGTTGCGGCTGTCGCAGGTCACGTTGGCGCCGAGGTCGAGCATGACCACGTCGCCACGCGCCGACGGGCCGATGGCCGCCATGGCCGGCCGGCCGATGCCCGGCAGGGTCTTCATGACGATCTTGGCCAGCGCCAGCAGCGCGCCGGTGTTGCCGGCCGACACCACGCCCGAAGCCTCGCCGGCGGCGACCGCGTCGATCGCCATGCGCATGGACGCGCCGCGGACGCGCAACGCCGTCGTCGGCTTCATGTCGTTGCCGATGACGTCGGGCGTGTGCCGGACCGTACAGCTTGCCTTGGCCCGCTTATGGCGCAGCAGCAGCGGCGCAAGCCGCGTCTCGTCGCCGACAAGCAGGAACCGGGCCGCCGGATGGCGTTCGGACGCGATCTCGAGGCCTTCGATGACGATGTCGGGGGCCTTGTCCCCGCCCATCGCATCGACGGCCAGTGTGTACGGCTCGGTCAACGCCGCGCCCGTGCCGGGAAGATCGTGCGACCGTGTTTCATAGCGCGGAGTGGCGTTGGGCCGCGGCGCGTCAGGCGCGAACGGCGCCCTTAAGGGCCTTGCCGGCGCCCACCACTTCGCGGCCGTCGTAGTGGCCGCAATGGCTGCACACGTGGTGCGGGCGCTTCAGCTCGCCGCAATTCGGGCACTCGGCATGCGCCTCGGCCGTCAGCGCCTCGTGGCTGCGCCGCATGCCACGCCGTGAGGGCGAGGTCTTCTTCTTGGGTACGGCCATGGGACAATGCCCCTCCGGTCTGCGTGACGGTCCGGTCCAAACCGCCAGACGATGCGTCTGACGGGCGGGTGGATGCGTTCACAATATGGCAATAACGCGAGCCGCGCCGTCTAGCAGAGGCCCCCTGCCCCCGCAAGCCACGGCGTTTCATGGCTCCTATCCCCCGTATCCCGCCTTCCGTCGTCCGCCGCAACCATTTCGGCAAGTTCGATCCGCCAACGCCACGAAACTAGCTGTCGCGCCGCAGGCGCGCGAGTGCGGCAAACGGCGACTCGTCCTGCGCGCGCGCGGCCTCGGGCAGGTCCGCGTCCGGCTTGCGCGGATAGGGGTCGAGTCCCAGAGCAAGCTGCTCGGCCGCCGCCTCGCCGAGATCGATGACGGAGCCCGAATACCCAATCTCGTCATCCGACTCCGGGTCGAGATCGTCCGACTCGGTGCCCGCCGGGACGAAGCGAACGCGAAACCGTTCCTCCACATCCGCCTCGAACGCATCGAGCGAGACCACGCAGACCCGCACCAGGCGGCCCCGCAAGACGCCCTCGGCCATGACCACGCCGCCTTGGGAAGGCGTCAGGCGGAAGCGACAGGTCAAGGCGAGCACGTCGGGGATACCCAGCCTTCTGGCCAGGGCGGCGCGCTCGGAGTCGCTGGCCTCGACCACCGCCTCCAGCCCGGACGCGGTCACGCGGTCGACCGACAGGGGGCGATGCAGCTCCGGTGGAAGCGGATCGGTCGGCATCATGCCACCGCCCGCGCCGCCGGCAGGAAGGCGACGGCGCCGCGCGCCAGCGTCGCCAGATCCTGGCGCGCCAGATGCGTGTCCTGGGCCAGTGCGATCCGGGCAAGCTCGGCCGCGGCGGCGCCGGCGGGCGTGCCGCGCCAGACATTGCGCTCCAGCGCCGCAGCGAGCGCGCCGGAGTCGCCGGCTTTCATGGCCGCCTGGTAGGCGGCCGCCCGGCCATGGAACGCTTCCCACATGGCGCGCACCTTCTTGCCCACCGCCAGGTCGCCCACCCCCATTTCGCGCAGGTTCACGTCCATGTCGTTGAACATGGCGTCGAACAGGGCCTGTGCGAGGGCCGGACCAGGTTCCGGCAGGCCCTGCAGGCGACGGATCACCAGGAAGGCATGCAGGCCGACCAGGTCGAAGCGCCCGTCCAGCGTATCCGGCACGCCGAGGCCGGTATAGAAATACGGATCGCGCGCCGCCGCCACTGCCGCGCCGTAGAGCTCGTATCCCGTCCGCTCGTGGCGGCTGCGCCGCAGGAAGCCCAAGAACCCCATATTTCCCTCGTCAGGCGGTATGCCAATCTGGCAGCCTGTTACATCTGATTGACACTCGACGCCGGTCATGACACCCCCTACGTAGCGTCACCGGCGCGCCGGTCAATCGTGCCGGGCCGATCATGCCGTTCATTCACACCGGTCAGACGGGCCGACCGCCAGACCAACGCCGCGCCCCTCGATGCGCGTTTGAAGGATGCTCCGCTTGCGCCTGCCCACCCCGCTTCCACGCCCCGCGCTCCGCCGCAGTGCCCATCGCAGCGCCCTGGCGCTGATCCTGCTGGCCCCGCTCGCGGCTTGCAGCCTGCCGTCGTTCATGACGTTCCCGCCGCAGGTGCGCGGCAACAAGGTGGACACCGAACAGCTCAAGGAACTGGTGCCGGGGACCAGCACCCGCGCCGACGTCGTGGCGCTGCTCGGCTCACCGACCGCCAAGGCGACCTTCGACGACAGCACCTGGATCTATATCGGCGAAGTCACCAAGCCGGTGATCGCCGGCACCCAGGAAGTGCTGGACCAGCAGGTCGTGCTGGTGAACTTCTCCGACGGCGGCGTGGTGCAGTCGGTGCAGACCAGGACGTCGGCCGATTCCAGGCCGGTGAGCGTGGTCAGCCGCACGACGCCCTCGCCGGGTGCGGACGCCACCATCCTGCAGCAGCTCCTCGGCAATATCGGCCGCTTCGGCCCCGGCGGCTCGGCTGGCGGCAACAGCAGCAACCGCAGCGGCGGCACCGGCAACTACTAGACTGCGATCGCCGAAGGCGGCCGGCAGGCCACCGAAAACAAACAGCCAGCAGCCGCCGGTCGCCTGCCCGCGGCTTATGCCGTGGCAAGGCGCGCCCGCCGCGTCTGGTGCCACAGCACCAGCCCCAGCGCGATCAGCACCGGCGGCACCACCGTGGCGTTCACGGCCACCCAGCCGCTGCTGCTGTGCAGCGCGCCCGACGAGAAGCTGGTGATGGCCACCGTGCCGAACACGATGAAGTCGTTGGCCGCCTGCGCCCGCACCCGCTCCTGCGCGTCATGCGCGGTGGCCAGCAGCGTCGTCGCGCCGACGAACATCAGGTTCCACCCGAGGCCCAGCAGCATCAGCGCCGTGACGAAGGTCATGTAGGCCGAGCCGGTGAGCGAAAGCGCCGCGCAGCTGATGGTCAGCAGCCCGCCAAGACAGATCACGCGGTGCGCCCCGAATTTCTGGATCAGTCGCCCGGTGACGAAGCCGGGCGCGAACATGGCGATGGCATGGGCGCGGATCACGTCGGTGCTGTCGTTCACGCCGTAGCCACACAGCATCATCTCCAGCGGCGTCGCGGCCATGATCAGGTTCATCGCGCCGTACGACACCAGCCCCGCCACGGCGGCGACGACGAAGGCCGGGCGGGCGATGATGACGCGCAGCGGCGTCGGCGAGGCGTTGCGCGGCGGCGGCGGCGGCAGCTTCACCACCGCCAGCAACACCATGCCGATGACCGGCAGCAGCGACATCGCGACATACGTGCCCAGGAACAGCAGCGGCGACACCATCTCCTTGGTGTGCTTCACCAGTTCGGGGCCCAGGATCGCCGAGACGACGCCGCCGGCCATCACCAGCGCGATGGCGCGCGAGCGGGCATTGGGTGCGGCAACCTCGGCAGCGGCGAAGCGGTAATGCTGGCCAATGCCGAACCCGAGGCCGGTGGGAATCGCGCCGAGGCAATAGATCAGGAAATCGCCCTGCAGCACGCCCAGGCCGAACGTCGCGGTGCCGACCAGCATGCCGACGGTGCCGAGATAGAAACCGGCCTTGCGCCCGAGCCGGCTGAAGATGATGCCGGCGGGGATCGAGGCCGCCATGGTGGCGGCCATCTGCAGCGCGTAGGGCAGCGTCGCCAGGGTCTTGTCGGCGGCGAGCGAGTGGCCAACCAGCGCGCTGATGGAGACCTGGCTGATCGACGAGGCATTCACCAGCGCCTGGCAGATGAACAGCAGCCAGACATTGGCGTTCATTTCGAATACTTCACGTAAAGTGGCTCCAGCCGCCCTTTTCCAGGCGCATTTCCATCCCGTCGGCGGCGCGCACCGTGACATGCGGCGATCCCGGCCGGAACCCACCGATCCGCGTGACCGGGATGTCCGCAGCGCGGGCGGCCTCGTGCAGCGCCGCCTCGTGCGCGGGCGGCACGGCCAGCACCAGCTCGTAGTCGTCACCCCCGGTCAGGCAGCGTTCAAGCATGCCGGCCGCCCGCGCGGGGGCGGACAGCGGCACGTCGGCGGCATCGATCTCGGCCGCCACGCCGCTCTCGCGGCAGAGATGGCCGATGTCCTGCACCAGCCCGTCCGAGACATCCAGCGCCGCGCTGGCGATGCCGTGCAGGCGCCGCCCCAGCGCCAGGCGCGGCCGCGGCAGGCGATAGCGGTCCAGCAGGTAGCCGGTCGGGTCGTCAAGCTTTCCGGTCGCGGCCAGCAGGCCCAGCGCGCCGTCGCCGATGGTGCCGCTGACCCAGATGCCGTCGCCGGCACGGGCCCCGTTGCGCCGCAGCGCCGCCCCCCGCGCGACGGTGCCGAGAATGGTCAGCGACAGGCTCACCGGCCCGGGCGTGGACGTGGTGTCGCCGCCGAGCAGCGTGATGCCGAACGCCGCCTGGTCCTGCGCCAGTCCGGCCGCGAAGGCCGCGAACCACGCATCCGGCGTCTCCCGCGGCGCCGAGACCGTCATGAGGTAGCCGAGCGGCTCCGCCCCCATGGCAGCGAGGTCCGACAGGTTGGTGCGCAGCAGCTTGCGGCCAACGAGGTCGGCGGGGTCGTCGGGCAGGAAATGCACGCCCGCCACCATCGCGTCGGCGGCCACCACCAGCTCGCGCCCGGCCGGCGGCGCCAGGACCGCCGCATCGTCGGTCAGGGCGAACGCGCCCGCGCCGGCGAGTGGACGGAAATGGCGCGCGATCAGTGCGAATTCGGCCGGAAGATCGCTCACAAGGCTGCCGCCTTCGGCAGCCCCCTCCCCGGGAATTCCTTCGGCCGCAGCAGATGCGCCAGACGGTCGAGCACGCCGTTGGCCAGGCGCGGCTCCTCGCCCTCGAAGAAGCCGTGGGCGACGTCAAGATACTCGTTGATCACCACCTTCGCCGGCGGGCCGTCCTGCATCCACAGCTCGGCCGCACCGGCGCGCAGCAATGCGCGCAGCACCGGGTCGAGCCGGGCGATCGGCCAGTCCTCGGCCAGGACGCCGGCGAGCATGGCGTCCAGCGTGTCCTGCTGCTCCGTCGCCACCCGGACGATGCGGGCGAACAGCGGCACGTGCGCGTCCGGCGCCCGCCCGTCCTCGAAGCCGCCCCCGCTTCGGCCTTGCGCGTCCGGCAGCTCGCCGAGGCGGTGGCGGACGAACTCGTCGATCACCGTCTCCGGGTTCGTCTGCGCCTGCTCCGCCTGGAACAGCGCCTGCACCGCAGCCACGCGGCTGGCGGTGCGTGGGCGTGATTTGGCCGCCATCACACTGCCCCCAGCCAGCGGGCGGCGCGCAGCTGCACCAGGGCCGCAGCGGCGGCCTCGGCCCCCTTGTTGTGGCCGTCCTGCGAGGCCCGCTCGAGCGCCTGCCGCTCGGTGTGCACGGTCAGCAGGCCGTTGCCCAGGCACAGGCCGAACTGCAGCGCCACATTGGTCAGCCCGGCCATCGCCTCGCGGCAGACATGGTCATAATGGTCGGTCTCCCCGCGCACCACGCAGCCCAGCGCCACATAGCCGTCGAACCGGCGGCTGCCGCGCACGGCCAGGCGCACGGCGCCGGCCAGCTCCAGCGCGCCGGCGACATCGAGCACGTCGAATGTGGCGCCGGCATCGGCCAGGATGCGGGTAGCGCCGTCGCGCAGCCCGTCCACGATCGCATTGTAGTACGGCGCCCGCACGATCAGCATGTGCGGTGCCGGCCCCTCGATCTTCGGGGCCGCCGGCAGCGGGGCGTCGGCAGTGCTCATGAACGGGAAGTCCCTTCCGCCGCGCCTTCGTCGATATGCCGCTGATCCGCCACGGTCAGGCCATAGCCCTCGATGCCGACAATGGTGCGATGGGTGTTCGACAGCAGCAGCATGTCCGTCACGCCGAGATCCAGCAGGATCTGCGCGCCGATGCCGTAGTCGCGCAGCTCGGTGCGCTGGCGCTCGGCGCCGGCCAGCTTGCGCACCCGCTCGGACAGCCCATCGGGCCGCGTCTCGCGGATCAGCACCACCGCCCCTCTGCCCGCTTCGGCGATGATGCGCATGGCGCTCTGCAGCGTGCCGCGCGTCCGGCCGCCGAGAATGTCGTTCATCAGGTCCACCGCGTGCATGCGCACCGGCACCGGGCCGGGCGCGGTCAGGTCGCCCTTCACCAGCACCAGGTGCTCGGCGTACTCGACCGTGTTGGCATAGACGATCAGCCGCCACTGGCCGCCGATCGGCAGGTCCATCACTCCCTCCTGCACGCGCCGGACCAGCCGTTCGGTGCGGCGGCGGTGGGCGATCAGGTCGGCGATGGTGCCGAGCTTCAGGTTGTGGTGCTGGGCGAAGGCGACGAGATCCGGCAGCCGGGCCATGGTGCCGTCGTCGTTCATGATCTCGCAGATCACGCCGGCCGGCGTCAGGCCGGCGAGGCGGGCGATGTCCACAGCGGCCTCGGTGTGCCCCGCCCGCACCAGCGTGCCGCCCTCGCGCGCCATCAGCGGGAAGACGTGGCCGGGGGTGACGATCTCGTCACGCCGGCTGCCCGGGTTGATGGCGACCGCGATCGTGTGCGCCCGGTCATGGGCGGAAATACCCGTCGTCACCCCGTCGCGCGCCTCGATGGAGACCGTGAACGCGGTCTGGTGGCGGGTGCTGTTGGACTGGCTCATCAGCGGCAGGCCGAGCTGCTCGACGCGCTGGCGGGTCATCGCCAGGCAGATCAGGCCGCGCGCGTAGCGGGCCATGAAATTCACCGCCTCGGGGGTGGCGAACTGCGCGGGAATGACCAGGTCGCCCTCATTCTCCCGGTCTTCGTCATCGACCAGGATGAACATGCGGCCGTTGCGCGCCTCCTCGATCAGGTCCTCGGCCGAGGACAGGTAATCCGAGAGGCTGCGGGTAAGGATCTCGTTCATTTGTACTCCGTCAGCCGGGCCACATAGCGCGCCACGGTGTCGATCTCGATGTTGACGGGGTCGCCGACCTTCAGCTGTCCGAAGGTGGTGACGGCGGCTGTGTGGGGAATGATATTGACCCCGAACTCGGGCCCGCGCACCTCGTTGACGGTCAGCGACACGCCATCGATGGCAACGCTGCCCTTCGGCGCGATGAAGCGGGCCAGCGGATCGGGCACGCGGAAGGTCCAGCGCACCGAGCCGTGCTCGGCATCGGCGGACAGCACCTCACCCACCCCGTCCACGTGCCCGGCGACGATGTGCCCGCCCAGCTCGTCGCCCACGCGCAGCGGCCGCTCCAGGTTCACCCGGCTGCCGACGCGCCAGGTGCCGAGCGTGGTCTTCGACAGCGTCTCGGCCGAGGCATCCACGGCAAACCAGTCGGCGCCGAGTTCCACCGCGGTCAGGCAGCAGCCGGAACAGGCGATCGACGCGCCGACCGGGATCGTTTCATCCCCAGGCCAGAACGCCGCCCCCCGGGGCGCGGCGATCACCAGGCGCATGTCGCGGCCGTCGCCGTTGGGGACGATCTCGCGCACGGTACCCAGGCCCGTGACGATGCCGGTGAACATCAGGCAGCCCTCCGCAGTTCGGTCAGCCAGTCCACGCCGACCGGACCGGCGGCATGGCGCACGAAACGGGGCATGTCGGCAAGCCTGGAGATGCCGAACGCCTGGGCCGACGGCCAGCCGTCGCCGCCCATCACCGCCGGCGCATGGAACCAGGCGATGCGGTCCACCAGGTCGGCGCGCAGCAGCGATGCGGCCATCTGCCCGCCGCCTTCCACCAGCAGCCTGGTGATGCCGCGCTGGGCCAGGGCCTCCAGCGCCCGCTTCAGGTCGACGCCGGACTCCGACCCCGGCACGTCCACCAGGGTCACGCCCAGCTCGGCCAGGGCACGGCGGCGCAAGGGATCGGCGCCGTTGCGCGCCACGATCCAGGTCGGGGCCTTGCGCGCATCCACCACCAGGCGCGCCGTCAGCTTGGTGCGCAGATGGCTGTCGGCGACCACGCGCACGGTCGGCACGGATTTGTAGCCGGGAATGCGGCAGGTCAGGTCGGGGTCGTCGGTCAGCACCGTGCCCACGCCGACCATCACCGCATCATGCCGGCCGCGCAGGGCGTGGGCCGCGCGGCGGCCGGCCTCGCCGGTGATCCACTTGCTCTCGCCGGTCCGCGTGGCAATGCGCCCGTCCAGCGTGGACGCGAGCTTCAGCGTCACCAGCGGCCGGCCACGGCGCACGCTCGCGAAGAAGCCGGCGTTGACGTCATCGGCCTCGTCGGCCAGCACGCCCTCCTCCACCACGATCCCGGCGGCGCGCAGGCGGGCCGCACCGGCCCCGTTCACGCGCGGATCGACATCGCGCGAAGCGATGACCACGCGCGCGACCCCGGCGGCGATCAGCGCGTCGGTGCAGGGCGGGGTACGGCCGTGATGGCAGCACGGCTCAAGCGTGACATAGGCGGTGGCGCCGCGCGCGGCCGCGCCGGCCATGGCCAATGCCAGCGGCTCGGCATGCGGGCGGCCGCCGGGGGCGGTCACGGCGCGGCCGACCACGCGGCCGTCGCGCACGATGACGCAGCCGACCGACGGGTTCGGCCAGGCATTGCCGAGCCCCCGCCGCGCCAGGGCCAGCGCTGCCCGCATATGTGCTTGATCGCTCATCCGGTGTGTTCCGACGGCCGGCTCTGTTCCGCCGCGGCCTATGTGGGTTCGCCGAGTTCGCCCAGGAAGGCCTCGAAATCCTTGGCCTCACGGAAATTGCGGTAGACCGAGGCGAAACGGACATACGCGACGGCATCGACCTCCTTCAGCGTCTCCATCACCAGCTCGCCGATCTGCTGGCTGGGGATGTCGGTTTCGCCGGAGGCCTCGAGGTGGCGGACGATGCCGTTGACGATGCGCTCGATCCGCTCCTCCTCCACCGGCCGCTTGCGCAGCGCGATCCGGATGGAGCGCGACAGCTTGTCCCGGTCGAACGGCACCCGGCGGCCATCGGCCTTCACCACCGTCAGCTCCCGCAGCTGCACCCGCTCCACGGTGGTGAAGCGCTGGCTGCAACCGGTGCAGAACCGCCGCCGACGGATCGCCGAGCCGTCGTCGCTGGGACGGCTGTCCTTTACCTGGGTGTCGTCGTGGCCGCAGAACGGGCAGCGCATATGCTTTAGGAACCGCGCCTTAGCGGTAGATGGGGAAGCGGGAGCACAGCGCGAGCACGCGCGCCCCGACTGCCGCTTCCGCCGCCGCATTGGTGCCGTCGTTGGACTTCGCAAGCCCGTCGAGCACCTCGCCGATCAGACGGCCGACCTCCTGGAACTCGGCCACGCCGAAGCCGCGGGTGGTGGCGGCGGGGGTGCCCAGGCGGATGCCCGAGGTCACTGCGGGCTTCTGCGGGTCGAAGGGGATGGCGTTCTTGTTGGCGGTCATGTGGGCCCGCTCCAGGGTGGCCTCGGCGGCCTTGCCGGTGAGGCCCTTGGGGCGCAGGTCCACCAGCATCAGATGGCTGTCGGTGCCGCCGGTGACGATCGCCAGTCCCTGCTCGACCAGCGTCGCCGCCAGCGCCCTCGCGTTCTCGGCCACCGCGCGCTGATAGGCGCCGAACTCCGGCCGCAGCGCCTCGCCGAAGGCAACGGCCTTGGCGGCGATGACATGCATCAGCGGGCCGCCCTGCAGGCCGGGGAACACCGCAGAGTTGATCTTCTTGCCGATGTCGAGGTCGTTGGACAGCACCATGCCGCCGCGCGGGCCGCGCAGGGTCTTGTGCGTGGTCGTCGTCACCACATGGGCGTGCGGCAGCGGGTTGGGATAGACGCCGGCGGCCGACAGGCCAGCGAAATGCGCCATGTCCACCATGAAGAAAGCGCCCACCTCGTCGGCCACGCGGCGGATGCGGGCGAAGTCGATGGCGCGCGGATAGGCCGAGCCGCCGGCAATGATCAGACGCGGCTTCTCGGCCCGGGCGAGCGCCTCCAGCTCCTCGTAATCCAGCAACCCGTCGTCGCGGCGCACGCCGTACTGCACGGCCTTGAACCACTTGCCCGACAGGTTCGGCGCCGCCCCGTGGGTCAGGTGGCCGCCGGCGGCCAGGCTCATGCCCAGGATGGTGTCGCCGGGCTTCAGGAGTGCGAGGAACACCGCCTGGTTCGCCTGCGCGCCGGAATGCGGCTGCACATTGGCAAACGCGCAGCCGAACAGCTGCTTCGCCCGGTCGATCGCCAGCTGCTCGGCGACGTCCACATACGCACAGCCGCCGTAGTAGCGGCGCCCGGGATAGCCTTCGGCGTATTTGTTGGTCAGCACCGAGCCCTGGGCTTCCAGCACCGCCGCCGAGACGATGTTCTCGCTGGCGATCAGCTCGATGCCATCCTGCTGGCGACCCAGCTCGTGGCCGATGGCGGCAGCCAGCTCGGGGTCGACCTCGGTCAGGGGAGCGGTGAAGAATCGGGAGAGGCTGGCGGCGAGTGGCTGGTCGTTCATGGCTTGGTTCCCTCAGGCCGGGGTAAGTTTGGCGAGGCGCTGGTCGTGGCGGCCGCCCTCATAGGGCGTGGCCAGGAAGGCGTGCAGGATGTCCACCGCCGCCGCCTCGCCGATCAGGCGCGCCCCCATCGCGATGACATTGGCGTCGTTGTGGGCCCGGCACAGGCGCGCCGTGGTCGGCTCGCTGACCAGGGCGCAGCGGATCCCGGGATGGCGGTTGGCGGCGATCGACATGCCGACGCCGCTGCCGCAGATCAGCACGCCGAGGCGGGCACGACCGTCCTGCACGGCGCGGCAAACCGCGTGCGCCTGGTCGGGATAGTCGACACGATCCGCGCTGTGCGTGCCCATGTCGAGCACGCCATGGCCGGCCTGCCGCAACGCCGCAACCAGGGCCGCCTTCAGCGGGAATCCACCGTGGTCGCAGCCGATTGCGACGGGAATTGCGATGCTGTCCATGCGGTCCCTCTACCATGCGCCGGCACATTGGCGAAATTGTCCATCTGCCGCCCGGCCGCCCCCCTTCCGCATCCCCGTCATGCGCGCCGCCCCCCAGGTTGGCAACCGCCGCCGCAAGCGCCAAGCTGGCTCCGGTTCAGGGACGGAGACAGTACGTGCGCATTCTCGTGCTCGGCGCCGGCGGCATCGGCGGCTATTTCGGCGGACGTCTGGCGGCGGCCGGCGTGGACGTGACCTTCCAGGTGCGGCCGCGGCGCGCCGAACAGATCGCGCGCGACGGCCTCGTGATCAAGAGCCCACTGGGCGATCTGCAGCTTCCGGTGAAGACAGTGCTGCGCGAGACCGCCGCACCCGGCTACGACGCGATCCTGCTGAGCTGCAAGGCCTTCGATCTCGACGACGCCATCGAGTCGCTGCGTCCGGCGGCGCCGGGGGCGCTGATCGTGCCGCTGCTGAACGGCATGCGCCACCTCGACACGCTGGACGCGGCCTTCGGCGCCGGGAACGTGGCTGGCGGCGTGGCGCAGATCGGCGTCACGCTCGACGCCGACGGCACCGTGCGACACCTCAACCGGGGCCAGGGCTTCGTGTTCGGCGAGCGCGACGCGGCCCAGGCGTCACGCTGCGCCGCCCTCGCCGCAGTGCTGGCCAAGGGCGGCTTCGAGCCACGGCACAGCCACGAAATCCTGCAGGACATGTGGGAGAAATTCGTCTTCCTGTGCTCGATCGCCGGCATGTGCTGCCTGATGCGCAGCAATATCGGCGCGATCGCGCGCACCGCAGATGGAATCAGCCTGATGCAGGAGATGCTGGAGGACTGCGCCGCAGTCGCCACCGCCGCCGGCTACGCCCCCCGCGCCCGCTTCATGGAGTTCAGCACCAAGTCGGTCAGCGACCCGACGTCGACCGGCGCCGCCTCGATGCTGCGCGACGTCCAGCGCGGCGGGAAGGTGGAAGCGGATCACGTCGTCGGCGACATGCTGGCGCGGGCGAAGGCGATGGGGCGGAATGCAACGCTGCTGCGCGCGGCCTACGCGCATCTGCAGGCCTACCAGGCCGCACGCGCCCCGGACTGACGGGCGCGCATGAGGCGCCGGCGCTCCCGGCGCCGCTGCCACCACGCCAGGAGTTCCGGCGCGAACGCCATCAGCCACGCCGCCGCCCAGAATTCGACGGCGAGCACGCCGAGGAACCAGCTCAGCCGCAACCCGTCCATAAGACCTTCACCTCGCGACCCCTTATGTATGGGCACATGCGCCACTGACGGCAAGGATTCCCCAGGCGATGTGGATGCCCACGACCGACGAATTCAACCTGCTGCGGATGCTCGGCCTGCTCACCCTGGCCCTGGTGTTCGGCCCGAGGGTGATTCCGCCGCTGCAGCCCTACGCCAACCGGATCGGGGTGGCGGCGCTGGTGCTGTATGTCGTGTTCGGGCTGGGGTTCCTCGCATGGCGCATGTTCATGGCGTAGGGCGATGCTTTGCATCCGCCGCCGAACGGTCATATGCACGCCGCACCACGCCCATGGAGCAGAGACGATGATCGTCGGCAGCTTTCCCACGACCCGCATGCGCCGCAACCGCCACGACGCCTGGACACGCCGGCTGGTGGCGGAAACCCGCCTGTCGGTGGACGACCTGATCTGGCCGGTGTTCGTGATCGACGGCAGCGGCCGCACCACCGACGTCGCCTCCATGCCCGGGGTCAGCCGGGTGACCGTGGACCGCCTGGCCGCGCATGTGGAGCCGGCGGTGCGGCTGGGCGTTCCTGCCATTGCCCTGTTCCCGGCCACGCCCGCCGAAAAGAAGAACGCGGAGGGCACGGAATCCGGCAATCCCGACAACCTGATGTGCCAGGCGGCGCGGCTGCTGAAGCGGGAGTTCCCCGATCTCGGGCTGGTCGGCGACGTGGCGCTGGACCCGTACACGGATCACGGCCATGACGGCGTGATCCGCGACGGCTACGTGCACAACGACGACTCCCTCGCCATCCTGACACTGCAGGCGACGAACCAGGCCCAGGCCGGCATCGACGTGATCGCCCCCAGCGACATGATGGACGGCCGCATCGGCGCGATCCGCGCGGCGCTGGATGCGCAGGGCCTGATCCACACCCGCATCATGAGCTACGCGGCCAAGTACGCGAGCGCCTTCTATGGTCCGTTCCGCGATGCCGTCGGCTCCGGCGGCGCGCTGAAGGGCGACAAGAAGACCTACCAGATGGACCCGGCCAACACCGACGAGGCGCTGCGCGAGGTGGAGATGGACCTGCGCGAAGGCGCGGACATGGTGATGGTCAAGCCCGGCATGCCCTATCTGGACGTGGTTCGCCGCGTGCACGAGCGTTTCGGCGTGCCGACCTTCGCCTATCAGGTGTCCGGCGAATACGCGATGATCATGGCCGCGGTGCGCAATGGCTGGCTGGATCACCACAAGGCGATGATGGAGAGCCTGGTCGCCTTCAAGCGTGCCGGCGCGGCGGGGGTGCTGACCTATTTCGCCCCGGACGCGGCGCGGCTGCTGCGCGCGGGCTGAGCGCCCGCGACACGGGATCGATCCGCTCTGGCGGCGGGCCTCGCAGGCCGGCCCGCCGCCGCCCGCGGATCAGCCGAGGAACGGAAGCTCGATCCCGGCGGCGTCCAGCAGCAACAGGCCATTCAACGCCAGCACCACCATGCACCCGGCCGTGGCGGCGACTTGCGTGACGCGGGAATTGACGAAGTCCCCCATCACGTCGCGCCGTCCGGTCAGGATCAGCAGCGCGATCATCGGCACCGGCAGCGCCAGGCTCAGCATCACCTGGCTGATTACCAGGCTGTCGGTGGCGTTGGCGCCCAGGCCGACGACGACGAAGGCCGGGATCATGGTGATCAGGCGGCGCAGCCACAGCGGCGTGCGGAAGTGCACGAAATCCTGCATGATCACCTGCCCGGCCATGGTTCCCACCACCGAACTGGAAAAGCCGGACGCCAGCAGCGAGCCCATGAACACCGCTCCCGCGGCGGCCCCCAGCAGCGGCACCAGCGTGCGGTAGGCGGTCTCGATCTCCGCCACGTCCCGGTGGCCGGCATGGAAGGCCGAGGCCGCCATGGCGATCATGGCCATGTTCACGAGGCCGGCGAAGCCCAGCGCCACCAGCACCTCGATGTTGGAGAAGCGCAGGATACGCCGGCGCTCACGATCATTGGCCGCGGGCACCCGGTTCTGGGTCAGCGCCGAATGCAGGTAGATGGCATGCGGCATCACCGTGGCGCCGATGATGCCCACCGCCAGCGTGATGCCGCCGGCATCGACCAGACGGGGCACCACGGAGCCGGTCGCGAAGGCGCCCCAGTCCGGCGGCGAGATCACCAGCTCGATGGCATAGCAGGCGCCGATCACCGCCACGAACGCGCCGATGACCAGTTCGATGGGCCGGAAGCCGTGTTGCCCCAGCACCAGGATGGCGTAGGTGGCGACGCCGGTGATCACCAGGCCGGTGAACAGCGGCAGCCCGAACAGCAGCGACAGGCCGATGGCCGCGCCCAGGAACTCCGCGAGATCCGTGGCCATGGCCGCGACCTCGCTGGCCAGCCACATGGCGATGACGACGGGCCGGGGAAAGCGGTCGCGGCATTGCGCCGGCAGGCTCTTGCCGGTGACGATGCCCAGCTTGGCCGACAGCGCCTGGAACAGCATGGCGATGAGGTTGGCGGCCACCACCACCCACAGCAGCGCATAGCCGTACTTGGCGCCGGCCTGGATGTTGGTGGCGAAATTGCCGGGGTCCACGTAGGCGACCGAGGCGATCACGGCGGGTCCGGCGAAAGGCAGGAAGGCCCTCAGCCCGCGCCGCCGCCCGTCCAGCGCCTCCTGGCCTGCCGCAACCGTGCGTTCCGACAAAGTCGTTCGTTGTAGTACAGCCTCGCTCATGCCTGCCTCGTGCGGGAGTAACCCATCAGCCCTAAAGTGTAGCCTCGACTACATTTCCGGGCCGAGGATGTGGCCGCATCGTGCCGCGAGTCAACCCTCGCATTCGCGCCGGGTCAGGCATTCAAGGCAGGTTGAAATCGGCCGGGCGCTTCGCCATGGTCCGTTGGCAATATCGGGAGACACAGGGTGCCGCCACGCACGGAGGCCGCCCGCCGCGGGGATTCCACCGTCGAGCTGCCGGCCGAGCCCACCCAGGCGCAGCGATTCGGCAAGGCGCGGACGGCGCAATCCACGGCGTTGCTGGAGGACTATGCCGAACTGATCGCCGACCTGCTGGCCACTGGCGGGGAGGCGCGGCCGACCGACATCGCCCGCCGCCTGGGCGTGTCCCACGCCACCGCCATCAAGACGATCGCCCGGCTGAAGCGCGAGGGTCTGGCCACCGCCCGCCCCTATCGCGGCGTGTTCCTGACCGAGGCCGGCGAGACCCTGGCCGCCCGGGTGAAGGCCCGCCACCGCCTGGTGGTGGATTTGCTGCGCGCCGTGGGGGTGCCGGCGGAGGCCGCCGAGCAGGATGCCGAGGGCATCGAGCACCACGTGTCGGACGCCACGTTGCAGGCGTTCTCGCGTTTCCTGAAAGCGCAGCGGTAGCGCGTCAGCCGGCGCGCAGGAAATCCCGCACCGCGGCAATCGTCGGCGCGTCCATCATCGCCGGCGCATGGCCGCAGCCCGGCACAGTCAGCGCCTTGGCGCCGCTTTCCACCATCCGCGCCAGCGTCGGCTCATCCAGCAGATCGCTGGTCGCGCCGCGCAACACCAAGGTCGGAATCGCGATCCGCGCCCACATCTCCCACAGATCGACATCCTCCGGCTCGGCCGCGACGATCGGAGTGGCAATGGCGGGGTCGTAGTGCAGCGCCACCCGCCCGTTCGGCAGCATCCGCACGGAATGCCGGGCCATGTGCGCCCATTGCGCGTCGGTGAGCCGGCCGAACGGCGCATGCGCCACCCGCAGGAACTGCTCGGCCTCAGCGACATCGGCGAAATCGCCGACCCGGCCGATGCGCTCCCGGATACCCTGGAGGGCGCCTTTGGGCAGGAACGGGCCGATATCGTTCAGCACCATGCGCGTGACCGGATGCCCCTGCGCCGCGGCGACCGCCATGCCGCAGATGCCGCCCAGCGAGGTGCCGACCCATGCCGTCGGCCCGCCGATCGCGGCCAGCAGATGCGACAGCGCCGCGACATAGGTGGGCGGCTGGTAGAGCTGCGGGTCCGCCAGCCAGTCCGAGGCGCCACGCCCCGGCAGGTCGGGGCAGACCACCCGGAAATCGGCCGCCAGCGCCTGGGCCAGCGGGTCGAAGTCGCGCGCATTGCGGGTCAGGCCGTGCACGCACAGCACCACCGGCGCCGCGGGGTCGCCCCATTCCACCCAGGCCATCCGGCGGAACGCGCCCGCCAGCAGATAGCGGACGGCGCCCCGCCTGGGCTCCATCAGACGATCCCTTTGGCCCGTAGCGCGTCCATCTCGGCGGTGCTGATGCCCAGCAGGTCCTGCAGGATCTCCTCGGTGTGCTCGCCCAGCATGGGCGGCGCGATGCGGTAATCCGCCGGCGTCTCCGACAGGCGCACCGGGTTGGCGATGATCTTCACCGGCGTGCCCGAGGCGTGCGGCATCTCCACCACCACCCCGCGCGCCTGCACATGCGGGTCGGCGAACACCTCCTTCAGCGTGTTGATCGGCCCGCAGCCGATCTTCAGCGCCTCGAGCTGCTCCACCCACCAGGCGGTCGGGTGCTGCTTCAGCACCGGCGTCAGCGTGTCCGTGACCAGCTGCCGGTTCTCCACCCGCGCCGCGTTGGTGGCGAAGCGCGGGTCCTCCAGCAGATGCGCGACATCGAAATTCTCGCAGAAGCGCTTGAACGTCGGATCATTGCCGATCGACAGCACGATGTAGCCGTCCGCGGTCGGGAACACCTGGTAGGGAACGATGTTCGGATGCTGGTTGCCCAGCCGCGGCGGGTTCTCGCCGGTGGACAGGTAGTTCATCCCCTGGTTGGCCAGCCACGCCACATGCGTGTCGAGCATCCCGATATCGATGTGCTGCCCCTGCCCGGTGCGGTCGCGATGGCGCAGCGCCGCGAGGATGCCGATGCAGCCATACAGGCCGGCGAACACGTCGGCGACGGGCACGCCCACCTTTTGCGGCAGCCCATCCGGCTCGCCGGTCAGGCTCATCACGCCGCCCATGGCCTGGATCAGGCTGTCATAGCCGGGGCGCGGAGCGTACGGCCCGGTCTGCCCGAAGCCGGTAATGGAGCAGTAGACGAGGCTCGGGAACTCCGCGTGCAGCTGTTCGTAGCCCAGGCCGTACCTGGCCAGCGCCCCGACCTTGAAATTCTCGACCAGGATATCGCAGTCGGCCAGCAACTGCTTGGCAATGGCCTGGCCCTCGGGTGCGGCGATGTCCAGCGTCACCGACCGCTTGTTGCGGTTCACGCCGATGAAATAGGCGCTCTCGCCAGTGCCCGGCATGGTCGGCGGCGCAAACCCGCGGGTATCGTCCCCGGCGCCCGGGCGCTCGATCTTGATGACCTCGGCCCCGAGATCGCCCAGCATCTGCGTGCAGGTGGGACCGGCCAATACCCTCGTAAGATCCAGCACCCGCAGGCCTTTCAGGGGTCCAGTCGCGTCTTTCGTGTTCATTCCTACGTCTTGCCTGTTGGGTTGCTCGAATACAATTCGGAGTTCATATGCGTCGCTTATAGGTCCGCTATCTCCGAAGGGAAACCCGATGCTCGACCGGCCAGAAGCCTCCCCCACCCCCGGCGCCCCCACCCTGGACGAGGCCGCCCTGGCCCGTGCCCTGTCCGGGAAGCACTTCATCGGCGGCAGGTTCGTGCCCGCGCACGGCGGCAAGACCTTCGCCGTGGTCAATCCGGCGACCGGCGCCGAGGTGGCGCAGGCCGCCGAGGGCGACGCCGCGGATGTCGATGCCGCCGTGCAGGATGCCGCCCGCGCCCAGAAGGAATGGGCCAGGCTGCCGGCGCGCAAGCGCGGCGCGATGGTTGCGCAGTGCGCAGCCCTGATCCGCGAGCATGTGGAGGAGCTCAGCCGGCTGATCGCGCTGGAGACGGGCAAGGCCCTGCGCACGGAAAGCCGGGTGGAGGCCAACACCGTCGCCGACGTGCTGGAGTTCTTCGGTGGCCTGGCCAGCGAGCTGAAGGGCGAGAGCGTCCCGTTCGCGCCGGACGTGCTGAGCGTGACCGTGCGCGAGCCGCTGGGCGTGGTCGGCGCCATCATCCCCTGGAACGTGCCGATGCTGCTGATGGCGCTGAAGATCGCGCCGGCGCTGGTGGCGGGCAACACGGTGGTGGTGAAGTCGGCCGAGGAAGCGCCGCTGACCGTGCTGCGCATCTGCGAGCTCATGAACCGCATCCTTCCCCCCGGCTGCTTCAACATGCTGTCCGGCTTCGGGCCGGAATGCGGCGCGCCGCTGGTGGCGCACCCGAAGGTCCGCAAGGTGACGTTCACCGGCAGCGTGGAAGTGGGCCGCATCGTCTCCAAGGCCGCGGCCGAGAAGCTGATCCCGGTGACGCTGGAGCTGGGCGGCAAGAGCCCGATGCTGGTGTTCGCCGACTGCGACTTCGACAAGACGGTGACCGGCGCCGTCACCTCGATGCGCTTCACCCGCCAGGGCCAGAGCTGCACGGCGGCCAGCCGCATCTATGTCGAGCGGCCGATCTTCGACAGGTTCGTGGCCGCCCTCGCCGCCCGCGTGGACGCCATGGTCATGGGCGACCCGCTCGACGAGAAGACCGATATCGGCACCATCATCAGCCCCGACCAGTTCGCCAAGGTTCGCGCCTTCGTGGAAGAGGGCAAGGCGACACCCGGCGCCACCGGCCGCGCCTGCTCCGCCCTGCCCGCCGATCCCGCGCTGAAGAAGGGCCTGTTCATCCAGCCGCACATCTTCACCGGCCTGCCGAACGCCTCGCGCCTGGTGCAGGAGGAGATCTTCGGCCCGGTTACCTGCGTGTTCCCGTTCGACGATGCCGAGGCGGTGCTGGAAGCGGCCAACGACAGCGAGTACGGGCTGGCGGCGTCGCTGTGGACCAACAACCTCAAACGCGGCCTCGACCTCGCGCACCGGCTGGAAGCGGGGCTGGTGCAGATCAACCAGAATCTCGTGGTGCAGGCGAACCTGTCCTATGGCGGCGTCAAAAGCTCCGGCCTCGGCAAGGAAGCGAGCCTGGAGTCCATGCTGGAGCATTTCACCCACAAGAAGACGATCATGGTGAACTACGGCGGCTGAAGGACCGCCAATGGCCTGATTTTTCAGTATCTTCAACCGGACGGGTGCGCCGCCAAGGCGCACCCGGCTTCGGGATGAGCGGATGGTCGCGATCCAGATGCCATGCCGCTGACCATGCAGGATTGAGCAAGACGCCCTGTTCCATACCGTTTGCTACGCCCATGTTTGCGCCGCAGCTTTCCATGATCGTCCGGCGGACCGACAGGTCCGGGAGGCCATCAGTGACAACGAGAACAAGATGGATCGTGATCTTCTCGACGGCTTGCGCCGGCGCCGTCGCGGTCGTGGTGTTCATGATCTGGGCGATGAACGGGTTCGTGAGTCTGGGCAGTCTGGGCCTCAGCGGGAACGTGCTCATCGCGCTGATCCTGGGCATCGTTCTCACCACGGCTCTGGGCGTGGCGCTCATGGGGCTGGTCTTCTACAGCGACCGCAGCGACCAGGACGAGGCGGTGTACCGCTCCACCGGTTCCGGGCTGCCCGAACATAAGGACGTTCAACCGACACCAAAGGTTGACCGGATCTCCAACTGATCGTGCGGCGCCGACGGAAGCGCGGATCGTCATGCCGCGCCGGCGCATCGTCACCGCCCCCGGTTGGACCGAACCTCGCAGCGCTTGCGCCCGGCGCCCTCGCACGCCCGGCATTTCAGATCCGAGGCAGTTCCTGCCCCGGGCACGCGCCGGGCGGCCAGAAGCGGCACGACACGCCGTGACCCGGCGCCACCTCGTGCCAGGCGGGCGTTCCGCTCGCCGCGTGATCCTCGCCGAAGACGCACGGGCCGGTCTCGCCGTCGCGCCCGCGGAATTGCGGCTCAGGCGCGGCCTCGGCGAGCTTGGCGCGCTGGCGGGCCGGATCGGGGATCGGCACCGCGTCCAACAGGTTGCGCGTATAGGGATGCGCCGGGCTGTCGTAGACGCGGGCGGCATCGCCGAGCTCGACGAGGCGCCCGCCATACATCACCGCCACGCGGTGGGCGACCGCGCGCACGATCGCCAGGTCATGCGCGATGAACAGGTAGGACAGACGCAGCTTCTCCTGCAGGCTGTGCAGCAGGTCGACGATCTGGGCCTGTGTCCGCACGTCGAGCGCCGAGACCGGCTCGTCGCAGACCACGAAGTCCGGATTCACCGCCAGCGCGCGCGCGATGACGACCCGCTGCCGCTGCCCGCCGGAGAATTCGTGCGGATAGCGGTGCACGACCTTCGGGTCCATGCCGACAAGCGTCATCAGCTCGGCCACCCGCTCGGGGATCCGCTCTCGCGGCACCGAGCGGTGCACGGTCAGCGGCTCGGCGAGGATCTGCGCGACCGTCATGCGGGGGTGCAGGCTGGAATAGGGGTTCTGCAGCACGAACTGCATGTGCCGGCGCATCGCGCGCAGATCGGCGCGCCGCATCGCGGTCAGCTCCTGCCCGAGCAGTCGCACGGAGCCGCCGCTTGCCGGCTGCAGCTGCAGGATGGCGCGCCCGGTGGTCGTCTTGCCCGACCCCGACTCGCCGACCAGCCCGAGCGTCTGGCCGGGCTCGATGTCGAAGGACACGTGGTCCACCGCACGGACCGGCGGACGGCCGCGCCGTGCCGGGAAGGTCACGCAGAGATCGCGGACCCGCAGCAGCGGCCCAGGGGCGCTCATGTGGTCCGCCCCGCAGTCTCGATGCGCGGCACCGCGGCCAGCAGCGCGCGCGTGTAGGGATGCTGCGGCCCGGCGAACAGCGCGTCGACCTCGCCGGATTCGACGATGTCGCCGCCATGCATGACGTAGACCCGCTCCACCATTCCGGCGATCACGCCGAAATCATGGGTGATCAGCATGAGCGCCATGCCGAGTTCCCGGCCCAGCCGCATCAGCAGGCGCAGGATCTGCGCCTGGACGGTGACGTCCAGCGCCGTTGTCGGCTCGTCGGCGATCAGGAGGTCCGGCTGGCACGACACCGCGATCGCGATCAGCACCCGCTGGCGCATGCCGCCGGAGAACTGGTGCGGATGGTCGTCGGCGCGCAGCGCGGGATCGCGGATGCCGACCAGGCCGAGCAGCTCCACCGTGCGGCGCCGCGCCGCCCGGCGTGAGAGGCCGGCGTGGCGGCACAGCATGTCGTCGATCTGCGCGCCGACGGTCATCACCGGGTTGAGCGAGGTCATCGGGTCCTGGAACACCATCGCGATGCGCCGCCCGCGCATGTCGCGCATCTCGCGCTCCTCGATCCGCAGCAGGTCCCGGCCGCGGAAAAGGATGCGCCCGCCCCACGCGACCGACGAGCCCTCGGGGGCGAGGCGCATGATCGCACGCGCGGTGACGCTCTTGCCGCAGCCCGACTCGCCGACGAAGCCGACGGCCTCGCCCGGTGCGATGTCGAAGGAGATCCCGTTCACGACGCGCGACGGCACGCCATCGCGATTGAACTGGGCGGTAAGGTCGCGCACCTGCAGCAGCGCGCGGGGATCATCCATCACCGGCTCCCGACATCGAGCATCTCGCGCAGGCCGTTGGCCAGCACGATGAAGGTCAGCGACGCGAACACGATCGCCGCGGCCGGACCGATCACGGTCAGCGGCGCGAGTTCCATGAACTGCCGCGCCTCGGCGAGCATGCTGCCCCAGTTCGGATCGGGCGGCGGCGGCCCGAGGCCGAGGAACGACAGCGCGGTCACCGTGAAGATCGTGTTCGCGAGCGTCAGGCTGGTCTGCACCAGGATCGGCGACACGACCAGCGGCAGCACGTGGCGGATGGCGATCGCGAATTCGCCGACGCCGACGCTGCGGGCGGCCTCGACATGGTCCCAGCGCTTGACGCTGAGCACCGGCCCGCGCACCACCCGGGCGAGCGTGGGCGTGTAGACGATGGCGATGGTCAGGATCAGGTTCTGCAGCGTTGGCCCCAGCGCCGCGACCACGGCGATCGCCAGCAGGAAGACGGGGAACGCGAACACGACGTCCAGCACGCGCATGATCGCCTGGTCGACGCGGCCGCCGACATAGCCGGACACCAGGCCAAGGACCAGCCCCGCCGCCAGCGCGATCGCCACCGCGACGACGGTGATCAGCAGCGTGCCGCGTCCGCCGATGATCAGCCGGCTCAGCACGTCGCGCCCGATGGAATCGGTGCCGAGCCAGTGCGCGGCACTCGGCCCGGCCAGCGAGCCCGGCGAGGTCTTCGACGGACTGTACGGCGCGATCACCGGCCCGAGAATGACGATCGCCAGCAGTGCGGCCAGCATCACGAACCCGATCGCCACCATCACCTGCCCTTTTGTCCACAGGCGTCGTGGCGCGTCAGTCATAGGACACCCGCGCATCCACCCGCGCATAGGCGATGTCGACCACCACGTTCATCAGCAGCACGATCGTCGCGGCGACGAGGACGATCGCCTGGATCGCCGGATAGTCGCGGTTGGCGATCGAATCGAACAGATACTGCCCCATGCCCGGGATCGTGAAGATCGTCTCGATCAGGATGCTGCCGCCCAGCAGCGCCGCGAGTTGCAGGCCGGTCACCGTGATCACCGGCGTCAGCGCATTGCGCACGAGGTAGTTGCCGAGAATGGTCCACGCACGCAGGCCCTTGGCCCTGGCGACCATGACATAGTCCTGGCTCGACACCTCGAGCACCGCGGCCCTCGTGTTCTCGGAGATCGTGACCGACACCGTCAGCGCGAGCGACAGCGCCGGCAGCAGCAGGCTCGCGATATTGCCGAGCGGGTCGCTCGCGAAGGCAACGTAGTTGAAGATCCCGACCGTCGGGAAATACAGGCCGGCCAGCAGCACGATCAGCGTGGCGACCACGAAATTCGGCACTGCCAGCAGCAGGCTGTTCAGCCCCCGCACCGCCCAGTCCGTGGTGCCGCGCAGCCGGGCGGAGGCGAGCCCGGTGCATGCGCCCATCGTGAGCGCCATCAGCCCCGCAATCAGCGTCAGTTCGGCGGTCACCGTCAGCCGCGGCAGGAGCTCGCCCGTCACCGGCTGCCTGGTGGCGAAGGAGCGGCCCAGATCCCCGGTCAACGCGCCGTCCAGCCAGACCAGATATTGCTGCCAGACCGGCTGGTCGAGCCCGAGATTGCGCCGGATCGTGTCGAGCGCCTCGGCGGAGATGGCGGTGGTACCGGCCGAGGCCTGCGCGAAGTCGCCCGGCAATGCGCGCATCAGCACGAAGGCGACGATCGACACGCCGAGAAGGATGGGCAGTGTCAGCGCGAGGCGGACGGCCACCATGCGGATCACGGCCAGCCTCCGCCGTCGCGCGCGCCCTGCCTTCGCACCTTGCTACTTGTCGATCCAGGTCGTCCGCACGAAGCTGCGGATGTTCGCTGCCAGCGGCACGTAGCCCTTGGCGTAGCTCCACCACGCTTCCCAGCGCAGCGGGTACTGATAGATGTCGAGCACATAGGCCTGGTCGGTGATCCGCCGCTGGATCTGCATGTAGCCGGCGGCCCGCTTCGCGGGATCGAGCAGGGTGCGGGCCTCCGCGATCATCGCATCGAGCTGCGCGTCGGCCATGCCCATCGACTTGCCGTACTGGTTGGTGGAGGTCATGCGCGAAACGATCGCGTCCGGGTCCGGGCTCCAGCTCAGCGCCACCGAGAGCAGTGTCGGGTACTCGCCCTTGACCCACATCGCGAGCAGCGGCGCGGTCTCCATCGGCTTGATCGCGACCTTGATGCCGGCTTCGGCCCATTGCTGCTGCAGGATCTGCGCGCAGCTCACGTCCAGCGGGTTGGCCGCGACCACGTTGTAGTCGCCCAGGTCGATGCCGTTCGGATACCCAGCCTCGGCGAGCAGCTTCTTCGCCGCGGCCACGTCGGTCTTGTAGTACGGCATCTCGCCGGCGCCGTCGTAGCCGCCGACATGGCTCTCGGGGATCATCGCGGCGACCTTGCCCGAGCCGCCAAGCACGGTCTGCAGGCAGGCCTGCCGGTCGGTCGCCAGGCTCAGCGCGCGGCGCACGCGCACATCGTCCAGCGGCTTCGCCTTCATGTTCATCCACACGGGGAAGGTGCGGGTGGTCTTGCCCGGCGCGGACACCAGGTCGGGCGAGGTCCTGACGATCTGCGCCGAGACCTTCGGGTCCTTGAACCAGGTCATGTCGATCGCCTTCGAGCGCAACGCCGAGGTCAGCGACGCCTGGTCCTTGAAGAACCGGAACACGACCGAATCGAGGTAAGGCTGGCCCTTCTCGTAATAATCAGGATTGGCCTTCAGCGTGAACTGCTGGTTCGGCTGGTAGGACTCGAACACGAACGGCCCGGTGCCGACCGGCTTCGTGTTCAGCTCGCCGACGCCGCGGGGCACGATGACGCCGAGCGGATTGGTCGCCATGTAGCTGAGGAAGGCGGCGTTCGGCGCCTTGAGCTCGAAGCGCACGGTCGCCGGATCGATCACGGTGACCGACTTGATGCTGGAGAAGATCGTGGCGCTCGGGCTCGCCGTGGCCGGGTTCAGGATGCGGTCGAAGGTGTATTTGACGTCCTCGGCATCGAAGGCCTGCCCGTTGTGGAACGTCACGCCGCTGCGCAGGCGGAACACATAGGTGGTGTCGTCGGGCTGTTCGTAGCCGGTGGCCAGATCCGGCTCCACCTTCATGTCGGCGTTCCAGCGCAACAAACCGGAATACATCAGCGACGTGAAGTCGTAGGACGAGAACGCCGCCAGGGTGTTCGGATCGAGCCCGATCGGGTCTGCATCCGCGCCGATCGTCAGCCGGCCGCCGCGCCTGGGTGTCGCACCGCCCGACTGGGCGAAGGCAAGCGGGCTGGCGCCCACCGCCACGCCTGCGAGCGCGAGGCGCAGCAGACTGCGTCGCGCGAGATCGTGCTCGCTGGCCGGCAGTCCAGCGGCAAACGCCGGAGCCACGGATTTGCTGTCCGACATGATGGCCTGTTCCCCCTGATCCCTGCGAACGGTAGCCTGCATCCTTCCGCGCCATCAAGGCGCGGAGCGCGCCGCCTTTCGACAAATGCATCCGCAGCGCGGGCCACGGGGCCGCTTGGACAGGCGGCCGGCGTGCGGCAACATGTTGCCCTTCGCCCGGGAGGTCTACCGCGATGATCCGTATTGCCACCGCCGGCTTCCAGCACGAGTCCAACACCTTCTCGTCGGTTCCGGCCAGCCTCGACAAGTTCAGGCGCTCCGGCATCCTGGAGGGCGACGCGATCCGGAATGAATATGCGACGTCGCAGACGACGCTGGCCGGGTTCTTCGCCGCGGCCGCCGAGGATCCGGAGGTCGAGCTCACGCCGCTGGTCTTTACGCGCCTGACGCCGATGGGCGCGATCACGCACGAGGCGATCGGGCACATCATGGACCGCGTCGTTGCCGCGATCCGCGACCAGGGGCCTTGGGACGCCGTGCTGCTGCCGCAGCATGGCGCCGCGGTTTCGGAAACCTGGCCGGATGCCGATGGGGAGCTGGTGCGCCGCGTGCGCGAGACGGTGGGCCCCGGCGTGCCGATCGGCCTCGCCCTGGACATGCACGCCAACGTGTCCCGGCAGATGGTCGAGAACGCCGATGTCACCACCGTGTACCAGACCAATCCACACATCGACGCGTTCGAGCAGGCGCTGCTCTGCGCGCGGCTGGTGCTGCGCATGGTGCGCGGCGAGATCCGGCCGCGCACCGCGCTGCGAACGCCGCCTTTGCTGGTCAACATTCTTTGCCAGGGCACGAGCGACGCGCCGATGTCGGACCTGCTGCGGATCGCGGACCAGCAGCGCCGGCGGCCCGGCGTGCTGTCGGTCAGCGTGGTGGAGGGCTATCCCTACGCCGACGTGGCCGAAATGGGCATGTCGTTCATTGCGGTGACCGATGACGACATGGCGCTGGCCGACGATGTCGCGGGCACGCTCGCCGAGGCCGCCTGGGCGATGCGGGCCGCGCTCAACACCGGCGGCACGCCGATCGATGCGGCGCTCATGCGGGCCAGGGCAGCGCCGGCCGGGCCGGTGGTGCTGTTCGATGTCGGCGACAATGTCGGCGGCGGCAGTCCCGGCGATTCGACACTGATCCTGCACGCGGCCCGGCGCCTGGGGATCGCCGGCCTGCTGCAGGCGCTCGGCGACCCGGCGGCGGTGCGCGCCTGCGCGGAAGCGGGCGTGGGCGGACGCATCGCGCTGGCGATGGGCGGCAAGACGGACGACCGGCACGGGGCGCCCTTCGCGATCAGCGGCGCCGTCACCGCGCTGTCCGACGGGCGTTACGAGGAGACCGGCCCCACGCATGGCGGCTTCCGCTTCTTCAACGACGGGCCGAGCGCCGCGGTGCGGACCGACGACGGCTACACGCTGGTGCTGACCACGCATGGTGGCGGTTCAGCCAGCCTGCAGCAGTTCCGCACGCTGGGTATCGAGCCGCGCGACGCGAAGATCATCGTCGCCAAGGGCGTTCACTCGCCCCGCCCGGCGATGGAGCCGATCGCGCGCGAGCTGATCTGGGTCGCGACCCCCGGCGTCACCACGGCCGACCTGTCGACGTTCACCTACCGCCGCCGACGCGTGCCGCTCTACCCGCTGGAGCCAGCGGCGGAATGCCAGGCTGCCGAGGATGCGGCGCGCGGCAAAGAAGCGGGCGGCAGGCAGCACCAGCGGCGCATCTGAAAAAAGACGGGTGCAGTTGGCCTGCTGGACAGCATTGCACGCATTACGGAATCACAACCCTCTGAAATCACTCAACCCTTATGCGGTCAGGCTCTCAGGCCCGCGCTGCTCGGATATTGCACTCCGGCACAAGCCAGACACGATCAGCTTTCAACCGCCGCTCTCACCGCGTAGCCTCAACCAAGATGCCTCACCAGCTGCGGGCGGCGCAGCGCCCTGCCTTCAGATGGTAAGCGCATCGCCGTGAGGTCATCCGCAGAGCACGCGCAGGAGCTGATCATGGCCGAACACATCTCCGCCAAAGGCGCTTCCGCCATCCTGAGGAATCTGGGCCCGTTGCTGCCCGATCTTGAGGCGCTTTACAAGGACATCCACGCCCATCCTGAACTATCGATGCAGGAGAAGCGAACGGCCGGCATCGCCGCCGACAGGCTCAGTAAGGCCGGCTACGAGGTGACGACAGAGGTAGGCCAGACGGGTGTGGTTGGACTGCTTCGCAACGGCGAGGGGCCGACAGTGATGTTGCGCGCCGATATGGATGCGCTGCCCATCGCAGAGAGCACCGGCCTTGCCTATGCCAGCAAAATCACGGCGACCGATGCCGGCGGGAACGTTGTGCCGGTGGGGCATATGTGCGGCCACGACATGCATGTCGCCTGGCTGGTCGGTGCGGCGACGTTGCTGTCGCAGGCGCGCCATGCCTGGAAGGGCACTTTGATGGCCGTCTTCCAGCCGGGCGAGGAAACCGCGCAAGGCGCCCGGGCCATGATCGATGACGGCCTGCTCCAGCGCTTTCCGACGCCAAATGTTGTGCTTGGCCAGCACGTCATGGTCGGCCCCGCCGGCACTGTCGCCGGAAGCGCCGGGCCGATCACCTCTGCGGCGGATAGCCTGCAAATCCGCCTTTTCGGGCGCGGCGCGCATGGCTCGATGCCGCAGGCAAGCATCGATCCTGTCGTCATGGCGGCAGCCATCGTCCTGCGGCTCCAGACCATCGTCTCCCGTGAAGTTGCGGCAACCGACGCGGCGGTGGTTACGGTCGGCGTGCTGCAGGCCGGCACGAAGGAGAACGTCATTCCCGACGATGCCGTCATCAAGCTCAATGTGCGGACGTTCGACGCCGGCGTGCGCACACATGTGCTTGCTGCGATCGAGCGGATCGTCAATGCCGAGGCCGAAGCCTCGGGCGCCCCGCGCAAGCCGGAGATCACGCCGCTCGACCGCTACCCGCTCAATGTGAATGATGAAACCGCGAGCAACCGCATCGCCGAGGCGTTTCGCGGCTATTTTTCCGCCGACCGGGTGAAGCACACGGGCCCCGCGCCGGCGAGCGAGGATTTCGGGTGCTTCGGCACCGCATGGCAGGTGCCTTCGGTGTTCTGGTTCGTGGGCGGCAATGATCCTGGGATTTATGCCAAGGCCAAGGCAGCGGGCAGGCTGAATGAACTGCCGGTCAATCATAGCCCGCAATTCGCGCCGGTCGTGCATCCGACCCTGGAAACAGGCGTCGAGGCGCTGGTCGTCGGCGCGCTGGCATGGCTTGATGTGGCAGCGAGCTGACGCCTTTTGCCGGAGCTGAATAACACCTGGAGCGGACGTGTTGCGTGGAATTACCTGAGCGCTTCCCCTTCCGGCGTACGCATCAGGCATTTCCGTTGGCGCGCCACGTGTTGCGGACGGATGCGCCAAGCCTGCACGGGGCGGGCCGACATGATCGCCATTGAAAGCTTCTTGCACGTTCTCGACCTGGTCGGGACCTTCGTCTTTGCAATCAGCGGAGCCGTGGCGGCAGTCAACCGCCGCCTCGACATTTTCGGCATTCTCGTCCTGTCCTTCGTTGCCGGAAATTTTGGCGGGATTACCCGAGATCTGTTGATCGGCGCGGTGCCGCCGGCTGCCCTCGCCGATGGGCAATATCTGTTGGTTTCGGCCCTGGCCGGACTCATCACCTTCTTCTGGTATGCTGGCGTCGACAGGCTGCGCAGCCCCGTGCTCCTGTTCGACGCGGCGGGACTGTCGCTCTTCGCCGCCGCCGGTGCGCAAAAGGCGATCGAGTTCGGGCTTAACCCGGTGGCGGCCGCCCTTCTGGGCATGTTGACCGGCATCGGCGGCGGCCTGACGCGCGACGTTCTTCTCGCGGAGATCCCGCAGGTATTGCGTTCAGACCTTTACGCCGTCGCAGCCCTGGCTGGCGCATCTGTCGTCGTGATCGGCGATGCACTCGATCTTTCTTATGGTGTCTCGGCTCCGGCCGGAGCGGTTCTGTGCTTCGGCCTTCGCTTCATGGCGATCAGATATGGCTGGCATCTGCCGGCTGCTCATCTGTCGGCGCAGCGCCGGGCCGAAACAGACTCTTCCGATGACCGGAGAACGCGTTGAACCATACCAGCGGCCATGAAGAATGACCGCTGGTATGAGTCGTTATTTTGTGCGCCGCCGCCCACCAAGCCCGCGACAGGCACGCGCTTGCGTGCCGCAAGCGGATCGGCGCGCGATACCAACGGCCCTTGACGATGGAAGGGTCATCGTCAAGGGCCGTTGGTATCATTCACGACGTCGGCCCACGGTCGAGCCGCATGTCGAATTTGAACCGGTCCTCGCGCGTGATCGCGAAGCCAAGGCGCTCATGCAGCCATCGCGGCGGGCTCCAGGGGCAGGACGCCCGTTTGCCCTGGCATACGATCCCCGGCCCTCACCCCTGCCGCAGCACCTCCAGGACCCCCGCGCCATAACGCGCCAGCTTCGACGCCCCCACGCCCTTCACCAGGCCGAGCTCGTCCAGCGTCGCCGGCCGCACCGCGGCGATCTCGCGCAGCGTCGCGTCGTGGAAGATCACATAGGGCGGCACCCCCTGCGCCTTCGCCTCCGACGAGCGCCACAGCCGCAGCGCGTCGAACAACGACCCGGCCTCGGCCGACAATCCCTCGGCGGCGGCCGGCTTCACCCGGCCGTTGCGATCGGGCGAGCCGCGGCGGCGATCCTTCTCCACCGGCGCATCCGCCCGCAGCATCACCTTCTCCTCGCCGCGCAGGATCGGGCGGGCGCGGTCCATGATCAGGCTCAGCGTGGCGAACTCGCCGGTCTCGACGTTCAGCGCGCCCTTGGCGATCAGCTGGCGGATCACCCCGCGCCAGAAGCCCTGGCTGCGATCCGCGCCGACGCCGAAGGTCGGCAGCGTGTCATGCGACCGCTGCAGAATCGCATCGGTTGCCTTGCCCATCAGCACGCTGATCACGTGCATCGCCCCGAAGCGCTGCCCGGTCCGATACACCGCCGACAGCACCTTCTGCGCCTCCGTGCTGCCGTCGAAGGTGCCCACCGGGGCGACGCAGTTGTCGCAATGCCCGCACGGCCCCGCCAGCTCCTCGCCGAAGCAGGCCAGCAGCGCCCTGGTGCGGCATTCCACCGTCTCGGTCAGCGAGATCATCGCCTCCAGCCGGCCGCGCATGGCACGCTTCTGCGCCTCGGGGGCCGCCGAGCTCTGCAGGAAATAGCGGGCGCGCGCGATGTCCTCCCCGCCATACAGCAGCAGCGTCTCGCTGGCGTCGCCGTCGCGCCCGGCGCGGCCGATCTGCTGGTAATACGCCTCGGGGCTGTCGGGCATGTCCAGGTGCACGACGAAGCGCACGTCCGGCCGGTCGATGCCCATGCCGAAAGCGATCGTCGCCACCACCACCACCGGCTCGCCGGAGCGGAACCGCGCCGCCGCCGCCCGCTTCTCCTCGGCGGGCAGCCCGGCATGGAAAGCGACGGCCGAGACGCCCTTGCCGCCCAGCCAGGCGGCGATGCGCTCGGTCTTGTTGCGGCTGCCGCAATAGACGATGCCGGCATCGCCCGCATGGCGCTTCAGCAGGGCCAGCAGCTGCGCCGTCTCGCCGGCCTTGGGCTCGGCGGCGATGTTCAGGTTCGGGCGGTGGAAGCTCGCCGCGAACATGCGCGCGTCGCCCATGTCCAGCGCGTGCAGGATGTCGGCGCGGGTGCGCGGATCGGCGGTCGCGGTCAGCGCCACCCGCGGCACGCCGGGAAAGCGCTGCGGCAGGCAGGCGAGCTCGCGATATTCCGGGCGGAACTCGTGCCCCCACTGGCTGACGCAATGCGCCTCGTCGATCGCCAGCAACGAGATCTCGCGCCGCTGCAGCCGCTCCATCGTGCCGTGGCTCAGCAGCCGCTCGGGCGAGACATAGACGAGGTCGAGGTGCCCGGCATCGAGCTCGCGGCCGATGCGCCGCTGCTCCTCGGGGTCAAGATCGGAATGCAACGCGCCGGCGGCCACGCCCAACTGGCGCAACGCCGCCACCTGGTCGTCCATCAGCGCGATCAGCGGCGAGATCACGATCGCCGTACCCGGGCGGCACAGGGCCGGCACCTGGTAGCAGACGCTCTTGCCGCCGCCGGTCGGCATCAGCACCAGCGCGTCGCCGCCGGCCACGACGTGCTCGACCACCTCCTCCTGAAGGCCGCGGAAGGCGGGGAAGCCGAACACCCGCCGCAGCACGGCGCGGGGCGCCTCGCCCGCGATCGCCATGGCCTCGGCCATCGTCATCGGGTCAGCCCGCGGCTTACCGTCGGCCGACGACGATCTCCACCCGGCGGCTTTCCAGCGAGTTCATGACGTAATCGACCGAGCCCACGGCCTGACGCTGGATGCGCGCCAGAGCGACGCCATCGGCCACCAGCGCGTCGGCGACCACCTGGGCCCGCAGGCGCGACAGGTCCTTGTTGGCCTGCGGGCTGCCTTCGGGATCGGCATAGCCGGATACGATCACCGGCGCGCTCGGGTGCTGCTTCGCCCACGCCGCCGCGGCCGTAACGGAACCGCTGGCGGTGGCGTCCATGTCGGCGGACCATTCCTGGAAGAACACGACGTAACGCTGGCTGTCGGGTTCCATGACCGTGCAGGCCCCGAGGGCGAGCAGCAGCCCCACCACCACCATCCGACGCATCGCCGAGTCTCCCAACCACATCGCCTGGCACCTAGGTGCCCGCCCCGGCCCGGTGGCGTCAATGACCATCG
The DNA here is from genome assembly GCF_025989185.1 of Limobrevibacterium gyesilva. Classification (GTDB taxonomy): domain Bacteria; phylum Pseudomonadota; class Alphaproteobacteria; order Acetobacterales; family Acetobacteraceae; genus Limobrevibacterium; species Limobrevibacterium gyesilva. The sequence continues at coordinate 290,321 of NZ_JAPDNT010000002.1, forward strand.
CGCATGTCCCGGTTGCACGCCGTAACGACTGGATGGGCCCGGGCACGCAAACGGCGCCCGTTCGGGCGCCGTTGCGCAAAGGTGCGGCGGCCGGCCCAGGCGTCAGCGGCGGCGGCGCACGGCACCGAGGCCGACCAGCCCGGCGCCGAGCAGCGCGAGCGTCGCCGGTTCCGGCACATCCGTCGGCGGCACCACCACCAGGTTCGGGTCGAACCAGATCTTCTTGTGGTCGACAATCCGGTTCAGCCCGGGGTCCAGCGATCCCTGCAACACCTCGCCGTTGGCGTTGCCATCGCCGAAGCCGATCGCGGCGACCTGATTCGTATCGGTCGCACTCCACCCCATCGTTCCATAGAAGAACCCGATGTCGCCCTCACCGAAGGGAACGACGTAGTCCGGGCCGCGCAGCACCAGCTGGAAGGTATTGAGCGCGCTCGTGTGCTCGCTGAAGAAGCCGACATGGTCCCATGTGACGATCAGCTCGTTGGGGATGTCGTTGCGCATGTGAACCACGCCGCTGGCGGCGCCACGGGTGTCCACGTCGCCGAAGAAGGGCGAAATGATGGGCTGGGTGGCGCCCTGCGGCCCCGTCGGAATGAAGGCCGAGATGCCGCTGCCGAAGCTGACACTGCCGTTGTTGTTGATGAACATCGTCGTGTAGTTCTGGCCGAAGAAAGTCAGCGTGAAGCCGAGACTGATCGGCCCGCTGAAGCCGTCGTCATTGCGGCCGGACGGGTTGCCCACGTTGGCGGCGTTGCCGCCGCCGGTGGTCACGACGACGTTGCCGATCCCGCCGCCGATGATGTCGGTGTACAGGAAATTCGAGGGAATCAGCGCCGAATCCGGAATGGTGGTCACCGCCGCATCCGCCCGGCCCGCAGCGAGGCCAAGCAGGGCGACCGCCCCGAACAATACTGTTCTCATCACGTCCTCTCTTTCGGTTCCGCTTAACGGTGAAGCCGACGCCACCGGTCGCCTGCCGCCATCTGTCCGGGAATCCGGGGGCAGTGTCCGTTGCTCCCGCCAAGCATCTTCAATGCCACAGAGGTTTTGCGTATCTATTCAATATGTTACACATGCAACAAACGGACATGAGTAGTTCACTGTCAAATAGAATTGACAGTTTTGCGCAATCTTCCTGGTATTTCAGCCAAATCGTGTAAAGGTTTCTTTACACCGTTTCTTTACAAATCTGTGATGGTTACGTGACTTGCAGGCGGATGCGATAACATTTCGTTGTATCTGACTTCACATTCTCTGTTTTGTTATTTCCTTACTTAAACAGGACGTAACCACCATCATCGCGGACGATCGCGCATATCCCGGCTGCGCTGCGTAAAGGCGGAAGGGCTGCAACATGGAAACGGCGCCCACTCGGGCGCCGCTCCAACGGGGCCGGCCCTGCGTCCGGGTCTGGGTCAGCGGCGCCGGCGCACCAGCCCGAGCCCGACCAGGCCGAACCCCAGCAGCGCCAGGCTCGCCGGCTCGGGCACGCTCGACGGCGGCGGCGCGACGCCGATGCCGCAGGCGGACCCGCAGCCCAGTTCGAGGATCCGGTCCGACTGGGTCAGGAACAGCGACCCGTCGAGCGGGTTCGGCGCCGTGTAGTCGCCGCGGCTGCCGCCGCTGGCGATGATGGTCTGCACGTGGGTGGCGGGGTCGATCAGGACGACTTGCCCGAAATTGGTGTTGACGACGATGTCACCGTTGAGGCTGTTGCTGCTGGCGATGATGCCCATGCCGTCCGAGCCGGCGATGCTGGCATTGAACACCTGTGCGCCCGTGACGTAGTCCCAGCCGGTCACGCCGTTGAAGGCGCCGTACACGGTCCTGCCGTCAGGCGAGACGGTGAGACCATCCGAATTGCCGCCGACGCTGTTGATCACCCGCACGGTCGGGATCGCGGTGCTGACATTGATATCCAGCAACTGGCCGCCATTGCCGGTGGAGACGATGTGGCCATCGACCGGATTGGTCCACATGCCGTTATGCGAGGCGATGTTCGAGAAGACCGTGTTGACCGTGCCGTTGTTGTTGAACCTGATGAACTGGTTCGCGTTCGCGCCGCTGAACCCGCCGCTGCCGTAGACCACGCCGCCGCTTGCCGCATAGGCGGGCGGGAAGGCATTGAAGGCGGTCGAGCTCAGCGCGTTGGCCAATGTCTGGTTGGTGACATTGCTGAACACGTAGTTCCTGTTCTCGGTGCTGGAGTTGACGATCACGTTGCCGTCGCTGTTGACCGCCATGCCCAGCGGCCCGACGCCGTTGTTGGGAAAGCCGGTGACGAAGCTCGTCAGCGTGAAGCCGAGCGCCGCGCCGGCCGGGGTCACCGCCAACTGGGCGTGCGCCGGGGCCGCGAACCCGACCACCAGGGCACCGAGCCCGGCGGCCGCGAGCAGACGTCCTGTCGTCCTGCGAGGGGTCATGTGTCGGTCTCTCCCGTGTCTGTCGCCGGCCGCCTGACCGCGTTTCGGGCAGCACGCGCCGCCCCTCGCGCCGTGCAGCTTTGATGCCACGGAATGTTTCTTCGTCAGTTCAATATGTTACGAAATATGACGGGGAGAGCCGAGCCGTCTCTGTCAAGCGCAGTTGACACTGCGGGCCCGAATCACCGGTATCCCGGCCTGATTCCCCAGGAAATCTTTTACACTCATCCCTTGCAAACCCGTGATGACTGGACCGTCCAAGCACCGAATCAATAACATCTTGTTGAAAGCGTCCCGAAATTCACGGGTTCGTCATGTCGTAACTTCACCAGAACGTAATCGTGAGCGGCCTGCCCGTCGCCCGGCTCCTGCGGCTCCCTCTGCTACCCCGCGGCCGCGACCGCGCGGCCGGCCGAAAGCCGCCAGATGCGGTCAAGCCGTTCCACGCCGGTCAGCCGGTGCGCGATCAGGACGATCGTGCGGTCGGCCGCCGCGTCGTTCAGCGTCTGGAAGAACGCCCGCTCGGTGTCCGCATCGAGGCCGGCGCAGGGCTCGTCCAGGATCAGCACCGGCGCCGGCGACAGCAGCGTCCGCGCCAGCGCCAGGCGCCGCCCCTGCCCGCCCGAGAAGCGCGCGCCGCCCTCGCCGACCCAGCTGTCCAGGCCGTCCGGCAGCGTCCGCACCACGTCGGCGATCCGCGCCGCCTCCAGCGCCGCCCACATCGCCGCTTCGTCGGCGTCGGGCCGGGCCAGCGCCAGGTTGGCACGGATGGTGTCGTCGAACAGGTGCGTGGCCTGGCTCAGCCAGCCGATCCTCTGGCGCACGTCGGCGGCGGCGAGCTCGGCGAGGTCGGTGCCGCCCAGCCGCACGCAGCCCTGTTGCGGCGCCACCACCTTCAGCGCCAGCGCCGCCAACGTCGATTTGCCGATGCCCGAGGGACCGATCAGCGCCACCCGGCTGCGCTCCGGGATCTCCAGGGTCAGGCCGTCGAACACCGGCGGGCGGTCCGGCTGCCAGCGGAAATGCACGCCCTCGAAGCGCAGCGCGCTGCCGCGCGGCAGCGGTGCCGGCGCCGGCGGGTCGGGCAGGTCCACCGGGCCTTCGGCCGCCTCCAGCACGCGCGCCGCCGCGGCCGCGGCGTGGCCCGCCAGCACCCCGGCCCGCGGCAACAACGCGACGGCCTCGAAGGCGGAGACAGCCAGAAAGGCGATGGCAGCGCCCGCGGGCGAGACCCCGGCCGCGAGCAGCACTGCCAGGATCGCCGCCTGCCCGCACAGGAACGCCCCCGCCCCCGCCCATGCGGCGCGGCCAGACAGCTCGTGCTGGGCCGCCAGCAAGGCGGCCTCGCGCGCCTGGACCAGAGAGAGCATGCGCCCCTCGGCCCCGAAGGCGCGCACCTCGCGCAGGCCGGTCAGCGTGTCCAGCGCGGCCACGCGCAGGGCCGCGACGGCGGCGGACAGCCGCGCGCCGGCGGCGGCGGTGGTGCGTGCGGCCAGCAGCGGCAGCACGAAGGCGGCAAGCGCGAACAGCGCCCCCACCGCCAGCGCCAGCAGCGGGTCTTCGCGCCCGATCAGCCACAGCAACGCCGGCAGCAGCACCGCGGCGCCGGCCAGCGGCACCAGGATGCGCAGATAGATCCCGTCCAACGCCTCCACGTCGTTGACCAGCCGGGCCAGCACGTCGCCGGCCCGCCGGAAGCCCAGCCCGCCGGCAGCGCGCGCGGACAGGCCGCGGAAGAACCACACCCGCAGGTCGGTGAGCGCGCGGAACATGGCGTCGTGGGTCGCCAGCCGTTCGAGATAGCGCAGCACCACGCGCGCCGGCCCCAACGCCTGCAGCGCGGCGGCGCCGGTCAGCACCACGCCGGCGGCAAGCCCCGCCACCAGCGCCGCCGACAGGGTCATCAGCGCGACCGCCGCGCCGAGGGCCGCCACCGACACCAGCGCGCCCACCGCCAGCCGGGCGGCACGGCCGCGCCAGAGCGCGACGATTCGCAGCAGCGGTCTCATCTCACGCCACCCCCCGGGCCGGCACGACACGGCCGGCGCGGATGTCGATGCGCCGCCCGCCGAAGGCATGCGCGGCCGCGGAGTGGCTGGCCAGGATCACCGTCCGGCCGATGGTCAGGCGACGCAGGCTGTCCAGCACCTCCGCCTCGGTCGCGGGGTCCAGATGCGCGGTCGGTTCGTCCAGCAGCAGCAACGGCGCGTTCTTGAGGAAGGCGCGGGCGATCGCCACGCGCTGCGCCTGGCCGCCGGACAGGCCATAGCCGCCCTCGCCCACCGCCGTGTCCAGGCCCTGCGGCAGGTCGGCGGCGAAGGCATCGACGCGGGCGAAACGGGCCGCCTCCGTCACTTCGGCATCGGTCGCCTCCGGGCGGGCGAAGCGGATGTTGTCGCGGATGCTGCCGGCGAACAGCACCGGGCGCTGGCCGATCCAGGCGATCAGCCGCGTCAGCGCCTGCGGCACCAGGGTGGCGATGTCGGCGCCATTCAGGGTCACGCGGCCGGACTCGGGGCGGACGAAGCCCAGCAGGATCTCGATCACGGTCGACTTGCCGGCGCCCGACGGCCCCGCGAACACCACGGTTTCGCCGGCAGGTACGCGGAAGGTCAGCCCGTCCAGCGCCGGCCCGCGCGTGGGGTCCCAGGTCAGCCGCACATCGTCGAACGCCACCGAGACGCCACGCGCCGCCACTGTGCGCACCGGCAGCACCGGCGCGGGTGGCGGCGGCAGCGGCAGCCCGGTCAGCGCCTCGGCCGCGCCCAAGGCGTGCATGCGGTCCTGGTAGGCGGCGGAGAAGGCCCGCAGCGGCACGAAGAATTCGGGCACCAGCAGCAGCACGAACAATGCTTCGCCGGGCCGCTCCAGGGTGCCGGCGGCGAGTTGGGCGCCGTAGCGGATCGCCAGCACCACCAGCGCCAGCGCAGCCGCGCAGTCCAGCGCCGCCGAGGACAGGAAGGCCACGCGCAGCACCCGCATGGTGCGCCGGCGCAGCTCGTCCGCGGCCCCGCCCAGCGCGCGCGCCTCGTCCTCGGCCCGGCCCGCCAGCACGATGGTGGCGATGCCGCGCACGCGGTCGAGGAAGCGGGCCTGCAAATGCGTCAGGGCGGCGAACTGCCGGCGCGAAGCCGCGGCGGCGCCGATGCCGGACAGCGCCATCGCCACCGGCACCAGCACGCCGGCGCCGGCCAGGATGGCGGCGGCCAGGGGATCGGCCAGCAGCACCGCCAGCGCCACCAGCACAGGGCCCGCGATCGCCAGGGCCGCGGCGGGTATCCAGCGGCTGAACAGCCCGTCCACCGCCTCGATCCGGTCGACGATCACGGTGGTCAGCTCGGCGGAATGATAGCGGCGCAGCAAGGCGGGACCGGCCGCCAGCAATCGGGTCAGCGCGTCGGTGCGCAGCCGGCGGCGGGCGGCGGCGCCGGCATCGAAGGCGGCGCGTTCGGACAGCACCCCGAGCCCGGCCCGCAGCAGCGCGAACAGGGCGAAGGCGATCAGCGGGAGCAGCGGCAACGCCTGCCGGGCCAGGGCCGCGTCCAGCACGGCGGCGGCACAGGCGGCCTGGCCCACCGCCAATACCGTTCCGGCCAGACCGCACGCCACCACCGGCGTACCGCCACGGCGCGCCAGCCGGCCTTGCTGCCGCAGCCAGCCCCGGGCGGCGATCTTGGTCTCGTCCATCGGCCAGAGGATTAGCGTACGCCGCCCGGATTGACAGGCCCCAGGATTGGCAGCCCTGTTGCCCGTGCCGACGGGGCCCTGGCGCAAGCCGCCGGCGCAGCGCGGGGGAACCGGGGATGACAGGGTATGTGGCGCGGGCGATCCCCGGCCGGTTCGCCGTGGCGTGCGCCATCATATTGATTGCGTTCAATCTGCGCCCTGCCCTGTCCAGCCTGGCGCCGGTGCTCGACGAGGTCATGCGCGACACCGGGCTGTCGGCCGCCGGGGCCAGCATCATGACCACCGCGCCGGTGTTCTGCATGGGGCTGTTCGGGTCGGTGGCGCCGTGGCTGGCGCGGCGAATCGGCCCGGAGCGAACCGCGCTGCTGGTGCTGGCCGCCGTCGCCGCCGGCACCGCGTGGCGCGGGGCCGCGACGGTGCCCGCCCTGCTCGCCGGCTCGCTGCTCGCGGGCATCGGCATCGGTATCGGCAACGTCCTGATCCCCGCCCTGCTGAAGCGCGACTTCGCCGACCGGGCGCTGCTGATGACCGGCTGCTACACCATGGCGCTGTGCCTGGGCGCCGCCGCGGCGGCGGGCCTGACCGCACCGTTGCGCGACGCCTTCGGCGAGTCCTGGGCCTGGGCGCTGGCCGCCTGGGCCGTGCCGGCGGCGCTCGCGGCCGGGTTCGCGTCGGTGGTCTGGGCGGCGCGCATCGGCCCCAGCTCCGCCGGTGCGCCGCCGCGTCCGCTGCAGCGTGTGCGCGGGCTGTGGCGCGACCCCGTGGCGTGGCAGGTGACCTTGTACATGGGGCTGCAATCGGCGCTGGCCTATGTGGTGTTCGGCTGGCTGGCGCCGATCCTGCGCAGCCGCGGCGACAGCGCGGTCGAGGCCGGGCTGGTCACGTCGGTGTCGGTGCTGACGCAGGTTGCCGCGACGCTTCCGGTGCCGATGCTGGTCGGACGCCTGCGCAGCCAAAGCGTGCCCGCGACGCTGGCGATGCTGGTGACCGGCATCGGCTTCATCGGCCTGCTGTTCGCACCGCTGTCCTGGCAATGGGGATTCGCAGTCGCCCTGGGCCTGGGCATGGGCGCGTCGTTCGCGCAGGCGGTGATGTTCATCGTGCAGCGCGCGGCGGACAGCCATGTCGCCAGCCAGCTCTCCAGCATGTCGCAGAGCGTGGGCTACGTGATCGCGGCCGCCGGGCCGCTGGTGGCGGGGGCGCTGCACGACCTCACCGGCGACTGGTCCATGGTCGGAGTCATGGCCGTCGTGATCTGCGTGGCTTCGGGGATCGCCGGCTGGCTCGCCGGACGGCCTGTCATGGTCGGCGCCGGCCGCCGGCAGCCGGGCTGACGTTCGCGTCCTGTTCCTGGCCCGCCCCGGTCATTGCCAAACCGGCGATCGGCACGCGAAATGTTCACGGCACCTAACGCTAACATTGCAAGAACATTACCGGAATGTAAGACCAACTACCCGGAGCCGGTCAGTACATGATGTCGCCGCCATTCGGGGACAGCGTGGCGCCGACATAGAAGCCGCCATGCGGGCCCGCCAGCAGCAGGGCGGTGGCAGCGATCTCCTCGGCGGTGCCGAAGCGCCCGGCCGGCAACCTGGCCTCGAAGGCGCGGCGCCATTCGGCGCTGTTGCGGCGCACCAGGTCGGTGTCGATCGGGCCGGGGGCGATGGCATTCACCCGCACGCCTTTCGGCGCCGCCTCCCACGCCAAGGCGCGGGTGAAGCCGATAATTCCTGCTTTCGCAGTGCAGTACGGCGCGATGTTCGGGCCACCTTTGAGGCCGAGCTGGCTGGCGACGTTGATGATGCAGCCGCGGCCACGGGCGAGCATGGCGGGATAGACCGCCTGGGCCATGAAGAACATGCCCTTCACATGCACGTCCATCACACCGTCGAAGTCCGCCTCTGTCATATCTTCAAAGGGTTTACGGACATTGCTGCCGGCGTTGTTGAACAGGATGTCCGCCGGCCCCAGTTCCGCCGCCGCCCAGTCTGCGAAGACGCGTCCGGCGGCGATGTCCGCGACGTCCACCGCGCGCTGGCGCACGCGGCGGCCGAGTGCGGCGATCTCGGCTGCGGTCTCGGCGGCCTTGGCGTCGTCGTGCAGGTGGCAGAAGGCGATGTCTGCCCCTTCGCGCGCGAACGCGAGCGCCGTGGCGCGCCCGATGCCACGCGAGCCGCCGGTGACGAGAGCGATCTGACCATGGAGCATCAGTATGATTTCATATCATAATAACCACATATAATTATCCGATGATATCACGCCGCCCAGACGTGATTGACCCCGTCGCCGAAGCGGTCGAACGCCACCCCGTAGACATGCACCGACACCGCCTCCTGGGTGCCGAGATTGGCGAGGCGGTGGATGGCGCGCGGGTCGGCCGGGGCGTGGCACACGTCGCCGGGGCGCCGCGCCAGGCAGGTGGTCGGCAGGGCAATGTCGCCGTCCGGGCGAAAGAAGGTCTCGGTGAGCCAGCCGCGCTGCACCCCGAACGCGCACCAGGTGCGGTGGCCATGCACCGGCGACATCTGCCCGGGCGCCCAGACGATGGCGACGACGGCATAGCCGGACGCGGGGTCGTTGTGCAGCAGATGGCGGGTGTAGCGATCCGGGTTGCACGGACAGTCCCGCCCTTCCAGCAGGCCGGGATCGCCGAGATAAGGCGCCAGCGCCGCCGCCATCGCGCGGTCGCGGGCAGCGAGCGGGACGCGGGCGGCGTCGGCTACGTCTGCCAGCAGGCGCGCCAGCGGCGTCGGCACGGCGATGGGTGCGAGCGCGTTCATGCGACCTCCGAGACCACGAGGGATGAATGGGGACCGGTCAACGCCGCCAGCACCATGTCGCGGCTGGCGGAAACCTGTTCGTGCATGATGGCAGCGGCGCGCGGCCCGTCGCCCTCGGCGAGGGCCGCGATCAGGGCACGGTGCTCATGCGCCATCTCGCCGCTGCGGTCGCGTTGCGACAGGCCGAGCACCAGCATGCGGGTGGACTCATCGAGCAGACGGCCGACCTGACGGGCCAGGCGCTGGTTGCCGGCGAGCTCGGCCACGGTGACGTGGAAGGCGCGGTTGGCGCACAGGAAGCGCAGCGCGCTGTCGGGATCGTCGGGGCGGTGGCCCTGCTGGCACACCGCATCCAGCTGGCGCAGCCGGGCCGGGTCGCCCTTCCCCGCCGCCCGGCGCGCCGCTTCCGGCTCCAGGATCAGGCGCAGGTCGAACACTTCGTGGATGTCGCGCACGGTGACCAGCGAGACCATCCAGCCGCGGCGCGGCACCGCCTGCACCAGCCCCTCGTCGGCCAGGCGGGCCAGCGCGGCGCGGACGGGGGCGCGGCCCATGGTCAGCCGCTCGGTCATCAGCGTCTCGCTGACCGCAGCCCCCGGCGGCAGGCGGCAGGACAGGATTTCTTCGCGCAGCGCCTCGACCGCCTGGTCGGACAGGCTGGATGGCGCGGGGACGCGGGCGATCACCGACATGCGCGTGGAATACCTTGTGACATGTCACAACGAATAGCAGCATCGCCGCCGCAATGGAAGCCTGTCGACGGCCGTGCGCGGGCGCGGTATCCCGGCGCACGGAGGTTACGGCATGATTCCGACTCTCTGGGTGGCCCTGGGCGGCGCCGTCGGCAGCGTCGCCCGCTACTGGACCGGGCTTGCGGCCGCGCGGGCCTGGGGCGAGGCCTTCCCCTGGGGCACGCTCACGATCAACGTGCTCGGCAGCTTCATCATCGGCTTCTTCGCGACCCTCACCCTGCCGGACGGGCCGATGCCGGCCTCGGCCAATCTGCGGGTGCTGGTGATGGTCGGGTTCTGCGGCGGCTACACCACCTTCTCGTCGTTCAGCCTGCAGACACTGACGCTGGTCCGCGCCGGCGACTGGCCCGGGGCGATGGCGAACATGGCGTTGTCGGTGCTGCTGTGCCTGGCGGCGGTCACCGCCGGGCACATGCTCGCGGCGCGGCTGGGGACGGCGCCGGCGTGACCCGCATCCTCGCCGTGCTGAACCGTCCGGCTTCGGCCGAGGCGGTGTTGCGGGCGGCGGGGCTGCTGGCGGCGCGGCTGGGCGGCGCGGTGGAGGCCCTGCATGTGCAGTGGGCCAATGCGCATGTGCCCGGCGAGGAACTGATGCCCGGGGCGGAACGGGCACGCCGGGCGCATGAGGCGGCGCGGCGCTCCGCGGCGCTGCACGCCGCCTTCGTCGCGGCGCGAGTGCCGCATGCGGTGTGGCGGGAATGCGCCGGCCCGACCCGCGCCGCGGTGGCCGAGGCGGCGCTGCTGGCCGATTTCGTCGTGCTCGGCCACGCCCCGCCGACCTTCTACGAGGATGCGCCCGACGCGCTGCGCGGCGCGCTGCTGGATGCCGCCGCCCCTGTGCTGATGGTGCCGGACCATGCCCCGGCGACGCTGGGCGAGCATGTCGCCCTCGCCTGGAGGCCCGGCCCGCCTGCCGAGCATGCCGCCGAGGCCGCCCTGCCGCTGCTGGAGCGGGCGGCGCGGGTGTTCGTGCTGATCGCGACCATCCATGGCGAAGCGTCGCACCCGCCCGGCATCCTGCTGCGCGACCTGGACCACGCCGGCATCCCGCATGTCGTGCACCGCTTCGAACCGGAAGGCAGCCTCGGCGTGGCCCTGGCGCGCGAGGCGGCGGCGCTGGGCGCGGACCTGCTGGTCATGGGCGCGTTCGGCCACAGCCGGATGCGCGAGCTGCTGCTCGGCGGCGCCACGCACGACATCCTGGCCGGCGTGGCGCTGCCCGTGCTGCTACGGCACTGACGGACGGATCAGGACGCCAGGAAGTCGGCGAAATACTCCTCGACCGTGATCCGCCGGCTGGTCAGGCCAAGGCGGAAGGCTTCCTCGGCGAACATGTTGATCTGGGCGCGGTTGCGCTCCAGGCCGTACGGATGGAAATCCTCGCCCATCACCGTGACCGTGTCCTCCAGTTCCGCCTCCTGCCAGGGCGAGGCGTAGGGGAGGCTGCGCTGGGCCGCGGTGAAATTGTCGTTGCAGCGGATGAACGCGTCGGTCAGCGCCTGGGCGATCCATTTGTTCGCCTCCCACGCTGCGCGGCGGATCACGATGAGGTGCTGCGGCGGGAAGGCGCCGGTGGCGCGGAAATAGGCCTGCTCGATGCCGCGGAATTGCGGGAACAGCCGGGCGATCGGGCCGTTGACCGGATGGTAGTCCTGCGGCCGCGGCGGGCTGTAGATGGCGTCAAGCTCACCCGCGATCAGCATCTGCGCCAGCGACATTCCCTGCGGCGGCGCGTTCACGCCCGCGGGCAGCTTCAGGTCCATCGGCGCCGACCAGGGCGTGTCGATGTCGCCGATCCACCATTGCACCGTGCCCGGATCGACGCCGATGAAGCGCAGGAAGTGCCGGTACCAGATCGAGCCGCTGGCGGCGTAGCTGTACATGCCGATGCGCTTGCCCGCGAGATCGGCCGCCGCGCGAATCGGGCTGCCCTGGCGGACATACAGGTCGCGCGCGGTGAAGTTGCGCAGCGGGAACACCGGCAGGCCGACATGGCTGCGGTCGCCCTTGTCGATGCGGTAGAGATATTGCGCCATCGACCACTCGCCGCCCTGCACGTCCGGGTCCTGCACGGCGCGGCGCAGCATCTCGGCCCGCGCCGGCCAGGCGCCGCGGCTGCCCAGGATCATCGTGAGGTCGATCCCCTCCGGCACCACGTCGCCGGTGGCCAGCGGCATGATGCGGGCGTAGTCGGCACAGGTAAGCGCGATCGAGAGTTTCGCCATGTTCCGCTCCTGGATGGGGATGCGGGCAGCTTGGCACGGCCGATCCGGGTGCGTAACCCGCGATTCACCCGACTTGCGCATGCTGGGCCGCATGAAGCTCGCCCGGCGCCTGATCCTGACCGCCCCCGCGCTGCTGCTGGCCCGGCCGGCGGCGGCGGCGCGGCTGCGGCCGGACCGCCCCGGCCCGGTGGTGCTGCTGCCGGCCGAATCCGGCCGGATGGCGTTGCGCTGCGAGGGGATCGACGACGCCGTGACGGTGCCCGGTGCACGCGCCCGCATCGCCATGCTGCTGCCGGTCGCCGGGCGCGACATCGCCGGCATCGCCTTCGCCGCCGACGGCATTGCCGGGCGGCTCGACCTGATGGCGCTGGCGGGATGGGACGGCGCGCGGCTGCGGATTCTCGGCATGGAGGTGCTGGGCTGGGCCGGCGCCGACGGGTCCTCGCTGTCCAGCCGGTTCGCCGGCGTGGGCGACCGGACGCGGCTGCGGGTGCAGCGGGTTGCGGCCATGCCGCGGCCCGGGGCACCGAAAGTCGGCGCGCCGAAGGTCTGGGAGACGTGGACCGACCTGCTGGCGTGGCGCGACCGGGCGCCGCTCGCCGATTCGCCGGTGCGGCCGGGTGCGCCCGGAAGCTGGCAGGCGCGGCTGGCGGCGATGCGGGCGCGCGCGGCCGCGCTGCTCGATCCGCCGTGCCTTGCGGTCACGGCGGAGTTGCAGGCGGCCTTCGGCGCCCTGCCGGGCTGAGGTGCCTCAGCCGCGCAGGGAACGCCTGGCGATGCTGGCGAGGTAGGTCGCGGCGTTCGGCAGGATGGCGTCGTTGAAGTCGTAGCCGTCGTTGTGCAGCTCACGCCCCGGCTCGGCCGGGCCGTTGCCGATCCACACGAAGGCGCCCGGGCGTTCCTGCAGGAACCAGCCGAAATCCTCGCTGGTCATGGCCGGCTGCAGGTCGCGGCGCACCGGGATGGCGGCCTCGGCACAGGCCTCGGCGGCGAGATCGGCCTCGGCGCGGCTGTTCACGGTGGCGCCGATGCCGGGCGGGAGGTCGATCGTGGCCTTCATGCCGAAGGTCGCGGCAATGCCGTGGGTGACGCGATGGATGGCCGCGTCGAGGGCGTCGCGGGTCTGCTGGTTGAAGGTGCGGCAGGTGCCGCGCAGAGTCACCTGCGACGGGATCTGGTTGGCGGCGACTCCGCCCTCGACCATGCACACCGAGACGACCGCGGATTGCAGCGGGTCGATGTTGCGCGAGACCACGGATTGCAGCGCCACCAGCAGGTGCCCGGCCGCGAGCATGGGGTCGCGGGCCAGATGCGGCATGGCGGCGTGGCCGGAATGGCCCTCCAGGGTGATCGCCAGCCGCGTGCCGCCGGCCATCACGGCGCTGTCATGCACGGCGACGGTGCCGGCATCGAGCCCCGGCCAGTTGTGGTAGCCGAAGATGCGCTCCATCGGGAATCGGGTGAACAGGCCGTCGTCGATCATCGACCTGGCGCCGCCATAGCCCTCTTCGGCCGGCTGGAACACGAGCTGCACGGTGCCGGTCCAGGAGGTGTCGCGCGCCAGCAGGGCGGCGGCGCCCAGCAGGCTGGTGGTGTGGCCGTCATGGCCGCAGGCATGCATGGCCCCGGGATTGGTGCTGGCATAGGGCAGCCCCGTGGTCTCGGTGATCGGCAATGCGTCCATGTCGGCGCGCAGGCCGACGCTGCGGTTGGACTGGCCGCGCGCGATGGTGGCGACCACGCCGTGGCCGCCGACGCCCGCGACGAAGGGGATGCCCAGCTCCGTGAGCTTGGCGCAGACGAAGGCGGCGGTGCTTTTCTCCTGCAACGACAATTCGGGGTGGGCGTGCAAATGCCGGCGCCACCCGGCAAGAGTTTCGGCTAGGGATGCGTCCATGGCCGGCAGCATTCCACCGAACCGGGGCGATGGCCAGTGGGGCGGAACGGGAACGCGAAGGCCTGCACGCGGTGTCGTGATCGGGGCAAGCGAAGATTTTTCACGTTATGGCGAAGTCCGCCCCGGTTTGCCGTTATCTCGCCACTTCTTCCCCGCATGGTGCCGCCATCAACGCTTCGAGTGTCGTTGGAGGTCCCATGAATCGCCTGGTTGTCGTCTCGAACCGGGTTCCGCTGCCTTCGTCCGGCCAGCAGGCCGGGGGACTGGCCGTTGCCCTGGACGGGCTGATGGAGAAGCGCGGCGGGCTGTGGTTCGGCTGGAGCGGTTCGATCTCGGACGGCCCGACGGCGGCGCTGGCCCGGGTCGAGAGCGCGGGGGCGGTCGATTACGCCACCGTGGACCTGACGCAGGAAGAGCACGACCGCTACTACAACAACTTCTCCAACGGCGTGCTGTGGCCGTTGCTGCACACCATGCCCGAGCTGATGCGGTTCGACCGGCGCGACGCGCGCGTCTACCAGGACGTCAACAGCCGGCTGGCGGCGTCGCTGCAGCCGCTGCTGCGCCCGTCCGACCTGATCTGGGTGCACGACTACCACCTGCTGCTGCTGCCGGCGGCGCTGCGGGCGCGCGGGGTGAAGAACCCGATCGGCTTCTTCCTGCACATCCCCTTCGCCTCGCCGGACGTGCTGGGCGCCGCGCCGGAGGTGGCCGGGCTGGTGCGCGACCTGTTGGCCGCCGACCTGATCGGCTTCCAGACCGACAACGACATGGCCAATTTCGCCGCCGCGGCGCAGTGCCTGGCCGGGGCGGTGCGGGTATCTTCGTCCGCGCTGATGGTCTCCGGCCGGCGGGTGCGGCTGGGTGTGTTCCCGGTGGAGATCGAGGCGCATGCCTTCGCCCGCATGGCCGCCGAGATGGAGCGTGCCGAGGGGTGCGAGCGGCTGCGGCGCAGCCTGCAGGGGCAGAGGCTGATCCTGGGCATCGACCGGCTGGACCCGACCAAGGGGCTGATCCAGCGGCTGGCCGGATACCGCCGGCTGCTGGAGAAGCACGAGGACCTGCGCCGACGGGTGACGATGCTGCAGATCGCGCCGGTGTCGCGCAAGGATGTCGGCAGCTATCAGAAGTTGCGCGGCACGCTGGACCACGACGCCGGCGAGCTGAATGCCGATCTGGGCGAGGCTGACTGGGTGCCGCTGCGCATGATCTCGCGGGCCACGGTGCGCCCGGCCGTCGCCGGCTATATGCGCCTCGCCCGGGTGGGGCTGGTGACGCCGCTGCGTGACGGCATGAATCTGGTGGCGAAGGAATACGTGGCCGCGCAGAACCCGCAGGACCCGGGCGTGCTGGTGCTGTCGCGCTTCGCCGGGGCGGCGCGGCAGATGGACGCGGCGCTGCTGGTGAACCCGCACGACGCCGACGCCATGGCGGACGCCCTGGACACCGCGCTGCGCATGGACCTCGCCGAGCGCCAGGCGCGGTGGCGGGCATTGTGGGCGGCGATCGAGCACCGCTCGCCGGTGATCTGGGGCCGTTCGTTCGTGGCGACGCTGCTGCGCGCCACCGATCCGGAAGCCCGCGCCCGGCGCACGCCGGCCAGCTTCCCGGCGGCCGAGCAGCTTGTGCCGCACGCGCTGGCGCCGCAGCGGATCACGCTGGAGCACGCCGAGCTGGAGCCGGCGACCGATCCGCGCCGGCTGAACTGACGGCTGAAGGGCCGGGCCGCGCCTGCGGTCAGGCGTGATCCGGCCCCACGCGCACCAGCATCTTGCCGAAATTGCCGCCGCGCAGCAGCAGCTGCAAAGCGCCGGGCGCGTTCTCGAGGCCTTCGATCACGGTCTCGCGGTAATGCAGGCTGCCCTCGCTGACCCAGGGGCTGGCCAGCGCCCGCCATTCGGCGAAGCGCTCGGGCTTGTCGGAGACGATCATGCCCTCGATGCGGATGCGCTTGCCCACCACGAAGCCCAGATTCGGGCCGGGCGGCGGCTCGCTTTCGTTGTACTGCGCGACCATGCCGCACATGACCACGCGGGCGAACGGGTTGAGCAGCGAGAACGCCGCTTCCTGCACCGCGCCGCCGACATTCTCGAAATAGACGTCGACGCCGTTCGGGCAGGCATCGGCCAGGGCCTCGCGCAGATGCGGCACGCGGTGGTCGACGCAATCGTCGAAGCGCAGCGTTTCCTGCACCCACAGGCACTTGTCGGGCCCGCCGGCGATGCCGACCACGCGCGCGCCGGCCCGCTTGGCGAGCTGGCCGGCCACCGAGCCGACCGCGCCGGAGGCGGCGGAGACCACCACGGTCTCGCCGGCCTTGGGCTGGCCGATGTCCTTCATGCCGGAATAGGCGGTGGTGCCGGGCATGCCGAGGACGCCGAGATAGGCTGACAACGGGGCGTCGCCGCGCGTGAGCTTGGTCAGCGCCGTGCCCCTGCTGACGCAGTGCGACTGCCAGCCGCGCGCGCCCGCCACCACGTCGCCGGGCTGGAACGCCGGATCGGCGGAAGCGACCACCTCGCCCACCGTCTCGCCGGTCATCGGCTCGCCGATCTGCACCGGCGGGGCATAGGATTTCCGGTCCCACAGGCGCCCGCGCATATAGGGGTCGATCGACAGCCAGATGGTGCGCGTGACCACTTGGCCCGGCTGCGGCGTGGGCACCTCGTCGTCGACGAGCTCGAAATCGTCGTGCCGCGGCTCGCCGCCGGGGCGGCGGCGGAGCACGACGGAGCGGCGGACGTTGTCGGCCATCACGCCGCCTCCGCTTTGAGCACGAGGCGGCCGGTGACCTTGCCGTCGCGCAGGCGCATCAGCGCTTCGTTGGCCTGGTGCTGCGGCACGGTGGTGACCGGCAGCGGCTGCAGGTCGCCCTGCTGCGCCAGCTGCACCAGCTCGCGCAACTCCTTCGGGTTGCCGACATAGCTGCCCTGGACGGTGAGCGCGCGGATCGCCATCAGCGGCAGCGGCAGTGCCAGCTCGCCGCCGAACAGGCCGACCTGGACCAGCTTGCCGCCCTTGCGCAGGCTGTCGAAGGCGAAGCGGGCGGAGGCGGTGCCGTTCACCAGGTCGATGACCGCGATGGGCTGGCCGCCGCAGGCCTCGATGATGCGCCTGGTGACCCCCTCGCCCGACCCGTCCACGGTCTTGCTGGCGCCGGCCTTCTCGGCGGCGGCGCGCTTCTCGGCGCTGATGTCCACGACCACGATGTTGCGGTGGTGCAGCGCCTTCAGCACGGCGATGGCGTTCAGCCCGAGGCCGCCGGCGCCGACCACCACCACCGGCTCGTCGGGTGGCAGCGGCATCACCTTCTTGATGGCGGAATAGACGGTGATGCCCGAGCAGGCATAGGTCGCCGCCACCGCCGGGTCGAGCGTGCCGGGATCGACGAGATGGCGCGGATGCGGCGCGACCACGTGGGTCGCGTAGCCGCCATGCTGGTAGACGCCGAGGCTTTTCGGCGCGAGGCACATGTTGTCCTCTTCGGCAAGGCAGGCGCTGCAAGTGCCGCAGCCGACCCAGGGGAAGACGATGCGGATGTCGCCGGGCTTCACGCCAGTGGCATCGGGGCCGAGCTTGACGACGCGGCCCACGATCTCGTGCCCCATGGCGATCGGCAGGGTCAGGCCGCGATCCCGGAGGTTCATCACCTTGCCGCCGCCGAGGTCGTAGCGTCCTTCCCAGATATGCAGGTCGGAATGGCAGACGCCGCAATAGGTGGTCTCCAGCAGGACCTGCGTGCCGGTCGGCTCCGGGGTGGGCAGCTCGATCTCCTGCAAAGGCGCTTCGTTCTCGACAACGGCCCAGGCGCGCATGTCAGTTCCTCCGGTCAGCATTTCTGTTGGGGGGAATGGGAGCCCGGCCCGCCCCTCCGGTCAAGCAGTGAGGACCTCCTGGTTGACCACACGGACCGGCGCGCCCTGGATCCAGGCGACGATGTTCTCGACGGCGGCCGTATAGAAATCCACCATGTTGTCACGGGTGACGTAGCCGAGATGCGGCGACAGCACGGTGTTGGGCGCGCGGCGCAGCGGATGGGCCGGTGGCAGGGGTTCCTGGTCGTAGACGTCGAGGGCGGCGACGATGCGGCGCGCCTGCAGGGCCTCCAGCAGCGCCGCCTGGTCGATGAGCGGGCCGCGCGAGGTGTTCACGAGGATCGCACCCGGCTTCATCTTCGCGATGTCGGCGGCGCCGATGATGCCGCGCGAGCGATCGGACAAGACCAGGTGCAGGCTGATGGCGTCGGCGCGAGCCAGCAGCTCGTCCTTGCCGACGCGGGTCGCGCCGGCTTCGAGGGCGCGCTCCTCGGTCAGGTTCTGGCTCCAGGCCAGGACCTCCATGCCGAGCGCCCGGCCGTAGCTGGCGACCTGGGCGCCGATGCGGCCGAGGCCGATGAGGCCCAAAGTGCGCTTGAACAGGCCGAGGCCCGGCGGCACGTGGTCCTGGAAGCGGCCGGCGCGCATCTCGGCGTCGCCCAGCGGCAGGTGGCGGGCGGCGGCCAGCAGCAGGCCCAAGGCGAGCTCGGCCGTGTCGTGCGACGAGCGGGTGGCCACGGTGTTGCAGACCAGGATGCCGCGGGCGGTGCAGGCGGCCGCGTCCACCGCGGCGTTGCGCGGGCCGGTGAAGCTGATCAGGCGCAGCTTCGGCAGCCGGTCGATCACCTGCTTGCTCAGCGGCGTGCGCTCGCGCATCGCCAGGATGACGTCGTAGCCGGCCAGCTGCGCGACCACTTCGTCGGCGTTGGCAAAGGCGGCGCGGAAGAAGGTCACCTCGGCCTTCGCCGTCAGCGCCGACCAGTCCACCAGGCTTTCCGCCACACCCTGCCAGTCGTCGAGCACTGCAACCCGTGTCATGCGCATTCCCCTCGTTTGCTGGCCGGCAAGGTGCGGCGGCGCGCGCGCATGCGCAAGGTTGCTGCGGCCGCGCGCGGATGGTCTGATCGGCCCGGCCATCAGGGAGGGACGCGGGATGGACAGGATCGGCATCGTGGGCGCGGGATTCATTGGCCGCGCCTGGGCGATTGTGTTCGCCCGCGCGGGCTTCCCGGTCGCCATCTGGGACAAGGACCCGGCGGCGACCGCCGCCGCGCGCGGCTACATCGCAGAGCGGCTGCCGGAGCTGCGCGACGCCGGGTTGCTGGCCGATGCGCCGGAGGCGGTGCTGGCGCGCATCACCCCGGTGGACACGCTGGCGCAGGCGCTGGAGGGCGCGGCGCATGTCCAGGAGAACGGGCCGGAGCGGCTGGATGCCAAGACCGCCCTGTTCGCGGAGATGGACGAGATCGCGCCGAAATCCGCGGTGCTCGCCAGCTCCACCAGCGGCATTCCCGCCAGCGCCTTCACCGAGCCGTTGCGCGGCCGGGCCCGCTGCCTGGTGGCCCATCCGGTGAACCCGCCTTACCTGGTGCCGGTGGTGGAATTGTGCCCGGCGTCCTGGACGTCGGCGGAGACGGTGGCGCGGACGCGGGCGCTGATGCAGCGGGCGGGCCAGGTGCCGGCGACCGTGAAGCGCGAGGTCGCGGGCTTCGTGCTGAACCGGCTGCAGGTGGCGCTGGTGTCCGAGGCGTTCCGGCTGGTGGCTGATGGCGTGATCACGGTGGAGGATGTCGACGCCACGGTGAAGCATGGGCTGGGGCTGCGCTGGTCGTTCATGGGGCCGTTCGAGACCATCGACCTGAACGCCCCGGGCGGGCTGTCGGACTACTGCGACCGCTATGGCGGCCTGTATGCCGAGGTGCAGCGGGAGATGACGCCGTGCGACCTGACGCCCGAGCTGGTGGACGACGTCGACCGGGCGCGGCGTGACATCCTGCCGATGGAGGATCACGCGGCGCGGCTGGAATGGCGCGACCGGCGCCTGATGGCCTTGCTCGCGCACAAGGCGACGCAGCCGGACTAGGTGCGCGCCGAACCGGAACAGGAGCTGCGGCAGGGCTGGCCGGCGGTGCTGGCCTGCTTCGTGACCGCGGTGTTCGGCTGGGGCTTCGGGCTGTATGGCCAGGCGGTCTATGTCGCGGACCTGCAGGCCACACGGGGCTGGTCGGCCACCTTGGTGTCGTCCGCCAGCACGCTGTACTACCTCGTGGGCGCGGTGCTGCTTACCTGCACGCCGCGCGCGGTGACGCGGCTGGGGCCTCGCGCGGTGCTGATCGGTGGGGCCGCGGTGATGGGGGCCGGGGCGTCCGTGGTCGCGAACGCGGCGGCGCCGTGGCAGTTGTTCGCGGGCAGTGTCGTGATGGCGCTGGGCTGGGCCTGCACCAGCACCACGGCCATCGCCACCACCCTGGCGCTGTGGTTCGACCATCAGCGCGGGCTGGCGATCAGCCTCGCTTTGAACGGCGCCAGCGCCGGCGGCTTCACGGTGGCGCCGGTGCTGGTCGGGCTGGGCCAGGCGGTGGGCCTGCCGGCCGCCGTTCCCGCGGTGGCGCTGGGCCTGTTCCTGCTGCAGGCGCCGATCGTGCTGCTCGGCATGGCGCGGCCGCGGCGGAGCCTGCCGGCCACCCTGCCCCGCCTCGACGCTGCGGATGCGCGGCCGGTGCTGGCGACCCGGGCCGAGGCCCTGCGCGATGCGCGGTTCTGGCACGTCGCCGCCCCGTTCGCGCTGGCGCTGATGGCGCAGGTGGCGATCCTGGTGCATCTGGTGGCCGTGATGGTGCCGCGGGTGGGGCCGAAGGGCGCCGCGGTGGCGCTCGCGCTGGTCAGCGTCATGGCCGTGCTGGGACGGATCGGGCTGGGGCTGACGATCGACCGACTGGATCAGCGGCGGGTTTCGGCTGCGAGCTTCGCCAGCCAGGCGGCGGCGATCCTGCTGCTGCTGGCGCTGCCGGACGTGCCGGCCGCGCAATATGCCGGCTGCATCGGCTTCGGGCTGTCGGTGGGCAATGTCATCACCCTGCCCTCGCTGATCGTGCAGCGCGAGTTCGCGGCCGCCAGCTTCGGCCTGCTGGTGGGACTGTCGACGGCGGTGGGCCAGGTCGCCTATGCCTTCGCGCCGTCGTTGGCCGGCGTGGTGCACGACGCTGCCGGCGGGTATGGACCGGCGCTGCTGCTATGCGTGGCGCTGCAGGTGGCGGCGAGCGTGCTGGTGTTGCCGAGGCGGCGCCGCTTCACGGCGTAGCGCGGGATGCCTCAGGGTGGTGCGCCTTGCGCAGCCGGACGGCGGACGCGCATCAGGGCGGCGAATTCGGTCTGTTCCACCAGTTCCAGCCGGTCGGTCCGGAAGGTCGCGAGGTCCTTGGCGCCGCCGGCTGCCATCACCAGCACGTAGTCGAATTTCGCCGGCCAGTCCTCGAGATAGGCGCCCACCCTTCGCCCGGCCTCCGGCGGCCGGTCGCTGGCGAGGAGGCGGTAATCCGGCACGACGCCCTCAGGCTCGGTCATCGGCAGGTAGGCCGGTCGGACCGTGAGGGGCTGCTTCGTCGGGTTGGTGAACAGCAGCGGCCACATCGAGCCGCGCTCCGTCACCACGAGGGCGGCGAGATGGGTGAACGTGGGATCGCCGCCCGATATCACCCGACGATACGGCATCGCGTTCCAGAAGGCCGGGTTGTCCCGTCTGGTGACCATCGTCTCCAACACGCGGCTGCCTGGTTCGATGCGCGCGATGACGCGGCGGAAATCCGCGAGGTCGCTGCCCTGGCCGAGCCAGACCTGGGTCAGGAACGCCATGCGGGCCAGGAAGAGGGCGCAGAATGCCGCCGTCGCGCCGACACGCAGTCCCGGCGGCAGGCCGCGTGGGGCGAATCCGCCGAACAGCAGGAATCCGGCCATGACCGGAAGGCGCGCATCGATGAAGGCGGTGCCTTTGACGATGCCCGGCGTGAACGGATACAGGGCGAGCAGCACGCCCCCGGCGATCACGGCCTCCGCCGACACGGCGGC
Source organism: Limobrevibacterium gyesilva (assembly GCF_025989185.1). Taxonomy (GTDB): domain Bacteria; phylum Pseudomonadota; class Alphaproteobacteria; order Acetobacterales; family Acetobacteraceae; genus Limobrevibacterium; species Limobrevibacterium gyesilva. Next base: position 311,968 of record NZ_JAPDNT010000002.1, read on the forward strand.
GCGGCGGCCGAGAATGCAGGCGATGACGAAGACGGCCACGAGTGCGGCGGTGGCACGATCGAAGGTCAGGTCGTAGTTCAGGAATGGCCCGAACAGGCGAACCAGCTTCCAATAGGGATCCGTGGCGGTCGACTGTTCGGCGATACTCGCCAACCGGGACTGCAGGAACAGCGCCGCCGGGGCGGCAAACACCGATGCCGAGAACGCCGCACGACGGGCGGCGCGCCGCAGGACCGGCGCACCGGACCGCCATTCGCCCCAGAGTGCAACCAGTTCATGTGCTGCGATCAACAGCCCGAGGAACAGGACGCCGAAGATGTGGACGAAGAAGATCACGAGCGCCAGGCACGCCAGCAGCACCCACGCGGCAACCGGACGGGACCCGCGCCATCTGATCCAGCAGGCGGCTGCCAGCAAGGCGGCGCCGATCCCGGCCAGGAAATTCACGAAGCCCATGAGGAAGGCGAAGTTGTACGCAACCAATCCGGAGGCCAGCGGCCATGGCGACGGGGCGCGCAGCGTGGCGCGGCTGTAGGCGATGGTGCCGAATACCGGCAGCAGCAGGGCGGCTGCGAGCATGGCCCGCCCGGCGACATCCAGGGGCATCACCGCCAGCAGAGGCGGCACGACGACGTCGATGGCGATGTTGGGGATGATGCTCCAGTGTTGCGCGTACACGCGCGACAGGAACGGGTCGCTGGCGCCGGAGGCCAGCACGAACATGCGCGCGAGATGATTGGGATAGTCGACCAGCGGCGGAATTTCGGTCACTGCCAGCGGGATCAGAAGGATGATGACCAGGGCCGGCAGCATGAGCCGCGAGGCCCGGCGCAACTCAGCCGACATTCTGCGTAGCGGCGGGCGCAGTTGAACCGGGCCGGGGCTCCGGCACGCGGCAGACCTCTTGCACGACGAAGCGGGGGCGGCGCTTGCTTGCCATGAACAGGCGGCCGAGATACTCGCCGAGAACGCCGAGCACCAGCAACTGGACGCTGCCGAGTATCAGCACGATCGACGCGAGGCTGGTCCATCCGTCGACCGTCTTTCCGAGCAGCCAGCTGCCGATGCTGTAGGCCAGCAGCATGACGCTGGTGATGCCGGTCAGCATGCCCACATAGGAGGCAATGCGCAGCGGCAGGACGGAGAAGCCGGTCAGGGCATCCAGCGCCAGCCGCAGCATCTGCATAAGCGAGTAGCCGGTTTCGCCGGCCAGGCGCGGTTCACGATCATACTGCAACGGCACCTGCGTCATGCCGATCCAGCTGATCATTCCCCGTATGAACTGGAACTCCTCGGGCATCGATCGGAACACGTCGAGCACGCGGCGGTTCATCAGCCGGAAGTCGCCGGTATCGACGGGGATATCGACATCGGCCAGGCGGGTGAGCAGCCGGTAGAACAGCCGCGCCGAGATGCTCTTGAACCGGCTCTCGCCGGCCCGATGGCGCCTTTGGCCGTAGACGACATCGGCGCCGGCATCCATCAGTGCCATCATGTCCGCCAGCAATTCCGGCGGGTCCTGCAGATCGGCGTCGATGACCAGGACACGATCGCCGCGACAGGAGTACAAGCCTGCCGCGAGCGCGCGCTGGTGGCCGAAGTTGCGCGCCAGCCGGATGGCGGTCAGCCGCGAGTCCGCCGCCGCCAAACCGGCCATCAGTGCCCAGGTCCGATCGCGCGAACCGTCGTCCACGAGCACGATCTCGAAGTCCGTGCCGACGACGGCCTGCGCCGCGGCGGTCACCCGCCTGACGAACTCGGCCAGGCATGCTTCTTCGTTGAAACAGGGGGCGACGATCGAGAGCGCGGGGACTTTCGGGCACGAGTCGAAATCAGCGCCGGCAGCACCATTCCAGGGGGCGAGATCGGCTGCGGACATGCAAGTGCTGCGTGTGACCTGAATTCTTCCGCGTACCGGGCGCGCCCGAGCCGCCTACGGCCCAAGCAATACGGGACCGCAATATGATTGGCAACCGCCGACTGCCATGGGAATGGCCCGGCGCATCGTTGCGATGCCGCCGGCGCCGTTGCCGCGCACTATTTCGCGCGCGGGTCCAGCGCGTCGCGCAGGCCGTCGCCGACGAGGTTGAAGCTCAGCACCGCGAGGAAGATCGCCGCGCCCGGGAACACCGCGAGCCACGGCGCCTGGGTCAGGAACCGCTGGGCCGAGTTCAGCATGCTGCCCCAGGACGGGGCCGGGGGCTGCTGGCCCAGGCCGAGAAAGGACAGGCTGGCCTCGGCGATGATGGCCGTCGCGATGGCCAGGGTCGCCTGCACCATCACCGGCGGGACGATGTTCGGCAGAATGTGGCGGACGGCCACGCGCCAGGGCGGGTTGCCGAGGGCGCGGGCGGCCTCGACATACTCGTTGGTGGCGGCATCCATCGTGGCGCCGCGGGAGATGCGCATGAACACCGGGGCCGCGGTGACGCCGATGGCGATCATCGCGTTCTGCAGGCTCGGGCCAAGAAAGGCCGCCAGCGCGATGGCAAGGATCAGGAACGGGCAGGCCAGCATCGCATCGACGATGCGGCTGATCACCGCGTCGACCTTGCCGCCGGCGAAACCGGCCAGCAGGCCCACGGGCACGCCGATGCCGGCAGCGATGGTGACCGAGATCACGCCGGCCAGCATGCTGGCGCGGGCGCCGAAGATGACGCGGCTGAGCACGTCGCGGCCGTTCTCGTCGGTGCCCATCCAGTTGGCCCAGCTCGGCGCCTTGCGGATCAGCGACCAGCTGGTCTTCACCGGATCGACCGGCGCGATCAGCGGCGCGAACGCGGCAACGACAATGAACAGCATCACCACCACGAGCCCCGCCACAGCAGCGGGGCGGCGGCAGAAGCGGCGCCAGGCCAGGCGCGCCGGACTCTGCGAGACGACGGCGACGGCCGCGCGGGCCGACGGGGCGGCGGTGGTCGCACTCATGCGCTTCTCAGTTTCGGGTTGATGAGGACGTAGAGCACATCCGCCAGCAGGTTCAGCGCGACGTAGACGGTGGCGGTCACCAGGACGACACCCTGCACCACCGGATAGTCGCGGTTGAACACGGCGTCGACGATCAGCTTGCCGAAACCGGGGATGCTGAACACCTGCTCGGTCAGCACCGCGCCGGACAGCAGCGTGCCCAGCTCCAGCGCGCCGAGCGTGACCACCGGCACCAGCGCGTTGCGCAGCGCATGGCGCAGCACCACGATATATTCCCGCAGGCCCTTGGCCCGGGCGGTGCGCACATAGTCCTGCTCCAGCGCCGTCAGCATGGCGCTGCGGGTGTGGCGCATCAGCACCGCCGCGATGGCGTTGCCCAGCACGAAGGCCGGCATGATCGTGGTGGCCAGGGATTGCCGCCAGTCCTCGAACAGCGACACGTAGCCCGAGGGCGGCAGCCAGCCGAGCTTCACCGACACCAGCAGGATCAGCATGATGCCGAGCCAGAAATTCGGCGTGGACAGGCCGGCCAGCCCGACGCCGTTGGCAACGTAGTCCCAGAACGTATTCTTCTTCACCGCCGACAGGATGCCCATCGGAATGCCGATGGACAGCGCGATCACGAAGGCCATCAGGCCGAGCTGCAGGGTGACCGGCAGCTTCTCCAGCACCAGCTGCGCCACCGGCTGGCGGATGCGCCAGGAGAAGCCGAGATCGCCGTGCAGCACGTTGCCGATCCAGTGGAAATACTGGACCGGCAACGGCCGGTCGAGCCACAGCTCGGCACGGATCTGCGCCAGCACGGCGGGGTCGCGCTCCTCGCCGGCCAGCACCAGCGCGGGATCGCCGGGCATGAGCTGCTGCAGGCCGAACACGATGATGCTGACCAGCAGCAATGTCGGCACGACCTGCAGGATGCGCGTCCCCAGATGGCTCTTCACGAAGCCAGGCCCTCCGCTGCGGTGGACACGGCGCTTTCGACTCCTGTCATCACTTCTGCAGGGTCATGCCCTGCGGACGCAGGATGCCGTCAGGCACCGGCTTGAAGCCCGCCAGCTTCGCGCTCATGCCCACGATGGTCTTGGGAATGTACAGATACATGATCGACAGGTCCTGCGCGGACTGCGCGGCGACCTTGGCATAAAGCGCGCGCCGGGCGGCGACGTCGGTCACGCCACGCGCCTGTTCCAGCCACGTGTCGACATCCTTGTTGCTGTAGCCGGGATAGTTCAGCGGCGCGCCGGTATGCAGGAAGTTCCAGAGATTGCCGTCGGCGTCGGCACGGCCGGACCAGCCGACCAGATAGGCCTCGAAGTCGCCGCGGTCCGCGGCGTCGAGGCCGGAGGCGAATTCGACCGACTGGATCTTCACGTCGAAGCCGGCCTCGGTGGCCATCGACTGGATCACCTCGCCGGTCTGGCGCGTGTCGGGCATGTTGGCCACGGTGAGCGTGACCGTCACCGGCAGCTTCACGCCGGCCTCTTTCAGCAGCCGCTTCGCCTCGGCCACGTCGCGCGGCCGCGGCTTCACGTCGGGCGCATAGAACGGGCTGGCCGGCGGGACCGCCTGGGCGACCGGCGTGAACATGCCGTTGTAGACGACCTGCACCAGCGCCTCGCGGTCGATCGACAGCTCGAACGCCTTGCGCACGCGCGCATCCTGACCGAGCGGCGTCTGCGCACGGGGGCCGTGGGCGATGTTGAGGTTGATGCTCTGGTAGCCGAGGCCGTCGTACATCGTGATTTTCAGCTTCGGGTCCTTGCGGACGGTCTCGACGTCGTTCGGCGCGATGCGCTCGGCCATGTCGAGCGCGCCGGCCTGCAGATTGGCCAGCCGCACCGAGCTGTCGGGAATCGGGCGGTAGACGATGCGGCCCAGCTGGATGGCCGGCGCGTTCCAGTAGCCGGGGAAGCGGTCGAGCACGATCCGATCCTGCGGCACGCGCTCGGTGAACTTGAACGGGCCGGCGCAGACCGGGTGCAGGGCGAAATCCTTGCCGGCGGCCTCGGCGGCCTTCGGCGAGACGATCATGCCGGCGCGGTCGGTCAGCTGGGACAGGAAGGGCGCACTCGGCGCCTTCAAGACGATGCGCACGGTGGTGGGGTTGACGACCTCCACGCGCTCCATGCCCGCGATCTCGCCGCGGCGGCTGCTGCCTTGCATGGTCAGGTGCCGCTCCAGGCTGTACTTCACCGCGGCGGCGTCCATCGGCGTGCCGTCGTGGAACGTCACGCCGCTGCGCAGGTTGATGATCAGGGTCTTGCTGTCCGCCCATTCATAGCCGGTGGCGAGCTGGGGGACGATTTCCAGCTTTTCGTTGATGTCGAACAGCTTGTCGCACAACCCGGCAAAGACGATGCGGCCGACGAAGGTGCGCGCCACGGTGGGGTCCAGCAGGTCGGCATCGTCGGCGAGGCCGATGCGCAGGGTCGGCAGCTCCTCGGCCATCGCGCGCGGCGCCATGGCGGGGGACAGGATCGCCGCCGTGGCCGTGGCGACGAGCAGGATATGACGCATCGGCTGAAACCCCCGGGTGTTGCTGTTATGTCATGTTTCTGCCGCCGGCGGGTCGGTTTGACAAGGCCGCCGGCATGTTTGCGCCCGATGTCAGCCGCTCCGCTCGGCCTCGGCGCGGGCGATGGCGGCTTCGATCTCGGCGCGGTCGAATACGCCGCTGGCGTTGTCCCGCCCCGGCAGGAAGCGGCGGAAGATAGCATAACGCTCGCGGCTGACGGCGAGGAGGCGGCGCAGCTCGGCCAGCGGGTCGGGATGGTCGTCGGTGCGGATGTCCAGGTCCGGGTACGGGTCCCTGGTGCAGATCTTCAGCGCCGCCGACTGCTTGCCGCGCCAGTCGCCGCCCGCCGCCTCGCCGGCTTCCAGCGCGGTGAGCAGGCGCTCGGCCATGTCGCCCGTGCCGGCGGTCCAGGCCGCGAGCGTGCGTTCGACCACCGCCGGCCCGGCCAGCATGTTGCCGGCAACCGAGACGTCGTGGCCGGCGGCATGGCCGCACCAGGCGACGCAGTCCGCGCCGGTGTGCTGGGCCATGCGGCCCTGGGCATCCAGGATGTGCAACTGCCGGTGCCCTCGCCCGGCATCCTCGGCCAGCAGGGCGGCGGCGACGGCGGCGGGGGCCTCGCCGCCGCGCAGCCGGGCCATGCCATTCAGGCCGTACATCGGGTTGATCAGCGCCTGGGTGGCCAGCGCCGCCACCTCGCCCTCCACATGGATGCAGAGGGCGCCGACGGCGAAGAAACGGGTGGCAACGGCGGCACCGAGGGCGCCGGTTGCGGGATCGCGCACGAGGATGGACCATGTCATGGCGCGATCACAGCCGGTCTGTCGGCCGGCGGCAACCCCGCCGAACGCGCTTTCGCAAGCACCAGGCTGCCCGCATGCCCCCGCGCCCGCCCGCCATCACCGATATCGTTCTGCTCGGCGCCGGCCATGCGCATGTGGAGGTGCTGCGTCAGGCGGCCATGCGCCCCCGGCCCGGCATTCGCTACACGCTGGTCGCGCGCGAGGCGGACACGCCGTATTCCGGCATGCTGCCGGGACTGATCCGCGGCGAATACCGTTTCGAGGACGCGCATATCGCCTGTGCGAAGCTTGCTGCCGCCGCCGGCGCGCGGCTGATCCTGGCCGAGGCCGCCGGCATCGACTTGGCCGCCGGGCAGGTGGCGCTGATGGGAGGGTCACGGGTCGCGTTCGATCTGCTGTCGGTCGATGTGGGCGGGGTGCCGGACATGCCGGCGGGCGGCGGCATTGCGGTGAAGCCGATCGGGCGGTTCCTCGATCAGTTGGCGGCGCTGGAGGCGCGGCTGGCGCCCGGCGACCGGGTCGCCGTGGTGGGTGGCGGCGCGGGCGGAACCGAACTGGCGCTGGCCCTGGCCCACCGCTTCGCCGGGCGGGCGCGCATCGCCCTGGTGAGCCGCGACGCCGAGCCGATCGCGTCCGCCCCGGCTTCTGCGCAGCGCGTGGTGCGCCGGGCGCTGGCGGAGCTGGGGGTCGCGTTCCTTGGCAATGTCTCGGCCGGGGTGTTCGCCGACGGCACGCTGGCGCTGTCCGACGGCAGCGGGCTGAAGGCGGCCGGCGCGTTATGGGCGATCGGCGCCGTGGCGCAGCCTTTCCTGGCGAAGTCGGGCCTGGCCTGCGACGCAGCCGGGTGCATCCGGGTGGACGCGACCTTGCGCAGCGTCAGCGACGCCCGGGTGTTCGCGGCCGGCGACTGCGCGGCGATCGAGGGCAATCGGCGCCCGAAAGCCGGGGTCTGGGCGGTGCGGGCCGGGCCGCTGCTGGCCGCGAATCTCCGCCGGGCCGCGGCAGGGCGGAAGCTGCGCCCGTGGCGGCCGCAGCACGACGCCTTGGTGATCCTCGGGCTCGGGGGCGCGCGGGCGGTGGCGTGGCGGGGCCGCTGGACGCTGAACGGCCGGCTGGCCTGGCTGTGGAAGGACCGGATCGATCGGCGCTGGATGGCGCTGTATCAGCGGCTGCGGCCGGCTGGCGACGGGTGAGCGTGGTCAGGCGGCGCGGCCGGTCAGCACCGGCTCGATCCGCTCCATGGCCCAGTCGATCTGGTCGCGCGTGATCACCAGCGGCGGGGCGAGGCGGATGGTGTGGCCGTGCGTGTCCTTGGCGAGCAGGCCGCGCTGGCGCAACGCCTCGCAGAAGCGGCGCGCGCCGCCGGCCTCGGGGTGCAGTTCCACGGCCAGCATCAGGCCACGCCCGCGCACCTCGCGCACGAGGTTGCTGCGCATGCCCTGGAGCAGCTCCTTGAAATAGCCGCCGATGTTGGCGGCGTTCTCGATCATGCCCTCCTCGGTCAGCACGCGCAGGGCGGCGCGGGCGACGGCGCAGGCCAGCGGGTTGCCGCCGAAGGTGCTGCCGTGCTGGCCGGGCTTGAGCACGCCGAGCACCTCGGAGTTCGAGAGCACGGCGGAGACGGGATAGAACCCGCCGGACAGCGCCTTGCCGATCAGCGTGACGTCGGCCTCGATGCCCTCATGCGCCTCGGCCAGCAGCGCGCCGGTGCGGCCCAGGCCGGTCTGGATCTCGTCGAGGATCAGGGTCACGTTGTTGGCGGTGCACAGATCGCGAACCTTCCGGAAATAGCCGGCGGGCGGGATGATCACGCCGGCCTCGCCCTGGATCGGCTCGACCAGGAAGGCGACCGTGTTGGGGGTGATCGCCGCCGCCAGCGCCGCGGCATCACCGAACGGGATCACCTTGAAGCCGGGGGCGAAGGGGCCGAAGCCGCCGCGTGCATCCGGGTCCGTGCTGAAGCCGACGATGCCGATGGTGCGGCCGTGGAAATTGTCGGCGCAGACGATGATCTCCGCCTGTCCCTCCGGCACGCCCTTCACCTCGTAGCCCCATTTGCGCACCGCCTTGATGGCGGATTCCACCGCTTCGGCGCCGCTGTTCATCGGCAGGATCTTGTGGGTGTTGGTGAGGGCGGCGAGCTCCTCGTAGAACAAGGCGAGCTGGTCGTTGCGGAAGGCGCGCGAGGTGAGCGTGAGTTTCTGCGCCTGCGCGATCATGGCGGCCAGGATCTTCGGGTGGCAGTGGCCCTGGTTCACCGCCGAATAGGCGGACAGGCAATCGAGGTAGCGCCTGCCCTCCACGTCCCATACCCACACCCCCTCCCCGCGCGTGAGCACGACGTCGAGCGGCTTGTAGTTGTGGGCGCCGAGGGAATGCTCGATGGCGATCAGGTCGGCGCCGGCGCTGCTCATGGCGGGCGCGTTCGCGACGGGTGCGTTCAGGACGGGAGCGTTCATGCTGCGGTCTCCTGCAAATGGGGCGTGCGGGCCGGGCGCTCGACGACCGAGCTGCCGAACAGGCTGCCGGTGAGTTCGGTGAGCAGGCGGGCGCTTTTGCCGCGTTCGTCGAGGAAGGGGTTGAGCTCGACCACGTCGAGCGAGCCGACGAGGCCGCTGTCGTGCAGCATCTCCATCACCAGATGCGCCTCGCGGTCGCTGGCACCGCCGGGAACGGTGGTGCCGACGCCGGGGGCCAGCGACGGGTCGAGGAAATCGACGTCCAGGCTGACATGCAGATGGGTGTCCGGGCCGTCGATGTCAGCCAGGATGCGCTGCAGCAGCGCGGGCACGCCGAACGCGTCGATCAGGCGCATGTCGATGCGGTTGACGCCGTGCGCCGCCAGCGCCTGGCGCTCGCCGGCGTCGACGGAGCGCAGGCCGAGCAGGTGGATGTCGACGGGGGCGACCGGCACGAACGGACGGTCGCCGAGCAGCGGGCGGAGGGTGGGGTCGCCGCAGAGGAAGGCCGTGGACATCCCGTGCATGTTGCCGGAAGGGCTGGTCGCCGGCGTGTTGAAGTCGGCATGAGCGTCGATCCAGAGCACGACCAGCTTGCGGCCGGCGGCGCGGCAATGCCGGGCGATGCCGCTGACGGTGCCCATGGACAGGCTGTGGTCGCCGCCGAGGAAGATCGGCACGCCGCCGCCCTGTGCGAGCGCGAACGCGCGGTCGTGGATGGCGCGGGTCCAGGCGGCGATGCCGCCGGCATTGCGGCAGGCGGCGGCGGCCGCGGGCAGGCTGGCCGCGACCGGCGCCGGCGGCGCCATGTCGCCATGGTCGACCACATGGTGGCCGAGCCCGGCGAGCAGGCCCGGCAGGCCGGCGGTGCGCAAGGCGGCCGGGCCCATGATCGCGCCCGGCTCCCCGGCGCCGAGCTCCAGCGGGATGCCCAGCAAGGACAGGTGCGTGGGGCGGCCAGGGGTCATGCGGGGTGGTCCTTCGGGTGCGGGTCGCCCGAGAGGATGACGGATGGCGCTGCTAACAAAAAGGCAGCGATATGCTATATTTCCGGCAGGAACCGGGCAAAGCGTCAGGCATAAATGGCGAAACAGCAGACCGAAGCCGAACTCGACGAGACCGACCGCGCGTTGATCGCCAGGCTGCGCGACAACAGCCGCATCCCGACGGCCACGCTCGCCCGGCAGCTCGGCGTGTCGCGTGGTACGGTGCAGAACCGGATCGACCGGCTGGTGGCAAGCGGCATCCTGGTGGGCTTCACGGTGCGGCTGCGCGGCGACGTCGAGACCGGGATGGTGCGTGCCATCACCTCGCTGGAAGTCCGCTCGACCGACAACCGCAACGTGGTCGCTGCGCTGAAGCGCAATCCCGAGGTGAGCCGGATCCACTCGACCAGCGGGCGCTGGGACCTGGTGGTGGAGATCCAGGCCCACGACCTGGCGGCGCTGGACCAGGTGCTGACGCACATCCGCACGATCCCGGCGGTGACCCATTCCGAGACCTGCATCCTGTTGGCAGAACTGCGATAGGCGGCCGGGGCTGGACGGTCGCGCGTGGGCGGGGGCACTCTGCCGCCCTCGCCCCCTCCACAGGATCTCCCGCATGCGCCAGTACCGGATCGCCTCCATTCCCGCCGACGGCATCGGGCCGGAGGTGATCGGCGCCGGGCTGGAGGTGCTGGATGCGCTGGCGGCGCGCGATGGCGGGTTCTCGCTGGCGGTCGATCATTACGATTGGGGGTCGGACTACTACCGCAAGCACGGCGTGCTGATGCCGGCGGACGGGCTGGAGCGGCTGAAGGGCGCGGACGCGATCTATTTCGGGGCGGTCGGCGCGCCCGACATCCCCGATCACGTGACGCTGTGGGGCCTGCGCCTGCCGATCTGCCAGGGCTTCGATCAGTACGCCAATGTGCGGCCCACCCGCATCCTGCCCGGCGTGACGTCGCCGTTGCGCGATGCCGGGCCCGAGGATCTCGACTGGCTGATCGTGCGCGAGAACAGCGAGGGCGAGTACGCCGGCCATGGCGGGCGCGCCCATCGCGGCCTGCCGGAGGAAGTGGCCACCGAGGTCGCGATCTTCACCCGCGTCGGCGTGGAGCGGATCATGCGCTTCGCCTTCGACTGCGCCCGCAAGCGGCCGCGCAAATTGCTGACCGTGGTGACGAAGTCGAACGCGCAGCGCCACGGCATGGTGTTCTGGGACGAGATCGCGGCCCTGGTCGCGGCGGATTATCCGGACGTGACCTGGGACAAGGAACTGGTGGACGCCATGACCATGCGCATGGTGCGCAAGCCACAGACGATCGACACGGTGGTGGCGACCAACCTGCATGCGGACATCCTGTCCGACCTTGCCGCGGCACTGGCCGGCAGCCTGGGCGTGGCGCCGACCGGCAATGTCGATCCGCAGCGCCGTTATCCCTCGATGTTCGAGCCGATCCATGGCTCGGCCTTCGACATCACCGGCAAGGGCATCGCCAATCCGGTGGCGAGCTTCTGGACGGCGTCGATGATGCTGGAGCATCTGGGCGAGGCCCGCGCCGCCGCCGCGCTGATGACCGCCGTCGAGCAGGTCTGCGCGGCCGGCATCCTGACGCCGGACCTCGGCGGCAAGGCGACGACCAAGGAGGTGACGCGGGCGATGTGCGAGGCGATCCGCGGCATCAATCTCGCGGGGTGACGGGGGCCGCGGACCGGCCTACCGCCAGCCCAGCAGCGCCCGCTCGATGCGGCCGATCAGCCAGGATGCGGCGAGGCCGATCGCGCTGAGCACGACGATGCCGGCCATCAGATTGTCCACGTCGTAGAGGTTGCCGGCCGAAAGGACGAAGGCGCCGATGCCCTTTTCCGCGCCGATCATCTCGGCGGCCACCAGCAGGACGATGGCGATCGAGGTGGTGATGCGGAAGCCCGACAGGATCGCCGGCAGCGCGCCGGGCAGCACGATCTTGCGGACGATGGAGCGCCAGGGCAGGCCGAAGGACTGGCCCATGCGGATCAGCCCGCGCGGCACGCCGTCCACCCCGGCCATGGTGTTGATGACGGTGGGAAAGAACACGCCGAAGGCCAGCGTGGCGATCTTCGATCCCTCGCCGATGCCGAACCAGATGATGAACAGCGGCACCAGTGCGATCTTGGGAATCGGGAAGAATGCCGATACCACCGCCATCCCCGGGGACCGCGCCAGCGTGAACAGGCCGATGGCGAAGCCCACGACCAGCCCGGCGACGGTTCCCGCCAGCCAGCCGATCGCCAGCCGTTGCAAGGATGCACCGAGATGCATCCACAGCTCGCCGCTGAGCGCGAGGTCGCGGATGGCGCCGGCGATTCCCGCAGGCGTGGACAGGAAGATCGTGGAGATCCAGCCCAGCGAGGCCGCCAGCTGCCACAGCGCCAGCAGCGCGACCAGCGTCGCCACGCCGGCCGCGGGCACGTCGCGCGGGGCGAAGCCGCGGGCCCGGAAGGGGATCGGTCCGGACAGCCTAGGCACGCTCCAGCTCCCGGTCGGCTTCGGCGGCATCGGCGCGGATCAGGTCCCACAGTCGTGTCTCGACGGCCAGCAGGTCGGGATCGGTGGCAGTGCGGCCGGCGATCGGGCGATCGATGCGCAGGATCTCGCGCACGCGGCCGGGGCGGCGCGACAGCACCACGATCTGCTGGCCGAGCAGAGCTGCTTCCGCGAGGTTGTGGGTGACGTAGGCGACGGTGACGCCGGAGCGGGCGATGATCGCGGCCAGCTCGTCCTGCAGCAACCCGCGCGTCTGCGCGTCGAGCGCGGAGAGCGGTTCGTCCATCAACAGCACGGCAGGGCGCACCGCGAGCGCCCGGGCGATGCCGACGCGCTGGCGCATGCCGCCGGACAGCTGCTTCGGCCAGGCATCGGCGAACCGGGACAGCCCGGTCAGCTCCAGCATCTCCGCCACCCGGGCGCGGCGCGCGGCCGGCGGCAAGGCGGTGTCTTCCAGCGCGAGCGAAATGTTGCCCGCGACGGTGCGCCACGGCAGCAGCGCGAAATCCTGGAACACGTAGGTCAGCGGGTTGAGGCAGTCCGGCGCCACCTCGCCGTCCAACCGCACGCTGCCGCCATCCGGGGCGAGCATGCCGCCGAGGATGCCGAGCAGCGTGGACTTGCCGCAGCCGGAAGGGCCGACCAGCACCAGCACCTCGCCGGGCGGCACGCTGAGGTCGATCCCTTCCAGCACCGACAGGCCGCGATAGGCGTGGCGAATGCCCCGCGCCTCCAGCCGGATGGACGAGGCCGTCATCGCGTCGGCAGAAAGCCGGTGTCGACGATGTCGGCGGGGTCGATCGGGCCCTTCACCATGCCCTGTGCCTGGAACCAGGCGATCTGGGCCCGCACGTCCTGCACATCGAGCGCCGCGCCCTCGTCGTACCAGCCGATGCCGGCCTTGATCTTCTCGGCGGCATTCGGGTCGCCGATGAAGACGTATTTCGCGATGGCCGGGATCGCGGCGTCGGTCTTGGCGTCGACGATCGGCTTGTGCTGGGCGTCGAAGCGCAGGAAGGCCTCGCGGTAGTCGGCGACGCCGCGCTGGTAGGCGCCGCAGAAAGCCTTCAATGCGGCGGCGCGTTCGGCGATGACCGCGCGCGTGGTGAACAGCGCGGTAATCTGATAGGGCACGTGGTCGCCGACCCAGCCGATGATGTGCGCCTCGCCGCTGGCGGCGGCCGGGCGGGCCATGGAGGCGATGGCCATGGTGGCGTCCACCTGGCCGGTGCGGACGGCCGCGACCATGTTGCTGATCTGCTGCAACGGCCGCAGCGTGACGGTCTTGAGGTCGAAGCCCGCGACGTCGGCGAGGCGGCCGATCATGTAGTGGAACGAGCTGCCGTACTGGGTGATGGCGAAGCTGTGCCCGGCCAGCTTGTCGAGCGAAGTCAGCCCGGCGTCGTAGGCTTTCTTCGAGACCAGTACGGCGGTGAGGTCATAGCCCTTCTGCTCGTGCAGGCCGCCGCCGATCACCTTCAGCGCGCCCTTGCCGGCCAGGCTGAAGAAGCCGCCGGTGAGCGCGGTGATGCCGACGTCGATGTCGCCCGCGACCGCCGCCGCGGCGATCGGCTGGGCGGCCTCGAAGAAACGGAACTGGACGTCGAGCCCCGCCTGGGTGAAGTAGCCACGCTCCTGCGCGAGGTAGAACGGCGCCGGGGAGACCGTGTGCAGCAGGCCAAGGCGAATCGTCTCCGCGGCACGTGCGCCTCTTGCCGTGAGCGCCGCCGCCATCAGGCCCAGACAGGCCCGTCTGCCCAAATGCATGATATCCCTCCCCCGCATCGATCGCGTCCACTTGCCACAGTTCCCGGCGCCCGGCCAGAAGGCCGTTGGTATCAGACGAGCGGTGCGGCCAACCCTTCGGCGGCAAAAGTGGCCTGCACCGCGGGGCGTGCCAGCACCCGTTCGGCGAAGGCGCCCAGCGCCGGCAGCGTGCGCGGTGGCCGCGGCATGCCCCGGCCCCAGCGGAGCAGCATCAGCAGAAACAGGTCAGCGGCGGAGAAAGTCCGGCCCAGCAGGAACGGGCCGTCGCCCAGCGCGCCCGCGATCCGGTCGAACATGCCGTTCAGGCGCTGCCCGGCGGCGGCCTGCACCGTGGCGGCGGCTGCGGGATCGAGAACGTGCTCGTGCGGGTAGAACCAGGCGTGATATTCGGCCTGGGGCGTGTTGGTGAGGTGGACCATCCATTTGTAGAACTGCGCCCGCTCGGGCGTGCCCACCGGCGGCGCCAGGCCGGCTTCGGGATGGCGGTCCACCAGATACAGCGCGATCGCCGCCGTCTCGTACAGCACGAGGTCGCCGTCCACCAGCACGGGAATGCGTCCGTGCGGATTGAGCTTGAGGTACTCGGGGCTTTTCTGCGCGTCGCGCGTACGGTCGACCAGCCGCAGCTCGAACGCCGCGCCGAGCTCGCGCAGCAGCATGTGCGGGAACAGGCTGGCATTGCCGGGGTAGTAGTACAGGCTAAGCATCACGCTCCTCATTGTTCGTTCGCAACGCATCATACATGCGCCAGACCGCATCCGTATCGGATTGCCTGACCGCCTGTTCCTGGGCCGCCGTCTCCACGGCATGCGGATGGTACTGTGCTCGGGTCCACGCGACGGGGTCGGGCATGCCCGCGAGCTTCGCCAGCGCCGCGATGATGGTGCCGGTGCGGCCGAAGCCCGCGCGGCAGCCGACATAGACCGGGTCGTCCGGACGTTGCCGCATCAGCACCAGCAGCCGCGCCAGGCCGAGGCGAAGCTGCGCCTCGGTGGGCGGCTGGAAATCGGGGATGTCGATCCGCAGATCCGCCAGCGGGGCCTTCGCGGAGCCGGCTTCGAGGCACACCCCGATGGCCGGCGGTGCGTACGAGTCGAAAGGACCGCCGGCGATGCGGCGGTCCCGTCCGAAGAAGCGCAGTGTGACGGCGCCATTCGGCGCCGACGTTGTCATGGCGTGGGTCAGGCGGCGACGTCCACCTTGAGCTCGCCGAGATACGCCTCGCGGATCAACGGGTTCACCCGCAGTTCCGCCGCCGTGCCCGACAGCACCACCGCTCCGGTCTGCAGCACATAGGCGCGATGCGCGATCGACAGCGCCATGTTGGCGTTCTGCTCCACCATGAAGATGGTGGTGCCCTGCTTGTTGATCTCCTGGATGATGTCGAACACCTGCTCCACATACAGCGGCGACAGGCCCATCGACGGCTCGTCCATGCAGATCAGCCGGGGGCGCGCCATCAGCGCGCGCCCGATCGCCACCATCTGCTGCTCGCCGCCCGACAGCGTGCCGCCAAGCTGGTTGCGGCGCTCCTTCACGCGGGGGAACAGGCTGTAGACACGCTCGAGGTCCTCGCTGAACCGGGCCCCGCGCGGCTGCGTGTAGGCGCCCATTTCCAGGTTCTCGTAGACGGTCATGCGCGGGAACAGGCGCCGCGCCTCCAGCACCGGGGCGATGCCCAATTTCACCCGTTCGCTGGTCGGCAGCTTCTCGATCGGCTTGCCGTCGAAGATCACGGTGCCGGTGGCAGGTCGTACGATGCCCATGATGGTCTTCATGGTCGTCGACTTGCCGCAGGCATTGCCGCCCAGCAGGCTGACGATCTCGCCCTTGCCGATCGTGTAGTTGACGTTCTTCAGGGCGTGCAGGTCGCCGTAGTAGGTGTTGACGTTGGTGAATTCCAGCAGCAGTGAACCGTCACGCGACATTTCCGGTCTCCGCAAGGGCTGCGCGCGCGGCACGCCCGAGATAGGCGGTCAACACCTCCTCGTTGCGGCGGACTTCGTCGGGCCTGCCCTCGGCGATCTTGTCGCCGTGGTCGAGCACGACCACCGTGTCCGCCAGCTTGGTCACCACGTCCAGCTTGTGTTCGATCAGCAGGATGGTCAGGCCCATTTCGTGCAGGCTCTTGATCTGCTCGGCGAGTTCCAGCGTCTCGTTGGGGTTCATGCCTGCCGTCGGCTCGTCGAGCAGCAGGATCTTCGGTTTGGAGGCCAGTGCGCGCGAGATCTCCACGCGCCGGCGATTGGCATAGGACAGGCCGCTCACCGTCTGGTTGGCACGTGGCGTCAGCCGGTTGCCGAACAGGCCGATGATGTCGAGCGCCCATTTGCGCGCCCCTTCCTCCTCGGCTTTCGTCCAGGGCGGATGGAACACTGCGGCGAACGGGCCGGTGCGCAGCCGGGAATGCTGGCCGATCAGCACGTTTTCCAGCACCGTGAGGTTGGGAAACAGGCGGATGTTCTGGAAGGTGCGGGCCACCCCGCGCTCCAGCACCTCGTGCGGCGCCAGCCCCAGCAGCTCGGCGCCGTGGAACTTGATGCTGCCGCTGTGGGCCTGCACCAGGCCGGTGATCGCATTGAACAGCGTCGACTTCCCCGAGCCGTTGGGCCCGATCACCGCAACCACGCCGCCGGCGGGCACCGTCAGGTCCACGTTGTTCAGGGCCGTCAGGCCGCCGAACTTCACGGTGACGCCGCGGATCTCCAGCGCATTGCCGGGGGTGGACTCCCAGTGCGGGATGCGGTCGAGATTGACGAAGCCGCCACGCCGCACCTCGGCGTGCTGCGCCTCGAACGACAGGGCGGGGATGGCGCGCGTGGCCGGGATCAGGCCGTCGCGGCGGAACAGCATCATCAGCACCAGGATGAGGCCGAACAGCATCTGCGTCCAATGCACGAGATCGACGCTCATCAGCCACGGGCTGCCGACCATCTCGCCGAACGCGCGCACCACGTTGGTGGACTCCGGCAGGAACCAAGACTGCATGAGCTGCAGCAGGCAGGCGCCCACCACCACGCCCCAGACACTGCCCATGCCGCCCAGCACCACCATGACCAGCAGCATGGAGGAAACCGAGAAGCTGAACATCTCCGGCGTCGCGGTCTGCAGCTTGGCGATATAGTAAACGCCGGTCATGCCGGCGAAGGCGGCGCCGATGGCGAATGCCAGCAGCTTGAAGTGGACGAGATTCACGCCCATCGCGCTGGCCGCCGTCTCGTCCTCGCGGATCGCCATCCAGGCCCGGCCTATTCGGGAATCACGCAGCCGGATCGAGACGAAGATCAGGAACGCCACCAGCAGCATGCCGACATAGTAGTAGGGCAACGCATCGACGCCGAAGCTGTAGCCCAGGATCCGCGGCGCCTGCACGCCGTTCAGCCCGGCCGCGCCGTTGGTGACCGAGTCCACGTTGCGTGCCACGATCGGCACGATCTCGCCGAAGCCGAGGGTTACGATGGCCAGGTAGTCGCCGCGCAGCCGCAACGTGGGCGCGCCGAACAGCACGCCGAAGAATGCGGTCACCAGTGCTGCCGTGGGCAGCGCGAGCCAGAACGACAAGGTGAAGTGCACCAGGTCGGGACCGCCCTGGTTGATCTTCTGCACCAGCCCCAGGAAGGCGAAGGGGGCCCAGGCGTCGCTCCAGAGCGGCATCACCTGGAAGCTGGTGAAGATGCCGTAGTAGTAGGCGCCGATGGCGAAGAACGCGGCGTAGCCGAGGTCGAGCAGGCCGGCGAAACCGACCACGATGTTGAGGCCCAGCGCCAGCGTCGCATACGACATGGCATTGGCCATGGCGTCGGTGTTCGCGTCGTTGTCCATCACCAGGGGCAACAGCGCGAAGGCGGCGGCCAGCACGAGCAGGGCCAGCAGGCGGCGGCGCTCCGGCGGGAGGCTTGCGAAGGGGCGGCCGAGCAGGTTCACGGCAGTGGCATACATGGCTCGGCTCCCTTCAGGACTTGTTCGGGGCCACGCGGCCCATCAGGCCGACCGGCTTGAACACGAGAACCAGCACGAGAATTCCGAAGATGATCACGTCGGTCCAGGCGGTGCCGACGACCTGCCCGCTGAGCGCCTCGATCAGACCGATCAGCACCCCGCCCACCATGGCGCCCGGCACGTTGCCGATCCCGCCCAGCACCGCGGCGGTGAAGGCGCGCAGGCCCGCAGCAAAGCCGATATCGACCTTGCTGAGGTTGTAGTAGAGGCCGAAGATCATCCCGGACGCGCCGGCGAGCGCGGAGCCGACGAAGAACGCGGTCATCACCACCCGATCGACCTCGACGCCCATCATCCTGGCGGCTTCGGGGTCCTGGGCGGTGGCGCGCATGGCCTTGCCCAGCCGGGTGAACTGCACGAAATAGGTCAGCCCGCCCATCAGCACGAGCGAGATGATCCAGATCAGGATCTCGCGCAGGCGCAGCACCGCGCCGCCGATGGCAAACGTGAGCGGCGGCAGCGGATTCGGGAAATTCTTCGAATCCGCGCCGATCGACAGCAGGACGGCGTTGAACAGGACATACGACACGCCGATCGTGGTGATCATCGCGGCCGGACCCTTCACTGCGC
This sequence comes from Limobrevibacterium gyesilva, assembly GCF_025989185.1. Lineage (GTDB taxonomy): Bacteria > Pseudomonadota > Alphaproteobacteria > Acetobacterales > Acetobacteraceae > Limobrevibacterium > Limobrevibacterium gyesilva. The sequence continues at coordinate 330,519 of NZ_JAPDNT010000002.1, forward strand.
GCAACGGACGCAGCAGGAAGCGCTCGATCGCCACGCCTATGGCGCCACAGAGCGTCATGGAGGCCAGAAAGGCCACCAGCATAACTCCCACCAGCGGCAATCCGGTCAGGATGGTGTCCTGACCGGACAGGCCGAACATCTGCAACGTGACCATGGCGACGAACGAGCCGACCATGAACACGTTGAAGTGCGAGAAGTTGATGAGCTCCATGATGCCATAGACGAGGGTGAATCCGAGCGCCAGCAATGAATACATGGCGCCCAGACTCAGGCCATTGATCGCCTGTTGCAGGAAGAGATCGGCTGTCGTCATGCCCTGTCCCCCGGTCCCTAGCTCGATCGCATCAGGCCATGGGCGCCACGCCGACGTACTTGTATTGGGCGTCCGGATCGTCCAGCGGCTTCGTCGTGTCCTTCTTGATCTGGAAGACGCTGATGACCTTGTTCTTCAGGTCGCCGTTCTCGTCGAACTCCACGGGGCCCTGCAGGGTGTTCGAGATCTTGGTCGCCTGGATGGCGTCGCGCACGGTGTCGCGGTTCACCGGCTTGCCGGCGTTCACCAGCATCTTCACCGCCTCAATGATGACCCGGGCACCGGTGTAGCAAGTGACCGTGTAGTCGTCGGGACGAAGATTGAAGCGGGCGAAGTAGCGGTCACTGAAGTCCTTGGTCTTCGGGTCGTCGGTGACATGCGGCGAGGCCACGGTGGCATACCAGCCCTCGACCGCCGGGAAGCCGGCGCCCTTCAGCAGGTCGGCGCTCTGCATGCCGTCGCCGCCGGCCTTGATCACGTTCGGGATGATTTCGTAGGCCTGCTTCGCCAGTTTCACGCCGGCCTGGCCCACGCCGCCATAGTACAGCGCATCCGGGTTCATCGACTTGATCTTGGTCAGGATGGTCGCGTAGTCGACGGCCTTCGGATCCAGCCGGTCGCGGCCGAGCACCTTGATCCCCTTCTTCTCCGCCTGGGCCTGGAAGGAATCGGCGATGCCAACGCCGTAGGCGCCTGAGTCGTCGAGGACGAAGACCGACTTCACCTTCAGCACATCGGCCATGTAGTTGGCCATGTTCGGGCCCTGATAGGCGTCCGTCGCGACCGTGCGGAAGTAGATCGCCTTGCCGTTCGGGCGGTACTGGGCGGCGAACTTCGGATCGGTGATGTCCGGGTTCGTCGAGGACGGGGTGATCGTGGCGAGGTTGCCGGCGCTGAGGATCGGCGACATCGCTTTGCCGGCGCCCGACATCTGCGGGCCGAGTGCCGCGATGTAGCCCTTGTCCGACACCATCTTGCGGGCGTTGGTGGCGGCCTGGGCGGGGTCGTACTGGCCGGCGGTGGCGGTGCCGTCGTCGAGCTTCACCGGCTCGAAGGTGACACCTTTGACTTCCTTGTATTTGTTGGCCTCCTCGAAGGCCAGGATGCCGCCATTGGCGACGCGGGTCGCGGACTCCGAATCCGCACCGGTGTAAGACAGGTTGATACCGACCTTGACGACCATGTCGGCCGCATACGCGCCCTGGGTGACGCCGAAGGTAGCGGTGGCCGCGATGCCGGCGGCGGCCTTAAAGGCGGAACGACGCGTTAGCATGTGTTTCTTATCTCCCTGTTTTGCAGTCTTGGTGGCGCAGGCGTGTAACGGACTGTACCACTGAGGCGAACCATGAATGTGTCATGCCGCCAAGGCAAGCCTGCATCTCGCCCGGCGCAGAGGCAAGGGGAGACATCATCGGCGTGCGACGTGCAGCGGCGGCGCCGCGTGCTAGAAGCGCGGCCATGGCACCTCCTCTGCTCACCCTGCAAGATATCCGGCTCACCCTTGGCACCGCACCGCTTCTGGAAGGTGCCGAATTGGCAGTCAGCCCTGGCGACAGGCTGTGTCTGGTCGGGCGGAACGGCTCGGGAAAATCAACATTGCTCAGGATTGCGGCAGGCACACTGCAGCCCGATGCCGGCGTGCGCTTCCTGCAACCCGGTGTCACCGTACGCTACCTGCCGCAGGAGCCGGACTTGACAGGATTCCCGACGACGCTTGCCTATGTCGAAGCGGGACTCGGTCCGGGAGACGACGCGCACCGGGCGGCCTATCTGCTCGGCGAGCTGGGGTTGACCGGCGGCGAGAACCCGGCCGTCCTGTCCGGCGGCGAGGCCCGCCGCGCCGCACTGGCCCGTGCGCTGGCGCCGTCGCCCGATATCCTGCTGCTGGACGAGCCCACCAACCACCTCGACCTGCCTGCCATCGCCTGGCTGGAGGCGGAGCTGGCGTCGCTGCGCTCGGCCATGGTGCTGATCAGCCATGACCGCCGCCTGCTGGAAGCGCTGTCGCGCACGATCGTCTGGCTCGACCGCGGCATCACGCGCAGACTCGACCGCGGCTTCGCGCATTTCGAGGCCTGGCGCGACGAGACGCTGGAGCAGGAGGAGCGCGAGCAGCACAAGCTGGGCCGCAAGCTGGCGATGGAGGAGGACTGGCTTCGCTATGGCGTGACCGCGCGGCGCAAGCGCAACGTGAAGCGGCTGGCCAATCTGCACGCGCTGCGGGTCCAGCGCCGCCAGCAGCGCGGCAACACCGGCGGGCTGAAGCTGGCGGCCGCCGAGGGGGAGCTGTCCGGCAAGCTGGTGGTGGTGGCCAAAGGCGTCGGGAAGGCGTTCGGCGGCAGGCCGGTCATCCGCGACCTGACCACGCGGGTGCTGCGCGGCGACCGCGTCGGCATCGTCGGGCCGAACGGCGCCGGCAAGACCACGCTGCTGTCGCTGCTGACCGGGCAGCTCGCGGCGGACGAGGGCGAGATCAGGCTGGGCGCGGGGCTGCAGATGGTGGCGCTGGATCAGCGGCGGGAAAGCCTGGACCCCGGCGCCACGCTGGCGGACACGCTGACCGGCGGGCATGGCGACAGCGTGGTGGTGAATGGCCAGTCCCGGCATGTCATCGGCTACATGAAGGACTTCCTGTTCGCGCCCGAGCAGGCGCGCACGCCGGTCGGCGTTCTGTCCGGCGGCGAGCGCGGGCGGCTGGCGCTGGCGGTGGCGTTGGCGCGACCGAGCAACCTGCTGGTGCTGGACGAGCCGACCAACGACCTCGACCTGGAGACGCTGGAACTGCTGCAGGAACTGCTGGCGGACTATGCCGGAACCGTGCTGCTGGTCAGCCACGACCGCGACTTCCTGGACCGCGTGTGCACCAGCGTGATCAACGCCGAGGGCAACGGGCGCTGGATCGACTATGCCGGCGGCTATTCGGACATGCTGGCGCAGCGCGGCCCGATCGTGAATGTGCCGGCGGCTGTGCCGGCCGCGCCCGGCCGGCCGCGTCCGGCCCAGGGGTCGGCATCGGCGCCGGCCGGCCCCGCACGGAAACTGTCGTTCAAGGAGAAGCACGCGCTGGACACGCTGCCGGCGCAGATCGACAAGCTGCAGGCGACCATCGCGAAACTGCGCGGCGCGCTGGCCGACCCGGATCTGTACGCACGCGACCCGAAGATATTCCAGCGCGCCACCGACGCGCTGGCCAACGCCGAGACGGAACTGGCGCAGGCGGAAGAACGCTGGCTGGAGCTGGAGCTTCTGCGCGAGGAGGTCGAGAGTCGATGACGGCGCTGCTGCGGGCGACGCTGGTGGCGGCGCTGCCCTTGTTGTCCGGCTGCGGTCTGGCCGCCGCACCGTGCCGGGTCGGCTCGGCGGTGTTGAAGATCTTTCCCTATGTCGGCCACACCGCCGCCGCGCCGACCGATGCCTGCGCCGACGCGATCGACCCGTAGGCGGGTCCGGTGGCGCTTGACAGCCGCGGCCCGACGCACGACTCAGAGGCGATGACGGCACGCGCGAGGCCCTTATGGCGCAGTTGAGCGACGACTGCTTCGCCTTCGGCGGTGCCCTTCTGCCGCTTGATGACGCGCAGGCGCGGGTCGCAGCCCTGCATGCCTGTGTGGCCGGCCGCGAGGAAGTCGCCCTTGAAGCGGCGACAGGCCGCATCCTGGCGGCGGATTTCATCGCCCCGATCGACCTGCCGCCGCAGACCAACTCGGCGGTGGACGGCTATGCGGTCACCCACGCCGACCTGCTGGCGGACCGCCCGACCCTGCTGCCGCTGTTCGGGCGCACCGCGGCCGGCCACGCACCCGCCGGTCCGGTGCCGCGCGGCCATGCCAGCCGCATCTTCACCGGCGCGGTGATGCCCGAGGGACCGGACACCGTGATGATGCAGGAGGATTGCGAGGCCACCGATGCTGGCGTGGTGGTGCAGCCTGGCATCCGCCGTGGCGCCAATCGTCGCCCGGCCGGGGAGGATGTGGCGCGCGGCGCCATGGCGCTGCCGGGCGGGCGGAGATTGATGCCGCCGGATATCGGCCTGCTCGCCGCCTTGGGGATGGGCCGCGTGACGGTGCGGACGCCGTTGCGCGTGGCGCTGTTCTCGACCGGGGACGAGATCATCGACCCGCCGGCGCCGCTCGCGCCCGGCCGGGTCTACGACGCCAACCGCTTCATGCTCGCCGCCCTGCTGCGCCGCCTGGGCGCCAGCGTGCTGGACGGCGGCATCCTGCCGGACGACAGGCGCGCCACGCAGGAGGCGTTGGCGGCGGCGGCCGGACGGGCGGATCTGATGCTGACCTCGGGCGGCGTATCGACCGGCGAGGAGGACCATGTGCGTGCCGCGATCGCGGCGGCCGGGTCCCTCGCCTTCTGGCGCGTGGCCATCAAGCCCGGGCGGCCGGTGGCGCTGGGCGAGGTCGCGGGCACGCCGCTGCTGGGCCTGCCCGGCAATCCGGTGGCAGCGCTGGTCACGTTCGCGGCGCTGGGCCGGCCGCTGCTCGACCGGCTGGCGGGCGCGGTCTATGCGCCTCCGTCCCGCTTCGCCGTCGCCAGTGGTTTCGCCTATCGCAAGAAGGCGGGGCGACGCGAATATGTGCGCGTGCAGATCGGCGCGGACGGCATCGCCAGGCGCTATCCGAAGGAAGGGGCCGGGATCATCACCTCGCTGACCGAGAGCGACGCGCTGATGGAACTGCCCGAGGACATGACCGAGTTGGCGCCAGGCGATGTGGCGCCGTGCATTCCCATGGGGCTGCTGCATGGATGAGTTCCTGGTCGCGCCGGACCCGGATGATCCCGCGTTGTCGCGGGAGGTCGTGGGCATCGACCACACGGGCGCCACGGTGGCCACGCGCGTGCCGGTGGAACGGCCGCTGACGCTGTTCCTCAACAGCCAGGAAATCGTCACCATGATGACGATCGGCGACCGGCCGGACTGCCTGGCGGTGGGCTATCTGCTGAACCAGAACATGCTGAGCCGCGACGACGCGATCGACGCGGTGGAGTTCGATGCGGAGCTGGACGTGGTGGTGGTGCGCACGCCGCGGCGAACGAACTACGAGGAGAAGCTGAAGCGGCGCACGCTCACCTCCGGCTGCGCGCAGGGCACGGCGTTCGGCAATATGCTGGAGCGGTTCGAGGGCGTGCGGCTTGATGAAGATGCGCAACTTCGCACCTCCTGGCTGTATGCGCTGTCGCGCAAGATCAATACGCAGCCGAGCCTGTATCTGGCGGCCGGCGCCATCCATGGCTGCGTGCTGTGCGAGGCGGATCGGCCGCTCGTCTATATGGAGGATGTCGGCCGGCACAACGCGATCGACAAGATCGCCGGCTGGATGCACCTGAACGGCGTGGGGCCGGCGGACAAGCTGTTCTACACGACGGGACGGCTGACCTCCGAAATGGTCATCAAATGCGTGCAGATGGAAATCCCCATCCTGGTCAGCCGCAGCGGCTTCACCGCCTGGGGCGTGGAGCTTGCCCAGCAGGCCGGGCTGACGCTGATCGGCCGGGCGAAAGGCAAGCGCTTCATCTGCGTCTCCGGCGCCGGGCGGCTGCGCTTCGATGCCGATCCGGCCGAGCATGTGGCCGAGGGCGCCAGCCGCAAGGGATCGCGGGACGACGATGGATGAGCAGCGAAGCCGCCCGGTGGTCGCTGACATCATGAACCGAGCAGGCGGTCGGCTTCCTCTAGTTCCTCAGGCCGGTTGACGTTGAAGAACGGGTCGTAAGGCGCGTCATCGAACGCCGCCTCGGCCACGCCGTGCTGAGCGGTCCAGGCGTCGATCCGGCGCATCCCCGCCAGGAGCGACGCCTCCAGCGCGTCGGCCAGCGCCACCGGCCACAGCGCCACCACCGGATGCGTCCGCCCGGCGGAGGCGGCGCAGGCGATCGGCTGGCCCGAGGCGACCCGCGCCGCCTGCAGACGCGTCACCAGGTCTGCCGGCAGGAACGGCGTGTCGGTCGGCACGGAAAGCACGTCGCGCGCGCCGGGATACTGCGCGCGAGCCCAGCGCATGCCGGCGAGCACGCCGGCCAGGGGACCGGGAAAATCCGGCAGCGGATCGGCCACCACCGGCAGGCCCCAGGGGCGGAAACGCTCGGGGTCGCCGTTGGCGTTCAGCACAACAGCGCACACCTGCGGGGTGATGCGGTCGATCACATGGTCCAGCAGCGGCCGCCCGTGCAGCAGGCGCAGCGGCTTGTCGCCGCCCCCCATCCGCCGTGCGAGCCCCCCCGCCAGCAGCACCGCCACCGGCCGCCCGTCTTCCGCCATCAGGCCCCTCCCTCAAACATCGCCGATAAAGACCGTTGCACGATCGCCGAGGATCGCGACAATCCGGTCTGCGCAAGACGCAACAAGACGGCCCAAGATACCATCAGGACGGGCCCGCACCCCGGAGGATATGCAGCGATGACCCGCCTGACCCGCCGCAGCATGCTGGCCGCCGGCGCCGCCGTGCCGCTGTTCGCCATCCGCACCCGGCCGGCCCATGCCGCCGAGTTCAGCTACAAATATGCCAACAACCTGCCACTGTCCCACCCCATGAACGCCCGTGCCGCTGAGGCCGCGTCACGGGTCAAGGAGAAGACCGGCGGGCGGCTGGAGATCCAGATCTTCCCCAACAACCAGCTCGGCTCCGACACCGACACGCTGAGCCAGCTGCGCTCGGGGGCCGTGGAATTCTTCACCCTGTCCGGGCTGATCCTGTCCACCCTGGTGCCGACGGCGTCCATCAACGGCGTGGGCTTTGCCTTCAAGGATTACGGCCAGGTGTGGCCGGCCATGGACGGGCCGCTGGGCGCGCATGTGCGCGGCGAGGTCGCCAAGCGCGGCCTCTATGCCTTCGCCAGGCAATGGGACAACGGCTACCGGCAGATCACCAGCTCCACCAGGCCGATCCGCACGCCCGAGGACCTTAACGGCTTCAAGATCCGGGTTCCGCCCAGCCCGCTCTGGACCAGCCTGTTCAAGGCGTTCGGCGCCTCGCCCACCAGCATCAATTTCAGCGAGACCTACTCCGCGTTGCAGACCCGTATCGTCGACGGCCAGGAAAATCCGCTGGCGATCATCGACACGGCGAAGTTGTACGAGGTGCAGAAATACCTCTCGGTCACCAACCACATGTGGGACGGGTTCTGGTTCCTGGCCAACCGCCGCGCCTTCGAGGCGCTGCCGGCCGATATCCGCCAGACCGTCGAGGCCGAGTTCAACGCCTCCGCCCTGGCCGAGCGCGAGGACGTGGCGAAGTTGAACGCCACGTTGCAAGGATCGCTGAAGGCGAGAGGCATGGAGTTCATCGACACAGACGCCACCGCCTTCCGCGCCGCCCTGAAGAAAGCCGGATTCTACGCCGAGTGGCGCGAGAAGTTCGGCGCCGAGGCGTGGGGCGCGCTGGAAGCCGCCGTCGGCAGCCTGGCCTGACGGGCGCCGCGATGGACGCCGCCGTGCGGCCGCAGGACGGCGGTGGCGTCATCGCGCGCATCGAGACCGTGCTGCGCCATGCCGTTGAGCTGCCGACCGCCATACTGGTGCTGGTGGAGATCGGCGTGCTGCTGGCCGGCGTGGTGAGCCGCTTCGTGTTCCACCACCCGTTCGTGTGGAGCGACGAACTCGCCTCGATCCTGTTCCTGTGGCTGGCCATGCTGGGCGCAGTGGTGGCGCTGCAGCGCGGCCAGCACATGCGCATGACCGCCATCGTCGCCGGCATGGGCGCGCCGTGGCGGGAGCGCGCGCAGGTGCTGGCCGTCGCGGTGCCGGCGCTGTTCCTGCTGATCGTGCTTCCCTACGCCCGCGACTATGCCGAGGACGAGTGGTTCATCGAGACCCCGGCCCTCGGCTGGTCGAACATCGTGCGCGCCGGCGCCATTCCGGTGGGCTGCGCCATCATGCTGGCGGGCTGCGTCCTGCGGCTGCTGCGCTTTCGCCTGCGCGAACTGATCGAGGTGGCGGCGGTGCTGGCGGTGCTGGTGGTGGCGCTGCATCTGGCCGCACCGGCGCTGAAGGCGCTCGGCAACTGGAACCTCTGCTTCTTCTTCGTGCTGCTGCTGGCGGCCGGCGTGCTGCTGGGCGTGCCGATCGGCTTCGCCTTCGGCGCCGCCACTGTGGCGTTCCTGATCTGCGTGACCAATGCGCCGCTGACCATCGTGGTCTCGCGCATGGACGAGGGCATGAGCACGCTGGTGCTGCTGGCGGTGCCGCTGTTCGTGTTCCTGGGGCTGCTGATCGAGATGACCGGCATGGCGCGCGCCATGGTGGCGTTCCTGGCCGGGCTGCTCGGGCATGTGCGCGGCGGGCTGTACTACGTGCTGCTGGGAGCGATGTACCTGGTGAGCGGCATCTCCGGCTCGAAGGCCGCCGACATGGCGGCGGTGGCGCCGGTGCTGTTCCCGGAGATGAAGCGGCGCGGCGCGCACGAAGGCGAGCTGGTGGCGATCCTGTCGGCCTCGGGCGCCATGAGCGAGACGATCCCGCCCAGCCTGGTGCTGATCACCATCGGCTCGGTCACCGGCGTGTCCATCGCGGCGCTGTTCACCGGCGGGCTGGTACCGGGGCTGGTGCTGGCATTGGCGCTGGCGCTGGTGGCGTGGCACCGTTCCCGGCACGAGGCGGTGGGCAGCCGCGCCAGCGGCAAGGAGATACGGCGCACGCTGGTCATCGCCCTGCCCGCGCTGCTGCTGCCTTTCGTCATCCGCACCGCGGTCGTGGAAGGCATCGCCACCGCCACGGAGGTTTCGACCATCGGCATCGCCTATGCCGTGGTGGTGGGCATCGTTGTCTACCGGCAGTTCGATCTGCGGCGGATCTATCCGATGCTGCTGGAGACGGCGGCGCTGTCCGGGGCGATCCTGCTGATCATCGGCACGGCCACCGCCATGGGCTGGGCGCTGACGCAGTCCGGCTTTTCGCGCCAGTTGGCCCACGCCATGGCCAGCGTGCCGGGTGGCGGTTTCGGCTTCCTGCTGATCTCCATCGCGGCCTTCGTGGTGCTGGGCAGCGTGCTGGAGGGCATTCCCGCCATCGTGCTGTTCGGCCCGTTGCTGTTCCCGATCGCCCACACCGTGGGGATCAACGAGGTGCACTATGCCATGGTCGTCGTCCTCGCCATGGGCATCGGGCTGTTCGCGCCGCCTTTGGGCGTGGGCTATTACGCCGCCTGTGTCATCGGCCGGGTGGACCCCGACATGGGCATGAAGCGCATCTGGCCCTATCTCGGGGCGTTACTGGTGGGGCTGCTGGCCGTTGCCGCCGTTCCCTGGTTCTCCACCGGGTTCCTGCGATGATGCGGCTGCGGGACAAGGTGGCGATCGTCACCGGCGGGAGTTCCGGCATCAGGGCGGACATGCCGTTCCTGGACACGATCGTTGAGGCGGCGGACGCGATCGGCTGCCTGACCGGGCTGGAGCCGTTCTGACGTTCGATCCATGACCTGCGCCCGTAGAGTTGACTCCGGTGTCCCGGAATGCGCCCCACTACGGAACTACGGTATATTGCCTGGCCCAAATCGAAGCTTCCAGGAGTGACGATGTTCCGGCCCTTGCCGAGCCTGCTGCTGGCCCTCGTGCTCGCTTGCGCCCCCGGGCTCGACACAGCCTCGGCGCGCGCCCCATCGAGCGGCGGCTACAGCCGGCCATCGTCCAGCCCCTCGTATGCTGCCCCCTCCGCCAGGGGCAGTTCGGGCGGCTATGCGGCGCCAACGCGGCGGCCCTCGACAGGATACAGCTCGGCGCCAAGCTCTGGCGGCGACGCCGCGATCTCGCGGCAATCCTCCGGCCAGGCGCTCAGGAGCTACCGCGCCGGCCAGGCCCCGTCACCCGCCGCGCCACAGGCTGGCTACGGCGGTACACAGGACCGGCGGCCGTCGACCTATGGCTATAACGGTTCGGGTGGCCCCGGCGGCGGCTATGGCGGCTATGCCCAACCGCGTTCCTGGGCCCCGGTTTACGCGCCGCCCGCTTACGGCTGGGCCCAGCAGGGCCGCAGCTTCGGCGTCTGGGACGGACTCATGCTCTGGAGCCTGCTCAATTCGCTCTCGGCGCCCGGCCATGCCGACTTCTTCTACAACAACCAGAACAGCCCGGCGTACCAGCAATGGCGCGCCGAGGCGCAACGCGCCGCCAGCACTGACCCCGCAGTGCAGGCGCGGCTGGCGGAACTCGACCAGCGGTTGGCGCAGATGCAGGGGCAGCCACGCCAACCCGGCGCCCCACCGCCCCCGGCCGCACGATCGGGCAGTGGAGGAATCACGCCGATTATCGTCGTGCTGTTGCTGGGCGCGACGTTTGCGACACTCTGGTATTGGCGCCGCCAGGCCAGTGCGACCGCTGCGATCCCGCCCGTCCCCGCGGCCCTGGCAGGCAGCACGCTGACACGCTTTCGCGTCGGCATGACCATTCCCGTTGACCCCACCCCATTCGTATTGGCGGCTGGTGCGACCAAGATCCGGCCGCTCGACGGCGGTGGCATGATCAGCGTGGAGGCAGTGGGCGTGCTGATGGACGGCACCATTCCGCTCAACCGGCTCTATCTGCCGGGCCGCGACGCGTTTTTCCAGCTCCATCTCGGCGCCGACGGCAAGCCCGACGAGTGCCGCTATTTCTCCCGCATCGATCAGGTCACGCCGGCCAGCCAGGAAGAATGGGGCGCCTGGCTCGACCCGGCACAGGGCATGATCGGCTGGCCGCAATTCCAGACCAAGGACGGCAAGCTCTACGATCGTGCCTGGGTACCCGGCGGCGGGCGGATCGAGCCGCGCGCGCTGAAGGAGACGATTCAGGATCTCAAGGGCACGTCCAGCCGCGAGCTGGACTCGATGCTCTACATGGGTCCGACAGGGGTCGCGAGCCCGGCGCCGGCGCGCGAATACATCCTGGTCAGCGCCGTCGACGAGGGCGGCCAGGCCTGGGTCGACATCCATGCGGGCATCGACATCAATCCTGCCGCCCTGACCCTGCCTTCGGTCGCCCTCTCCTGACATACGCGGAGTACACATGAACCCCTCTGATCCGAGCCTGTTCGGCGGCATCGTCAACGCACTTGGCACCGGCCTGCCGCATCTGCTGCTGCAATTCGCCGCTGCCGTCGTTCTGCTCGCCGTGGGGGTCGCGATCTATATGGCGGCCACACCATTCCGCGAACGCGAGCTGATCGCGCAGGGCAATGCCGCGGCCGGCGTGGTGCTGGCCGGCGCGATCCTGGCGATGGCGATCCCGATCGCGGCAACGCTGGCCACCAGCGCGCTTGTGCTCGACGTCATCGTCTGGGGCGGCGTGGCGGTGCTTCTGCAACTGCTCATCATCGTCGGCGTGTCATTGGTGTTCCACCGCCTTCGTGCGACGATCCAGCATGGCAATGTCGCCGCCGCGCTGACGCTGGCGGGCACGCAACTTGCGGTGGCCCTGCTCAACGCCGCCGTCATGATCCCCAACTGATCACAACCTAGCTAGGGAGACGCAACACCATGGTTCTGCAATTCATTGGCAACCTGCTGGGCGTGAAGGCCAACCGCGCGTTCAACGCAGGTATCGAGGCGCTGGTCCGTTGGGATCCCCAGGGCGCCACCGAGGCGGAGCTGCGCACCATGGAGCAGCATCTGGACGAACTCGGCATGCAAGTTGCCCAGGCCCGGCAGAACTACGACCGCGAGCAGAAGGAGGCCGATGCCATCCAGGCGCTGTCACACCAGCGAATGGCCGCGGCCGAGGCGCTGCAGAACCAGGCCAACGGCGAAACCGACCCGGCGCGCAAAGCCGCCCTGGAGAAGAGCCTGACAACGCTGCTCGACATGATGGAGAAGATGGCCCCGGACGTGGATCGCGAGGCCCACGAGGCGGCTGACGCCAAACTGTTCCTGGAGCAGATCGAGGCCGCCTACGCCGAAGCCGGCGGCAAGTTGAAGACCGCACGCAGCGAACTCGACAGTGCCCAGCGTGACATGGCCCGCGCCGCGCAACGGCGCGAAGTGGCGCAGCGGCAGGCCGAGGCGGCGCGCCAGGCGGCCGGCCTGTCGCAGACCACCAACAGCCTCAACATCGCGCTCAAGGCAATGAATGAGAACGCCGCGAAGGACCTGGCGTCGGCTGACGCCGCGGCGGCCAAGGCGAAGCTGCTGGCGCCGACACGCCCCGAGAAGGATGATCCCAACATTGCCGCCGCGATGGAAGCGGCGTCGGGCCAGGGACCGGCGCCAGTCGGTATCGCCAATCGGTTGGCGGCCCTGAAAGCGAAGCTGGCGTAGCAACGCGCCGTGATGCCGTCCGCCAGGCCTTGCGACAGGCGCGCGGTGCCAGCGGCCCTTGATGATGACTCTTCCACCATCAAGGGCCGCTGGTGTGACGCCGCTTCCTGGCCGCCAGGAAGGCGGCCATGCGCTGCGTTGGCTCGTCGCTGCGCCATGCTTCCTCGAAGCAGTCGATGCCCCGTTCGATGGCGTGCGCCGGCGTCAGGTCCTCCCATTCGCGGATCAGCGCCTTCTGCAGGCGGATCGCGCGCGGGCCGCAGGCCAGGATGTCTGCCACGACCCGCTCGATGGCCGCGTCCAGTTCGGCATCGGCCACCACCTCTTCCACCAGTCCCCAGGCCAGCGCGGTCGGCGCGTCGATCGTCTCGCCGGTGTAGAGCAGCCGGCGTGTTCGCCCCCAGCCGATGAGTTGCGGCAGCAAGGCCGCCTCGATGACGCTGGGAATGCCGATCTTCACCTCGGGCATGCCGAATTTGGCGGCGGCGGCGGCGATCCGCAGGTCGCAGGCGGCCGCGATCTCCAGCCCGCCGCCGAGGCTGTAGCCTTGCATGCGCGCGATCACCGGCACCGGCAGCGACCGCACCGCGGTGCAGACCGCGTGCAGCCGGGTGATGAAGGCGCGGCCGCGCGCGGGATCGAGCCCGGCCATCTCGTTGATGTCGGCGCCGCCGATCATGGCGCGCGGCCCCTCGCCCGCCAGCACCACGACGCGCAGGTCCTCCTGGACGGCCAGACTTGTGAACGCGTCGATCAGCCCGTCCATCAGCGGCGTGCCGATGACATTGAGCCTGGCGGGATTGCAGACGGTCACGCGTGCCACGCGCCCGCCTTCGCGCGATAGTGTTGCCACTTCGATATGCTGCGTCATCGGACCATTCCCTCCGGCGGCGCTGGACATCGCGCCCGTCCGTCCCAATCTAGGCGGCAACAGAGGAGAACGACCATGGCGGATCAACAGCTGGCGACCTTGGGCGGCGGATGCTTCTGGTGCCTGGAGGCCGTCTATCTCGGCCTGCGCGGCGTCGTCAGCGTGACATCCGGGTATTCCGGCGGTCATGTGGCGAACCCCAGCTATGAGGAGGTCTGCGGAAAGCAGACGGGTCATGCCGAGGTCGTGCAGATCGCCTTCGATCCCGCCGAGCTGTCCTACGAGGACCTGCTGCGCGTGTTCTTCACCATCCACGACCCGACCACCAGGGACCGGCAGGGCAACGATATCGGGCCGCAATACCGCTCGATCATCCTGACCCACGACGAGGCCCAGCACGCCACCGCCGCGCGCGTGATGGCCGAGATCGCGGCCGCCGGGATCTGGCCGGACCCGATCATGACCGCGGTCGAGCCGCTGGAGACGTTCTGGCCGGCCGAGTCCGAGCACGACAACTACTTCAACCGCAATCCCTGGAGCGGCTATTGCCGCGCCGTGATCGCGCCGAAGGTGTTGAAGTTCCGCAAGGCCTTCGCCGATCGGCTGAAGGCGTCCGCCGCCTGAGCCGGCCGCGCTGCGGCGGCATCCGGCGCCTATCCCGCGCGGATGACGCCCCGCGCTGCCAGCGCCTCAAGCCTTGCCGAGTCGCAGCCGAGTGCGGACAGGAGCGCGCGGGTGTGCTCACCCAGCTTCGGCGCCGGCGTGCGGATGGCGCCGGGGGTCGCGGACAGGCGGGGCACCACATTGTGCATCATCACCTGGCCCATCTCGGCATCCGGCAGGTCGACCAGCACTTCCCGCTCGACCACATGCGGGTCGGCGATCAACTGGTCGACGTCGTAGACGGGGGCGGCGGTGATCTGCTCGCGCTCGAAGATGTCCATCACGTCGGCGAAGGTGCGCGCGGCAATGAAATCCACGATCGGCTGCTCGCAGGCCTCGGCGTTCTGCACCCGCGCGGTGTTGGTGGCAAAGCGCGGGTCGGCGATCATGTCTTCCCGCCCGACGACGCGCAGGAGCCGTTCCGCCATGGTCTGGATGGAGGCCGAAATGGCGATCCAGCGACCGTCGCGGGTGCGGAAGACGTTGCGCGGGCTGGTGGTCTGGGAGCGGCTGCCGGTGCGCTGCGGCAACGCGCCGGAGGTGCGGAAACTTTCGGCCTGCGGGCCGAGGATGGAGACGATGGGATCGAGCAGCGGCAGGTCGATCACCTGGCCGGCGCCGCCGTGCTCGACCTCGCGCCGGGCGATCATGACGGCATAGGCGCCGTAGAGCCCGGCGATCATGTCCGCGAGTGCCAGCGGCGGCAGCACCGGTTCCCGGTCGGCGAAACCGTTCATTGCCGCGAAGCCGGACATGCCTTCGACCAGCGAGCCGAAACCGGGGCGCTCGCGGTACGGCCCGTCCTGGCCGAAGCCGGAGATGCGCACCACGATCAGCTTCGGGTTCGTTTCCCACAATGCGTCCGGCGCCAGCCCCATCTCCTCCATCGTGCCTGGGCGGAAATTCTCGATCAGCACGTCGGCCGTGGCGATCAGGTCGCGCAGCAGCGCGAGGCCGTCGGGATGGCGCAGGCTGAGCGCGAGGCTTTTCTTGTTGCGCGCGTAGACCTTCCAGTGGATCGAGTGCCCGCCGACGCGCCAGGCCCGCAACGGGTCGCCCTTCTGCGGGTCCTCGATCTTGATGACCTCGGCGCCGTGATCGGCCAGCTGCAGGCTGACCATGTTGCCGGCCACCAGGCGCGACATGTCGATCACGCGCAGCCCGGACAGCGGCGGGCGCGCCTGTGGCGCGAAGTCACGTTGCTTGACCATCAGATCCTCTCGATCGCCGGCCGCGGTCCGTCCGTCAGCCGGTAGCGCGCCTGCAACTCCGCCAGCAATTGCCGGCGGACCATCTTGCCCTGGCCGTTGCGCGGCAGCGCGTCTACGGCGACATAGAAGCGCGGCCGCTTGAACGGCGCCAGCCCCGCACAGGTCGCGCGCGCCGCCGCCTCCCATCCGTCGGGCGGGTTCTCGGCCACCGCGATGATGATCTCGCCCCAGTACTCCGAGGGGAAGCCGACCACGGCAATCTCGCTGCCGGGCGCGGCGGGGGCCGCGGTGCGCTCGATCTCCTGCGGATACACCTTGTAGCCGCCGGTCTTCATGGCGTCCGACAGCCGGGCGGTCAGGAACAGCCGCCCATGTGCGTCGATCTCGCCGATATCGCCGGTGGCGTGGAAGCCGTCCGCGCGCCAGGAATGGAAGCCGGACGCGTCGATCCAGCCCTCGGACATGTGCTGGGCGCGGATCAGCACTTCGCCGTCCTCGATCGCGAGTTCGACACCGGCGGCGGGCCAGCCGACGCAGCTGCGGCCGTCATGGCCGCCGCCGGCGGCGTAGTAGGCGTCGGTGGCCGCTTGCTGCAGCACGGTGATCGGGTTGAAGACCTCGCTCTTGCCGTAGGTCAGCCGAACGACCGGGCCGAACATGGCGCGCACGCGTTCATACAGCAGCGGCGGCAACGGCGCGGTACCGGTGAAGATCGTGCGTACGCCTGGGAAGTGGCGTCCAGCGAACGCGACCGTCAGTTTCGCCAGAACGGTGGGCGCGGCGAACAGACCTTCCGGCGCGCCGTCCGCCAGCAGCTTTTCCACCCGGTCGGGCTGGACCCCGTCCAGCAGCACGGCCTCGCCGCCCTGGTCCAGCCAGGCGAAGGTCTGCAGCGAGGCGCCGTGCGCGAACGGCGTCATCATCAGCATGCGGCTGCCCGGCCCCGGCAGCCATGGCAGGCTCGCCTGCAGCAGCAGGTTGGCGAGGAAGCGGGCGCGCTGGCTGTAGACGATCGCCTTCGGCAGGCCCGTGGTGCCGGAGGTGAAGGCAAGCCGGCCGGGCAACTCCGATGCGACGGACGGGAAGCGCGATGCCGCCAGGGGTTCCGGCGCGACGTTCTCCATGACATGCACGGACAGGCCGAGATCGCCGAACAGGGCCGCGTGCTCGCGCCCGCATACGACGTGGCGGCATCCCGCCAGGCCCAGCGCCCCGGCCAGCTCGGCTTCGGTGTACGAGATGTTCAGCGGCGTTTCCGCCGCGCCCGCCAGCTGCGTGCCGTAGGCAGCGGACACCGCCGCCCTGCCGTTGCGCAGGAACGTCGCCACATGTTCGCCCGGCCGCACCCCGGCTTCGATCAACCGCCGGCCGAGCCCGGCAGCGGCGGCGAAGACCTCGGCATAGGTGGCGTCTCCCGCGGCGTCGCGGACGGCGACGCGCGGGCCAAAGCGGTGCACCAGTGTCGCCTGCACGGCGCCCCAGTTGATCAGCGGCATCATTTGCGCGTGAATCGTTTCATTGACGGCGATTCCTAGGCCCGGTAGCCTTTGCGCGCAACCGACGGGAAGCGCCCGATACGATGCCATTCGAAATCCGCGAATACGAAACGGTGCACCTGCAGGAAGCGGCCGAGCATGTGCTGCAGGTCACGCTGAACCGGCCTCACGTGTCCAACGCCATGAACACGCAGATGGGCCTCGACATGCGGGCGGTGTTCGACGGGCTGTGCGCCGACCCCGCCGCGTATCGCTGCATCATCCTGACCGGCGCCGGCGAGAAGGCGTTCTGTGCGGGGGGCGACCTGAAGCAGCGCAACGGCATGACCGACGAAGCATGGCAGGCGCAGCATCTGGTCTTCGAGCGCCAGGTGCGCGCGATGCTCGCCTGCCCGATCCCGATGATCGCGGCCGTGAACGGCGCGGCCTATGCCGGCGGGCTGGAGATGACGCTGTGCTGCGACTTCGCCTATGCCGCCACCCATGCCCGCTTCGCGCTGACCGAGGTGACGCTGGGCATCATGCCCGGCGCCGGCGGCACGCAGAACCTGCCGCGCACCGTGGGCGTTCGCCGCGCCAAGGAGATCCTGCTGACCGGCCGCCCGTTCGACGCGCAGCAGGCGCTGGACTGGGGGCTGGTGAACAGGCTGTGCGCCCCTGACCGGTTGATGGCCGACGTGCTGGACACCGCCACCCGCATCGCCGGCAACGCACCCTTGTCCACGCGCCAGATCAAGCATTCCGTGAATGTCGGCATGCAGATGGATCTCGCCAGCGCGCTGATGTTCGAGATCGAGGCCTATAACCGCATGGTTCCGACCGAGGATCGCCTGGAAGGCGTGCGGGCCTTCAATGAGAAACGCAAGCCGGTGTTCAGGGGGCGCTGACCATGCACCATGTTGTGTTGCGCGAAGTGGGATTGCGCGACGGGCTGCAGAGCCTGGCGCAGTTCATGCCGACGGCGGCCAAGTGCGCCTGGATCGCCGCCGAACATGCAGCGGGCGTCAACGAGATCGAGGTTTCCTCGTTCGTGCCGCCGAAGCTGCTGCCGCAATTCGCGGATGCCGAGCAGGTGGTGCAATACGCCCTCACCCTCCCTGGCCTCACCGTCTCCGCACTGATCCCGAACCTGCGCGGCGCCGAGCGCGGGCTGGCGCTGGGCGTGCACAAGCTGAACTACGTGCTGTCGGCCAGCGAGAGTCACAACCGCAACAATGTGCGCCGGAGCACGCAGGAAAGCGTGGATGATTTCGCCCGCATCGTCGCGGCCGCGCGTGGCGCCGCGAACCGCCCGATCCTGTGCGCGGGCCTCGCCACCAGCTTCGGCTGCACGATCGAGGGCGCCGTCGACGAGGATCGTGTGCGTCGCCTGGCCGGCGAGCTTGCTGCCGCGGGGGCGGACGAACTGGTGCTGGCGGATACCGTCGGCTACGGCGATCCGGCCGCCGTCCGCCGGGTGTTCGCAGCGGTGAAGCAGGAAGTTGGCGACATGGTCGTCGGCGCGCATTTCCACGACACGCGCGGCCTGGGCATCGCCAATGTGCAGGCGGCGCTGGAGATGGGCGTCCGGCATTTCGACGCGTCGCTGGCCGGACTGGGCGGCTGCCCGTTCGCGCCGGGGGCCACCGGCAACATCGTCACCGAGGACACCGCCTTCCTGTGCGAGACGCTGGGCTACGACACCGGCATCGACATCGAGAGGTTGGTGCGGGTGCGGCCGATCCTGGCGGCGAACCTGCAGGATACAGCGCTGCTCGGGAACCTCGCCAAGGCGGGCTTGCCGAAGCATTTCGTGCCCGCACGCCAGCGCGCACAGACGGAGGCCGCACAATGAGCACCACCGACGGACTGACCCGCGAGATCGCGCGCCGCGCCCTCGCCGTGCGGCATGCAGATCTGCCGGACGACATCCGCATGCTCGCGCGCCAATGCGTGCTCGATACGCTCGGTGCGGCCATCGCGGGCCGGGATGATTCGCTGACGCGCATTCTTGCGGAAGAACTGGCCGAGCAAGGTGGCGCGCCGGCCGCCGGGATTATCGGCAGCGCCCTGCGGCTGCCCACGCTGTCGGCGGCGCTGCTGAACGGCACGGCATCGCATGCGCTCGACTACGACGACGTGAACCTGTTCATGCCCGGGCATCCGTCGGTCGCCGTGCTGCCGGCGGTGCTGGCCCTCGCCGAGGAGCGCGGTGCCGGTGGGGCGGCCGTGATCGCCGCGTTCGTGGCCGGCTATGAGACCGCATGCCGCGTCGGCAAGCTGCTCGCGCCCGGCCATTATGACGGCCTGGGCTTCCATGCCACCGGCACGGTCGGCACGTTCGGCGCCGCCGCCGGCTGCGCGCATCTGCTCGGGCTCGATTTGGAAAAGACCGTGCACGCGCTGGGCATCGCCGCCACCCAGGCGGCCGGGCTGAAATCCATGTTCGGAACCATGTGCAAGCCGCTGCACGCCGGCCGCGCGGCCTATAACGGGCTGCTCGCCGCCCGGCTGGCGGCACGCGGCTTCACAGCGCGGCCGGACAGCCTGGAATGCGCCCAGGGCTTCGCGCGCACCCACAGTCCGGACTTCAACCCCAGCGCGGCACTGGATGACCCCGCCGGGGGTTGGCACATCCGCCACAACCTGTTCAAGTATCATGCTGCCTGCTACCTCACCCATGCCGGTATCGAGGCCGCCCGGACGCTGCGCGAGGCGCATCATGTGGCGCCTGACGCGATTGCCGCCATCACCCTTCGTGTCGACAAGGCCACCGATCGCGTCTGCAACATCGCCGAACCGCGCACCGGCCTGGAGGCGAAGTTCAGCCTGCGGCTGACCACCGCGATGGCACTGGCCGGCCGCGACACCGGACGGCTGGACGCCTACAACGAGACCACGGCCACCGACCCCACGCTGGTGGCACTGCGCGACCGTGTGGTGGTGGATTTCCAGTCCGGCTGGCCCACCACACGTGCAGAAGTCGACATCCGCCTCGCGGATCAGACCACGCTGCGCGCCGTCCATGATTCCGGCGTCCCGGCCGCCGATATTCCCGAGCAGGGCCGCCGCCTGGAGGAGAAGTTCCTGGGCCTCGTCACCCCCGTGCTGGGCGATTCGCGCGCGCCGGCGCTGGTGGATGCCATCGCGGGGATGGAGGACGCGCCCTCCCTGTCCGCCATCTCGACGCTGTGGGTTCCCGAGGGAACCGCACGGCAGGCCGCCGAATAATCGCCGGCGCAGTCCACGGCGGATCAATAGCTGCGCGGCATCCCCAGCACGTGCCGGCCGACGAAGGCCAGCACGAGGTTGGTGGAGATCGGGGCGATCTGGTACAGCCGCGCTTCGCGCCATTTCCGTTCGATGTCGTATTCGCGGGCATAGCTGAAGCCGCCATGCGTCTGCATGGCTGCCTCGGCCGCTTTCCACGTCGCTTCGGAGGCGAGCATCTTCGCGATGTTCGCGTCCGCACCGCATTCCTTGCCGCCCTCGAACAGCGCCGCCGCGCGCCGGCAGATCATGTCGGCGGCTTCCAGCTCTGCCCAGGCGCGTGCGATCGGGAACTGGATCGCCTGGTTCTGCCCGATCGGCCGGCCGAACACATGGCGTTCGTTGGCATAGGCGGTGGCCTTCTTCACGAACCACTTGCCGTCGCCCACGCATTCCGATGCCACCAGGATGCGCTCGGCATTCATGCCATCGAGGATGTAGCGGAAGCCGCGCCCCTCTTCGCCGATCAGGCTGTCGGCGGGAATGCGCAGATTGTCCATGAAGATCTCGGTGGTGTTGTGGTTGATCATCGCCTTGATGGGGTGGATCTCCAGGCCGTTGCCGCGGGCTGCGCGCAGATCAACCAGGAACACCGACAGTCCGTCCGACTTGCGCTTGACCTGATCGAGCGGCGTCGTGCGCGCCAACAGCAGCATCAGGTCGGAATGCGCGGCGCGGCTGGTCCAGACCTTCTGGCCGTTCACCACGTAATGCTCGCCGTCGCGCACCGCGCGGGTTCGCAGCGAGGTCGTGTCCGTGCCGCTGGTCGGCTCGGTCACGCCGAAGGCCTGCAGCCGCATCGCGCCTGAGGCAATCTTCGGGAGGTAATGCCGCTTCTGCGCCTCGCTGCCGTGCCGCAGCAGCGTGCCCATGATGTACATCTGCGCGTGGCCCTGGCTGGCCGTGCAGCCGCTGGCGTTGATCTCTTCCAGGATCACCGCGGCCGCGCGCAGCGGCAGCCCGGTGCCGCCATATTCCTCGGGGATCAGCGACGCCAGGAAGCCGGCTTCGGTCAGCTCGGTCACGAACGCCGTCGGGTACGCCTCCTGCTCCTCCAGCCCGCGCCAGTATTCGCCGGGATATTTCACGCAGATGCGCCGCACCGCTTCGCGCAGCTCGGGATAGTCCTCGCCCGCCGCCACCAGCGTCAGATCGTCGCCCATTTCCGCCCTCCGCTCTTCCGGACTTTTCCTAGCGAAGGCGCAGCGCTAGGGTCAATGAAACGTTTCCGGAAGAGGCGCATGCGGCGCGTGACGATCAAGGACGTGGCGAAGGCCGCCGGCGTGTCGCTCGGCACGGCGTCGCGCGTCATCAACGCCAACACCTCGGTCGATCCCGCCATCCGCCGCAAGGTGCAGGACGCCATTGCCGCCCTGCGCTACCAGCCCGACGCCGTCGCGCAGTCGATGCGCCGGCGCTCCACCCGCACCATCGGCGCGATCGTGCGCGACATCACCGTGCCGGCGCTGGCCAGCTTCGTGCAGGCAGCGCAGCAGGCACTGCATGACGAAGGCTACGCTCTGCTGATTGCCTGCTCCGGCGACCGGCGCGATCATGAGTTGGAGTTGCTGCGCCTGCTGTCGCAGCGCCGCATGGACGGCGTGATCATGACCACCGCGGCCGAGGACGACGCCGAGCTGGCAGCCGTGCGGGCCGCGCTGCCCATGCCCGTGGTCATGCTGGACCGCACCCCACCTGGCGCGTTCGATGCGCTGCTGCTCGACCATCGCGAGGGCATGCGGCAGGCGGTGGAGCATTTGCTGCGCCTTGGGCACCGCCGCATCGCGCTCATCACCGGCGCCACCGGCGTCCATCCCGCCCGCGCCCGCGTGCAAGGCTTCCGGGACGCGCATGCGGCCGCCGGCGTGGCCATCGACCCCACCTGCCTGCGCACCGGCAGCTTCACCGACCAGTCCGGGTTCCTCGAAGCCTCTGCCCTGCTCGGCCGCCCCGACCCGCCCACCGCCATTGTCGCCGGCGGCATCGACATGCTGTCCGGCGTGCTGCGCGCGATCCAGGCGCGTGGGTTCGCGGTGCCGCGCGACATCTCCGTCATCGGCTCGGCCGACACCGATCTCGCCATGCTGGCCTCGCCACCCGTCACCGTGGTGCGCTGGGACTATGCGGAGCTCGGCCGCGCCGGCGCGCGGCTGCTGATCGACCGGCTGTCCGGCGGCGCCGCCCTGCCGCCGCGGCAGATCCTTTTTCCTACCGAGTTCATCAGCCGCGGCAGCTGCGCTCCCCCCTCGCGACAGCATTGCTGAAACGTTTCTTTCGGAGACATCGATATGGCGACACCGCGCCCGCTGGCCGGCCTGAAGGTGCTGGAAATCGGCCACTCCATCGCAGCTCCTTATGCCGGCATGATTCTGGGCGAGCTCGGAGCGGACGTGGTCAAGCTGGAGAATCCCGGCGGCGGCGACTATGCGCGCGGCTGGGGCCCGCCGTTCTCGCTCGGCACCGCGACCATGTTCCAGGCGATGAACCGCGCCAAGCGCGGCATCGCCGTGGATCTGAAGGACACAGCGCAGCGCACCCGTCTGCGCCGGCTGATCATCGACGACATGGACGTGGTTCTGCACAACCTCAAGCCCGGCGCGCTCGACCGCCTCGGGCTCGGCGCCGAAGGCCTGCTGGCCGACAAGCCTGCGCTGATCTTCTGCAATATCGGTGCATTCGGCGCGCGTGGCCCGCTGAAGCACCGGCCGGGCTACGACCCGTTGATGCAGGCTTTCGGCGGCCTGATGTCCATGCTCGGCGAGGATGGCCGGCCACCCGTGCGCGTGTCTGTCTCCATCATGGACCTGGCCACGGGCATGTGGTCCGTCATCGGCATCCTGGCGGCCCAGGCCGAACGCCAGCGCACCGGCAAGGGCGGCATCATCGACGCCTCCCTGTTCGAGACCTCCTGCGCCTGGATGGGCATTCCCATCGCCTCCTATCTCGCGTCCGGCAAGCTGCCGGCGCGCGCCGGGTCCGGCGTGCAGGAGATCGTGCCGTACCAGGCCTACGCGGCGACCGACGGCTACATCATGGTTGCCGCGGGCAATGACGGGCTGTTCCGCAGGCTCTGCGGCGCGCTGCACCGCCCCGACCTCGCCGCCGACCCGCGCTTCGAGACGAATGCCGGCCGGGTTGCCCATCGCCCGGAACTGATCGGCCAGCTCGCCCAGGAATTCGCGCGCGACGGCGTTGCCGCCTGGGTCGCGAAACTGGAAGCCGTCGGCGTCCCCAGCGGTCCCGTGCAGACACTCGATCAGGTGGTTGGGCATCCGCAGACCGAGGCAATGGGCATGCTGCAGACCGGCCCCGAAGGCGGCCTGCGCACCATGGGCCTGCCGCTGAGCTTCGACGGCGTGCGTCCGCCGTATGAGCGCATGGCTCCGGCGCTCGGCGCGCACAATGCGGAGGTTCTTGGATAACAACTTCGCCTGTCCGGGTCAGACAACCCACCGCGGCCGGGTTGTAGTCCGGTCCGGCCACGCATATCTCGAATCAGGCAGGAGGTAAGCCTGGTTGTATCAGCGCTCCTGCCCCCGACGACCGTTGAAGGAGGCCGTGAATGAGCGTACTCGACACCATCGTCCAGCAGCTCGTCGGCCCCGAGTCGGCTTCGCCTTGGCTTGCCAAGACGATCCGCGGCCTGCTGACCGGCGGCGCCGATGGCATCGGCGTGAAGGAGCTGATCCGGCGCATGGAAGCGGCCGGACTGGGTGACATCGCCCGGTCCTGGCTCGGCAAGGGCCCCAACCTGCCGATCTCGCCGCAGCAGTTGCGGCAGGTGCTCGGCCCGGAGATCCTGCGCGGGACGATCGACCGTTCGGGCCTCACGGAAGACGAGGTGCTGGCCGAACTCAGTGAACATCTGCCCGCCGTCATCAATCACCTCACGCCGGGCGGCCAGCTGCCGGACTGACGCCGTTCGGACACTCCTGTGCCCTGGTGTCAGCCGGAGACGCGGATGCAGGCCACCGGCCACGCGCCGCCGCGGTCCTCCAGCGCCGGCACGGCTTGTGCGCAGGCGGGCTGAGCGATCGGGCAACGGGGATGGAACGCGCAGCCGGGCGGCGGCTTCAGCGGGCTCGGCAACTCGCCGGTCACCGCAGCTTGGCGGTTGCGCCTGGCTTCGCGCGCGGCGGGCTTCACATGCGGCACCGCGCGGATCAGCGCCTGGGTGTACGGGTGCCGGGGTGCCGCGAACAGGTCCGCCGTCGGCCCGACCTCCACGATGCGGCCGAGATACATCACGGCCACGCGATGCGTCATGTGCTTCACCAGACGCAGGTCGTGGGTGATGAACACCAGGGTCAAACCGAGCCGCGCCTGCAGCTCCAGGAACAGGTTCACGATCGAGGCCTGGACGGACACGTCCAGGGCCGACACCGGCTCGTCGGCAATGATCAGCGACGGCTCCACCGCCAGCGCCCGGGCGATGCCGATGCGCTGTCGCTGGCCGCCGGAGAACTCGTGCGGATAGCGCTCGGCCGCATCGGCCGGCAGGTGCACGAGGTCGAGAAGCTCGCGCACCCGCGCGGGAACTTGCGCGCGGGCAACCACGGCATGCACGGACAGCGCTTCCGCCAGCGTGTCGCCCACGGTCATGCGCGGATTGAGCGAGCCGTACGGGTCCTGGAACACCATCTGCACATGGCGGTTGAAGTTCCGGCGTGCATCGCCCTGCAGCGCCAGCACATCCGCGCCTTCGAAGCGGATCGCGCCTTCGTCCGGCTCGTACAGCCGCACCAAGCAGCGCGCGAAGGTGGATTTGCCGCAGCCGGACTCGCCCACGATCCCCAGCGTTTCGCCGCGGCGCACCTCCAGGCTCACCTGCTCGACCGCATGCACCGCTTGCCGCGGGCGGCCGCTCAGCACGTCGACCAGGCCACGACGGGCGGGAAACCGCTTGGAGACGCCCTCGACTGCGAGCAGCGTCATGCCGCACCCTCCTCTACCCTGGCCGGCAGGCGTGTTGCCGCGTAGCAGGCGCTGTCATGCCCTGGCGCATACGCCGTCAGCACCGGCCGCTCGGTGGTGCAGCGTGGCTCGGCATAACTACAGCGCGGCGCGAAGGCGCAACCCGGAACCGGCGAGTCGATCCGCGGCGGCTGGCCTGGGATCGGCGTCAGCATCGCCCCGGCGGCGCCATCGCCGGGCATCGAGCGCAGCAGCGCATCGGTGTAGGCATGGCGCGGGCGGTTGAACACCAGCTCGACCGGCCCGGTTTCGCACAGCCGCCCGGCATACATCACCGCCACCCGGTCGCAGGTCTCCGCCACCACGCCGAGGTCGTGCGTCACCAGAACCATCGCCATCCCCAGCTCGCTCACCAGCTGCAACAGCAATGTCAGGATCTGGTCCTGGATGGTCACGTCCAGCGCGGTCGTCGGCTCGTCGGCCAGCAGCAGCGCCGGCTGCGCGGCCAGCGAGATCGCGATCATCGCACGCTGGCGCAT
This sequence comes from Limobrevibacterium gyesilva, assembly GCF_025989185.1. Classification (GTDB taxonomy): domain Bacteria; phylum Pseudomonadota; class Alphaproteobacteria; order Acetobacterales; family Acetobacteraceae; genus Limobrevibacterium; species Limobrevibacterium gyesilva. Next base: position 356,005 of record NZ_JAPDNT010000002.1, read on the forward strand.
GCCGCCGGAGAATTCGTGCGGATACTGGTCGAGCCGCGTCGCCGCCGAAGCGATGCCGACCAGGCCCAGCAGTTCGATCGCGCGGCGGCGCCGGGCCGCGCGATCCATGTCGGTATGCGCGACCAGCACCTCGTCGATCTGCATGCCGATGGGCAGCACCGGGTTCAGGGCCGACATCGGCTCCTGGAACACCATCGCCACCTGGCCGCCGCGTATGGCGCGCAGGCGCTCATCGGGGATGGTCAGCAGATCCTGCCCGTGCCACAGCACCCGGCCGGACACGGCGGCGTTGTCGTGCAACAGCCGTGGGATGGCGCGCAGCGTGACACTCTTGCCCGAGCCGCTCTCGCCCACGAGTCCCAGCACTTCCCCGGCGCCGACATCGAAGGTGACGCCGTCCACCGCATGCACCGCGCCGCGTCCGGTCGTGAAGGTCACGCGCAGGTCCTGCACCTGCAGCAGCGGCGTGTTCACCGGCGAACCTCCAGCAGGTCCGCGAGCCCATCGCCGGTCAGGCTGAACCCCAGCCCGGCCAGCACGATCGCCGCGCCGGGAAACAGCACGATCCAGGGCGCCGTGGTGAAGAAGTTCTTGCCGTCGGCGATCAGCACGCCCCACTCGGCGGTCGGCGGCTGCGCGCCCAGGCCCAGATAACCCAGGCTCGAGCCGAGCAGAATCGCCAGCGCCATGTCGGTGACGGCATAGACCAGCACCGGGCGCACGGCGTTGGGCAGGATGTGGCGGAAGATGATGCGCGGCGTGGAATAGCCGAGCACCCGCGCGGCGGCGACGTATTCGCCGCTCTTCTGCACCAGCACCTCGCCGCGCATGAGCCGGGCATAGAACACCCAGCCCACTGCAGTCACTGCGATATACATGTTCGCGAGCCCGGGCCCGAGGATCGCGACGATGGCGATGACCAGCACCAGGAACGGGAAGGTCACGACGAGATCGACAAGGCGCCCGAACACCGCGTCGGCCACGCCGCCGTACCAGCCGACGAACAACCCGATGAGGCTGCCGAGCAGGCCCGGGAAGATGGTGGCGAACAGCGCGATCTGCAGATCCACGGCCGCAGCCGCGATGGTGCGCGAAAGGATGTCGCGGCCGAACTGGTCGGTGCCGAACAGGTGCGCAGCACTCGGCGGCGACAGCAGGGCGTTGTAGTCGAAGGCCAGCGGGTCATAGGGCGCGAACGTCCCGGGCGAGACCGTGAACGCCACCATGACGGCCAGCAGCGCGAGGCCGCCGAGCAACGGCGCCGGAAGCGGCCGCGACGCAATGCGCGCGAGCACCGCCCGCATCAGCGCCCCACCCGCGGATCAAGCCACATCTGCACGAGATCGGTGACCAGGAACGCCAGGGAGACCAGCACTGCCAGCACCAGCGTGAGCGCCTGGATCACCGGGTAATCGCGGGCGAAGATCGAATCCACCATCAGCCTCCCGACGCCGGGAACCGCGAACACCGTCTCGGTGATGACGGCGCCGCCCAGCAGCGACCCGATATGCAACCCCACCAGCGTCACGGTGGCGATCAGCGCATTGCGCAGCACATGCCGCAGCAGCACGACACGCGATCGCAGCCCCTTGGCGCGGGCGAAATCCACGTATTCCGCGCGGATCACCGACAGGATGGAGGCGCGGAGGTTGCGCATGACGATCGCGGAGAGGCTGAAGGCGAGCGTCACCGCCGGCAGGAAAAGATGATAGATATGCTCAGCAAAAGTGTCGCCGTAGCCGCCGACGGGAAAGATCCGCAGCCATGCCGCGAACACCGTCAGCAGTACCAGGCCCACATAGAAGATCGGCGAGGACAGTCCCACCTGGAACACCCCGCGGATCAACAGGTCCGGCCAGCGATTGACTTTCAGCGCGGCCACGAAAGCGAGCGGCAGCGCCAGCGCCAGCGCGATCACGATGGCCATCCCCGTCAGCATCAGCGTCACCGGCAGCCGTTCGGCGATCAGCCGGGTCACGGGAATGCGGAACGCCAGCGAGGTGCCGAACTGGCCGCGCAGCACCGACTCCAGGAACGCCAGCAACTGCATGCCGATCGACTGGTCCAGGCCGAGCTGACGGGTCAGCCGCGCCACGGCCTCGTCGCTGCCGCGGTCCCCCAGCAGCGCCATCACGGCGTTGCCGGGCAGCAGTCGCGCCAGCACGAACACCGCCAGCCCGATCAGAAGGAAGGTCGGCACCATCTGCAACAACCGCGATACCAGCCAGGCTCCGCGGCTCATCTGACGGCCTCAGTGCATGGCCGCATGCCCCCTCCCGATGCGGGAGGGGGCTGGCCAACCTTGGCCGGGCTCATGCGCGCCATTGGCCGCATCACTTCTCGACGTAGGCCGCCTCGAAGTAGTTGTTGCCAAGCGGGATCTGCACGAATCCCTTGGCATTGCCGCGGAACGCCACCGGATACGGCGTTTCGTACAGGAACAGGATCGGCGCGGCGTCGACGTAGATCTTCTGCAGCTCGGCGTACTGCGCCTGCCGCTTGGCCGGATCGACCTCCTGCTGGCTCTGCAGGAACAGCTCGTTCACGCGCTTTTCCTCCCAGCCGGAGTGCAGCGCGTGGATGTTCGGGTAGTAGGCGAAATACGAGGTAATCTCGCTCGGGTCGGCGATGTCGTCCGTCCAGGCAGCCGTCCGCATCTGGAAATCCTCGGCGCGGTAGCGCGCCGTGCGCGTCGGGTTGTCCAGCAGCTCGATCTTCAGCCGCACGCCGATCTGCGCCCACATCTGCTGCACGGTCGTCAGGTTGTTCATCTCGTCCTGGTTGCCCGCCAGCGCGATGCAGGACAGTTCCAGGCCGTTGGCGAACCCCGCCTCGGCCAGCAGCGCCTTCGCCTTCGCGGGGTCGTAGCGATAGACCGGCCCGTCCTTGCGCGACAGCGGCGTGGACGACGACATGAACGACTGCAGCGGCTTGCCCAGCCCGAGCGTGGTGATGGCGATCACCGCGTCCTTGTTCACGGCGTAGTTCAGCGCCTGCCGCACCTTCACGTTGGAAAGCGGGTTGTCCTGGCCGTTCTTCAGCTTGTCGCGCACATACAGCGTCAGGTAGGCGACGCGCGTGGACGGCCACAGCTCCATGCGCAGATTCTTGTCGGCCTGCAGTTCCTTTACCCGCGAATACGGCACGAACTCGGTGCCGTGGATCTCGCCGGCCTTCAGCTTCAGGATGCGCGTGGCGTCGTCGGGAATGATGGCGAATTCGAGCTCGTCGAGATACGGCAACGGCTGCCCGTCCGGCGCCTTCTTCCAGTAATGCGGGTTGCGCTTCAGCAGCATGCGCTGGCCGCGCTGCCATTCCGTCAGCATGAACGGGCCGGTGCCGATCGGCTTCTCGGCGAAGGCCTTGGCCTTCTCGTCCTCGGTGGCGCCCGGCGCCGCGGCGAACGCCGCCTGCGGCAAGATGCCGGTGTTGAACATCGCCAGAGCCGGCAGCAGCGTCGGGTCGGGGTGCTTCAGTTTCAGCACCACCGTGGACGGATCGGTGATCTCGACCGCGTCGATCGAGGCAATCATCTCGTTCCACGCGCCGTTCTTCGGGTTGCGCGCGCGATCCAGCGACCACTTCACGTCGCTCGCCTTCAGCGGCGTGCCGTCGCTGAATTTCACGCCCTCGCGCAGCGTCAGCGTCAGCGCCTTGCCGCCGTCGCCCAGCACCCATTTGGTTGCCAGGCCCTCCTGCACGCCGATGCCCTCTGGCGTGGGCATCAACAGCGTGTCGTAGATGCTGTTCATCACCCAGATGTCGACATTGGCGTCGCTCAACACGGGGTCGAGGAACAGGCTGTCGGCATAACGCGCATAGACCATCCTGCCGCCCCGAACGGCGGCCGCCCTGGCCGCAGTCGGCATGCCCATTGTCGCCAGCGTGGCCAGGCCCACGCCCCCCCCGAGAACGAAGCGGCGGCCGACCGAAGATCCGTTGTCCATCAAGTCCCCCCTGTTTTTTGCTTGGAATCGTTAAGTGCGCTAGCTGGTACCCTCTTGCTCGCGGCTCAGCCTGTCAACGGGCCGCAATGGCAGCGTTCCCGGCCGGTCACCTGGCATTTCGGATCGCCTGCCATACACGCTCCGGCGTGGCCGGCATATCCAGTACTTTCACCCCGAGCGGCGCCAGCGCGTCCAGCAAGGCGTTCATCACCGCCGGCGCCCCACCGGCCGCCCCCGCCTCCCCGCAGCCCTTCACGCCGAGCGGATGGCTGGGCGCAGGCGTGGGGAGCGTTTCCAGCACCAGCGGCGGCAATTCATCGGCGCGCGGGATCTGATAGTCCATGAACGATCCCGTCAACACCTGGCCGGACTCGGCATCGTGCACAACGCGCTCGCACGCCGCCTGGCCGATCCCCTGGGTCACGCCGCCCTGCAACTGGCCTTCCAGCAGCTTCGGGTTCAGCACACGGCCGAAATCGTGCAACATGGTGTAACTGGCCAATGTCCAGACGCCGGTGTCCGGGTCGACCTCGACCTCGGCAACATGGCACCCGTTCGGGAAGGTCGGGCCGGAGGGGTTCCAGAACCCGTTGGCCGCCAGCAATGCAGGCGCGCCGTGCTGTCCCAGCCGCCGCGCCACTGCCTGCAGTGCCACCTTGCGGTCGGTGCCGACGATCCGGAACGCCCCGTCCTCAAACACCACGTCCGCCTCGGCCGCCTCCAGCGCGTCGGCGGCCAGCGGCGTGGCCTTGCGGATCAGGTCCACGGAGGCGTCGGCCAGCGCTGCACCGCCGATTGCGATCGATGCCGAGCCGCCGGTGCCATGGCCCGAGGGGATACGGTCGGTGTCGCCCTGCACCACGTCGATGTCCGCGGGATCGATGCCGAGCTGATCGGCCACGAGCTGGGCATAGGCGGTTTCGTGCCCCTGACCGTTGGACATGGTGCCGATCAGCACGGTCACGCGCCCGTCGGGGTTCAGCTCCAGCCACGCATGCTCGGCCCAGGAGCCCGCGACACGCTCGCAGTAATGCGCCCAGCCCAGGCCCCGCAGCCGGCCGCGCTGCGCCGCCGTGTCCCGGCGGGTGGGAAAACCCGCGGCATCCGCGCGCTGCAGGCCGGTATCGAGCATCGCCGGGAAGTCGCCGCTGTCATAGCGCAGGCCAAGCCCGGTGGCGTAAGGCATGTCCGCGGGGGACAGCAGATTGCGGCGGCGCAACTCCAGCCGGTCCATGCCGAGCACGCGCGCGGCGTGGTCCACCAGCCGCTCCAGCAGATACACCGCCTCCGGCCGCCCGGCGCCGCGATAGACCTCGGTGGGTGCGGTGTTGCTGAACACGCCGGTCACGGCGACATGGATGCAGGGCAGCCGGTAGACACCCGCCAGCGCCGGCATGTTCGAGGTCGGCGAAAGCTGCCCCTTTGGCGCCAGATAAGCCCCCACGGCAGCAGTGGATTTCACCCGCAGCGCGAGGAAGTGGGCGTTGGAATCAAGCGCCAGATCGGCGGTGTAGACGTTGTCGCGGGCCTGGTAGTCGGACAGGAACCCGTCGGCCCGCTCGCCCACCCAGGCGACGCTACGGCCGGTGCGGCGTGCCGCCCAAAGAACGACGACCTGCTCGGGATACAGCGCGTTCTTGATGCCGAAACTGCCGCCGACATCGGCCACCGTCACGCGCACCCGATCCTCGGGGACGCGGAACACGCTCTCGGCCAACGCCGTCTTGAGACCGTGCGGCATCTGTGTGCCGGTGGACAGGGTGTAGCGGCCGTCCGCGAAGGCGCCGATGGCGCCACGGGTCTCGAGCGATCCGACATGGATGCGGTTGTTGATGGCCGGCAGACGCACCACGCGCGCGGCCCGGGCGAAGGCTGCAGCCACCGCCGCTTCGTCGCCGGCGGACCAGCGGAAGCAGATATTTCTCGGCGCCTCGTCCCACACCAGCGCCGCGCCGGGCGCCGCGGCCTCGGCGGTGCCGGTGACGGCCGGCAACGGGTCGTATTCCACCATCACGGCCTCGGCGGCGTCGCGCGCCTGCTGGGCGGTCTGCGCCACCACGACGGCAACGCTGTCGCCGACGAAGCGCACGCGGCTGCGCGCCAGCGCCGGATGTTCCGGGCGGAAGGCGAAATCCTGATCCGCCGGCGTTCCGGGCAGCCGGATCAGGTCGCTGCCCGCGGGGATGCCGCCCAGGCCGTCAGCCGCGTAGTCCTCGCCGGTCAGCACCACCAGCACGCCGGGCATGGCCCGGGCCGCCGCGGTGTCGATGCCCAGGATGCGGGCATGCGCATGGGGGCTGCGGATCATCGCGGCATGCGCCATGTCCGGGCGCAGCATGTTCGCGGTAAAGCGGCCCCGCCCGGTCAGCAGCCGCGTGTCTTCCTTGCGCAGCATCGGCTGCCCGAACGCGTTCGATCCCATCACCGCTCCCCGTTTCGAACCAGCAGAGTACGCTTATTGCCCCGCATCATGAAGCCGGCGCGAAACCCGCCTTGCGGCCTCGACGGCACCCTGGATCAGGCGATCCCGCCCGTGGTCGAAGCGCGACGATACCGAAGCGATGTTCAGCGCCGCCACCACCTGCCCTTCCGCATCCACGACCGGTGCGGCCACGCCGGAACCGCCAAGGACATATTGCTGCTCGATCGTGGCGTAGCCGTCCTGGCGCACCCGGGCGAGGATCGCCTCCAGCGCCGCGGAATCCGTGACCGTGTGCGGCGTCAACGCCCGCAGCTTGCGTCCGAGCAGCGCGCGGCGCCATTGCGCCGGCGGCAGATGCGCCAGCAGCAGCCGGCCCATGGCGGTGCAATAGGCCGGGCGCAGATGGCCGAGATCGGCGTCGTAGCGCAGCTCCAGCGGGCTCACCTCCTTGGCCAGCGCGCGGACGCGGCTGCCTTGGGCCAGCACACCCAGAAGGATGGTCTCCTTCACCCTGGCACGCAGGTCCTGCATCACCGGCAGCGCCGCCTCGCGCAGCCGCGTCGCCATGTCCGGGCCAGCGCCGGCGCGGTCGCACAGACGGTAGCGGTCGTCCTCGGTGCGGGCGGCATAGCCCCGGCCGACCAGTGTGCGCAGCAGCAGCAGCGTGCTGCTCTTCGGCAGCAGCAAGGCGGCGGCGATGGTGCTCAGCGTTTGCGGCTCGGGATGCGCCTGCAAATGCTCCAGCAGATCCAGGACCCGGGCCGCCGACCGGACCTCGCTCACGCGCGGGCCAGACGGGTCTTGTTCAACATCCTGAACTCCGTGTTGCTTTCATCGCGCTCCGTTCCGGTCCGGCCGTGGTTTTCGGCCAGTGCTGTTCGCGCATCATACGCATGAGCCAAACCGCAATGACAAGGTTGCCGCCTCGCCCCCCGATCTGCGGCATGAAGCCCGATGGGGCCGAGACGGCACTTCAGGACGAGCCGAGCAGCGATGCCAGCTCTACGCGCGTCGGCAATGCCGTGAAACAACCGCGGCGGCTGACCGCCAAGGCGGCGGCCTGTTGCGCGACCGCCACCGCGGCGGCGAGCGTCATGCCCCGCGCCAGCGACGCGGCCAGCATGCCGCAGAAGGTGTCGCCGGCGCCGGTCGTGTCCACCGCCTGCACGCGCGGCGCCGGATGGCGGACCACGCTCCCGGCCGCAGCGACGACGCAGCCTTCGCCACCCAGCGTGACGATGCTCACGCCGCGGCAAAGATCCAGCGCCGCCCGTTCCGGGTCGGCACGGCCGGTGACCTGTTCGGCCTCGGAGCGATTCGCCACGGCCACCGTGGCATGCCGCAGCACATCGCGCATCGGCCAGCGGATCGGCGCGGTGTTGACCACCACGTGCGCTGCACGGGCGGCCGCTGCGCGGGTGGCGGCCTCCGACAGGTTGCCCTGCAGCAGCAGGATGTCGTCCGGCGCCATCGCCACGACGAACGCCTCGGCGACTGACACCGGCAGCGCCTCGGCACAGGCGCCCGTGCTGACGATGCAGTTCTCGGCGTCATCGGCGACCAGCAGCGTCGAGAGGTCGGTGGGCTGGCCGACATCCGGCAGCACGAGGTCCGCGAACCGCTCCGCCGCCAGCGCGGTCCGGATCATCGCCGTTTCCGGCTCGCGCCCCAGCGGCGCGCAGAAATGCACCGCAACGCCGGCGCGCGCCGCCACCACCGCCTGGTTCAGCCCCTTGCCGCCCGGCGCGCGCGCGATGCCGCTGGCCATCAGCGTTTCGCCCGGCGCCGGCAACCGCGGCACCGGCAGCGTCACGTCGATCGAGGCGTTGCCGAGAACGAAGACGCGGCTCATCCGCGCGCGCGTTCCACCGCCTGCATGAACACGCTGAGGCGGTCGGGATCCACCTGGTTCCACCACACGCCGTCCACCTTCAGCCAGCTCGCCACGATCACGCCGTCGGCCACCGAGAAGATGTCGCCGACATTGTCGGGATTGACGCCGCTGCCCACCACCACCGGCAGCGACGTGCCCTGGGCGATGTGGCGCAGCTCGTCCATGGTCGCGGCGTCGCCGGTGCGCTGGCCGGTCGCGATGGCCACGTCGGCATCGAAGAATTCGGCATCGCGGGCCATCTCGTCGATGGCGCGGTCGGCGACGATGGCGTGCGCGCCGTGCTTCACATGCACGTCGGCGAAGATGCGCACGTTGCGCGCGCGCAGCCAAGCCCGGTAGCGCGCGGCCTCGCCGGCCGGCCCTTCGATGATGCCTTCGTTGGCGACATAGGCATTGGCCCACTGGTTCACCCGCACGAACGCGGCGCCGGCCGCCTTGGCCACCGCCAGCGCGGAGATCGCGCCGTTGGCCAGCACGTTCACGCCGACCGGCAGCCCGCTCGACTGGCGCACGGCCCGCGTCATCACGGCCATGCAGGCAGCGGTCTCCGGGCCCAGCCGCTCGGGCTTGGCGAACGGGATGTCGCCGTGGTTCTCCACGATCAGCCCGTCGACCCCGCCGGCGCGATAGCGCTCGGCTTCGGCGAGCGCGAATCCGATGATGTCCTCCATGTCCTCGCCGTCATAGTCGGGCGAGCCCGGCAACGGCCGGGAATGGATCACGCCGATCACCGCACGGCGGCGGCCGAACAATGCCTGCACGGCGTTGGGCTTGGAACGGAAGACGGGCTTGGCGGCCATGGGATCTCGCTCGGTTAGGGCTGGTTGACGCTATCCCGCCCCCGGAAGATGCTCAATCGCATGTCCTGCAATCGGTTCTGGAGCGGCCCAGCCTGATGCGCGCACTCGTGGGCCGCGTGCTGGCGCTGTTGCCGATCCTGTTCGGCCTGTCGCTGCTGTCCTTCACGCTGCTGGCCCTGGTGCCTGGCGATCCCGTGACCGCCATGCTGGGCCTGGAGGCCGACCCTGCCGCCGTTGCCACGTTGCGGGCCAAGTTCGCGCTGGACCAGCCCTTCCCCGTGCGCTTCGGCGCCTGGATGCTGCACGTGCTGCAGGGCGATCTCGGCCGTTCCATCCAGACCGGACGCCCGGTGCTGGGCATGGTTGCCGTGGCGCTCGGGCCGACGCTGGAGCTGGCCGCCGCCGCGCTGGTGGTGTCGCTGTGCATCGCCCTGCCGGCCGGCATCGTCGCCGCCACGCGGCGCAACCGGGCGGCGGATTTCGCCGTGTCCATCGCCGCCCTATGCGGCCTGTCGCTGCCAAGCTTCTGGCTGGCGATCCTGCTGATCCTGGGCCTGTCGATCGGCGTGCCGTTGTTCCCCTCCTCCGGCTACGCCGCGTTCACCGCCGATCCCCTGCAGGCACTGCATCATCTCGCTTTGCCGGCCGCGACCCTGGGCGTGGCGCTGGCTGCCGCGACCATGCGCATGACGCGGGCGGCAATGCTGGAAGTGCTGCCGGCCGACTACATCCGCACCGCCGAAGCCAAGGGCCTGACACCGCGCCGGGTGGTGTGGCGGCATGCGCTGCGCAATGCGCTGATCCCGATCGTGACACTCGTGGGCATCCAGCTCGGCCAGTTGCTGGGCGGCGTGGTCGTCACCGAGACGGTGTTCTCCTGGCCGGGGATCGGCAAGCTGACGGTGGACGCCATCTTCGCCCGCGACTACCCGGTGGTGCAGGGTGCGATCCTGGTCACCGCCACATTGTTCGTGCTGATCAACCTCGCCACCGACATCGTCTGCGTGGCCCTCGATCCGCGCCAGCGGGCCGGCTGATGCGGCGGGATCCCCGCAACGCGCTGGGCGTGGCGCTGGTGGCGATCGTGGTGGCGGCGGCGCTCGCCGGCCCGGCGCTGACGCCGTTCGGGCCGGAGCAGCCGGATTTCGCGGCCACGCTGTCGCCGCCATCGTCGTTGCATCCGCTCGGCACCGACGATCTGGGCCGCGACGTGTTGTCGCGCATCCTCACCGGCGCGCGGGTGTCGCTGCTGGTGGGCTTTGGCAGCGTCGCGGGCGCCTGCGCCATCGGCGCCCCGGTCGGCCTGGTATGCGGTGCGTTCGGCGGCTGGCTCGACCGTGTGCTCATGCGCTGCATGGACGTGCTGCTGGCCTTCCCCGGCATCCTGCTCGCCCTGGGTGTGACCGCGGCATTGGGCGCTTCGGCGACGAACGCGGCGCTGGCAATCGCGCTGGTCAACCTGCCGGTGTTCGCACGCATCGCGCGGGCGCAGGCGCAGCTTGTCGCCGCGATGGACTACGTAGCGGCGGGGCGTGCCGTCGGCCTGTCCGAGCGTGCGATCCTGCTCACCTGCATCGCGCCGAACGCGCTTTCGCCGATCCTGGTGCAGGCGTCGCTGCTGCTGGCGTCGTCCATCATCACCGAATCCTACCTGTCCTTCCTCGGCCTCGGCGTGCAGCCCCCCACACCCACCTGGGGCAACATGCTGCACGACGCCGTCGGCTTCCTCGACCAGGCAAGCTGGCTCGCCTGGTTTCCGGGGATCGCGATCTTCCTGACCGTTCTCGGCTTCAACCTGCTCGGCGACGGGCTGCGCGACCGTCTCGATCCCCGAAGCGCAAAGACAGCATGATGAGGAGACGCCCATGACCCTTCGCCGCCGCACCCTGCTGGCCGCCGGCCTCGCGGCACCCGCGCTGCTTCCGGCCCGCAACGCCCTGGCGCAGCCGCGCACCTTGACACTCGGCGTGGTGTCGGACCCGGTGACGCTGGACCCGGCCTTCTCCGGCAGCTTTTTCGAGAACCAGGTGTTCTACAACCTGCACGAGACGCTGCTGGTGGCGCAGCCCGACGGCCAGGTGGTGCCCGGCCTCGCCAGTTGCGAAATGAAGAATGCGCTGACCTACGTCTTCACGCTGAAGCCGAACCTCACCTTTCACGACGGCACGCCGATCGACGCCGCCGCGGCCAAGGCGAATATCGACCGCTACCTCGATCCCGCCGTGGGCTCCATTCGCCGCGCCGATTACGGGCCCACCTCCGGCGTGGAGGTCACGGACAAGCTGGTCTTCACCATCAAGCTGTCCGCGCCGTATGCGCCGCTGCCGCTGGTGCTGACCAATCGTGCCGGCATGCTGGTCTCACCCAAGGCCGTCGCCACGATGGGCGCCGATTTCGCGACAAGGGCCGTGGGCGCAGGCCCCTACAAGCTCGCGTCCTGGACCAAGAATGCCGAGCTGGTGCTGGAGAAGTTCGCGGGCTACTGGCGCGGCGCCGACCACGGCTTCGACCACCTGGTGTATCGCCCGATCCCCGACGAGACCGTGCGCCTGGCCAATCTGCGCAGCGGCACGCTGCAACTGATCGACAGCGTGCCGCCGCAAGCCGTCGGGCAGCTTGGGCGCGAGCCGGCGGTGAAGGTGGCGCAGATGCCAAGCCTGGGCTTCAACGGCTGGTCGCTGAACTGCACCCGCGCACCGTTCAGCGATGCCCGGGTGCGGCGCGCCTTCCTGGCCGCGGTCGATCCCGAGGTGATCCACCGCGTGGTGTATTTCGGCACCGGCCGCGTCGGCCGTGGGCCGCTGTCGCCGGCAGTCGCCTGGGCGTTCGATCCGGATTTCAATCCGCCCGGCCACAATCCGAAGCGCGCCAGGCAGCTTCTGGCCGAGGCGGGCGCGCCGTCGCCGCTGCCGGTGACGATCACCGTGACCAACTCGCCGCAGATGGTCCGCATCGCCCAGATCATCCAGGCGCAGGCGGCCGACGCCGGGTTCCAGGTGACGGTGAAGCAGATCGACCCCACCAGCCTGATCACCGTGCTACGCCAGCGCGATTTCGACGTCTGCATGTCGCCCTGGAGCGGCCGCTACGATCCCGACGGCAACATGTTCTTCTATTTCACCAAGGGCGGGCCGAACAATTTCCCGGGCTACGACAGCGACCGCATGACCGGGTTGCTGACCCAGGCACGCTCCGCCACCGACCGCGCCGAGCGGGTGCGCCTGTACCACGAAGCCCAGAACCTGCTGGCCGAGGACGCGCCCATGCTGTTCCTGCATTTCGACGCGATCCTGCAGGCGTCGGCGGCGAACCTGAAATGGACGCAGTACCCCGACGCCGCCTGGCGGCTGTACGACGCCCGGATCGGATAGATGGAGGTTTCGCTCTACCGCCCGGTCAAGGCGTTCCTGGAACGCCTGGGCTTCGCGGTGAAGGGCGAGCTGCGCGGGTGCGACGTGGTGGCGGTGCGCGACGGCGAGCCGCCGCTGGTGGTGATCGCCGAGCTGAAGCTGGGATTCTCCCTGGAGCTTCTGCTGCAGGCGGTGGACCGCATGCAGACGGCGGACGAGGTGTGGCTCGCGGTGCCGGCGACGCGCCGCGGGCGCGACCGCGATCGCCGCGCGCACCGGCTGTGCCGGCTGCTCGGCATCGGCCTGCTGGCGGTCAATGCCGCGCGCGACAACGTCGAGATCCTGGTGGAGCCCGCGCCCTACCGGCCGCGGACCAACCGGCGCAAGCGCGGCCTGCTGCTGCGGGAATTCACGCGCCGCCGGGGCGACCCCGCGCAGGGCGGCTCCACCCGCCGGCCGATCATGACGGCGTACCGTCAGCAGGCATTAGCCTGCGCCGTCGCGCTGCAAGACGGGCCGAAGCGTCCGCGCGATCTGCGCCCGATCGCGCCGGAGGCGCCGAAGATCCTGCTGCGGAACGTCTATGGCTGGTTTGAACGGGTGCAATACGGCGTCTACAGTCTTGGACCGCTCGGCCAGGACGCGCTGAAAACCTGGGCGGCGCATATACGAGGAGACGCAGATGAGCTACCGGGTCCTGACCGCCGAAATCGCGCATGAGACCAACACGTTCAGCAAGGTGCCCACGGGGCTGGAGGCGTTCCGGCGCCGCGTGTTCCTGACCGCGAACGAGATCCCCGGCGCACGGCGCGGGACGCGCTCCGATCTCGGCGCCACGTTCGAGGCGGCCGAGAAATTCGGCTGGACGCTGTCCTACCCCGTCGCCGCCTCGGCCAACCCCTCCGGCCGGGTGACGGACGAGGCATTCGAAACACTGGCGGACATGCTGCTGTCAGGCGCCGATGGCGGCATCGATGGCGCATTGCTGCATCTGCACGGCGCCATGGTGACCGACAGCCACGAGGACGGCGAAGGCGAGCTGCTGCGGCGGCTGCGCGCGAAGGTCGGCCCGGACGTGCCGGTCGTCGTGACGCTGGATCTGCACGGCAACATCACCGAGCTGATGGCCACCTGCGCCAATGCGCTGATCGCGGTGCGCACCTATCCGCATGTCGACTACTACGAACGTGCCTGGCAGGGCGCGGAGCTTCTGCAACGCGCCATGAAGGGCGAAATTCGCCCGCGCACCGTCATCGCCCGGCGGCCGATGCTGCGCGGCCTCGATGGCGGCCGCACGCAGACGGGACCGATGCGCGAGCTGATCGACCGCGGCGAACAGCTGGAGCGCGATGGCCGCGCCCTGGTCGTCAGCATCTGCTCCGGCTTCACCGCTGCCGACATCCACGATATCGGCCCGAGCGTGACCGTGACGACCGATGGCGACGACGCAGCCGGCCGCGCCATCGCCGAGGAGTTCATGGATTACGCCTGGAAGACGCGCGACTTCGCCAGCGTCACCCACTGGTCGATCGACGACGCGGTGCGCCACGCCAAGGAAGGCGAAGGCAAGCACGACCGGCCGTTGATCATGGCCGACGTGACCGACAACCCCGGCAGCGGCCATTACGGCGACGCCACCAACCTGCTGCGCGCCATGATCGCAGCCGACCTGCAGAACACGGCATTCTACGCCATCTACGACCCGCAGGCCGCGCGCGAGGGGGCGCGGATCGGCGTCGGCAACAGCGGCGCGATCACACTTGGCGGCAAGCACGACCCGCAAGCCGGCGGAGAACCGCTGACTCTGACGGGGCACGTCGTCGCTCTCACCGACGGGCACTTCCAGACATTCGGCCCGATGGGCGGTGGCGTCTGGCGCGATTACGGCCTGTCCATGCTGCTGCGTGTCGGCGGCATCGACATCGTGGTGATCTCGAACAACGGCCAGGCAGTTGACACCGCGCAACTCACCTCGCTGGGCGTGGACCCCACGCGCAAGAACACCGTTGCGGTGAAATCCAACCACCATTTCCGCGCGGCCTTCCAGCCGATCGGGCGCGAGGTCATCACCGTCGATGGCGGCGGACTGGGGTCGGTGATCTGGCGGAAAGCCGGCTTCACCAAGGTGCGCCGGCCGATCTGGCCGCTCGATCCGCTGGATTAGAGCAATTGCGGCATCCGCAACAATAAGCCTGACCCGGATCGGTGCTGCTGCCAGCACCGATCAGGCCGTAGGGGCGCCGCGCGATGCGACGCCCCGCCATCCGTCAGGTGCGGCGCACGTTCCAGAATACCGGAGAGGACGTGCGCACGAAGCCACTGAGGTTCGAGCGGTATGCGGTGGGATAGAACCACTGCCCTACCGGAATGAACGGCACGTTCTTGAATACCTGAAGCTGCATCTCTTCGCACAGCTTCTTCTGGGCCGCCGCGTCAGGGGCCTGGAACCACGCGCTGCGCATTTCTTCCATCTTCGGGTCGGTCGGCCAGCCGAAATGACCACCCAGCCCGTTGCCTCGCAGCGGCGTGTGGCTGCCGGGGTTGGACACCGAAAGCCCGGCCCATGTCGTGCAATAGCAGCTCCAGCCGCCCTTCTCAGGAAGCTCTTTGCTAGTACGGCGTTGCACCAGTGTGCCCCAGTCCATGCTGGCAAACTGCACGTTCAGGCCCACGGACTTGAACAGCGCCTCCGTCACCTGCGCCATGGTTGCAAGCGCCGGTTGATCGGACGGCGACATCAACAGGATCGGCTCGCCCTTGTAGCCGGATTCAGCAATCAGCTTCTTGGCCAGGGCGAGGTCCCGCTTGCTGGTCAGCACTTCCATTCCGGCCGTGTTGGCGGACGGCGTGCGGGGCGTGAACACACCCACGCCGGTGGCGCCGAGATCGGCCTGGTCGCCCACCACGGCCTGCACGAAGTCTTCCTGGTTTACGATCGGCAGCAGCGCCCGCAGCAGCTTGGGGTTATCGAAGGGCGGCTGGACGTGGTTGGGTACGATCATCGCAACGTTGCCAAGCCTGTCCAGCGCATCGATCTTTATTCCGGGCGACTTGCGCAGCGTGGGAACGAGATCGAACAGTGGCTGCTCCACCCAGTCGACCTCACCGCGCTGCAGGGCGGCTGCGGCCGTCGACGGGTCGGGCAGCACCTGCCATTCCACACGGTCGAAATGCGCGACCTTGCCGCCAGACCAGAAGCTCGGGGGCTCCTGCCGCGGCACGTAACCCTCGAATCTCGCATAGGCAGCCGACGCGCCCGCCACCCATTCGTTGCGCAGGAACCGGAACGGCCCGCTGCCCACATAGTCAGGGATCTGGGTAAACGCGTCGGTCTTGGCGATGCGTTCGGGCATGATGAAGCAGGCCGCCGCACCGAGCGCGTAGGGAAGATGCGGGAACGGACTGGTCAGGCGGATCTCGAAGCGCTTGTCGTCCAGCACCTTCATTTCCGCCAGCTGCGACGCCAGCTGCTGGCCGAAGCCGTTGCGCTTGCTCCAGCGATTGATCGACGTGATGCAGTCGATCGCACGAACCGGCTCATTGTCGTGGAATTTCAACCCGTCGCGCAACGTGAGGCGCCAGGTGAGGCTGTCCGATGAAAGCTCGTGGCCCGCCACCATCTGCGGCCGAGGGATCAGTTGGTCATCGATGCCATAGAGCATCTCCCAGACCATATGGCCATGAATGTGGGCAACAGTCGCCGATGTCCAGATCGGATCCGGATTGGCGAGGTTGGCCTGCGGCACGAACTTCAGCACCCTTGCGGCCTGCGCCAGTGCCGGGCGCGCAAGCTGGCTTCCCGCGGCCAGCGCCGCGCCTCCGCCAAGTAGAATGTTCCTACGCCCAATCATTCCTCTTCTCCTTCGTATGTATATTAGCTAATATCTCCCATATAGATGGCTCATCCGTCCATCTCTGAAGGTCGAAGGACCATCTCGACTGCCTTTGGAGCGGATTATCCTGGCCGCAGGCCACCGTGACGACGCACTGCAGGCGGCAGCCCGGCTTCACGCCTGCCGCCCCGGCGTCGTCACGGCGTTGTCGCGACAATCCGATGGATCAAGCAACTGCCCACACCGGCTGGCGGCCGTCGGTCAGCACACCCACTGGAAGCCGTCGATCACGAAGTGCTGGCCGGTGATGAAGTTCGGTTCCACCGTTGCCAGGAATGCCACAAGCTGGGCCACGTCCTGCGGCGTGCCCAACCGGCCCAGGGCAATTCCCTTCATCAGCTCCGGCCCGCGCGCCTTGGTCAGCGAGTTGCCGAGTTCCGTCTCGATCACGCCGGGGCAGATCGCATTGATGGCGATGCTCGGGCCGAGCTCCTTCGCCAACGCCCGGGTCATGCCGAGAATCCCGGCTTTCGCCGCAGCATAGGAGAATTTGGAAACGGCGCTGGTCACCCCGCCCGAAAGCGCGTTGAGCGAGGACATCGACACGATGCGCCCGCCCCCGCCCGCCAGCATGACCGGCACGGCGGCGTGGATGAAGTTGAAGCAGCTCTTGAGGTTCACCGCCATGGTGCGGTCGAACTCGTCCTCGGTGATCTCGGTGATGCCCTTGGGGTTGCCGCGGCCGGCATTGTTCACCAATACGTCGATGCGGCCGAAATCGTCGCGCACCTGCGCCACCACTTCGGCGGCGCGGCTGAACTGCGCCACATCCGCCTGGTAGATCCGCACCTGCCGGCCCATGTCCCGCAGTTCGCCGGCGGTGCGCTCCATCTCCGGCACCAGCATGTCCACCAGCGCGATGTCCAGGCCCTTCTCGGCCAACGCATGGGCGCAGCCGCGGCCAATGCCGCGTGCGCCGCCGGTGACGATAGCAGTCCTGGTCATGCGACTTCCTCATGCTCGACGTGATGACAGGCGACCAGGCGCCCGTCAGGCAGCGGCCGCGGCGTGGGATCCTCGGCGGCGCAGCGCGCATCGGCGCGCGGGCAACGTGGGCGGAAGCGGCAGCCGCCGGGCAACTGGCCTGGGCTCGGCGGCTCGCCTTCCAGCCAGAAATCCTGCGTCACCCGCCGCCCGCCGATCACCGGAACGGCGGCCAGCAGCGACTGGGTGTAGGGATGCTTGGGCGCCGCGAACACATCCGCGGTGGCGCCGATCTCGACCACGCGGCCCAGGTACATCACCGCGATGCGCTGGCTGAACAGGCGCACGACAGAAAGGTCGTGGCTGATGAACATGTAGGTCAGATCGAACTGCGCACGCAGCTCCAGAAACAGGTTCAGCACCGTGGCCTGCACGGAAACGTCGAGGCCGGAGGTCGGTTCGTCCAGAATCACCAGGCTGGGCCGCAGCATGAGAATGCGCGCGAGCCCGACGCGGCGCTGCTGGCCCCCGCTGATCTCGTGCGGATACAAGTCCAGATGCCGCTCCGGCAGCCCGACCGCGTGCAACACCTCCTGCACCCGCGCCGCGCGTTCGCCCCGGCTCATGGCGGTGTGCACGATCAGCGGCTCGGCGAGCGAGGTGGCGATCTTCCAGCGCGGATCCAGCGAAGCGCCAGGATCCTGATAGCAGTATTGCAGGTTGCGCCGCACCACGCGCCCGGCACTGGGAGACAACGCGCCGATTGCATTGCCTTCGAACAGCACCTCGCCGGAACTCGGCGGATTGATGCCGGCGATGGTCTTGCCCAGCGTTGATTTGCCGCAACCGGACTCGCCGACCACGCCGAGGATCTCGCCGCGTGCCATCGAGAGCGACACGCCGTCCAGCGCGCGCAGCCAGCCGGTGCGGCGGCCCCAGACATTGCGGACGGGGAAATGACAGTGCAGATCACGCAGTTCGAGGATGGGGCCGGTCATCGTCATGTCGCCGCCCACTCATGCGGATGGTGGCACCGCACCGAATGCCCCGCGACAGGCTCGACCGCCGCGTTGTGGCTGTCCTGACAGATCGCGGTCGCCCGGGGGCAACGCGGGTGGAACCGGCAGCCGGGCGGCGGTGCGTAGGGGCTGGGAACCTCGCCGGGGATGCCGCGCAAGGCCGCACCCTGCGTCGGCAGGCTGTCCAGCAGCATGCGGGTGTAGGGATGGCGGGGGCGGCCGAAAAAATCCACGACCTCCGCCGTCTCGGCTTCCTGGCCGGCATACATCACGGTGACGCGATCACAGATCTCCCAGGCGGTTCCGAGATCATGCGTGGTGAACAGCACGGAGGCGCCGCGCTCGGTCGCCAGGCGGCGAAGCAGCTTCAGGATCTGCGCCTGGATGGTGACGTCGAGCGCGGTGGTCGGCTCGTCGGCGATCACGAGCTTGGGTTCCGGCAGCAAGGCCATCGCGATCATCACCCGCTGGCGCTGCCCGCCTGAGAGTTCGTGCGGGTATTTGCGCAGCAGCCGTTCGGGCTCCGGCAGTTGCACGGCGCGCAGCAGTGCCAGCGTCCGCTCCATGTCCGCGCTCCGGCGGGCACGCGCGTAGAAGCGTTCCCCCGGCGAGCGATCCGGCGACTTCCAGCGCATCAGCTCGGCAATCTGGTCGCCCACGGTGAACAGCGGGCTGAACGAGCCGAACGGGTCCTGTGGCACGAACGTGATCGCGCGGCCACGAATGTGCTCGGTGGCGCCGGCGTGCAGGAGATCGGCGCCGTCGAATGTCAGCGTGCCGCTGTCGATCAGCGCATTGTCCGGCAGAACGCCCAGGATGGCACGCGCAAGCGTCGTCTTGCCGCAACCCGATTCGCCCACCAGCCCCATGATCTCGCCGGCGCGCATCGACAGACTCACCTGGTCCAGCACGCGCGCCACGCCGCCTTCGGTGCCGAACGACACCGACAGGTCGTGGACAGACAGGAACTCATCCGCCACGCTGGCCTCCCCGGCGGATGCGCGGGTCGAGCACGTCGCGCAGCCCGTCGCCCAGCAGGTTGAACCCCATCACCACCAGCAGGATGGCGACGCCCGGCGCCGTCGCGTACCACCAGGCATCCGGCAGGAACTCCCGGCTTTCCGCGATCATGCGGCCCCATTCCGGCGCCGGCGGCGGTGCGCCGAGGCCGAGGAAGCCCAGCGACGCAGCCGCCAGAATGGTGGCGCCCATGCCGATCGTGGTGCGCACGATGATGGAGGAAGCAATGGACGGCACGACATGCAGCACCATCACCCGCAGCGGCGATGCTCCCATGGCGATCGCGGCCTCGATGAACACCTCGTTGCGCAGGCTGCGCGTCTCCGCATAGACCAGTCGCGCCCAGAACGGCCAGTAGGTCACCGACAGCGCCAGGATCA
This sequence comes from Limobrevibacterium gyesilva, assembly GCF_025989185.1. GTDB lineage: Bacteria > Pseudomonadota > Alphaproteobacteria > Acetobacterales > Acetobacteraceae > Limobrevibacterium > Limobrevibacterium gyesilva. The sequence goes on from NZ_JAPDNT010000002.1 coordinate 375,654, forward strand.
CGTTCTGGATCGCCGGGCCCAGCGTCTGCGCGATAGCAATGGCCAGCACGATCTGCGGCACCGCCAGGAACACGTCTGACACGCGCATCAGCAGGTCGCTGAACCAGTTGCGGTAATAGCCGGCGACCAGGCCGATCGGCACGCCGATCACCACGGCAAATGTCGTTGCCACCACGGCCACGAGAATGGTCAGGCGCGCGCCGAACAGCAGCCGGCTATAGATGTCCGCACCCATGCGGTCGGTGCCGAGCCAGAACCGCTCGCCCGGCGGCTTCAGCCGCTGGCTGGGATCGAAGCTCGTGACGTGCTCGGGGAAGGTGGACAGCGGTGACGCGAACACGGCCGCCAGCACCAGCAGCGTCACGATGACGAGCCCGGTCAGCAGCGCCCGGTCACGCAGCATGCGGCGCAGGCTTTTCATCGCCGGCCCCTCATCGTCCACGCGGATCCAGAACGGCCTGGGCGATATCGACCAGCAGGTTGACGCAGATGAAGACCGTGCCGGTGAACAACGTGAATCCCATGATGGCGTTATAGTCGGATTGCAGGATCGAGTTGTAGGCGTAGGTGCCCAGCCCCGGCCAGGAGAACACCGCCTCCACCACCACCGCACCCGCCAGCAGGTTGCCGAACACGAGGCCGATCTGCGTCAACGTGCCGATCAGGGCGCTGCGCAGGATGTATTTCCAGATCACCACCCGCCGCGGCAGACCCATCGCGTTCTGGTAGAACACGAAATTGCTGGACATCACGTTCAGCACCCCGGCTCGGGTGAAGCGCACGATGGTGGCCATTGCGGGAATGGCCAGCGGCATCACCGGCAGAGCGAGATACCGCAACGAACTGCCGAGCATCTCCCAATCACCGCGCAACACGGCGTCCAGGGTGTAGAACCCGGTGATCGGATCAGGGCCCCAGCCATCGATGCGGCCCTGCACCGGCGTCAGGTTCAGTTTCATCGAGAACAGCAACTGCAGCAGAATCGCCAGCCAGAACGCGGCCATGGCCAGGCCCGAGATCGTCACCACCCGCACGGCATGGTCCAGCAGCGAGTTGCGGCGCAGCGCCGACACCACGCCCAGCGGCAGCCCCAGCAGCACCGCCAGGATCATCGCATAGATTGCCAGCTCGAACGTCGCCGGCAGCCGCTCCAGCAGGTCGTCGGCCACCGGCCGCTGGGTGTAGAGGCTGATCCCCATGTTGCCGGACACCACGTCGGTAACGTAGCGGAAGAACTGCTGCGGCAGCGGCAGGTCGAGCCCGAACTTGCGGCGCAGCGCCTCCACCTGTTCGATCGGCGCGTTCTCGCCCGCCAGCACCCGCGCCGGATCGGACGGGATGATATGCGAGATGGAGAAGACGATCAGGGTCAATCCCAGCAGCGTCGGCGGCATCCACAGGCACCGCCGCGCCGCCAGGGCCAACAGACGCATCAGCGGATCACGATTCCATGGCGATCCATCGCAGGTCCTGCGCATCGCCGATCGGGCAGAAGCGCACGGACTTCACGTTCTTGGTGAACGGGCCGTAGTACTTGGTGTTGTAGACGAACAGCCCTGCGGCATCTTCCGACAGGATGCGCGAGGCCTCCTCGTAAAGCGGCCGCCGCTGCTCCTGGTCGGTCAGCAGCAGCGCCTTGTCGGTCAGCTCGTCCACCCGCTCGTTCTTGTAGAAGCTGGAGTTGCCCGACTTGAAGTTGCGGCTGTTATAGATGTAGCCGGTCCAGTTGTGCGGATCCGCGAAGTAGGCGCTGCGCCACAACGGCACCAGGTCATGGGCGCGGTCGGGGTCGTCCAGCTTCGGCGAGATCGTGGTGTAGGGCTCGGTGACCACCTTGATATCGAACCCGATCTTGGCGGCGCCCGCCTGCAACATCTGCGCGCCCTGCTCGCTCTGCGGATATCCCGACATCGCGCCGATCTGCAGCGGACGCAGCTTCTCCTTCACCTGGCTCAGGTACCATTTCGCCTTGTCGAGGTCATAGGTATAGCCCTTGAGGTCCTTCGGCGCGCCCCACATCGGATTGGGAATGATGCCGGTGTTGCGCACCACCGTGCCGCCCAGGATGTTGTTGATGAAGCCGTCATAGTCGAACATGCAGCACAGCGCGCGACGCATGTTCACGTCGTTCAGCGGCGCCTTGGCGTTGTTGATGATGAAGTAGAAGGTGCGGATGCTCTCCGCCTCGACGAAATTGACCTTGCCGGATTCGCGCATGCGCGCCACCTGCTCGGCCGGCAGGAAGCCGTCGGTGGTATTGAACTCGCCCTTGATCACGCCGAGCACGCGCGTGGCCGTCTCCATCGCAACGCGGAAATCGGCGTCGTCGACGGCGCCGGGCTTCCAGCCGGCGAAATGATCCTGGAAGCGCTCGGCCTGGAACCCGACGGCCGGATCGAAGCGGCGCAGGCGATAGCCGCCCGATCCCGCCTCGTTGCGGGTCAGCCACTCCGCGCCCCAGTCGCCGTTCTTCTCGTGCTGCTTCACGACTTTCGAATTGACGACCCACAACTCCGACAGCACCGCCATGAACACGGCGAAGGGCTTGGCGAGGTTGAACTGCACGGTGCGCGCATCCAGCGCCTTCGTCGTGCCCGGCTTCACCACATCGGAAAACAGGCCGTACGCACCCTTCTTCATCCCCAGGATGCGTTCCATCGAGTACACGACGTCCTCGGACGTCAGCGCGCTGCCATCGTGGAATTTCACGCCGGGCTTGAGCGTGAAGGTATAGACCTTGCCGTCCGGCGCGATATCCACCTTCTCGGCCAGCCACATGTCGAGCTTCGGCGGATTGTCCACCCAGCGCACCAGCGCGTCGTACATGTTCAGCCGGATGGCGATGCGGCCAATATCGAAGACCTGGTGCGGATCGAGAATGTCATAGGGATTGTTGTTGGCGGTCACGAAACGCGTGCGCCCCGCCGCCCATGCGTCCGGAAGACCCGCGGACACGCCCAGCGCGGCACCACCCGCCATCATCGCGCGCCGTCCGACGGCCGGTCCGAATTTGTTCAGCATTCTGAACTCCCACCTGAAGTCTTCCCAGCTGATTAGTTGGCATTCTTCCTGCACGCTTGTCCATGGCAGATCGGCGTGGAAGGCTCTGCGCAATTTCACGGAGGATGCGTTCATGCCCGACTCTCAGACGATCGACCACGGCGTGCCCGGCCTGGAGCAACCCGCCGACATCGTCGTGGACAACTGGGGCATCCCGCATATCCGCGCGAACACGCGCCACGACGTGTTCTTCGTTCAGGGCTTCGCCGCGGCGCGCGACCGGCTGTGGCAGCTCGACCTCTGGCGCAAACGCGGCCTCGGCCGCCTCGCCGCCGATTTCGGCCCGGGCTTCCTGGCGCAGGACCGGGCCGCACGTTTGTTCCTGTATCGCGGCGACATGGCGGCCGAATGGGGTGCCTATGGCACGCCGGAGGCACAGTCGATCACCGAAGCCTTCGTGCAGGGCATCAATGCCTGGATCGCGCTCACGCAAGAGCAGCCGGACCTGCTGGCGCCGGAATTCGCCGCCATGGGCACGCGGCCGGAGCGCTGGGACGCCGCTGATGTCGTGCGCATCCGCAGCCACGGGCTGGTGCGCAACGTGCTGTCCGAAGCCACCCGCGCCCAGGTCATCGCGCGTGCCGACATGGAGACCGATCTCGCGCGCCGTTCGATCGAGCCGCCATGGACCCCGATCCTGCCCGAAGGCCTTGATATGCGGGACATTCCGGCCGCGGCGCTGGACGTCTTCAAGCTGGCGACGGTGCGGCTCGATTTCAGCCCGGACCGGCTGGCCGCCACACTTGACGATGCGTGGCGCTGGACCAAGGTTTCCGATCTCGGCGACGTCACCGCCGAGGGCTCGAACAACTGGGCCGTCGCCGGCAGCCGCACCGCCACCGGGCGGCCGATCCTGGCGAGCGATCCGCATCGCGCCCACGCCCTGCCCTCGCTGCGCCGCATCGTGCACCTGACCGGCCCCGGCATCGACGCCATCGGCGCCGGCGAACCGGCCCTGCCCGGCGTCTCCATCGGCCATAACGGCCACGCCGCGTTCGGCCTGACCATCTTCCCGATGGATCAGGAAGATCTGTATGTCTACGAGACGCACCCTGACGACCCGGATCTGTATCGTTACGGTGACGGTTGGGAGCGCATGCGCACCGTGCGCGAGCTTGTCGCGGTGAAGGGCGCGCCAGCGCAGGAAGTGGTGTTGAAATTCACCCGCCACGGCCCGGTGATCCACGAGGACGCCACGGCGCGGCGCGCCTTCGCGGTCCGCTCGGTGTGGTTCGAGCCGGGATCGTCCGCCTATTTCACCAGCCTCGCCTATCTGAACGCCACATCGCCCGACGCGTTCGCGGCGGCCCTGCAGCACTGGTCGGCGCCATCCGTGAACCAGGTCTATGCCGATCGCGACGGCAACATCGCCTGGTTCACCGCCGGCCGGACGCCGATCCGGCCGAACTGGGACGGGCTGCTGCCGGTGCCCGGCGACGGGCGCTATGAATGGGCCGGCTTCCATCCGCTGGAAGACCTGCCGCGCAGCGTCAATCCCGCACGCGGCTTCGTCGCCACCGCAAACGAGATGAACCTGCCGCCCGACTACCCCTATCAGGACCGCAAGCTCGGCTTCGAATGGGCTGAACACTCGCGCACCGAGCGCATCCACGCGGTGCTGGACGCGCAGCCCGCACACACGGTCGAACAGTCCATGGCGCTGCAGACCGACGACCTGTCCATCCCCGCGCGCCGGCTCGGCGCCCTGCTCGCCGCCCTGCCCAGCGACGGCGACCTAGCGTTCGGCCGCGACCTGCTGCTGGGTTGGGACCACCATCTCGCCCGTGACAGTGCGGCGGCCGCGCTGCAGGAAGTCTGGTGGTCGAAGCACCTGAGGCCGGCGCTGCTGGACATGCTGGCGCCCGACCCCGTCGTGCGCGCGCTGCTCGTGCCCGGCGATACGGAGACGCTGTTGGCGCTGCTGGAGCAGCCGGACCACCGGCTGCCCGATCGCGACGCCCTGCTCGCGCGGACGCTGGTGGCAGCGGTGGCGGATTGCCGGGAGCGGCTCGGGCCGGATGCGTCCGGCTGGGCATGGGGCCGGCTGCATCACGGCTATTTCCCGCATCCCCTGGCGCCCGTGGCGCCACTGTCGCCCGTGGCGCCGGGCATGCGTGATGTCGGGCCGCTGCCCAAGGGCGGATCGGGCTCCACGCCGATGGCCGCGTCCTATCGCCTGTCGGACTTCCGTGTCACCACCGGCGCGTCCTTCCGCATGGTCGTGGATGTCGGCAACTGGGACAACAGCCGCGCCATCAATGCACCCGGCCAATCCGGCGACCCACGCTCGCCGCATTACGACGATCTCGCGCCGCTCTGGGCGGCGGGGGATTATGTGCCGCTGCTGTATTCGCGTGACGCCGTCGATGCGGCGGCGCGGCTGCGCATCCGCCTGTCACCGCGCTGAAGCGGGGCGGCGTTTCAGCCATCGGCGGCAGGCAACCAGGGCGGTGCAGGCCATGACAGCATTGATGATACTGACCTCCGGCGACATGCACCTGGTGCTGGCGCCGGAAATCGGCGGCTCGATCGCCGCATGGACGCGCGGCGCTGAGCCCCTGTTCCGTCCCAGCCTGCCCGGCGCGCTCGACGAGGCCTCGCCGCGTGGCCTCGCCAGCTACCCGCTGTTCCCCTACTCCAACCGCGTGGCCGGGCGACGCTTCACTTTCGCCGGCGTGACGCATGACCTGCCCGACCTGATGAACGGCTTCGCCATCCACGGCGCCGGTTGGCAACGGCCCTGGACGGCCGCACAAGACCGCAACATGGCCACCCTCACGCTCGACCACCAACCCGGCCCGCTCTGGCCGTTCGCCTTCCACGCGGAGCAGCGCTTCACCCTGCTGGGGGACGCGCTGGTCTGCGACCTGCGCGTCGAGAACCGCGACACCGTGCCAGCGCCTGCCGGTTTCGGCCTCCACCCGTATTTCCCGCGCAGCCCACGGGCCAGCCTGCAATTCACAGCCACCCATGTCTGGCACAACGGCGCCGACATGATCCCCACCGAGCTCACGCCGGTGCCGCCGGCCTGGGACCACCGCGACGGCCGCCCGGTGGGCAGCGTCACGCTGGACAACTGCTTCGCCGGATGGAGCGGCCACGCCAGGCTGCTGTATCCCGATCGCGGCTTCGCCCTGTCCATCGCCGCCGACCCGGTGTTCCGCCATCTCGTGGTGTATGTGCCGCCAGGAGAATCGTTCCTTGCGGTCGAGCCCGTCTCCAACATGAACGACGGACTGAACCGCATGGACGGCGTCACCGATCACGGCGTGTTCGTCCTTGCCCCAGGCGAAGCCCGTACCGGCCGCATCACGTTCCGCGTGGAGCCGGCCTGACGCGCATCACTGGAAAGCCACCGCCGCGCGCGGGCCTCAGTCCGACGCGGCCGCGCGCACCAGACGCAATGAACTCAGCACTGCCGCGACGGCGGCAAACGCCGTTCCGGTCAGCAGCGCCACCGTTGCCCCGCGCCCCACGCCATCGATCTCGGTCAACCCGAAGCAGACGGCCACAAGCGCGGCGCCGATGGTCTGTCCCAGCAGCCGCGATGTCGACAGCATGCCGCTGCCGGCACCGCTGCGCTCACGCGGAACGCTGCTCAGCAACAGGCGGTTGTTCGGCGCCTGGAACAGCGAGAACCCGGCCCCTGCCATCGCCATGCGCCAGGCCACGTCCCACCACGCTGGATGTGCCGGCAGGAGTCCCACCAGCAGCAGCCCCAGGGTCATGATCGCGAGGCCGATCCCGCCCAGCAGTCCCGCCGGGAACCGGTCCGACAGCCGGCCGGACAGCGGCGCCACCACCGCCACCGTCGCCGGCCACGGGGTCATCAGCAGACCGGTGCCGATTTCGGAAATGCCGCCCACGCTCTGCAACAGGAACGGCAGCGCGACATAGGCGGAGGACTGGGCCACGAACGAACAGATCGACGTGGCGACCGACAGCGCGAAGATCGGGCGCCGGAACAGGTCCACGGGCAGCATCGGCGCCGGCAAGGTCAGCTGGCGCTGGACGAACACCACGCCGACGGCCAATGCGCCGGCAAATTCCAGCATCGGCAGCATGCTGCCCCGGCCGTGGCTCAGCGCATCCAGTGCCGCGATGAACAACCCGAACGTGGCCGCGTTCAGCAACGCGCTCGGCAGATCGAAGCCATGGTCGGACAGCGGCGTGCGCGGCAGCGAGCGGAGCAGCAGCAACGCCACCACGCCCACCGGCACGTTCACCGCGAACAGCCATGGCCAGCTTCCGACCGACAGGATCGCAGCCGCGACCGACGGTCCGACCGCCGAGGAGGTCGCCACCACCAGCGCATTGAACCCGAGCCCGCGGCCGAGTTGCGCGCGCGGAAAGATGTAGCGGACCAGCGCCGTGTTCACGCTCATCAACCCGGCGCCGCCCAGCCCCTGCAGGATCCGCGCTGCCGTCAGCAGCGGCAACGTCGTCGCCAGAGCGCAGGCCAGCGACGCCACGGTGAACACTGCGAGGCCGATGCCGTAGACGCGGCGGTAGCCGTAGATGTCACCCAGCGAGGAACAGGGCAGCAGCGTCACCATCACCGCGATCTGAAAGGCGTTCACCACCCAGATCGACGCGGCCGGAGTCACATCCAGGTCGCGCGCGATGGTCGGCAACGCGATGTTCGCCACGGCACTGCCGAGCACGGACACGCTGATGGCCAAGGCCAAAGTCAACATGGCGCGCCGTCGCTGCGCCAAAGGCAGCCCGTCCATCATTTCCGTCACTGTGCCGCCCGTCCCCCTGCCGCCAGTGTCGGGTGGCACGCGCGCCGGTGCAAGGCGGCTGTGGCGCGCTCACCGTCGACCCTGGCCCCGGCATCGCTCGCGCCGCTGCCGGGGCCGCGCCGGGGCAGGCTGGAAATCCGGCGTGGCTCAGAACGTCACGTGATCCTTGATCTTCGCCTTCACGCCGGCATTCACCGAAGTGCCGGTCATGCGATGGTCGAAATCGGCCCAATCCTTGAACTTGCCTTTCGCCCGCTCGTCCAGAATCGCCTTGGAGCGCGCCTTGCCGACATCCGGCAGCGCGTCGAGCTCGGCGGCTGTCGCGGTATTGAGATCCACCTTCTTGGCGGCTGCGGCGGGGGCGGGTGTCGCTGGGTGCGCCATGGGAGGCGCCGTGGCCGCCGGCGCCGCGGGTTTGGGCGCGGCACCGGTGCCCTGCGCCAAAGCGGGCATTGCCGACACGGCGAGAATCGCGGCGGCGATGACGAAGCGTCGTGCGAACATGGAGCATCTCCTGTGTGGAAGCACCAATCCCCTGCCGGAGCGGGCAGGCGAAACCAAAGATCCCGCTGCCCGTTGCGAAAACCGCTGGCGTGATCGCATAGAGCGCAATCACAGCCGCCTAGAAGCGAAAAAGCTCCACCCAACCCAATTGTTATCAATCCCTGCGCCGGGCACAGACCCGCTGTGCCTGCGCCTCTATTTCATGAAGTCCATGTTTTTACAGGCAAGGATATGAATCGCACGAAATCGTTATCGCCCCTCTTTCGACGGGCGCGGCGATTAACCGCCCGTTCATTCCGCACCGTCAGTCTGCGCCTGGAAGGACCCGGCGCGATGAGCGGCTCGATCAATTTCAGCCTTCTGTTCGGCGCGCCCCCGGCCGGCGGGAGCAGCGACCTGCTGACCGCCTTGTACGGCGGCAGAAGCGGTGCCGCGGCGGGTACATCCGGCAACCCGCTGCAGGCCCTGCAACTGGCCGAGAAGACCCAGACCAGAAGCATCGCCACCACCGCCAGGCAGCCGGACGTGGCTCGCGACATCGCCGCCTTCCAGTCCGCGGTCACCGCCGCGAAGGACCCCGCGAGCCTGCTCAAGAACCCCGTCGTGCTGAGAGTGCTGCTCACCGCGAACGGCCTGGGCGACCAGGCGACCTACCCCGCTCTGGCGCAGAAGGCGCTGTTGTCCAATGCCGCCGATTCCAATGCGCTGGTCAATAAGCTGACCGACACGCGCTGGAAATCGGTCGCGCAGACCTACGACTTCGCCAACAAAGGCCTGTCGGTGCTGCAGAATCCCCAGGTGCAGTCCACCCTCGCCAACGCCTATGCCGAAGTCACCTGGCGCAAATCGCTGGACGCGACCACGCCTGGCCTGTCCAACGCCCTGTCGTTCCGCCAGCAGGCCGGCACCGTCACCTCCGTCGACCAGATCCTCGGCGACCCCATGCTGCGCGACGTCGTCACCACCGCCCTCAACATCCCCCAGCAGATTGCCTTCCAGCCGCTCGCGGCACAGGAAAGGGCGATCAGCACACGGCTCGACCTTGGCAAGCTCAAGAACGCCCATTTCGTCGACACGCTGACGCAGCAATACCTGCTCAACAAGGCCAGTGCCGCGGCGAGCACCAACGCCATGCCCAGCCTGGACGATCTGATCAGCCAGGCCCGCGGGCTGGTGGTCTGAACGGCGCGGGATTCGGACACGCGGGCAAACCACCCGCCGGCGGTGATAGACTGCCGCAGAAATGGCCCTGCAAACCGACCGTCTGCTCCTCCGCACCCCACGCCCGAGCGATGCGCCGGCCGTATTCGCGTTTCTCGGGGATGCCGAGGCCATGCGTTTCACGCATCGCCTCGCCGATCTTCGCGCGTGCCGCCGTTTCCTGGCGGCGCATGAGCGGCAGCGCGCGAAAATCGGGTGCGCGCCCTGGGTCATCCTCCGCAAGACCGACCAGTCCGTCATCGGGTTCGGCGGCCTGTATGTGGACCCGTTCGACCCTGGCTGGGGCGTCGAGGTCGGCTACTTCTTCGCGCCGGCGGCCTGGGGCCAAGGATATGCGAGCGAACTGACGCGCTTCTGCCTGGGGATGGCGCGCCATCAGCTCGGGCTCACTGCGGTCAGCGCGTTCGCGCACCCCGAGAACACGGCGTCGCGCCGCGTCCTCGAAAAGGCGGGATTCGTGCAAGAGCGCTTCGTGCCCGCGATGAACAGGCATCTCTACACGTGCCGGCTTCAGGCGAGGCCACGACGCAAAGACGTCTCCCTGGCCTGAGCGGGTGTGTCATCCCGCCGCGATCAATGCAGTGTCGAACACCTCGCCAGTCGTCCCGTCGGCGATGCCACGGTCGGTCACGTGCGGGCCGGGGTTGCAAGCGAGGCTGGCGCCGACGATCGCCTTGAAGGTCAGGATCGGCGGCTGCCAGTCCACGATCCCGTCCGCCGCCTGCTTCAGCGCACCGAAGGCCGCGCCAACCTCCTCGGCCGGCGCGTCGGACAGCAGCCCGCACACCGGCAGCGGCAGCACCGCCTGCACCTGCCCCCCGGCCGCGACCGCCATGCCGCCGCCGGCGGCGATCAGCGCGTTCGCGGCGGCCGCCATGTCCTCCGCCTCGCGCCCGAACACCACCAGATTGTGGCTGTCATGCGCGACCGTCGTCGCGATCGCTCCGCGCCACGTGCTCCATTGGTCCAGCACGCCCAGCACGGGCGTGGCCGGCGCCCGGCCATGGCGATGGATCACCGCCATCAGGATGGCGCCGTCCGGCAGCACCGCGGCACTGTCGCGCACGGGCACTGTGATCTCGCCCCATTCGGTGAAGCGCGGCTTAGCCACTGTGCGCAGCTGCGCCTGCGTGCCTGCAACTGTCAGGCGGAACTGCTCCGGCGTCACCGGCCCCAGCTTCATCGTCCCCCGCGGCAGGCCCACCGGGTCGGGCCGCAGCGCGCCGGTCAGGCGTCCGTCCCGCGCCACCAGCCGGCCGGACGCGAACACCTGCGTCACCCGCATCTCCGCCAGATCCGACAGCACCACCAGGTCCGCCCGCCGCCCCGGCGCCACCAGGCCGAGATCACGCCGCCCCAGCCGCATCGCCGCGTTCAGCGTGGCGCACCGCAGCGCGTCGATCGCCGGCATCCCGTGGCGCACCAGCCGGCGCAGCACGTCGATCATGCCGCCCACGCGCACGAGGTCGTCGGGGAAGATGTCGTCGGTGCAGATCGTCAATGTCTGCGGCACCTGCGACAGCGTGCGCAGCGCCGCCACCGCTCCCGGCAGCACGTAGTCGTGCGAGCCCCGCAGCTCCACCGTGAACCCGGCCCGCAGCTTCGCCAGCAGATCCTCGCCCGAGGTGATCTCGTGGTCGGACTGGATGCCGGCCGCGGCGAACCCCTGCAGCTCGGCCCCGGCAAGGCCGCGCCCATGCCCGCAGACCAGTTTGCCGCTGGCCAGCCCCTCGCCGACGATGCCCCGCATATGGGCGCTGCGCTCCAGCACCCCGCGCATGTCCATCACCTCCGCCACCCCCGCCACGTCCGGCCAGGCGAGCATGGCGCGCATCTCTGCTGCTTCGAACGCCGCCCCCGCCAGCTCCAGCCCGGGGGCCGAGGGCACGCAGGATGGCGCCAGCACCAGGATGCGCAGCGGCAGGTCGCGCGACGCCGCCACCGCCCAGCGCACGCCGTCGAGCCCCAGCACGTTGCCGACCTCGTGCGGGTCCCAGCACAACGTCGTCGTACCCTGCGGCACCACCGTCTCGGCATAGCGCCGGGGCGTGACCATCGAGCTTTCGATGTGCATATGCGTGTCGATCAGCCCGGGCGCGATGAAGCAGCCGCTGGCATCGACCGTCTCGGCGGCGTCCGTCCGCGCACCCGGCGCGTGCACGCTGGCGATCAGCTTGCCCACCAGCCCGATATCGGCCGGCCGCGTCTCGCTGGTGGCGACATCCACCAGCATGGCGCCGGTAATCAGCACGTCGAAGGGCGCGAGCCCCCGTGCCGCGCGCACCGCACGGTCGCGAAGGGCAGGATCGTTCAGGTCTTGTGGCTCGTTCATGGCAGGGTCCGTCGGCAATGTCGCGTTGACAGGCAAGGCACGATCCCGGAGCCTACCGCGAAAGCAGGAGCACGGGAGAAACTCATGGCCGGATCGTCCGACGTCACCGCCGCGGATCGCCGCAACTGGCGTGACGGCACCCTGTCCTTCGACGAATCCCGCCGCCGCATCGCCGAAGCGTCGCAGTGGCTCGCCGGCGGCGTCTCCAGCAATTTCCGCCTCGGCATCTCCCCCACCCCGCTGGTGCTCGACCACGGCGACGGCGCCTATCTGTTCGACGCCGACGGCAACCGCCTGATCGACTACTATCTCGGCATGGGCCCGATGATTTTGGGCCACACGCCGCAGGACGTGCGCACGGCGGTCGAGGCGCAGCTCGCCAAGGGCATCCTGTTCGGCGGCCAGAGCGCGATCGAGGCCGAGGCCGCCCGCCTGGTCTGCGAGATGGTTCCCTGCGCGGAACGCATCCGCTTCAACTCCTCCGGCAGCGAGGCGGTGCAGACCGCCCTGCGCCTGGCGCGCGCCGCCACCGGACGGCGCGTGGTGGTGAAGTTCGAGGGCCACTACCACGGCTGGTTCGACAACATCCTGTGGTCCACCACCCCGCCCGCCGACGCCACCGGCCCGGTCCCCGGCAGCCGCGGCCAGATCCTCGACAACGGGATCGACATCGCGGTCCTGCCCTGGAACGACCTCGCCGTGCTGCGCGAGCGGCTGGCGCAGGGCGACGTCGCCATGGTCATCATGGAAGCGGCGATGTGCAACCAGGGCGCCATCCATCCGCTGCCCGGCTACCTCGAAGGCGTGCGCGAGGCCTGCACCAAGACCGGCACCATCCTGGTGTTCGACGAGGTCATCACCGGGTTCCGCGTCAGCCCCGGCGGCATCCAGAAGCGGCTCGGCGTCACGCCCGATCTCGCCACCTTCGCCAAGGCCATCGCCAACGGCTTCCCCGTCGCCGCCATCGCCGGGCGCGCCGACCTGATGGAGCTGATGGCGAACGGCGTGATGCATGGCGGCACCTATAACGGCCAGGCCGTGGCGATGGCCGCCACGGTCGCCACCTTGCGCCGCCTGCAGGACCCCGCGACCTTCGCCGCGCTGGAGACGCGCGGGACGCGGCTGATGCAGGGCATCCAGGCCGCCTTCGACCGCGCCGGCATCGTCGCCACCGTCACCGGCTTCCCCGAGATCTTCCACGTCGCCATCGGCCTCACCGAGCCCGCACGGAACTGGGCCGAGCTGCGCCGGATGGACCGTCCCCGCTACATCGCCTTCACCACCGCGCTGCTGCGCCACGGCGTGCGCGCGCTGGAACGCGGCGCCTGGTTCCTCTCCACCGAGCACGACGACGCCGTCATCGACGCCACCCTTGATGCCGTGGGCCGGGCCGTGCAGGAGATCTGAGGCATGCGTATCGCCATCGGCGGCATCATGCAGGAGACCAACACGTTCCTGCCGGTGCCGACCGAGGTCGCGACCTTCGAATCCGTCTATCTGCGCCGCGGCGAGGCGATGCTGACCGGATATGGCGCGGCGCGGGTGGAGGTGCCGGGCATGCTCGCGGTGCTGCGCGCCGCCGGCGTGGAGCCGGTGCCGCTGCTCGCCACTATGGCCGGCGCCGCCGGCGCCGTCTCGCGGGCCGCCTTCGAGGCGCTGCTGGGCGACTTGCTGCAACGCCTGCGCGACGCCGGCCCTGTGGACGGCGTGCTGCTGGCCTTGCACGGCGCCATGGTGCTGGAGGACCAGCCCGACGCCGAAGGCGAGTTGCTGGAACGCGTGCGCGCCGAGCTTCCCGCGCATGTCCCCATCGGCGTCTCGCTCGACCTGCACGGACACATCACGCCGCGCATGCTGCAGCCGAACACGTTCCTGATCGGCTACCGCGAATACCCGCATATCGACATGTACGAAGCCGGCGAACGCACCGCGCAGCTGATGCTCGACGTGCTGGCCGGACGCCGCCGCCCGGTAATGGCGCTGGCGAAGAAGCACCTGCTGGTGAGCCCCATCAACGCCCGCACCGACACGCCGCCACTGTCGCGCATCGTCGCCGCGGCGCGCCGCATGGAGCAGGACGGCCGCGTGCTGCACGCCTCGCTGTTCCCCGTGCAGCCCTGGATCGACGTGCCGGATCTCGGCTTCTGCGCCCTTGTCTGCGCCGACGGCGATGCGCGCGCGGCGCAAGCAGCCGCCGACGAACTCGCCGCCATGGCGTGGCAGGCCCGCGACGAATTCACCCCCGACCTCACGCCGCTGGACGACGCCATCCGCATCGGCCTCACCAGCCCCGGCACCACCGTGGTCGGCGACGGCGGCGACGCCCCCAGCAGCGGGGCGGCCGCCGACAACACCGCCGTGCTGCGCGCGCTGCTCGCTGCCGGTGCGGATCGCGCCGGGCGGCTGACCTACCTCACGCTCTGCGACGCCGACGCCGCCCGGCAGGCGGCGGCGGCCGGCGTCGGCGCCACCGTCACGCTGCGCGTCGGCCACAAGATGAGCCGCGACGGCGAACCGCTGGACATCACCGGCTGCGTCCGCACGCTCACCGATGGCGTGTTCACCATGCACGACGCGGGCGCCGACGGCACCGAGGCAGATATGGGCCTGACCGCCGTGATCGCGATCGGCGACATCCGGCTCGCCATCCGCTCCCGGCGTTTCCTGGAATGGGACACCGGCCTGTTCACCTCGGCGGGGCTGCCGCTGCGGCACGCGGCGCTGGTGTTCGTGAAATCGCCCTCGCATTTCCGCGTCTCCTACGCCCCGCACGCCGACCGCGTGCTGGCCGCCGACACGCCTGACACCACAACCGGCAACATGCACCGGCTGGTGTTCAAGAACGTCACCCGGCCGCTCTATCCGCTCGACGCCGCCGCGGATTGACGCGGATGCCAGCGCCCGGCTTCGACCTTTCCGGCCGCCTTGCCCTCGTCACCGGGTCGTCGCGCGGCCTCGGCTGGGGATTCGCCCAGGCGCTGGCGGAGGCGGGCGCCAGCGTGATCCTGCACGGCCGCGACGCCGCCGCCCTGGAAGCGCGAGCACGCAGCCTTGCCGAACGCGGAACGCCGGCCGCCGGCACGCTCCGCTTCGACGTCACCGACGGCCCTGCCGTCGCCAAAGCTTTCGCGCAACTGCGCGAAGCCCATGGCCGGCTGGACATCCTCGTCAACAACGCCGGCACCACCGTGCGCAAGCCGGTGCTGGAAACCACCGACGACGACTGGCAGCGCGTCATCGATGCCGACCTCACCGCCTGCTTCCGCCTGTCGCGCGAGGCGCTCCGCCTGATGGTGCCGCAGCGGCGCGGGCGGATCATCATGATCTCATCCATCATGGGCCATCTCGCCCGCCCGACCATCCCCGCCTACATCGCGGCCAAGACCGGCCTGCACGGACTGGTGCGCGCGCTCGCGGTGGAGTTCGCAAAACACGGCATCACCGTGAACGCCATCGCCCCCGGCTATTTCCCCACCGAAGCCAACCAGCCCGTGCGCGACGACCCCACCCTCAACGACTGGGTCGTGTCCTCGACCCCCATGGGCCGCTGGGGCGAACCCGCGGAGCTCGGCGGCGCGGTGGTGTTCCTCGCCGGCGAGGCGTCCTCCTACGTCACAGGCACGGTCATTACCGTCGATGGTGGCTTCACCGCGTCGCTATAGGCTCCACCGCGCCCGACTCCATCGAGCGCATCATCGCCTCCAGCACACGCATGGCCCGCGCGCCGTCGGCAATGTCCGGCGCATCGTTCGGTTCGCCCTGCACGGCGCGGACGAACGCGGCCAGCAGGCCATGATACCCTTTGTGGTCCTCGTTCGCCGCCGCGGTCAGGTTCGGCTCCCACACCAGCGTGTCCGTGGTCGGGTCCAGCGTCGCCGCCGGATCGGCGGCCTTGAACGGCGGCGCGCGATAGAAGCGCACCTCATGCACGTTGCGCACCTCCACGCGCTTGTGGTCGCCCATCACCTGCCACCACTCCATCGGCGTGCCGCGCGACTGGTGCGTTCCCATCACCACCGTCGCCAGCGCGCCGGAGGCGAAGCCGAACCCCACATGCAGCAGCAGCTTGCCCGGCTCGATCTGATGGCTGCGGGCATGCACCGTCGCCACGTCCTCGCGCATCAGCCAGGGCACCAGGTCCATGGCATGCACGCAGTGATGCAGCAGGAAGCCGGTATAATCGGGATTGCCGACGAAATAGGTGGGCGCGGTCATGTACTCGCCCAACAGGCTGGCGCGCGGACCGAACGCGGCGTCGCGCAGGATGTTCCCGGCGATGCGGTTGGCCGTGGAATAGCGTTTCATGAAGCCGACGACGCAGGGTTTGCCGACCTGGGCGGCGAGATCCGCCAGCGCCTGCGCATCGGCCGACGTGGCCGCCGGCGGCTTCTCGATGAACACCGGCAGCCCACGCCGCAGCGCCGCCGCCGCCAGCTCGGCGTGCTGCTTCGGCCCGACGGCGATGCCGACGGCATCAAGCCCGCCGGCCTCGATCATGGCGTGCCCGTCGGCGAAACGGGCCGCCACGCCATAGCGGTCGGCGATCGTCGCCAGCCGCTGCGCGTCGATATCCGCGAGTGCTGCCAGCCGCACCGGCAGGCGCACCAGTTGCGGCAGCAGCATCTCGCCGGCATGCGTGCCGCAGCCGATCCAGCCGATCCGCATCATGACCGGTGCGCCGTGTGCAGGCAGGCGCGCAGGAACGCGCCGGAATGCGCCAGGTCCTCGTCCTCGTCATGCGCCGGCGGCCGCCATTGCGCCAGGGGCACCGACAAGCGGTCGTCCGTGCGCCGGAACGGTTCCAGCGTGATCGGCCCGGCATAGGACACGTCCGACAGCGCCCGGCAGATCGCCGGCCAGTCGACATGCCCGGTGCCCAGGAACCCACGGTGGTTCTCGTTCGCCTGGAAATGCACCAGATGCGCGCCGGTCTGGCGGATCGCCTGCGGCAGGTCGTCTTCCTCCATGTTCATGTGGAACGTATCCAGCATCACGCCCACGCCGGCGCTGCCGACCAGCTGGGCCAGCTCCACTGCCTGGCGCGCGGTGTTGCAGAAATCCGTCTCGAAGCGGTTGAGCGGCTCGACTGCCAGCACCACGCCATGCGCCGCCGCATGCGCCCCCGCCTCCTTCAGCCCGCGCACCACGCGCTCCACCCGCGCCTGGCGCCGCGCCTCGTCGATCGGCGCCGGCGCGCGTCCGGCGAACACCAGCGGCGCGCCATAAAGCGGCCCGCCGACGATCCGTGCCCCCATGGCCACCGCAACATCCACGCAGCGCTTGAGATAGGCGACGCCATCGGCGTGGCACGATGGATCGTCAGACGACAGGTCGCGCTGCAGGTTCACCCTCGCCGCCAGCGCCACGAACAGCCCGGCCTCGCGTGCCGCGGTGCCAGCCCGTGCGGGGTCGATCTCCCCTTCCTCCGGCACCAGCAGCTCCACGAAATCCATGCCGGCCTTGCGCATGCGCGCGAACAGCGGAACATGCTCCGCCGTGAACGGCCGTGCATACGCCATCGATATCACGCCGACCGGCGGCCGCGTCCAGACCATGGTGCTCATCCCTTCACCGCTCCTCCTGTCAGTCCGCCGACCAGACGCCGTTGCACCAGCAGGAACAATACCGTGGCCGGCAGGGCCACGACCGTTCCGCCCGCCGTCAGCAGGCCCCAATGAATCTCGTTCTCACCAATGAACATCTGCAGCGCCACGGTCACGGTACGCACGTTGCGGCCGGCCAGCATCAGCGCGAACAGGTATTCGTTCCACGACGCGATGAACAGATAGATGCCCACCGCCACAAGGCCCGGCACGACGAGCGGCAGGATGACCATGCGCAGCACCTGCATGCGCGTCGCGCCATCGATCATCGCGGCCTCGTCGAGGTCGCCGGGAATCCCGTCGATATAGCTGGTCATCAACCAGATCGCGAACGGCAGCGTGAAGGTCGCGTGCCCCATGATCAGCGCCAGATAGGTGTCCAGCAGCCCGAGCGTGCGCATCACGATGAACAGCGGCAGCACCAGCAGCACCACCGGGAACATGTTCACCACCAGGAACTGCACGCGCAGCGCCCGCCGTCCGGGGAAACGGAACCGCGAGAACGCATAGGCCGCCGGCAGCGCCAGCAGCAGCCCCAGCATGACGGCGCCGGTCGCGACCACGAAGCTGTCGCGCAGATTGTCCAGGAACGACGTGCGCTGCAGCAGCTCGATATGGTGCACCAGCGTCAGCGCCCCGGGGATGATGCGCACGGGCGAGCGGGTCAGGTCCTCATCCGGCCGGAACGAGGACAGCATCATCCACAGCCATGGGAACAACGCGAAGGCCAGGATGCAGGCCACCGGAACCTCGGTGCCCAGCAGCAGGCGCAGGCGCTTCATGCCGACCGCTCCCGCGCGCTGCGCACCGCATAGGTCACCACCACCGACAGCAGCATCAGCGTCAGCACCACCGCCAGCGCCGAGCCATAGCCGTAATTGGCCCCCGACCACGCCCGCAGGAACGCATACAGCGGCAATGTCTGCGTGGCCGTGCCGGGCCCGCCGCCGGTCATCACCAGGATCAGGTCCAGCGAGTTCGCCACCCAGATCATGCGCAGCAGCAGCGCCGTCGCGATCACCGGCGCCAGCCCGGGCAGCGTCACATGCCTGAAGCTCGCGAAACGCCCGGCGCCATCGATCGCCGCCGCCTCGTAATGCTCGCGCGGAATCCCCTGCAATCCGGCGAGCAGCGTCACCGTGAAGAACGGAAACCCCTGCCACACCACCGCCAGGATGACCGCCGCCATGGCGGTATCCGGCCGCGCCAGCCACGCCACGGGCGCATCCAGCAGGCCGAGCCGCACGCCCACCTGGTTGAGGATGCCCAGGTTGAAGTCCAGCATCCACGTCCACACCAGGCCGATGATTACGCTGGGCAGCGCCCAGGGCACGATCACCAGCGCCCGCGCGATGCCGCGCCACGCGAATTGCCGGTTCAGCAGCAGCGCGGCCCCCAGCCCCAGCAGGAACTGCAGCGACACCGCCGCGATCACCCAGATCACCGAGTTGCCCAGGCTCTCCCAGAACGCCGGGTCGTCCAACAGGGCCAGGTAATTCGCCAGCCCCACGAACGGGCGCGACCGCGGCCGGTACAGGATGACATCGTGCAGCGACAGCCACAGCGTCTCCATCACCGGCGCCAGCACCAGCAGCACCGTCGCTGCCAATGCCGGCGCCAGCAGCAGCCACGGCAATGCGCGGCCTTCGACCTTCATCGGGCGCGCGTCATCCGAAGAAATGTTTCTCGAACACGCGCATCATGTCATCCGGCGTGATCTGCCCCAGCAGCGCCTTCTGCGTGGTCTGTGGCCACACCGTGCGGGTGAAGTCGGCCGTCTGCGGCGTCGGCGGCAGCGTCGCGGCGATCGGCAGCGACGCCGTGGTGGCATCCATGAAGCGCTGCGGCTGGAACGCCCAGTGTTGGGCGCCGGAGGTCGTGACCGTCACCTGGCCCGACAGCTTGTTGAACGCCACATTGGCCTCGCCGGTGGACAGGAACGAGATCCACTTCCACGCTGCCTCCTGGTTGCTGCCCTGCGCCAGGATGGCGTTGGAGCCGTCGCCGAAGGTGGTCCATCCCCGTCCCTGCGGCCCGCGCGGCACCGGCACCGCGGTGATCGCGTCACCGAGTGCGGCCGTCATCTCGTTGGCCGAGCCGATATGGTGGATCGTCATTGCCGTGCGCCCGGCCTTCATGTTGCCGATCACCTGCTGGAATCCGTCATTCGGCGCCGATGGCGGGAACAGGTGCTTCTGCGTGTACAAGCCGATGAACCAGCGATTGGCGGCCAGCGCCTCAGGCGACACCAGGCCGCCTTTCTCCAGGCGCGCGCCGCCGCCCAGCACGAAGCTGCACCAATGGTCGTGCCCGCCGGCGCCGCCGCGCAGCCCGAAGCCCCAGCGTTCGCCGCCGGTCAGCGCCTGGGCCGCGCCCTCGAAGTCGGCGAACGTTGCAGGCAGCTTCAGGTTCTTTTGCGCGAACCAGTCCTGTCGGGCATACAGGTAGAGCACCACGAACTGCACCGGCAGGTAGTAGCGCTTGCCGTCCGGCGCGCGATGCAGCTTCCACAGATCTTCGGAGATGTCGCTGCGGCCGGGCCACGCGTCGATCTGCTTGTCCAGCGGCGCCAGCGCGTCCATCTCCATCAGCCGCGGCAGGTTGTTGAACTTCACCATCGCCGCGTCCGGCGCGATGCCGGCGATGATCGACGTGTACAGCCGCGTGTCGTAATCGGCGCCGCCGCCCCAGGGGATGTTCTCCGCCTGCACCTTGATGCCGGGGTTCTGCTTCTCGAACTGCTCCACCAGTCCGGCCGGCGACATCTTCGGGTCATCGAAATGATACCACCAGCGGATCGTCACCGGCTTCTGCGCATGCGGCCGCGCCAGCGGTGTTGCGGCCAGTACCGTGGCACCAGCCAACAGCGTGCGACGTTTCATCTTGTTCGTTCCTCCCGTTCCCTGTCTTGTTCTTGTTGCGAACGCAGCATCAGGCGGCAGCGACCCCCCGATCGACCATGGTGTCGAGATGACCCGCCAGTTCGCGCGCCAATGCCGCGGCATCCCCGGCCTCCAGCGCCTCCAGGATGGGCACGTGCCGCCGCGCCGTCTCGCCCAGCGGACGGCGATGCCACGGCGCCCACAGGCGGAAGCGATGCGTGTGCAATATGCAGCGCGCCAGGATCGGCCCCATGGCGTGCAGGCCAGACAGCCGGAACAACGCCAGATGCAGGTCCATGTCGCGTTCCAGCACCGCCCAGGCATCGCCCGCTGCCGCCGCCTGCTCCATCGCCGCCTGGATGCGGCGCAGCGCGAGGATGTCGCCCGCGCCGGCCCGCCGGGCGCCGCGCCGCGCCCCGCGCAGTTCGATCCGCCGGCGCAGGTCCAGGATCTCCGCAGCGGTATCGGCGTCGAGGTCGGTCACGGTGGTGCCCTGGCGGCCGGACCGCAGCACCAGCCCCTCGCCTTCCAGCCGCAGCAACGCTTCGCGCACCGCCGCCTGGCTGCAGGCAAGATCCCCCGCCAGGCCGAGCTCGGTCAGCAACGTGCCGGGCGTCAGCTCGTTCATCACGATGCGACGCCGCAGTTCCGCCACTGCGCGGGAGGCCGGCCCTTCGGCCATGGGAGGCTTCCTCGATTTATTATCGATATCCAATCGAGGCTAACCGCAATGCCTCCCAGCCAGCAAGCCCGCGATCAACCCTCCAGGAACGCCCCCAGCGCCGCCAGCGTCTCCTCCGGCGCCTCCTCGGGCAGGAAATGCCCGCACGGCAACGCCTGCCCGCGCACATCCGCGGCCTTCTCCTTCCAGATCGCGAGCGGGTCGTACAGCCGCCCCACCACGCTTTTCCCGCCCCACAGCACCAGCAGCGGGCAGGCAATCCGGGTATCGGCGTCCTCCTCGTCGTCGGCGAGGTCGGTGCTCGCGGCGGCGCGGTAATCCTCGCAGCTGGCGTGGATGGTCGCGGGATTGCGGAAGCAGCGCTTGTATTCGGCCACGGCTTCCGGCGCGAACACCTCCGATCCCGCCCCGGAAAGGCCGAGCATGCGCTCGATCCACGCATCCGGCGCCGCCGCCAGCAGCCGCTCCGGCAGGTCGTGGCGCTGGATCAGGAAGAACCAATGGAAATACGCCGTCGCGAAGGCCTGGTCGGCGGTCCCATACGCCAACGCGGTGGGCACGATGTCCAGCAGCGCCGCGCGGGTCACCTGATCCGGATAATCCAGACACATGCGGTGCAGAACACGGGCGCCGCGATCATGGCCCACCGCCTGGAACCGGGTGAAGCCCAGCTCCTCCATCACCCGCACCTGATCGTCCGCCATGGCGCGCTTGCCATAGCCCGCGTGATCATCGCCGCCCGGCGGCTTCGACGAATCGCCGTAGCCGCGCAAGTCCGGCAGCACCACGGTGAAGCGCCGCGCCAGTGCGGGCGCCAGCCTATGCCACATCGCATGGGTCTGCGGGTAGCCATGCAAAAGCAGCAGCGGCGGGCCATTCCCGGCCATACGCAAATTGATCACGGCCTCGCCGGTATCGATCCGGCGTTCGGCAAATCCCTCGAACAACGCCATGCAGCCCTCCCAAGCCACGCCGATCTGCAGGCGCCCGGCCGGCAAACCACCCTTCACTCCGGTTCGGACCATCTCCGAATCGACCAAGCCTGCCAGACTGGCCCGCGTTCGCAAGCCCGTTGCCCCGGCGGGTCAGCAAGCCGATATTGGGCCTTGCGTGCCACCCCAGCGCCGAAAGCCGCCGATGCAGAAAACCGAATGGGAAATCCCGCTGAACCTGCAGCCGGACCCGGATGATTACGATTTCGACCTCGAACGCGCTCTGCGCGCGGTCGTGGGCGTGCGCGCGAACGTCCCGGCCGACGCTTTCACCGCCAGCACGCTGGGCACCGAGCGCACCGGCAACGGCGTCGTCATCCGCGCGGAGGGGCTGGTGCTGACCATCGGCTACCTGGTGACCGAGGCTGAGACGGTGTGGCTGATCACCGCGGACGGCCGCGCCGTGCCCGGCCATCCCTTGGCGTACGACCAGGCCACCGGCTTCGGCATCGTGCAGGCCCTGGGCAAGCTCGACCTGCCGGCGCTGGAACTGGGCGATTCCGAATCCATCCCGGTCGGCGCCGAGGTCGTCGTCGCCGCCGGCGGCGGCCGCCCTCACGCCATCGAGACCAAGGTGGTGGGACGGCAGGAATTCGCGGGCTATTGGGAATACCTCATCGACAACGCCATCTTCACCTCCCCCGCCCATCCGTTCTGGAGCGGTTCCGCCCTGATTGGCCGCGACGGTCGCCTGCTCGGCATCGGCTCGCTGATCCTGCAGCAGGGCGACGGCAAGCGGCGGATGGACATGAACATGATCGTGCCCGTCGCCCTGCTGCGTCCGGTGCTGGACGAGTTGCTGGCCACCGGCCGCAGCGGCCGCTCCCCGCGCCCCTGGCTGGGGATGTACGCCATGGAGGGCGATGGCGGCCTGATCGTCGGCGGCCTGGCCGATGACGGTCCGGCTGCCCGCGCCGGCGTGCAGGCCGGCGACCGTATCCTCGCCGTGGGCGACGAGGAAGTCACCGAACTGGCCAGCCTCTGGCGCAAGGTCTGGGCCAGCGGCAACGCCGGCAGCACGGTGCTGCTGCGGCTTGGCCGTGATGCCGGCAACGTCGCCGTACGGGTCAAAAGCGCCGATCGGGCCAGCTACCTGCGCGCGCCCCGCCTGCATTAGGACGTTCAGGCGGCCGTGCCACGCGCGATCGCCCATAATTCATCACGTCTTCGTTTTCATAGCCCGATCAACACAGCGTGACTGGATTATCCCGCTGCCGCGCCGAAAGATGGGCTCGCCGGAATAGAACCTTGGGGGGAACCTCATATGGCCGGGTGGCTGGTAACCACTCTTCGGGCGTATCCGGAGATCGCGATCTTTCTCGCACTCGCCATCGGGTTTCTGATCGGCCCAATCAAGCTCTACGGATTCAACCTCGGCAACGTAACCGGCACGCTGATCGCCGCGGTGATCATCGGACAGCTCGGCATCACGATCTCGCCAAATGTCAAGGCGGCGTTCTTCATCCTGTTCATCTTCGCCGTCGGATACGGCGTCGGGCCGCAATTCGTCCGCGGCCTGGGCAAGGAGGGGCCGCGACAGATCGGCTTCTCCCTGGTCATCCTCGCCCTGTGCCTGCTCATGTCCTACCTGTCCGCCAGAATCGCCGGGCTCAGCGTCGGCTATGCTGCCGGCCTGTATGCAGGATCGCAGACGATTTCAGCCTCGATCGGCGTCGCCACCGACCAGATCGGCCGGCTCGGCCTGCCGGTCGACCAGGCCAGGCTGTACGTGGACCAGATCCCGATCGGCTACGCGGTCACCTATATCTGGGGCACGATCGGGTCGGCGCTCATTCTCGCCCAGCTTGGCCCCAGGCTCATCGGCGTGAACCTGCCGCAGGCGTGCAAGGACTACGAACAGCTTATGGGCGGCGGTGCGGGCGGCAGCGAACCCGGCTCGGTCATCGCCTACCATCGTGTGGAACTGCGCGCCTACCGCATCACTGCGGACAGCAACATGGCCGGCCCGCCGGTGACGGAGTTGCTGCCGGGAATGCGCGTGTTCGTCGAGCGTGTCCGCAGGGGCACGCAGATCATCGAAGCGGACCCGACCACGACCCTGCAAGTGGGAGACATCGCGGCCATCTCCGGCCCGCGGCAGCTACTCGTGGAACGGATCGAAGCCGTTGCGCCGGAAGTCGATGACCCCGAGTTGCTCGACATGCCTGCCGAGGTTGTCGACGTTTTTGTCACCAGCAAGATCGCCAGCGGCAAGACCCTGCGCGAGCTGTCGGTGGCCCCGTACGCCCGCGGCGTCTACCTCAGCAAGATCATGCGCAATCTCGTGGAGATCCCGATCCTGCCGGAAACCGAGATCCTCCGCGGTGATGTGCTGACAATCGGTGGTGCGCGGCGACACGTCGAGACATTGATCGCCCAGATCGGCTACGCCGACCGTCCGGTCGAGACGACGGACATCGCCTTCGTCGGCGCCGGCATCGTGATCGGCGGTCTCATCGGTGCGCTCAGCTACAAATGGGGCGGAATCCCGCTGAGCCTGTCCACCAGTGGTGGCGCTCTGCTCTCCGGCCTCGTGCTCGGCTGGCTTCGGACCGTGCATCCCACCTTCGGGCGCATCCCCGGGCCCGCGCTGTGGTTGATGAACACGCTGGGCCTCAACATCTTCATCGCCGTGGTCGGCATCTCCGCCGGCCCCGGCTTCGTCGCCGGCCTGAAGGAGGTCGGCATAAGCCTGTTCATCTGGGGCGTCGTCGCGACATCGATCCCGATGATCCTGTCGGTCTATATCGGCCACTATATCTTCAAGTTCCACCCCGCCATCCTGTTCGGCGCCTGTGCCGGCGTGCGTACCACCACGGCCGCGCTCGGCATGATCCAGGAGGCGGCAAAGAGCAACATTCCCGCCCTGGGCTACGGGATGCCGTACGCCATCGGCAACACGCTACTGACCATCTTCGGCATGGTCATCGTGCTGCTGTTTGCCTGAATCTTTCTGGAAGCGATCAACCACTGGCCACACCGGAGACGATCATGGAAACCGTGACGCTGCGGAATTTCGAAGCCCTGAGCCCATTCGAGATCAAGGACGAGCTGATCAAGCTCGCCAAGGCGACGGCACAAAAGGAACAGCTCGCCTTCCTGAACGCTGGCCGCGGCAACCCGAACTGGATTGCGACAACGGCGCGTGACGGATTCTTCCTGTTCGGCCAGTTCGCCTTGAGCGAAAGCCGCCGCGTGATGGAGGACCCCGCCGGCCTGGGCGGCATGCCCCAGATGAAGGGCATCGCCGGGCGCCTCGATATGTGGCTGACCAGGCATGCGGACATGCCGGGCGCCGACTTCCTCAAGTCCATGGTTGCCTTCGCGATCAGCAAGTTCGGCTTCGATCGCGATGCATTCGTGCACGAGCTCGCGGATTCCATCATCGGCGACAACTATCCGGTCCCTGACCGGATGCTCGCCCACAACGAGCAAATCGTGCACGAATACCTGATGTGGGCGATGTGCGGCGAGCCGCGCCCGTCCGGCCAATTCGACCTCTTTGCGGTCGAGGGCGGAACCGCCGCGATGTGCTACATCTTCAAGTCGCTGAAGGCCAACCGCCTGCTCAACGCCGGCGACACGATCGCACTTGGCACACCGATCTTCACCCCGTATCTCGAAATGCCGGAGCTCGAGGACTACGGCCTCAACGTCGTGCCTGTGCAGGCGCCCCAGGAAAACAGGTTCCAGTTCACCGATGAGCAGCTGAAGAAGCTCGAGGACCCGAAGGTCAAGGCCTTCTTCCTCGTCAACCCCGGCAACCCCACCGCGATGGCCGTCAGTCCGGAAACCCTCGACAAGATCGTAACGCTCGTGAAGACGAAGCGCCCGGATCTGATCCTGTTGACGGACGACGTCTATGGTACCTTCGTGAAGGGTTTCCGTTCCCTGCTGGGCGCGTTGCCGCAGAACACCATCGGCGTGTACTCGTATTCGAAGTATTTCGGCTGCACCGGCTGGCGTCTCGGTGTCATCGCCGTGCATCAGGACAACATCCTGGACGCCGCGATCGCCAAGCTGCCGGAATCCACGCTCGCTGCCCTGGACACGCGCTATTCCACGCTGACGCTGGAGCCACGCAAGCTCAAGTTCATTGACCGGCTCGTCGCTGACAGCCGCGATGTCGCCCTGAACCACACGGCCGGGTTGTCCCTGCCGCAGCAGGTCATGATGACCCTCTTCTCGCTCTGCGAACTCATGGATGCCGAGAAGCGCTACCAGGATGCCTGTATCGCGATCGTTCACGACCGGTTCTGGTTGATGGTGAAGAGCCTGGGTCTCGAGCTCGCGCCGAACCCGCTATATGATTTCTATTACGGCCTGATCGATTTCGAGTTCTGGGCTCGTAAGAATGTCGGCGAAGAGGTCGTTGACTACATGAAAAAGAACGTGCATCCGCTCGATATCGTCTTCCGCCTGGCCGAGGATTACGGAATCGTGCTGCTGAACGGTGGCGGGTTCCATGCACCGGACTGGTCGGCGCGCGTCTCTTTCGCCAACCTGCCGGACCAGGTCTACAGCGACATCGGCCGCGCCGTGCGCGCAGTCGCGCGGGGCTACCTGCAGGCTTATCAGGCAACGAAAAAGAGCACCGCGTGAAAAGGCCTCGGCCGCAGGCCACAGGGGCAGCGCGATGCCGCTGATCGACTGGCTGGTCGGTGCCCTGCGACACCATCCGGAGGTGACGTTCTTCGTCACCATCGGAATCGGCTACATGCTCGGCAAGCTGAGGTTCGGCAAGTTCACCCTCGGTGCCGTCACCGGAACGCTGCTCGCCGGCGTCCTGGTCGGCCAGCTTGGCGTGACGGTATCCTCCGACGTGAAGCAGTGCTTCTTCCTTTTGTTCCTCTTCTCCATCGGCTACCGCTGCGGGCCGCAATTCTTTCGTGGCCTGAGAACCGAGGGTCTGGCCATGGCCGCGGTCTCGGCGATCATCGCCGTCACCGGCCTGGTCGTTGCCTATGCCGCCAGTCGCGTGCTCGGCTACGATCCCGGCACCGGAGGCGGCCTCATCGCCGGCGCGCTCACGGAGTCGGCGACGATCGGCACGGCGGGCGATGCGATAACCCGCCTGCCCATCGCCGATGCGCAGAAAGCGGCGCTGATCAACAATATCCCCGTCGCCTTCGCCGTCACCTATCTGGTCGGCGTGATCGGGGCAGCCTGGTTCCTGGCCCAGATCGCCCCCCGTATCCTGGGCATCGACCTTGTGCAGGCCTGCAAGGATTACGAACTGCAGATGGGCGGCGGCAAAGCCAGGGAGCCCGGCCTGATCTCCAGCTACCGCGCCGTCGAGATGCGCGCCTACCGCATTCCCGACGGCAGCAGCGTCATCGGCAAGCCCGTGGCGCAGATATTTCCAGGTGTGCGCGTATTCGTCGAACGCATCAGGCGCGGCGCACAGCTCATCGACGCGGACCAGGACACGGTGCTGCAACCCGGCGACGTGGCCGCGATCTCCGGGCCGCGAAAGCGGCTGGTGGAGTCGGTCGAAGCGGAACTTCCGGAAGTGGAAGATCCCGAGCTTCTGGATATGCCTGCCGAGGTTCTTCCGGTCGTCGTCACCAGCCAGGCGGTGCACGGCCAAACTCTCAGCGAGCTGTCCACGATCCCCAGCGCACGCGGCGTCTATCTGCGCAGGATCCTCCGCAACCGCACGGACGTTCCGATCCTGCCAGCCACCACGGTGTCGCGTGGCGACGTGCTCACCCTCGTCGGCACCCAGGCCCATCTGGAGGCCGCTGTGCGGGCGATCGGGCGGACCGAGCACCCGACCGAAACCACGGACATGGTGTTCGTATCCGCCGGCATCGTGGCGGGCGCGCTGATCGGCATTCCCGCGCTGGCTTTCGGCAAGCTCGAGATCGGGCTGTCGCTCAGCGTCGGCGTCCTGCTCGGAGGGTTGCTGTGGGGCTGGCTGAACTCGCTGCGCCCGATCCCCGGCAGCATCCCCGGCCCGGCACTGTGGATCTTCGAATCCCTCGGGCTTGCCGGATTCGTGGCCGTGGTCGGTCTGGCGGCCGGGCCGGACTTCGTGCGCGGGCTGCAGACCAGCGGCCCCAGCCTGCTGCTCGCGGGCGCCGTCACGGTGCTCATCCCCCACCTCGTGGGCGTGCTGACTGGCTATCACATCTTCAAGATGCATCCGGGCATCCTGCTGGGCGTCTGCGCCGGCGCGGGAACTGCCACGCCCGCCCTCGCCGCGGTCCAGGAGGCGGCCAAGAGTACGGTCCCCACCCTCGGCTACGGCGTCTCCTACGCCGTGGGCAACGTGCTGCTGGCGCTTTGGGGCACCGTCATCGTGGCGCTACTGGCCTGACGCCGCCACGCTGGCATTCTCCCGGAACCGGGTGATCCGGAACGGCGCCAGCGGGAAATTGCTGCCGCCATCCGCCACCAGTTCCGCCAGGATCGCCCCGGTCACCGGGCCCATCTGGAATCCGTGCGCGGAGAATCCGAATGCATGGAACGCTCCCTCCTCTGTGCTGCTCGGCCCCAGCACGGGGATGTCGTCGGGCATGCGGCTCTCGATGCCCGACCATGTCCGCACGATCTGCGCGTCCCGCATCACCGGGAACAATGTCGCCACCGTCTGCGCACTGATCACCAGCTTGCGGAAGTCCACGCTCGACGTCTCGCCCGCGAGGTCCGGCACGCCGCGATGCCCGCCGCCGATCAGCACGCTGCCGTTGGGCGCCTGCTTGAACGACAATTTCCGGCCCACGCCGATCACCACCGGCTCGACGAACGGCGGGACCGGCGCCGTCACCATCATCATCGGCGCGATCGCCTCCAGCGGCACCGGCTCGCCCAGCATCGCCGCCACCGTGGCCCCCCAGGCGCCGCCGGTGTTGACCAGGAATTTCGCCTCTACCTTCCCGGCACTGCTGTCCACGTGCCACACGCCCGCGCGCCGCGCGAAGCCCGTCGCGCGCACCTCCTCGAACACCCGCACGCCCGCCCGCCGCGCGGCGGCGCCAAAGGCCATGGTGGTGTGATAAGGGCTTGCGAACCCGTCCCCGCGCGCGATCAGCCCGCCCACGCAATGCGGCGCCAGCGCCGGCACCACGCGATACAGCTCGTCGCGCCCGATCAGCTCCTCATGGGCGTATCCCAGCGACGCCACCATTTCGGCCCGCGCGCGCAACGTGGCGAACTCCGCCTCGGTTTCCGCCACCGCCACCTGGCCACTCACCTTGAACCCGCAATCCGCGCCGACCAGGTCCTCGATGCGCAGCCACATCTCCATGGAGGCAACGGATAGCGGTATCTCCGCGGGATCGCGCAACAGCCGCCGCACGCCGCCGGCATTCACACCGGAGGCATGCCGCCCCACCCCGTTCTTCTCCAGCAGGATCACCGAGAACCCGCGTTGCGCGATCTGCAATGCCGCCGAGCAGCCCTGGATCCCGCCGCCCACCACCAGCACGTCGGCGGTCAGCGTCATGCGCCGGAGACGTCCAGCGCTGCCAGTTCCCCCACGGTGATCGGCTTCAGCGGCGGACGGATGCGGTAATAGCCCACCTCCTCCACCCCCACGCCGCGCGCCTCGGCGATCAGCTCGGACACCACCGGCCCGCACATCCGACCCTGGCACGGCCCCATGCCGGCACGCAGGAAGCTCTTGGCCTGGTTGGGACCCAGGCATCCCTGCTGCACCACGCCACGGATCGCGCCCGCCGTCACTTCCTCGCAGCGACACACCATCACCGCGTCGGCCGGACGCAGGATCGCGGCCGGCGGGGCATACAGCCGATCCAGGAACGGTCGGATCGCCAGGTGCGCGGCCCGCCCACGCAGGTCCGCCGCCGCCAGCGCATCGCGGCCGGCGGCATCGGCAACCCCCAGCCGGCGCAGCACCTCGGCCGCGGCGATGCGGCCGGCATGCTCCGCCGCCCGCGCCCCGCCGATCCCCGCCCCGTCGCCGGCCACCAGAACGCCATCCACGCTGCTGTTGCCCCACGCATCGGTGCAGGCGCGGAAGCAGTGCTGCACCGCGTCCCAGTCATGCACGCAGCCAATCGACCGCGTGATCTGCTGCGCCGGGATCACGCCCTCATGCAGCGCCACCAGATCGGCACTCAGCCACATCGGGCGGCCACGGCTGCGGAACGAGATGTCCGTCACTTCCGACGTGCCCTGCAGCGCGATATCCGTCACGCGCCGGAAGATCGGCACCCCGGCCCGCCGCAGCCGCAGCTTCAGCGCCAGCCCCTTCACCAGGTATCCGAACCCGGCCCCGCGCAGCGCCGCCGGCAGATGCCGCAAGGCCGCCTGCTCGTTGGCGCGCGCGGTGGTATCCAGCACCGCGGTGATGCGGGCACCCAGTGCCAGGCACTGCCCGGCCAGCAGGTACAGCAGCGGCCCCGAGCCCGCGAGCACCATGCCCTCCGGCACCACGCCGGCGGATTTCAGCATCACCTGCACGGCGCCCGCGGTCATCGCGCCCGGCAGCGTCCAGCCAGGCACCGGCACCGGCCGCTCCATCGCCCCGGTGGCCACGACCACATTGCGTGCCTGCAACAGCTCCGAACGCCCGCCGCGGCTCAGCCAGACCTCGTGCGCGGCGTCCGACCCGTCGGCTGGCGAGATCTGCCACACCGTGCTCTGCGACCGGTATTCCGCGCCGAACGTGCGGAACAGCGTCACCAGCTCGTCGCCATGCGCGTAATCCGGGCCCAGCGCCTCGAACAGCTCGGGCTGGCGGGCGGTCATGCCCTCCACCGCACGATAGATCTGCCCGCCCGGCGCCGGCTGCTCGTCGACCAGCACCACGCGCGCCTGCCGCTCCGCCAGCAGCGTGGCGGCCGCGAGGCCCGCCGGCCCGGCGCCGATGACGACGGCGTCGTACGCCCCGGTCACGCTGCCGTCTCCGCGGCGGGATCGGACTCGAGCGCCTTCGCCCCGCGCTGCCGCCGCACCCGCATGCCGGGCGCCACCTGGGTCATGCAGGCCTGGCGGCTGGCCACGCCGTCGATCTCCACCAGGCAGTCGAAGCACGCGCCCATCATGCACCACGGCGCCCGCGGCGCGCCGGACACCGGGGTCGCGCGAAAGCTGCGCAGCCCGGCGGCCAGCAGCGCCGCGGCCACGCTGTCGCCCGGCCGCGCCGTCACCTCCCGCCCCTCGAAGCTGAAGCTGATATCCGCGCGTGCATCCTCAAGCCGCCTGAACATGGAACCGCCTGCTGGAAAATACGTCGAAGCCCGACGGAAGCGCGCCCGCGAGGATCGCCGGCGCAAGCTCCAGCGCATGCGCGCCGGCCAGCGTCACGCCGCTATGGCAGGTCGCGGCGAAGGCGCCGGGATGGGTCCGTGACTGCTCGTAGATCGGATACCCGTCGGGCGTCATCACCCGCAGCGCGCCCCATACGCGCACGATGTTGGCGTCCTTCAGGCCCGGGAACATCACCAGATTGCGCGCCGCGATATCCTGCATCACCGGCACGGTGGTGCCGTTGTCGAAGCCAACGTCCTCCTGGCTGTCGCCGAGCAACACCGAGCCCTCGTCGGTCTGGCGCACCACATGCGTCGCGTAGTCCAGGAACGGCCTCATCCGCTCGGTGACGATGATCTGCCCCCGCAACGGCGTCACCGGCATGTCCAGCCCCACCATCGGCGCCAGCTTGCGGCTGCCCAGCCCGGCCGCGATCACCAGCTTCGCGCAGGCGAAGCGCTCGGCCCCGGCCTGCAGCGTGAACCCGCCGCCCTCGCCGCCGGCGATGGCATCGACCGTGCGCCCCGGCAGGTAGGCGCCGCCCAGCTTCAGCAGCGCCGCATGCAGCGCGCGCAGCAGCTTCAGCGGATTGGCATGCCCGTCGATCGGGCAATAGGACGCACCGACCACGCCGTCGCCGATGGCCGGCACCATTGCCTTCATCTCCGCCCGCCCGACCATCCTGGTGCCGGAGCCGCCGCTTTCGTTGTGCATGCGCTGGATCATCTCCGCGCGCGCCTCCAGCTCGGCGTCGTTCAGGCAGAAATGCAGGCCGCCGGGCTGGCGCAGCGCCACGTCCAGTTCGGTCGCCTGCAGCAACGCGGCGGCAAGCTGCGGCCAGACCTCTGACGACCGGCGCGACCAATGCGCGTAAGGCGGCATTCCCGCGCCTTTGCTCTGCACCCAGACCAGCCCGAAATTGCCGCGCGCGGCGCGATAGGCGACGTCGCCCTCGTCCAGCAGCGCCACGCTGGCGCCCTGACGCGCGGCGCCCCAGGCGATAGCGCCGCCCACCAGTCCGCCGCCGATCACGATCAGGTCGTACGCCTTCATCCCTTCTCCGCCGAAAAGGGCCGGTTGGGCCCAGCACTTGCCGGAAATTCCGCAGCCCCAAAGCGTCGCACCACCATCCCGCCCCGTCAAACCGCTCGCTGCCGGGCCGCATTGTTCGGTTTGGGGCTTGCCTTCCCCGCGCATTCGGTCGATCTGCCCCGGCTTAGTACCCGGTCCGCCGGACAAGGAGAGCAGGCTGCCGTGATTCGCTGGCTGGACCGTGCGGCGCTCGCCGCCACCCTCGTGCTGCCCGCCTTCATCATGCACGGGCGCGCGGTGGCGGAGGTGCTGATCGGCATCATCGGCCTCGCCTTCCTGCTGCGCTGCGCGGCCCTGCGCGACTGGTCCTGGCTGCGTCACGGCTGGGTAAAAGTAGGAGCGGCGTGGTGGGCCTGGGTGATCGTCTGCTCGCTGCCGGGCATCGGCATCGGCGGCACGAAGTCGCTGCTGCAGGCGTTGGCGCTCGGGCGCTTCCTGGTGCTGGTGGCGGCACTGGAGCACGCGGTCCTGGCTGCCCCCGCCGCGCGGCAATGGCTGCAGCGCGTGCTGACCGCCTGTAGCCTCTACATCGCCGGCCAGTCGCTGCTGCAGGCCGCCACCGGGCGCAACCTGCAGGGCTTCCCCCGCTACGGCGAAGGCGAGCTGACCGGCCCATTCCTCCACCCGCGCGCCGCCGCCCCGCTGTCGCGGCTGCTGTTTCCGACGCTGCTGCCCCCGGTCGCACGCCTGCTGAACAACGGCATTGCCGCCAAGCTGGGGGCGGCGGCGCTGACCATCGCCGGCATCGGCACCATCGTCCTGATCGGCCAGCGCATGCCGGTGCTGCTGACCCTGCTGGGCCTCGTCGTCTCCGGCCTGATGCTGCGCCGCCTGCGTGCGCTGGTGGCCACCGCGATTCTGGCCGGCGCCCTGCTGCTGGCCGCCTCGGTCGTGGTGTCGCCGCCCACCTTCTACCGGCTGGTCACGAAGTTCTCGGCCCAGATGGAGGATTTCCCGAACAGCGACTACGGCCTGATCGGCGCCCGCGCCGCTTTCATCGCCCTCGACCATCCAATTTTCGGCCAAGGCTATGACGGCTTCCGCAACGTCTGCGAGGACCCGCACTATTTCCGCGCCTGGTCGCGCAGCACCGACTACGCGGCCGACGGCGGCGGCGCGCGCATCTGCACCATCCATCCGCACAACCACTATCTGGAAGCCCTCACCGAAGCCGGCTTCCCCGGCCTGCTGCTGTTCTGCGCCCTGGTGGTCGCCTGGCTGCGCGGGCTGCTGCGCGGCATCGGCCGCGACCCGGACCCGCTGCGCGTCGGCTTGTTCGTGGCCGCCCTGATCCAGGAATGGCCGATCGCCTCGGCCAGCAGCTTCACTGCCATCGAGATCGGCGGCTTCTTCTTCCTGATGCTCGGCTACGGCCTCGCCATCGCCCGCGCGGCGCCGGTCCGCGATACGCTGCAAGGCCGCGACGCCGCCTCCAGCACCGCGCCGATATCGCCGTCCGCGGGCAGGCCCATCACGTGATGGCTGTGCCATAGCGCGTAGTACAGCAGGCTCCAGGCCCGCTGCGGATTGGCCTCGGCGGCGGCGAAGGCCGCGGCCACCTGGTCGGCCGGCAGCACCTCGGCGATCCCAGGCTGGGCGGCCACCAGCCGGCCCAGCGTCAGGCCCTGCGCGGCCATCCAGGCCCCGACCGGCGGCTTGAACCCCTTCTTGCGGGCGTAGGCACCAGCCTCGGGAAAGGCGCGCGCCAGCCAGTCGCGCAGCAACACCTTGCCGAAGCGCAGCCCCACCTTCTCGGCATCCGGCAGCCGGAATGCGAAATCCGCCACCACCGGATCGAGGAACGGCGTCCGCCCCTCCACCCCATGCGCCATCAGGCAGCGGTCCAGCTTGGTCAGCAGGTCGTTCGGCAGCCATTCCAGCACATCGACTTCCTGGGTGGCCTGCAACGGCGACCGGCCGGCCGCCACAGCGCCCTCGGCCGCGGCAATGCCGTCCCGCCACCCCGCCAGCGCCGCCACCCCACCGAACAGCCCCTTGGTACGCGGCTTGCGGGCAAGCCAGCGCCACGGCGCGCGGCGCTTGCGATAGCGGCTGTAGCCACCGAACAGCTCATCCGCCCCCTCGCCGCACAGCGTCACCTTCAGGCTGCCGGCGGCGGCTTGGCCGAGCATGTAGGTCGGCAGCACCGCGGCATCGGCCGTGGGATCGTCGATGGCTGCGGCAATGCGCGGCGCCAGCGTCCAGAAATCCCGCGCGGTCATCTCTAGCCGGTGGCACGCGGCTCCCATCACCTTGGCCAGCCGTGCCGCCTCGTGGCTCTCATCGACCGCCCCCGCGCCCTCCCAGCCCACCGTCAGCGCCTGGATCCGTTGCCCGGTCGCGCGCGTCATCAGCGCCAGCAATGCCGCGGAATCGATGCCGCCCGACAGGAACAGCCCATACGGCACGTCGGAGCGCAGATGCACAGCCACGCTGTCGAGCAGAACCGCATCCAGCTTGTGCATCGCCTCGGCATGGCCGATCGGCTCCGGCGGCCCGGGCGGCAGCGCGGCGCGGCGGCGGCGCTCGACGATGGCGCCGCGCTCGATCACCAGCGTCTCGCCCGGCAGCACCCGCTCGATCCCCGGGAAGGCGGTTTCCGCCCCCGTGGTGAACTTCAGTTGCAGCAGCTCCGCGCGCTGCCGGGGTGCGGCGGCGGCGCGGGCGAACCCGGCGGCGATCAGCGCCTGCGGCTCGGAGGCGAAGGCGAAGGCCGTCACCATCTGCACGTAATACAGTGGCTTGATGCCGAACGGGTCGCGCGTCAGCACCACCCGCCCACGCGCGGGATCGTGGATGGCAAGAGCGAACATCCCGCGCAGCCGCGCGGCGAAATCCTCCCCCTCGGCCTCGTACAGGAACAGGGCCGGCTCACAATCCGAGCGGGTTCGGAACGGCGTGCCCGCCATCTGCGCGCGCAGCTCGGGGTTGTTGTAGATCTCGCCATTGCCCACCAGCGCTGCGCCGGACGGCGCGAACAGCGGCTGGTCGCCGGTCTCCAGGTCGATGATCGCAAGCCGCGTATGCACCAGCGCGGTGTCGCCGCGCACCAGCCGCCCCTGCCCATCGGGCCCGCGATGCGCCAGCGCCGCCAGCAGCCGGTCCAGCACCGCCTGGTCCGGCGCGCTGCCATCCCGCATCATCACGCCGGCGATTCCGCACATGGCCCGTTCCTTTCCGGCGCTGCGTCTATACCGCCAGCGCGCATGCGCCAAGCGCCGGCCATAGCGCATCAACGCCAATATCGTGCTATCCGCGCCCCGACATGCGCATCCTGTTCGTCACCTCCAACCGCATCGGCGATGCCGTCCTGTCCACCGGGCTGCTGGACCACCTCCTGCGCACCTACCCGCAGGCCCGCTTCACCGTAGCCTGCGGCCCCGTGGCCGAGGGCGTGTTCGCCCGCATGCCCAACCTCGAGCGGCTGATCACGCTGGAGAAGCGGCCTTATGCCGGGCACTGGCTGCCGCTTTGGGCGGCGACCGTGGGCACGTGGTGGGACCTGGTGGTGGACATCCGCGCCTCCGCCCTGTCCTGGCTGGTGCCGACCCGCCGGCGCGCGGTGATGCGCCGCCGCCCCGGCCACAAGACCGCCCAGCTCGCCGCCATCCTCGGCCTGGACCCGCCGCCCATGCCGGTCACCTGGACCGCGCCGGAGGACCGCGCGCTGGCCGAGCGCCTGATTCCGCCCGGCCCGCCGGTGGTCGCGCTGGGCCCCACCGCCAACTGGACCGGCAAGGTCTGGCCGCCCGAGCGTTTCGTGGAGCTCTACCGCCGGATCGCTGCCGGCCCCCTGCCGGGCGCGCGGGTGGCCGTACTCGCCGGGCCCGGGCCGCAGGAGCGCGCCTTGGCCGCCCCGGTGCTGGACGCGCTGCCCGGCGCGATCGACCTGTGCGGCCGGCTGACCCTGCCGGAGGCCGCCGCCTGCCTGGCCCGCTGCGCCCTGTTCGCCGGCAACGATTCCGGGCTGATGCACCTCGCCGCCGCCGCCGGCACCCCCACGCTGGGGCTGTTCGGTCCCACGCCCGCCCCGGAATACGCCCCCGCCGGCCGCCGCACCGCCGTCGCCCTGGCGCGCGGCCCGGACATGGCGGACCTGCCGGTGGAGGACGCGCTGCAAGCCGCCACCGGCCTGATCGCGGTCCCGCAACCGGCATGACCCGCGCCGCATGACCCGCATTGCCCAGGTGATGGCCGGCGCGGCGCATGGCGGCGCCGAGCTTTTCTTCGAGCGCCTGTGCACCGCCCTGCACGACGCCGGCGACGCCGTGCTGCCGGTCATCCGCACCAACCCCGAGCGCGCCGCCTTGCTGCGGACCGCCGGGATACCGCCGGCCGAACTAAGCTTCGGCACGCCGCTGGACCTGCTGACCCGCCCCCGCCTCGGCCGCATCCTCAGGGAGTTCCAGCCGCGCGTCGTGGTCACCTGGATGAACCGCGCCAACATGCACACCCCGCGCGGCGACTGGGTACGCGTCGGCCGGCTCGGCGGCTATTACGACCCGCGCTACTACCGGGGCTGCGACCATCTCGTCGGCAACACGCGCGGCATCGTCGCCTGGTTGCGCGCCCAGGGCTGGGCCGACGCGCGCACCCACTACCTGCCCAACTTCGTCGAGGACTTCGCCGCCACCGCGCCCGCCACCGGCCTGCCGGCGGGACGCCCCCTGCTGCTCGCCCTCGGCCGGCTGCATACGGACAAGGGCTTCGACACGCTGATCCGGGCCCTGCCGCGCCTGCCCGGCGTGGCCCTGGCCATCGCCGGCACCGGGCCGGAACTCGCGGCGCTGCAGGCGCTGGCGGGCCGCGAGGGCGTGGCCGGGCGCGTGCATTTCCTCGGCTGGCGCAAGGACGCCGGCGCGCTGCTGCGGGCCGCCGACCTGTTCGTCTGCTCCTCGCGCGTCGAGCCGCTGGGCAACATGGTCATCGAGGCCTGGTCCGCCGGCCGGCCCATGGTGGCGGTGTCGGCCGCCGGCCCCGCCGAGCTGATCCGCCACGGCCAGGACGGGCTGCTGGTCCCGCGCGAAGACCCGGCCGCGCTGGCCGCCGGGATCGCCGAGCTGCTCGACGATCCGGCCCGCGCCGCCACTCTCTCCCAGGCCGGCCGCGCCCGCTTCGAGGCGGAATTCGCCCAGACCCCCGTGGTCGCGCAATGGCGGAACTTCCTCGCGACCGTCGAGCGGTAGACCCCCTCAGCCCTCGCCGAACCCCGCCGCCAGCGCGATCCGCACCGCCTCCGCCAGGCTGCGGCAGCCCAGCTTCTCCATCACGTTGGCGCGGTGGATCTCCACCGTGCGCGGGCTGATGCCCAGCTCGTGCGCGATCACCTTGTTCGGCCAGCCATCGACCAGCCGGCGCAGCACGTCGCGCTCGCGCGGCGTCAGGGCCGCGATGCGCGCCGCTGCCTGATCGGTGACCGCGCGCTGGTGCTGCTCGTCCACCACCCGTGTCAGGGCGGCCGCGACAGCGCGCAGGATATCCTCCTCGGAATACGGCTTCTCGATGAAGTCCACCGCCCCCGCCTTCATCGCCTGCACCGCCAGCGCCACCTCGGCATGCCCGGTCACCACCACCACCGGCAGGCTGGCGCCGCGCCGCTTTAGCTCCTGTTGCAGCCCGAGCCCGTCCATCCCGGGCATGCGGATGTCCACGATGACGCAGCCGGGCTCGATGCCGTCGAGCGCCGCCAGGAACGCCTCGGCCGAAGGATAGGTGCAGGTGCTGTGCCCGAACGAGCCGAGCAGCAGCGCCAGCGAGCGCCGCACCGCCTCGTCGTCGTCGACCACGTGCACAACGAGGTGCGCCGCATCGGCCGCGGCCGATGCGGCGCTGTCCCCGGGCCACGATGTCGTCTCACTCATCATGCGTTCCTCTGGTCTGGTTCGAAGGCGGCAGGGTGATGCGAAACAGCGTCCCGCAGCCGGCAGGGCTCGACTCCACCGCCAGCCGGCCGCCATGGCCCTCGACGATGGTACGGCAGATCGTCAACCCGATACCCATGCCCGTGCGCTTGGTGCTGACGAACGGCTCGAACAGCCGTGCCGCGACTTCCGGCGCAAGGCCCGGCCCGGTATCGGCAACCGTGATCTCGACGCCGCCATGCCCGGCGGTGCCGGCCGAGACAACGACCCGGTTGGCCCGGCCGGGCAGCGGCGGCGCCGCCTGCAGCGCCTCGGCGGCATTGCGGATCAGGTTCAGCAGCACCTGCTGGATCTGGGTGCGGTCGACCAGCGCGCGGCCGGTGTCCGGCGCCACCCGCGTGACCAGCGTCACGCCTTGGGTCGAGCCGTCGGCCTCGGCAAGGTCGCAGGCCTCACGGATCAGCCCGGCCACGTCTTCCGGGCGCAGCTCCGCTTCGCCGCGGCCGACGAAGTCGCGCAGCCGGCGGACGATCGCCCCTGCCCGCAGCATCTGCTTGGACGCGTCCGCCACCGCCACCCGCGAGGTGTCCAGCGCGCCCGCATCGCCGGCCTGGGCGCGGTCCAGCAGCCGAACCGCAGCGTTGAGGAAGTTGGTCGACGCCGCCAAGGGCTGGTTCACCTCATGCGCCAGCCCACTGGCCATCGCCCCCATGCTGCTGAGCCGGGTGGCGCGCAGCAGCTCGGCCTGCAGCGTCCGCAGCCGCGCCTCGGCGGCCTGGGCCTCGGTGACGTCGCGGGTCACGGTCATCACCCCGGCGATCCGGCCATCCGCGTCGCGCCACGGTGTCTT
Organism: Limobrevibacterium gyesilva; assembly: GCF_025989185.1. Taxonomy (GTDB): domain Bacteria; phylum Pseudomonadota; class Alphaproteobacteria; order Acetobacterales; family Acetobacteraceae; genus Limobrevibacterium; species Limobrevibacterium gyesilva. The sequence goes on from NZ_JAPDNT010000002.1 coordinate 414,697, forward strand.
GGTCACCGCGTAATGGCGCATCTCTCCGCTGGGCCGCGCGCGTGACAGGTCGAACGCGCGCGTCTCGCCGGTTTCGATCACGTCGTGGTCGACGGTCTCGACCCGGCGCGCGGCATCCGGCGGCAGGATGTCGCGGGCGCGGCGGCCAAGCACGCGCGCATCGTCGTCGCCCTGGCCCAGGCTGACCAGCGCGGCGCGGTTCACGAGCACGTAGCGGCCCTCCAGATCCTTCACATGGATGCCTTCGACCGCCCCGTCCAGCACCGAGGCCAGCAGCCGCTGGCTGGTGCGTGCCTCCAGCATGGCCATGTGCTCGGCCATGGCGCGCCGGCGCAGCACCGCCTCGGCGCTGCCCAGGCTCGTGCGCAACGCCTCGAACTCGGCCACCGGCGATGGCGGCACCGGTTCCGGCCGATCCGCGCCGGCCGCCACCGCACGGGCATGCCCGGTCAGCAACGCCAACGGCCTGGCGAGCCGCCGCGCCAGCGCGATCGCGGCGAAGATGCCCAGGCCCAGCGAAGCGAGCGCATTGACCGCGCGCTCCAGCAACGGTCCCTGCCAGGTGGCGTCGTAGTCGGCCTGCGGCTCGCAGACCGCGACGAGCCAACCCGGCGCCCGGTCTGGCTGGGACAAGGCGCAGATCCGCGCCAATCCGTCGGGCCATTTGCCCTGGCGCTGCGCGTCGTGATCATGCGGCCCGGCGCCGCCCAGCCATGGCGGGACCGACATTCCCGCCCGCAGCGCCGCCACGCCGGCGCTGCCGAGCACGATCCCCTGGGGGTCGGTCAGCAGAGCCACCGCGCCCGGCCCCCGGTTCTGCGCCGCCAGCACCGTGGACACCTGCGCCGGCGTCAGGCTCAGCTCCAGCACGGCGACCACGTCCCCGCCGCGCAGCACCGGCTGGTAGACCGCCGCCGCCGGCCCTTCGCCCGCAGGCTTCCAGGAGACGCCGCCGACCGCCGCGCGACGGTCGCGGATGACCTGTTGCAGCACGTCCGGCGCCGATCCGCCTGGCGGCAGCGCCTGCGGATCGTGCAGCACGAGGGTGTTGCCCAGGGCTGCCGCCACGGCCTTCGCCCGCGTCTCGAAGGCGGGCCGATCGGGCGGCGAATTGAGGTCGGGCGCCGACGCCATCACCGTCAGCGCCATCGCGATCGTCTCGATCTCGCGATCCAGGGCCAGGGCGACGGCCTCGCTGCGCTCCTGCAGCCGTTCGCGGTAATGTTGACGGGCCTGGGTCATCGCGTCGGCGACCATGGCTGCGCTGATCACGCCGACCGGCAGCAGTGCCCACAGCACCAGGGCCACCATGTGCCGCTGCAGCCCGTGCGGACGCGGCTCGCGGTCGGCCGGAAGCGACGCCCGCTGCGACAGCCAGGGCCCGGCCACCCTCAGCCAGGCCGAGGCCGCGCATGCGGCCCGCAACCAGGCGGACCGGATCAGCTGTCGTTCCTCGGTGGCTTCGCCGATCGCATCCTCCCGCGGCATCAATGCAATGGTATCTAGCAAATCCGCCCGGCCGTCCCCAGCGTTGTGCTCGGCAAGCCGCGCCGTCACGGGATGGCGGCGCCGCGGCTACGCAGCCCCCCTGGTCCGCGCGGTCCGCTGCGCCGCGATGCCCACGCCGCCCGGTCCGGCTTTCCCTATTCCGGCTGGATCAGCCCCGCGGCCTGCGCCTGGGCACGTGACGCGGCCATGCTGTCGGTGATCGCCAGTGCCGCCGCCAGCGCCCGGCGGCCGGCGGCCGCGTCCACCACCACGGGGGCGCCGTCCAGCACCGCCGCCACGAAGGCGGCGTGCTCGGCCTCCAGCGCGTCGTGGTCCTGCCACGTGACCTCTTCCATCCGGCCGTCGTCGATCAGCGGCAGCGGGACGCCGCGCTCGCGGCCGATCATCATCAGCTTGCGGGCGGCGAAATCGACGGTGATGTAGCCTTCCTGGCTGAACAGCCGCATCCGCCGCTCGGCCTTCAGCGAGATCCGGCTGGCGGTGATGGTGGCCACGCAGCCATTGGCGAAGCGGATGCGGGCATTGGCGATGTCCTCATGCTGGCTGGCCACCGGCGCGCCCACGGCGTCCACGCTCTGGATCGGGCTGTCCACCAGCGACAGCACGAGGTCGAGGTCGTGAATCATCAGGTCCAGGATCACCGACACATCCGTGCCGCGCGGCTTGAACGGGGCGATGCGCACGCACTCGATATAGACGGGCCGGCGCATGCGGGCGCTGATCGCCGCGTGCTCGGCGGAATAGCGCAGCAGGTGACCGACCTGCAGCACCAAGCCGCGCCCGGCCGCCAGCGCGGCCATGGCGTCCGCCTGTTCCAGGGTGGCCGCGATCGGCTTTTCCACCAGCACGTGCTTGCCCGCGCGCAAAGCCTGCGTGGCAAGCGCGAAATGCGCCTCGGCCGGTGCCGCCACCACCACCGCGTCGCAGGCCGCCATCAGCGCGTCCCAGTCCAGCGGCACGGTCCCGGCCTCCTGCGCCACCAGGGCGGCGCGGGCGCTGTCCGGGTCGTAGAGCCCGGCCAGCACCGCCCTTGGCGCCGCCGCCACCTTCAGCGCGTGGAAGCGGCCGAAATATCCGGCCCCGGCAATGCCGATTCGCAGTGTCGCAGCAGTCATGGCGTGTTTCCGGTCCTCGGCAACTCGTTTCCGGGACAGGTAGCATTCTCCGTGGTTTTCAGCCATTACCCCCGCCTGTTGCGTCGCGGGGGGGTTGTCGTCATTCTCCGCCCCCGCCGACCCCGCCGGTCACGCCCCCGTGACCGGGCGGAGGCGTATGATGGAGCCGCCTTTCTCTCATGTGTCCGTCTTCGTGATACTCGCACCATGATGTATTTTTCCCGCCTCAAGACCGCCATGGTCGTGGGCATCTGCGTCCTGGGCGTGCTCCTGAGCCTGCCGAACCTGTTCCCGTCCCCGGCCAGCTGGGTCCCGTGGCGCACCATCCATCTCGGCCTCGACCTGCGCGGCGGCAGCTATCTGCTGCTGGAGGTCGACATGAACGCGGTGGTGAAGGAACGCCTGGACAGCCTGGCGGATTCCGCCCGCCAAAGCCTGCGCCGCGCCGGCGTGCCGCGCTTCACCGCCACCCCCCAGCCGGCGCAGAACCGCATCGTCGTGCGCATCGACGACCAGACGAAGCAGGACGCGGCCCTGGCGGCGCTGCGTGAACTGGCCACCGCCGCGGGCGGCAGCCTGGGCGCGCGGCCGGACCTCGATTTCGAGGTGACGCCCGGCCAGATCACCATCACCCTGTCTCCGGCCGCCCTGATCGACCGCGCCACCGCAGCGGTGCAACAGTCGATCGAAATCGTCCGCCGCCGCATCGACGAGACCGGCGTGGTGGACCCGATGATCACCCGCCAGGGCGAAAGCCGCATCGTCGTCCAGCTGCCTGGCGTCGAGGACCCGAACCGGATCAAGGAGATGCTGGGCAAGACCGCCCGCATGACCTTCCGGCTGACCGACGAGAACGCCAACCTGAACGCCGCCGTGCCACCGCCCGGTGTGGACTTCCTGCCGCTGGAAGGCCAGGCCGGCGGCAAGATCGCGGTACGCCGCCGCGTGGAGGTGGACGGCGCCAACCTCACCGACGCGCGCGCCGGGCAGAACCCGCAGACCGGCGAGTGGGTGGTGAACTTCACCTTCGATTCCGTGGGCACCCGCCGCTTCGCCGACATCAGCCGCGCCAATGTCGGCCATCCCTTCGCCATCGTCCTGGACGACAAGGTCATCAGCGCCCCGGTGATCCGCGAGCCGATCACCGGCGGGCGCGGACAGATCAGCGGGCGCTTCGATGCACGAACGGCCACCGACCTCTCGGTCCTGCTGCGGGCCGGCGCCCTGCCGGCGCCGCTGACCGTGGTCGAGGAACGCAGCGTGGGGCCGGAGCTGGGTGCCGACGCGATCCGCGCCGGCGCCATCGCGCTGGCCGTCGGCTTCGTGCTGGTGATGGTCTACATGGCCTTCTTCTACGGTCTGTTCGGCTGGATGGCGAACGTGGCCCTGCTCGTCAACCTGGTGCTGCTGACGGCGGTGCTGAGCCTGCTGGAGGCGACGCTGACATTGCCGGGCATGGCGGGCATCCTGCTGACCCTGGGCATGGCGGTCGACGCCAACATCCTGATCAACGAACGCATACGCGAGGAAGTGCGCAACGGCCGAACACCGCTGAACGCGATGGAGACCGGCATTCGCCGCGCCTTCTCGACCATCATCGACAGCAACGCGACCGGCTTCCTCGCGCACGTGATGCTGTTCGTTTTCGGCACCGGGCCGGTGCGCGGCTTCGCGGTGACCATCACCGTCGGCATCGCCACCAGCCTGTTCACCGCCACGATGCTGGTGCGGCTGCTGATGGTGCGCTGGTACGCCGCCAGGCGCCCCGCCGTGTTGCCGGTGTAGGACGCACGCCATGTTCATCCGCCCGATATTCCGCATCGTTCCCGATGACACGCGCATCCCGTTCATGCGCGGCCGCTTCATGGGGCTCATCGTCTCCGCGGTGCTGTCGATCGCCTCGGTGATCCTGTTCTTCCATCCCGGCTTGCACGAGGGCATCGACTTCTCCGGCGGCATCGTCATGGAGGTGCGCACGCCCGGGCCCGCGGACTTCGGCAAGATCCGCGCGGCGCTGGCCGAGCAGGGCATCCGCGAGCCGGGAGTGCAGCGTTTCGGTGAAGCAACCAACGTGCTGATCCGCCTGGAAGCCCAGCCAAGCGAGGCCGCCACCCAGGACATGGTCAACCGGGTGCGCACCGCCGTCGAGTCTTCGCAGCCCGGCGCGCGCGTGCTGCGCACCGATGCCGTCGGCGCCTCGGTGTCGGCCGAACTGTTCCGCGACGGCATGCTGGCGCTGGGGCTCAGCCTGCTGATGATCATGGTCTATATCTGGTTCCGCTTCGAATGGCAGTTCGCGGTCGGGGCCGTGGTGACGCTGCTGCTGGACGTCACCAAGGCGATCGGGTTCCTGGCGGTCACCCGTTTCGAGTTCGATCTGGTGATGGTCGGCGCGATCCTGACGATCATCGGCTATTCGACCAACGACAAGGTGGTGGTCTACGACCGCGTGCGCGAGAACCTGCGCAAGTACAAGTCCATGTCGCTGCGCGACCTGATCGACCTGTCGATCAACGAGACGCTGAACCGCACGCTCGGCACCTCCATGACCGTGTTCCTGGCCACCCTGCCGCTGGCCCTGTTCGGCGGCAGCACGCTGTCCGGTTTCGCCTGGGTGATGCTGTTCGGCATCGTGATCGGCACCTCGTCGTCGATCTTCATCGCCGCGCCGATCCTGCTGTTCCTGGGCGAGCACCGGCTGCGACGCGACGCGGCGGTGCAATCGCCGGCCAAAGCCGCCTCGTGATCCGCCGCCGGGCCCTGCTTGCAGCGAGCCTGGCACTGCCCGCGGTCCGACCCGCATGGGCCGGCCGCCGCCTGGACCTGATCGTGGGAGCGCCCGCCGGCGCGCCCTCCGACACCGCGGCCCGTGCCTTCGCCCCGTTCCTGGAACGGCATCTGCCGTATTCGCGGCTGCGCGTGGTGAACATCCCCGGCGACGCCGGGCTGGCCGGGTTCCGGGCCCTGGCGCGGGCCGACCCCTCCGGCATGACGTTCGGCTGGGTGGTGACGCCGGTCCTGCCCGCCCGCATGGTGGACCGCCCGGAGGCGGGAAATCTGCTGGACCGGCTGCGCCTGATCGGCGCCGTCGCCAAGGAGCCGATCGCCTTCGTCTCCTCTGCTAACAGCCCACTGGCCTCGGCGGCCGACCTGGTGGGCCGCTCGGCCGACGACGCGGCGGCGGTGCCGCTGGCGACCCCTCCGGCCGGCAGCCCGCCGCATCTGGCAGCGCTGCGCCTGCAGGCGCTGGCCGGGACGACGCTGAACATCGTCGCCTTTCCCAGCGCCGCCGCCGCCCGCCAGGCCGCCCTGTCGCGCCACGCCGCGGCGGCGGCGCTGGGTCTGGGCGATGCGGTGGATTGCCTGCGCAACGGCACCCTGACAGGCCTCGGCATCGCCGCCCGCAACCGCCCCCGGGCCTTCCCGGATATCGCGCCGCTGCGCGAAGGCGGGCTGCAGCTGTCTGCCGTCATCCACCGCGGCCTGGCGGCACCCTATGGGTGTCCCGAGGATCTCGCCGGGCAGTTGCGCATGGCGCTGCAGAGCGCGGTGGCAGATCCGGAGTACCAGGCCGCAGCCGACGCCGGCGGCTTCGCCGGCGCGTTCCTGGACGGACCGGCCTGGACCGCGCAGGCAGCCGCCGAACGCGCCGAGCTGGCAGCGCTGTGGGTGGATACGCCCTGGCTGCCGTCGGGCGTCGGCTAGGCCGGCGGGATCGCGGCCAGGGCCTTCTTCAGGCAGGGGTACCAGCCGGTGGTGGTGCCGTCGGCGGGGCGCCAGACAATGAAGCCGCCGTCGCAGCAGCCCACGCCCCATGACGCCCACAACGCGTCCCGCCGATAGACCAGAAGGAAGTCGCCCAGCTCCGGCTCGTCCTCCTGGGCGCTGTTGTCCAGCGCGACCCGCGTGTAGCCCTCCTCGCGCGCGCTGTCGGCCCAGCGCAGGACCTCGATCCTGTCGCGCGCGGTGAAGCGGTTTGTCGGCCGCGCCGGCGGTGGGAACGACAAAATGACGGCAGAGGTCGCGCTGCTGAGGTCCATCGGAAGCTCCCAGAACATTTCCTGGAGCGAAGGTAACCAGGCTGTGAACCACACGTCTGTGAGCTAGTTCACACCGCGTACTCGTACCCCGATCCGTCAGCCCTCGAACGGGTCGCGCATCAGGATGGTGTCGTCGCGCTCCGGGCTGGTGGACAGTAGAGTCACTGGCGCCTCCACTAATTCCTCGATGCGCCGGACATATTTGATTGCCTGCGCCGGCAGCTCCGCCCAGCTGCGGGCGCCACGGGTGGAGCCGGACCAGCCCTCCATCGTCTCGTAGATCGGCCGAGCGGCGGCCTGGGCCCGCGGGGCGGCCGGCAGGCGACGCAGCACCTCGCCGCCGATATCGTAGCCGATGCAGACCTTCAGCTCGGGCAATCCGTCCAGCACGTCGAGCTTGGTGAGGGCGAGGCCCTGAATGCCGCCGACCTTCACCGCCTGGCGCACCATGGCGGCGTCGAACCAGCCGCAGCGGCGGCGGCGGCCGGTGACCGTGCCGAACTCATGGCCGCGATCGCCCAGCAGCGCGCCGGTCTCGTCGGTCAACTCCGAGGGGAACGGGCCGGAGCCCACGCGCGTGCTGTAGGCCTTGGCGATGCCCAGCACGAAGCCGATCGCCGACGGCGCAACGCCGGAGCCGGAGGCCGCCGTGGCCGCGACCGTGTTGCTGCTGGTGACGAACGGATAGGTGCCGTGGTCCACGTCCAGCATCACCGCCTGCGCGCCCTCGAACAGGATGCGCTTGCCGGCGCGGCGGGCCTCGTCCAGCCGTTCCCAGGCGGGCTCGGCATAGGGCAGGATCTGCGGCGCCAGCGCCAGCAGCCGATCTAGCAGCGCCTGCTTCTCGAAGGTCTCTGCACCCAGCCCCCTCAGCAGCGTGTTGTGGTGCAGCAGCAGTTCGTCGAGCTTCTCTGACAGCGTCTCGGGCTCGGCGAGGTCGCAGACGCGGATGGCGCGGCGCGCCACCTTGTCCTCGTAGGCCGGGCCGATGCCGCGGCCGGTGGTGCCGATCTTGCGCTCGCCCCGCGCCGCCTCGCGCGCGCGGTCGATGGCGGGGTGCAGGGGCAGGATCAGGATGGCGTTCTCGGCGATGCGCAGCGTCTCGGGCGAAACCTTCAGCCCCTGCGCGCGCACGCGCTCGATCTCCGCCAGCAATGCCTCGGGATCGACCACCACGCCATTGCCGATGATGCCGAGCTTGCCGCGCACCAGGCCGCTGGGCAGCAGCGACAGCTTGTAGGTCTGGTTGCCCACCACCAGCGTGTGGCCCGCGTTGTGACCGCCCTGGAAGCGCACCACCACGTCGGCGCGGCTGGCCAGCCAGTCCACCACCTTGCCCTTGCCCTCGTCGCCCCACTGGGCGCCGATCACGGCGACGTTGGTCATGCGATCACTCCGATTTGACGGCGACGAGAGCGTCGCCCGACAGCAGGTGGGTGCAGGACAGGCGGCGCGCCTCGGCGCACGCATCCGGCACCGGATCGAGGGCGGCGACGGTGGCGTAGCCCTCCGCGCGCAAGGCGGCCGCACGGGCATGATCGGCCCCGGCCGGCAGATACACGCGCGTCTTCGCCTGGCGCGGCGGCGCCGCGCGCAGCACTGCATCCGGATACAGGGTGATGCCGGTGGCGGGCTCGGTGTCGCCGCAGACATAGCGCCCACCCCGGCCCAGCTCCTCGTGCCGACCGGGGGCATAGACGGTCATGCACACGCCGGTGTGGTAGCGCAGCCCGCGGAACTCGACGGGGTCGACGGTCAGCTTCAACCCGGGCGCGCGGGCCCGGATGGCGGCCACCGAGTCCTTCAGCCGGTCGGCCAGCACCCGCGCCCCCGGCGTCAGCGCCGCGGCATCCAGTGCCGCAAGCGCCCGGTCGGCGGCGCCGGCGGACAGCAGCAGGTCGGTCAGCGTGGCCGCAAGCGGCCCGCCGCGCTCGGCGACGGCCGCCGCGTCCTTGCGGTCCAGCGCGCGGGCCAGCCGGGCGCGGGCCTCCTGCGTGGTGCCGGCTTCGTCCAGCAACGTGGGCACCAGCGGCGGCATGGTGAGGTCGATGCTGAGCCGGGTCAGGCCGAGCAGCGCCAGCGCCTCGGCGGCGACCAGAACGATCTCCGCGTCCGCATCGGGGCTGTCATGGCCGATCAGCTCGATGCCGGCCTGGGCAAGCTGGCGGTCGGGATCGAGCTGGTTGCCGTACACGCGCAGGCACTGGCCGGCATAGGACAGCCTCAGCGGGCGCGACGCCCGGACGAGCCGGGTGGTGGCGATGCGCGCCACCTGCGGCGTCATGTCCGCGCGCAGGCCCATCATGCGGCGGGTGTCCGGGTCCATCAGCCGGAAGGTCTGGTCGCCCATGGCGCTGCCGGACCCGGCCAGCAGCGAGTCCTCGAACTCCAGCAGCGGCGGCTTCACCCGCTGGTAGCCGTGCGCCGCGAAGGTGTCCATCATCGCCTCCACGGCCGCGGCCTCGGTCTCGGCCTCAGGCGGGAGCAGATCGCGCAGGCCGGAGGGCAGCAGCGCGGGATTCGGGGGAGGATCGTCGGTCATGTCGCCTGCCGTGGAAGCCGGGCGCGTATAGCACCCGGCTTCCCCACAACAAACTTAGAACGACAGGGTGGTGGCCTGCACCACCAGCGGGATGGTGCGGACCATGGCCAGCACGTCCTCGGACACCGGCTCGTCCACCGAGACCATGCAGATCGCATCCCCGCCGGCCTCGGCGCGGCCGAGATGGAAGGTGGCGATGTTGATCCCGGCTCCGGCCAGGGTGGCGCCGAAGCGGCCGATGAAGCCCGGCTTGTCGTGGTTGGTGACGTAGAGCATGTGCGGGGCGAAATCGGCCTCCACCTTGATGCCCTTGATCTCGACGATGCGCGGCTTGGAGCCCGCGAACAGCGTGCCCGCCACCGCGCGCGACTGCCCCCCGGTATCGACGGTGATTCGCACCAGTGTCTGGTACTCGCTGGGGCGGTCGTGCACGGTCTCGGCCACGTCGATGCCGCGCTCGCGCGCCAGCACCGGGGCGTTGACCATGTTCGCGCCGGTCATCATCGGGCCGAGCAGACCGGCCAGTGCCGCCGCCGTCAGCGGGCGCTGGTTGAGGTGCGCCGCGTTGCCCTCGTACTCGATGATCACGCGCTTCAGCACGCCGTCCCGTGCCTGCGTCTGCTGCCCCGCGAAGGCGCCGAGCAGGCGGCACAGCTCCATGTAGGGCTTCAGCCGCGGCGCCTCCTCGGCGGTGACGCTGGGCATGTTGATGGCGTTGGCGACGGCGCCGGTGAGCAGGAAGTCGCTCATCTGCTCGGCGACCTGCAGCGCCACGTTCTCCTGCGCCTCGGCGGTGGCCGCCCCCAGATGCGGCGTGCAGACCACGTTTTCCAGCCCGAACAGCGGGCTGGCGGTGGCCGGCTCGGTCTCGAACACATCCAGCGCCGCGCCGGCGACATGGCCCGACTTCAGCGCCTCGGCCAGCGCCGCCTCGTCCAGCAATCCGCCGCGGGCGCAGTTGACGATGCGCACGCCCTTCCTCATGCGCGCGATCGCCGCGCGCGACAGGATGTTCCTGGTCGACTCGGTCAGCGGCGTGTGCAGGCTGATGATGTCGGCGCGCGCGATCAGGTCGTCCAGTTCCACCTTCTCCACGCCCAGATCCAGCGCCCGCTTCTCCGTCAGGTACGGGTCGAAGGCGATGACGCGCATCTTCAGGCCGTGCGCGCGATCGGCGACGATCGAGCCGATATTGCCGCAGCCGATCAGGCCGAGCGTCTTGCCGAACAGCTCCACGCCCATGAAGCGGTTCTTCTCCCACTTCCCGGCCTTGGTGGAGGTGCTGGCCTCCGGGATCTGGCGCGCCAGCGCGAACATCATGGCGATGGCGTGCTCGGCGGTGGTGATGGCGTTGCCATAGGGCGTGTTCATCACCACCACGCCGCGGGCGGTGGCCGACTTCACGTCGACATTGTCGACGCCGATGCCGGCGCGGCCCACCACCTTCAGATTCGGCGCGGCCTCCAGCAGCTCCTTCGTCACCTTGGTGGAGGAGCGGACGGCGAGGCCGTCATAGCCGCCGATGAGGCCGCGCAAATCGGCCGGCGACAGGCCGGTCTTCACGTCCACCGCGATGCCGCGCTGGCGGAAGATCTCGACGGCGGCGGGGGACAGCTTGTCGCTGATCAGAACCTTGGTCATTTCGGCTACTCCGCCGCCTGTTGCGCGTACTGGGCCCGAACCTGCGCATGCGCCCAGTCGAGCCAGGGCAACAGGGCGGCGATGTCGGACGTCTCCACGGTGGCGCCGCCCCAGATGCGCAGGCCCGGCGGCGCGTCGCGGTAGCTGGCGATGTCGTAGGCGATCCTCTCGCGTTCCAGCAGCGCCGCGATCTGCTTCGCCGCCCCCGCCTGCCCCGCCGCATCGAGTGCCGCGAACCAGGGGGCGGTGATCTTCAGGCAGATCGAGGTGCAGGACCGCGTGACCGCGTCCTCGGCCAGGAAGCCGGCCCAGTCGCTGCCGGCGACCCAGGCGGCCACGGCGGCCAGATTGGCCTCGCTGCGCGCGATCAGGCCCGGCAGCCCGCCGACGGCCTCGGCCCAGCGCAACCCGTCCAGCGCGTCCTCCACGCACAGCATGCTCGGCGTGTTGATCGTCTCGCCCTTGAAGATGCCCTCGCTGAGCTTGCCGCCGGAGGTGAGGCGGAAGATCTTCGGCAGCGGCCAGGCCGGCTTGTGGGTCAGCAGCCGCTCCACCGCGCGCGGCGACAGCGCCAGCATGCCATGCGCCGCCTCGCCCCCCAGCACCTTCTGCCAGGACCAGGTGACGACATCGAGCTTGTCCCAGGGCAGATCCATCGCGAAGGCCGCCGAGGTGGCATCGCAGATCACCAGCCCGTCGCGGTCCGCCGCGATGAAATCGGCATCCGGCAGCCGCACTCCGGACGTGGTGCCGTTCCAGGCCAGCACCAGGTCATGCGCCGGGTTCACCTGCGCGAGGTCCGGCAGCCGCCCATAGGGCGCCTTCAGCACCCGCGCGTCGGCCAGCTTGAGCTGCTTCGCGACATCCGTGGCCCAGGCCTCGGAAAAGCTCTCGAACGCCAGGATATCAACGGGCCGCGCGCCCAGCAGCGACCACAGCGCCATCTCCACGGCGCCGGTGTCCGAGGCCGGCACGATGCCCAGGCGCCAGTCGGCGGGCATGCCCAGGATGGCGCGCGAGCGTTCGATGACCTCGGCGAGCTTCGCCTTCGGCTCGCGGGCGCGATGGGACCGGCCCAGCAGGGCGCCGTTCAGCGCGTCCAGGCTGAAGCCGGGACGCTTGGCGCAGGGACCGGATGAGAAATCGGGGTTGGCCGGACGCAATTCCGGCGTGGCGGCGAGTGCCATGATCTGGCTCTCCCTTACAGAAGAGAAGCGCCCCGGTGGGGGGGCGTGGCCCGCGCGCGGTCTAGCGGGTCACGGCGGCGAGCGCAAGGGGATTGCTGCGGGTGCGAACAAGTCCGGGGATTTGCACCTGGACCAATTTGTGGCGTGGGCGCAAGAATGAGCGCGGTATTGCCTGCAAGGCCAATCATCCAGGGGATGTCGGATGCGAGTGCTGGCGGCCATTGGTGTTCTGGCGATCGTCGTGGCCATTGCCGCCGCGGCCTTCTTCTTCGGCGGCTTCTACAGCGTCGCAGCAAGCCAGCCGCAGCCCGGCATCGTTGCCTCCGCACTCATCCGTGTGCGTCAGGCCTCGATCAACCGGCATGCGGTGGAAACACCGCCCCTATCCCTGGTTGATGTGGCCGTGGTGCAGGCGGGTGCGCGCGCTTTCGCCCAGCGAGGCTGCACGAATTGTCACGGCGGGCCGGGCGTGGGTTGGGCGAAATTCTCCGAGGGGCTGAACCCGGGCCCGCCCGACCTGAAGGAGATCGTGGACACTATCGAGCCCCGCCAGCTTTTCTGGGTCATCAAGAACGGCATCGATATGACGGGCATGCCGAGCTTTGGGGCGATCGAGGTGCCGGACAAGGAGATCTGGACGATCGTTGCCTTCCTCAAGAAGCTGCCGACCGTTTCGGACCAGGATTACAAGGCCTGGACCGCGCCCGCGTCCAGCGGGACCCAGTGACCTGAGGCCGACCGGCAGGCGGGCCGCCCGCGATCGCCGGTCAGGCCGGGCGGCGGCGCAGGGCGTCGATGATGCGCACCAGCTTGGCGCCTTCTTCCGTCCCAGGGTCGAGTAGCCGTTCCCGCGGCTTCGTCTCGGCAAGACGGCTGATCTCCATCAGTGCGTGCATGTGCTGGCGCCGCGTCAGCTTGTAGTACGAGGGGCGATAGCGGAAGAACAGGCGGGTCAACTGGCCGGGGCCCAGCAGCGCGCCGATCTCGCTGACGGTCGTGTAGATCAGGAAGCAGACGAAGATCCAGATCTGGATGGCAGCGAAACGGTGCCAGGTGAAAGCCGCAGCGGCTTCGGCGAAGGCGGGACCAAAACCATTCGCATCCAACGCAAAGTGCACGGTCTGCTCGAGCATGCGGGCGATGAACGTGACCAGGGTATAGAAGGCGGTCTTGTAGAGGACAGGGAAGATCAGCGGGGCCCCGCGGAAGCGGTCGATGGCGTGCAGGCTGTCGGCCACCAGCACGGCCTTGCCGACGACAAGCGCGAACCCGGTCGCCAGCGCAAAGTTGGTGAGCGCGTACCAGTAGTCATGCACGAGCAGGTTCGTGGTCAGCACGATGATGTTGAAGGCGCAGAAGAAGTAGATGGCCGGCGGCAGGAAAAGCTTCATCTCGTGCCACCAGATCCGATAAACCTTGTGCGGCAGCGTTTCGGGTGCGTGCTGGATGGCGGAGTCCATGGCAACGTCTCCCACCGGTTGATCCCGGAACGAGCGTCTGATGACCGTCGTTGCTGCAATTGTACAACGACCGCACCGGCCGCTACGCTCAAGATCTCGGGCGTTCGGAACGTGCAGGGTTACGCGACGTCGTCCGCGAGCTTCGCCCAGCGCTCGTGGTCGCGCCAGGCGCCGGCGATGCGCAGATAGCGCGGGGAGAAGCCTTCGCACCTGAAGCCCAGGCGCTGCACCAGGGCGAGCGAACGGGCATTGCCCGGCTGGATGTTGGCCTCCACGCGATGCAGGCCGAGCGGCCCGAAGGCGTGGGCGACGGTGAGCCGCACCGCCTCGGTCATCACCCCGCGGCCGGTGACGCCGGCCATGCCGTGATAGCCGAGATAGGCGCTGAGGAAGCCGCCGCGGACAATCTCGTTGAGGTTGATCAAGCCGGCGATGCGGCCTTCATATTCCGCCACCATCGACACTTTCCGGTCGCTCAGCGTCGTGGCGAACCAGGACTTGAACCCGGCCATGTCGGTGAACGGCTCGGCCCATGGCGTGTGCAAGGCGCGGCTTTCGACATGGGCGCGGATCAGGGCGGGGCCGTCGGCATAGGCGACGGGGCGGATGGTGACGGCTCGGGTCATGCGGATCTCACGAAGGCAGCAACTTGGCGAGCAGCGCGGCCGGGTTGGCCAGGAAGGCGCGGGTGACGCGGACATGCTCGATATCATCCCACGCGGCCGCGCGCAGCCTGCCGCCTTCGGCCAGCAGGATGCTGGCGCCGGGCAGCGCCATCAGGATCGGCGAGTGGGTGGCGATGACGAACTGACACCCCTGCCCCGCCAGCTCGGCCACCAGCGCCATCAGCGCCAGCACGCGGGTGGGCGACAGCGGGGTTTCCGGCTCGTCGAGGAAATACAGGCCGTTCGGCACCAGGCGGCGGCGCAGCAAAGCGAGGAAGGTCTCGCCATGGGACTGGCCGTCGGGGTTCTCGCCGTAGCTGCGGGCAAAGGCGGCGCGCTGGCCCCGCACGACGCCGAGGGCGAGGTTGCGGCCATAGCCTTCGGGGATGCTGGCGGCGATGTCCCGAGCGTCGGCGTCGAGGTCGTGCATGTCCGCGCCGATGCGCTGGGTGAAGCCGAACACGTCCTCGGCGCGCAGGAACAGCCGCGTGCGGGCATGGCGGCGGCGGACGAACAGGAAGCCCTCGGCGAAGGCGCGGGCAGCGGCCAGCGAGGGGTCACGCGGCAGGTCCCGCCTTCCGGCCGCCACCGCGTGCATGCCGGCGGCGATGCCTTCGAGCAGGGTGGACTTGCCCGAGCCGTTCTCGCCCACCAGGAAGGTGACGGGGGCGATGAATTCCAGCGCATCGAGGTCGCGCACCAGCGGCAGCGACCAGGGAAATGATTGCGCATCCGGTGTATGGTCGGGGCGACGGCGCAAGGCGGAAAGGGTGAGCATGGATCGTCATAGCATCACGGGTTCGGGCCTGACCGCCACGGTGCAGGCGGACGGAGCGGAATTATGCTCGCTGCAGGATGCCGCCGGGCGGGAAATGCTGTGGCAGGCGCATCCCGCCTGGCCGCGGCATGCGCCGGTGCTGTTCCCGATCGTCGGCACCCTGAAGGACAATCGCCTGCTGCATCGCGGCCGCGCCTACACCATGGGGCGGCACGGCTTCGCGCGCGACCGGCGCTTCGCCTGGGTGGAGCGCACGGCCACGCTGTGCCGGCTGGTGCTGACCGACGACGCGGCGACGCGGGCAGTCTATCCGTTCGCGTTCCGTCTCGAGGTGACCTATGCGGTCAACGGCGGCGGGCTGGAGATCACCTTCGCGGTGACCAACACCGGCGACGAGATCCTCCCGGCCTCCATGGGCGCGCACCCGGCCTTCAACTGGCCGCTGCGGCCCGGCGCGGCGAAGGACGCGCATCTGCTGGTGTTCTCCGCCGACGAGCCCTGGCCGATCCGCCGCGTGACGGCAGAGGGGCTGCTGCGGCCGGAGGCGCTGCCCAGCCCGATCGAGGGCCGCGTGCTGAAGCTGCACGAAGGGCTGTTCGCGGACGACGCCATCATCCTCGACCGGCCGGCCAGCAATGCCGTGCGCTTCACTGCGCCCGACGGCCCCGCCATCGACGTGGTCTGGGACGGGTTCCCGGAACTGGGCATCTGGTCGCGCCCCGGCGTCGACCTGCTGTGCATCGAGCCATGGCGCGGCATGTCCAGCCCGGTGGCGTTCGCCGGCGAGTTCATGGAGAAACCCGGCCTGATGCTGATCCCGCCCGGCGCAAGGCGGGCGGCGATGCACCGGATCAGCCTGGGATAAGCTCAGACCCGGCCCGGCTCCATCGCCATGATGGTCTGCTAGGCCACCGCGCAGATCTTCTGCGTGCCGTCGGCGGCGATGGCGGCGACGTCCATCTTCGTCACCAGCAGCGTCCGCCCGGACCGCACCACCTCGCCGCTGGCCAGGATTGCCACGCCGGACGCGGGGGCCACGAAGTTGATCTTGTATTCCACCGTCAGCACTTCCCACCCGGCCTCGCACAGTGACATGGCTGCGTAACCGCCGGCGACATCGGCGACGGTGGCGATCACGCCGCCATGGAAAAACCCGTGCTGCTGCGTCACCGCGTCCGAATAGGGTACGCGGATGCGACACAGGCCGGGCTCGATGACGGCGAGCTCAGCACCGATGACACGCAAGGCGCCCTGGCTTGCGAAGCTGCGCGCGACCGCTTCGGCAAAGTCGGGATTGCGAGGCGGGAACATCAGGAAGGCGACAGGAGGATCTCGCCGCGCGCATAGGCCACCGCGGTACCGCCCAGGCGCACGCGGTCTCCGGCCAACTCGCACCACAAGGTGCCGCCACGAGCGCTGGCCTGGCGGCAGACCAGGCGCGTGCGGCCCAGGCGCTCAGCCCAGAACGGCACAAGCTGGACATGCGCCGCCCCGGTGACGGGGTCCTCGGGGATGCCGATCTTGGCGGCGAAATAGCGGCTGGTGACGTCGATCCCCGGCTCGGTGCCGCCGGCAGCGGTGGCGATCAGGCGCTCGCCCGGCAGCGCCGCGACCAGGGCATGGTTCGGGCGCAGGGCGGCAACGGTGGCCGGGTCGTCGAACACGCAGATCCAGTCGCGCGCCCGGTGCACCTCGCGCGGGGTGGCGCCCAGGGCCGCCGCGATGCCGGGCGGCGGGTCTGCGGACACCACCCTCCAGGCCGGGAAATCCAGCACGAAGCGCCCGTCCTCGCGGGTCACGGTCAGCACGCCGGAGCGGGTCTGGAAGGCGAACGGGGCCGGGTCGCCGCGCTCGGCCAGCACGAAAGCGGTGGCCAGCGTGGCGTGGCCGCACAGCTCCACCTCGATCGTCGGCGTGAACCAGCGCAGGCGATACCCCTCCCCGTCGCGCACGACGAAGGCGGTCTCGCTGAGGTTGTTCTCGGCGGCAATGGCCTGCATCACCGCATCCGGCAGGAACGCCTCCAGCGGCACCACGGCCGCCGGATTGCCGCGAAAGACGCGGTCGGCGAAGGCATCGACGATGGCGTAGGACAGCCTCATTTCCGGAGATCTCCCAGGCGTGCGGGATCGACCGTCACCGCGTGGTTCAGCGGGCCATGTCCGGCGCCATAGCCTGGGGCGGAGGCGATGGCGGCGTGCACGTAGGCGCGCGCGCGGGCGACGGCGTCGTGCAGTGCCATGCCCTGGGCCAGCCCGGCGGCGATGGCGCTGGCCAGCGTGCAACCGGTGCCATGAGTGTGGCGCGTCGCCAGCCGCTGCGAGCGGAACACCGTCACTCCGGCGTCGGTCGCCAGCAGATCCACCACCTCGGCACCTGGCAGGTGGCCGCCCTTCAGCAGCACCGCGGGCACGCCCAGCGTCAGCAGCGCCACCGCGGCGTGATGCATCGCCGCCACGTCGGGGATGGCCATGCCCGACAGCGCCTCGGCCTCCGGCAGGTTGGGCGTCACCAGCGACGCCAGCGGCAGCAGGCGGCGTTTCAGATGCGCGACGGCATCCTGGGCCAGCAGGCTCTGCCCGCCTTTGGCGACCATCACCGGATCGACCACGAGCGGAATGCCGCGCGCCTTGGCCGCCAGCACCGTGCTCACCGCCTCGATGGTGGCGGCGTCGCCGAGCATGCCGGTCTTCACCGCGTCGGCGCCCAGGTCGTCGAGCACGCAGGTCATCTGCAGCCGCAGGAAATCGGGCGGCACCGGATGCACGCCCAGGACGCCGAGCGTGTTCTGCGCGGTCAGCGCAGTGAGCGCGGTCATGGCGAAGGCATCCATCGCCGTCACCGCCTTGATGTCCGCCTGGATGCCGGCGCCGCCGCCGGAATCCGATCCGGCGACGATCAGGACACGGCCGCGCATCAGGCGGCCACGGCGGCGATCTTGTCGCAGAGCTCGTCGACGATGCGCAGCACCTGCGCCTCGTCCTCGCCCTCGGCCATGACGCGCACCAGCGGCTCTGTGCCGCTCTTGCGGATCAGCAGCCGGCCGGTGCGGGCCAGCGCCGCCTCGGCGTCGGCGATGGCCGCCTGCACGCTCGGCTTGTCCAGCGGCGAGTCGCCGTTGAAGCGCACGTTCTTCAGCTTCTGCGGCAGCGCCGGGAACACGCGGCAGACCTCGCTGGCCGGCCGGCCGTCCTCGACCACCACCGCCAGCACCTGCAGCGCGGCCAGCAGCCCGTCGCCGGTGGTCGCGTAGTCGGACAGGATCATGTGGCCCGATTGCTCGCCGCCCACGTTCAGGCCGTCGGCGCGCATCTTCTCGACCACGTAGCGGTCGCCGACCGCGGTGCGGTGCAAGTCGAGCCCGCGCCCCTGCAGGAATCGCTCGAGCCCGAGATTGGACATGACGGTGGCAACCACGCCGCCGCCGGCCAGCCGGCCGGCATCGCTCCAGGACCGGGCGATCAGCGCCAGGATCTGGTCGCCGTCGATGATCCGGCCGGTCTCGTCGGCCAGGATCACCCGGTCGGCGTCGCCGTCCACCGCCAGGCCCAGATGCGCCCCGTGCCGGCGCACCTCGCCGCACAGGAAGTCCGGCACCGTGGAGCCGCAGCCGCGGTTGATGTTGAACCCGTCGGGCTCCACGCCCACGCGCACCACGTCGGCACCCAGCTCCCACAGCACGGCGGGGGCCACGCGATAGGCGGCGCCATTGGCGCAATCGACCACGATCTTCAGCCCGTCCAGGCGCAGGCCGCGCGGAAAGGTGGCCTTGGCCGCCTCGATGTAGCGGCCGCCGGCATCCTCCAGCCGCGAGGCGCGGCCGAGCTTGGACGGCTTGGCGAGCAGGCCCAGCAGGTCGCTGTCCATCATCGCCTCGA
The DNA here is from genome assembly GCF_025989185.1 of Limobrevibacterium gyesilva. Classification (GTDB taxonomy): domain Bacteria; phylum Pseudomonadota; class Alphaproteobacteria; order Acetobacterales; family Acetobacteraceae; genus Limobrevibacterium; species Limobrevibacterium gyesilva. The sequence continues at coordinate 433,512 of NZ_JAPDNT010000002.1, forward strand.
TCTCGGCCTCAGTGTCGTCGGACAGCTTGAAGCCGTCCGGCCCGAACAGCTTGATGCCGTTGTCCTCGTAGCTGTTGTGCGAGGCCGAAATCATCACGCCCAGGTCGGCCCGCAGATTGCGCGTCATCATGGCGATGGCCGGCGTGGGCAGCGGGCCGAGCAGCACGACGTCCATGCCCGCGCTGATGAAGCCGGCCACCAGCGCCGGCTCGATCAGGTAGCCCGACAGCCGCGTGTCCTTGCCGATCACCACGCGGTGGCGGTGCACGCCGCGGGTGAACATCAGGCCGGCCACCTGACCCAGCCGCAATGCGGTTCCCGCGGTCATCGGATCGGAGTTGGCGGTGCCCCGGATGCCGTCGGTGCCAAACAGGCGTCGGTTTGGGGCCATGGTCTGCAATTTCCCTGCAATCTGGGTGGGCGCCGGCGGCAGGCCGGAAAACCTGCCCGCCGTTTTAGACGATACCGGTCAGCCCCCGCCAGACGCGCAGCGCCTGGACGGTTTCGGGCACGTCATGCACCCGCAGCACGGAGGCGCCGTGCAGCACTGCATGCAGCCCGGCCGCGATGGAACCGGGCGCGCGCCGGCGCGGCTCCTGCTCGCCGGACAGGCGGCCGATGAAGCTCTTGCGGGACACGCCGACCACCAGCGGGCAGCCAAGGTTCAGCAGCAGCCGCAGCCGCGGCAGCAGCGCCAGGTTGTCCTGGGCCGTCTTGGCGAAGCCCACGCCGGGATCGATGGCGATGCGCGCGCGGTCGATGCCCGCCGCCTCCGCCGCGGCGATGCGGGCGGCCAGTTCCTGCGCCACCTCCAGCGCCACGTCATCGTAGTGCGCGAGCCGGGTCATGCTTTCGGGGTCGTGGCGCATATGCATCAGCACCACTGGGCAGCCATGCGCCGCCACGACGCCGCGCGAGTCGGGATCATGCCCGAGGGCGGAAATATCATTGACGACCCTGGCGCCGGCGTCGAGCGCGGCCGCCATGGTGGCGGCGTTGCGGGTGTCCACGGACACCATGACCCCCTGTCCGGCCAAGGCGCGCACCACCGGCACCACCCGGGCGCGCTCCTGCTCCGGCGAGGTCGGCAGCGAGCCTGGTCGCGTGCTCTCGCCGCCGACATCGACCAGGTCGGCGCCGGCCTCCATCATCGCCAGCCCCGCCGCCACCGCCCGCGCGGGATCGATGAAGGTGCCGCCGTCGCTGAAGCTGTCGGGCGTCACGTTCAGGATGCCCATCACCCTGGGCCGCGCGAGATCAAGCCCCGCCCAGGGCGCTGGCGCCGCGGACAGACGCGCCAGCGCCGCCGCATACGTGGCAGGAACCTGGTCCACCGGCAGGATGCGCCCGTCCACCCGCGCCAGCGCGAAGGCCAGGGGGCCGCCGGCCAGAGGCCGCGCGACGCCTGCCGCCATCGCCTCGGCGGCGGCAGGCCCGTCGAGCAGGCCAAGCGGTTCGATGAAGTGCGAAGGCGGGATCAACGCCACAGCCAGCCTGGGCAGCGTGTCGCGGCCTGGGACGGATGCAATGGAGAACGCCGATCAGCCCGGCAGCGGCGCCGGCCCGAGCCCCCCGGCAGACGGCGGCACGGGGCGGCCGGCAGACGGCACCGAGGCGCGGCGGCTCTCCGGCATCGGCTCGTCCACGACCTTCTTGATCACCGGCTCGCCACGCAGCACCTGGCGGATCTCGTCGCCAGACAGCGTCTCGTGCTCCAGCAGGCCACGGGCGATGGCGTGCAGCTCGTTGATGTTCTCGGTCAGAATACGCTTCGCACGGGCATAGGCGCCGTCGATGATCTCCTTGATCTCGGCGTCGATCTCGCGCGCGGTGACTTCGGAGACATTCTTGTTCTGGGTCACGGAGTGGCCGAGGAACACCTCCTGGCTGTTGTCGCCGTAGGCGATCATGCCGAGCTTGTCGCTCATGCCCCACTCGGTGACCATCATCCGGGCCTGGTTGGTGGCCATCTTGATGTCGCCGGCGGCGCCGTTGGAAACCTTGTCGGCGCCGAAGATGATCTCCTCGGCGGCGCGCCCGCCCATGGCCATGGTCAGCTCGGCCAGCAGCTTGGACTTGCTCTTCGAATAGCGGTCGCCTTCCGGCAGGCTCATCACCAGCCCCAGCGCCCGGCCGCGCGGGATGATGGTGGCCTTGTGCACCGGGTCGCATTCCGGCTCGTGCATCGCGCACAGCGCATGACCGCCTTCGTGATACGCGGTCATCTTCTTCTCCGCCTCGCTCATCACCAGCGAGCGGCGCTCGGCGCCCATCAGCACCTTGTCCTTGGCGTGCTCGAACTCGGCCATGGCGACGACGCGCTTGCCGATGCGGGCGGCGAGCAGGGCCGCCTCGTTGACGAGGTTGGCGAGATCCGCACCCGAGAAGCCGGGCGTGCCGCGGGCGATCACCTTCGGGTCCACGTCGCTGGCCAGCGGCACCTTGCGCATGTGCACGCGCAGGATCTTCTCGCGGCCGTTCACGTCCGGGTTCGGCACCACCACCTGTCGGTCGAAGCGGCCGGGGCGCAGCAGCGCCGGGTCCAGCACGTCCGGGCGGTTGGTGGCGGCGATCAGGATCACGCCTTCGTTGCTCTCGAAGCCGTCCATCTCCACGAGCATCTGGTTCAGGGTCTGCTCGCGCTCGTCGTTGCCGCCGCCCAGGCCGGCGCCGCGATGGCGGCCGACCGCGTCGATCTCATCGATGAAGATGATGCAGGGCGCGTTCTTCTTGCCCTGCTCGAACATGTCGCGCACGCGGCTGGCGCCGACGCCCACGAACATCTCCACGAAGTCGGAGCCGGAAATGGTGAAGAACGGCACGTTCGCCTCGCCCGCGATGGCGCGCGCCAGCAGCGTCTTGCCGGTGCCCGGCGGGCCCACCAGCAGCACGCCCTTGGGAATCTTGCCGCCGAGGCGCTGGAATTTCTGCGGGTCCTTGAGGAACTCCACGATCTCCTGCAGCTCGCTCTTGGCCTCGTCGATGCCGGCCACGTCGTCGAAGGTCACGCGGCCCTGCTTCTCGGTCAGCAGCCGGGCGCGCGACTTGCCGAAGCCCATGGCCCGCCCGCCACCGGCCTGCATCTGGCGCATGAAGAACACCCACACGCCGATCAGCAGCAGCATCGGGAACCAGGACAGGATGTAGTGCAGCAGCGGGTTCACGTCGCTGTCCTCGGGCTTCGCGATGACGCGCACGCCCTTGTCGGTCAGCCGCGAAACCAGGCTCTGGTCCTCGGGGGTATAGGTCTGGAAGGTCCGCCCGTCGGTCAACTGGCCGCTGATGGTGTGGCCCTGGATGACCACGTCGCGCACGCGCCCGCCATTCACCTCGGAGATGAAGTCCGAATAGGCCACCTGGGTGGCTGCGCTGCGTCCCGATCCCGGCTGGAACAGGTTGAACAGCACCACCAGCAGGAGTGCGATGATGACCCAGAGAGCCAGATTTCGGCCAAAATTGCTCATGTTATCCCTTGGCCACGCATGGCCGTTTCATCCTATTGCGGCGCCGGCGCCCCCCGGGCGCCCACGCCGCACCGAATGAAGATAGGATGTCTGGCCGGCTTTCGCACCCCCACCGTCCCACACACCTCCTTCACCAGCCTCATGGCTCCACTGCCGGCATGAATGGCGCACAGGCAGCCGGGCCGGGCGGGTCGAAGACCATGCGGACAAGTGGACACGACCCTGCATCAAGATAGCGTAGATGCGGCACGGCGAACAGGCGTCCGTCGGCCCGGAGCGCCGGCAGGGTGCGCAGCACGGCAGAAGGCAAGGCCGAGCGGCGGCGCAACGCCGCGGCATCCGGCCCGAGCGCGCCCAGGGTTGCGCCCGCCGGCAGGCCGTCGCCGCCGCACAGGCGGAAGCGGCCGTCCCAGACGGCGCCGTCCCGCGCCGGCACCGGCGGCGCCATCGCCGCCCGCCCGGATTTCACCGCCGCGCACAACAATCTCGGCCGCGCCCTGCAGGACCAGGGCGAACTGGACGAGGCGGCCGCCTGCTATCGCGCCGCGCTGGCGCTGCAGCCGG
>NZ_JAPDNT010000020.1 GCF_025989185.1 Limobrevibacterium gyesilva
GCGATCGGCACGGCGCCGCCGGCGATGGCGGCCTGCATGATCGCGTCGCGCAAGGCGGCCAGCGCGTCGCCGGGGGAAGCGGCCAGCGCCGCTGCGGCGAAACCCGCGATGGCCGGCAGCGGCGGCGTGCCGCCGCGGCGTCCCCGCTCCTGGCCGCCCCCGACGATCAGCGGGCGGAGCCGGGCCGAAGCCTCAGGGGACAGCAGCAGCGCCCCGGCCCCGGCGGGGCCGCCAAGCTTGTGCGACGACAGCGCCATGCTGGCGGCGCCGAGGCCGGCGAAATCGACGCCGACGCGCCCGGCGGCCTGGACCGCGTCGACATGCAGCAGCGCGCCGGCGGCCCGGCACAACGCGGCGGCCTCGGCGACGGGCTGGAGCGTGCCGGTTTCGTTGTTCGCCAGCATCAGGCTGACCAGCGCCGGGCCCTCGGCCAGCAGCGCCTCCAGGGCGGCGAGGTCGGCGACGCCGGAGCGGTCCACCGGCAGGATGGCCGCACCGGGGGCAGCGGCGCGCACCGCGTCGTGCTCGGTCGCGCCCACGATCAGGCGGCGGCCCTGCCCCAAGGCATGGATCGCCAGCGCGTCCGCCTCGGTGCCGCCGGAGGTGAAGACGAGATCGGCCGGCCGGCCGCCGAAGCGCCCGGCGATGGTCTCGCGCGCATCCTCCAGCACCCGGCGGGCGGCGCGGCCGGCGGCGTGGACGGATGACGGGTTGCCGGTGAGGTCGAGCGCCGCCAGCACCGCGGCACGCGCCTCGGGGCGCACGGGCTCGGTGGCGTTTGCGTCCAGATACGTCATGTCGTCGGCTCCGGCAGGCGGGCCGGCTCAGTGCCGGTCCGGGTCAGGGCGCGGCCCACGACCCGCCCCTCGACGACGTCCGCAACGCTGATCGAGGCCAGGAACAGGTGGATCTGCCGCCCCAGTTCGCTCCACAGGTCGTGGGTGGCGCAGACCATACGCTCGCCCTGCGAGTCGCGCAGGCAGCCGATCTCGCCCTCGGTGCAGCGGGTCGCCCGCATCGGCTCGTCCACCGCCTCGACGATATCGGCGATGGTCATGATGTCCGCCGGGCGGGCCAGCCGGTAGCCGCCGCCGGGACCGCGCGCGGAGGTGACAAGCCCGGCCCGGCGCAGCCCGCCGAAGAGCTGTTCGAGGTAGCACAGGCTGAGCTGCTGCCGTCCGGCGATGTCCGCAAGAGTCACCGGGTGCGCCGCGTCGCGGCAGGCAAGCTCGACCATGGCCATCACCGCATAGCGGCCCCGCGTGGACAGATGCATCCCCTAACCCTCCGCCTGTTGATCCATGTCCGCTGCCCGGGATTGGACCATGCGGGCCACCCGTGCCTCGAACGCGGCAAGTTCGGCACGCATCCCGTCGATGTCCCGCAGCAGCGGATCCAGCACGCCTTCGGCCGGCGTGCCATACGCATCGAAAGAAGGGCGGTCGCGCCCGGGCCGGCGCTCGACCGGCCGGGCCGGAATCCCCACGACAGTGGTGCCGGCCGGCACCGCCGCAAGCACGACCGCATTCGACCCGATCCGGGCGTTGTCGCCGACCGTGATGGCGCCCAGGATCTTCGCGCCGGCACCGATGATGACGTTGTTGCCGATGGTCGGGTGTCGCTTGCCGCGGGCCAGCGACGTGCCGCCCAGCGTCACCTGGTGGTACAGGTAGACGTCATCGCCGATCTCGGCCGTCTCCCCGATCACCACGCCCATGCCGTGGTCGATGATCACGCGCCGGCCGATGCGCGCGGCCGGGTGGATCTCGATCCCGGTCAGGAAGCGGCCGAAATGGGAGAACAATCGCGCGCACAGGTACAGGCGCCACCGCCACATGGCGTGGGCCAGCCGATGCCAGATCAGGGCGTGCAGGCCGGGGTAGCACAGCAGCACCTCGAGATCGGAGCGCGCGGCCGGATCCTTTTCGCGGTACGCCCGGATCGTCTCCCGCAAAAACATGAACGCCATGCGACATTTCCGTTATGAAAGATCGGGCCGCCGACATATATTCCGGCGGCTTCGGATGTGGCGACCCCGCCCGAAGCAATTCAAGGGCGATATGGGGTCGCACGTCGTCAGTTGGAACGGTACGCACAGACGGTTCTGGTCGGAACGGGGGGTATCCCCGCGGCATCGGTATCACCCGGCGCCGCGCGCAGCCTAGGCATTCCCTATCTGGTGGAAGAAGAATCAGTGCCGGGGATGGTTTGCAAGGGAGTGGCACCCTATCTCGTGCTGATCGGCAGATGGTCCGGAGGTCATCAGGGTGGTCTTGACCACGTATGTTGCCCGGGAGTCTGCGGACAGCAGGCGCCAGCCGCCGTGCATGGGTCTTCAGCCCGGCCATATTCGGCCCGGAGCGAACAGGAAACGGATTTCGAATCATCATGCCTGAGGTCATGTTCGCCGGCCCTGATGGCCGGTTGGAAGGTCGCTACCATCATTCGAAGGAGACCGGCGCGCCGCTCGCACTGATCCTGCATCCGCACCCGCTCCATGGCGGGACGATGAACAACCGCATTTCCTACACGATGTATCAGTCCTTCCAGCGGCTGGGCTTCTCCGTGATGCGGTTCAACTTCCGCGGGGTCGGGCGCAGCCAGGGTCGCTATGACGGCGGCATCGGCGAGATCGGCGATGCCGCGGCGGCACTGGACTGGATGCAGGCGGTGAACCCGAATTCCGGCGGCCTGTGGATTTCCGGCTACTCGTTCGGCGCGTTCATCGGCATGCAGCTGCTGATGCGCCGCCCGGAGATCTCCGGCTGGGTGAGCGTGGCGCCGCCCGCGAACCACTACGATTTCGGCTTCCTGGCGCCCTGCCCCTGCGGCGGGCTGATGCTGCACGGCGATTCCGACGAGCTGGTGCCCGAGCCGGCGGTGCGCAAGCTGGTGGACAAGCTGAACACCCAGAAGGGCGTGCAGGTCGACTACCGCATCTTCGCCGGCGCCGACCACGTCTTCGCCAGCCACGCCGACCATGTCTCCGACGCGGTCGAGGATTATGTGAAGAAGACGATGGCGCGCAGGACGATGGCGCTCGCCGCCGACTGACGCGCCGGCGGATCGGCGACCGACAGCGAGGCCCTGGAACCGTCGGTTCCGGGGCTTCTGTCATTCTGGCCGTCGGTCAGGGTGCGACGATCACTCCGCCCGGCAGGGCGCGGGGGGCCCCGGTGGTGCCGGGATAGCTGAGCGGCAGCCCCGCTCGCACCCGCACGGCCAGGAAGCCGAAGCACTGCGCCTCCAGCGCGTCGCCGTCCCAGCCGACCGCCTCGACCGGCTCCACCGGCACATGCAGCCGCTTGTGCAGGGCTGCCATGATCGTGGGATTGTGCCGCCCGCCGCCGGTGACGAGCCAGCGCCGCACCGGCCCCGGCAGCAGCGCGCTCGCCGCCGCCTGGGCGGTGAAGGCAACCAGTGTCGCGGCACCGTCGGCGGGCGAGAGGCCGTCCACCCCGCTGGCCGCCAGCGCCCGGCCGAAATCCAGCCGGTCCAGTGATTTCGGCGCCGGCCGGGCGAAATACGGATGCGCCAGCAGCCGCGCCAGCACCGCCGCATCCACCTGCCCTTCGGCGGACAGGGCGCCGTCCTGGTCCACGCCCTGGTTGGTGTGGCGCGCCGCCCAGTCGTCCAGCGGGCCGTTGCCGGGGCCGGTATCGAACGCCAGCAATCCGCCATGGGCGCCGACCCAGGTGACATTGGCGACGCCGCCGATGTTCAGCACCGCGAGTGGCCGCTCCAGGTCCTGCGCCAGGGCGGCATGATAGACGGGCACCAGCGGCGCGCCCTCGCCGCCCGCGGCCACGTCGGCCGAGCGGAAATCATGGGCGACCGGCGTCGCCGTCTCCCGCGCCAGCATCGCGGCATCGCCGATCTGCCAGGTCCGGCGCTGCTGCGGCTGGTGCAGGATGGTCTGGCCGTGGAAGCCGATGATGTCGGCGGGCCGGCCGATCGCCCGCACCGCCTCCACATGGCGCTGCGTCAGCCGCGCGATGACGTCGGCGAGGAACGGATCGGCGGGGTCGAGCGTGGGCGCGAGGTCGAGCAGCCGGCGCAGATCGGCCCGCAGGATGGCATCATAAGGCAGCGTCAAGGCAGGCCCGAAGCCGCCGATCCGCTCGCCGTCCGTCTCCAGCCAGGCCGCATCGACGCCGTCCAGTGACGTGCCGCTCATCAGCCCGATCGCACGCAGCATTTTCATGCGGCCCCTCCCTGTGCTAGCCCCACGCCTCCGACCACCGGGACCAAGGCCGATGTCCAGCAACGAATTCCTGCGCGAAGCCACCGAACGCGGCTTCCTCTTCCAGTGCACCGACGCCGAGGGCCTCGACGCGGCCCTGCGGGAGGCGGTCGTGTCGGGGTATATCGGCTTCGACTGCACCGCGGACAGCCTGCATGTCGGCAGCCTGGTGCAGATCATGCTGCTGCGCCTGATGCAGCGCCACGGCCACCGGCCGGTGGTGCTGATGGGCGGCGGCACCACGCGCATCGGCGACCCGTCCGGCAAGGACGAATCCCGCCAGTTGCTGACCGACGCGCAGATCGCCGCCAACATGGCCGGCATCCGCCGCTGCTTCGACCCGTTCCTGACCTTCGGCGACGGGCCCACCGACGCGATCATGCCCAACAACGCGGATTGGCTGGATCGCCTGGGCTACATCCCGCTGCTGCGCGATGTCGGCGTCCATTTCACCATCAACCGGATGCTCGGCTTCGATTCCGTGAAGCTGCGGCTGGACCGTGAGCAGCCGCTGACCTTCCTCGAATTCAACTACATGATCCTGCAGAGCTACGACTTCCGCGAGCTGTGGCGGCGCCACGGCGTGATGCTGCAGATGGGCGGGCGGGACCAGTGGGGCAACATCGTCTCCGGCGTGGACCTGGTGCGCCGGACCGAGGGCAAGACCGTGTTCGGCCTGACCACCCCGCTGATCACCACCGCGTCCGGCGCCAAGATGGGCAAGACCGCCCAGGGCGCGGTGTGGCTGACCGCCGACCGGATGCCGGTGTTCGACTACTGGCAGTTCTGGCGCAACACCGAGGACGCAGATGTCGGCCGGTTCCTGCGCCTGTTCACCGACCTGGCGCTGGACGAGATCGCCCGGCTGGAACGCCTGGGCGGGGCCGAGATCAACGAGGCCAAGAAGATCCTGGCCACCGAGGCGACCGCCCTCGCCCATGGCCGGGCCGCCGCCGAACAAGCGGCCGAAGCCGCGCGCCGCACCTTCGAGGCCGGCGAGGCCGCCGACACCCTGCCCCGCGTGACCGTGCCGGCAAGCGAACTCGCCGACGGCGGCATCGCGGCCTTCCGCCTGTTCACGCTGGCCGGGCTCGCCGCCAGCAACGCCGAGGCCCGCCGCCTGATCCGCGGCGGCGGCGCGCGCCTGAACGACGCGGCGGTGCAGGACGAAGGCCACATGGTCGGCGAAGCCGAGCTGCGCGCGGGCATCAAGGTCTCCGCCGGCCGCAAGCATCATCGGCTGCTGCAGGTGGCGTAAGGGCCGTCAGGTCCCCATCCGGCCCGCGAGGTCACCGATATCGGCGGCGACGACGTCCCAGTCGCTGTCGGCGGCGAAGTCGCGGCTTTGCAGCGGGCCGTATTCGGTGGGCCGGGGGAAGAAGCAGGTCTGCAGCCCGCAGGCCCGGGCGGCCTTCAGGTCGTTGTTGTGCGCGGCGGCCATCATCACCTCCGCCGGCGGCAGGCCCAGCAGGCGGCAGGCCCCCAGATAGGCTTCCGGGTCGGGCTTGTAGTGGCCGAACAGCTCGGTCGAGCACACCATGTCCCAGGGCAGCCCCGCCGCCTTGGCCATGTTCACGAGCAGCGCGACATTGCCGTTCGACAGCGGGCCGATGACGTAACGGGTCCTGAGGCGCTGCAGGCCGGGCACCGAATCCGGCCAGGGCCGCAAGCGGTGCCAGCCACGGTTGATGTGGTCGAGATCGGCTTCGGACAGGCCGGCGATGCCGAACCGTAGCACCAGCTTGTTCAACGTGGCGCGGTGCAGGTCATCGAGGATCGTCCAGGGCAGCTCCCCGCTGCGCACGCGGTCCATCGACGGCGCATAGGCCCCCCGCCAGGCATCGACGAGCCCGGCCCAGTCGGCGGTCAGCCCGCGCGAACGGCCCCAGGCGGTCAGGTCGCCGATCAGGCTGCCGCGCCAATCGACGACGGTGCCGAAGGTGTCGAACAGGATGGCCTTGACGGCGGGAACCGGCTGCGCTTGGTCCCCCCGCCTACCGAGGAAGATGTTTTGGCGGCGCCTTGATCTGGCGGGAACCGGCTGCGCTTGCACCCCCCGCCTACCGCTTACGTGCCGTATGCAGCACGCCGCCCTGTTTCAGCGCGGCGATCTCGGCGTCGCTGTAGCCGTGCTGGGCCAGCACGGCGTCGGCGTGCTCGCTGAACGCCGGCGGCTTGCGGCGGGTCCCGCCGGGGGTGCGGGACAGCTTGATGGGCGTGCCCAGGCCACGATAGTCGTCGAGCTCCGTCACCATCTCCCGCGCCGCCGTGTGCTCCGCCGCCATCGCCTCGTCCACGAACAGCACCGGGCCGGCGGGCAGGCCGGTTTGCAGCAGGCGGCGGGTCAGCGCATGGCCATCCTGGTCAGCGAAGGCGGCTTCGAGCTGCTCGGTCAGCGCCGCGCGGTTGACCAGGCGGTCGCCGTTGGTGAGGAACCGCGGATCGCTGCTGAGCTCCGGCCGACCCACCGCCTCGCACAGCTTGCGGAACTGGCCGTCATTGCCGGAGGCGATGAAGATCTCGCAGGTCTTCGTCTTGTATTTCTCGTACGGCGCGATGTTCGGATGCGGGTTGCCCATGGGCATCGGCCGCTTGTTGTTCAGAAAGTAGTTGGCGGCCTGCGGATGCAGCAGCGCCATGCCGCAATCGTGCAAGGTCATGTCCACGTACTGGCCACGGCCGGAGCGGTGGCGCTCCTGCACCGCCATCAGGATGCCGACCGCGGCATACAGGCCGGTGGCGAGATCGACGACCGGCGTGCCCATGCGCATCGGGCCCGTGCTCGGGTCGCCGTTGATGCTCATCAGCCCGGTCATGGCCTGCAGGATCGCGTCGTAGCCGGGCAGGCCGCCGAGCGGACCGTGCCCGCCGAAGCCGGACACGCGGCAATGGATCAGCCCGGGGAAGCGCGGCGCCAGGTCCTGCTCGTAGCCGAGCCCCCATTTCTCCATGGCACCCGGCTTGAAGTTCTCGATCAGGACGTCCGCGCCCTCCAGCAGGCGCAGCAGCACCGCCCGGCCCTCCGGCTTGCCGAGGTCGAGCGCGATGGAGCGCTTGTTGCGGTTCACGCCGATGAAATAGCTGGCGTCGTCGCCCAGGAAGGGCGGGCCCCAGTCGCGCACCTCGTCGCCCTGGGGCGGCTCGATCTTGATCACGTCCGCCCCGTGGTCGGACAGGATCATGGTGCAATAGGGGCCGCCGAGCACGCGGGTGAGGTCGATCACCTTCATCCCGGCCAGTGCGCCCGGCGAGGCGGCGAGCCCCTTGCCCCGGGTCTCGGGCTTCAGCGGTGCGTCCATCAGGCGGCTCTCCCAGCAAGGCCGGTCCGGTTCCAGACGCGGCGGCAGAATTCAGGATAGGTTTCCAGCATCTCGTCACACACCGGACCGCGCAGCAGGGCAAGCTCGGCCGCACTCGGGTCCGCCGTGACCGGGGCGGAGGCGCCGTCATAGGCGAAGCCGGTGGCGTCGCGGACGGTTTCGGCGGTCTCGCCGGGGTGGATGGACGCCAGCGAGAAGCGCGCGGATGCGGCGTCGAAGGCGAACACGCATTTCCCCGTCACCAGCGCCTGCGCGGTGCCGCGGCGGAACACGCCGGGGGGCGAGACGCCGGGGGCGGAGACGATGTCCACCCGTGGCACCAGCACACGCTGCGAGTGCTCCTCGCGGAACAGGATGGTGCGCGGCGTCATGAAATACATGAAGGCCGAGCCGAAGCTGCCGGGGAAGCGCGCGGCCCGGCCAGGCCAGTCGCCGGTGCCGATCAGGTTCAGGTTGGCCTGCCCGTCGATCTGGCCGCCGCCCAGGAAGAACAGGTCGATGCGGCCCTGGCCGGCCAGGTCGAACAGCTCGCGCGTGCCTTCGGTGAACGGGTTGCCGGTGGGGCGGTGCAGCAGCGACAGCCGCACGGGATGGCCGAGCTTCTTCACCAGCCAGCACGCCGCCGCCGGGATCGGGCTCGCGGCACCCACGGCGATGTGGCGGGCGGGCGGCGCCGCCGGGTCCAGGATCAGGCGGGCGATGGCGCCGATGAGGCGTTCCTGCGGATGCACGTCGCTCATGCCGCGGCGTCCGCGCGCGGGGCGGTCACGTATTGCGCCAGATAGGCCCGGAACCCGTCCTCGGTGCGGGCCATGCGCGCGTATTCGGCGATATGGGCGGCGTCGAAGCGGTACTCGTCCAGCAGGCCGATCGGCCAGGCGCCGCGTTCGGCCACGGCGACGGCCTCGACATAGATGCCGTTGATGGTGCCCGGCGCCAGGCGTTCGTCCTCCAGCAGGTTGCCGTCCACCATCCGCTCCACCGTGACCAGCACCCGGCGGGAGGCATGGGCGATGGTCGCCAGCTCGCGCCGGCGCCCGACATAGACGTTGCCGTGCGCATCGGCGCAGACGGCGTGGAAGGCGGCGATGTCGGGCGCGAGCGCCGGCAGCAGCAGGATCGGGTCGCCGGTTTCGGCGAAAGGATTGTCCATCACCTTCCAGTCCGGCCGGTGCGCCAAGACGTCGCTGCCGATGACGCCGCGCAGGGGCATGAACGGCACGCCCTTCTCCGCCGCCTGCAGCATGGTGTGGATCGCCGGGCAGGTGGCGTCGATCACCTCGATCGTGCCCGCCGCCACCGCCGCGGAGAAGCGCGGCGCCATGCCGGCCTCGCCGAGCGTCACCGCGCTGGTCTGCACCGACGCCACGCAGCCGGCGCCGATCAGCAGGTCGGTGGCGTAGCCGGACACCGGCACGCCCAGCAGGCGCAGCCCGCGCACGCCGCGGCGCACCAGCGCGCGGGCGAAGGCCGCCGGCGAGAGGGAGTTGTCGGGCGGCAGCGCCATCAGCGCCCCATCCGGGACGAGGGCGGCGAGCGCATCCAGTTCGAGCGGATTCATCGGAAACTCCAGCGTGTCAGCCGAGGGCCGCGACCAGGGCCTCGGCGCTGCGGCCATTGGCGATCCAGGCGGACCGCCCGTCCCAGTGCACGCCGCCCACGCGGGCGAAGGCATGGTTGGCGTTCGGGTAGACATGGGTGGCGACGGTCTTGTTGCCCTTTGCCGCCTCGATCACCTTCGCCTGGCCTTCCGGCGGAAAATACTCGTCCTTCCCGGCGATATGGACCAGCAGCGGCTTCGTCACCTTGCCGATGTCGCCGATCAGCCCGTCCAGCCCGACGCCGTAATAGGAGATGTTGACGTCAGCGTCGGATTGCTCGGCCATCATGAACGCGAGCCGCCCGCCCAGGCAGTAGCCCATGGTGCCGGCGCGGCCGTTGCAGCCCGGCAGCTTGCGCGCGGCGGCCAGCGTCGCCTTCAGGTCGCCGATGCCCTTGGCGGCATCGAACGCCTGCATCAGCGCGAACGCCTTCTGCCACTCCTCCGGCGTCTTGTCGGTCAGGTCCACGTTGCGCTCGATGCGCCAGAACAGGTCCGGCACCACCACGAGGAAGCCGAGATCGGCAACCTGGGCGGCGGTTTCGCGCATGGACTGGTTGACGCCGAAGATCTCCTGGATCAGCACCACCGCGCCGGCCGGCTTGTTCTTCGGCTCCACGAGATAGGCGTCGAAGCTGCCGGCGCCGTCGGGCGCGGCGATCTGGATGGTTGCCATGGCTCGGTTTCCCCCGCTCGGTTGTCCGCGGAACCATAGCGTCGTTGGCGGCGCGGACCAGGGGGGCTCTGCCCCCCTGGCGCCAATGTCAGATGTAATGCTCGGCCAGCGGCGCGAAGCCGTTGAAGCGCTGGCTGGCATAGGTGGTCACGTAGGCGCCGGTGGACAGCAGCTCCACGCGGTCGCCCGAGGCCAGGGCCATCGGCAGCCGGTAGTTGCTGCGCTCGTACATGATGTCGGCGCCGTCGCAGGTCGGCCCCGCGATCGCCACCGGGCCGGTTTCGCCGCCGTCATGCGGCGTGGTAATGCGGTACTTGATCGCCTCGCCTTCGGTCTCCGCCAGCCCGCCGAAGCGGCCGATGTCGAGATAGACCCAGCGGATCGGGTCGTCCTTCACCCGGCGGCAGACCAGCACCACCTCGGCGCTCACCACGCCGGCGTCGCCGACCACGAAGCGGCCGGGCTCGATCACGATCTCCGGCAGCGCGTTGCCGAAATGCCCGGTCATGGCCTGCATGATCGCGGTGGCGAAGCGGTCGATCCCCGGCACCTCGTCGCGGTAGCGGGTCGGGAAGCCGCCGCCCAGGTTGATCATGCGCAGGTTCACGCCGGCATCGCGCAGGTCGGTGAACAGCATGGCGACCTTGCCGATCGCCGCCTCGTAGGCCGCGGTGCTGGTCTGCTGGCTGCCGACATGAAACGACAGCCCGTACGGGTCCAGCCCCATCTCGCCGGCGCGCAGCATCAGCTCGCGCGCGGTCTCGACGTCGGTGCCGAACTTGCGCGACAGCGGCCAGTCGGCACCCGCGTTCTCGACCAGGATGCGGCAATAGACGCGGCTGCCCGGCGCATGGCGCGCAAGCTTCTCCAGTTCCTCGGCCGAATCGAAGGCGAACATGGTCACCCCGGCGGCATGCGCGCGCCGGATGGCCGAGGCCTTCTTGATGGTGTTGCCGTAGCTGACGCAGGCGGGGGTGGCGCCGGCCTCCAGGCACGCCTCCACCTCTTCGATGCCGGCGGCGTCGAAGCTGCTGCCCAGGCGCACCAGGCGCTCCAGGACCGGCCGGGCCGGATTGGCCTTCACGGCATAATAGATGCTGGCCAGCGGAAGGGCCGCGCGCAACGCGCGGAAATTGCTTTCCACGCGATCGATGTCGAGCACCAGGCACGGCGTGGCCGGCTGCTGCTCAGCAAGGTAACGTGCGACCTTCGGAGTCATCGCGCGTGGCCTCCCTGGATGATGCGCCCGCCTGTGAAGGCGACGGGTGCAGATTGCGAAACGGTCGAACGAACCAGCGACCAGACGATTGCCAGAACGCTTGACGTCGTTGCGTAACCCGGTCGGGACGACCGTTGGGGGCCAGAGGCACGTGCGTTGCTGCGTGGGGGGCCCACATAGGACCCCCACCCCCCCGGCGCAAGAAGATTTTTCGGGCAACGGGCAACACATGTTCCAGTGTCGCGTTACGATGTGCCAACCCATTGGCAATCCACGCGGGATTCGCCCGCTTCCTGCCGGGCGACGGAGGGACGGATGGGCGGATCGCTGAACGCATGGCGCAAGCTGCGCCCGCGCATCGCCGGCTGGTGGCGGACGCTGTACCCCACGCTCGACCGCCTGCAGAGCCATCGCACCAGCCTCGCCGCGGCCGGCTGCGCCTTCTACGCGACGCTGGCGCTGTTTCCGGCCATCAGCATGCTCGTGTCGCTGTACGGGCTGATGTTCAACCCACAGACGGTCGAGCCCCAGCTGGAGCTGCTGCGGCCCCTGCTGCCGCCCGAGGCGTATCAGCTGATCGCACGGGGATTGCATGCCTTGGTGTCGCAGCCGGGCCGCTCGCTGGGCCTCAGCCTGGCGATCGGCGCCGGAGTGGCGCTCTGGAGCGCTTCCACCGGCACCAAGTCGGTGATCGCGGCCCTCAACCTTGCCTATGAGGAGACGGAGCGACGCGGGATCCTGCTGTTCCAGTTCATCGGGCTGGTGATGACGCTGGCGGCGATCCTGGGGGCGGTGTTGGCGGTGGCCCTGCTGGTGGCGCTCCCGGCAGTGGCCTCGTTTGTCGGCCTTCCGCCACATGCCGGCTGGCTGCTGCGCCTGGCGCCGCTGGGCGTGATGATGCTGTTCGTCTCCGCGAGCTTCGCCGCCCTCTACCGGTTCGGCCCATCCCGCCGGCCCGGGCGCACGTACCGCATCCTGCCGGGCACCGCGCTGGCCACGCTGCTCTGGCTCGGCGCCTCGGCGCTGTTTTCGATCTACGCCGCGGATATCGTCAGCTTTGACGCCACCTATGGCCCGCTGGGCGCCGTGGCCGGCGTGATGCTGTGGTTCTGGGTGTCGGCCTATGCCGTGCTGGCCGGGGCGGAGCTGAACTCCGCCCTGGAGCTGCAGGCCGAGCGGCGGGAGAGCGTCAGCGGATCAGTCCGGTAAGCGGGCTCGACGGGTCGGCGCCCATGCGCCGCGGCATCCGGCCGGCGAGATGGCACAGCCGCCCGGACTCCACCGCCAGCTTCATCGCCCGCGCCATCCGGACCGGGTCCTTGGCATGCGCGATGGCCGAATTGAGCAGCACCGCCGTGCAGCCCAGCTCCATGGCGATGGCGGCATCGGACGCGGTACCCACGCCGGCATCCACCAGCAGCGGCACTTTCGTCTGCTCGATCAGCATGGAGATCATCGCCGGGTTCTGGATGCCCAGGCCCGAGCCGATCGGCGCGCCCAGCGGCATGATGGCCACGCAGCCCATGTCCTCCAGCCGCTTCGCCGCCACCGGATCGTCGGAGCAATAGACCATCACCTCGAACCCGTCCTTGAGCAGCGCCTCCGCCGCCTCGAAGGTCGCGGCCATGTCCGGGTACAGATGCGGCGGCGGGCCCAGGACCTCCAGCTTCACCAGGTTCCAGCCGCCGGCCTCGCGGGCCAGGCGCAGGGTGCGGACCGCATCCCTGGCGGTGTGGCAGCCGGCGGTGTTGGGCAGGTAGGTGTATTTCTTGGGATCGACGTAATCCTGCAGCATCGGCGCGTTGGGGTCGGACAGGTTCACCCGGCGCACGGCCACGGTGACCATCTCGGCCCCGCTCGCCTCGATCGCCGCCGCGGTCTCCTCCAGGTCCTTGTACTTGCCGGTGCCGACCACCAGGCGCGAGCGGAAATTCCGCCCCGCGACGGTCCAGACATCCTCGGCGCCCGCAACGAGCGCAGCCGTTCCAGTGATGCCGTCCATGTCAGCCTCCACCGATAAAATGCACGATTTCCAACGAATCGCCCGACTCCAGCCAGGTCTGTGGATAGGCCGACCGGGGCACGATCTCCTCGTTGCGCTCGACCGCGACCTTGCGCGTGTCGAGCCCGATGCGCGCAAGCAGGCCCGCGACCGTCAGCGGCGTCTCGAAGGCCCGGTGTTCTCCGTTCAGGGTCAGGGTCAGTGCGTCGTCCATGTGACCACTATGGGCATCCCTGCCGCCGTGAACAAGAAAGCCCCGCCGCGCATTCTGCCGGCGCGGCGGGCGGATCTGCGCCGCGCGCCCGGCAGCGATGGGCGCATTGAAGCGACACGGTCCGACATGCTAGGCGACAGCACATGTCGACACCCCCCCTGCCGCTGATCGCCGTGCTGAACGGGCCCAACATGAACATGTTGGGTCTGCGGCAGCCGCATGTGTACGGCCGCGCCACCCTCGACGATGTCGAGGCGTTGTGCGCCGAAACCGCCGAGGAGCTCGGACTGGCCATCGATTTCCGCCAGACCAACGGCGAAGGCGAGCTGGTGTCCTGGGTGCAGGAATGCCGCGGGCGGGCGGCCGGCATCGTGATCAACCCCGCCGGCTACACCACCACCTCGATCGCGCTGATGGACGCGCTGCTGGCCAGCGAGCTGCCGGTGATCGAGGTGCACGTGACCAACATCCATCGCCGCGAGGAGTTCCGCCAGCACTCCTACGTCTCCAAGGCCGCCGTCGGCGTCATCTGCGGCCTGGGTGTCACCGGATATGCCCTGGCGCTGACGGCCATGGCCGAACTGCTGGAGGAGCGCCCGTGACGTCACTTCCCTTCGACGCCGAGGCCGTGCGGTCGCTGGCGGTCATCCTTGCCGACACCGGCCTGACCGAGATCGAGATCGAGGGCAAGGAAGGCCGGATCCGCGTGGTCCGCGCCCCCGCGCCCGTGGCCGCGGCGACCGTGGCGGTGGCGCCGGTGGCGGCTGCCGCCGTGCCCGTGCCGGTGGCGGCAGAGCCGGACGACGCATCGCATCCCGGCGCCGTGCTCAGCCCCATGGTCGGCATCGCCTATCTGGCGCCCGAGCCTGGGGCGCAGCCCTTCGTCGCGTCCGGGCAGGCGGTCACGGCCGGGCAGACCCTGCTGCTGATCGAGGCGATGAAGACCTTCAACCAGATCAAGGCCCCGAAGGACGGCGTCGTCACCCGCATCCTGGTGACCGCCGGCGCGCCAGTGGAATATGGTCAGCCGCTGATGATCCTGGAATAGCCGCTTGTTCCAGAAGATCCTCATCGCCAACCGCGGCGAGATCGCGCTGCGCATCCAGCGCGCCTGCCGCGAGCTTGGCATCCCCACCGTCGCCGTCCATTCCACCGCCGATGCCGAGGCGATGCATGTGCGCCTGGCCGACGAGAGCGTGTGCATCGGCCCGCCGCCGGCACGCGATTCCTATCTGAACGTGCCCGCGCTGCTGTCGGCCGCCAGCATCACCGGCGCCGACGCGATCCATCCGGGCTACGGCTTCCTGTCCGAGAATGCCGCCTTCGCCGACATGGTGGAGGCGCATGGCCTGACCTTCATCGGCCCGTCCGCCGCGCATATCCGCATGATGGGCGACAAGATCGCCGCCAAGTCCGCCATGGCGTCGCTGGGCGTGCCGCTGGTCCCCGGCTCCGACGGCGAGGTGGCCGACATGGACGAGGCGGCGCGGGTTGCCGCCCGCATCGGCTATCCCGTGCTGATCAAGGCGGCCGCCGGCGGTGGCGGGCGCGGCATGAAGGTCGCGAGCAGCGCCGACGGGCTGGAGGAGGCATGGCGCGTCGCCCGCGCCGAGGCCCGCGCCGCCTTCGGCAACGACGCGGTCTATATCGAGAAATACCTCGACCGCCCGCGCCATATCGAGCTGCAGATCCTGGCCGACAGCCACGGCAACGTGGTCCATTTCGGCGAGCGCGACTGCAGCCTGCAGCGCCGCCACCAGAAGCTGCTGGAAGAGGCCGGCTCGCCGGCGCTCACCGCCGCGGCGCGCGACGCCCTGGGGGCGACCGTCACCGCCGCGCTGTCGCAGCTGGGCTACCGCAACGCCGGCACGCTCGAATTCCTCTACCAGGACGGGCAGTTCGCGTTCATCGAGATGAACACCCGCCTGCAGGTGGAGCACCCGGTGACCGAGATGGTCTGCGGGGTGGACCTGGTGCGCGAGCAGATCCGCATCGCCGCCGGCCAGGACCTCGGCTACACCCAGTCCGACGTGACCTTCACCGGCCACGCGATCGAGTGCCGGATCACCGCGGAAGACCCGGAAACCTTCACCCCGACCCCCGGCCGCGTCACCGCGTTCCACGCCCCGGGCGGGCTTGGGGTGCGCGTGGATTCGGCCCTCTACGCCGGGTATGTCGTGCCGCCCTACTACGACAGCATGATCGCCAAGCTGATCGTGCATGCCCCCAGCCGCGCCGAAGCGATCGCACGGCTGCGGCGCAGCTTGGCGGAGTTCGCGGTGGTCGGCATCAAGACCACCCTGCCGCTGCACCAGCGCATCGTCGAGGACCCGCAATTCCAGGCGGGCGACTATACGATCCACTGGCTCGAGCGCTTCGTCGCGGCGACGTAATCCCGCGGCCATAGCCCCGCGGCCTGGATTTCGGCAAACTGCCCCCATGTCGCAACGATCCTTCGAGATCACGCCGGAACTGATGCTGCGTGCCTACCGGGCCGGGCTGTTCCCCATGGCTGAGACCCGCCGCAGCGACCGCCTCTACTGGCTCGACCCGGAAATGCGCGGCGTGCTGCCGCTGGAGGGCTTCCACCTGCCGCGCCGGCTGCGGCGCACGGTGCTGTCCGGCACGTTCGAGGTCGCGGTGGACCGTGACTTCCGCGCCGTCATCGCCGGCTGCGCCGCAGCGTCCCCGGGCCGCGAGGACACCTGGATCAACCCGCAGATCGAGCATTTGTTCACGCAACTGCATGTCCTGGGCCATGCGCACTCGGTGGAGTGCCGGCAGGGCGGCAGGCTGGTCGGCGGCCTGTACGGCGTTGCCGTCGGCGGGGCGTTCTTCGGCGAGAGCATGTTCAGCCGCGCCCGGGACGCCTCGAAGGTGGCGCTCGTCCACCTGGTCGCACGGCTGCGCCTGGGGGGATTCCGCCTTCTCGACACCCAGTTCGTCACCGAGCACCTGACCCAGTTCGGCGCCGTCGAAATCCCGCGCGACACCTACAAGTCACTGCTCGTCCGCGCCGTCGACCTGCCGGCGCACTGGCTGCATGACGTCGCCACCACCGCGCTGGAAGCGGAGTTCCAGGCGCTGGCGGGAGAGGGGAAGAACGCGCAGCCGGGGCTCCGTCCGTGGCATGGCGGCGCGCAACGCACCTAGTGTCCTGAATCTGAAGTTCGCATAGGTGGCGAACTTCAGATTCAGGACACTAGCCCTTTGTTTTCTGTGGCCTGCTGGCCCCTGCGTCCGCCGCAAGATGCGGCGAACTTCGGGGGCAGGACACTAGCGCAATGCCAAGGGGCGTGATCGCGGTGCCGCGGGCGTCGGGCCGATCCGCGCCTCCGCGACAAGGCAGAGCGCCACCACGAACCAGAAGATCGGAACGCGGACGACCAGGTTGGTCAGACTGAAGACCCCGAGTCCGCACAGCAGCGCGGTGAGCCCGGCGACCCGGGCCCGGTAGGAGACGGCGAAGGCCGTCGCCATCAGCCAGACGAAGCCCAGGACGGCAATGACACCCCCCTGGGTGAAGAGATCGAGCGGCGTGTTATGGGCCTCGAAGTTCGGCATGCCGTTCGGCGTCGGGTGATCGCCGGTGTCCAGACCCGGCTCGGTCTGCCGTGCCGTCACGATGGACGACGGAATTGGCAGATGTGGTCCTGGCCCCAGGCCGAGCATCCCGGCCTCGATCCCCCGGCTGATGGCTTCGCGCCAGAGCTCAAGCCGCGTGTCGGCCTCCGCCGCGGCCTCCTTGCCGCCGTTCTTCATCAATCCCATGGCCAGGCTCTGCGAGTCGGCGACGGCGGAAAGGCCGAACGGGACGAGCGAGGCCAGCAGCAACGGCGCGGTGGTGACGGCGAGCAGCGCGACCCTGGGCCGCAGCATCATCTTCCGCTCTCGCGAGACGAGCCAGACCCGCATCTTGATGGCAAGAAAGACCGGCCCGGCCGCCATGAGCGCGAACGTGAACGTGTCCGTCTTCGTCGCCCGGCCAATGAAGAGCGGCGGAATCGCGCACGCCACGGCGCCGATCCACTCCCCGCGCCGCGTTGCCGTGTCGGCCAGATGCAGCGCCAGAAGCACGAGCACCGCGCACAGCAGCGCCAGCTGGTTCGGGTTGTTGGACCAGCCCCGGAACCGGTCCCCGAACCAGGGGTCGATGATCGGGAGGTCGACCAGCCCCCAGGCTCCGGCAAGCTGCGGCGTGAGCAACGCGGCCCCGAGCGCCAACAGGATCCAGCCGACCCGGTGCAAACGCGCGCCGGCATCGAGCCCTGCCACGCTCAGGCAACTGACGGCTGCCACGAGCGGATAGGCCATGACGTCGTGCAGGAACCAGACGGGATCGTGAACGTCCTGGATCGCAAGGGCGGTCAGCGTGCCCAGCGTCTCGGCGAAGGCGAACAGCGCCCAGAAGATCAACATCCGCGACAGCGGGATCGTCAGCGGCGGACCGAGACGGGCCACCTCGCGGACCAACGCCAACAGAACCCAGATCACCAGGCACATCTCGCCAGGCCCGATCGGCAGGCCGCCGAGCCGGAATTGGGAGGCCATCGTCAGAAGAAGGCCCAGCGCCAGCAGCGCATCCAACGCGATCTGTCCTCTTGAA
This sequence comes from Limobrevibacterium gyesilva, assembly GCF_025989185.1. Taxonomy (GTDB): domain Bacteria; phylum Pseudomonadota; class Alphaproteobacteria; order Acetobacterales; family Acetobacteraceae; genus Limobrevibacterium; species Limobrevibacterium gyesilva. The sequence continues at coordinate 17,881 of NZ_JAPDNT010000020.1, forward strand.
CGGGAATCCCCGGAGGCCTGGTCTTCCGGCGACCACATTCGGCCTCCTGGAGCGTCCAAGGCAACGAAACTTGCAATGAAGTGATGGTCGGGGGCGGCGAAAGCGGGCTTTGGACCGGCGCCTTGGCCCTGCGTGCTGTTCCTGCCGCCGCGGGCCTGTAACGTGCATCCGCCGTGGTGTGTCAGACGTAACGTGCGTGCCCGGTTGGTGGCGGTTAGGGTGGGGAAATGCGGATCACTTCGCTTTGGCGCGATCACGGCGGGCGCTTCTCGGCCCTGAAGGCGACGACGCTGGTGCTGGTGTTGTGGCCGGGGCTGACGCTGGCCGCGCGCTGGGCCATGCAGGACCTCGGCGGCCGGCCGATCACCGAGGTGATCCATGGCCTTGGCGACTGGACCGTCCGCTTCCTGCTGATCACGCTTGCGGTCACGCCGGCGCGCGCGGTGCTGGACTGGCCGCGCGTGGTGCTGCTGCGGCGCATGCTCGGCGTCACCACCGCCTGCTATGCCGCCGCGCACCTGACCCTCTATTGCGTTGACCAGAAATGGCACTTGCTGACGGTCGCCAGCGAGATCGCGCTGCGGTTCTACCTCACCATCGGCTTCGTCGCGATGACCGGGCTGTTCGTGCTGGCGGCCACGTCGACGGATGGCTGGCAAAAGCGGCTCGGGCGCAACTGGAAGAAGCTGCACCGGGTGGTGTTCGCGCTGGCCGTGCTGGCGCTGTTCCACTATTTCCTGCAGGCGAAATCCGACGTGACCGCCGCGGTGTTCGCGGCCGGCCTGTACTTCTGGCTGATGCTGTGGCGCCTGGCCCCCAGACGGTGGCAGACGAAGCTGTGGCTGCTGCCGGCGCTCGCGGTGGCCGCCGCCGTGCTCACGGCCGGCATCGAGACCGCATGGTACGGGTTGGCGACCGGAGCGAACGCGCAGCGCGTGCTGCTGGCGAACCTCGATGTCACCTTCGGCCCGCGGCCGGCGGTCGAGGTGCTGCTCGCCGGCGCCGCCGTCTTCGTGCTGGCCGCCTTGCGCCGGGCATTCCGGCGCCGCCAGCCCACGCTGGTGCGGGCGGCGCGCCGGGCCGCCTGATACAAGCGGCCCTTGATGATGACCGCTCCATCATCAGCGGACATCAGCGACGCCCGGCGCTTTCAGTCCGAGCGCCTCAGCCGCATCGAAGGGGTCCAGAACGCCAAGACGGATGTGCCCAGCCAGACGGCAAGGCAGGCGGTGGCACTGCCGGTATAGGCGTGGCGCAGAAGTCAGCGTTTTTGCACCGCCCGGCGAGCATCGCGGAAACGAAGCGCATCGACGAGCAGGGCGAAGGCTCGCGTGGGTTGTCGGCGGCTTGGGTAATAGAGATGGTAGCCTGAAAAAGACGAACACCAATCGGCAAGGACCCGGATGAGCCGTCCGTCGGCAAGCTGCGCCCGCACTTGATCCTCGGGCATGTATGCCAGCCCCAACCCGGCCAGCGCCGCGTTCAGTCTCAGGGCGATGTTGTTGAACACCAACTGCCCTTCGACCCGCACCTTCAGCTCGCGCTCGCCTTTCTTGAACTCCCAGGCGTAGAGCCCGCCATAGGTCGGCAGACGGAGATTGATGCAGCTGTGGTCGGTCAGGTCCTCCGGCGTCTGCGGCTTTGCCCGTCGGGTGAAATAGGAAGGCGCACCGACGACGGCCATGCGCATGTCCGGCCCGATGCGCACCGCGACCATATCCCTCGCCACCTGCTCGCCGAGGCGGATGCCGGCGTCATAGCGCGCGGCGACGATATCCGTCAGGCCATAGTCGATGATGACCTCCACGCTGACGTCGGGGTAGTCAGGCAGGAGCTTCGCCAGGACAGGCCAGAGGATCGCCTCGGCCGCGTGCTCGCCGGTCGTAATGCGGATGGTGCCGGCAGGCCTCTCCCGCAGTTCGCTCAGCGCGGCCAACGCCGCGTCGATCTCATCGAACCTGGGGCCCACGGTCCGGAGCAGGCGCTCGCCCGCCTCGGTCGGCGCGACGCTGCGTGTGGTGCGGGTCAGGAGCCTGAGGCCGAGCCGGGCTTCCAGGCCTCGGATGGTGTGGCTCAACGCCGACTGAGAGACGCCGAGCTTGGCGGCTGCCCTGGTAAAACTCCGCTCCCTCGCGACCGCAAGGAAGGCGAGGAGGTCGTTCACGTTTTCCCGGACCATTCGTGAATCTGTCTCATAGGTCTATGCGCATTTTGTCATCTAATCGCATATCGCCGGAAATGCTAAATAGCGATCCACCCGCTGATGGAAAATCAGAAGTCCATCCAGAGCTCAGAGACGCAATAGGGTAGAAAATGGAAATAAAGAGAAGTGGTTCACGTCCTTCAGACAAAGGACCGGCGGAGTATTTTACCGGAGCGGTGCGTATTGATCCGCTGTTCAGCCCGCCCGATCCGGCCCGTGTTGCGGGCGCCCTGGTCACCTTCGAGCCCGGCGCGCGCACGGCGTGGCATACCCATCCGTTCGGTCAGACCCTGATCGTCACGTCCGGCTGCGGCTGGGCCCAACGCGAAGGCGGGTCAATCGAGGAAATCCGGCCGGGTGACGTGGTCTGGTTTGCGCCCGGCGAGAAGCATTGGCACGGGGCGACGGCGACCACGGCCATGAGCCATATCGCCATCCAGGAGAAGCTCAACGGCTCGGCCGTCGACTGGATGGAAAAGGTCAGCGACGAACAATACCGATCCTGACGTCCCACTGATTCTCCATTCATAGAGAAGAACACATGCAAAAGCGCAAACTTGGCAGCAACGGCCTGGAGGTTTCGGCCATCGGCCTCGGCTGCATGGGACTGAGCTATGGCTATGGTCCGGCCACGGATACGCAGGAGGCGATCAAACTGATCCGCTCGGCCTTCGAGCATGGCGTCACATTCTTTGACACTGCCGAGGCCTATGGTCCCTACAAGAACGAGGAGCTTCTCGGCGAAGCTCTTGCGCCTGTCCGCGCGCAGGTCGTGATCGCAACGAAGTTTGGCTTCGAATTCGATGCGAGCGGCGGGCAGAGTGGCACGAATAGCCGGCCGGAGCACATCAAGCGGGTCGCCGAGGCCTCGCTCAAGCGGCTCAAGACCGATGTCATCGACCTCCTCTATCAGCACCGCGTCGATCCGAACGTGCCGATCGAGGACGTTGCCGGCGCGGTCAAGGAGCTGATCCAGGCAGGCAAGGTCAGGCACTTCGGATTGTCCGAAGCCGGCGTGCAGACGATCCGGCGCGCTCATGCGGTTCAGCCGGTCACGGCCCTTCAGAGTGAATACTCCCTGTGGTGGCGGCAGCCGGAGGCGGAGGTCCTGCCGACGCTCGCGGAACTCGGGATCGGCTTCGTCCCCTTCAGCCCGCTGGGCAAAGGCTTCCTCACAGGCGCGATCACCGAGAACACGACGTTCGACAGCAAAGACTTCCGCAACATCGTTCCCCGCTTCACGCCCGAGGCTCGAAAGGCGAACCAGGCACTGGTTGATCGGCTCGGCGAAATCGCGGCCCGGAAGCAGGTGACCTCCGCCCAGATCGCAATCGCCTGGCTGCTGGCGCAGAAGCCGTGGATCGTGCCGATCCCCGGCACCACGAAGTTGCACCGTCTCGCGGAGAACCTCGCAGCGGCCGCCGTCGAACTGACGCCCGGCGATCTGCGCGACATCGACGGCGCGCTCTCCAACATCACCGTACAAGGGGATCGTTATCCCCCGAACCTGGCGCAATTGGTCGGTCGCTGACCGCAGAAGAGGAGGCCGACGTTCAGAGAATGAGAGTTGCGAGCCGCCCATGGGCAGCTTCGCCTTTGGTCAGTTGTTGCATGCCTGAAGACCGGTGCCAGGGCCGATTCTTCACGACCCCTGGCATGATGCCGCGCTATTTCAGCGCCTGGGCGGCCGCCATCACCTCCTTGGCGTGGCCGGGCACCTTCACCTTGCGCCAGATCCTGGCGATGCGGCCCTGCGCGTCGATCAGGAAGGTCGCGCGGTCCATGCCCATGTATTTCCGGCCGTACATCGATTTCTCGACCCACACGCCATAGGATTCGGCAACCCCGGCGATCTCGTCGGAGGCCAGCGGGAAGGTGAGCCCGTATTTCTCCGCGAACTTCTCCAGCGCCTTCATCTTGTCCTTGGACACGCCGATGACGTCGATTCCGATCCTGCCGAGCTGCGGCAGCGCCTCCTGGAAGGCGCAGGCTTCCTTGGTGCAGCCGGGGGTGTCGGCGCGGGGGTAGAAATACAGGACGAACGGCTTGCCCTTCAGCGCCTTGAGGCTGACGGTCCGCTCGCCGGTCGCCGGCATGGTGAAGGCGGGCGCCTGGTCCCCCTCCGCCAGCTCGATCGCCGTTTCGCTCATATCTCGATCTCCCCCACATGCCGGATGAAGGTCGCGCGGACATCCCGCGCGACCGCGTCCAAGGTGGCGTGCAGCCCGGGCAAGTCAACCGCATCGGCGCCGGCCGCCTGCGCCGCCCGCAGCAGGGCGGCGGCGGCGGCATCGGACAGCTTCTCGGCCGGCGCGCGGCCATAGGTGATGCGCAACAGCCCCTGCACCGTCCGCCACAGCCGGTCCGCCCTGGTCAGCAACGCCGCATCCGCCTCCGGCAGGAATCCCGCCTTGGCCAGCCGCGCCAGCGCCTCGCGCGTGGTGGTGCTGGGAAGCTCCGCAAGCGCCGCGGCGTGCACGAGCTGCAGGGTCTGGGCCACGAACTCCACCTCGATCTGCCCGCCCGGCCGCAGCTTCACGTCCCACGGCCCGGATGGCGGCAAGTCGCGCAGCAGCCTCGCGCGCATCGCCGCGGCGTCCGCGCGGATCTGCTTCGGGTCGCCGGCGGAGGCCAGGGCCTTGCGGATCGCCGCCTCGATGCGCCGGCGCAGCCGCGGCGGCCCGGCGACCACGCGCGCCCGCGTCAGCGCCATGCGCTCCCAGGTCCAGGCATCCTCGGCGTGGTAGCGCTCGAAGCCCGACAGCGAGACCGCAACCGGCCCCTTGTTGCCGGAGGGGCGCAGCCGCATGTCCACGGCGAACATCGGCCCCTCCGCGTCGGGGGCGGTGACGGCGGCGATGTAGGCGTGCACGGCGCGGATGAACCACTGGCTGGCGGGAAGCCGGCGCGGGCCGACACTCTCATGCCTGCGTTCCGGATGGTCGTAGATCAGCATAAGGTCCAGGTCGGAGCCCGCCATCATCTCGCGGCTGCCGGCCTTGCCCAGCAGCACCACGGCCATCGTGCCGCCGGGAACCCGCCCGTAACGTTCGGCGAAATCGTCCAGCGCCCGCGGCAGCAGCATGGCCAGCGCCGCGTCGGCCAGGGCGGTGCGCGCGAGGCCGGCGGCGTCGATATCCATGCGCCCTTCCATGGTCGCCACCGAGATCGAGAACTCCTCCTCGCGCACGGTGGTGCGGATGATGGTGATCGCGTCCTCCAGCGTCCGCGCGTCGGCCAGGCGGCTGCGCAGCAGGCGGTCGCAATCCGGCTGCGCTTCCGGCGACAGCAGGCCCTCCAGCGCCGACGGCGTTCGCGCCAGGTGGTCGGCGAGCGAGGGCGAAGCGCCGAGCACCGCGGCCACCCGGTCCATCAGCGACGGGTTGCGCTGGAACAGCGACAGCAATTGCACACCGGCCGGCAGCCGGCCCAGGAAGGCGTCGAACCGGGCGAACGCGGCATCGGGCTGCGCCTGGCGCGACAGCGCGACCAGCAGGCGCGGCAGCACCGTGTTCATCAGCTCGCGCGCCCGCAGCGAGCGCAGCGCCCTCGCCCGTCCCGCCTGCCAGCTTCGCACCGCGGCAATGACGGCGGCCGGATTGTCGTATCCCATGCCCCGCAGGGCCACGACGGTCGCCTCCGGCAGGTCGCCGACGCCACGGAAATCGAGCGCCGGCGGCGCGCCGTTCTGATCCTCCTCGGGCACGTCCTCGAACACTTCGCCATAGCGCGCCTGGACCCGCATCAGATGCCGCAGCAGCACCGTGGCGAAGGCATCGGCGCTCGCGTAACCCATGAACACGGCGAAGCGCTCCATCTGGTCGGGGCTGTCCGGCAGCACGTGGGTCTGCCGATCGGCGACCATCTGCAGCCGGTGCTCCACCCGGCGCAGGAAGCGATAGGCGCTGGCCAGCTCGCCGGCGGCGCGGCGGGACAGGTGGCCGCCCCGCGCCAGCAGCCGCAGCGCCTCCAGCGTGCGCGGCGTGCGCAGCGTCGGGTCGCGGCCGCCCCAGACCAGTTGCAGCGTCTGCGCCAGGAACTCGATCTCGCGGATGCCGCCACGGCCCAGCTTGACGTTGTGGCCGAGGATGCGCGTGGCGGCATGGGTGTGCGCGCCGAGCGCGGTTCCCTTGTGCTCGTCGATGCGCCGCTTCATCGCGTGGATGTCGGCGACCGCGGCGAAATCGAGGTGCCGGCGCCAGACGAAGGGACGGATCGCGTCGAGGAACTCGGCCCCGAGCGCGATGTCTCCGGCCACCGGGCGCGCCTTCAGCATGGCCGCGCGCTCCCAGTTCTGGCCCATGCTTTCGTAATAGGCGATGGCGGCCGGCAGGGCGATGCAGGGCGGGGTCGCCGCCGGGTCTGGGCGCAGCCGCAGGTCGGTGCGGAACACGTAGCCGTCGGCGTCGCGGGTCTCCATCAATCCCACAAGGCCGCGAGCGATCCGTGTAAAGAACGCACCGGCGGAATCGCCGTGGTAGATACCCGATTCCGGATCCTGCAGCAGGATGAGGTCGACATCGCTGGAATAGTTCAACTCGCGGGCGCCGAGCTTGCCCATGCCCAACACCGTGAAGCCCGATCCGCGTGCCGGATCGTCAGGATTCGGCAGCCGCAACTCCCCGCTGTCATGCCCGGCCCGCAGCAGATGCGCGACCGACAGCCGCAATGCCGCCTCGGCCAGATCCGTCAGCGCCGCCGTGACCCGGTCGAGCTGCCAGATGCCGCCGATATCGGCGATGGCCGTGGCCAGGGCGACGATGCGCTTGGCCTGGCGGAGTGCGGCGGCCACCCGCGCGCGCGGCGCCGTGGGCGGCACCGCGGCCAATGCGGCCATCGCCCGTTCGACCGCGACGCCGGGCCCCGCCTGCGCCACGAGCCGGACCGTCGCCACCTCCCGCGCCGCCAGTTCGGCGAGGAACGGGCTGTTGCCGCCGAGGCTGCGCAGCAACGCGCCGCCGGCGCCGCGCGCGAACCGCGCCTCGGTGCGGCCGAGGCTTTCGTAATGCTCGCGCAACCGCCCGGCGGCCTCGGCATCGGCCGGGAGGGGCCAGGTGGCGGGGAGGGTGAAGCGCTTTTCAAGGGTCGTGACCATGATCCGGCAGGCTGGCCGTGAGGGCGCTCGCCGGTCAAGCGGTGCTGCGCACCGGGCGGCTGCTGCACCGCATCCTGCAACTGCTGGTGGCGCTGATCGTGCTCGCCGCCTTCGGCGTCGGCGTACTGACGTGGCGGCTGTCGAGCGGGCCGCTGGAGCTGTCCTGGCTGACGCGCCGCCTGGAAGCCGCGGCCAACGCGGATGGCGGCCCTACCCGCCTCGTTATCGGCTCCGCGGCGCTGGCATGGGAGGGATTCAGCCGCGGCGTCGACCGGCCGCTGGACATCCTGCTGACCGATATCGCGGCGACCGACGCGCAAGGCGGCCGCATCGCCCGCATTCCACGCGCGGAGGTCTCGCTGTCCGTGGGCTCGCTGCTGCTCGGGCGGGTGGTGCCGCGCGCGATCGAGGTCGAGGGCCTCCGCGTGCGCGTGCTGCGTGCGGCCGATGGCAGGGTGACGCTCGATCTCGGCAGCCTGACCGACGCGGCCACGGACAACGCCACCGACCAACCGCCCCCGGCCGGGCCGTCCGCCGCCGACGTCGTGGCCAGCGCGCTCGCCGAATTGTCGCGGCCACGCCAGTCCGATTTCGCCGCCAGCGGGTCCCGCTGGAGCCAGTTGCAGCGCTTTCGCATCCGCGATGCGGCGATGACCGTGGTCGATCGCCAGCTCGGCGTGCAGTGGCGGGCGCCGTATATCGACCTCGACGTGCTGCGCCGCCGGCGCGGCGGGGCCGACGGGACCGCCGTCATCGGCCTCGCCCTCGCCGACCAGACCGCGCAACTCACCCTGCGAGCCGCGCTGCCGGGCAATGGCGGCAGCATCGCGGTCAGCGGGGAGTTGACGCAGATCCGGCCCGCCGCGCTTGCCGCCGCCGCCCCTGCCCTGGCCGACCTGGCGGCGCTCGATGTCCCGGTGGTGCTGACCGGCTCGGCCGAGATCGGCGCCGATCTCGCGCTCGCGGGGGCCAGGTTGCAGGCGCGCCTGGGCAAGGGTGCGATCCGCATCGGGCGCGGCCAGGTGTCGCTGGTCGGCGCCACGGTCGATCTCGCCGGTTCGCTGTCGGCGCTGGAGGCCCGGCTGGTGCGCGCCGAGGTGGTCCCGCGCGAGGACGGGCCCGTCAGCGTGCTCACGGGCCAGGTCAAGGCCGAACGTGCGGGCGGGCAGGTGCGTGCGACGGTAGGTGTGGAACTGGACCAGGTCGCCTTCGCCGATCTTGCGACGCTATGGCCGGACGGCATCGGCGGCCCCGGCACCAAGCCGTGGATCACCACCAACATCACCGCGGGCATCGCCCGCAACGGCCGCGTGGAGCTTTCGCTCACCGCGCCCGAGGATCTCTCCGATGCCGAATTGACCGCGATATCCGGCGGCATCGAGGGCCATGACGTGACCGTGCACTGGCTGCGCCCCGTGCCGCCGATCGAGCATGGCGAGGCGTACCTGTCGTTCCGCACCCCGGACCTGATCGAGATCGCCGTCCAGTCCGGCCGGCAGGCTGGCGGCGCGCGGGGCGGGATCGCCCTTCAGGCCGGCAGCGTGCGCCTGTCCGGCCTTGCCGCGCACGACCAGTTCGCGGATATCGAGGGCGACATGTCAGGGCCGGTGTCCGACGTTCTCGCTTTGCTGCGCCACCCCAAGCTGCGGCTGCTCGACCGGCACCCGATCGAGATGCGCGACCCTGCGGGTCAGTTCGCGGGCCATCTCACCGTCACCCGCCTGCCGCTGCAGGACGACGTATCGATCGATGATCTGCGCATCGCCGCCACCGCGCGCCTGCGCAACCTGCATCTGGGCGGCGTCGCGGTCGGCCGCGACCTTGACAACGGAACCCTGGAGCTGCGGGCCAGCAACGACGACCTGAAGATCACCGGCACCGGCGACATCGCCGGCATCCCCACGAAATATCAGGTGGAGATGGATTTCCGCAGCGGGCCGCCGTCGCAGGTCCTGCAGAAGGTGTCGGTTTCCGGCACCGTCGATGCCCGCCAGGCGGAGGCGGCGGGGCTGGCGACCGGCGGCCTGGTCTCGGGCTCGGCCGCGGTGCAGGCGAACGTGCAGGCGCGCCGCGACGGCCGCGGCGAAATAACCGTGCGGGCCGATCTCGCCGGCACGACGATGCAGCTGGCCCGCCTCAACTGGAAGAAGCCCGCCGGCCGCCCGGCCTCGGCCGACATGCACGTGGTCCTGGCCGGTGACCGGCTGGCCGCGATCGACCGGCTGCAGATCCAGGGCGAAGGCATCGATCTCGACGCCCGCATCGAGTTCGCCGACGGCAAGCCCGTACGCGCCCGCCTGCCACGGCTGGTGTTGGGCAAGACGACGGACCTGCAGGGGGATGTCCGCTGGCCCGCCCGCCCCGGCGCGCCCTGGATGATCAGCGCCTCCGGCCCCAGCCTGGATGTGTCGTCCCAGTTCGAGCGGCACGCCAGCACGCCGCCCAAGCCCGCCGATTCGCAGCCGGGGCCGCCCTGGTCGCTGGATGCGCAGTTCGACCGGGTGGTGCTCGGCGACGGCCGCACCCTGTCGGGCGTCGTCGTGGCCGCCGACAACGACGGCCGCATCACCCGTCAGGCCTCGGTGAGCGGCCGCACCGCGGCAGCGCCGTTCGATCTGTCCATCACGCCGGCCCCCGGAGGCCGCCATCTGTCCGGCACCACGAAGGACGCCGGCGGTCTGCTGCGGGCGCTGGATGTCGTCGACAGCATGCAAGGCGGGCTGATGACGCTGTCCGGCAGCTACGACGATGCCAGGCCGGACAATCCGCTGTCCGGGACGGCGGAGATCACCGATTTCCACATGCGCAAGGCGCCGGCGCTGGCGAAGCTGCTGCAGGCCATGACGCTGTATGGCCTCGTCGCCGCGGTGCAAGGGCCAGGCCTCGGCTTCGACCATCTGGTGGCGCCATTCCGGCTGGTCGGGGACAACCTGGAACTGAACGATGCCCGTGCCTTCAACCCGTCCTTGGGCATGACGGCAAAAGGGCGGCTGGACCTGGCCAAGGAAAGCTGTGACGTCCAGGGCACCATCGTGCCCGCCTATTTCTTCAACACCCTGCTGGGCCACATCCCCCTGGTCGGGCGGCTGTTCAGCCCCGAACGCGGCGGTGGCCTGTTCGCCGCGACCTACACGGTGCAAGGGAACTGCAACGACCCGTCCGTGACGGTGAACCCGCTGGCGGCGCTGACGCCGGGATTCCTGCGCGGCATCTTCGGGATCTTCGACCAACCGGCCGGCAGCAAATCCCCGGCCGCGGTCCCCCCGGCGGACAACAAGCAGGGGAGCCGGAACTGATACCGACGGTCCTTGACGATGACCCTTCCATCGTCAAGGGCCGTTGGTATCGCGCGCCGATCCGCTTGCGGCACGCAAGCGCGTGCCTGTCGCGGGCTTGGTGGGCGGCGGCGCGCAAAATAACGACTCGTGCCAGCGGTCATTCTTCATGGCCGCTGGTATGAAGCGATGTCCGGCGCGCCGGCCGCGTTCTACGCGCTCGCCTCGCTCTCCGGCTCCGCATCCTCCTCGGCTTCGCGCTGGAGGCGGTGGAAGCTGCGGGCGCTGAACGGGAGCATTCCGACATAGATGAGGCCGCCGGCGGCAAGTGCCGCCCACGGATCGGCCACCAGCAGGGCGGCGAACAGCCCGGTGCCCAGCAGCAGCGGCAGCACGTATTCCGCGGGGACCTTGAAGTTCTTGAAGCTCCAGACCGGCAGCGTCGAGACCAGCAGCAATGCGGTGCCGACGAGCACGGCGGCGACGAACGGGGCCGACTGGGCGGCGGCGAGCAGCCAGCCCCACCCCATCGATTTCGCTTCCAGGCCGACGAAAAGCGGGAACAGGGCAAGCCCGGCGCCGGCCGGCGCCGGAACGCCGGTGAAGAAGTTGTACGCATAGGCCGGATGCGGCCCGGAATCGAGGGCGGCGTTGAAGCGCGCCAGGCGCAGGGCCATGCAGACCGCGAACATCAGGCACGGCATGAACCCGTAGCCGTGGACTGTCTGCAGCGACCAGAGATACAGCACGAAGGCCGGCGCGACGCCGAAGCAGAGGAAGTCGGCGAGGCTGTCGAACTCGGCGCCGAAGCGCGAGGTCGCCTTCAGCAGCCGGGCGATGCGCCCGTCCAGGCCGTCGATGCAGGCGGCGACGAGGATCGCCACGGCGGCGGCGCCGAAACGGCCCTCCAGCGCGAAGCGCATCGAGGTGAGGCCCGCGCACAGGCCCAGCATCGTCAGGATGTTGGGGATCATCCGGTTGAACGACGGGCCCTTGAACCGGGGACGGTGGCGCGGGCGCAGCCGCCGGTGCAGCCGGCGCATCGGCGATTCCATCAACGGCACCGGGCGCGGCCGCGGCGCGCTCACGATCCGAGATCCGCGATCACCGTCTCGCCGCCGATCATGATCTGACCCTCCGCGACCAGGGGACGCACGCCTTCCGGCAGGTAGATGTCGGTGCGGCTGCCGAAGCGGATGATGCCGAAGCGGGCGCCGGCCTGGACGGCGTCGCCCTCGCGCACATGGCACAGGATGCGCCGCGCGATCAGGCCGGCGATCTGCACCACGGCGATCTCGCGGCCGTCGGGCAGGCGGACGGCCAGGGCGTTGCGCTCGTTGTCCACGCTGGCCTTGTCGAGGCTGGCGTTGAGGAACTTGCCGTGGCGATAGGCGATGCGCGTGACCGTTCCGTCCACGGGGATGCGGTTCACGTGCACATCGAGGACCGACAGGAAGATGGCCACCCGCCAGCGCGGCGCGGTGCCGAGATCGAGCTCGGGCGGGGGCGCGGCCGGGGCGATCGACACGATCCGGCCATCGGCCGGCGCCAGCACCAGGCCGGGCCGGCCCGGCGGCACGCGCTCGGGATCGCGGAAGAAATACAGGCAGAACAGAACGAAGGCCAAACCGAGCACGGCCAGCCAGTCCGCCACGAACAGGCCGAGCACGAACACGATCACGCCCCCGATGATGAACGGGCGGCCGGCGGGATGGGGCGGCGCGAGCACGAGGCGGAGCGAAGACGCGAAAGCCATGATGATCCTGGCGAAAACTGCGCTCAGTTTATGGATGCTTCACCAGGTCCGGGCAAGACTGGCGTGGGTTCGCGACAAAGCGAGGCCGGGACCGCCGGCACGGCGTCGCGCAAGGCGGGGGGTTCGCGATGCCGTTGGATGCGCCGTTCAGGCTCGGTCCTTTCACCGTCGACGAGGTGGGACGGTTGATGCCCTGCACGCCGGCGGATTTTCCCACATTCTGCGTGCTCTGGCGGGGGCTGACGGTGCGGGTGGAGCTCACCGTGCGCGCGATGGCGGCGCCGGAGGGCCTGCTGGCGCTGGGCATGGCACTGGGGCGCGTGCCCAGCAGCGCCGACCCGGCGGCGATGCCGCGCGGGCAGGTCCTGGACATGCTGCACGATCTCGCGACGCGGTTGCCGGCAGGCTGGAAGCTCGACCTGCTGGCCGATCACAGGGTGGGCCTGAAGGCGGCGCGTGCCCTCGCTGTCCCGACCACGGTGACTGCCCTGGTGAGCGAAGTGGCGCTGTTCCTGCTGGCGCTGTCGCCTTACCTCGACGTGCTCGGCGAGACCGGACTCGGCACCGGGGGCGCGGCGGGGACCGCGAATACCTGGCCAGGATAGATCAGGTTCGGGTTGCGGATCTGATCCCGGTTCGCCTCATAGATCACCGTGTATTGCGTGCCCTGGCCGTAGGTGCGGCGGGCGATGCGCCAGAGGCTCTGCCGCGGCTGGACGACGACATGGCCGTCGGCCATCTCGTTCGCCGTCATGACCGTGCGCTGGAACGGCAATTCGATGCGCATGGCCACCTGCCCGGCCGCCGCCAGCTGGTCGATGCGCAGCTTGTGATCCCCGGCGGCCACGGCGGCGGCCGGCTTCAGGGTCCAGCGGCCTTTGGCGTCGGCGGTGGCGTCGCCGGCTGGGGCATTGTCGATATAGACACGCAGCGCCGCGCCCGGTGGCGCGGTGCCGGAGAAGCGGATCTGGCCGCGATCGTCGTAGTCGACCACTTCCAGGCCGAGGCGCTGGCCGGTGGCGGGCGAGGCGGCAGGCGCCTGCAGGATGCGCGACGGCGCATTCGGGGACATCAGAACCGCCAGTGGCGGCGCGGACACGGGTGCCTCGGCTGTGCCCGCCGGCCGCTGCGGCAGCACGACGACGACGGGTTCGTCGCCTTGCACCTGCGGTCCGCCCGGCAGCTGCGCGGTCAATTGCAGTTCCTGGCCGCCGGCAGCCAGAGGTGCCGCGGGAATGATGACCCATTGCCCGCGTGCGTCGGCCTGGGTGCGGCCGATCTCGCGCCCGTTGTCCACCACGGCGACATCCGCGCCAGGGGCCGCACGGCCGGCGATGACGGCATCGCCTGTCGGGCTGACCCGGACGATGTCGAAGCTCGGCTTCGCGGGCGGCGCGACAGCAAGCGTCGTGTCCGGCGCGGCGGCCGCGGGCGCGGAAGGCTTTGCGGGAGCTACCGCGGCGGCTTGCGGCACCGAAGGCACCGGCACGGGGACGGATGCCGCCTGCGGCGCGGGCGGCGGCGCGGGCGGCGGCGCAGGCGGGGCGCCGCCGTGCGGGCCCAGATTCAGCCAGAGCACGCCACCGACAACCGCCGCGCCGGCGAGCAGGAGGATCGCCGGCAACGGCCGGGGGAAGTGGCGCCCGCTCGAACCGGTCATTGACATGTTTGTGACCCTAGTGTCCTGCCTCAGGCCTTCGCAAGGCGAATCTCAGGGAAAGCAGGCCACTATCCTACTGATCTCGTGTCCCGATTCAGGAGCTCGCAAGGGCGAACATCCAGGGCCGGACACTAGGACCAATGGCAGGCAGCCGCAATTCCCGTCTCATTGCCTACCGGCGGCCGCGAAACGGCGCACGGATATCCCTGTTCGGCCTGCGGCATCTGCGGGCATATTCGCCCCCCCCCTGGGCAGGCACGCTGCCGGGCATTCGATATGCCGTGCCGACACGAAAGGATACGCCGGAATGGCACTCCGCGATTTAAGCAGGCCTTTGAATTTGCCGATGCGGGTCTGGGATGCGCCGACGCGCCTGTTCCACTGGCTGCTCGTGATCCTGGTCGTTCTCAGCTATGTCAGCACCCGCCTGAGCTGGATGGATCTCCACCTGCTGTCCGGCTACGCGATCCTGACGCTGCTGATCTTCCGGATCGCATGGGGCTTCCTCGGCAGCGACACGGCGCGGTTCAGCCACTTTCTCCGCAGTCCTCTGGCCGCTTTGCGCCAGCTCGGGCGGATGCACCGGCGCGAGCCGGATACGCAGGTTGGCCACAGCGCGGCCGGCGGCTGGATGGTGGTGATCCTGCTCGCGCTGCTGTCCGTTCAGGCCGGGACCGGGCTGTTCGCGAACGATGACGGCGCCACCGAGGGGCCGCTGATGAAGTTCGTCAGCAAGGCCGACAGCGACTGGCTGTCCAAGATTCACGGGATCAATTTCAACATCCTGCTGGCGGCGATCGGCCTGCATCTGGCGGCCATCGCCGTCTATGCCGTGGTCAAGCGGCACAGTCTCGTCAAGCCGATGATCACCGGCAAGAAGCGCCTGCCTGCGGCAACGCCGGCGCCGCGCATGGCGCACCCGTTGAAGGCGCTCGTCATCCTGCTGATCGCGGGCACCGCCGTGTGGGTTCTGGCGACCCGGGTGTGATGGCGTCCCCCGATGATGATGCCCGCATCATCGGGGGGCCGGTGCCTCAACGGCTGCGATAGGCCGTATGGCAGGCGCCGCAGGTCGCCCCCGTCGCCTTGAACTGCCGGGCGAATCCGTCCTTGTCGTTGGCTTGCGCCAACTGCGCCAGCTTGTCGGCCTCGGTCGCCAGGTTGGCGGCCGCCTTGTCGAAATTGGCGCGGTCGGACCAGATGGCCGGCCTGGCCTTGGTGTCGCGGCCGCTCTCGGTTCCCGGCGGGAACAGGGTCGGCATGGTCCGTCCCCAGTCGGCGATCTCTTTCGCCAAGCCGGCCAGGGGCGCCACATCCTGCCCAGCAGCCACCGCATTGCGGATGGACGCAGTGTGTTCGCCGATTCGCTTGTAGCCCGCCTGACGTGCGGCAATGATGTCCTCCGGCGCTGCCATGGCCGTCGAGGCCATCGGGTCGAGCGCCAGCCCTGCCACCGCCATCCATCCGAGAAAACGACTTTTCGTCAAAACCATACTCATTCAACCCCCTGCACGCATTGATCGCGACACGCCGGACGCCCCGGCACGGGCGGCCATGCCCGCGCCCGGAAAAAATCTTACGATGCCCACCGGCGCGGGACACACCCTGTCCTGCGCCGCAGGATTCCTCAAGGAGACGATGATGCCCGAAATCCACTCGGTTGCCGTGTTCTGCGGCGCAAGTCACGGCAACGATCCGATCTTCCGCGAAGCCGCGGAACAGCTGGGCCGGGGCCTGGCGGCCGAGGGCTTGCGGCTGATCTATGGTGGCGGGCATGTGGGCCTGATGGGCACGGTGGCCGACTCCGCCGTCACCGCGGGTGGCACGGTAGTCGGCGTGATCCCGGATTTCCTGCGGCGGCGGGAAGTCGCGCATGAGGGAATCGCCGAGCTGATCGTCACCGACAGCATGCATGGCCGCAAGCGCCGGATGTTCGAAATGGCCGACGTCTTCGTCACCCTTCCGGGGGGGCTCGGCACGCTGGACGAAACCTTCGAGATCCTGACCTGGCGGCAGTTGAAGCTGCACGACAAGCCGATCCTGATCTGCGACATCGCCGGCTCCGCGGCGCCCTTGCTGGCGATGATCGAGGCAGCGATCGCCGCCGGGTTCGCGCGGCCGGATATCCGCGGCCTCTATGAGGTGACCGTCGGCGTTGCCGAGCTGATGGAGCGGCTGAAGCGCCTCGCCACGGCAAAGGGCGCAGCCACCGCGCTGCTGTAACGATATCGGCCCTTGATGACGCCCCTCCGATCATCAGGGGCCGCTTGCCCTGCGCGCCGCAGGCGGCTATATGCCCCGCCTCGGTCGGAGTGTAGCTCAGCCTGGTAGAGCACTGTGTTCGGGACGCAGGGGCCGGAGGTTCGAATCCTCTCACTCCGACCAGTCCCACCCTTCCCGCCCGGGGTGGGTTCAGGCCGTGGCGTCGAGACGCAGGCCGGCTTCTGCATCGAACACATGGATATGCGCCGCGGGAAACGACACCTGCATGGCCTCCGTCGGCGCGTCCGCTTTCGCGACCTTCACCGACAGCATCTCGCCGCCCGGCAGGCGGCCGATCACGACGGTCTCCGACCCCAGCGGCTCCAGCAGGTCCACCTGCAACGCGAGCCCGGCCGGGTCCGGCTGCACATGCTCGGGGCGGATGCCGATGGTGAGTTTGCGGCCGTCCGGGCCCGGGCGGCGGCCATCGGCGAAGGGGATCGTGACCCCGATGTCCAGCTCCACGGCACTGCCGCCGTGGCCGAGTCGGCCGGCCAGGAAGTTCATGGCCGGGGCGCCGATGAAGCCCGCGACATAGGTGTCGGCCGGGCGTTCGAACACCTCCATGGGGGTGGCGAACTGCACCGGCCTGCCCAAATGCAGCACCAGCAGCCGGTCGCCCAGGGTCATCGCCTCCACCTGGTCATGCGTCACGTACAGGCTGGTGACGCCCATGCGCCGCTGCAGCCGCCTTATCTCCGCGCGCATGGTCACGCGCAATTTGGCGTCCAGGTTCGACAGCGGCTCGTCGAACAGGAACAGTTTCGGCTCGCGCACGATGGCGCGGCCCATGGCCACGCGCTGGCGCTGCCCGCCCGAAAGCTGCCGCGGCTTGCGCGCCAGCAAGCCGCCGAGGCCCAGCAGCTCCGCCACCTCGCCCACGCGCTTGCGGATGGCATCGCGGGTCAGCCCGCGGATGCGCAGGCCGTAGGCCATGTTTTCGAAGACGGTCATGTGCGGATACAGCGCGTAGTTCTGGAACACCATCGCAATGTCCCGCGCCGCCGGATCGAGGCCCGCGACATCCCGCCCGTCCAGCACGATGCGCCCGGCGGTCGGCACCTCCAGCCCCGCGACCAGGCGCAGCAAGGTGGACTTGCCGCAGCCGGACGCGCCGACGATCACCAGCATCTCGCCGGACGCGAGGGCGAGGTCGATGCCGTGCAGCACCGGCGTGCTGCCGAAGCTCTTGCGCAGGTCTTCCAGCAGCAGCGTTGCCATCACTTCTCGCCTTCGGTCAGTCCCTTGACGAACCAGCGCTGCATCAGCACCACCACCGCCACCGGCGGCAGCAATGCGAGCACGGCGGTCGCCATGACGCGGTTCCATTCGGTCTGCGTTTCCGTGCCGATCATCTTGACGATGCCGATCACGATCGTATCGAGCCGCGGATTGGTCGCCACCAGCAGCGGCCACAGATACTGGTTCCAGCCATAGACGAACAGGATCACGAACAGCGCCGCCAGGTTGGCGGCGGAGACCGGGATCAGGATGTCCTTGAGGAATCGCAATGGCCCGGCGCCGTCCATCCGCGCGGCCTCCACCAGCTCGTCGGGCACGGCGAGGAAGGTCTGGCGGAACAGCAGCGTCGCGGTGGCGCTGGCGATCAGCGGCACGGTCAGGCCGGGAAACGTGTTGATCAGGCTGAGATCGGACATCACGGAATAGGTGGGCATGATGCGCACCTCCACCGGCAGCATCAGCGTGATGAAGATGGTCCAGAACGCGGTCATGCGGAACGGGAAGCGGAAGAACGTCACGGCATAGGCCGACAGGATGGAGATCACGATCTTCCCGGCCGCGATCGCCAGCGCCATGCCGGCCGAAACCAGCAGCATGCGCCCGACCGGCTGCGCCCCGGGGGCACCTTCCGCCAGCACCGCGGCATAGACGCCCCAGCCGTCCAGCCGCGGCACCAGCGACAGCTCGCCGCGGGCGATCGCCGCGGGGTCGAGCGTGGCGCCGGCCAGCACCAGCCAGATCGGCAGGATGAACAGCAGCACGCCAAGGCCGAGCATCACGTGCGCCGGCCAGTCGATGCGCCCGTTCATTCAGCCACCTTGCGGCCGAGGAAGCGGAACTGCAGCACGGTCAGCACGATCACGCCCAGCATCAGCACCACCGATTGCGCGGCCGACGAGCCGATATCGAGATTCACCACGCCGTCGCGGTACACCTTCACCACCAGCGTTTCGGTGGCCTTGCCAGGCCCGCCCTGGGTCAATGCCTGGATCGTGCCGAACGTGTCGAACGCCGAATAGACGAGGTTGACCACCAGCAGGAAGAACACCGTGGGCATCAGCAGCGGCAGCACGACGGTACGGAACCGGAACCAGCCCTTGGCGCCGTCCATGCGCGCCGCCTCGATCACCGCGCGCGGGATCGACTGCAGGCCGGCCAGCAGGAAGATGAAGTTGTAGCTGACCTGCTTCCAGGCGCTGGCCACGATCACCACCAGCATCGCCTGGGTGCCGTCCAGCTTGTAGTTCCATTGGACCCCAGCGCGGTTGAGCCAGCGCCCGACCAGCCCGATCTGCGGGTGCAGCAGCAGGATCCACAACACGGCGGATACGGCGGGCGCCACCGCGTACGGCCAGATCAACAGGATCCGGTAGAAGCCGCGGCCGCGGATCTCGCGGTCTGCGTAGACGGCGAGCAGCAGCGCGAGGCCCATCGAGAGGGCGGTGACGGCGGCGCAGAACACCACCGTGCGGCCGATGGAATCGACGTAGAGCGGGTCGCTGAACAGGTCGGCGAAATTCTCGAGCCCGACGAACTGGGTGCGGATGCCGAACGGGTCGGCGCGCGTCATGCTCGACCAGATCGCCTGCCCGGCCGGCCACAGGAAGAACACCACCGTCAGCAGCAGCTGCGGCAGCACCAGCAGCATCGGCAGGGCGATGCCGGGGAAGATCGTGCGCCGTTCCATGGCGTCAGGCGCCGCACCGCGCGGCGGTGCGGCGCCGCGGCATCAGGTACGGACCGATTTCTCGAACTCGCGCAGCACGCGGTTGCCGCGCTGGACCGCCGAATCGAGCGCCTGTTGCGCGCCCTGCTGGCCCTGCAGCGCCTTCTCGACTTCCTCGTAGATGATGTTGCGGATCTCCGGCAGGCGCCCGAGCCGCAGCCCGCGCGAATTCTCGGTCACCGTGCCGCGGGTCAGCGACGTGATGGCGAGGTCCGCACCGGGGTTCTTCTCGTAGTAGCCCTGCGTCTTCGACAGCTCGAACCCCGCCAGCGTCACCGGCACGTAGCCGGTATGCTGGTGGTACATCGCATCCTGCGCAGGCTGGCCGATGAACTGCAGGAGCTGCGCGACGGCCTTGTACTCGGCCGGCGTGCGGTTCGGCGTGGTCATGGTCCACAGGCTGGCGCCGCCGATGATGGTATTGTTCGGGCTGGGCGTCACCTCGGGGTCGTAGGGCAGCAGCGCCGGCGCCCATTTGAACTTGGCGTTGCGCACGATGTCGCCCCGCCCCGCCGAGGAGCCGAAGCCGATGGCGGCCTGGCCCGAATAGAACAGCGGGTCGGGCGCGGTGTCGCGGCCCGCATACTTGAAGGTGCCTTCCTTGGCCATGTCGAGCAGCCGCTGCAGATGCTTCACCGCCGCGGGGTTGTTCAGCTTCAGCTCGGCATCCAGCCCCTCGAAGCCGTTGGCCTTGGTGGCGTAAGGCAGGTTGTGGATGGCGCAGAACTGCTCGAGCTGGATCCAGGTGAGCCAGGACGTGGTGGTGGCCACCCGCTCCAGCCCCTTGTCCTTGGCCATCGTCGGGATCGCCCATTTCTCCTTGAGCGCGCGGGCGGCGACGACCAGTTTGGGCCAGGTGTCCGGCGGGCTTTCCGGGTCCAGCCCGGCCATCTCGAACGCGTCCTTATTGTACCACATGACCGCGGTGGACGAATTGAGCGGCATCGAGGCCATCCGCCCGTCCGGCAGGCTGTAATAGCCGCGCACGGCCGGGATATAGGCGGCCGGGTCGATCTTCAGTCCGGTGTCCTGCACCAGCTGCCAGACCTGCTTCACCGCCGGGCCCGCCGCAAGCATCGAGCCGGTGCCGACCTCGAACACCTGCACGATATGCGGCGCCTGCCCGGCGCGCCATGCGGCGATGGCGAGGGTGAGCGTTTCAGGGTAGGTGCCCTTGTAGATCGCTTCCAGCTCGACCGCGGACTGGCTCGCGTTGAAGTCGCGGGCGATGCGGTTGATCTCGTCGTTGTTGGCGCCGGTCATCGCGTGCCAGAAGACGATCTTGGTCTTGCCGCCGGCCTGCGCCAATGCAGTTGGTGCGAACGCGGTGGGCGTGGCCGCCAGCGCAGCCGCGCCGGCCAGCAATGTGCGACGCTTCATCCCGGGTTTCCTCTCCACATCAGTTGGCGTTCGGGTCCGTAATGGCGATCCGTTTCACCGCCATGACATTAATATGACGCTTGATTGAAGGTCGAGACGTTCATTTGCGCGCGGCCCACACGATCAGCCAATACGCCGGCACCACCCATAGCAGGCCGGCGACGACATAATACAGCGACTGGACAGCCCAGTGGGCCGACGCCAGATGGTCTGCCATCGTTACGGCTGCGGCGAGATAGGCGGTGAACCCGGCAAGGCCGAGAATGAGAGCGATCAGCGTGCGGGACATGGCGGCTGGGTTAGCCGCTGCCGGCGCCCGGCGCCAGCCCCGCGCTTGTCCGGCTGCCGAAGCGGGCTATACACACCCCCTCGCATCGCGCTGGAGCCGCCCCGCCATGGACCTGAAAGACCACATCAGAGCGATCCCCGATTTTCCGAAGCCGGGGATCCTGTTCTACGACATCTCCACGCTGCTGCGGCATGCGGACGCCTGGCAGGTCGCCATGGGCCGGATGGCCCGGGCGGTGCGCCCGCACCATCCCGACCTGGTGGCGGGGATCGAGTCGAGGGGGTTCCTGATGGCCGCGCCGCTGGCGCTCAAGCTGGGCTGCGGCTTCGTCATGCTGCGCAAGCCCGGCAAGCTGCCCGGCGGCACGATCGGCCTCGACTACGCGCTGGAATACGGCTCCGACCGGATCGAGATCCAGGCTGACGCGGTGCAGAAGGGGCAGCGGGTGGTGGTCGTGGACGATCTGCTGGCCACCGGCGGCACCATGGCCGCGGCGATCCGGCTGCTGCAGAACATCGGCGCCGAAGTGCCCGCCGCCGCCACGTTGATCGAGCTGTCATTCCTGCGCGGCCGCGAGCGCATTGGCGTGCCTGTCGAATCGCTGGTGAGCTACGACACCTGATCGGGGCCGGAAGCGACAGCTTCAGGCTCGCGCCGTCTCAAAAATGCGCCGCGTTAACGCGAGGTCAATGCTTTCGCGGCATGGTCGGCCGGACGTCGCAGACGCCAGACGTCGCAGACAATGGGCGAAGGCGGTGCCGATCGACATGACCATCCGGGGTATCGGCGCAGTGCCAAGACCGCCCGAGCCGGTCGCGCGACCCGATATCGCGAGCACAGGGCCGGCCGTTTCCGCGCATGCGGACGCCGCGAAGCCGAACCCGAGCCTGCGGATTGACCCCGCGCTCGGGCTGGTGGTGATCGAGTTTCGGGACACGGACGGCCGCGTCGCGAATTCCATCCCGACGGAGCACCAGCTGGAAGCCTACCGTTCCCACGCCGCCACCCAGGCTCACCCGACGCCGGCATCGCCGAAGGGCGTCGCGCCCGCGAAGGACTAGCACCCTTCATCCGCCGCAGGCCATGCGGGCGCGATGGGCGGCCAGCATGGCGATCTCAAGGCGTTCGGCCGTGAACGCAACCTCGGGCAGCATGGTCTCGATCGCCGTCATCGCGTCGGCGAGATGCCGGGCCATCCACATGGCCGGCACCCCGTCCTCGGCGGCCAGGCGCGCGATGCGGTCTGGCAGGGCGCTGCGAAACGCCGCGGCCTCCTGCCGCAGGCCCGGCAGCCAGCGGCCGCGGAAGACGCGCCTGGCGTCCTGCAGCAGCCGGCGCCGCGCGGCCTCGTCGACCCGCGCCAGCGCGAACACCTCGATATGGGCATAGGCCGTGGTGATCAGCGGCGTGGTCCAGCGCAAATCGGCGAGCGCGTCATCCGCGGCGAGGCCGCGCTGCGCAGACGCCGTGCAGCTGCGCGCCAGGATGCCAACGTCCTTGCCGCCGTCGCGCCGCCAGAACAGCAGCTCCGGCACGTGGCGGATCTCGCCGTAGAGCGCCAGCTCCGCCAGCACGGCATGATCCCATCCTGCCCGGTACGGGATCCGGCTGAGGCGGTTGACGGCATCGCGCCTGTAGATGCCCCAGAAGCTCGGCGCGCTGGTGTAGCGCGTCATCACATGCACGGCGCGATCCACCGGATCGGGCCCGACCGCCGCGAGCCGGTGCGCCTCCGGATAGACGTGATGCACGGTCCCGGCGCCCGAGAAGACCAGCCCGCCGGCGTGGCACATCGCGCAATCGGGATGCGCCAGCAGCACGGCCATGACCCGCTCCACGAAATCCGGAGCGAGGATGTCGTCGGCCGTCTTCGGCATCACGAAATCGGCATCCCCATGCCAGAACGCGCGCTGGCAGTTCAGCACCGCGCCGGTGTTGACGCGGCTTGCCGTGAGCCGCACCCAGTCCAGGCGGCGCGCGTAGCCGGCGACGATGTCGGTGGTGCGGTCGGTCGACCCGTTGTCGATCACCGTCAACCGCAAATTGGGCCAGGTCTGCGCGGCGATGCACTCGATTGCGTCCGCGATTGTCTTCTCCCCATTGAAGACGAACAGGTTCACGTCGACCGCCGGAGCGGTGGAAGCGGCCATTCAATCCCGCTCCCGCGCACACCAGTCGCGCCAGGCATGCCGCAGCGCCGCCCCAAGATTGCGGCCGAAACGCGGGCCGTCGCAAAGCGGGCTGGCCTTCACCCGTGCCCGCAATCCCTGCCGCAGCTGCGCGAGGGCGGCGAGATCGCCCGCCCAGCGCACCGCCAGACGCTCATACTCCGCCCGATCGGCCGCAACCCAGTCGGCGAGCCCGACATTGCTGAGATGACTGGTCGAATGCCGGGAGGCGAAGGTCTCGCCGGGAACCGTGACGGTGGGAACGCCCATCCACAACGCCTCGCAGGTCGTCAGGCCGCCGTTATAGGGAAACGGATCGAGGACGATGTCGATGTCGCCATACTGCCGCAGCAGCTCGCGATGCGGCGATGCGCCGCGCAGTTCGATGCGATCCGCCGCGACGCCATGGCGCGCGAAGCCGTGAAGAATGCGCGCGCGTGTCTGCGCATCGGCCATCTGATGGCATTTCAATACGAAACGGGAACCGGGAACGCGGCGGAGAATGGCCGACCAGGTCTCGATGACCGTTGCCGTCACCTTGGCCAGGTTGTTGAAGCAGCCGAACGTCACCCTGCCCGCCCGCAGCGCCGGCAGCGCCGCCACGGGCGGCGCATAGGCCGGCGGGCTGTAGCAGACATAGCCATCCGGCAGCACCAGCAGCCGTTCCGCGTAGAACGCTGCGAGTTCGGGCGGCGTTTCCCAGCGATCGGTCAGGAACCAGTCCATTTCCTTGAGGCCGGTGCTGTGATTCTGCGACCCCACCCACTTCACCTGAACCGGCGCCAGCCGCTCGGCGCAGAGTCCCATCAGGCCGTGATCGCCATAGCCGCTGAGCTCGATCAGCACGTCGATCTCCAGCCCTCGGAGCTGCTCGACGCGTGCGCTGCCGACATGCTGGTCGAGCGTGTGCCACTCCGCCGCGATGGCGCGGAACTGGCGCTGGATCGGGTCGTCGGCGTAGTGCGGGCCGAGACAGACGATGTCGAACGCTTCGGGATCGAGCGCTTCGAACGCAGCGACGGTCAGCCATCCCACCGGGTGGACCTTGAGCGCGGGCGAGAGCAGCCCCAGCCGGATTCGCCGCTGCGGATCGGGCGGCGTGCCGACCCGTCCTGGGGTTCCCCGCGACAGGGTCGCGGCGGCGCTGCGGTAGGCCTGCAGCAGCGCGGCGCCGCCGATCCCGTCGCAATAGGGCAAGGCGTTGCAGAGAGTCCGCCAGGCGGTATCGGCGCCGGGGGCAATCTCCACCGCCCTGCGCGCCGTTGCCGCACCTTCCTCCTGCAGGCCCAGCGAGGCCAGCGCATTCGACAGGTTGCAAAGCAGGCCGACATGCTCGCCGTGCTCGCGGATCAGCGCCTCCAGCGCGTCGTGCGCCTCACGGTGCCGGTTGGCCCTGACGAGCGCGGCCGCATGGTTGTTGCGCAGGCCCAAATCATCCGGCGCCAGCGCGATCGCCGCCTCGAAATACGGAATGGCCTGGGCAATGCGGTGCTCGCGTGTGAGGCATTGGGCCAGTTGCGCGGTCGCCGTTGCGCTGCCGGGGGCAAGGGCAACCGCGACTTCCAGCAGGTCCGCGGCCTCGCTCCGCCGGCCCAGACGCTCCAGCAGCGCGCCGCGTGCGCAGATCAGCGCGGCGTTGGTCGGATCATTCCCGGACGCGAGTTCAAGGCGGCAAAGCTCCGTCTCGCCGCTGCCGGCGCCGAGGGCGGCGTCCACACGCCGCAGCGCGATCTCGATATTGCCGGGATCCAGCCGATGCGCTTCGGCGAAGGCGGAC
Organism: Limobrevibacterium gyesilva; assembly: GCF_025989185.1. GTDB lineage: Bacteria > Pseudomonadota > Alphaproteobacteria > Acetobacterales > Acetobacteraceae > Limobrevibacterium > Limobrevibacterium gyesilva. Next base: position 42,714 of record NZ_JAPDNT010000020.1, read on the forward strand.
TCCGCGGCCGGCCAGTCACCGGACAGCAGCAGGGAAACGCCGAGCGCATCCCACACATCCGCCCGATCCGGCGCCACCGCGCAGCATCGCAGAATCAGCGTCTGCGCCTGCTGCCAGTCGCCGCATTTCAGCCGGAGGCAGCCGAGTCCCAGAAGCGCCTCGGGGCGATTGGGATTCAGTTCCAGGACCCGTTCATAGGCGGCGCCGGCTTCTGTGTCGTCGCCGGCGAAACGGAAGCTCTCCGCCCGACGCAGAACCGGCTCGTCCCATTCCGGCAGTTGCCGGCTCACTTCCGCGAACCAGGCGCGCGCGGCATCGGCGTTTCCCTGCCGTTCTTCCGTCAGCGCCTTGTTCAGAAGCATCGTCGGCGAGGTGTCGTCGCCGGTTTCGGGAAAGCCGGGGGCACGCGACGAACGAACAACCGAAGCCGGCATGTCCCGTTCGGTCAGGAGTGCGGTCATCCGGATCGCCTCCTGTCAGTGCCGCGCGCGCCGGGCGACGATGAGCAGCCCTTCCACCTCGGCCCCCGCTTCCATCCGCAGCGGCTCGCGGCGGAACCGGGAGATGGTGAATCCACATTGCTCGACGATCCGCCGGATGTATGCGGCGCCATGGACGTAGCGGCCCTGGATGCCGAGCCGCCAATCCTGTGTCCCCGCGTCGTTGCCGTTGCCCTGGGGGATGTCCCCGCCAAGCGCCTCGACCGTGAAGATGAAGACTCCGGCGCGCTGCAGCCGGGGCCGCAGCTTTTCCAGAACGCCCTTCAATTCCCCGAAATAGCAGAACACGTCGGCGGCAACGATGATCGCCCATTCGCGTTCGTCGGTGTCGAGCATCTGCTCGATATCGCCATGCACCAGCTCCGCGTACAGGCCTTTCCGCTCCGCCTCGGCCAGCATGCCGGACGATGCATCGACTCCGGCGAGGTGCGAAATCCGCAGATCGGACAATACCACGCCGACGAGGCCCGTGCCGCACCCCAGGTCGAGTATCGGACCCAGCTCACGCGGTGCCGCGTCGCCCGCTTCGGCGAATCCGAACTCCGCCAGGATCTCCGCCCGGATCAGGCCGGGCACGCGATACCCCAGTCCGATCAGATGGCTTTCGAAGCGTTCGGCATAGCCGTCGAACACCGCCTCCAGATACTCCGTGGGCGCGCGCGCCGCGTGCGGGCGGATGCCGGCGGCGCTGACGAGGTGGCGCACATACGGATCCTCCGGGGCAAGCTTCAGCGCCTCGGCATAAGCGCCGGCCGCCTCGTCGTGGCGGCCGACGATGGACAATGTGTGTCCATACAGCCCGAACACCGCCGCATCGACGACGCCCTCGCCGATCGCGGCCTCCGCCACCGCCATCGCCGTCCCGAACTGACGGGTGCGCAGCGCGAGCATGAGGCGCGAGACCCTGAAGCCGACGGCCTGGGGCGATTCCCGTATCCCTGCGGCCAGCACATCGTCGGCCCCGGCAAGATCGCCCTGCCGTTCCAGCGCCTCCGCAAGCGCCTGGCGGTATGCGACCCGTTGCGGGTCGGCGCCCACCGCCTCGCGCAGGCAGGCGGCCGCATCGGCGAACTGCCTTGCTTCGATCAGGATGATTCCCAGAATGGCCTTGGCCCGGTGATTGCCCGGCTCGCGAATCACCGCCTCCGCCGCATCCTCGGCCGCACCGGCGATGTTGCCGGCCCGGATGCGCGCATCCGCGCGGCACAGCCGCAACGCCACGAATGACGGCTCCCGGGCGATCGCCTCACCGAGGAGTGTTTCCGCATCCGCCACGCGGCCTTCCGCCAGCAGCAATTGGCCCTCAAGCTCATCGAGTTGCATCGACAACGGCGAAGCCGCCCGGGCCGCGTTCAGCAGCGGCCGAACGGCGTGCAGGCGCCCGCTTGCGAACATGTCACGGGCGCGGCGCGTGAGGGCGGTGTGGAGCGATGCGGGATTACTGAAGGACATGGAGGGCTCCTTTTGAGCCGTGCGGTGAGCTGGCGCGTCCTGCTGCGGACGCGAGGCCCGCCGCAGTCAGGGGCGCGCGGACAGGCCGAGTGCGAGGTTCTCGTTGACGTTCACAAGGAATTCGAGATCCGGCGTCTCGTTCTGCATTTCCCGCTGCACCGCCAGGCCGACCGAGATGATCGACGCCCGGATCGCCTGCGGCAGCTGGTTCTGCGGGTCCCGCGTCAGGTCGATCAACGTGGTCCACAGGCGGCCATTGTCCGCCAGCGCCCGCGCGCGTGTCGCCGCCCCGGCAGTGGCGCTCTGGCGCAAAGCCACGTTGGCGCGGCGAAAAACATCGGCCTCCTGCTCCCTGGCGCTGCGATGCGCGGACGAGGCGGCATAGGCACGTGTGGCATCAGCCATTCTCTGCATGGGTTTTCCAATCGCTCTGGGAACCGCACATCAGCCGGCGCTGCCAGCGATCATGCGCGGCGCGGTTCGCGTGACTTCATCCTGAAGCTCCGCCGGGGCTGGTGCGGCAACGGTCATGCGCGCTCCGAACACCGCCCCAGCACCGAGTCCTCGTGGCGGATGATCCGCCGCGTGAGTTTCAGCGCCTGGTAGCAGTCGTCGGACTCCGCGGCCGCCAACGCCCGGTCGAGGATATCCCGGGCGAGATGGGACGTCGTGGAGTCCTTGAACGACCCGATGAGCGCCCTGGCGGCATCGAGGCCCCTTCTGCGTTCCTCGTCGTCGCCGATATATGATGACTGCAACGCGAAATAGATCCGCCGCGCCGGGCTGTCGGCCTCGTTCGGCGCCATGATCTGCTTGCCGAACAAAAACCTCGCCCGCCCCGTGAGCTCGATCCTGGTCTTGGTGCGAAATCTGATCGGCGCGCCATTGACGATCATCATCTCCCCTTGCCGGAGCTCCAACACGAGAGTCGACATGCCTGGCCTCATGAACCCGGTTGAGTGGGGATCTCTCCAAGGCCGGCACCCGACCTCTTGTCGGCTGCCGCCTCAAAGCGAGCCGCTGCCCTACTTGAACAGGCTCAACAGGCTCTGCGGCGCCTGGTTCGCGATCGACAGCGACTGCGTGCCGAGCTGCTGGCGGATCTGCAGCGACTGGAGCTGCGCCGACTCCTTGGCGAGGTCCGCGTCGATGAGCGCGCCGAGGCCGGTATTGAGCGCATCGATCTTGTCGCTGTTGTAGCTGACCTGGTTGCTGACGTATTTCGCGGCCGCACCATAGGTGTTCATGGCAGTGCCAAGAGAGGTGAGCTGATTCATGAAGGTGGCGCCGGCCGCCGTCCCGATCAATGCGGCGACGCTGGCCGCGCCCTTCAGCGTCGTACTGGTGAAGCTGATGCTGGCCATGAACGCCGACCCGCTGAACGTCGCAATGCCATAGGTCGCGCCGGCCTCGTTGCGAACCACGGCGACGCTCCCGAAGCCTGACGCACCGCCGATATTACCGATCAGCGACTTGCCGTTATAGGCGGCATCCTGGAAGAAGGATTTGATGTTCGACACCAGCGACTGGAACTGCTGGACATACTGATCACGCTGCGTGCCCTGGATATTGCTGTCGGCCAGCTTCACCAGAACGTCGCGCGCCGAGTTCATGGTGTTCGACACGTTGTTCAGCGCCGAATTGGTCGTCGACAACAGGCCCTGCACGTTGCCGAGCTGCTGGTTGGCGCTCGTCAGCGCGCCGACGTCGGAGCGCACACGCTGCGCCACGGCGTAGGCGGCGCCGTCATCGGTGGCATCGGCCACGCGGTAACCGGTGGAGATGCGCTTCTGTGTCGCCTGCAACGCCGAACTCGTGACGTTCAGGGACTGCAAGGCGATGCTGGCGCCAATGTTGGTATTCACGGAATTCAGGGACACGGTGCGTTTTCCTACTTGCCCAGATGTTTATTCATGCCCCCGCCTTTTGCGGGCGGCCCGATCCTGATCTGCGGTCCTTAACAGCCGGTGAACCGCCCGCCGGGAATTTCGTCGCCGGCCTCCAGGGGCGGCAGCGGCCACGCCCGCGGGAATATCTTGACCGGCACCGCAACGGTCCCCTAGCTATCCGGGCCGCGCAGCGAGTCCGGCGGCGAACGATCGATATGAGGAGCGAACGGGATGCCTATCTCCGCCACCATCCTGGCACTGGGCGCAGCGCCCTTCCGGCCAGCGGGCAGCGCGGCGGCGCGCCTCTCCCGCGGCTCCGGGTTCCCGCAATGACCACTCAGGGACGGTCCCGCATGCGTCTCCTCGGCCTGCTCGCCCTCGCTTGCGCGTTGACCACGACCGCCGCCCAGGCGCAGAGCCCGCTGGAGCGCGGACGCTATCTGGTGGAGACGATTGCGGGCTGCGGGAACTGCCACACGCCGCAGGGGCCGAACGGCCCGCTGCCCGGCCGCAGCCTCGCGGGCGGCATGGTCGTCGAGGACAATCCGGCGTTCACCGCGATCGCCTCCAACATCACGCCCGACCGGAAGACCGGCATCGGTGCCTGGACGGACGAGCAGATCTTCCGGGCGATCCGCGAAGGCATCCGTCCGGACGGATCGCTGATCGGCCCGCCGATGCCCTTCGGCCTGTATCGCGGGCTGGCGGATGCCGACGTACGCGCCATCGTCGCCTACCTGCGTACCGTGCCGCCGGTACCCAACCCGGTGGCGAAATCCACCTACCGCATCGCCCTGCCGCCCGCCTACGGGCCGCCGGTCGGGCATATCGATGCGCCGCCCCGGACCGACAAGGTTGCCTATGGCGCCTACCTCGCCGGACCGGTCGGGCATTGCATGGAATGCCACACGCCGATGCTGCCAGACGGGCAGCGGGATACCGAGCGCCTGGGCGCCGGCGGGCAGCCGTTCAACGGGCCATGGGGCACCTCGGTGGCGGCGAATATCACGCCGGCCAAGGCCAGGGGGCTCGGCGACTGGTCCGACGCGCAGATCGAGCGCGCGATCCGCACCGGCGTGTCGGCCGATGGGCGCAAGCTGTTTCCGCCGATGGCATTCGGCTATTATGCGAAGATCGCGGCGGACGACATGGCGGCGCTGATCATCTATCTCCGGTCGCTGCCACCGCAGGACTAGGGCGCATGACCGCGACGCGACGTGCCCAGGTCGGCCGGGGCGCGGGCGGACACGTTCTGTTACCGGCTCGCGCCGGTCGCGCATTGGCAAACCGACAGGGCTGGCCCTATCCTCGGGGCTCAACAAGGGCACAACGCCCGACGACGTCCAGGGAAGGCAGGCAAGGCTGATGGCGACAGTCTCGATTCGCTCGGTCCGCAAGGCGTTCGGCAGCACGGAAGTCCTGCATGGCGTGGACGTGGAGGTGCAGGACGGCGAGTTCGTCATCCTTGTCGGCCCCTCCGGCTGCGGCAAGTCGACGCTGCTGCGCATGATCGCCGGGCTCGAGAACATCACCCGCGGCGAGATCGCCATCGGCGGGCGGGTCGTGAACAACGTCGCGCCCAAGGAACGCGACATCGCGATGGTGTTCCAGAACTACGCGCTGTATCCGCACATGACCGTGCGCGACAACATGGCCTTCTCGCTGAAGCTGGCGAAGGCCCCGCCGGCGGTGATCAGCGACAAGGTCGGCCGCGCCGCCGACATCCTGGGCCTGACGCCGTACCTGGACCGCTATCCCCGCCAGCTCTCGGGCGGCCAGCGCCAGCGCGTCGCCATGGGCCGCGCCATCGTGCGCGACCCGCAGGTGTTCCTGTTCGACGAGCCGCTGTCCAACCTCGATGCCAAGCTGCGCGTGCAGATGCGCGCCGAGATCAAGGACCTCCACCAGCGGCTGAAGACCACCACCGTCTATGTCACGCACGACCAGATCGAGGCGATGACGATGGCCGACAAGATCGTGGTGATGCATGCCGGCAACGTCGAGCAGATCGGCGCCCCGCTGGAGCTGTACGACCGCCCGGCCAACCTGTTCGTGGCCGGGTTCATCGGCTCGCCGGCGATGAACTTCTTCAAGGGACGCGTCGAGAGCGGCGCCTTCCGGTTCGATGGCGCGCAACTGCCGCTGCCGCGCGCCGCACCTGGCGTCAACGGCGCCTCGGTCATCTACGGCGTCCGCCCCGAACACTGGCAGCTCTCCGCCGACGGCATCGACGCCGTGGTGCACGTGCTGGAGCCGACGGGGTCGGAGACGCAGGTCATGGCGCGCATCGCCGACACGCCGGTGGTCTGCGCCTTCCGTGAGCGGATCACGGCACAGCCCGGAGAGAGCATCCGCATCGCACCGGATCCGGCCCTGGTGCATTTGTTCGACGAGAAGACGGGAGTCCGCCTGAACTGAAAAGACCAGAATCGACAACGCGCGGCGTCAACGCCGCCATTCGGGGAGAAACACGATGGACGAAATCACGCGACGCGGCTCGCTGGCGCTGGGCGCCGGCGCCCTGGCGACGGCAGGGCTGATCGGCGCCCGTCCGGCAGGGGCCGCCATTCCCGTCGCCGACGTGCCCGCGCCCAAGCAGCCGATCGAGGCCGGGGCAACCCTTCGTGTCATCCGTCCGACCAAGTTCGTCGACCCCGACGAGACCATCTGGAACGCCAACACCGAGAAATTCACCAAGGCGACCGGCGTGCCGGTGCGCGTGGACTTCGTCGGCTGGGAGGACCTGCGGCCACAGGTCGCCGTGGCGGCTCGCACCGGCGCCGGGCCCGACGTCGTGGTCGGCTGGGCCAACGACCCGCATCTGTATTCCGACAAGATCCTCGACATGACCGAGCTTGCCACCTACCTCGGCAAGAAATACGGCGGCTGGGGTGCGCTGCCGCAGAAATACGGCAAGAAGTTCGGCTCCGACACCTGGATCGCCCTGCCGATGGGTTGTGGCGGCGGCGCGCTGGTCTGGCGCAAGTCCTGGGTGAACGAGGCCGGCTACAGCACCGTTCCCGACGACCTCGGCAAGTTCCTCGACCTCTGCCAGAAGCTGAAGAAGAACGGCCACCCGCCCGGCTTCGCGCTCGGCAATGCGGTGGGCGACGGCAACGGCACCGCCACCTGGCTGCTGTGGGCGCATGGCGGCTACCAGGTGGACGACAAGGGGCAGGTCGCGATCAACCGCAAGGAGACGATCGCCGCCCTGAAATACGGCGCCGAGCTGTACAAGACGTTCATCCCCGGCACCCTGTCCTGGCTCGATCCCAGCAACAACAAGGCCTACATCGCCGAGGAAATCAGCCTGACCCAGAACGGCGTGTCGATCTACTTCGTCGCCAAGAACGACCCCAAGACCGCCCATGTCGCCGCGGACACCGAGCATTCCCGCATGCCCGGGTCGCTCAACGGCAAGGCGCCGGAGGCCGCCAACACGCTCAACGCGATGGTCTTCAAGCACACGAAGTTTCCCAACGCGGCCAAGGAATATCTGCGCTTCATGATGGAGGCGGAGCAGTACGACCCGTGGCTGACGAAGTGTCTGGGCTACTGGGCGCACCCGCTGCTGGCCTTCGACCAGAGCGATTGCTGGAAGAGCGACCCGAAGATCATCGCCTACCGCGATGCCCAGAAGATGCAGTTCTGGGACGGTTACAAGGGCCCGATCAACGCAGCCGCGGCCGCTGTCAGCTCGGAATACGTGCTGGTGCAGATGTTCGCGGGCGTCGCTTCCGGCCAGCAAACCCCGGAGGACGGCGTGAAGGAAGCCGAACGCCGCCTGCGCCGCATCTACAAGAGCTGATGCCGAACGGGTGCCGCCGGATCGGGTTCCGGCGGCACCCCCGGCAGGCTGTCCGGGCATGCTGCGCCGGGCGGTCGACCAACCGGAAGGATGACTATGGACGCTTCAACCTGGGTGCCGACGCGGACGCCGCCGAACCTGCTGGCACGGCTGTTCGACTACAAGCCGTTCCTGATCTGCGTCTGTCTGGCGCCAGCGCTCGGGTTGCTGCTGGTGTTCCTCACCTATCCGCTGGGCCTGGGCATCTGGCTGGCCTTCACCGACGCCGAGATCGGCCGGTCCGGCTCGTGGGTCGGGCTGGAGAATTTCGACAGCCTGATGGAGGATCGCGTCTTCCTCAACGCGGTCTGGTTCACGGTGTTCTACACGGCGGCCGCGACCGTGGTGAAGTTCGCGCTCGGGCTGTGGCTGGCGCTGCTGCTGAACCACCATATTCCGTTCAAGTCGATCATCCGCGCCATCATCCTGATGCCCTTCATCGTGCCGACGGTGCTGTCGGCGATCGCCTTCTGGTGGATCTACGACCCGCAATTCTCCATCCTGTCCTATGTGCTGGTGGACGTGCTGCACTGGCGCGACACCTATATCGACTTCCTCGGCACGCCCTGGGCCGCGCGCTGGTCGCTGATTGCCGCCAATATCTGGCGCGGCATTCCCTTCGTCGCCATCACGCTGCTCGCCGGGCTGCAGACGATCTCGCCGGCGCTGTACGAAGCGGCGTTGCTGGACGGCGCGTCGCCCTGGCAGCGCTTCCGCTTCGTCACCACGCCGCTGCTGATGCCCATTCTCGCGGTCGTGCTGACCTTCTCGGTGCTGTTCACCTTCACCGACTTCCAGCTCGTCTACGCCATCACTCGCGGCGGGCCGATCAATTCCACCCATCTGATGGCGACACTGGCCTTCCAGCGCGGCATCCCCGGCTCCCAGCTCGGCGAGGGCGCCGCCATCGCGGTCGCGATGATCCCGTTCCTCGTGCTGGCAACGCTTTTGAGCTACTTCGCGCTGGCCCGGCGCAAGTGGCAGCAGGGACCCGAGAATGAGTGACACCACCGCAACGACCATCGGCGCGACCACCGAGCCGGAGGGCCCGCAGCTGCTGTCCTGGGACAGCCGCGCGCGCCGCGTGGTGACGATCTATGTGCCGCTCGCCTGCTTCCTGGTGATCCTGCTGTTCCCGTTCTACTGGATGGGAATCACCACCTTCAAACCGAATTCGGAGCTGCTGAACTACAAGGACAACAATCCGTTCTGGATCAGCTCGCCGACGCTCGACAACATCCGCAAGCTGCTGTTCGAGACCGACTACCCGCGCTGGCTGACCACCACCATGGCGGTGGCGTTCGCCTCCACGGCGCTATCGCTGGTCTCCAGCGTACTCGCCGCCTACGCCATCCAGCGCCTGCGCTTCCGCGGCTCGAACTATGTGGGGCTCGCCATCTACATCGCCTATCTGGTGCCGCCCTCGATCCTGTTCATTCCGCTGGCGCAGGTGGTGTTCCAGCTCGGCCTGTTCGACACGCCGTTCGCGCTGATCCTGACCTACCCCACCTTCCTCATTCCGTTCTGCACCTGGCTGCTGATCGGCTACTTCAAGTCGATCCCGTACGAGCTGGAGGAATGCGCGCTGATCGACGGCGCCAGCCGGTTGCAGATCCTGCGCCGCATCACCCTGCCGCTGGCGGTGCCCGGCCTGATCTCGGCCGGCATCTTCGCCTTCACCCTGTCCTGGAACGAGTTCATCTACGCGCTCGCCTTCATCTCCTCGACCGAGAAGAAGACGGTGCCGGTCGCGATCCTGACCGAGCTGGTGCAGGGCGACGTCTATCACTGGGGCTCACTGATGGCGGGCGCGCTGCTTGGTTCGTTGCCGGTGGCGATCTTCTATTCGTTCTTCGTGGAATACTACGTCTCCAGCCTTACCGGCGCGGTGAAGGAATAGGCGGCAGCCTTCGGATCAGGAAACAGCCCCCTCCGCCACCACCAGATCGGTGCTGCGCTCGGCAGCGACCGCCAGCAGGATCTCAATTCCCCTGGCGATCGTCTCCACCGCCATGGACGGCGCCTTCGGGTGATTGGCCGCCTGCTCGGGCAGATAGGGCACGTGCATGAAGCCGCCGCGGAAGCGGGCCTTGCGGGTCGCGGCGTAGTGCATCAGCCCGTAGAAGACGTGGTTGCACACGAACGTGCCGGCGCTGTTGGACACCGCGACCGGCAATCCGGCCTGGCGCATCGCCAACACCGCAGCCTTGATCGGCAGCGTGGTGAAATAGGCGGCCGGCCCGTCCTCGGCCACCTTCACGTCGACGGGCTGGGCGCCCTCGTTGTCGGGAATGCGGGCGTCCTGCACGTTGATGGCAACCCGCTCCGGCGACAGCTCCGTGCGGCTGCCGGCCTCGCCCGTGCACAGCACGATGTCGGGATCCTCACGCTCGATCGCCGCGTACAGCTCCGGCAGGGAGGCCGCGAATGCCGCCGGCAGGCGCTGGGTGACCACGATCAGCTCGCCAATCCGCGCCGGCAGGCGGCGCACCGCCTCCAGCGAGGGGTTCACCACCTCGCCGCCGAACGGGTCGAACCCGGTGACCAATGCCTTCATCTCAGCCCTCCAGCGCGTCGGGGTTGGCGGTCAGCCACGCGGCGTAGTCGGCATAGGCAGCTTCCGGCTGGAAGCGCGGCGACCAGCCCGTGGCGGCAATGCGCGCGATGTCCATGGTGCCGCGTGGGCGCAGTTCGGTGAAGCGGATATTCACCTCCGCGGGGTCGGCGGACTGGCGCCAGGTGAAACCCGGGAACGCGCGAACCAGCCGGTCCGCCCACTGCGTGATCACAGGGCCCCATTTGCTGCCGGAGCAGATGTTGAACACGCGCTGCGGTGGATTGGCCATGTCCAGCAGATGCAGCAGGCCCGACGCGATGTCGCGCGAATACACCCACGTATAGGCGGGAATCACCGCCGGCAGCACCGCCTCGCGCCGCGCCACTGCACGCCGCGCCAGGCTCCAATGCGGGCCGATCATGTCGCGCAGGCCACTGTCGCGCTCCCAGGGGCCGAACACCGAACTGATACGCGCGGAGATCACGTCCACGCCCCACAACTCGCCCAGCCGCAGCCCGGTGCGCTCGATGGCATATTTGGTGGTGCCATAAACGCCGGTGGGCACGCAGGGCGTGGTCGCCTCGTCCAGCCTGTCATGGTCATAGAAGCTTTCGCCGTACACCGCCGCCGAGGCCGGCGCGATCACGCGCGCCACACCAGCGTCGCGCGCCGCCCGCAACTGGCTGATGAAGCCAAGCAGGTTCACCTCGATCACCCGCTCCGGCATCTCCCGCTCGCGGGCGGGGCCGGAGGTGATGGCGGCGAACGGAAACAGCCGGTCCACCTGGTGGCGGCGCAGCAGCCCGGTCAAGGCCTCGGTGTCGCGAACGTCGCCGACCTCGGTGGTCAGCCGCCCCGGCAACCCGGCAAAAACACGCAGCGCCGAAGCCGGCATGGCATCGAGGGCGACCACCACCACGTGCTCGCCACGGGCCAGCAATGCCTCGACCAGGTTCAGGCCGACGAAGCCGGTTCCACCGGAAATCAGGACGGTCATGCAGTGCGCTCCCGTAGCGATTGAACAAGCAGGGCTGCCCTGCACCCGCCAAGCCCGCTATAGGCACGCGCTCGCACGCCGCAAGCGGCTGGGGCCGAGGGCCTTTGGAAACCCGTTACGCTCTTGGCTGCATCGGCAGCCTTCAGATGATATCAGATACCAACCGAAGTCTGTCGGCGCAGGCAACTCCACCCGCAACTTCACCGACCTCGACGGCGTGAAGCGCGTCGAGATCGTACGAGGGGCGGCGCACGCCGGTGGAGACGATCGCCCGCCCCGATGGGCCGGCCGTGTTCCTGACGGCGTAATGCACCTGAAGCGGTTCACGTGAACCGTCCATTCGTGGCCGCGCGCCTGTGAGTCTGGACGCGAAGCCTCTATCTTCGGGCGTTTTCCGAACCGCTCAGGTAGAGATCGATGACGACGTCGCAGAAGCTGGGATTTGATCTCTGGCAATTGGAGGTCTTTCGAACCGTCGTCGCCACGGGCAGCCTGACCAAAGGCGCGCGGCAGGTCGGGTTGACGCAATCGGCGGTGTCGCAACTTGTCGCAAATCTGGAAAAGGCCATAGGGGTCGCCTTGCTCGACCGCGACATCCGGCCCGTCCAGGCGACGACGGCGGGGCGGCTGCTCATGGAAAAGGCGCATGACTTGCTGGAGCAGGCGCGCCAGCTCGAGACGGCCGTCAGATCGACTGCCCGCCATGCGATCCCAACCCTGCGAATCTCCATGATCGCCTCCTTGACCACGACGCTCGGGCCCGATTTCGTCCGGGAGCTGGGCAAGAGCGTCAAACGGTGCGCGCTGTTCGCAAATCTGCGCGGTGTCAGCGAACAGCAGTTCCATGCGCGCGAGATCGACGTTCTCATCGGCGTCGATCTTCTCAGGGAGGTCGATGCGGCGATCTCGATCCCGCTGCTGACGGAGCCATACGCCCTCGCACTTCCCGCCGAATGGGATATCGACGTCCGATCACTGGCGGATCTCAAAGGGCGCAATTTTATCCGGCATACCCATCGTACGAGCGCCGGCCGCCAGGTCGAACAAGTGATCCGGCAGTTGCGACTGGAGTTTCCGCGAGAGTTCGAGAGCGACACGGCAGACACCATCGCGACGATGGTGTCTGCCGGCCTCGGATGGTCGATCACCACGCCACTGATGGCGCTGCAGACGAAAGACCGGATGACAGGGGTTCGGCTGCTGCCGCTCCCGGGAATCAAGGTACGCCGGCGCATCGATCTGTATGCGCGCAAGTCCGAGCTCGGCACCATCCCGCACGAGGTCGCCCATGTGCTGCACGTTCTTCTGCGGGATCAGATTGCGCCGCGCCTCCATGCGATCGCTCCGTGGATGGGCGATCAGTTCCATGTCTTCAAGCCGCGACGGGGATGATCGCGGCCCGGACCGGGAACGTCGTTCTACTTCACCGGCTCGCTGTTGATCGCCACCGCAACGACGGCATTTGGCTGGACGCCATATTTGTCGACGATCTTCTTATACGTGCCATCGGCGATGACGGCCTTCAGGGCGGCCGCGACGGCATCCCTCAGATCCGCCTTCTTCCTGGAGACGCCGATGCCCTGGTAGACGAGCGCAAAAGGCTCGCCGACGAGGTTGTAGGTGTCCGGGTCGAGTTTCATGAGGTAGGGCAGGCTTTCATTGCCCTGCGCCCCCGCATCGATGCGTCCCTGCCGGAGTTGCGCGCGCGCGTCGGCGGACCCTTCCGTGCCCATGATCCTGATCGGCGGCTTGCCGGCCTTGACGCATTGCTCTGCGCTCCAGGCTTCGATCTCCTTGGGGAAGTTGGTCCTCCGGCTTGCTCCCACCGTCTTGCCGCATAGATCCGTCGCGGCCTTGAACTCGCCGGCGCGCTTGTGCTGGACGAAGAACTGGACACCGGATTTCATGTAGTCGACGAAGTCGAGTGTTTCGCGGCGGGCCGGAATGTCATTCATGCCGCCGAGGATCAGATCGATCCGGTCCGTAGCGACCGCACTGATCATCTGCTCGAAGCTGGTGTCCTGCCATTCGATCCTGACCCCGAGCTTTTCCCCGATCGCGTTGCCGATCTCGATATCGTATCCGGCGAGCTGGTTGGTCTGCGGATCCTTGAACGTCACCGGCGGGTAGTTCGGGGTGGTGCCGATGACGATCTTCCCGGCGGTCTTGTACCGTTCGGGAAGCGTCTGGGCCTGAGCCCCGGCCATGCCGATGGCGAGCGCCGCAGCCACGGCAATAATATGCAGTCTCATGTTCCCACTCCGTTCAGTATCTCAGGGTGCTCGGTGACGTCTCAGGCGCGAACCGCGGCTATGAAGTCCTGCGTCCGCTTCTTGCCGGGAGCCGAAAGCAGCTCTCGGGCCGGGCCGGTCTCGATGATCTCGCCCTGGTCCATGAAGACGATCCGATCGGCGACATCCCGGGCAAAACCCAGTTCATGGGTCACCACGATCATCGTCATCCCTGTCACGGCCAATTGCTTCATGACCGAGAGGACATCGCCGACCAGCTCAGGATCCAAGGCCGAGGTCGGCTCATCGAACAGCATGAGCTGCGGCCGCATGGCGAGGCCGCGGGCGATCGCGACGCGCTGCTGCTGGCCGCCCGACAGCTCGCTCGGATAGGACCGTTCCTTGTCGGCCAGGCCCACTTGCGCGAGCAGGGCCCGGCCCCGCTCCTCGGCCTGCTTCGGGGGCTCCTTGAGCACCTGCACGGGCCCTTCGACAATGTTGCCGAGTGCCGTGAGGTGCGGGAACAGGTTGAAGCGCTGGAAGACCATTCCCACGGATCGCCGCTGCCGGGCGATCTCGCGGTCCTTCAAGTGGTGAAGCCTGCTGCCCTCCCGGCGATAGCCGATCAGTTCGGAATTGATCCAGATGGCGCCGCCGTCCATGCGCTCAAGCTGGTTGATGCAGCGCAGGAGCGTGCTTTTGCCGGAGCCCGAGGGCCCGATGATACAGACGACCTCGCCGGCGTTCACGTCGAGGCTGACGGCCTTCAGGGCTTCGAAATTGCCGAACCGCTTGCAGACGTCGATGGCGCGAACGATCGGCGCCGATGGTGTCGCGGTGCTCATCGTCTGTCTGCCGCAACACCGCGTGCGAAATGCCGTTCGACGAATCCCTGGCCGAAGCTCAGGACCGAGACGACGATCAGGTACCAGATGCTGGCGACGAAAAGCAGTTCAAGCACGCGGGAATTGGCATAGTAGATCGTCTGCGCGGCATGCAGCATCTCGGAGTACTGGATCACGCTCGCCAGGGAGGTAAGCTTGATCATGCCGATGAATTCGTTGCCGACGGGCGGAACGATGACCCGCATCGCCTGCGGCATCACGATCCGCCTCAACATGCGCAGGCGTGTCATGCCGATGGCCTGAGCCGCCTCGTACTGTCCCTGATCGACCGACTGCAACCCGGCCCGGACGACTTCGGACGTGTAGGCGCCCTGCTGGATTCCAAGACCCAGCAGTCCGGCGACGAATGGCGTCATCACGTCCACCGTCCGCACGTCGAACAGGCCCGGAAACGCGATCCGCGGGAAAATGAGCGCCAGGTTGAACCAGATCAGAAGCTGCAGAAGCGCCGGCGCGGCCCGGAACAGCCAGACATAAAGCTTCGCAACCGTGCTCAGTACCGGGTTCTTCGACAGGCGCATGACGGCAAACAGAACACCGAGCACGATGCCGAGCGCCATGGCACAGACAGCCAGAGCAATGGTGTTGACAAGCCCGGCCAGGATGGCCGGCGCGGTCAGGAACAGGCCGACATAGCGCCACTCGATGTCACCGACGGCAAAAGCCCGGATGATCGCGGCGAGCGCCCCCAGGATCAGGACGGCGGCGACGATGCGTCCGTAGTGTCGCTGGGGAACAATCGTGTAATGCGCGATCCTGTAGGCGTCGGCGTCAAGCGCCGGTTCTGTGGCAGGCGATGCTTGCGGCATCGCCTGGGAGAGGGTGGGCGCACGCACACTCAGTCTCCCGTCCGACGACGAGAAGACGCCGAGCGCCCCTCGGCCTGATGCGGATTGCCGGCGCCGGTCATGTAGTCCACGGCGCACATCGCCTGCAGCTTCACCACGGCGATGGCCTCGTCCACGGTGACATGCTCGTCGTCCGTCCCCATGCTGATCGGCGAAGGACCGCAGATGATGGCCGGAATATTGCGCCACCGCCAATAGCGCGTGTCGGTTCCGCCGAGACTGCAGACCGGCGGCGCTTCGTGCCCCAGAAGATCCTTGATGTTGCCTCTGAGGATGGTCGCCATTTCGCCGAACGGATCGGTGATGCTCGCGGGATAGCTGTGATCCTCGTTCACGACCATGGCGCAGCCATGGTCGGCCGCGAGGGCTTCAATGTCGGCACGAATGACATCGCGGTCGGAGCCGATGGGAAAGCGAATGTCGATATGGGCGATGCAACCGGTCGGGATCTGCGTCGCCTTCCGTCCCCCCTCGATGATGCCGGCGTTCACCGTGATGCGGCGTGCATTATCTGCCGCACCGGCACCGAGATTGGCGTCTGCCGCGGCAACGCTCTCCGGCGACGCCAGGATCGCGTCGATGTCCGCAGGCAGTGTCGCGAGCTTGAGGTGATAGCGCTCGTAGATCCCGGCAATGAGCTTGCAGATCTGCTCGATCGGGTTCGGCGCACGGTGTGGGTAGCCCCCGTGCCCGCCTGCGCTCTGCGCCGAAAGCGAGAACCGCAGCGTGCCCTTTTCCGTGAAGCGTATATTGGCAAGGCCGCTCGGCTCGCCGTTGAGGCAGCAGTCGCCGGCGATTTCGTCGGCAAACGCGTCGAAAAGATATTTCGTGCCGTATCGTCCGCCAGACTGTTCGTCGGAAACGACCGTCAAGGTCAGGGCGCCGGTGAGGTGCGCACGATACGGATACAGATAGCAGTAGGTCAGGATCGCGGCGAGCGTCCCGGTCTTCATGTCGGACGCGCCGCGCCCCATGATCCTGCCGTCGACGATATCCGCGTTCCACAGCCGTTCATCGGTCACGGGGAACACGTCCATGTGCCCGTTCAGCACGAGATGACGGCCGGCCGCGCCTGCGTCCCAGCGCCCGATGATATTGGGCATCGAGTCCTTGAGCGCGACCGTCCGATGGGGCACTCCGAATCCATCGAGCAACGTCCGCACGAAGGCAGCGGCCTCGCGCATGTCGCCTGGCGGGTTGACGCTCCTGATCCGGAGGAACTGGCGAAGCAGCCCGATGATCTCGTCGCGCTTTTCATCGATCGTCCGGCAGAGCGCGGACTTGAGGATAGCGGCGTCTTTGGACATGGGGATCCTGATTGTCGTGACGGTCTCTCGCGGCGCCGGCGGACGGAACCATGCCCACCGTTCGCGCTACCAGATCACGGCGCCGCCGCGTCCTTGATTTTCATAAGAAAATCTAATTTCTTTCATCGAAAATATTGGTGTCTATGACGGGCCAGGGGAAAAGCCTTCCGGCCTTCCCTTCAAGCCGCCGGCAGGATCATCCCCCGGCACTCGCCGAAGCCGATCGGCGCAAAGCCCGCGCGAACGCCACGCGCGCGCAGGATCACTTCGTCGCCATCTTCCAGGAACCGCCGCGTCTCCCCCGACGCGAGTTCCACCGGCCTGCGTCCACCCATCGAGATCTCCAGCAGGCTGCCCCAGCCGGTTTCCTCGGGCGCCGAGATCGTGCCGGAGCCGAACAGGTCGCCTGGCTGCAGGTTGCAGCCGCCGCTGGCGTGGTGGGCCACCATCTGCGCCACCGTCCAATACAGGTGGCGTGCGTTGCCGATCGACAGCCGGTGCGCATCCATGCCGCGGGCGCGCATCGTGGGCGTGGTCAGCAGCACCTCCAGCTCCAGGTCCAGCGCGCCGTGCTGCTGGTCGTGCTCCGACAGCAGATGCGGCAGCGGCGCGGGATCGCCCTCCGGCCGCGCCGGTTGCGCACTCCGGAACGGCAGCAACGCTTCCGGCGTCACCACCCAGGGAGACACGGACGAGTGGAAACTCTTGGCCAGGAACGGGCCGAGCGGCTGGTATTCCCAGCCCTGGATATCGCGCGCCGACCAGTCGTTCAGCAGGCAGAACCCGGCGACATGCGTGTGCGCCTGCCCGATCGGGATCGGCTCGCCCAGCTCGTTGCCCGGCCCGATCCAGACTCCCAGTTCCAGCTCATAGTCCAGGTTCCGGCACGGCCCATGGCTCGGCACCGTTTCGTTCGCCGGCTTGCGCTGCCCGTTCGGCCGGCGCACCGGCACGCCCGAGGGACGCACCGAGGAGGCGCGCCCGTGATAGCCGACCGGCACGTATTTGTAGTTCGGCATCAGCGGATTGTCCGGCCGCAACAGCCGGCCCACATTGGTGGCGTGCTGGATGCCCGCGTAGAAATCGGTGTAGTCGCCGATCGCCGCCGGCAGGTGCATGGTGCAGTCGGCGGCGCGATGCAGCAGCCGCGCCTCCAGGCCGCGCACGGGCGCCGGCGCGCCATCCGACAACAGTTCGAACAGCCGCGCCCGCACTGTTGCGCGCGCGGCGGCCCCAAGCGCCATGAACGCGTTGAGCGTCGGCCCCGCCGCCGCCTCCGCCGCGTCGCCCTTCAGCAGCCCGGCTTCCAGCACCGCCGGCAGATCGAGGATGCGATCGCCGATTGCCACCCCCCCGCGCGGCGCCGCGCCATGCGGGCTGAACACGCCGACAGGCAGGTTCTGGAGCGGAAAATCGGCGTGCCCGTTGGCGGAGGAAACCCAGCTCCTTCGCCCGGCGTCATGCGTATGGTCGGTCACGGCGCGAAATACTTCCTCATTCCGGTCCAGCAGGAATCATAGTCGCCTTGTAGTTGCGGGCAGGCCATGGCGAATTCGCTGGGGCGCAGCACCTGGCTGGTTTCGAACATGAAGGCCAGCGTGCCGTCGATCTTGTGCGGCACCAGCTCGGCGGCCATGGCGCGCTCGGTGGTGGCGTTGTCCGGCCCGTGCGCGGTCATCAGGCCATGCAGGCTCAGCCCGCCGGGCATGAACCCCTCGGCCTTGGCGTCGTACACGCCCGTCACCAGGCCCATGCATTCGTTCATCACGTTGCGATGGAACCAGGGCGGCCGGAACGTGTTCTCCGCCACCATCCAGCGCGGCGGGAAGATCACGAAATCCATGTTGGCCCGCCCCGGCGTGTCGGTGGGCGAGGTCAGCACCGTGAAGATCGACGGGTCCGGATGGTCGAAGCTGACCGTGCCCATCGCGTTGAACCGGTCAAGCGCATATTTGTACGGCGCGTTGTTGCCATGCCACGCCACCACATCCAGCGGCGAATGGTCGAGTTCGGTCGCCCACAGCTCCCCCATGAATTTCTGCACCACTTCGCTCGCCTCGTCGCGATCCTCGAACGACGCTACCGGCGAAAGAAAATCGCGCGGATTGGCGAGCCCATTGGCGCCGATCGGGCCGAGATCCGGCAGCCGCAGCACCACGCCGTGATTCTCGCAGACATAGCCGCGGGCGGCCGCGTCCAGCAGTTCCACGCGCATGCGCACCCCGCGCGGGATCACCACGATCTCGCCGGGCGCCACCTGCAGCCGCCCCATCTCGGTCGCCACCAGCAGCCGGCCGAGCTGCGGGACGATCAGCATCTCGGCGTCGGCATTCCAGAAGATGCGCTGCATCGAGCGGTTGGCGCGATAGACATGCACGCTGACCCCGTCGGCATAGGCGCCGTCCGCATTGGCCGCCATCGTGGTCAGGCCGGCGACGAAATCGGTGGGTTCGTCGGGGACCGGCAGCGGGTCCCAGCGCAGCCGGTTCGGGTCCGGCCGCGCCAGCCGCCCGCCCAGCAGCCGGCCGTCGATGCGGCGATAGGGCGGATGGGCCGCGGACGGGCGGATGCGATACAGCCAGGACCGGCGGCTTTCGCGGCGCGGCACGGTGAATGGCGTGCCCGATAGCTGTTCGGCATACAGCCCGTGCGGCGGCCGCTGCGGCGAGTTGCGGCCTTCCGGCAGCGCGCCGGGAACCGCCTCGGTCGCGAACTCGTTGCCGAAGCCCGAGAGCATCGCCAAAGAGAGGCTGGAAACGGTGTCCATGATCGTGTCCTCCTCGATCCGGCGCGAAGATAGTTTCAAACGAAACCGATTGAAAGCGACATCGTCATTCGACATGGCCGCACGGGCTGCGGCTTATTCGTACAGCGCCAGCAATTCCTGCGGCCTGCGCACCACCAGATGCCCGTCCAGCTGGTCGATGGCGCCGCTGTCCCGCCAGACGCGCAGCTGCTTGTTCACGCTCTCGCGCGAACTGGCGACCAGCGTGCTGAGGTCGCGCTGCGACAGCTTCAGGTCGATGCGCGTGCCGCCCCCCTGCTCCGGCGGCAGCGGGCGGCCATAGTCGGCCGCCAGCTGCAGCAGCAGCCGCGCCAGCCGCGCCGGCAGATCGAACAGAGCGACCTCCTCCAGCGCCAGGCTGGTGCGGCGCAGCCGGTCGCACAGCACCACCAGCAGCCGCTCGACCATGGTCCCGTGGCGTAGCAGGAAGGGCATGAAGTGGCGCCGCTCGACCACCATCAGCGTCGTGTCCTCGATGGCCAGGGCGTCGGCACTGCGCGGCTTGCCGTCCAGCAGGGCGATCTCGCCGAAGATCTCGCCGGGGCCGATCACGTTCAGCGTGACCTCCTTCCCGTCCATCGAGACATTGCCGACGCGGATGCGCCCGGCCAGGACCGCCATCATGCTGCTGCCAGGGTCGCCCTTGTTGAAGACGGTCGTGCCCTTGAGGTAGCGCCGCTCGGCCGCGAAGCCGATGATCTCGTCGATCTCCTCCGGGCGCATGGGCCGGAAGAACGGGCTGGTCAGCAGCGCGTCGCGCTTCATCCGGGTGTCGATCCTTGGCGGACGAGTCATGTCAGGGGGTCGTTCCCGCCACACACACCCCTCCGGGCCGGCCTGTTCGGGTCCGATGGTCCACGCGCGCCCCCGTGATGTCGACCCTCGCCGCATCTTTCGGCCAGCATATCGGGCGCCCGGCAAAACATCCATCCGCCGCGCACATGCCCACAACACCGTTGCCGAAGCGTTGACGCACGGCCGACGGCGGCGGTCAGGTCCGCTTCAGGCCGCGTCCGGCTGAGCCTCCGGCGCCGCCGCCTGAAACGCCGGCAGGGCCCGGCACGCCGCCTCCGCCCGCAGCAGCAGCGGAAGTGCATCGAGCGGGCAAGCGTAGCGTCGGGCGTTGGCGAGTTGCGGTACCAGGCAGATATCGGCCAGCGACGGCTCGGCGCCGAAGCAGAACGGGCCCGCGCCGCCCGCGCGTTGCAGTATGGCTTCCAGCGGCGGCAGGCCCACGCCGATCCAGTGCCGGTACCAGGCGTCGATCGTCGCCTGTTCCTGGCCGAGGTTGCGCTTGAGATATTGCAGCACCCGCAGATTGTTCAGGGGATGGATGTCGCAGGCGATCGCCAGCGCGAAGGCACGGATCTGCGCACGCGTGGTCGGGTCCTGCGCCAGCAACGGCGGCGACGGGTGGGTTTCCTCCAGCCACTCGATGATGGCCAGCGACTGGCTCAGCACCGCGCCATCATCGGTTTCCAGCACCGGCACCAGCTCGGACGGATTGAGCGCGCGAAACACCGGACCGTGCTGCTCGCCGCCGCCGCGCGTCAGGTGCACGAAGGCGGGGTCGTAGCCGATGCCCTTCAGCTGCAGCGCGATCCGCACGCGATAGGCGGCGGAGGAGCGGAAATACGTATGAAGCTTCATGGCGCTGCCTTCGCGCGGGTATCGGGCGCCGCATTCAGCGCCGCGTCGATTGCCGCCCGCACCACGGCGACGCTGCCGATATGGTTGGCCAGCAGCAGAATGATCCGCGCATCCAGCCGGCGCGATGCCTCGGGATCGAGGCCCCGATGCGCCTCCACCAGCGCCTCGAACAGGCCATCGGGATCGTCCAGGCGTGGCGTCGTCTCCAGCATCGTCACCCTGCCATGCGTTGCGTGTCGGCCGCCGCGAACCCCAGCGCGGCCAGCCGCGCCTGCGCCACGGCCGCGGCCTCGAACGCGCGCCAGCGGGCCGCGACGTGCTGGTCCGGGCGCAACAGGATCGCGGTGCCGGGGCGCGCGTCGTAGCGGGCGGCCGCGAGGCCCTGGTGATCGTGCAGCGCCCCCTCCTCCGCCATGGCCGTCACGAACACCGGCCGCACCGGCAGGCGGCCTTGCCCCAGTTGCGCGAGCACGCCGGCGGGGAAATCGCCGGGCCGGCCGAACAGCAGCAGCGTGAACGCGTTGCCGCCGAGATGGTGCAGCAGCCAGTCATCGGCGCCGTCCCGCCGCACCGGCGCGTCCACGGCGGGCGCACCCGGCGGCAGGCCGCCCAGCCAGTCCTCGCGGTCGGGCGTGCTCAGCGGCGACTCGCGCAGCACGGCAGGACGCGACAGCCGTCCGGAATTCACCAGCGGCCGTGCGAACGCGTAGTGCTCGGCCAGCTCCAGCGCCGCGTCGCGATAGGCGCGCGCGGCATGGTTCTTCGGCGTGATGAAATCGGTGCTGCGGGTCGAGTTCAGGATGTTCTCGTCGGCGGCCGGAATCCGTTCCGCGTCGTAGCTGTCCAGCAGCGCCTCGGGTGCCGCGCCCTGCAGCACCGCCGCCAGCTTCCAGGCGAGGTTGTCGGCGTCCTGCGTGCCGCCATTGCCGCCCCGCGCGCCGAACGGACTGACCTGGTGCGCCGCGTCGCCCAGGAAGATCGTGCGTCCGTGCCGGAATTTCTCCAGGCGCCGGCAGCGGAACGTATAGACGCTGATCCACTCCAGCGTGAATTCCACATCGGGCCCCAGCATCGCGCGCACCCGGCCGGCGACGCGCTCCGGGTCCTTTTCCGCCTCGGGATCGGCGTCCCAGCCGAGCTGGAAATCGATGCGCCACACATTGTCGGCCTGGCGGTGCAGCAGCACGGAGCCGCCGGGATGGAACGGCGGATCGAACCAGAACCAGCGCTCGGCCGGGAACGCAGCCTGCATCACCACGTCGGCGATCAGGAACCGGTCGCGGAACACCTTGCCGACAAACGGCAGCCCCAGGCTCTCGCGAACGAAGCTGCGCGCGCCGTCGCAGGCCAGCAGCCAGTCGGCGTGCAGGTCATACGACCCCGCCGGCGTCGCCACCGTCAGCGCCACGCCGTCGGCCCGGTTGGCAACGGCGGCGACGCGGCTCTTCCAGCGCAGCTCCACCAGCCCCGAGGCGCGGCACGCATCGACCAGCCATTCCTCCAGGTAGTACTGCTGCAGGTTCACGAAGGCCGGATATTCGTGGCCAGGCTCGGGCAGCAGGTCGAAGGCGTAGACTTGGCGATCGTGGAAGAACACTTTCCCCACGTTCCAGATAACGCCCTTGCGCAGCAGCGCCGGCCCCACGCCCAGCCGGCCGTAGATTTCCAGCGACCGCTTGGCATGGCAGATGGCGCGCGAGCCGATGCTGACCGTGTCGTCGTCGTCCAGCACCACCACAGACTGGCCGCGTTGCGCGAGGTCCAGCGCCACCGCCAGCCCCACCATGCCGCCACCCACGACCACGACGGGGTGGCGCGCCCCCTGCTCGCCCACCGCCGCGAAAGCGTAGCGTGGATAAGTGTAGGTGCCGCCCATGCGCCCCGCCGCCGGTCAGCCGCCGATTTCGCCCGATTTCGCCGCCTTGTTCTCCAGCGCCTTCCACATCTCGACGTCGCGCTCGGCGGTCCAGATGCGCGGGCGGTCATGGCCGGCGGCTTCGTCATAGGCGCGCGACACGTTGAACGGCATGCAATGGTCGAAGATGACCCAATGGCCGAACGCCGGCCGCATCTTCTCCATCGCCTCGGCATAGATCGCGTTCAGGCTGCCGCCTTTCGCCACGCCCGCCTTCACGATGGCGAACAGGCGCGAGGTGAACGCCTCGGTGCCGTCCAGTGCCTCGGCCACCTCCTTCGCGTTCATCAGCGCCCGGCCGCGGCCCGGCACCATCTTCTCCGCCCCCAGCTCGCGCAGCTTGCGGATGGTGCTTGGCCAATCGGTGAAATGCGCGTCGCCGCAATAGGGGGTCGCGCCGAATTCCACGGTGTCGCCGGCGAACAGCACCTTCTCTTTCGGCAGCCACACGATGGTGTCGCCCGCGGTGTGCGCGCGCCCGATATGGATCACCTGCGCCTCGCGCTCGCCCAGCCACAGCGTCATCCGGCCATGGAAGGTCTGGGTCGGCCAGGTCAGCCCGGGAATGCCGTCGCGGCCGCGGAACAGGCGCGGGAAGCGGCCGATCTCGCTGTCCATGTCCTGCTGCCCGCGCTCGACGATCAGGTCGCGGGTCACGTCCGAGCAGATGATGGAATGCGCAGGATAGCCGGAGGCGCCGAGCACGCGCACCGCGTGGTAATGCGACAGCACCACCTGCCGCACCTTCCGGTCGGTCACGGTGGCGATGCGCGCCTGCACTTCCTGCGCCATCGCCGGCGTGGCCTGCGCGTCCACCACCACCACGCCGTCCGGCCCCACGATCACGCCGGAATTCGGGTCGCCCTCGGCGGTATAGGCATACAGCCCCGGCCCGAGCTCATCGAACGAGACCTGCTTCTCCGCGAGGTCATTGGTTGAGGCGAAGCCGGCCATGCGCTCACTCCCATCCTGGAATTTCACCCCGGTGGGCGTTTCTAGCACGGACCGCCGCCGCGCGCGGGCCGTTCCCACCACCTGTCGTCCGACCGTATGCTGTGCGGTCTGGACTGACGGGTTAATTACAAATGCAACCAAAATCAAGCACCGACACCCCACCGGCGGACGAGCCGTTCCTGCTGGAGGAGTTCCTGCCCTACGAGCTGTCGGTGGCCGCCAATCGCGCGTCCCGCCTGTTCGCGCGCCGCTATTCCGAGGCGTTCGGCCTGTCGATCGCGGAATGGCGCGTGATGGCGATGGTCGGCCGTTTCGGCACGATCTCGCCCGGCGCCGTGGCCGAGCGCGCGGAGATGGACAAGGTGAAGGTCAGCCGCGCCGTCGCCAGCCTGGTCGCCGCCGGGCTGGCCGAGCAGGGCCCGGATCCGCAGGACGGCCGCGCCCGCCTGCTGCGGCTGACGCGCAAAGGCCGCCATATGCACCAGGACATCGTGCCCCTGGCCCGGACGCTGGAGGCGCAACTGGCCGCAGGGCTCAGTGCCGACGAATGGGCGGCCCTGCGCAACTGCCTGCGCAAGCTCTACGCCCATGTGCGCCGCCTCGACGCCGCGGAGCCCCGGCCGAAGGACGGCAAGGCCACCCGGCTGCCGGAATGATCGGGCGCACTTGCGGCGTCGCACCGAAGCGGCCGATGTTCGCGTCGAATCGCATCAACCGCGGAGAAGAACCGCCCCCATGGAAACGCTGCTCGTCCCGGCCATCCGCGCCGGCGAATTGCTGAAGGCGGCCGGCGCCACGCTGGCGGTCGCGGAGTCCTCCGCGGGCGGCCTGATCTCGGCCGCCCTGCTCGCGGTGCCGGGCGCCTCCGCCTATTTCCTCGGCGGCGCCGTCGTCTATACGCGCCAGTCCCGGCGCCTCCTGCTCGACATCCCGGACGCGGCACTCGACGGCATCCGCCCGTCCACCGAGCCCTATGCGCTGCTGCTGGCCCAGAGCGTGCGCAGCCGGTTCGGCGCCACCTGGGGCATCGCCGAAACCGGAGCGACCGGCCCCACCGGCAACCGCTACGGCGACGCCGCCGGCCACGCCTGCCTGGCCATCGCGGGGCCGAACGAGGCGGCACTCACCCTGGAGACCGGCAGCCCCGACCGCACCGCCAACATGCGCGCCTTCGCCGCCGCTGCCCTGGACCTGCTGGAGCGCGCGCTGCGTGGATGAACTCGCCTTCCATCGCGCGCTGGCCCGCCCCGGCACCATCCTCGACATCGGCGCCCATACCGGCGCGCTGACCCTGCCTTTCGCCGAACTGCCGGGCCTGCGCGTCATCGCCTTCGAGCCCCTGCCCCCCGCCTTCATGCGGCTGGAACAGGCGGTGCGCGCCCGCTACGGCGCCATCCCGCCGCATGTCGACCTGCGGCAGACGGCCCTGGGCGACACCGCCGGGTCGATCGCGCTGGATGTGCCGGTGGTCGGCGGCGTGGCGCAGGAGCAATGGGCGTCGATGGTGAAAGACTACGAAGCCATGCGCCGCGCCGATCCGCGCATCGACGCCGTGCAGCATTTCACGGTCCCGCTGGCGCGGCTGGACGACCTCGCCCTCGCCGGCGTCACCGCCATCAAGCTCGACGCCGAAGGCGCGGAGGAGGACGTGTTGCGCGGCGGCGCCGACCTGCTGCGCCGCTGCCAGCCGGTCCTCTCGGTGGAGATCGAGGAGCGCCACCGCCCTGGCAGCACCACCGCCGTGCCGGCCTTGCTGTCGGAGCTCGGCTATCTCGGCTTCTACGAGCTGGCGGGCCGTTGGCGATCCATTTCCGGCTTCGACCCCGCCGCCATGCAGCGCGCCTCGCCCTCGCCGGCCAGCTTCGAGGCGTCGGACCCCTATGTTTTCGTCTTCTATTTCGTCCCGCCTGCGCGCCGCACGGAGCTGGCCCGGCTGGCCCGCCTCGATCCGCAATGATGCCGGCCCGGAGGCGCCCCGGGCTCGACGGGCCCGCGCGGCTCATGCAGATTGCCCGGCGACAGGCGCAGACCCGCCGCCGCCATGCATCCGACCAGGGAGGCCAGTGATGTCCGACGCCCAGACCGCCCCCGTCCTGCCGCTGTTCTTCAAGCGCGTCGTGGGCGTCAACCCGAACCTGCATGCGGGCCTGCGCCTCGACCGCAGCGCGGGCTACGGCTTCAGCGCCCAGGCCCAGTCGGTGCCGCTGGGCCTCGGCGAGTTCGAGGCCGCGTCCCAGCATTACCCGATCCTGTTCACCACCGGCCCGAACCCCACGCCGGTGGCGCTGCTCGGGCTCGCCGAGGCCAGCAACCTGTTCCTCCTGCCCGACGGCGCGACGTGGCGGCAGGGCGCCTACATCCCGGCCTATGTCCGGGCCTTCCCGTTCATCTTCGTCGAGGATGCCTCCACCAAGACCGTCTATGTCGGCATGGAGCCCGACGCCGCCTGCCTCAGCACCGACAGCGGCGCGCCGCTGTTCGAGGACGACAAGCCGACCGCCGCGCTGAACGAGGCCATCGCCTTCTGCTCGACCTTCCGCGACAACATGGCCGCCGCCGCCGCCTTCGCCCGCGCCCTGGACGCCCAGGGTCTGCTGGAGGAGGAGGAAGCCACCGTGAACTTCACCTCCGGCGGCAGCACGCGCATCCGCGGCTTCAAGATCCTGCGCGCGGACCGGCTCGACCAGGTCAGCGACGAGACCTTCCTCGACTGGCGCCGCCGCGGCTGGCTCGGCGCGCTCTACGCCCACCTGCATTCGACGGCCCGCTGGGCCCGGCTGATCGAGCTGGCCGCCGCCGCCCGCCCGCCCGCCGCCGCCTGATACCAACGGCCCTTGACGATGCCCCTTCCATCGTCAAGGGCCGTTGGTATCGCGCGCCGGGTTGGTGTGCGGCGGCGCGCAAAATGACGACTCGTACCAGCGGTCATTCTTCATGGCCGCTGGGATGGCGCCGCACACGAAAAAGGCCCGGGTCACCCCGGGCCTTTCCTGTCTGCGCAGCGCGCCGATTACATCTCGGAATAGGCGCCGTTGTGCCAGATGTAGAACACGTAGTCGGAAACGGTGACGTCACCCTTCTTGTCGTAGGAGATCGGGCCCAGCACCGTGTTCCAGGTGCCGGACTTCAGCGTGGCGGCGACCTTCTTCGGATCGGTCGTGCCCGCCTTGTTCGCGGCCTCGGCCCATTCCTGCACGGCGGCATAGGTGTAGAGGACATAGCCCTCCGGATCGATGCCCTTGTCGCGGAACTGCTTCACCACCGCGGCGGCCGTCGCGCGCCGGCGCGGATCGGACGGGAAGGTCATGATCGCGCCCTCGCCCGCCGCCCCGGCGATCTGCCAGAACTCGTTGGTCACCAGCGCGTCGCCGCCGATCACCGTCAGGTTCATGCCCTGCTCCTTGGCCTGACGCATGATGAGTCCGGTCTCGGTGTGGTAGCCGCCGACATAGACGACGTCGACGCCCGCCCCTTTCAGCCGGCTGACCAGCGAGGAGTAGTCCTTCTCGCCCGGCACGTAGGCGGCATACATCGTCTCCTTCATCCCGGCGGCGTTCATGGCCTTCTTCGTCTCGTCGGCCAGGCCCTTACCGTAGGCGGAGTTGTCGTGCAGGATCGCGACCTTCCGGTTCTTGTATTCCTTCGCCAGGTAGGCGCCGGCAACCCCGCCCTGCTGGTCGTCACGCCCGCAGGTGCGGAAGGTGTTCCAGCTGCCTTCGTCGGTGAATTTCGGGTTGGTCGAGGCCGGCGTGATCTGCAGGATGCCTTCTTCCGTGTAGACCTTGCTGGCCGGGATCGAGCTGGACGAGCAGAAATGCCCGGCCACGAACACCACCTTGTCGTTGGCGAGCTGGTTGGCCACCGAGGTCGCCTGCTTCGGGTCGCAGGCGTCGTCGCCGATCTGCAGCACCAGCTTCTGGCCGAGCACGCCGCCGGCGGCATTGATGTTCTCCACCGCAAGCTCGGCGCCGGCCTTCAACTGCTGGCCGAAGCTGGCGTAGTTGCCGGTCATCGGCCCCACTGATGCGATGCGAATCTGCGCCTGCGCCGGCGTCACCGCCAACGCCAGGGCCGCCGCCAGCGACGCAGCGCCGGCGAACAGAATCCTCGTGTTCATGAACCTTTTCCTCGCGCGTTTCATCACCGCGCCGGACGCGCGGCTGCTTTGCAGCGTAGGCGGATCGTGGCGTTTCTGCAAAGGCTCGCCGGATTCTGGAGCCCCGCGGCGCCGGCGCGGGGGTTGCGCCGAATCCCTGAACCCGGCACCACCAGCCCATGCTCGACCCGATCTGGACCGGCCTCGCGATCAGAATGGCAGCGGCCGCCGGCGTGGTGGTGCTGGCCTGCCTGCTGGTCGAGCGCACGGGGCCACTGGCCGGCGCAATGATTGCCACGCTGCCGGTCTCGGCCGGCCCCGCCTACGTCTTCCTGGCCATGGAGCACGGCCCGGCCTTCGTGGCGGCGAGCGCGCTCGGCAGCCTCGCGGCCCTCGCGGCCACCGCCGTC
This sequence comes from Limobrevibacterium gyesilva, assembly GCF_025989185.1. GTDB lineage: Bacteria > Pseudomonadota > Alphaproteobacteria > Acetobacterales > Acetobacteraceae > Limobrevibacterium > Limobrevibacterium gyesilva. Next base: position 71,057 of record NZ_JAPDNT010000020.1, read on the forward strand.
TTCGTCACCACCTACACGCTCCTGGCCCGCCGCCGGCACGGCCTGGCGGTCACGCTGGGCAGCGCGTTCCTGGCCTGGGGACTCGCCGTCGCCATCGTCCGGCCAGCCGCCACGACACTCCCCTTCGCGTTGGCGCTGGACGTGCTGGTGTTCGCCGCCTGCTACAGCCTGACCCGCGCCGCCCGCGCCGCGCCGCCCGCCCTGCGCGCGGCCAGCCGCCATTGGGACATTCCGGTGCGGGCGCTGGCCGCCATGGGCCTGGTCGGCGCCGTGCTGGTGATCGGCCGGGTCCTCGGCCCGGCCGCCGCCGGCATCGCCGCCCTGGCGCCGGTGGTGCTGGGCAGCCTCGGCCTGCTGCTCTATCCCCGCCTCGGCGGCCCCGGCACGGCAACCGTGCTCGCCAACACCTTGCCCGGCCTGATGGGCAACGCCGTGGCGGTGGCCGTGCTCAACCAGACCGCCGTCGGCCTCGGCTCGCTGTGGTCGCTGCTGCTGGCCCTGGCGATCTGCGTCGTCTGGAACGCGGGCCTGCTGACGATCGCGGGCATGCAGGGCCGGAAGGCCGGCTTGCCGTGAATCGTCGTTTCACCGACAGTCCCGGACGCATGCAGCACACCCGCGCCCATGGCTGACCCGCCCGCCCGCCTGATCGGCATGCTCGAACAGGCCGACCGCCACCGCATTTCCGGCTGGGCCGCCGACCCGTCCATCCCCGGCGTCCCGATCGAGCTGGAACTGCTGATCGACGACCAGCCCGCCGGCACCCTGCCCGCGCGCCGGTATCGCCCAGACTTGCACAAGGCCGGCATCGGCGATGGCTGCCACGGCTTCCAGGTCCACCTGCCGCGCGGCCTCTCCGCCGGCGCGGACCATGTGGTGCGCATCCGCCGCGCCGCCGACGGCGCCGAGCTGCGGGGCTCGCCGGTTACCATCGCGGGTGAGGAAGCGCCGGGCGACGCCGCGCGCCAGGCCATCGCCGCGGCCCTGGACCACGCCGCCGCCACCGCCAGCCCGGACGAGCTCGATGCGCTGATCGCCCTGCTGGCGCAGCGCACCGCCGCGCTGCTGTTCGCCCACGGCAATGCCCTGCCGGCGCCGCAGGCAGCTTTGGTGGCGCGATGGAGCGGGGCGCCTGCCCCCCCGGACCCGCGCCCCCGGGCCCTGTTCATCGACGAGGCCGTCCCCGACGCGAACCGCGACGCCGGATCGAACGCCGCCATCTCGCACATGCGGGCGCTGCAGCGGCTGGGCTACCGGGTGGATTTCGTCGCCGCCTACGGCCTGGAGCATGGCGGCGAGCGCACCCGCGCGCTGGAGGCGCTGGGCATCACCTGCTGGCACGCCCCCTGGGTCGGCGCGGTGGAGGAGGTGCTGCGCCGGCTGGGGCCGGGGCTCGACCTCGCCTACCTGCACCGCTTCGCCGTCGTGCAGCGCTACGGCGCCCTGGTGCGGCGCTGGTGCCCGCAGGCCCGCCTGCTGTATTGCCTGGCCGACCTGCACTTCCTGCGCCTGGCCCGCCGCGAGGCGGTGGAAGCCGGCCTGCCCGCCGAGGATGCGGCGCTGTCGGACGCCGCCGCGGGCTTGCGCACCGCTGAGCTGCTGGCCGTGCTGGGCGCCGATGCCGTGATCACCCATTCCCGCTTCGAGGCCGACCTGCTGCGCCACGACGTTCCCGAGGCGACCGTGCATCTCGTGCCCTGGGACGTGGCCGTGCGGGCCACCACCGTGCCGATCGCCGAGCGCAACGGCGTCGCCTTCGTCGGCAGCTATGGCCACCCGCCGAACCTGGACGCGGCGCATATGCTGGTGGACCGGATCATGCCGCTGGTCTGGGCGGAGGACCCTTCCATCACCTGCGTGCTGGCCGGCAGCGACATGCCGGCCTCCCTGCGCGCCGCCGCCGCCCGCGCGCCCGAAGGACGCGTGGCGGCCCTCGGCCACGTGCCGTCGCTGGGCACGGTGTGGGACCGGGTGCGCCTGTCCGCCGCGCCGCTGCGCTTCGGCGCCGGCCTCAAGGGCAAGGTGCTGGACAGCCTCGCCGGCGGCATCCCCTGCGTCTGTTCGCCCATGGCCGCCGAGGGAATGGATCTGCCGCCGGCCCTGTCGCCGCTGGTCGCGGCAACGCCCGAGGCCATCGCCGCCACTATCCTGCGCCTGCACGCGAACACCGCGGCTGCGACGGCACTGGCCGAAGCCGGCCTGGACTGGGTGCGCACGGCACTCTCGGCCGCGCGGATCGACGCCGCCTTGCGCCAGAGCCTGGAACCTACGGCAACAGGCTGACCGGCACCCGCCGCAGATCCAGCGTGAAGCGGCAGCGCGGCGTGGTGTAGCTGCCCTCGGCACGATCCGCGTCCACGTGCCCTTGCAGTGCCAGCGGGAACGGTTTGCGGTCGGCGCCGAGCAGTTCCAGCCCGCCCGAAAGGGTGCCGTCCGGCGCCACATCGCCGGGCACCACCAGGGCGCCGTCATTCGGCACGAAATTGGCCTTGCGGTCCATCACCACCAGCGTGGCCTGTCCGGCGCTGCCGCAGGCGCCTGACGGCGTCATCGTGCCGGTGTAGCGCGTCTGGCGCGTCAGCGCCGTGCTGCAGCCGGCCAGCAACAACGCCATCAGGATCGGGAGTCCACGAAACATGGGCGACGCTAGCACGAAGCCGGCCGGCCCGCGCCACCGGCCGGCCGATCAATATCAGTCCTTCGCGAAGGTCAGCACGGTGAACGTGTCGGGGTAGAAGGTGTTGGCATAGAACGGCGACACCGAGGTCAGGATCTTCTTGCCGGCATCCGCCGCCCCTTCGGCCACGACGGAATAGAGCCGCTTGGTCTTCGGATCGATCTGCATGGTGCGCATGCCGGCGCGCGTGCCCAGCGTCTCCACCGGCTTGTAGGTGTCGGCATCCACCTGCTCGAACACGTTCAGCACGGCGCCGACGCCGTTGGCGAGGAAGATGCGCCTGAGCTCGGGATCGTAGACGATGCTGTCGTTCCCGCCGCCGATCTCGCCGGTGTAGATCACCTTGCCGGTCCGCGCGTCCATCACGGCGAAGGACGGCTTCACCGTGTCGCTGCCGCGACAGCCCAGCAGGATGCGGTCATGGGCGGCGTCCACGGTCAGGCTGTTGGTCTGGGCGCAGCCGGGCGTCGGCCAGTCCGCCGTCACCTGCATCGTCCTGGTGTCCACCCGGAACACCTTGTCCATGTCGCGCGAGGCGATGAAGAACGCGCCCTTGCCGTCGGAATCGGCACCCTCGATCTTGCGCGACGGCAGCTTGATCGTGCCCAGCACCTGCAGCGACGGCGCCTCCAGCACCACTGCGTCGGTGCCGTCCTTGCCGGCCGCCATGTTCACGACCACGCGCTTGTTCCCCGCGTCGTAGTGGCTGGTGTCGAGCTCCTCACCCAGCTTGACCGGCGCGCGCGCCTCCAGCGTGGACAGGCTGAACGGAATGATCGTGCCGTCCTCGTTGTTGGAAATGCCGAGGTCGAACTCGGGCATCAGGGTCGCGCCGTTGGAGCTGGCCGCCTGGGTCTTGTCGATCACCTTCACCACCTTGCCGGTGGCGATGTCGAAGACCTGCAATCCTTCCTTGCGGTGGCCGATGAACAGGTGGCCGCGCGGCGCGTCCAGCGCCACGTAGTCCCAGGCCGAGCCCTTGCCCGGGATGGTGGTGGCCTGCACCAGGTGCCAGCCGTCGAAGGCGCGCGCGGGCGCCGCCGCAAGCAGCCCCCCGGCCAGCACACCGGCCCCCAGCATGGCGGCGGCAAGCGGACGCCTGATCCCTTGTGCCATTCCCGTCGTTCCTCCCGGGGTTCATTCCGTACGGCTGCACGCCGTTGGGGTGACGAACAGTAACCACCCCGCAACGCCCGGCGCAATGACGCTCCTCCCCAAACGACCGGGCCACGTGCCGCTTGCATCTGCTTTAGATGATGATCATCATGTAAACCATGCGCGTCGACCGGAAGACACAGGCCGCCCACCGCGCCGCCATCCTGAAACAGGCCGGGCGGCTGTTCCGCCGCGACGGCATCGGCGGCGTCGGCGTGGCCGAGATCACCCGCGCGGCCGGCCTCACCCACGGCGCCTTCTACGGCCATTTCGCCAGCAAGACCGCCCTGGCCGCCGAAGCCTGCCGGCGCTCGCTGCAGGACGGCGCGGTGCTCTGGCGCGCCCGCGCCGCCCGGGCCCGCGCCGCTGGCGCCGACCCGCTGGCGGCCATCATCGACGGCTACCTGACCGAGCGGCATCGCGACCAGCCCGAGGATGGCTGCGCCCTGCCCGCCCTCGGCCCCGAGATCGCCCGTGCCGAGCCGCCGCTGCGCGCGGCGCTCGACGCGGGCATCGGCGCGCTCGCCGGCGTGCTGGAAGAAGAGATCGCGGCCCACCGCCCCGATCTGGACCCCGCCGCCCCCGCCCGGGCGGCGCTGGCCATGCTGTCGGCCCTGGCCGGCGGCCTGATCCTGGCGCGGGCCTGCGCCAATGACCCCGAACGCTCCCGCGCCGCCTTGCAGGCGGCGGCGACCATGGCCCGCGCGGCCGCGGACGCCTGAAAGGATTCGTCATGCTCGCCACCATTCTGGCCCCGGCCCTGGCGCGTCGCGGTATCCATTATGGCTGGGCGATGGTGGCACTGACCTTCCTGACCATGCTGTCCACCTCGGCGGCCATGGGCATGCCCGGCGTGCTGCTGGTGCCGCTGCGCACCGAGTTCGGCTGGGACGCCTCCTCCATTTCCGGCGCCCTGGCGCTGCGTCTGCTGCTGTTCGGCCTGGTCGGCCCCTTTGCCGCCGCGCTGATGCTGCGCTACGGGCTGCGCCGGACCGTGGGGGCGGCGCTGGCGATGATCTTCGCCGGCCTCGCGCTCGCCACCCGCATGGACGCGTTGTGGCATCTCTGGCTGACCTGGGGCGTGCTGGTGGGGCTCGCCACCGGCATCACCGCGATGGTGCTGGCCGCCACCGTTGCCAACCGCTGGTTCGTGGCCCGGCGCGGCCTGGTGCTGGGGTTGCTGACCGCCAGCAGCGCCACCGGGCAGTTGATCTTCCTGCCGGCCGCGGCCTGGCTGTCCGACCATTACGGCTGGCGGATGGCGCTCGCCCCAGCGGCGCTCGCCTGCCTCGTTTGCCTGGCGCTGGTGCTGCTGCTGGCCCGCGACCACCCGGGTGAACTCGGCCTGCCCGCCTACGGCGAGACCAGGGTGACGGCGCCACCGGACCGCAATGCCGCCGGCGGCGCCGTGCGCCTCAGCCTGTCGACCCTGGCCCAGGCCTCCGGCACGCGGGTGTTCTGGGTCCTGTTCTTCACGTTTTTCGTCTGCGGCCTGTCCACCAACGGCATCGTCCAGCACCATTTCATCCCGCTGTGCCTGGATTTCGGCATGCCGAATGTCGAGGCCGCCGGCGTGCTGGCGATGATGGGGGCGTTCGACTTCGTCGGCACCATCCTCTCCGGCTGGCTGTCGGACCGCTACGACAACCGCTGGCTGCTGTTCTGGTACTATGGCCTGCGTGGCATCAGCCTGCTGTTCCTGCCCTACTCCACCTTCAGCCTCTACGGCCTGTCGGTGTTCGCGGTGTTCTACGGGCTCGACTGGGTGGCCACCGTGCCGCCGACCATCAAGCTTACCGCCAGCACCTTCGGGCGGGAGCGGGCGCCGTTGGTGTTCGGCTGGATCTTCACCGCCCACCAGCTCGGCGCCGCCACCGCGGCCCTGGGTGCGGGCGTCAGCCGCGACGCCCTGGCCAGCTACCTGCCGGCCTTCATCGCCGCGGGGGTGGCGTGCCTGCTGGCCGCGCTCGCCATCATGGCGGTGCGCCGGCCGGCCCCGGTCGCCGTCGCCCGGACCTGAGCGACAGCGGCGCCGGCGCTCAGGTCGCGGCGGCGTCCGCGGCCGAAGCGGGGATCGTCCGCTTCGCGTCGGCCTGCATGCGGTTGCGCAGGTAATTGGGGTAGGTGAAGAAGACTTCGATGAAGATGGAATAAAGATCGCTCTCCGACAGGGCATCGGAGTCCGGGATTTCCGGATATCTGGAGAAGTCGGCGCTGAACAGGCTCGGCTGCCCCGGGAACCAGCGGGCGCGGACCGCCTCGTTGGACTCCGCGAAACGCCCGAGGAACGCCTCGGCATCGCCACGCGCCGGCAGGATGCCGGAGCCGGGGAACCGCTCCTGCAAGGCGTTGCGCACGCCCTCGCGGACCACGTCGGTCCCCGGACGCGGCTCGTCCCCCAGCGCCTCGTAGAAGCCGATGAGAAACTTCTGGGCGGCGGCGGACACGTTGGTATTGCGCGCCTGCGGATAGACCAGCTTGCCCTCGGCCAGCGTGAACCCGGACAGGAAGTCGTCGATGATATTGCCTTTGATCAGCTGCCGCCGTTCGAACACCCGCGGCTGCATCGCCGCCGCGCCGAACACCCGGGCCCAGTTGTCCAGCAGCTTGCGGTAGTCGAAATAGTCCCGGTTCGTGTAGACCCGCTTGGCATAGCCCGGCGGCGGCGGGAACGGCGGGAACATGTCGATGTTGGACCGCCCGTTCAGCACGATCATCCCGTACTGGCTCATCGCCAGCTCATGCTGCGGCCGCAGATAGGCGATGACCTGGTACTCGTCGCAGAACAGGTCGAGGAACGCCTTCAGATGGCTGATTTCGTGCGGCCCGGTCAGCCGGCTGTGGCAATGCTCGTTCGACAGGATGATCCGGTCGCACTCCGCCGGAATGGCCGCGATCTCCGCCTCCAGCCGCTGGAACAGGTCCCGGCGATAGGTCCTCAGCGTTGCCGCATCATGCACGCCGACGGCGCGCCGCATCTCGTCATGGAAGTTCAGGTCGTCCATGGCGAGCGTCGCCAGGTGGATGTGGTTGAGCACGTTCTGCGCGGCGTGCGGGGCCAAGGTCTGCGGGATGAACCAGCCGCTGCGCTGGAAGATCTCCCGGTTGGCGCTGAAGAAGGTCTGCAGCGTCGTGGTGCCCGTCTTCTCGGTGCCGATATGCAGAATGCATGTCCGGAACCGCTTGCGGGCGGGCCGCTCGTTCGCCGCACCCGGCCGGTACAACTCCGCCGCCGGCGTGTCGACCATCGGCCGCTGCGCCCCGAACCGGAACATGTAGCCCGCGCCGGACGCCTTGATCGTCAGCGCCGCCACCGCCGCTTCCGGCAATCCGGGCGGGGGCGCGAAACGGAACGCGCAGTGGCCATCGCCCAGGCCCGCATCGAGAAGGTCCTGGCGAAACGCGTCAGCCACGCAATGACCGAGCAGACGATCGCCGGAGTATACCTCAAGCTGCACGCGCCGGGTGGGGTCGTCGCGAAACAACGCCCATCCCGCGACCAGCGTGCCGTCACAACGATCCAGGTTGCCTGTGAAACTCATCGCGGCAACGCTCAGGCGATCGCATGGGACGACGATCGTCCCGCACCGGCCGCATGCCGCATCACGTCGCCGCCGATGCCGCGATACGTGCCATTCGCCGCACGGCCGGATGCGCCGTCGCCATCCGCCCTGGAACCGATGTGAATCCGAAACACTTCCGTCAGCCCACCCGTGTAATCAACATTGCCGATCCTTGGATTCTTGCACCGTATAATGCTTCCAAATCCTGAACAACACGCCGGGCGGCCGCGCATTATGGCCCCGAATGCTCAATCTTTGCGTTTGCCTTCCGGATCTGGCCACGATAACGAAAATGGAACGGCAGCGGCGGTCCTGCCGCGCTCGGCTGAGGTCTTCCCATGCTGCTTCGACGTGCGCGCGCATTCCTGCTGCCGATCATCCTGGTGCTTGCCGGCGTCGTCATCGCGCCGCGGCCGGCGCCGGCCCAGCCCGCCCCCCAGCTGACCCTCCAGGGCCAGCAGCACGCCCAGGCTTTCCTCGACCGCATGGTCCGGGTCACCGGGCGCCAGACGGCCGGCGGCGCCGGCGAGACCGGCTACGGCTTCGTCGTCGGCGAGGGCACCAACGCCCAGGGCACCCCGGTCCTGGTCATCGTCACCGCCGATCGCCTGGTGCGCGATCCCGCCCAGCCGGACCTGCGCGCCCGGCCGCCGGTGATCGTCCCCTACGGCAATCTCGGGGTCAGCCTGCAGGCCGAATTGCTGGAGCAGCGCCTGCCGCCGGCGCAAGGCGATCTTGCGGTGCTGCTGGTGGCGAAACCCACCACGGCGCTGTTCCGGCCGGTGCCGGTCGCCGACACGCAGTTGCTGCTGCCGGGCACCCTGGCCTGGCAGGACGGCCGGCCCGGCCAGTGGGAGCCGCCGGCCGCGCCCGGGCGCTACGCCGTGCGCGACGCCGCCGGCTGGCTCACCTTCGACGGCCTGGACGCCTCCCCCGGTGCGGCCGGCGCCGCGATCCTGACTGAGAAGGGCGTCGCCGGCATGCTGGTCGGGCCGGCGCCGTCCAACGGCGCGCCGCGCGGTCAAGGCCGGCCGGACAGCACCACCGTCCGCGTCCTGCCGATCGAGCTGATCGCCGCGAAGGTCCAGGCCTGGGGATTCCGATGGGACCTTCCGGCCGCCGATGGCGCGGCGCCGTCCAGCGCGCCCGGCTCCCTCGCCGCGCTGACC
>NZ_JAPDNT010000021.1 GCF_025989185.1 Limobrevibacterium gyesilva
GGCGGGCATCTGGCGGTGCCGGGCGCGCCCGGCGGCGGTGCCACGGCGTTCAGCGGGACGCTGGTGGGTGGCGGCAATGGCGGCGGCGCGTTCGCGACGCCGGGCACGCTGGCGCCGATCGCGACGGGGCTGCTGGCGGGCAATCCGGGGATCGCGCCGGGCGCGGGCGGGACGGGCGGCGTGATCGGCGGCGCCGGCGGCAACGGCGGCGGCGGGCTGGTGGTCATCGAATACTGACCGCCGTCTTCAGATCTTTCGGCCAACTGCCTGGGGGTTTCCGATCATGTCGACAACGACAGCGACGACGCATGTCTGGCGGCCGAGCAGCGCCCGCCGGCTGGTGCTGGACGGATTCGTGCCGGTGCCGCGCGGCACGCTGCCGGCGCCGCCGGCGGCGCTGGCCTGGCCGGCCAAGGACCCGTCCGACGTGCTGGACTACGCGTTCGATATTTCCGCGGCCCTGGCGGGCAACGAAGGCGATGCGATCGCTTCGGTGGATGTGGCGGTGACGCCAGGGGATCTGGTGGTGGGCAGCGTCGCGGCCGATGGGGCGCGGGTGGTGCTGTGGCTGTCGGGCGGGCAGGCGGGCGTTGTCTATTCCGTGCAGATGACGATGGCGACGCTGAGCGGGCGGACGGTGGCGCGGACCGTGCTGCTGCCGGTGCTGGCGCTGGCGCAGGCGGCGGTGCCGGCGCTGGCGCTGACCACGCAGGAGGGGGCGGCGATCACCGACGAGAACGGCAATCCGATCCTGGTGGGGAGCTGAGGCGCGATGCCGACGATCGAGGAACTGAATGCGGCCGCGGCGGTGGCCGATACCGACGCGTTGCCGGTGAGCCAGAACGGGCAGGCGCGCAAGGCGACGCGCGCGCAACTGCTGGCGGGGCTGCAGCCGCAGCTCGCGCTGGCGGCCGGGCAGTTGCTGGGGCGCAACAGCGCCGGCCTGGGCGGGCCGGAGCCGGTGACGCTGGGCGGCAACCTGTCGCTGGCGGGGGGCGTGCTGTCGGCGCAGACGGCGCCGCTGAACCTGCCCGGCCTGCCGCCGGGTGCGATGCCGGCGACTGCCGATCTGGTGCCGCTGGGGCAGGGCGGGCGGAACGTGGCGGTGCCCTATGGGCAGTTCATGGCCGGGATCGGCGGGCTGGGCGGGATCGACCTGTCCGGCGTCTCCGCCACCGCTGCGGGCACGCCGTTCGCGCGCAGGCTGGCCGATCTGCTGGCGGATGCGGCGCCGGTGGAGGCGTTCGGGGCCAAAGGCGATGGCGTGACCGACGACAGCGCGGCGCTGGCGGCGGCCGTGGCCTCCGGCAAGCCGGTGCGGCTGGGGCCGAAGACCTATGTGGTGAACGGGCAGTGGACCATCGCGCGGCCGGGCACGGTGCTGCTGGGCGTGCCCGGGCTGAGCGTGCTGAAGCGCGCGCGCCAGGCCGGCAACGGCGCGTGGATTGCCGTGCAGGCCGACGAGTTCCGGGCCGATGGCGTGATCTTCGATGCCAATCGCGCCGACGTGGCGGTGGAAAGCTGGGGCGTGCTGCTGACCGGGCTGTGCCAGGTGTCGGACCTGCATCGCTGCGCCTTCGTGAATGCGGCGGGGGCGACCTTGGGCAGCGGCCTGGTGATCCAGGCGAGCGATCCGGCGCCGTGCCGGCACGTGGTGCGCGATTGCGCGTTCGCGGGCAATGCGGCGCACGGCATCTGGGTGCAGGCCTGCGCCGGCGTGCAGGTGGTGGATTGCCGCGCGCATGACAACGCGCAATACGGCATCAACGTCGATTTCAACGATGCGGGCTTCGGCCAGAAGGCGCGGCTGGTGCAGGTGCTGGGCAACCGGTGCTGGAACAATGCGCGCGGCATCGCGGTGGGCAACTACAACGCCACCAACACGCAGCCGGCGGTGTGGGGGAACGCGAATCCCGACGCGATCGCGGTGCTGGTCAGCGGCAATGTCTGCCACGACAACAGCATCTACGGCATCGCGGCATCCGGGCAGGCGCTGGTGGTGCAGGGCAATCTGCTGTCGGACAACGGCACCGGGGCGGCGGGCGGCGCGGGTCTGCTGGCCAATACGAGCGGTTCGCGCGTGGCCGGGAACATGGTGGTGGGGGGCGCCACCTATGGCATCGATTGCGGTGGCTCGGTGAAGGCCGATGTCAGCGGCAACCATGTCGCCGGCGCCGTGTTCGGCATCAATTGCGGCGGCGGCAGCTGCGTGCGCGTGGACGCCAACACCATCCAGGACTGCACCGGCTGGGCGATCAGCGTGAACAACGTGGAGACGGACGGGCTCGGGGTGAATTTCGGCATCGCCTGCAGCAACCTCGCGATCACCGGCAACTGGATCGGCCTGCCTTCGGCCGGGGCGGGCGGGGTGCTGCTGCGCGACGGGCCGCAGAACGTGCTGGTGGCGCGCAACCATTTCGTGGGGCCGGGCGATGCCGGCAACTGCCTGTGCGCGGACACGGACAGCGTGATCGTCGAGGGCAACCGGTTCAACTTCACCGCGCGCTTCGTCTGCAACCCCGCGCCGGCGGGTGGGCTGCAGCAGGTGGTGTTTCCGGATATCGCTGACGGCATCATGATCACCTACGCACCGGCGGGCGTGCAGGCGATGGTGTCGAGCCATCAGGCGCAGGCGGCAGGGAAGCTCAGCTTCGTGCGGGTGAATGCCGGGGGTTCCGGCTACAGCCATGCCAGCGTTGCGATCGGCGGCGCGGGCAGCGGGGCGGTGGCGGAGGCCGTGATCAGCAATGGCGCGGTGATCGGCGTGGTGGTGACCGCTTCCGGCGGCGGCTACGGGCCGGTCGGGAGCACGGTGCCGGTCGCCATCAGCGGCGACGGGGCGGGCGCGCTGGCCACCGGCTATGCCGGGCCGCCGCTGCCGGAGGAGCGGCGGCTGCTGGTTCGCTGCAACACCGATGTGCGCTTCGCGCGGGCGGGGTCGGTGCCGTTGCAGGAGAACTGGACGTTCACGGATCTCGCCGTTCCCGCCGACGGCGATGTGGAATGGACGGCGACGTGGGGGATGTGGCGGGCCGGGCGGTTCGCGCCGTTCGCCTATCTCGGCGCGGACGGGGCGGGGGGCGCCATCCTGCGCAGCGCCGACAACGGCGACGTGGCGTTGCGGCCGAACGGCGCGGGCCATGTGCGGCTCTCCAGCGACACCGAGGCGAGCGGGTGCATCGCCGGCATCGGCCGCGGCTCGCCGCAGGGCGTGGTGGCGGCGCCGCCGGGGTCGGACTACCGCAACCTCGATGGCGGCGCCGGCAGCACCTATTGGGTGAAGCAGACCGGCACCGGCAGCACCGGATGGGTCGCGATCGCCTGAGGCGGCTTCTTCATTTTCCTGCGTGACTGCGAGCAGCCGGGCCCGGGCGGGGCCGGCAAGGAGTGTGCATGCCCACGTTCGACCAATTGCCGCTGGCGACGACCGTCAGCGGCGGCGACCTGCTGGCGATCGAGCAGAACGGCACGACCAATGCGGCGCCTGTGGATCTGTTGCTGGGGGGCACCCAGCCGAAGCTGACCATCGCCAGCGGCATGCTGCTGGGGCGCGTCGGCATCGGGCCGGGGGCGCCGGAGCCGGTGGGGGTGGGGCCGGGGCTGGCGATCAGCAACGGCCAGCTGACGGCCGACCCCGCACAGCTGGCGCCGTTGGACTCGCCGGCGTTCCAGGGGACGCCGACGGCGCCGACGCAGCCGGCGGGGGATGCCAGCAACGCGCTGGCGACCACCGCGTTCGTGCAGGCGCATGTTCCGCCGGTGGTGCCGACGACGCTGCTGGGCGACGTGACCGGCGTGGGCGTGGGGACGGTGGTGGCGACGCTGCCGGACATCACCGCGCCCGGGACCTATGCCAAGGTGGTCGTGAATTCGAAGGGCCAGGTGATTGGCAGCGGCGCGCTGGCGGCGGCCGATGTCGCGGGGCTGGCGAAGGTTGCGAGCAGCGGGAAGTTTGGCGACCTGACCGGCGCGTTGCCGGTGGCGGATGCGTCGGCGGCGACGGTGAAGCCGACCGGGGCCACCACGGCGCGCAGCCTGGCGACGCGCGGGGCCGACCGGCTGAACGTGCTGGATTTCGGGGCGGTGGCCAACGGCACCACGGCGACGGCGGCCGCGATCAATGCCGCCATCACCGCCGCGGCGGCGCTGCCGATGGGCGGCGAGGTGTTCCTGCCGGCGGGGAAGTACCGGATCGACATGTCCGCCGCCTCGGTGGTGGTGAAGGCGGGGGTGGTGCTGCGCGGCGCCGGGCGCGGCAAGACCGTTCTGTTCATCGACGACAGCAAGGGCGGCGGCGGCGCCGGGGGGAGCAATGCCGGCATCTCCAATATCGGGGCTGGGGCGACCTGGACGCCGATCGCGGATGTGCATCTGCGCGACATGACGCTGCAGGGCACGCGCGGGCAGAACGGGCAGAACGTGACCGCCAGCGTGTTCCTGGTGCAGCTGAAGAACATCAGCAACGTCAGCGTGCAGGACTGCGAGTTCCTGGACGCGCGCGGCTTTTCGCTGGGCCTGGTCGCGGGCAGCGACGTGATGGTGCGCGGCAACCGGGTGGCGCGCAGCAACTTCGATTCGATTGCCGTGTGGGACGTGGCGAACGTGACCATCACGGACAATCAGATCTCGATGTCCGGGGACGATTCGATTTCCGTGCACAGCAACGACGCGACGGCGGCGCCGGTGCGCTCTGGCGTGGTGATCGCCGGCAACACGATCAGCGATGGCCCGGGCATTCATGTGCTGGGGGCGAAGACCGCGGTGATCAGCGGCAACGTGATCCGGCGCGCCCGGGTGAGCGGCATCAATGTCGGCTTCGATGCCTTCTACCACCAGGGCAACACGCCGAATCTCGGTGTGCAGATCATCGACAACGTGATCGAGGATGTGTTCGACCCGTCCGGGTTCATTCCGGGATCGACGGTCGCCGCCTATATCCGCGTCGGCGGGTCTTCGCGGCAGGCGGGGGGCGGGGCGTCGGCGCCGGGCATGCCGGTGAGCGCCATTGGCAGCGTGACCGACCTGTACGGGGCGGGCGTCGGCAATTTCTATCTCAACGGGCAATCGAACACCGACGGGTCCAACAGCGTGACCGGCGCGGCGGCCTCGCCGGGCGGGCACTGGTTGCGGGTGGAGGGCAACACGCTGGTGCGCACCCTGCCGGCGGTGAGCGCGTGGAGCCAGTGGGGCTATGGCACGGCGCTGCAGGTGGGCGTGTTCGGCGCCTATAACGGGGCGATGACCGAGGCGATGCTGAGCCATGCCGGCATCCATGTGACCGGCGCCATGCGCAATTCCCGCATCGCCGGCAACATCATCCAGACCACCGGGCCGAATGCGATCGAGTTCGACTATGCCGTGTCCGACATGGATTATGACGGGCTGGAGATCGTCGGCAACCAGATCGCGGATTTCGGGCAGTTCGGGATTTTCTGGCCGACATCGGTGATCTCGAACCAGCGCATCCGCATCGCCGGCAACACGCTGGACGGCGATCCGTTCTTCAAGTCGTCGGGGCGGGGGCCGAACGGGACCTGGGGCAGCGCCGGGTCGCCAAGCATCGCGCTGTATCTGGCGTTCCTGAGCGGGGCGGACATCGAGGGGAACCATTTCCGCAACGTGAAGCTGCCGGTGTCGCAGGCGGCGGGGGTTCTGAATGTCCTGCGCCGCAACGTGGTGCATTGCAATCCGGCGGCGATCGGCACCAGCACGGCGAACCAGGGCGTCGGCACCGTGCCGGCGGCGGGCGAGGACTTCACGCATGTGATCGAGGTGTGCGATCCCGGCGATGCGAATTACGGGCGGATGCTGTCGGCCACGGTGTTCAGCAGCGCGGCGCAGCCGGCCAGCGGCACGTATGTGACCGGGCATTTCGTGGCGTCATCGGCGCCGGCGGTGGTGAACGGGCAGCCGTTCCTGGGATGGAAGCGCCTGACGACGGGCAACCGGCACGTGGCGGGCGTGGACTGGGCCGCGGTGTCCGGCGCGGGCGGTGCCGGCGCGGCGCCGCTGTTGTTGCTGAGCAGCACCTACACCGCCAGCGGCGCGATCTCGCCGGCCGACAACGTGGCGCTGGTGAATGCGGCGGGCGCGGTGGCGATGACGCTGGGGGCGGGCGGCAGCGATGGGCACGAGATCGTGGTCAAGCGCTTCGGCGCCGGAGCGGTGACGCTGACCGCGACGATCGACGGGATGGCGGGGGCGGCCGTGACCATGAATTCGGCTTCCATCAAGGAGGCGGTGTCGCTGGCCTGGTCGCAACCCCTCAACAGCTGGCTGATGATTTGAGGAGTGGGGCATGACCGTTCTGTCGAACAATCCATCGACCGGCCTGGGCGCGCTGAGCCCGGTGCCGGCGGGGGCGGCCAATGGCGTGGCGCTGGGCGTGATGCCGGCGGGGGCGGTGGGGGCGCGGCTGTATCTGCCGGCCGGGGCGAGCGTGAGCTTCACGGTGGCGGCGGCACCGCCCGCCGGCGCGCCTGCGAGCGTGTTCACGGCCTCGCAGGCCGGGACCGGGCCGAACTGGGACGAGGCGCTGGCGGGCGGGCAGATGATCTATGTGACGGCGGTGGCAGGCAGTCCGCTTTACCGGTGGTTCTGACGCGATGACGATCTATTACAGTTCGAACGATGCGGCGGGCGGGTTCGACGCCGCCGCCGTGGGCGGCATGCCCGCCGGCTGGGCGGCCAAGGTGGGCAGCTGGGCGGTGGGAACGGCCCTGCCGGTCGGGGCGCACACGCAGTCTTTCGGGGCCACGAGCCAGAACGACGGCGACGTGGCGCTGCTGACCGGGATTGCCGCCGTGGCCGACCTGCAGGTGACGGCATCGCAGCGGCTGGCGGCGCTGGCGGCGAACCATGTGCCGGCGATCGGCGTGGTGCTGCGGTCGGACGCGTCGTACCAGAACTGCTACACCATCGTGCTGGGGAACAACGGCACGCTGGGGGAGCTGCAGCTGCTGCTGTTCCGGCGGGTCGGCGGCAGCTATGCGCTGCTGACGATGGTGGCGGCCAGCGGGGTGACGTTCCAGGCATCCGATACCGTCATGCTGCGCGCGCAGTGCCAGGGCAGCACGATCAGCGCCAAGGTGTGGCCGTCGCGGCTGCCCGAGCCGGCGGGCTGGCAGGTGTCGGTGAGCGACACCGCGGTGAGCGCTGCGGGCCATGCGGGGCTGTACTACGCGCTGGATGGCGGGACGGCGCTGGCCATGGGCATCGACGACCTGGTGGTGACGGACATCGCCGGCGGCACCTGGATCGCGCCCGACGATCCGGCGTTGCTGTATTCGCCGTACACCTGGAACATTGCGGCGGGGGCGGCCACCACCATCAATGCCGGGGCCTATCTGCGCACGCTGTTCAGCGGCGGCAGTTGCACGCTGACGTTCGACGTGGCGAACGCGCTGTCGCCGCTGCCGCAGATCTGGTACCGGATCGACGGCGTGGGGGCGTGGACGCAGGCCGGCCTGGCCGCGCAGATCGCCTGCGCCATGCCGGCGGCGACGCTGGGGAATGCCGATATTCCCTGGCACTTCCTGGAACTGGTGGTGAAGGCCACGACCGAGACGCGCAACCGCTGGAACAGCCCCGGCGCGACCGCCGTGGTGTTCACCGGGCTCGTGCTGGCGAGCGGGGCCGCGGTGCTGCTGCCCTCGGCCGCGCCGCTGAACCTGCTGGTGTATGGCGACAGCATCACCGAGGGCGTGCGCACCCTGGGCGAGGCCGCGGCCGACGACACCGACCGCAACGATGCCATGCTGGGCTGGGCGTTCCGGCTGGGCGGCCTGCTGGGGGCGGAAGTGGGCGTGGTGGGATTCGGCGGATCGGGCCTGTCGGTGACGGGATCGGGCAATGTGCCGCCGCTGCCGGCCTCCTATGGCCTGCTGTACCAGGGGGCGGCGCGCAGCTTCGCGCCGGCGCCGGCGCTGGTGGTGTTCAATGTCGGCACCAATGATGGCGGGGCCGACACCGTGGCCGCAATGACCGCCGTGCTGAACGGCGTGATCGCGGCCTGCCCGGCGGCGGCGATTGCGGTGCTGCGGCCGTTCAACGGCAACCAGGCGGCCAATCTGCAGGCGGCGATCGCGGCCTGCGGCAATCCGGCGGCGTGCCGCTATGTCGATACGACGGGGATGTTCGATACCAGCCGGGGCAGCGACGGCCTGGCCCTGCATCCGACGGGGCCCAACAACGTGGCGCTGATCGCACCGAAGCTGGCGGCGGTGCTGCGCGGGCTGCTGGGGGGCGGCGGCAGGGCGGCGTTTCGCGGCGGGTTCCAGCGCGGCCTGCTGGGCTGACACAACACGGCGCGGCGCGGCCGCGCCATCTCGGGCCAGGAGGCCGAATCATGGCAGATCCGACCACTTCCGCCGCGGACGGCGAGATGGCGCGCGTGCTGGGCCGGATGGAGGCGAAGGTTGCGGCGATCGAGGGGCGGATCGAGCGGATCGAGATAAGTTCCGCGCTGCGCATGTCGGTGATCGAGCAGAAGCTGGACAACGTGGGGCAGACGCTGGCGCAGAGCCTTGGGGCGATGAAGCTGATGCATTGGCTGGGCGGGGCCGCGTTCGCGACGGTGGGGTTCGTGACCAGCGTGCTGCTGCGTCGCTGACGCGCGCTTCGCGCGGCGAGATGAGCGTCAGCGGCCCCCTTGGGCCGCGAGAGCGTTTTCACGGATTGAGGAGAGGCTGACATGGGTGCGCTGATTCCGCTGGCGCTGTCGCTGGCGCCGGAGATCGGGAAGTGGCTGTTCGGGGCGGCCGGCGAGAAGACCGCGGCGGCGGTGGCGCAGGTGGTGCAGACGGTGACCGGCACGACCGACGACCAGGTGGCGCAGCAGGCGATCAATGCCAATCCGCAACTGGCGGCGCAGTTGCGCTATCAGCTGGCGCAGCTGGCGGCACAGCAGGAGCAGGCGGCGCGGCAGGCGGAGCTGGATCTGCTGACCGCGCGGCTGAAGGACGTGGCGGATGCGCGGGCGCAGACGGTGTCTCTGGCGCAGGCGAGCAGCCCGGTGCAGTGGGCGCCGGTGGTCGTGAGCTTCGTGGTGCTGACGACGTTCGGCGTGGTGATGTGGGCGGCGCTGACGCGGGCCTTGCCGGCGGGGAGCGAGACGATTCTGAACATGCTGCTGGGCACGCTGGCGGCGATGGCGACGGCCACCGTGTCGTACTGGGTGGGGTCGAGTGCCGGCAGCGCGCAGAAGACGGACTTGCTGTATCGGAGTGCGCCGAAGGCGGGGGGAGGCGCGTGAATTGATGTCTGTGGGGCAACTTCTTGGTGATATCCGGACGGAAACGCGCGGCATCAAGCGGTCTGTCGTTAGCCGCCCGGATTTCGCTGAACCTCGATATTCGTCGCCTGCACGCCCCGCCTATTTTCCACTTCCACTGCGAAGGACCGCGCCGGATTTTCCGGGGGACAACTGACTGCGTGCATCGATTGCAACATCGCCCCCAGGCGATGCGACGACCGTATAGGGCGGCCGTTCAGAGCCGGGAGCATAGTCCACGTGTACGCCATGCAGACTCATGTGAACATGCCGTGCCGGATTTGAGGCCTGTTGTGGTGCGGCATTGAGAACGATCGGAGCCGTAACGCTCTGCCCTGTGATTCGCACATCGGAGACATCGATGCCATCCGGAGAGGCATCCTTCTGGGGATTGGCGTAGATTGCCGGCCGCGTGCAATTGCTAAACGCCACCCGGCTTATCTTGTGCTGTCCACCGGACCCGGTCATGAAGATGCCGACGCCATGACCATTGTGCCTGCAGTCGATGGCCGTATTCTCAACGGTCATCTCCCAGTTGCCGTTATCGGCCCAGATGGCCGCTTCGGTGAAGCCGGCAATACGCCCGCCGCGAACCGTGTTGTTCCTCGCCAGGCCGAAGCGCGTCGCCGTGTCCGTCGCGGTGAACAGCACGCCATACATGGACTTGCCGAACGGGTCGCCCGCCATGTCTATGTCGGGATCCTCGACAAGGGCGTTGGTCGGGCTCTCCCAATGGTCGGCGGCCGCGTTGGACACGCCGCGGGCATAGAGGCGGATGACTTTCGTGGTGTCGCTGCCAAGCATGGCAGTGCAATCGCCCACATTGAAACACCGGATATCCGTCAGGGTCGCGTTGCGTACCATGCGGTAGATAATCGCCTTGTCGCCACTGATACGCTGCGACGCCGGACCGGAATAATCGAAGGAAATGTTGCGGAGCGTCAGGTTCTTGTCGACCTTGTTCGCGGCATTGAACGGCACATCGTAATGCTCGTTCGCGATCATCGTGTTGTCGATGCCGGCAAACGGGAATGCATAACCAGGAATGTTGCCGCCGCTCCAGTTCGGTGCGGCCTTCCAGGTGGTTGCCGCGCCCTCGCCTGCCAGTGTGGTGCCTGATCTCTGCAGTACGGTGCCACTGAGCAGGTAGGTTCCGGCCCCGCAATGTCCGTTCCCGCCGGGAGAAGGCACCGACGCGGCCCATGCCTGCAACGCGAACGTGCTGTCGATGGCTGCCGTTCGATCTGCACCGAACCAGACCGCCTCCAGCGTGGTGCCGCCGAATGTACCGGCCATATGGGAATAGCCATCGAACACGTGCGTGGCCGGCGCGATCACCGGGCCATCGAGCACCGGCCGTTCGCCCTGAGCGACGGCCTGAGCGGCGTAGGCAGGTGAGCCGCCCGAGAACGTGATCACCGGCACGGCCGCGGTGGGATAGGAGCCGCTGTCGATAACCGCGATGGACTGGACATGCCAGGAGATGCCGGCGAGCCGGGCGCCACTGCCGGTTCCCCCCGACAGCGGCACTTCACCCGTGGGCAGTGCGATGTAAGAGCCGAAGTCTGCGACGTAGGCGGTCGGTGTCGTCGCTTTCTTGCCCTGCGTGGTGACGCCGACGCCCATTGACAGCGCGAGGGTTGCTCCGGTCAAGTTGGCGCCGGCTACGGGTTCGCTGGCGAGGTTCGCCGGATTTCGCGTGTAATGACCGCCCGCCGTGATTGCGTTGACGGCCCTCAGAGCCCCGCCGGAGATGGTGACACTCGCCTGGAATGGCACTCCGTCGCCTGACGTGCCAGTGACGGTGCTTACGCCGTCAGTACCGCCCGAGCCGCCATGCACGATCCGCGCGGATACCACCTGCGTGGCGACGACTGCCAGTTTGGCCGGCTGAGCATATTTCCCGCCCTGAAGTGTCAGGATATCACCCGGGACATATCCCGCCCCGGGGGCGGCCAATTCAAACTGGCTGAAGCCCATCGACACTGTACCCAGCCGGGCGCTCCCGGTAATGGCCACGGCTGGAACGGACGTGTAGCCTGCACCGTGGCGGTCGATGCGGATCGAGCGCACGGAGCCGAATGCCGTGATCAATCGGCCCTCGCCACGGAACATCAGGCTTGTGCCCGCGGGCAGCGTGATCGCCGCGGGATGGGCGATGAAGGCCGGTCCGTCGATCAGGACTGCCGCGCCTGCGTGGGCAGCCGCGATCGCCGCCACGAGATGCGCCGTGTCGTCCGTCGTGCCATCCAGCACGGCACCGTGGGATCGCAGGCTTACAGCGTTGCTGGGCGCAGGCGCCGGCTGCGTCACACGCTGCGCGCTTGCCGGTGGCGGCCAGCCGGCGGCGAGTGGTAATGCGAGCGTGAGTAGAAGTTGCGCGATTGTGTGCCGATTCACGCGCCTGATACTCCCGAAGTGGGCGGGCCACACTGCTTTAGGCGAATTCGCGGCGACACGATCATCCGCCAATGTCTCGTATTGTAACGCACACTTACGATGCGTCGTAAAGATGACTCTCCAGGATGGTACGGATCTTGGTTTCGTCGCAATTGCGACGACGCTGGAACACTGATAGCTCTCCTGCCCGCGCGACAAGGCGGGCGACCTCCTCCACAACATGCAAATGCGGGCGCGACCTGAAATCGTGCATTGCGATGAATGCATCGGGTAGGCACCGCAGCATGCTCTGCATGAAGGACGCAACGCGAAAGCGGCCGTCGATCAGGATGAAATCCGTTTTCGCGGTGTCTGGGTGTGCCCAGATTCGCGCGTGGTATGCAGGCCATCGGGGCCTGGTTTGCGGGTCGGTTGGCCAGCCCCAGTCGCCGATTGGACCGATATCCACGTAGATCAGCGTCGGTTGGAGCCAGTCGGCGTGCGCGGCGCAGGCCTGGGCAACGGAGTCGACCCATTGCTGTGACGAATCGATGGCCGTCACCGATGTCTTGACGAGCGAGGCGGCGAGGCACGTGCTGCCACCTGAACCGAACTCCAGATATCGGTCCGAGCAGACCAGGAAATTGCGAAGCAGATCGACCTCGTCGTCGGACATGTTGGGCTTCATCGTGCGATCCGTGATGCTGCAGTTGCGCTCTTGCGAGGGGGCGGCAACCGGCCTTGCAAGGCGGGTTTCGCCACGCAAGGCCAGAATGGCCTTGTTATCCTTCTTCGACATGTGGGCAGCTGACCCTGACGCTCCATTGAGTGGCGTCCCCGTGGTCCCGCTGCGATGAGGCGGGTTTCCGCTGCCCGCTCAGTTATCGGTCAGCCGGAGGCCATCGTGGCCCATGTTGCGGCTTCGCTGTTCGTAGGATCGACGGCCAGGACAGCTTCGGCTTCGCGTCGCGCGGCTTCGGTATCGCCGGTGCGAGCGTAATGCCGCCCGAACAGAATGTGTACGCACGGATCGCCTTTCCTGATTTGCGCCAGCAGGTTCATGGCCAGTTTCCGCGCCGCCTCAACGTCGCGCCGTGCGAGCGCGAGGCGCACGGCCTCTTTCAGAAAACACGGATGTCCGTACTCATCACGATATTCCGGATACGCCGCAAGCGCCTTGCTGCAGAGTTGTTCGGCATCGCCCGTGCGGCCTGCGCCGAGCAATGCCCGGACCTGTCGCTGTAGCTCCTGTGGAGAAGCATCGCCCGGAACAGGGGCGGACGGCGTGGCGGAAGGTCGTACAGGCGGGCTGGCCGGATTTCGCCGCTGTACGGCCTCGATCATGGCTGATCGGTGAATAACCGAGATGATCTCGTTGAGCTGGGCATCTGTCGGGCGGACCAGCTGAAACACGTCCTCGGTCATCACATGGGTATTGCCAAAGCCCATCTTCCGGAACGTGTCTGAATCAAAATGAAGACCCGACTCGCCAATGTAATGGCCAAAACACGGATACGTCACGATCTTCGCGGCGTTCGTCAGAATAGTTGCGTGGGTCTTGGCAATGTCCTGCGACGTGCCAGGCACGCCAAGGCCCCATGAATGAAACAGATCGATGATTTTATCGTGATCGCGCCCGCGGTAGTCCGCCGACCGCACGATGTCCAGATACTGATCCACATATGGCCGTTGGCGCAGCCATTGGCGGCGGGTCAGACCAAAGCCCCAATTATGGCCCATCGGGATGAGGGTTGAGCGATGGCGCATCTGCTCGTCGTGGCTGGCGCGATGGTTGCCGTAGGCTGCGACGTAACCGATCCGCTCGTCTTGAACTGCGAGGTCGAGCAATCGCTCCAGCGTCTTGAGATAATAGGGACCCAGGACCAGATCGTCCTCCAGGAAGATCGCCGCGTCGGCGTTCAACTCCTCGAAAACGAAGCGCTCCGCGCGATCGAAATTGAGCGCTACGCCCAGATTGCGCGGCGCGGGCCTGGTGACGCCCTGGGGAACCAGCGTGCGGAACAGCTCAATATTCGCCGCAGCCAAAGCCGGGTCGCAATGAGTCCGACCGCTGAACTCATTGACGGCGCCATCCTGAAAAAGAAAGATCGAGCGGCGCTGTAGATCGATGCCTGCCTGGCCGACCAGGGATTCCAGCGTCTTCCTGAGGTAGTCCGGCCGATTGAAGGAAATTATGACAATCGGACAGCGCGCGGCGAGGGGCATCAGTCACTCCGAAGGTAGTTTGCTTGTGTAGATTCCGCGCCAAAATACACCTCAGCGCCTCATCGTGCTTGGGAAATGGGCGAAGTAACAGTTATCATATGTAACGTCCCAGGCACATGCAAGAGTGCGACCCGAAGCATAGGCTTCAAATAAATCCCTCACCGGTATGTCGTGAACGGTGGGCGGACGTCTAGATCCGAAGATAAGATGAAATAGAGTTTATGGAGAGGGTGTCAGTTCGGCGGAGGGTTAGTTTGGTAAATCCAATATTGTATTCTCCGTTACGAGTGATGCATAGCGACTGGTGGAGCGGACGTACGACATTCAGCAAGGCCGATCGTTCGGAACGGTATCCGTGCCGACACCTACCTGAAATCCCGCGAGCGCGGCAAGGCGGGGGGCATCTCGTCGGCCCGGGTCGTCGGGATCGTGATCGGGAAGGGGGTTGGCGCCTCCTCCAGCCCACGCAGCAGGCCCGAGCGGTCCTCCAGCGTTTCCGCCACCACGTGCACGACGCCTTCGGGGGAGCGCTGGATGCGGCCGGCGACGAGCAGCAGGGAGCTGCCGATGACGGCGCGGCGGAACGGCTCCAGCACCGCGGGCCAGATCACCACGTTGGCGATGCCGGTCTCGTCCTCGATGGTCGCGAACACCACGCCGGCGGCGCTGCCGGGGCGCTGGCGCACCAGCACCAGGCCGGCCAGGCACACGCGCGCGCCGTCCTTGCGGCCGGTGGCCTCGGCGCAGCTCTGCACGCCCTCGGCGGCCAAGGCGGGGCGCAGGAAGCGCATGGGGTGGGCCTTCAGCGACAGGCCGGTGGTCTCGTAATCCGCCACCACCTGCTCGGCCAAAGGCATGTGCGGCAGGGATGGGGGGCGGACGGCGGCGGGCAGGTGGGCGAACAAAGGCAGGGCGGCGTCGTCGCGCAGGCCGCGCACCTGCCAGAGTGCGGCACGGCGATCCAGGCCCAGGCTGCGCAGCGCGTCCGCGTCCGCCAGCGCCTCCAGGGCGGCGCGGGGCAGGCCGGCGCGGGCGAGGGCGGCGAAATCGGGGAAGCCCGTGCCGCGCCGGCGGGCCAGCTGCGCCGCCCAGTCCGCGCGGAAGCCGGCGATCTGGCGCAGGCCCAGGCGCAGGGTGGCGCCGGCCTCCAGCGTGCAATCCCACTCGCTCGCGTTCACGTCGACGCCGCGCACGCTGGCGCCGTGCTCGCGCGCGTCGCGCACGATCTGGGCGGGGGCGTAGAAGCCCATGGGCTGCGCGTTCAGCAGCGCGCAGGCGAAGGCCGCGGGGTGGTGGCATTTCAGCCAGGCCGAGACATAGACCAGCAGCGCGAAGCTGGCGGCATGGCTTTCCGGGAAGCCGTAGGTGCCGAAGCCCTCGATCTGGCGGAAGCAGCGCTCGGCGAAATCGCGGGTGTAGCCGCGCGCCACCATCCCCTCGACCATCTTGGTGCGGAAGGCGTGGATGGTGCCGGCATTGCGGAACGTCGCCATGGCGCGGCGCAGCTGGTTGGCCTCCTCCGGCGTGAACTTCGCCGCCTCGATGGCGATGCGCATGGCCTGTTCCTGGAACAGCGGCACGCCCAGGGTGCGGCCGAGCACGCGGCGCAATTCGTCGGGCGGGCCGTGCTGCGGCAAAGGCGAGGGGAAGTCCGCCGTCTCCAGTCCCTGGCGGCGGCGCAGATAGGGGTGGACCATGTCGCCCTGGATGGGGCCGGGGCGGACGATCGCGACCTCGATCACCAGGTCGTAGAACGTGGCCGGGCGCAGGCGGGGCAGCATGTTCATCTGGGCGCGGCTTTCCACCTGGAACACGCCGATGGAATCGCCGCGGGAGAGCATGGCGTAGACCGCCGGGTCCTCGCCCGGGATGTCGGCGAGGTCGCGGATCGGCGTGCCGCGCGCCTGCAGCAGGGCGAACGCCTTGCGGATGCAGGTGAGCATGCCCAGCGCCAGCACGTCGACCTTCATGATGCCGAGCGCGTCGATGTCGTCCTTGTCCCATTCGATGAAGCTGCGGCCTTCCATCGCCGCGGGGCCGATGGGCACGGTCTCGTCCAGCGCGCCGCGGGTGAGCACGAAGCCGCCGACATGCTGGGAAAGGTGGCGGGGGAAACCCACCAGCTCGCGGGCCAGGGCCACGGTGCGGCGGACCACGGGGCTGGCGGGATCGAGGCCGATCTCGCGCAGGCGGTCTTCCGGCCACAGGTCGCCGCCGGCGTTCCAGGACTGGGCGGCGAGGGCGGCGGTGGCGTCCTCGCTCAGCCCCATCACCTTGCCCACTTCGCGCGCGGCCATCTTCGGACGGTAATGGATGACGGTGGCGGCGATGCCGGCGCGGGCGCGGCCGTAGCGGGCGTAGATGTACTGGATCACTTCCTCGCGCCGCTCATGCTCGAAATCGACGTCGATGTCCGGCGGCTCGCGGCGCTCGGCGGAGACGAAGCGCTCGAACAGCAGGTCGATCTCGGTGGGATCGACGGCGGTGATGCCGAGGCAGTAGCACACGGCGGAGTTGGCGGCCGAGCCGCGGCCCTGGCAGAGGATGCCGGCGCCGCGGGCGAAGCGGACGATGTCGTGCACGGTGAGGAAATAGCGGGCGTAGTCGAGCCGGGCGATCAGCGACAGCTCCTTCTCCACGGTCGCGCGCACCTGGGCGGGGATGCCCTGCGGATAGCGCGCGGCCGCCCCCGCCCAGGTGAGGGCGGCCAGGTGCGCCTGCGGCGTGCGGCCGGGGGGGATGGGCTCGTCGGGGTATTCGTAGGCGAGCTCGTCGAGCGAGAAGCGGCAGCGCTGCACGATGTCCATGGTGCGCGCGACGGCCTGCGGATGGTCGCGGAACAGGCGGGCCATTTCCGCCGGCGCCTTCAGGTGGCGCTCGGCGTTCGGCGCCAAGGCGAGGCCGGCGCGGGCGATGGTGGTCTTTTCGCGGATGCAGGTCATGACGTCCTGCAGGGCGCGGCGTTCGGGGGCGTGGTACAGCACGTCGTTGGTGGCGACCAGCGGGATGCGGGCGTCGGCGGCCAGCTCGGACAGCGCGCGCAGGCGGCGGGCGTCGTCGCCCTGGTGGCGGCGGGTGGCGGCGAGATAGGCGCGGCTGCCGAAGGCCTCCCGGATGGTGTCGAGCGTCGCGCGAAAGCCGCCGTCCAGCCGCGCGGGCGGGACGACGATCGCGACCTGGCCGGCGGCGTATGCGGCGACATCGGCGAAATCGAGGGCGCATTCGCCTTTGCGGGTGCGCTGCTTGCCGATGCTGAGCAGCTTGGACAGCCGGCCCCAGGCGGCGCGGTCGGTGGGGTAGCACAGCAGGTCGGGCGTGCCGTCGCGCAAGGCGAGGCGGCTGCCGACCAGCAGGCGCAGGCCGGCCTGCTTCGCCGCCTCGTGCGCGCGCACCACGCCGGCCAGGGTGTTGCGGTCGGCGATGCCGATGGCGGCGAGGCCCAAGGCTGCGGCCATGGCCACCAGTTCCTCGGCGTGGCTGGCGCCGCGCAGGAAGGAGAAGGCGGTGGCGGTCTGCAGCTCGGCATAATCAGGCGCCATGGGGTAAGTTCTGGTTATGTTCTTGTCCGGCGTCAAGCCCTGCTGTCCGGCGGGCGGGTGGCGGCCCAGGGAACGCCATATGTCGGGAACGCCATATGTTAAGGTGGTGATGTCAGGGCGCACCGATCACCGGAGGAACGACGCATGGATGCCGACGTCGCCGCATTGGCGCAGGAGATCGCGCGGGCGCGCCGGATCGTGCTGTTCACCGGGGCGGGCATCAGCACGGAGTCCGGCATTCCCGATTTCCGCGGCCCCGGCGGGGTGTGGACGACGATGCGGCCGATCGGGTTCGCCGATTTCGTCGCCTCCGAGGCGGCGCGGCGGGAGGCGTGGCGGCGCAAGTTCGACAGCGAGCCGGTGATGCGCGCGGCCCGGCCGAACCGCGGCCACCGCGCCTGCGCGCGGCTGCTGCGCGAGGGCAAGGCCGCCTGCGTGATCACGCAGAACATCGACGGGCTGCACCAGCAGGCGGGCGTGGAGGCCGGGCAGGTGATCGAGCTGCACGGCAACGCCACCTATGCGCATTGCCTGGACTGCGGCACGCGCCACGAGCTGGATGACCTGCGCGCGGCGTTCGAGCGCGACGGCGCCGCGCCGCGCTGCGGGCGCTGCCGGGGGCTGGTGAAGACGGCGACGATCTCGTTCGGCCAGGCGATGCCGGAGGCAGCGATGCGGCGGGCGGAAGCGGAGGCGCGGGCGGCGGATTGCTGCATCGTGCTCGGCTCCTCGCTGGTGGTGTATCCGGCGGCGGGGGTGCCGGTGCTGGCCAGGCAGGCGGGCGCGCGGCTGGTGATCGTCAACCGAGAGGCGACCGGGCTGGACGACATGGCGGACCTGGTGGTGCATCGCGAGATCGGCGCCGTGTTCGGCGCGGCCGTGGGGGTGAACTGATGCCCGCCTCCCCCGGCCGGCGGCCGGCCATGCCCGAGGACGTGCCGGAAAAGCTGGAGCAGCGCCTCGGGCGCTTGCACGCGCGCCAGCGCCTGGGCATCGAAGACGATTTCGAGGCCCATGTGTTCGGCCACGGCATCAACTTCTTCCATGTCGAGAACTGGTATTCCATCCATTCCGTCATCCGCAACACGCTGAAGGTCACGGGGCTGTACTGGCGCGGGCACCGCAACGCGCAACGCATCCGGGTGGTGGAGAATGACGTGCGCTTCCCTGACCTGCCGCCTTTGTTCGACGGGTTCACCCTGCTGCATATCAGCGACCTGCACGCGGACATGAACCGCAAGGCGATGCAGCGCCTGACCAGGATCCTGCCCGGGCTGCGCTATGACATCTGCGTGCTGACCGGCGACTTCCGCGGCAAGACCTTCGGGCCGTTCGATGCGACGATGGAGGAGATGGCGCGGCTGCGCCCCTTCCTGACCGGGCCCGTGTACGGCGTGCTGGGCAACCACGACACCATCCGCATGGTGCCGGGGCTGGAGGAGATGGGGATACGGATGCTGCTGAACGAGTCCGTTGCCATCGAGCGCGGCGCCCAGTCCATTCACCTGGCGGGCATCGACGACGCGCATTACTTCCGGGTGGACAATATCGAGAAGGCCGCGTCACGCATCGGCCATGGCGATTTCTCGATCCTGCTGTCGCACACGCCGGAAATCTACCGCCAGGCCGCCCATGCCGGGTTCCGGCTGATCCTGAGCGGGCACACGCATGGCGGCCAGATCTGCCTGCCCGGCTCGATTCCGATCACCCTCGATTCCGTGCTGCCGCGGCGCATGGGTGCCGGCGCGTGGCGCTACAACGACATGGTCGGCTACACCTCGGTGGGGGCGGGATCGAGCGTGGTGCCGGTGCGGCTGAACTGCCTGCCCGAGATTACGCTGCACCATCTGCATCGTGGCTAGTGTCCTGAATCTGAAGTTCGCATAGGTGGCGAACTTCAGATTCAGGACACTAGCCCTTTGTTTTCAGTGGCCTGCTGGCCCCTGCGTCCGCCGCAAGATGCGGCGAACTTCGGGGGCAGGACACTAGCGGTCAAAACCGGACGGATGGTACCCAGGCTGATGGTCCGCTCAGGGTGGAATCCACACCCGATGCCGAGAGGAGACAAGCCATGTCCGACAGCATATCGACCTTGCTGACCCGCAATCTTCACGAGGTCTTCGGTGCAAGCGACCCCGTGCGTCGGCGCGCGACCATTGACGAGATCTATACCGAAGATTGCGTGTTCTACGAGCCCAAGGGCATCTACCGTGGCCGCGACGAGATCGATCGCGTCGCGGGCGCGATCAAGACTACTCATCCAGAGTTCCGATATGAGCCGATTGCCGAGCCCGAGGAATTGGGCAATGGCGGGCGGGTCCAATGGGTATCGGGCCGTCCAGGTGAGGCGCCAGCCTACGCCGGGACTGATTTCATCATTGCCCGGGACGGCCGGATTGCCGCCCTTTATCTCTTTTTCGACAAGCTGCCCAAGCCGCTGGAGATGTCGCCTTGACTGGCCCGGTCCAGGCAACCCGGCATCCTGAGCTTCGCTCCGAGATCGCCTGCCCGCACTGCGGCTTCCGCAAAATGGAAGAGATGCCGACCGACGCCTGCCAGTTCTTCTACGAGTGCGAGGGCTGCCGTGCGCTGCTTCGACCGAAGGAAGGGGATTGTTGTGTGTTCTGCTCCTACGGTTCGGTCCCGTGCCCGCCAATCCAACTGGAGCGTCAGGGCCGTGGCGGTGGATGCTGTCGCTGAGCGACCTCTTCAACTGCCCTCTGGAGCATGATGGATCAACCTGATCCGGTCATGCTCTGCCAGTTCGCTGTCTGAGGGCGCGATTCCGCCTCCGACGATCACGCGCTGGCAGCCGTTGTTGCCCAGCCGCGCGTGTGGCCGCTCGTCTGCGAATGGAATCATGAGGGTGGAGCCCGGTCGATAAGATCAGGCGGACGGTACCGTCGAGCCGGGTTCGCTTCGGCGGGAAGCGAACCTTCGCCGCCGCGCAGACCGACGGGGGACTGGCTGAGCGTGTTTGTATCATGATCGCGTTTTCACGCGCTGAGAGGGTCGCAAATGCCGACAGTCGACGGTGCGCAATCGTTCACTCTGGAGGCGCTGGCATCGTGGCATGAATTCTATGCGCTCCTCGGCGGAGCATCCGCGACCATGACCGGCCTGCTGTTCGTCGCCGCGTCTGTCACCTCCGGCATCTTTTCCCCCGGCAGGAACGCGGCGCTGCGGGTGTTCCTGTCAGCCAGTGTCGTCCACTTCGCCGGCATCCTGGCCGTATGCCTGATCGCCCTGGCACCGATCCGGAATTCTGCGCTGTTCAGCTTGATGATCGCCGGGTGCGGCGGGTTTGGCCTGGCCTACCATGGCGTTGCCTGGCGTGACCTGGTGCGAGGCGGCCGGATCGCATCGGTCGATTGGGAAGATCGGATCTGGTATGCGGTGCTGCCGGTGATTGGCTATTTGTCCGAAACGGGCGCGGGGGTCGGGTTGGCGATGCATGTCGATCTCGGATGCGCGATCCTCGCTCTCGCCTTGGGGATCCTGCTGGTGGTTGCAATCCATAATGCCTGGGACATGACCGTATGGAGCATCACCCGGCGCAAGGAATGAGCAACTCCAGCCGGGATCTACGCGCATGGTCTCATGAACGAGCGAGCCGCGTCACCTGTCCGTCAATACGGCCGCTCCCGAACATGCAGCCTGTACAGGATGCGGGACAGCAGGATCTCGCCGACTAGAAAGATCACGACGCAGGCGACGATATCCGCAACCGTCACCGGCAGCACAAGGCGGCAGGCGAGCAGCGGGAACAATGATTCGGGAATCTGGTCAAGGCCGGTTGCCCGGCTGCTCGGCGGCAGGTCCATGCGGCGCTTGCAGAAGCTGGAGAACAGGTCGCCCACCATCGCCGCGGCGCCGGCCAGGCACCCCGTCTGCCAGCCCAGGCCGATGAGCTGCGCGCCCGCCGCTGTCGCCAGCACCGCAGCAACGATGCCGCGGATCGTCTTCGACGCACCGAACAGCGGATGCCCGTCGGGAAGCACAAGCCCGCCATCCAGGGGCGCGGCGAAGCGATTGCCGAGGATCTTCCGCGCGATCACCGGCGCGCCGTTTGCCAGCGTCAGCAGGAACAGGAGCTGAATGATGAGCAGCATCTGCATGGGGCCGGCGCTCCACGGAAGGGCGGTGAAAGGCCAGGGCTCTGCCCTGGACCCGCCAAAGGCCAAAAGGCCTTTGGAAACCGTTACTCTCTTGGCTGCGTCAGCAGCCTTCAAATGATATCGGATTTCAATTGAAGGCTGCTGACGCAGCCAAGAGAGTAAAAGGATTGTCAAGGCTTCTGCCTTGACTGGGGTCCAGGGGCAAAGCCCCTGGCCTTTCTCACCCGAACAACCCGTGCAGGAACCAGCGCGGCATTCCCTCCAGCCCGGCGCGGAAGATCCAGAAGCGGGCGCCGTTATTGTCTTCCACCCGGTAGTAGTCGCGCACCAGGTCGGTTTCCGGTCGCTGCTCCTGTGGGGTGCGGCGCCACCATTCGGCGGCGATGCGTTCGGGGCCGGTGGCGGCGCGCACGCGGTGCAGGGCGCCGCGCCAGCGGAACAGGATGGGCGGGTCGTCCGGCACCAGGGCGGTGGCCTCGATCGGCTCGGGGCGGCGCAGCAGGCGGATCGGGCGTTCCACGGCGGGGTCGCTCTCCCAGGCCGGGCGGGCGGCCAGCGGCGGGAGGCGGCGCACCGTGCGCTCGGGCACGTGGCTTGCGTGCGGGGCGGCGCGCCACAGCCGGGCGCTGCCCAGGCGGTTGGCGAGCTGGTCGATGGCGGCGGCCAGCTCGGTGTCCTGCGGCTTGCCCAGGTCGGCCAGCGCGGCCTGGGGCGGGCGCAGCGGGGCGGTTTCCTCGGCTTCCAGCACCATGGCGTCGATGCCGAAGCCGGGGGCGACGGTGTCCAGCTTCTCGCCCAGCAGTTTCGCGATCCGCTCGGCGTCGTGCAGTGGCAGGGCGGTGGCGATGGCGATGGCGGGGCGCTGCCCGTCCACGCGCAGGAAGCTGGCGGCGAAGCGGTGGCCGCCGCGCTGGCCGGCTTCCAGCCGCGCGCACAGACGCCGCGCCAGCTCGGCCAGGGCGCGGGAGAGATCTTCCGGCGTGCCGATAGGCTCGGCGAAGGCCAGGCGCTCGGCCCAGGGGGCGGGCGGGCGCGGCCAGGCGATGGCTGCCTCGGCGGCGCCGTAAGCCTGGTCCAGCCGCAGCACGGGCAAGGGGCCGAAACGGGCGGACAGCTCGGCACGGGGCTGGCGGGCCAGCTCGCCGATGCGCTTGAGGCCGACGCGGCGCAGGCCGGCCACCATGCGCGCATCCAGGCGCAGCAATGCGACCGGCAGCATGGCCAGCGCCTGCCGCTCCGCGCCCGCCGGCAGCACGGTGCAGGGGGCGCCCGCGGTCGCCGAGCGGGCCAGCGCCCAGGCCGCCCCGGCGGTGCCGGCGACGGCGATGCGGTGGGCGAGGCCGTTGCGCTGCAGCCGCAGGGACAGGTCTTCGGCCAGCGCGGCCTCGGTGCCGAACAGATGCGCGCAGCCGGCGATGTCGAGGAACAGCCCGTCCGGCGGGTCGGGGGCGGCGAGCGGGGTGTAACGCTCGCACCAGGCGGCCAGGGCGGCCAGGGCGGCGCGGTCGGCCTCCGGGTCGGCCTCCACCACGGTGAGCTCGGGGCAGATGGCGCGCGCCTCGGCCAGTGCCATGTCCACACGAAGGCCCATCGCCGCCGCGCGCGGGCAGACGGCGGCCAGGCGGCGCTGGCCGTGTTGCGTCTCTACCGTGGCGAGCGGCTTATCCGGCGCGGCCGGGGCGGACTGCCGGCGCAGGCGCAGCGTCGGCCAGCTCGGCAACCACACGGAGAGGATGCGCCGCATCGGATGACCCTCCTGCTTGCATGATCCAGGCGCCTTCGATGCCGCCGCGTGCATGCGCCAGCTCCACCCGCCAGCGCGGCGGGCCGGGTTCGCGGTGCGCGGCGGTGCTGGGGGCGGGGGCGACCTGCCAGCGCGTCACCGCGGCGGTGGCTTCCTGCACGGCGGCGGTGCGGCCATGCGGCCAGCGGCGCAGCACGAAGCCGGTGGTGCCGCGCTTCAGGCAGGCCAGTTGCAGCCGGCGCGAGGCGATGCGGCCGAGCCGCCCGGCCTCGGCCACCACGGCGGTGGCGGCCCCTTCGCGCAGCACCGCTTCCATGGCCGCCAGCGTTTCCGCGTCGTCGCGCGTCTGCACCAGCACCAGGCGGCCGGGGTCCAGCCCGTAAGCCAGCAGGCCGGGGGCGTGCAGGTCGCAGGCGGGGGCGATCCAGAACAGGGGCTTGATCCCCGGCAGCCGCGCCAGCAGGCAGGCGATGAAGCCGGCGGCGACGGCGCCGGTCTCGGCCTCGATCCCTGCCGCGCCCACTTCGTGCAGGGCGCCCAGCGCCAGCCCGCCTTCGGGCAGGCAGGCATCCACGCGCGGGTCGCCGAACGGCAGCACGCCATGGCCTGCCTGCGGCTGCAGGGCGTGCAGGCGGGCGCGCAGGACGGCGAGGGAGGCGGGGGCGGGCATGGGAATATGTTCACTAAATGTTCCCCTATTGATTCCCGGGACCGAGTCGGGAGTCAATCGGATAGGAATCCGATCCGCTTGCCCAACGCCCGCGCCAGGAACACCGGCGCCTGGTGGTTCAGCAGCGCCCCGGCGCGGGCCAGGAATGCCGGCAGCGCCGGCAGCGCAACCACCGCCAGCGGGTCGTATTCGCCGTTGCCGTGGCCGGCATGGGCGGCGCGGATCTCGGCGGCGGACAGGCTGGTGCGCACGGCGACGCCGAGGTCCAGCACATGGCTGCCGCCATGCTCGACGATGCACAGCAGGCGCGGATCGTGCACGGCGGAGGCGGGCAGGCCCAGCTCCTCCTGCAACTCGGTCAGGAACTGCCGCACCACGTCCACCGCGCCCGCGCCCCCGGCCGCCCCGGGATCGACGCTGCCGGCGGGGGGAAGCTGCCATTCCCCGGCCTGGTAGATCGCGCCCGCGGGGCGGCGGCCGAACACGACGCCGTCAGGGCCCAGGATCACGCCCCCCACCGCCAGCGGCCGCACCCCCAGCAGCGGATGCAGGGCGTGGCGGTCCATCTGCGCCACGATGCGGCGGAACTCGGTCCAGTGGCCGCAGACCAGGCGCGGGGTGATCAGGTCGGCGCTGAACACCCTGCCGTTGAACAGCCGGCCGCCCATGCGAATCTGTGCTGCCGCCCACAGCCGGTCCACCTCGGCGTCCAGCGCCGCGGGCAAAGGCGGCATCTCCCGCACCACGCGGAACCGCGCATCGGCGGCGATTTCGTGAACCGGCCAGTGCTGCACCCGAATCCCCCCTTTTGCGCGCGGCATGATCGGGGGCGGCCCGGCCCGGTGGCAATGCCCCGATATTGACGCCACGCAATCGGCAACGGCACGCTGGGCGCAATGAAACTCCCGAACTCGCTGCTCGCGCCGCCCTGGGTTCAGGCCCTGGGCGCCACCTTGCTGGTGCAATCCACTGCGTCGTTCATGGGGCAATGCCTGCCGGTCGTGGCCCCCCTGCTGACCGCCAGCACCGGGCTTGCCCCCGAACGCATCGGCAACCTCACCTCGCTCACCTCGTTCGGCACCGTGCTGTTCCTGGCGTTCGGCAGCGCCTTCCTGGCGCGCTTCGGGCCGGTGCGGATGCTGCAGATCGGCTCCGGCATCGCCGTCGCCGGCATGCTGATCGCGGCCAGCGGCTGGTGGCCGGCTCTGGTGCTGGCGGCATTGCTGCTGGGCATCGGCTACGGCCCCACGCCGCCCGCCGGCAGCCGCATCCTGGCGGCCACGGCGCCGCCGGCGCACCGCACCCTGATCTTCTCCATCAAGCAGGCCGGGGCGCCGGCCGGCGGCGCGCTGGCCGGGCTGATCGTGGCCCCGTTCGCCGTGCGTTTCGGCTGGCCCTATGCGCTGCTGCTGGCCGTCGTCGCCGGCATCCTGTCGGCCGCCGCCATCTCGCCGCTGCGGGCGATGATGGACACCGAGCGCGACGCCACGCGGCCCATCCATCCGCGCGCCCTGTTCCAGCGCCGCAACCTGCTGGCGCCGATGGCCGCCCTGCGCGGCGACCCGCTGCTGGCCTCCATCACCGCGCTCGCCGTGTCGTTCTCGCTGGTGCAGGGCACGCTGTTCAGCTTCTCCGTCACCTACCTCACCCAGCGCGGCCTGAGCCTGGAGCAGGCCGGCCTCGCCTATGCCTGCCTGCAGGCGGCCGGGGTGTTCGCCCGCGTGTTCCTGGGCTGGTTCGCCGACCGCACCGGCCGCCCCGCCCACAACCTCACCGCGCAGGCCTATGTGGCGGCGGCCGCGGTGTGGGCCTTTGCGTTCATGCCCATGGACGCCTCGCTGTCGCTGACGGCGGGGATCGCCACCCTGGCCGGCTTCTTCGGCGCCAGCTGGAACGGCATCTATCTGGCCGAGGTGGCGCGCCTGTCGCCGCCCGACCAGGTGGCGGACGCGACCTCGGGCAGCACGTTGTTCACCTTCCTGGGCTACGTCGCCGGCCCCAGCCTGTTCGCGCTGGCGGTGCCCTGGCTGGGCTGGCAGATCCCGTTCGCCATCGCCGGCGCCCAGCTGGCCCTGATGGGGGTGGTGCAGAGCTATCTGCTGCTGCGCCGCCGCGGCTAGGGCCGCGCTTTCCTGCTTGCCCCGGCCCCCCCGAATGCCCGAACATCGCCGCCATGCGGTGGTTGTTCGTGGTGTTGGCCTTGCTGCCCGCATCCGTGTGGGCCGCGGAGCCTGTGGACTTGGCGTTGGTGCTGGTCACCGACGTCTCGCGCAGCATCGACGATTCCGAGTTCGACCTGGAGAAGCAGGGCTACGCCACGGCGTTCACCGACCGCGAGGTGCTGGCCGCCATCAAGGGCGGCGCGATCGGCGCCATCGCCGTGAACTATGTCGAGTTCGCCAGCGCCTACGAGGTGAAGACGGTGGTGGACTGGATGGTGATCCGCGACGAGACCTCGGCCCGCGCCTTCGTCGACAAGCTGCTGGTGGCGCCGCGCAGCTATTACGGCCGCACCGCGATCAGCGCCGGCATCGAGATGGCGATGCGCAACCTCGCCAACTCGGGGTTCGAGGCGCAGCGGCGGGTGATCGACGTGTGCGGCGACGGCACCAACAACAACGGCCGCGACGTGGCCGAGGCGCGCGACGAGGCGGTGGAGGCCGGCATCACCATCAACGGGCTGGCCATCATCAACGAGCATCCGGTGTCCTGGACCTTCGCGCATGTGCAGCCGCCCGGCGGGCTCGCCAACTACTACCGCGAGAACGTCGCGGGCGGCATCGGCAACTTCGTGCTGGAGGTGCACGAGTTCCGCGCCTTCGGCACCGCGATGACGCGCAAGCTGATCAACGAGATCGCCGATCTTGGCGGCGCCTGGCGGGCCGGCGAGGCGGTGCTGCCGGGTAGGGGCGCCCCCCGCCGGTTCTGACGCGCGGCTTTGACGCTGAAGGCCGATGCGGCAACACTGGCGGCATCACCATCGTCCAGGGAGTGCCTCCACCGTGGAAATCCGCAATCTCGGCCGTTCCGGCCTGCGCGTGTCGTCGATCGGGCTCGGCTGCAACAATTTCGGCGGCCGCATCGACCTCGAAGCGACCCGCAAGGTCATCCACAAGGCGCTCGACCTCGGCATCACCCTGTTCGACACGGCGGACGTGTATGGCGAGCGCGGCGGCTCGGAGACCAGCATGGGCCAGGTGCTCGGCGACAACCGCAAGCGGATCGTGCTGGCCAGCAAGTTCGGCCTGCCGATGAGCGACGACGGCACGAAGCAGGGCGGCTCGCGGCGCTACATCATGGCCGCCGTCGAGGACAGCCTGCGGCGGCTGCGCACCGACTACCTGGACCTGTACCAGCTCCACACCACCGATCATCCGCTGACCCCGATCGAGGAGACGCTGCGGGCGCTGGACGACCTCGTGCACCAGGGCAAGGTGCGCTACATCGGCTGCTCCAACCTGCCGTCCTGGCAGGTGGTGGAGGCGCAGTGGACGGCAAAGGCCGCCGGGCTCAACCCCTTCGTGTCGTGCCAGGACGAGTTCTCGCTGGTCAAGCGCGACGCAGAAAAGGAATTGATGCCGGCGATGCGCGCCTACGGCCTGGGCCTGCTGCCGTATTTCCCGCTGGCGAGCGGCCTGCTGACCGGCAAGTACCGCCGCAACGCGCCGATGCCCGCGGATGCGCGCCTGACCAAGACCGAACGCCTGGCCAACCGCTACCTCACCGAGCGCAACTGGGCGATCAGCGAGAAGCTGATCGACTTCGCCGAGGCGCGCGGCCACACGGCGCTGGAGCTGGCGTTCAGCTGGCTGCTGGGCAAGGCGCCGGTGGCCAGCGTGATCGCGGGTGCGACCAAGCCGGAGCAGCTGGAGCAGAACGTGAAGGCGGGCGGCTGGAAGCTGTCGGCCGAGGAGATGGCGGAGATCGACACCATCACCGGCACTGCCTGATCCACGGGGCGGGGTGGGCGCGTTACGGCGCGCCCAGCACCCGCGCCAGCGTGATGTCGTCGCGGAACTGCCGGGCGAGGGCGTCCACGCAGTTTCCGACGACCTTGCGGATGCCCTCTTCGCCGGGCCAGGCCAGGCTTCGTTCCCGGCATTGCGCGGTGTAGCCGCGCACGGCGCTGCGCTCGCCGGCGCGGGCGGTGACGGCGATGGTGGCGTCGAGGGTGACGTCCCAGTACGGCGTGTTGACATCGGTGCGCAGCGCGAAGCTGCCGACCTCGGCGCTGATGCTGGCACTGCCGGGAGCCGAAGCGGCGACCCTGTGGCCGGCGGCGGTGAGTTCGGCGGCGAAGGCGTCGCGCAGCAGACGCCCGGGCGGCGGGTCGATGGCGACCGCGCTGGCGGTGACGCCGCCGAGGCTCTTGCGCTCGCCGATCCGACCGGGAGGCCCGCTGGGAGCGGGCTCGCGGAACGGCGGCACCTCGATCGTCTGCGCCGGCGCCTGCGCCAGGGCCGAGCGGGATGCTGGGGCGGCATGGGGCGGGATGGCGACGCGCAGCTCGCCCTGCGGGTTGGCGCAGGCGGCGAGCAGGAGCGTGGCGGCGCCGGCGGGCAGGTGGCGCAGCAGGCGAGGGCGGGCGGTGTTCATGCGTGGGCCTTCGCGGTGGTTCCAGGCGTGGCCTGGGAAGAAGCGGGCCCGAAGGGTCGTCCGACCGGCCATGATCGGTCAATGGCGGCGGCGTGCCGAAACTGGCCGCACCGGGAAGCGGGGCTGGCGCTGGCCAACAAGACAGGTGTGGATTTCTGCGGGTATTGGCAGCGAGGCGTAACGAAAGCAGACTGAAGCTCGCCTCGCGAGTCCGTGTGGCCATGCGGACAAAACATATTGCAGATTGCACCATAAATGGTACATATTGCGGCACAGGGGATGAAAAAACTCCCGGCTGTTTTCTATAGGACTGCGAGCGCGGGAGAGCCTGTAAGGGATTGGTTAATAAGCGAAAAGCTTACCGATAAAGATCGGCGCCTGATCGGGAGAGACATAGCGAAGGTTGAGTTCGGTTGGCCTGTCGGCATGCCGACCTGCGAGCCGTTAGGGCATGGCCTGTTCGAGATCAGGACGGATCTGCCAAACAATCGAATTGCCAGAATCCTGTTCTGCATAAGTGAAGAATCCATGGTTCTGCTGCATGGGTTCATAAAGAAGTCGACGGATGGCACGAAAACGCCTCGGAGAGCGATCGATCTCGCTCGAGAGCGTCACGAGGATATGAAAGGGAGAAATAGAAAGTGAATGGGGACCGAGATGCTGACAATATCGGCCCGTTTGGTAGCAGTTTTGATGATTTTCTTTCAGAGAGAGGGCTCCTCGAAGAGACAACGGAATACGCTGTAAAGGCCGTTTTCAGTTGGCAACTGAACGAGGCGAGAAAGGCAAAGGGGCTGACCAAAAGGGAATTTGCGGAGTTGCTTGGGACCAGCCGGTCGCAATTGGATCGGATCTTGGACCCGGACAACGATGCCGTGACTCTGGAGACGCTGCGGAAAGCCGCTCAATTGCTTGGCAAGCGGGTTCGTCTCGAACTGACAGACGCCGCTATGCGCGAAGCAGGGCCCGCTGAGGTTCCACGTCGCAGGCGCCTCCGCGCCGCTTAGCTCCGCGCCCGCTGGACCCTCGCGTTCTGTCCAAGGGGTCTCGTTCGCACGACCCCCCTCAACGCCTCATTCCCCTCCCCAATCCAGCCTGGGCGGAACGATGCGCCGCCGCCTTGCGAACGCTAGCGCAACAGTCTAGACGCTTCAGCAGGGCTGCGTTCGGAGGGGCGTCTTCGTGCCGGAATTGCGTGCGGTTTTGCTCGGCGCCTGCGTCGTGGTCCTTGCCGGCTGCCAGAACTATAACGACATCGCGATGAAAATCGGCGCCCCGCCTAAGGAAGCCGTCGATCTCCGTTCGTTCGAGGTCCGGCGCTATGACCGGGTGAGCGATGCCACCCTGCTCGCCGCCGCCACCGCGACATTGCAGGATCTCGGCTACATCGTCACCGAATCGGCGCCCACGGTCGGCGTGGTGGTTGCCTCGAAGCAGCGTGATGCGGTGGAGACGGGGCAGGTCGTCGGCCAGGTGGTGCTGACCGTCGCCCTGGCGGCGCTGGGGACCATCAACAACCCCACCTGGGACCAGACGCAGGAGATCCATGTCACCCTGGTGGCCGCGCCGGTCGGCCCGTCCACCGCCCGCGACGTGCGCGTCTCGTTCGATCGCTACATCACCAACAACCACGGCCAGCTGTGGAAGACCGAACTGGTGATGGACCAGCAGATCTACGCCGAGTTCTTCGACCGGCTGGGGACCGCGCTGAAACTGGAGCAGGACGGCTGACATGCGCCTCGCCACGCTTGCCCGCACCCTGCCGCTGCTGCTCATCCTCGCCGCCTGCGCGCGGGCCGACAACACGCCGCTGATGAGCACGAAAAGCCCGGTGGAGCTGCGGGCCATGCAAAGCCGCAGCTTCGCCACACCCGACCGCGCGCAGACGCTGCGGCAGGTGATCGCCACGCTGCAGGACCTGGGCTACAGCCTCGACAAGGTGGAGGCGGCGGCCGGCACCGTCACCGCCACCAAGCTCGCCGCCCTGCGCATGACCGCCACGGTCATTCCGCGCGGGACCAATGCGACGGTGGTGCGCGCCAACGCGCTGGTCAATTTCGGCGGCCGGCAGCACCAGGTGGACGAGCCGCTTTTCTACCAGCAGAACTTCTTCGCCCCCCTGGCCGGCGCCATGCTGGTGCAGGCCCTTCCCGGCCCGGCGCTGGAGGAGGGGACCGCGCCCGCCACACCCGCAACGGCGCCGCCGCCGGCCCGCCCCGGCAGTTGAACCGATGTCCACAGGAGACTCCATGCGCCGCACTTTGGCTCTTTCCCTGCTGCTTCTGCTCGGCGCCTGCCAGGGCGCGGCCGAGCAGGCCGCCGCGGTCCGTCAGGGCCAGGACGTCAACCGCCTGACCGTCGGCACGGTGCAGCGGCAGATCCGCGTCGGCATGCCCAACAGCGAGGTGGCGGAGGTGCTGGGCGCGCCCAACATGGTCACGACCGACGAGAACCGCCGGGAGGTGTGGGTGTACGACCGCATCTCCACCGACACCGTCTCCTCCAGCAGTTCCGGCGGCGCCACCATTCTGATCCTGGGCGCGTCCGCCGGGGCCGCGGCCCGCAGCACGTCGCAGCGGACCCTGACCGTGATCGTCAAGTTCGACGAAGCGAACCGGGTGCGGGACTTCGCCTACCGGTCCAGCTCGTTCTGATCGCGGCGTGATCCGTCCTGGCCGCGCGGCGTCGGCTCTGCTGGCTCTTGCCTTGCTCGCCGGCTGCCAGAAGACCACGCAGCAGCAGACCGAGGCGCTGACGCTGGGCGCCGATGCGCCGGCGCTGCGCCAGCAGCAGACCCGCCGGTTCGACACGGCCGATGACAAGCTGCTGCTCAACGCCTCCGTGGGCGTGCTGCAGGACCTGGGCTTCCAGATCGACGAGGCGACCGCAGGCGCGGGGCTGGTGATCGGATCGAAGGACCGCGACGCGATCGAGGCCGGGCAGGTGGTCGGGCAGGTGCTGCTCGCCGCCCTGCTCGCGGCCGGGGGCGTGGCCACCGTGCCGGTCTATGACCGGTCGCAGCGCATCCGCGTCTCCATCATCACCCGCCTGGCGCCGGACCGCACCGGTGCCGTCGTGCGCGTCACCTTCCAGCGGGTGGTCCGCGACAACATGAACCGTGTCGCCCATGTCGACACACTGCAGGAGCCGGCGATCTACCGCGCCTTTTTTGACAAGCTGAGCCAGGCGGCGTTCCTGGAAGCGCATGAGATCTGAGATGCAAAACCGGGTCCTGGCCGCCCTGCTGGTGCTGCTGCTGGCGGGATGCATGACCGATTCGAAAGAGCAGGTGCTGGCGGTGGACAAGACCCAGGTGGCCCTGCGGGCGGTGCAGACGCGCGCCTTCGACACGCCGGACCGCGGCGCCACCTTCCGCGCCGTGATGGCCACATTGCAGGATCTGGGCTTCGTCATCGACAAGGCGGACGACGCGCTCGGCACCGTCAGCGCCACCAAGCTGGCGGGCTACACGCTGCGCATGACCGTGACGGTGCGGCCGCAAGGCGCGCGGCGCACCACGGTGCGCGCCAGCGGGCAATACAACCTGGAAGCGGTCTCGGACGCCGAGCCCTACCAGCAGTTCTTCGCCGCGCTGGAGAAGGCGATGTTCCTCACCGCGAACCAGATCGACTGAAGCGGCGCCACGGCGCGCAATTCCACCGCGGGCGTTCTTGCGGTAAGGTCCCGCCCGTTCAACTGGAGAGCTTCATGATCCGTCGACGCGACCTGATGCGCGCCGGCGGCGGTCTGGCGTTTGCCGGCCTCGCCGCCCCCGCGATCGCCCAGCCCGCCACCACCCGCACGTTGCGGGTGATCCCGCAATCCAACCTCACCAGCATCGATCCGATCTGGACGACGGCGGTGGTGACCCGCAACCACGCCTATCTCGTCTACGACCAGCTCGTCGCCGTGAACCGCGCGTTCGAGCCGAAGCCGCAGATGGCCGAAGGCTGGACGGTGGAGGATGACGGCCGCACCTGGACCTTCACCCTGCGCGCCGGCCTGCGCTTTCACGACGGCGAGCCGGTGCGCGCGCGCGACTGCGTGGCCTCCATCCGCCGCTGGTGGGCGCGCGATTCGCTCGGCCAGACCGTGGCCAGCCTCACCGACGAGCTCAGCGCGCCCACTGACGCCACCATCCGCTTCCGCCTCAAGCGCGCCTTCCCGCTGCTGGCGCTGGCGCTGGGCAAGCCCAGCCCGATGCCGCTGTTCATCATGCCCGAGCGCGTGGCCAGCACCGATCCGTTCAAGCAGATCACCGACGCCACCGGCTCCGGCCCGTTCCGCTTCCTGCGCGAGGAATGGAACCCGGGCTCGTCGGCCGCATGGGCGAAGTTCGACGGCTATGTGCCGCGCAGCGAGCCCGTCGACGGCATCTCCGGCGGCAAGATCGCCGGCGTGGACCGCATCGTCTGGACCGTGATCCCCGACAGCGCCACCGCCGCCGCGGCGATGATGAGCGGCGAGCAGGATTACTGGGAATACCCGCTGCACGACCTGGTGCCGCTGCTGAAATCGTCGCGCGACGTGGTGGTGGGCCAGCGCCTGTCCCAGGGCATCTATGCCGGCGCCCGCATCAACCATCTGCAGCCGCCGTTCAACAACGTGAAGGTGCGCCAGGCGTTGCTGATGGCGATCGACCAGCGCGACCATCTGCGCGCCGTGGTCGGCGACGAGGGCGAGGGCACCGCCTGGGGCGCCTGCGAGAGCGTCTATACCTGCGGCACCACCTATGCCACCGACGCCGGC
The DNA here is from genome assembly GCF_025989185.1 of Limobrevibacterium gyesilva. Classification (GTDB taxonomy): domain Bacteria; phylum Pseudomonadota; class Alphaproteobacteria; order Acetobacterales; family Acetobacteraceae; genus Limobrevibacterium; species Limobrevibacterium gyesilva. The sequence goes on from NZ_JAPDNT010000021.1 coordinate 33,293, forward strand.
AACGCGCTGCTGCGCACGCATTCGGTGGAGAAGGCCGCGGCGGCGCTGAAGGCCAGCGGCTACAACGGCGAGCGCACGGTGCTGCTGGCGCCGTCCGACTATCCGCAGATCAACGCGCTGAGCCTGGTCACCGCCGACCTGATGCGGCGGATGGGCTTCAACCTCGATCTGGCGTCCGTCGACTGGGGCACGCTGGTGCAGCGCCGCGCCAGCAAGGAGCCGGTGGAGAAGGGCGGCTGGAGCGTGTTCCACTCCACCTGGTCGGGGACCGACGTGCAGAACCCCGGCATCCAGCAGCAGACCCGCGCCAACCGCGACGGCGCCTGGTTCGGCTGGCCCGACGATCCGGAGCTGGAACGTATGCGCAATGAGTGGCTCGTCGCCGCCGACCCGGCCGAGCAGAAGCGCATCGCCACCGCGATCCAGGTGCGCAGCTTCGAGACGGTGCCGTTCGTGCCGCTGGGCTACTACCAGCAGCCCTCGGCGTGGCGGAAGAACGTGACCGGCACGTTCCCGTGCCAGGTCACCAGCTTCTGGAACATCGGCAAGTCCGCCTAGACGCCATCGCTGTACCGTCCCGGAAATTCACGCGAATTTCCGGGACAAGCGGGGCATCGGATGGGCGTGCCCCGTCGCCCCAACCGGGCGCGTTCAAGTACCCGTGGCTTTGCGGCGCTGCCGGCGCATTGTTCTTGCGACCGGGCGGCGAGGCGGACCAGTCTGCGACAGGCCACCCACCCCCAGCCGCCATGTCGTGCAGCGGCGGCGTGGTACGTCCAGGATTCCACACCATCGCAGGAGCGCGCCATGTTCCTGACCGGACGTTTGTTCGATGCGCGGGCTTGCCTCGTGCGGGCCGCTGCCGTCGCTGGCCTTCTCGGGCTTGCATGCGGGCCGGCGCATGCGGCCGGGCCGAGCCAGGACGAGCTCGACAAGGCGCAGTCCAACACCAAGGACTGGCTCTATGCCACGCATGACTACACCGGCCAGCGCTTCGTCGACCTGAAGCAGATCAACGCCGCCAACGTGCACCAGTTGCATGTCGTGTGCATCTACCGCTCCACCGACGAAGGCCCGGTGCAGACCAATCCGCTGGTCTATAACGGCGTCATGTATTTCACGGTGGCGCGTTCCATCGTCGCGGTCGATGCCGCCACCTGCCGCGAGCGCTGGAAATACGCATGGGAGCCGAAAGGCGGCGAGCTGTCGCCGACGAACCGCGGCGCCGCGATCAAGGACGGCCTGGTCATCCGCGGCACCGCCGACGGCTACCTGATCGCGGTGGACGCCGCCAAAGGCACCCTGGCCTGGAGCCGGCAGATCGCATCGGCGAATCAGCAGCAATATCTGAGCATGCCGCCGCTGATCTTCGGCGATCTGGTCATCTATGGCCCGGCCGGCGCGGACTGGGGCCAGAAAGGCTGGGTCGGCGCCTTCAGGCTCGCCACCGGCGAGCCGGTGTGGAAATTCAACCTCATCCCCGATCCCGGCGAGCCCGGCGCGGAAAGCTGGGGCAACCCCGAGGCCCTCAAGACCGGCGGCGCCAGCTTGTGGACGCCGCTGTCACTGGACGCGAAGAAAGGGGTGCTCTATCTGCCCGTCGGCAATCCGGCGCCCGATTTCTACGCGGACCATCGCCCCGGCAACAACCTCTACACCAACTCGATCGTGGCGCTCGACGTGCGCACCGGCACGTATCTCTGGCACTACCAGGCGGTGCCGCAGGATGTGCGGGACTGGGATCTCGACCAGGCCGGCCCGCTGTTCTCCGCCACGGTGAAGGGAAAGCGGCGGGATGTCATCGTCGCCAGCGGCAAGGACGGCATGCTCCGGCTGCTTGACCGCGACACCCATGAAGTGCTGTACGAGGTGCCGTTCACGACCCGCTCGAATGTCGATGTGCCGCTGACGCCGGAGGGCGTGCGCAGCTGCCCTGGCCTGCTGGGCGGGCAGGAGTGGAACGGCGCCGCCTACGACCCGGCCAGCCAGACCCTGTTCGTGCCGGCGGTGGACTGGTGCACGACGTTCAAGAAAGCCGCGACCACGCCCGCATTCGCCCAGGGGGAGCATTTCTACGGCGGCACGGCCGAGATGGACCCGTGGGCGCAGGCGCATGGCTGGCTGACGGCGATCGACGCGGCCACCGGCAAGCCGCGCTGGCGGTACAAGTCTTCCACCCCGATGCTGGCCGCCGTGACCGCCACCGCCGGCGGCCTGGTCTTTACCGGCGACTTCAACCACGACTTCCTGGCCCTCGATGCCGCTTCGGGCAAGGTGCTGTACCGGTTCAACACCGGCGGCGAAGTCGCCGGCGGGGTCGTTACCTATGCGATCGGCGGCAAGCAGTATGTCGCGACGATGTCCGGCTACGTCTCGGTGTTCTTCAAAGGCTCGGGCCCGGCGGCCGTCGTGGTGTTCGGGCTCTGACAGGCCAGCGTGGCCGGCCGGGGCCTATCCGGCGGCGCGGCGGCTGGCCGTGACCCGGGCGCTGCCGTTTCGTCCCGCCGCGGCCGCCGACCTGGAGGCGGCGCCCGGCTTGGCGGCACTCCCGGCCTTGGCCCCAACGGTCTTGTAGCTGGCAACCAGCAGGCCGCGCACGTCGGCCAGCAGCTCGAGCCCCTTGCGGGTGCGCTGCACCAGAACGCTGCGCCGGTCGCGCGGATCCGGGCCGCGCTTGGCCAGCCCGAGCTCGGTCAGCCGGTCGAGCGAACGGGTGATCGCGGGTTTCGATACCTCGAGCCGCGCCGCCAGGCCGCGCACGGTATGCGGCCCTTCCTCCATATAGGTGATCAGGAACACGCCGAACTGCCGGGCCGACAGGTCCGGCCCGTCTCGGCGCACGGTGCCCACGATGGTGTCGCGAAGGATCGCCAGAAGCCGTTCCGCAGTGATCGGGATCGCCATGTCTCCTACTCCCTCCCCGCAGCCCGGAGTGCGAATCGCACATATGACGAACCGGGGGAGTCACATTTTGAAAGAGAGACGCAACGAGTGCGATTAGGGAATTTCGCGTAGTTACATTACGACACCGTTTTCATTCCGGCTTTCCCCCGGCGCCGGGCCCGCCCTCGCCAGCGCCGCCGAAATGCGGGAAACTGCGCCGGCGTGGAGACAATGCATGACCGGTTCCGACTCGCCGCCGCCCGCCATCGCCCCGGCTGACGCCACTGGCCCGGGCTCGTCCTCCACCCTGCAGCAGGATCTGCTGCGCAAGATGGAGATGGAAGCGGCGATGGTCGCGGCGCCGCAGGACAAGCGGCTGCGCGCCGCCTATTTCGACATGCTCATCGGCTTCGCCGGCGTGCGCACCGGCCTGTCCCAGGCGATGCTGCCGGAGCTCGGGCATCCGCTGTATTTCCGCTGCGGCTCCACCGACGTCATCAACCTGGCCCAGATCTTCCGCGACGGCGCCTACGCCTTTCCGATGCGCGCCACGCCCGCGCGCATTCTCGATCTCGGCGCCTATGCCGGCTACGCGGCCGTCTATCTCGCCTGCCGCTTCCCCGCGGCGGAGATCGCCTGCGCCGGGCCATGCCCCGGCAGCTTCCGCCTGCTGACCCTGAACACCACGCCATACCGCAACATCCGGGCGATGAACCTTGCGGCCTGGCACAGCAACACCCGCCTCGGCGTCGCGGCGCGCTATTTCGGCGACTGGGGCACACAGCTTCAGGACCAGATGCCGGACGCCGACCGCACGCTTCCCGCCTGCACCGTCGGCGAAATCCTGCGCCGCCTCGGCTGGGACCAGGTGGATTTCGTCAAATGCGACATCGAGGGATCGGAACGCGCCGTGTTCGCCGATTCCAGCCAGCGCTGGCTGCACACCCTCGACGTGCTGGCGATCGAGACGCACGACACCATCGCCGCCGGCTGCAGCGAGGCCGTCGCCAACTGCTTCGACCCGGCATTCTACGAACACGCCCGCCACGGCGAGGCCGACCTCTACCAGCGCCGCATCCCGTTCCGCGCCCTGCCCAACCCGCCGCCGCGCACGGTGTTCCTGATCAACAGCGAACCCGGCCTGTTCCCGATCGCGCTGCAGGACGTGGCGCAGAAGTCCTGGGGCTTCTTCACCTTCGACGGCGATTCCTGCCAACTGCATCCGAACGGCGCCGGCGAACGGCCGGCCCGCGTCATCTTTCCCCGCACGCTCGACGGGCACACCCGCTTCGTCGCAACCCTGCACCACGCCGGCAACCCCGCCGCCGCCGTCCGGTTCACCGTCATCGTCGAACGCGAAGACGGCGGCGAAATCCTGCGCGCCGAACACGCCCTGGCGGCGCGCGAAAGCCACGCATTCACCGTCGGCCTGCCAGCCCTGACCGGACGCCACCGCATCATCCTGCAAACCGAAATGGCCCCCGGCGCCCCCCACAACTTCAACGCCTGGGCCCGCTGGATCGCACCGCGCGTGGCGTAGGCGGGGAAGGAAGGCAAGGCCAGGGGCGCTGCCCCTGGACCCCGCTAAGGGCAGAAGCCCTTAGAACCCGCTACTTTGAAGGGGTTCACGAAGAGGGGGCCACCTGAGCGGTCGGAAACCCCACCGCAGGCCCCCTCTTCGTGAACCCCTTAAGTGATGGGATCCAAGGGGCCTCTGCCCCTTGGCGGGTCCAGGGCAGAGCCCTGGCCTTTCTTCCCTTCACTGGCTCGCCCACACGATGCGGTGGATCCAGATCACTTCGGTGAGGTCGAACGTGTAGTCGGGGTGGGCGGGGTTGAGGCTGCGCAGTTCCACCCGGCGGGCGGAGCGGCGGGCGAGTTGTTTGGCCATGACTTCGCCGCGGGCGGTGCGCACCACCACGCGGTCGCCGCGGCGGATGGGGGCGCTGGGCGAGACGATCACCAGGTCGCCGTCGCGGAACACGGGTTCCATGGAGTCGCCGCTGATTTCGAGCGCGTAGGCGTGCGGGTCGCCCACTTCGGGCAGCGAGACCTCGTCCCAGCCGCCGCCGACGGGATAGCCGCCGTCGTCGAAATAGCCGTCGCCGCCGGCCTGGGCGAGGCCGATCAGCGGGATGCGCCGGGCGACCGCGGCGGCGCGCCCGCCGCCGGGCAGTGCGCGGGCGCCGTAGACCAGGGCGCTGAACGCTTCCAGGCTGGCGCCGGTGGCGTTGAGCACCTTGGCCAGGCTTTCGGTGCTGGGCCAGCGGGCGCGGCCGTCGGGCATGCTGCGCTTGGAGGGATTGAACGTGGTGGGGTCGAGCCCTGCGAGCTTGGCCAGGCCGGAGGCCGACAGGCCATGCTCGGCCGCCAGCGTGTCGAGGGCACGCCAGATGTCGTCATGCTTCATGTGCGCGAGTCCAGGCTCGTTTCATAACAACGGGTTCTGCGGGCATTCTAACGACCCGGATCGTGAATACACTGTTATAGGAAAGTTGACCACTGGGAATAGGAAAAATTACGTAGATCCCCTTGCGACGGCGGAACGGCGGCAGTTAAATGTTCGCGAGTTGTTCTCACATGTTCGTGTAACAGGAAACCAGCCGATGCCCATTGCCGTCCGTGCCATGACCCCCTGCGCATCCTCTTGCCCGGCGCCCGAGCGCGTGCGCGCCGAGCCGTTCCGCAACGCCGAGCAGGCCTGGTTCTGGACCATGGGCGCCTTGGCCGCCCGCCGGGCCGGCGCCGGGTCCGGCGGGCACGGCGTGCCCCGCCCGTGCGACCCTGACGACGTGCTGAAGTGCCTCGACCAACTCTATCGCCGCCGCCGCATCGACCTCGTGCACGCCCGCATCCTGCGCATCTGGGGCGAGCGCCGGACCGCCCCCAATCCCGCCTATGCCACCGAGCGCTGCGACTGGCGGCTGTGGAAGGAGGCGATGGAGCGGCTGGAATGGCCGCTGCGGGTGAAGGGCATCATCGGCTGACAGCGCCGCAGGGGTCTAGGAAAATGATCCTTGACGACGATCCCGGCCGGGTCTTAGATGATTGCCATCGGCGGGCGCATTGCGCCTCCTGCCGGTTCCTTCCTCGACCTGACATTCGACCCATAGGGCCGCTTCCAACCGGAAGCGGCCCTTTTTCTTTGAGGAGCCTGCCATGCCCTTCGCGATCCGCAATCTCTCCGTCCTCGCCTACGCGCAGGGCTTCACGCTGTGGCACTACAAGGCCGGCGCCGCCACCCTGGCGGACGCGGCGGCGGACGGATTCTTCGACGACGCGACGGACATGCTCGCGGCCGGCGACATGCTCATGGTCTCCGCCCGCGACGGCGGGCGGGTGCTGTTCGTGGCCGGCACCCAGGGCAGGGTGGTCACCGCCGCGCTTGCCTAGCCCTGGCAGCCGGGTTGCGTCATCCTTTCCCTGTCGCGCACGACGGAGACCAGACGGCATGGAGACAGGATGACCGGCCCGCACTGCTTTTGTGCCGGCACGAAGCTGATGACCCTGCGCGGCGAGGTGCCGGTGGAGCGCGTCGCCGTCGGCGACCGCGTGGTGACGCTGTCCGGCAACGGCCCCCCGCTGAAGCAGGTCGTCTGGACCGGCCACGTCACCATCGATCTCGACCGCCATCCCGACCCGCTGGCCGCCGCCCCGGTGCGCCTGCATGCCGGCGCCGTCGAGCCGGGCATGCCCGTCCGCGACCTGCGCGTCTCGCCCGACCACGGCATCTTCCTGGCGGACGAAGCAGGCCAGGGCGTGCTCGTTCCCGCCTTGTACCTGGTCAACGGCGCCACCATCACCCGCGACCCGCCCACCGGCAGCGTCACCTATTTCCATGTGGAGCTGGAGGAGCACGACATCCTGATGGCCGACGGCATGGCCGCCGAGAGCTATCTCGACACCGGCAACCGGTCCGTCTTCGAAGCCTCCGTCATCGCCTTCGTGCCGCGCGGCGCGGCCCCGCCAGCCGCCGCGCCGCCCGGATTCATGCCGGCGGCCCGCGATCGCGCGAGCTGCGTGAAGCTGGTCCTCGGCGCCGATGCCGCCCCCGTCCACGCGCGGCTGATGGCGCACGTGCAGGCGCTGGGCCACGCGCTGACCCACGACCCCGCGCTGGCCGTGACCGTGGCTGGCGCGCCGGCGGAGCTGCTGTCCGCGGCGGATGGCGACTACATCTTTTTGCTGCCGCCTGGGGCCGCCGCCATCCGCCTGTCCTCGCGCATCTGTGTGCCGAACGAGACCGACCCCCGGGGCGGCGACGCCCGCCGGCTGGGCGTGGCGCTCGCCCGGGTGCTGCATGACGGCGCGGCACTGCCGCTCGACGGCCCGGCCTTCGGCGCCGGCTTCCTGGCCGCGGAGCGCGACGGCGCCAGCATCTGGCGCTGGACCACCGGCGACGCCGCCATGACGCTGACGCCGCGCGCCTTCGAGACCACCCTGGAACTGCACGTCCATACCGGCTGGAGCCGCTACTGGCTGGCACCCGGGCCGGACGCGGAGATCAGCGCCGCGGCGTCCTGACAATCTCGGCGTCGTGGCGGCGCGTGCCGTCCGGCGTCGGCTCGAAGCGGGAATCGGCGCGCTGGCAGGCCAGGCCCATCGTCGCCAGGCGCGCCAGGCAGGGGCCGTCCTTCAGGCCGGGCGGGCGGCCGACGGCCCCGCTGAGCACCAGCCGGTGCAGGGCGGAGCGGCAGCAGGTTTCCAGATAGGGCTCGTTCCACATCGCCCCTGATTTGTCGCGCGGGCGGCGGCCCGCCGCAAGCCCGCCGCCCGCCTGATCCGCCCGGATCTTTTCGGCTTCTTGACATGGATCAACGCAAGAACGCACCGGCTTGGCTAGATTTCCAACATTACAGTTTCGCGGCGGCGACTCCCGAACCTCGACATGAGGAACAGCCATGGATCGCACGCTTGACGTTCCGGGGCCTGTGGCTCCCAAGGGCCCAGCCCTGGCCCCCTCACCGAAAGACCGGGCCGCGGCGGGCAAGGCCCTGCGCGACAGGGTTCCCCGCATACGCCATGCCGCATGGAAAAAGGCGGAAGGTCGCGCCGATCCGATCGACCTTCTGCATGCGGCGGATGCGGACCGGGTGCCGGAACTCGTGCCGATCCGCTATGGCCGCATGTTGCAGTCGCCGTTCGCCTTCTATCGCGGGGCCGCCGGGGTGATGGCCGCCGACCTGGCGGAAACGCCCAATACCGGGATCAAGGTGCAGGCGTGCGGTGACTGCCATCTGATGAATTTCGGCGGCTTTGCCACGCCTGAACGCAACGTCATCTTCGACATCAATGATTTCGACGAGACGCTGCCGGCGCCGTGGGAGTGGGACATCAAGCGTCTTGCGGCCTCCATCGTCCTGGCGGCGCGGGCGAATGGCCTGTCTGCCGGAAAGGGGCGCGATGCGGCGGTTGCCTGCGCACGCAGCTACCGCAAGCGCCTGCGCGAATTCTCCCAGTTGCATCCGCTCGAGGTATGGTACGCGCGCGTTACCGCCCAGGACGTCATCGAGACGCTTCCGCCGAACCGCCAGGCGTTCGTTCAGCAGCGGCTCGACAAGGCGATGAAGCAAAGCGGCTCGGAAATGGACTTCCCCAAGCTGGCCGGCATGGTTGGCGGGCGGATCGGGATCCGCGACACCCCACCGTTGATCTTTCATCCCGACACGGCCCGCGTCTCCGAGTTCGAAGCCGTCATCGAACAAGTGCTCGTTGACTACCGGAAAACACTGTCCGAGGACCGGCGCGCCCTGCTGGACCGCTACCGGTATGTTGATGCGGCCCTCAAGGTCGTGGGCATCGGCAGCGTCGGGCGGAGATGCTGGATCGCCCTGATGATGTCGGAGTCGAACCATCCGCTGTTCCTGCAATTCAAGGAAGCCGTCGAATCCGTGCTGGAGCCGTATGCCGAAAAAAGCGAATACCCCCATCACGGCCAGCGGGTCGTCATGGGCCAGCGGCTGATGCAGCCTGCCTCGGATCTGTTCCTGGGCTGGGTCACGAACGAGGCGACCGGAAAGCAGTTCTATGCGCGGCAGTTGCGCGACGCCAAGATCAAGCCGTTGGTCGAAACCTTCGATACCGAGTTGATGACGATCTACGCGAAGACGTGCGGCTGGTCGCTGGCCCGCGCGCATGCGAAGGCGGGCGACGCGTGCACGATCAGCGGCTATCTCGGCACCAGCGATCAGTTCGAGGAGGCGATGGGGGACTTCGCGACGGCCTATGCCGACCAGGCCGAGCGGGACCATGCCGCGCTCAAGTCCGCGGTGCGAAGGGGCAAGGTCATCGCCTTCCAGGAAGCCTGACGCGCCTGCCGCGCGATGAAGCTGGCGCCGCCCCAGGAGTCCGAACTGTTCTTCGAGCTGGGTGGGCCCGTCTACCGCCTGATGCAGCGCATCGGAGTCATCAAGGGGGCCGGCCCATCCATCGGGCGCCGCAGTGTCGCGTTCATTGCCGTCACCTGGCTGCCGCTTCTGCTGTTCACGGCACTGGAAGGCCATGCGATCGGGCCGACGCCGCGATCGTCGTTCCTGCTGGATTTCGCCACATATGCGCGCTTCTTTCTTGGCGTCCCGCTGGTGTTTGCCGCGGAGAGGGTGGTGGGGCCGCGCATACGCGCTGCGGGCCTGCGATTCATCGAAGCCGACATCGTCCGGCCAGAGAGCTGCCAGGAATTCGAGGCGGCGGTTGCGCGTGTCCGGCGCCGGCGAGAGGCGCTGCTGCCTGAAGCCGTATTCGCGTTCATCGCGCTGTTCGGCGCGTGGTTCTTCTCCATCGAGCGGTTGGCGGGACTCGACATCACAAGCTGGCACACGACCTGGCTGGACGGGACGCTGCGCCTCTCCGCCGCGGGGCTCTGGTACAATTTCGTCGCGGTGCCGCTCGTGCAGTTCTTCGTGCTCCGATGGCTCTGGCGGCTGGTGATCTGGACCTTGTTCCTCGGGGACGTGTCGCGGCTTCGCCTCAACCTGCTTGCCACCCACGCCGACATGGCGGCGGGGCTGGGCTTTCTCGGCATCGCGCATGTCTCGATGGCGATCTTCCCACTCGCCGCGGGCTGCGTGCTCTCCGCCGAGGTCGCCTTCCGCGTGCGCTTCGAGGGGTTGGACCTTGCCGCGTTGCAGTCCATGGTTCCCCTGCTCATCGCCTATCTCGTGTTCGTCGAGGCCGTCACCTTCGGGCCGCTGCTGATTTTCGTCCCCCTGCTGGTCCGCACGCGGCTGGAGGGCCTGCGGTCCTACGGAATTCTCGTCCAGCGCCACAACCAGTTGTTCCACCGCAAGTGGATCGAAGGAGAAAGGCAAGCCGACGAACTGCCGCTGGGAAGCCAGGACATGTCATCCCTGATCGATCTGGGCAGCAGTTACGCGGTCATCCGGCAGATGAACGCCGTGCCTGTCAGCCGCACCCAGCTCCTCCAGGTCGCCGTCGTCACCTGCCTGCCGGCCCTGCCGCTCGTGTTCCTGGTTCTGCCGTTCGCCGAGGTCCTGAAGCTTCTCGCCGGCGTCATCAGGTGAGCGGCCGGGCCGGCCGGCACTTTCCTTCGGCGGTGGTTTGCGGCACTTACCGGCCATGACCCCGGCCCTCGCCTCCGCCGTTATGCCCATGCTGCGCGTGATGGACCCGGAGCGGGCGCACGACCTGGCACTGCGCGCCCTCGCGCTGGGGCTGGCCGGGCAGGATGCCACGCCGGACGATCCGCGCCTCGCCGTCTCCGTCCTCGGGCAGCATTTCCGCAACCCGATCGGGCTCGCCGCCGGCTTCGACAAGAACGCGGTGGCGCTCGCCCCGCTCGCCCGCCTGGGCTTCGGCTTCGTCGAGGCCGGCACCGTCACCCCGCGGCCGCAGGCCGGCAATCCGCGGCCGCGCCTGTTCCGGCTGACCGAGGACCGCGCCGTCATCAACCGCATGGGCTTCAACAATGCCGGGCTCGACGCCTATGTGCCGCGCCTCGCCGCGTTTCCGCGCGGCCTGGTGCCGGTGGGCGCCAATGTCGGCATCAACAAAGAGGGTGCCGACCCCGAGCGCGACTATCCTGCCCTGATCGCCGCCGTCGCCCCGCATGCCGACTACATCGTCATCAACGTCTCCTCGCCCAACACGCCCGGGCTGCGCGACCTGCAAGGCGAGGAGCGCCTGCGCGCCATCCTCCAGGCCGTCGCCGCCGCCGTGCGGCAGCGTCCGCCGCTGCTGGTGAAGGTGGCGCCCGACCTGTCCGAGGCCGGGCTGCGCGCCGTCGTCGAAACCTGTATCGCCGGCGGCGTGCAGGGGCTGATCGTCTCCAACACCACCATCGCCCGCCCGCCCGGATTGCGCTCGCCGCAGGCCCGGCAGGCCGGCGGGCTGTCCGGCGCGCCGCTGCTGGCGCGCGCCACCGCCGCGCTGGCGCAGGCGGCCCGGATCGCGCAGGGGCGGCTGGTGCTGGTGGGCGTCGGCGGCGTCGCCTCCGGCCATGACGCGCTGGCCAAGATCCGCGCCGGCGCCAGCCTGGTGCAGCTCTACACCGCCTTCGCCTATGACGGGCCCGCCTTGATCGCGCGGATCAGGCGCGAACTGCTCGCCGCCCTGGACGAACAGGGCTTCCCCACCGTTGCCGACGCCGTCGGCGCCGACATCACGTGAGCACCATGCAGCATCTGACCGGCTTCGCCCCGCTCGCCGAGCGCTACCAGGGATTCATCCTCGATTTGTGGGGCGTGATCCATGACGGCATCACGCCTTATCCCGGCGCCATCGACTGCCTGCGCCGGCTGAAGGCGGCGGGCAAGCCCACCGTGCTGCTGTCCAACGCCCCGCGCCGCGCCCACGTGGCGCAGGAGGCCATGCGCGCCATGGGCATCGCCGACGATCTCTACACCGGCATCCTCACCAGCGGCGAGGCCACCCACCGCATGCTGCGCGACCGCCCCGACTCGTGGTTCGCCGCCTTGGGCGCGCGCGTCTTCCATCTCGGCCCCGAGCGCGACCGCAACGTGATGGAGGCCCTGCCGCTGACCCGCGTCGAGACCCCCGCGGAGGCCAGCTTCGTGCTCAACACCGGCCCCGACGACACCCACAGCCCCACCGATATCGGCGCCTACGAAGACATCCTGCAGGCGTGCCGCGGCGCCGGCCTGCCGATGGTCTGCGCCAACCCCGACCTGGAAGTGATTCGCGGCGGCACCCGCGTGATCTGCGCCGGCGCCCTGGCCCAGCGCTATGAAGCCATCGGCGGCACCGCCCGCTGGATCGGCAAGCCCGACCCCGCCATCTACACGCCCGTGCTCGCCATGCTCGGCGTCGGCAAGGACCAGGTGCTGGCGGTCGGCGATGCCCTGCGCACCGACGTCGCCGGCGCCACCTCGGTCAGCATCGCCGCGTGCTGGGTGCTGGGCGGCATCCACGCCGAGGAACTCGGCGCCGACCCCGCCCGTGTCGAAGCCGCCGCCGCCGCCGCCGGCCTGAGCCCGGTGGCGGCGGTGCCCGCTTTCGTCTGGTAGGCGAAGGGGCTCCTTTAGCTGCGGGTCAGCGCCTCCATGGCCTGACGGAACCGCTGCTCCACCGGCGCGCGACCGACATGCCGGCCGTGCTCGACCAGCTTGCGGCCGCCGGCCCAGACGCAGTCGATCGGGGCGGCGGCGGTGGCGAAGATCCAGGCGTCCAGCAGCCCGTCGCCATCCCGCCCGACGAACGCCGGATGCTCCGCCCGCAGCGTGACGATGTCGGCGGGGGCGCCGGGGGCGAGCCCAGCTTCCGCGCCGAGCGCGATGCCCCCGCCGGCGAGCGCCGCGTCATACAGGGTGCGGCCGCTGGAACATCCGGCGGCGGCGAGGACGTTGCGGCTGCGGTGCAGCAGGCGCTGCGAGTATTCCAGCTGCCGCAGCTCGTCGGCGACGCCGATCAGGACGTTCGAATCCGAGCCGATGCCGAACCGTCCGCCCTCGCGCAGGAAGGACAGGGCGTTGAACGTCCCGTCGCCGAGATTGGCCTCGGTCACCGGACACAGCCCGGCGATCGCGCCGCTCGCGGCCAGGCGCCGCGTTTCCGCTTCTGTCATGTGCGTGGCATGGACCAGGCACCAGCGCGCATCGATGGCGGCGTGGTCCAGCAGCCATTCGACCGGCCGCGCGCCCGACCAGGCGAGGCAGTCCTCGACCTCCTTCACCTGCTCGGCGACATGGATGTGGATCGGCGCATCGGGAGAAAGGGCGGAGATGGCGGCGAGCTCGGCCGGCGTCGCGGCGCGCAGGCTGTGCGGCGCGACGCCCACGATGGCGCTGCCGAGCGGCCGCACCGCCTGCCGGCATCCTTCCAGCAGCCGGGCGAAGGCGTCGAGGTCGTTCGCGAAGCGCCGCTGGCGTTCATTGGCGGGCGCGCCGCCGAAGCCGGAATGGGCGTAGAAGACCGGCAGCAGCGTCAGCCCGATCCCCGCCTCGCCGGCCGCCGCCGCAATGCGGGCCGCCATCTCGGCGATCGATGCGTAGGGGCGACCGTCCGTGTCGTGATGCAGGTAGTGGAACTCGCCCACGCGGGTGAATCCCGCCTCCAGCATCTCCACGTAGAGCTGTGCGGCGACCGCTTCGAGCTGGTCGGGCGTGATGCCGAGCGCGAAGCGGTACATCAGCTCGCGCCAGCTCCAGAAACTGTCGGCTGACGGGCCACGGATTTCCGCAAGCCCCGCCATGCCACGCTGGAAGGCGTGGGAGTGGAGGTTCGCCATCCCCGGCACCGCCACGGCGTGGCGTTCGTCGCCGGGGGCGGCGGGCACGCCGGTTTCCACCGCTGCGATGCGGCCGGCGGCGATGGTCAGGCGCGTATCGGGCCGCCAACCGGCCGGAGTCAGGGCCTGTGCTGCGTGGATTGAACTCATCTCGATCGTCTCCGCTGCTGGCGCCACGTTGGGCGGGCGCTTGGATCGGCTTGCATCCGGCCGTATTATGTCTATACATTATCCGGGGAAACGAAAAGATGGAACGGCAAAACCCGTGATGCCAGACAGCACATCCAAGGCAGGCGGCGGCCCCGCGGGGCGCGATCGCCTGTGGCGCAATGCCCGCCTCGCGACCCTCGCCCCTGATGCGGACGGCCTCGGCATTGTCGAGCGCGGCGCGGTGCTGGCGAGCGGCGGCCGGATCGTCTACGCCGGCCCCGAGAGCGACATGCCGGCGGCGGCCCGCGCCGAGACCATCGACTGCGAGGGGCGCTGGATCACCCCGGGCCTGATCGACTGCCACACCCATCTCGTCTATGCCGGCGACCGGGCGCAGGAATTCGAGGCACGGCTGCGCGGCGCCAGCTATGAGGAGATCGCGCGCGCCGGCGGCGGCATCGCCTCTTCGGTCCGCGCCCTGCGCGCGGCGGACGAGGACACGCTGGTGCGCCAGTCCCTGCCGCGCCTGGACGCGCTGATCGCCGAGGGCGTCACCACCATCGAGATCAAGTCGGGCTACGGGCTCGATCTGGCCAGCGAGCGCATGTCCCTGCGCGCCGCGCGCCGGCTGGGGCGGGAGCGGCCGGTCAGCGTGCGCACCACCCTGCTGGGCGCCCACGCCTTGCCGCCGGAAGCCAAGGGCGACAAGCAGGGCTTCATCGACGGCCTGGTGCGCGACATGCTGCCGGCGATCGCGGCGGAGGGGCTGGCCGACGCGGTCGATGGCTTCTGCGAGGGCATCGCCTTCTCGCCCGAGCAGATCGCCGCCGTGTTCGCCGCGGCCGGGCGGCTCGGATTGCCGGTGAAGCTGCATGCCGACCAGCTCTCCAACCTGCATGGCGCGGCGCTGGCGGCCCGGTTCGGAGCGCTGTCGGCGGACCATCTGGAATACACCGACGCCGCCGGCGCGGCGGCCATGGCGCAGGCCGGGACGGTGGCGGTGATGCTGCCGGGCGCGTTCTACTTCATCCGCGAGACGCAGCGCCCGCCGATCGACGCGTTCCGCCGCGCCGGCGTGCGCATGGCCGTCGCCACCGACAGCAATCCCGGCACCTCGCCGCTCACGTCGTTGCTGCTGGCGATGAACATGGCGGCGACGCTGTTCCGCATGACCGTGGACGAATGCATCGCCGGCGCCACCCGCGAGGCCGCCCGCGCGCTCGGGCTGCTCGGCGAGACCGGCACGCTGGAGGCGGGCAAATGGGCGGACCTCGCGGTCTGGAACATCGAGCGCCCGGCCGAGCTGGTCTACCGCATGGGATTCAACCCGCTCGTCACGCGCATCTGGAGGGGACAATGACCGGGATCGTGCTGAAGCCAGGGGCCGCGAGCCTGGCGGTCTGGAACGCCATCTACCAGGGCGGCGTGCCGACGCTCGACCCCGCTTGCCGGCCAGCGGTGGAGGCCAGCGCGAATGCGGTGGCGCGCATCGTCGCCGAGGGCAAGCCCGTCTATGGCATCAACACCGGCTTCGGCAAGCTCGCCAGCGTGCGCATCGCCGCGGCCGACCTGGAGACGCTGCAGCGCAATATCGTGCTGTCGCATGCGGCCGGCGTCGGCGACCCGATGCCGCTGTCCGTCACCCGGCTGATGATGGCGCTGAAGCTCGCGAGCCTGGCGCAAGGCGCCTCCGGCGTGCGCCCCGAAACCCTCGACATGCTGGAGGCCATGCTGGCCCGCGATGTCGTGCCGGTGGTGCCGGCGCAGGGCTCGGTCGGCGCGTCGGGCGATCTCGCGCCGCTGGCGCACATGACCGCGGTGATGATCGGGGTGGGCGAGGCGTTCACGCCAGCCGGGCGGATGCCGGCCGCCGAGGCGCTGGCGCAGGCCGGCCTCGCCCCGCTCGTGCTGGGCGCGAAAGAGGGGCTGGCGCTGCTGAACGGCACCCAGTTCTCCAACGCCTATGCGCTGGCCGGGCTGTTCGAGGCGGAGGTCCTGTACCGCTCGGCCCTCGTCACCGGCGCGCTGGCGACCGATGCGGCGCGCGGGTCTGACACGCCGTTCGATCCGCGCATCCACCGCCTGCGCCGCCATCGCGGCCAGATCGAGACGGCCGAGGCCCTGCGCACGCTGATCGCCGGCAGCGCCATCCGCGCCTCGCATCTCGTCGGCGACGAGCGGGTGCAGGACCCCTACTGCCTGCGCTGCCAGCCGCAGGTGATGGGCGCGGTGCTGGACCTGCTGCGGCAGGCGGCGACCACGCTGGCCACCGAGGCGAACGGCGTCTCCGACAACCCGCTGGTGTTCGCGGATGCGGGCGAGGCGCTGTCCGGCGGGAATTTCCACGCCGAGCCCGTCGCCTTCGCCGCCGACATGATCGCGCTGGCGGTGTGCGAGATCGGCTCGCTGGCCGAGCGCCGGGTGGCCATGCTGGTCGATCCGGCGCTGTCGGGGCTGCCGGCGTTCCTGACGCCGAAGCCCGGCCTCAACTCGGGCTTCATGATCCCGCAGGTGACGGCGGCGGCGCTGGTCTCGGAGAACAAGCAGCGCGCCTATCCGGCCAGCGTCGATTCGATTCCGACATCGGCCAACCAGGAAGACCATGTCTCCATGGCCGCGCACGGCGCGCGCCGGCTGCTGGCGATGGTGGCGAACGCGATGGCGGTGATCGGCATCGAGCTGCTGGCGGCGGCGCAGGGCTGCGACTTCCACGCCCCGCTGCGCTCCAGCGCGCCGCTGGAGGCGGTGCGTGGGCGGCTGCGGGCCGAGGTCGCGCATCTGGACGACGACCGCTACTTCCATCCGGACATGGCGGCGGCGACCCGGCTGGTGAGCAGCGGCGCGATCGTCGCGGCCGCCGGTGCGGCGCTGCCCGCGGTCTCCGCCGACCCGCACTGATGCCCCGCTTCGCATTCATCTGAGAGAGGATTGCCAATGACCGGGAACACGCGCCTCGACAATGTCAGGATCGTCCGTGCGGCGCACGGCAGCGAGCTTTCCGCGAAGAGCTGGCTGACCGAGGCGCCGCTGCGCATGCTGATGAACAACCTGGACCCGGACGTGGCCGAGCGGCCGCAGGAGCTGGTCGTCTATGGCGGCATCGGCCGGGCGGCGCGCGACTGGAACGCGTTCGACCAGATCGTCGCGGCGTTGAAATCGCTCGACGGCGACCAGACCCTGCTGGTGCAGTCCGGCAAGCCGGTGGGCGTGTTCCGCACCCATGCCGACGCGCCGCGCGTGCTGATCGCCAATTCGAACCTGGTGCCGCACTGGGCCAACTGGGACCATTTCCAGGAGCTGGATCGCAAGGGCCTGATGATGTACGGCCAGATGACGGCCGGGTCGTGGATCTATATCGGCACCCAGGGCATCATCCAGGGCACCTACGAAACCTTCGTCGAGATCGGCCGCCAGCACTACGCGGGCGACCTGTCGGGGCGCTGGATCCTCACCGCGGGCCTGGGCGGCATGGGCGGGGCGCAGCCGCTGGCCGCCACCATGGCCGGCGCCTCCTGCCTCGCCGTGGAGTGCCAGGCCAGCCGCATCGAGATGCGGCTGCGCACCGGCTATGTCGACAGGCGGGCCGACACGCTCGACGAGGCCCTGGCGGTGATCGAGGCGTCGTGCCGCGATCGCAAGCCGGTGTCGGTGGCGCTGCTGGGCAATGCCGCCGAGATCTTCCCGGAGCTGGTGCGCCGGGGCGTGAAGCCGGACGTGGTGACCGACCAGACCTCCGCCCATGACCCCGTCAACGGCTACCTGCCGAAAGGCTGGACCGTGGCGCAGTGGAACGAGCGGCGCGAGCGCGACCCGAAGGCGGTGGACAAGGCCGCCCGCCAGTCGATGGCCGGCCATGTCCGCGCCATGCTCGACTTCCATCGCATGGGCATCCCGACCGTGGACTACGGCAACAACATCCGCCAGATGGCCAAGGAGGAAGGCGTTGCCGACGCGTTCGATTTCCCGGGCTTCGTGCCGGCCTATATCCGGCCGCTGTTCTGCCGCGGCATCGGCCCGTTCCGCTGGGCGGCGCTGTCCGGCGACCCCGAGGACATCTACCGCACCGACGCCAAGGTCAAGGAACTGCTGCCGGACAACGCGCATCTGCACAACTGGCTCGACCTGGCGCGCCAGCGGATCCGGTTCCAGGGCCTGCCGGCACGGATCTGCTGGGTCGGGCTCGGCGACCGCCACCGCCTGGGCCTCGCGTTCAACGAGATGGTGGCGCGCGGCGAATTGAAGGCGCCCATCGTCATCGGCCGCGACCATCTCGATTCCGGCTCGGTCGCCTCGCCCAACCGCGAGACCGAGGCGATGCGCGACGGCTCGGACGCCGTTTCCGACTGGCCGCTGCTGAATGCGCTGCTGAACTGCGCCTCGGGCGCCACCTGGGTGTCGCTGCATCACGGCGGCGGCGTCGGCATGGGCTTCTCGCAGCATGCCGGCATGGTCATCGTCGCCGACGGCACCCCGGAGGCGGCGCGGCGGCTCGAGCGGGTGCTGTGGAACGACCCGGCGACGGGGGTGATGCGCCATGCCGATGCCGGCTACGACACCGCCATCGCCTGCGCGCGCGAGCATGCCCTCGATCTGCCGGGCATCCTGGGATGAAAACCCCGGCTCGTGCCAGCGGTCATGAAGAATGACCGCTGGCACGAGTCGTTATTTTGCGCGCCGCCGCCCACCAACCCGGCGCGCGATACCGACGGCCCTTGACGATGGAAGGGTCATCGTCAAGGGCCGTCGGTATCAGGCGCCTGAGGTCGGCGAGAAGCGGCCGGTGAAGCGGTGCCGGTCGGCGGGATAGGTGATGGTGACGACGGTGACCAGGGCGCCCTGGTGCCAGGTGCGCCGCTCCAGCACCAGGCAGGCCGCCGCCGGCTTCAGGCCGAGCATGGCGGCCAGCCTCGCGCCGGCATTGCGGGCGCGGATGACGTGCTCGGCCTCCGTCCAGGGCACGTTGTGCAGCAGCCAGGTGCCGGGCGGGGCGTCGTGGAAGCGTTCCTCCTGCGCCGCCGGAACCGCCGCGAGCGAGATGATCCGGTCTTCGTAGGCGCTCGGCACGCCGTTCATCCGGTGCAGGCTGCGCACCCGCACGATGCTGCTGCCGGGGTGCAGCCCGAGCGCCGCGGCGTGGGCCTGGTCCGGCGTTTCCACCCGGCGGCTGAGGATGTCGTAGGTGTAGACGAGGCCGCGCTGCGCCGCCTCGCTGGCGAAGTCCTGGATCTTCATCACCGCGCGCTCGCCCTGCGGATCGGCGACGAATGAGCCGGCGCGGCGGCGGCGCACGATCAGGCCCGCCGCCGCCATGCCGGACAGCGCCTTGTTCACGGTCATGCGCGAGCAGGAATACTGCTCCATCAAGGCGTGCTCCGGCGGCACGCGATGGCCCGGCGGCCAGTCGCCGGAAACGATGCGGCCTTCCAGCTCGGATCGGATACGCTCGCCCAGTGGCTGCCGGCGCGGGTTGGTCATGCTGCTCCGTTACGCGGCTTGCTCGCCGGCGGTCGGCGGTCTTGCCGGCCCGGCCAGGGCCCGGATATTGCGAATTGTATAGACTATTGACAAGCCACCAACGCTCCGGTGTGATCCCGGCAAATGACACGGGAGGACTGTGCGCCATGCGGATCCACTGGCTGATCGGCGCGGCTGCGCTGCTGCTGACGACGGCGTCCGGGCACGCCAAGACGCTGGTGTTCTGTTCCGAGACGAACCCGGAGAATTTCGGCCCGATGCTGGCGACCACCAGCACCAGCGACACCGCCGCGGCGCGCCAGATCTACAACAAGTTGTTCGAGTTCGAAACCGGCACCACCACGCTGCTGCCGGCGCTGGCCGAGAGCTACGAGCTGTCGGCCGATGGGCGGGTGTACACGCTGAAATTGCGCAAGGGCGTCAAGTTCCAGACCACACGGAATTTCCGTCCCACCCGCGCGTTCAATGCCGACGACGTGCTGTTCACCTTCGAGCGGCAATGGAAGAAGGACCATCCCTATTATCCGGTGAACGGCGGCAACTACAGCCACTTCAACGCGCTCAATCTCGGCAATGCGCTGGAGTCGGTCGAGAAGGTCGACGACCACACCGTGCGGATCACCATCAAGGAAGCGCTGTCGCCGTTCCTGACCAATCTCGGCATGAACTTCCTGTCGATCCATTCGGCGGAATACGCGGCGCAGCTGCTGAAGGCCGGCACCCCGGAGAAGATCGACCAGGAGCCGGTGGGCACCGGGCCGTACATGCTGGTCAACTACCAGCGCGACGTGGCCGTGCGCTACCGCGCCAATCCCGACTACTGGCGGCCGCAGCCGAAGATCAGCGACCTGATCTTCGCAATCACGCCGGACGCCTCGGTGCGCCTGGCCAAGCTCAAGGCCAATGACTGCCAGGTGATCGCGCTGCCCAATCCGGCCGACATCGACGCGATCAGGAAGGACCCGGCGCTGAAGGTCGAGAGCCAGGAAGGGCTCAGCATCGGCTACGTCTCGTTCAACACCGAGAAGAAGCCGTTCGACGACCGCCGGGTGCGCCAGGCGCTGAACATGGCGATCGACAAGAAGGCGGTGCTCGACGCGGTCTATCTCGGCGCCGGCAAGATCGCCACCAACCCGATCCCGTCGATCGTGTGGTCCTACAACACCGAGGTGAAGGACTATCCGTACGACCCGGCGCGGGCGAAGGCGCTGCTGGCCGAGGCCGGCTATCCCAACGGGTTCGAGACCGACATATGGGCGCTGCCGGTCAGCCGCCCGTACAACCCGAATGGCCGGCGCATGGCCGAGCTGTTCCAGAGCTACTGGGGCGCCGTCGGGGTGAAGGCCAAGATCGTGAGCTACGAGCTGGCCGAGTACCTGCGCCGCGGCCGCGCCGGCGAGCACCAGACCTATGAGCTCGGCTGGGGCGGCGACACCGGGGACCCGGACAACTTCCTCTACGAAGTGCTCGGCTGCGCCGCGGTGAAGACCGGCCGCAACAACGCCCGCTGGTGCAATGCCGGCTACGAGTCGCTCGTCGTCAAGGCTCGCCAGACCAGCGACAAGGCCGAACGGACGGAGCTGTACAAGCAGGCGCAGGCCGTGTTCAAGGAAGAGGCGCCGTGGATCACCCTTGCACATCCGATCATCTTCGTGCCGATGCGCAAGGAGGTCCAGAACTACAAGATCGATCCGCTGGGCGCCTACGTGTTCGACGGCGTGGACATGAACTGACGGGCCGGGGGAGGACGGCGGAGTAGGCGAAGGATGCTGCGCTTCCTGGTCGGCAGGGCCGTCCTGCTGGTCCCGACCTTCGTCGGGCTCACCTTGCTGACCTTCGTCCTGGTCCGCCTGATTCCCGGCGACCCGATCGAGACGATGGCCGGGGAGCGCGGCATCGACCCGGCGCGGCACGCGGAACTGTTGCACCAGTACGGCTTCGACAAGCCGTTGCTGGTGCAATACGGCATCTATATCGGCCGGGTGCTGCACGGCGATCTGGGCCTGTCGATCGTCACCCAGAAGCCGGTGCTGCACGAGTTCATGGCGCTGTTCCCGGCCACCGTCGAATTGTCGGTGGCCGCGGTGATCTTCGCGGTGGTGCTGGGCCTGACTGCGGGCATCATCGCCGCGGTGTGGCGCAACTCCATCTTCGACCACGGCGTGATGACGCTGTCGCTGACCGGCTATTCCATGCCGATCTTCTGGTGGGGCCTGCTGCTGATCCTGCTGTTCGCAAACGTGGTGAACTGGGCGCCGGTGTCCGGCCAGGTGGCGATCCAGTATTACGTCGAGCCGGTGACGGGCTTCCTGATGATCGATTCGCTGCTGGCCAACGACACGGCGGCGTTCCGTTCCACGCTCGCGCATCTGGTGTTGCCGATGATCGTGCTGGGCACGCAGCCGCTGGCGATCATCGCGCGGATGACGCGCTCGGCCATGCTGGAAGTGCTGGGCGAGGACTATATCCGCACGGCACGGGCGAAGGGCATGTCGCCGTTGCGGGTGGTGGGGCTGCACGCATTGCGCAACGCGCTGATCCCGGTGGTCACGGTGATCGGCCTGCAGATCGGCGTGCTGTTCACCGGGGCGATGCTGACCGAGACGATCTTCTCCTGGCCGGGCGTGGGCAAATGGCTGGTCGAGGCCATCGGCCGGCGCGACTATCCGGTGCTGCAGGGCGGCGTGCTGATCCTGGGCAGCATCGTCATGGCGGTGAACCTGGCGGTGGATCTCACCTACGGGTTGGTCAACCCGCGCATCCGGCACGCACGATGACCGCGCACTCCTCCGTCGAGACGGCTGACGCCGCGCCGCATCCGCTGCGGGCCTTCTGGCATTCCTTCAGTGCCAGCAACGGCGCCCTTGCCGGCCTGGGCGTGGTGTGCAGCATCGCGCTGCTCGCCGTCTTCGCCGATGTCGTCGCGCCGCATTCGCCCTATGCCACCGACAGCCAGGCCTTCCTGCGCCCGCCGTTCTGGGAGGAGGGCGGATCGCTCGTCTATCCGCTCGGCACCGACGCCATCGGCCGCGACATGCTGTCGCGGCTGCTGCATGGCGCCCGGCTGTCGTTGCTGATCGGGGTGGTGGTCGTGGCGATCTCGCTCGCTGCCGGCGTCCTGCTCGGGCTGGTCTGCGGCTTCCTGCGCGGCGCCGTCGAGACGGTGGTCATGCGGGTGATGGATATACTGCTGACGCTGCCGAGCCTGCTGCTGGCGATCGTGATCGTGGCCATCCTCGGGCCGGGGATGATGAACGCGATCCTGGCCGTGACCGTGGTCGTGCTGCCGCATTACGTGCGCATCACCCGCGCCGCGGTGATCGCCGAATTGTCCAAGGATTATGTCGTCGCCTCGCGGGTGAACGGGGCGGGGACGCTGCGGCTGATGTTCTCCGCGGTGCTGCCGAACTGCGCCGCGCCGCTGATCGTGCAGGCCTCGCTCGGCATTTCCACCGCGATCCTGGATGCCGCGGCGCTGGGCTTCCTCGGCCTCGGCGCCCAGGCGCCGCTGCCGGAATGGGGCACGATGCTGGCGGACTCGCGCGAGTTCGTGATGCGCGCCTGGTGGGTCGTCACCTTGCCGGGCCTGATGATCCTGGCCACCGTGATGGCGTTCAACCTGCTCGGCGACGGCCTGCGCGACGCGCTCGACCCGAAGTTGAAGCGCCAATGACGTCCTTGCTGGAAATCGACCGGCTGTCGGTGACGTTTCCCACCGCGCGCGGCGGGTTCCGCGCGGTGGACGACGTGTCGCTGCGGGTCGACGAGGGCGAAGTCCTGGGCATCGTCGGCGAATCCGGCTCGGGCAAGAGCGTCACCATGCTCGCGCTGATGGGGCTGATCCCGTCGCCCGGCGAGGTGCGGGCGCAGCGGATCGCCTTCGCCGGGCAGGACCTCGCCCGGCTGTCGCCGCGCCAGCGCCGCCGGCTGACGGGCAAGGACGTGGCGATGATCTTCCAGGATCCCGCCACCAGCCTCAATCCCAGCTTCACCGTCGGCTTCCAGCTCGCCGAAGTGCTGCACGCGCACGAGAAGCTCAGCGGCAAGGCGCTGCGCCATCGCGCCATCGCGCTGCTGGAGCAGGTGGGCATCCCGGCGCCGGAGACGCGGCTGCGCGCCTTCCCGCACCAGCTCTCCGGCGGCATGAACCAGCGCGTGATGATCGCCATGGCGATCGCCTGCAATCCGCGCCTGCTGATCGCCGACGAGCCGACCACGGCGCTGGACGTGACCATCCAGGCGCAGATCCTGGATCTGTTGCTGACCTTGCGGCGCGAGCGCGGCATGGCGCTGGTGCTGATCAGCCACAACATGAGCGTAGTGGCCGAGACGGCGCAGCGCGTGGTGGTGATGTATGCCGGCCAGGTGATGGAGCAACGCGAGACCGCGTCGCTGTTCACCGCCCAGCAGCACCCCTATACGGCCGCACTGCTGGCCGCGCTGCCGGAACGCAGTGCCGGCGAGGGCCGGCTGGCCACCATTCCCGGCGTGGTCCCGGGCCAGTCCGACCGGCCGCGCGGCTGCCTGTTCAGCCCCCGCTGCAGCCATGCCGACGATCTGTGCCGCGCGCAGCAGCCGGACCTGCGCGAACTGCACGGAAGCCGGGTGCGATGCCACTATCCGCTGGGCGTCGCGGCGCCGCGCCCCGAGCCCGCTTCCGCCGTGGCGCATCCGGCCGACCGCGCGCCATCTGCTGCCGGCGAGGCCGTCGCAGTCGCCGATGGCCTGGCGCGGCACTACCGGGTCCGTCAGGGCCTGTTCGCGCCGCCGGCGGTGCTGAAGGCGCTGGATGGCGTCTCCTTCACCCTGCAGGCGGCACGCACGCTCGCGGTGGTGGGCGAATCCGGCTGCGGCAAATCGACCCTGGCGCGGCTGGTGACGCTGATCGACAAGCCGACCGCCGGCACGCTGCGGATCGCCGGGCAGGATGCGATCGCCCCATCGCCGCCGGTGCGCCGGCAGCTGCGCCGCGCCGTGCACACGGTGTTCCAGAATCCCTACGGGTCGCTCAATCCGCGCAAGACGATCGGCGCCATCATCGAGGAGCCGCTGGCGGTCAATACCGGCCTCGGCCGGGTGCAGCGCCGCGACGCCGTGCGGGAGATGATGGCGAAGGTCGGGCTGCGGCCGGAACACTACGACCGCTACCCGCACATGTTCTCGGGCGGCCAGCGGCAGCGCATCGCCATTGCCCGGTCGTTGATGCTGCGGCCGAAGCTGGTGGTGGCGGACGAGCCGGTCTCGGCGCTGGACGTGTCGATCCAGGCGCAGGTCCTCAATCTGCTGAAGGACCTGCAACAGGAATTCGGCCTGTCCTACCTGTTCATCTCGCACGACCTCGCCGTGGTGCGCCATATCGCCGACGAGATCCTGGTGATGTATCTCGGCCGCGGCGTCGAGCAGGGCACGAAGGAGCGCATCTTCGCGCAGCCATTGCATCCGTATACTCGGGCGCTGCTGGCGGCGACCCCGGGCATGACCGGCAACGGCCCGCGCCGTGCCCTGACCGGCGAGCTGCCGTCGCCCTTGAACCCGCCGAAAGGCTGCGCATTCTCGACCCGCTGCCCCCATGTCGCAGAACGCTGCAGGATCGAGCCGCCGGCGCCGCGCAGCATCGCGGGGCGCCTGGTCGCCTGCCACGAAGCCGAACGCCTCGCCGATGCATGATCCCGCGACGCTTGCGCGGGCCATGGGTCGGCGGTCAATATGTATAGACTTAAATGCGCCAGGACTCCCGCCTCCGCGCCTGGACGGGACTGCCTGCAGGGAAAGGAAGCCGCCGTGCGTCGAGTGATCGATCTGGAAATGAATCTGCCGCGCAGCGAGGAAGAGCCCGGCTACTGGGACGCCATGCATGGCCGCCCCGGCAACGCGGTGGCCGACCTGCAGCCGCGCCCCGAGGGCTACGGCTTCGCCAATTACGGCCACATCTTCAAGGGCCGCACCGAAGCCGCCGAAGCCGAGCAGGCGCCGGTGGATGACGGCGGGATCACGCGCTTCATCGCCGACATGGACCGCGCCGGCATCGAGCTCGGCGTGCTCGGCGCCTCCAACGCCACGCTGGCGCGGATCTGCACGGCGCATCCGGACCGCTTCATCGGGCTGTCGGCGACAAGTCCGCTGGACGGCATGACCGGCGTGCGCAATTTCGAGCGGCTGGTGCGCGAGCACGGGATCGGCGGGTTGCGCGTCGTGGCGCTGTACAACTCGATCCCGGCGAGCGACCGGCGCTATTACCCGCTCTATGCCAAATGCGTCGAGCTCGATGTGCCCGTGCGCATCTACACCTCGATGAACTATGCCAACGACCGGCCGTACGACCTCGGCCATCCGCGGCATCTCGACACCGTCGCCATGGACTTTCCGGAGCTGCGCATCGTCGCCGGGCTGGCCGGCTGGCCCTGGGTCAACGACATGATCGGGCTGCTGCGGCGCCACCCCAACCTGTACGTCGACACCGCCGCCCACCGGCCGCGCCATTTCGCCACCAAGGGATCGGGCTGGGAGCCGTTCCTGCAGTTCGGCAACACGCTGCTGCAGGACAAGATCATGGTCGGCCTGTCGCGCAGCACCTTCGGCATGTCCTTCGAACAACTCATCGGCGAATACCTGGAGCTGCCGCTGAAGGATTCGGTGATGGAGAAATGGCTGTACCGCAACGCGCTGACGTTCCTGCGCCGGGCCTGATCGCCGCCATGCAACGCAATGTCGCCGCCATCGTGCGGCCGCGGACGGTCGCGGTGATCGGCGCCTCCGCCACCCGCCGCGCCCAGGGCAACCAGGTGATCGGCAACCTGCAGAAGGCGGGCTTCAAGGGGCACATCATCCCCGTCCATGCCACCGCGCAGACCATCGAAGGGCTGGAGGTCACCAACGGCATCGACCGGCTGCCGCCCGGCATCGATACCGCGGTGGTGGCGATCCCGGCGAGCGGCGTCGCCGCGGCGCTGGCCGATCTGGCGCAGGCCGGCGTGCGCTCGGCGGTGGTGTTCAGCAACGGCTTCACCGCCGCCGAGGCGCAGGCATTCCGGCAGGTGTCGGACACCAGCGACATGGTGATCCACGGCCCGAACTGCATGGGGCTGATCGATGTGTGGGATTGCATGCCGATGTATCCCGCCACCATCACCGAGAAGGTGCGGCCGGGGCAGGTGGCGCTGATCGCGCAATCGGGGTCGGCGGCGATCTCGCTGATGAACTCGTCCTCGTTCGGCCTGTCCACGGTGGTGACCATGGGCAGCGAGTTCCAGGTGACGGCGCCGGACTACATGCGCTTCTTTGCCACCGACGACCGCACCTCGGTGATCGGCGTCGTGCTCGAATCGATCCAGCGTCCCGCCGAGTTTGCCGCCGCCGTCGAGGCGATCTACGCCGCCGGCAAGTCGCTGGCGGTGCTGAAGGTCGGCCAGTCCGAAGTGGGCAGCCTGGCGGTGCAGGCGCATACCGGCGCCATGATCAGCCGCAGCGATGCCTATGACCGCTTCTTCGCGCGCTGCGGCGTGCCCACCGCGAAGGACTACGACGAGCTGATCGCCACGCTGGAATGCTTCGTCTCCACCCCCCGTTCGGCGGCGGGCAGCCGCATCGGCATCGTCGGCATTTCCGGCGGCGAGACCGCGCTGGCCTGCGACATCGCGGCTGATCTCGGCGTGCCGTTGGCGACATTCGCCGCCGAGACCCGGGCGCGTGTCACCGCCGCGCTGCCCGGCGCATCCGGCCTCAATCCGCTCGATATGGGCGCGACGGTGAACCATACCGTGGACCAGGATCGCACGGCGATCGGCGCCATCCTGGACGATCCGGAGGTCGACTCGCTGCTGCTGGTGCAGGACGCGCAAGCGAGCCTGACGCCCACCATGCTCAACAACTACACGCCGCATATCCTGGAATACGGCAAGCTGACGCAGCGCAGCGACAAGCCGGTGGTGATGGTGTCGCCGACCTCGGAGAACACGCATCCGCGCATCCACGCGATGATGGCCGAGGACGGGGTTCCGGTGCTGCGCGGCATGCGCGCCGGGCTGGTGGCGATGCGCAATCTCGGCATTCTCGGGCAGGCGCGGGCGGCGCGCGCGGCGGGCGGGCCGGCGGCGGCGGCGCACCGGCCGAACCCCGCCGCCGCCGAGATCCGGCGCGAGATCGCCGGCCTGTCCGGGCCGCTGCCGGCGGCAACGACGCGGCGGATCCTGGCCGCCTACGACATCCCGCTGGTCCGCTCCGCCGTCGTCCGCACCCCCGAGGAGGCGCTGGAGCGCGCCGAGGCGATCGGCTATCCGCTGGTGCTGAAGATCGCCTCGCCGGACATCGCGCACCGCTCCGACGTGGGCGGCGTGGCACTCGGCATCGGCGACGCCGAGGCCCTGCGCGCCGCGCTTGCGCGCATGCTGTGCCGCGTGCGCGCCGCCGCGCCGCACGCCGAGATCGTGGGGTTCGAGCTGCAGGAGCAGCTGGTCGACCATGTCGAAGCGATGGTCGGCTTCGTCGCCGCACCGCCTTTCGGCGCGGTGATGATGGTCGGGACCGGCGGCACGATGGTGGAGCTGCAGGCCGACCGCGCCGTGGAGCTGAGCCCGGTCTCACCGGCGCAAGCGGCCGGCATGATCGCCGGCACGCGCCTCGGGGCCTATCTCGGCGGCTACCGGAACCTGATCCAGAAGACCGACCTGGACGGGCTGGCGCGACTGGCGGCCAATCTCTCCAGTCTGGCCTTCGACCTGTGCGATCGCATCGCCGAATGCGACCTCAATCCCGTGCTGGTGCGCAAAGGCTCCGGAGAGGTCAGGGTGGTCGACGCCCTGCTGCTGGCCGCAAAATCCTGACCGCTGACCTTGCCCGGCCTCTCATACCAGCGGCCATGAAGAATGACCGCTGGTACGAGTCGTTATTTTGCGCGCCGCCGCCCACCGACCCGGCGCGCGATACCAACGGCGCTTGACGATGGAAGGGGCATCGTCAAGCGCCGTTGGTATCAGGCGTGCCCCGCCGCGCCTGAGAGCAGCAGCGGGTCGATGCGCAGCTTGGCCAGGGCACGGCGCCATTTGGTGTCGTGGTCGCCGTCGAAGATGACGTCGAGGTCCGGCGGCGCGGACAGCCAGGCGTTCTGCTGGATTTCGGTGTCGAGCTGGCCGGGCCCCCAGCCGGCGTAGCCGAGCGCGAGAATGCCTTGCCGGGGGCCGCCGCCGGTGGCGATGGCCTTGAGGATGTCGAGGCTGGCGGTCAGCGCGAAAGTGTCGTCCACGCGCAGGCTGGCATCGTCCGTCCAGTCGGTGGTGTGCAGCACGAAGCCGCGGGCGTTGTCCACCGGGCCGCCGCTGCACAGGCGGATGGTGCGGGCGGGCGGGACCGGATCGACCTTCAGCTGCCGCAGCAGGTCTTCGAAGCTGGGCGCCGCGAGCGGGTGGTTCACCACGATGCCCATGGCGCCCTCGTTGGTATGGGCACAGACATAGATCACGCTCTGGGCGAAGCGGGGATCGCCCATGCTCGGCATGGCGATCAGCACCTGGCCGGTCAGCGAGGTTTCGGACGCGGCGGACGGCCGCGCGTCGCCGGCACCGGGGGCCGGGGGGGCAGAAGGCGGCGGCGCGGACGGGGTTTTTCGAGGCATGGCCCTTATCTTGGCGGCATGCCGCGAGTGTGCAAGCGCCAAGGTTACGCGGCGATGACGCCGGCCGCAAAATCGTGTCATCGTGACAGAGGGCGCGCGGACGGCTAGGAATGCCGGCTGATGCCCGGACGGAAGCGGCTGTCCGGGTCAGCCGAGGAAGCGAGGCGCTGATGAGCCAGATCAAGGTTGGTGATGCCATTCCGTCGATGAAGCTGATGAAGGCCACGGCCGACGGCCCGAAAGAGGTTTCGACGGACGAGATCTTCAAGGGTCGGAAGGTCGTGCTGTTCGCCGTCCCCGGCGCCTTCACGCCGACCTGCAGCGCCAAGCATCTGCCGGGTTTCGTGCAGAACGTGGCGGCGCTGAAGGGCAAGGGCGTGGACGAGATCGTCTGCGTGGCGGTGAACGACGCCTTCGTGATGGGCGCCTGGGGCAAGGAGCAGGGCGTCGGCGACGGCATCACCATGCTGGCGGACGGGTCGGCCGCGTTCACCAAGGCGCTCGGCCTGGAGCTGGACCTGGTGCCGCGCGGCATGGGCGTGCGCAGCCAGCGCTTCGCGCTGGTGGCGGAGAACGGCAAGGTGACGCATCTGGCGATCGAGGCGCCGGGCGGCTTCGATGTGAGCCGCGCCGAGGCGGTGCTGGCCGCCCTGTAGGACGGCGCGCGCCGCCCTGCCTGCGGGCCGGTCGGCGTGCATCCCGGCCTGATCGGAAGGTCCGGACGCTGACCTTCCGATCGGGTCGACGTCACAGCCATTTCAGGCGTAGCTGGGCGTTCGCGGATCGCCGCATGCGGGCGTGGCGCGATCCGGCCTTGCTGCGATCCTGCCCGCCCGCCGGCGGGGGCGGGGCGTTCAACAACGGGCCGGAGACGAGCGCGATGACCGTCACGATCTACCACAATCCGGCTTGCGGCACCTCGCGGACCGTGCTCGGGCTGATTCGTGCCGCCGGCGAGACGCCCGCCGTCGTCGAGTACCTGAAGACGCCGCCCAGCCGGGCCGAGCTCGTCGGCCTGATCGCGCACATGGGCATCACCGCCCGCCGCCTGCTGCGGCGCCGAGGCACGCCGTACGAGGCGCTCGGGCTCGATGATCCGAAATGGACCGAGGACGAACTGGTCGACCTCATGCTGCAGCACCCGATCCTGATCGAGCGGCCGATCGTGGCGACGCCACGCGGCGTCCGGCTGTGCCGGCCGGCCGAGGTGGTGATGGAGATCCTGCCCGCGCCCTAGGGCAATGCCGGTTCGGCTGGACGCATCCGGATCGACAGGATGGTGCCGAAGGGGATCGGCGTTTCGTTATCGTGTTCCCGGGAACGTTAAGTGAAACCGCACGGCCATCCTCGGTAGAACCAAACCGCGCAAAATCAGCGTGGTACGAAATGCCCGTGTCGGCAGACATGAGCGCCGGTCGAGCGGGCGCACAAGGCCACAGCGTGACGGGGCTTGCCCGGTCGGTCTGCCTGGGCCTGCTGTCGCTGATTTCGCCTGTCGTGCTGCTGGTGTTCCTGGATGCGGCCAACGGCGATCTCGACGGGTATGTCGTTCCCTGGATGCAGCATATCCTGGCGGCGGGCCGCATCGGCGCCTTCGCCGAGCGCTTCTCGGACTACACCCCGCCTTATCTCTATCTGCTGAGCCTGGCCTCGCTCGGCCACACGGTGCTGCCGCTGCGCCTGCTGGTGCGGCTGATCTCCCTGGCCGGGATGCTGGGGACCGCCTGGCTCGCCTTCGACATCGCGCGGATCGCCGGGCGCGGCCGCAGCGAGGCGTGGATCGCCGGCCTGCTGGCGTTCAACCTGCCGACGGTGGCGCTCAACGCGCTCGGCTGGGGGCAGAGCGATATCATCTACACCGCCTTCCTGCTGGCATTCGCGCGCGGCGTGCTGCTCGGGCGGCCGGCGCTGGCGATGGCGATGTTCGGCGTGGCGCTGTCGTTCAAGCTCCAGTCCATATTCATCGCGCCGTTCATTGCCTATCTGTTCCTGACGCGCTTCGTGCGCGTGCGCCACGTGCTCATCGTCCCGGCCGTGTATGTTGCGGCGATGGCGCCGGCGGCGCTGGCGGGATGGGGTCTGTTCGACCTCGCGGCGGTGTATCCGCGCCAGTACCTGTGGCACGACGACCTGGCCGTGACCGCGCCCAACCTGTATCTGTGGATCGACGGGTTTCTGCTGCAAGGGCGGCCGCGGGTGACGGCGGTGCTCGTCGTCGTGGCGCTGGCGGTGGGGGTGCTGGCCAGCCTGTGGCTGCTGTGGCTGTTCGTCCGCCAGGGGCGGGTGCGCGATCCCGGCATGCTGCTCATGATGATGACGGTGACATTGGCGCTGGAGCCGTACGTGCTGCCGAAGATCCATGAGCGCTATTTCTTCCCCGCCGACGTGTTCGCCTGCGTGCTGATGGTGCTGCGGCCGCGGATGTGGCCGGTGGCCGTGCTGTTCCAGCTCGGCTCGGGGCTCGCCTACATGCCGTTCCTGTTCGGGCTGCATTCTCTGGTCTACGCCGGCAGCATCGCCACCACGGCGGGGCTGGCGCTGTTGCTGCGGGCGTATCTGCGCGAGGCCCACGCCCCCGCCATTGCCCGGGCCTGAAGCGGTCGATAGGGTCGTCGTCCCGCACGCCCGCCTGCACGGAGCCGCATGTCCAACGTCATCCTGTTCGGATCGGGCTCCCCGGTCATTGTCGATGTCGAGGAGACCTGCGCGCGGCGCGGCTGGACCGTGACGGCCGTGGTCAAGAATGTTGCGGGGCCGGATTACGCCTCAGACCCCGCGCGCATCGTTCCGGCCGCCTGCGGCATGGACCCGCATGCGGCGGTGGTGCTGCCGATCTTTTCGCCCGCCAACCGCCGGCTGGCGCAGGAGCACGCGGCGGCGCTGGGCGCGCGCGCGTTCCCGGCGCTGGTCGATCCCACCTCCGTGCTGCCGCGCGCCATCGCGCTGGATGAGGGCGTCTACGTCAATGCCGGCTGCATCATCGGCGCGGCGTCGCGCATCGGCCGCTTCGCCTTCATCAACCGCGGCGCGAGCCTGGGCCATCACCTGGAGCTGGGGGCCTTCGCCTCGGTGGGGCCGGGGGTGGTCGCGGCCGGGCAGGTATCGATCGGCGAGGCGGCCATGATCGGCGCCGGCGCGGTGATCCTGCCGGGCGTGCGCATCGGCGCGGAGGCGGTGGTCGCCGCCGGCGCCGTGGTGCGGCGCGATGTGCCGGACGGGGCCACGGTCGCCGGGCACCCCGCGCAGCCGGTCGCGCGCAAGGCGCCGGTGCGACCGCGCAACGCAACAGCGCTCCCGGCATGACGGTCTGGCTCTATGCGCTCTGCTGGAACGACGCGCGGATGCTGCCGCTCTTCTTTCGCCACTACGACGAATGGGTCGACCGCTACGTGCTGTTCGACGACGGTTCGACGGACGCCACGCTCGACATCGTCGCCGCCCATCCGAAAGTGGAGACCCGTCGTTTCGTGCGCAGCGTGGAGGGCTCGTTCGTCGCCTCCGCCACCCTGCTGCAGAATGCCTTCTGGCAGGAGAGCCGCGGCCGCGCCGACTGGGTGGTGGTGACCGCGATCGACGAGCATTTGCATCATCCCGATGCGCCCGACGGAATGCGCGGCTACCTGGCGCGCTGCCAGGCCGCCGGGGTGACCGCGCTGCCGGCCCTGGGCTTCCAGATGATCGCCGACGCGTTTCCGCAGCCTGGCGTGCATCTGGCCTCGACGCACCGCATGGGCGCGCCGCATGCCGACATGAACAAGCTGTCGCTGTTCGACCCGAACCGGATCGAGGCGACCAACTACGTCGTGGGCCGGCACGCCGCGATGCCGGCCGGGCAGGTGGTCTATCCGGCGACGGACGAGGTGGTGAACCTGCACTACAAATACATGGGCCTCGCCTACCTCGCCGCGCGGCACCGCGAGCTGGCCGGGGGGCTGGGGGTGCATGACCGGGCGCGCCGGTGGGGGCACCAGTACGACTGGTCGGCGGGCGAGCTCGATGCCAGCTGGCGCGACTTCGCGGCGCGGGCGATCGACTACCGCGATGGCGGGATCGACCGTGCGGCGACGCATCCGGCACGCTGGTGGCGCCGGGCCTGACCTGGTGCACGCACGCAGGACCGCGCGCCGGCCGGGATCGGTATTGGCGGGATGTCGGCGTTACCCTCGGCGGCGGCTGCGCAGCGCGAGTCCGGCGGTGAGCACCGCTGTCCCGAGCACGGCCAGCGACGCAGGCTCGGGAACATGACTGGGTGACGGGTCGACATAGGTCGTGAAGGCGAAATCGGCGAAAAGCGAATCGTTGCCGACCGGTCGCACCTGAGGCGCCCACGCCGACCCACCGTACGAAGAGTACGCGGAACCCTCCGCGTATCCGCCCGGGAAAAGGATGTCCCAGGCCCCCTGGGCGCCGCCGGTCGCGCTCACCGCGATGGCAAGCACGTCACCCGCGGTGACATGCAGACCCAGGGCGGAAAAGTCGATCGTCGTTGCAGGCGTCGGGGCCGAGAAGCTGAAGGTCGGGAACGAGGCGTAGGGTATCGTCACGGATGCCAGGGCATCGTTGAAATCCAGGGCCGGGATCCCCGAAACGGTGGGCAGGATCCGGAACACGAAATCACCCCCGGTGCCGTTGTACTGGCCGAATTGGAGGCTCACCGCCGCCAGTTCTCCCGAGAGGCCGACCGTGAAGGTCTGGGCATGGGTGTATTCGAACGGGGGCGCACTCCCGGCGATGCCGCCGCTGGCGTAGGGCGGGCTTGCGGCCGGGTAGGAGAACACGTACTGCTGGTCGACGACCGGGGCGGCAAGCGCACCGGCAGCCCATACCGCACCGGCAAGGGCGGCCGCCAGGCCACTGAGCTGTCTCATCGGGCGTCCTTTCTTTTGCCAGCATGACGAACCCGATGATTTCGTAGCCAGTTTATTTTTGACTGACAATAGAACTCTTGGGAAATGGTCCGGGTGCCGTGGCCGTTACGGCGCCCGGGTCGTTTGGCCTGCGGCTCAGCGTCCGAGCGCCTCGCGCGCCGCGGTGGCCAGCACGTCGGCGCGTTCGTTCATTGCGTCGCCGGCGTGGCCGCGCACCCATTTCCACTCGATCTCGTGCGCCTTCGCGGCGTCCAGGATGCGGCGCCACAGGTCCATGTTGGCGACCGGGTCGCCGGCGGCGTTGCGCCAGTTGCGGCGGACCCAGCCTTGGTGCCAGCGGGTGATGCCGTTGCGCAGGTATTCGCTGTCGGTGTGCAGCACCACGCGGCAGGGGCGGGTCAGCGCCTCCAGCGCCGCCGCGGCCGCGGTGAGTTCCATGCGGTTGTTGGTGGTCTCCGGCTCGGCGCCGGTCAGCTCGCGCTCGCGGCCCTTGTAGCGCAGGATCGCGGCCCAGCCGCCCGGGCCGGGATTGGGCTTGCAGCCGCCGTCGGTCCATACCTCCACCACGTCGGCGGCGGTGGTGTCGAAGTCAGAGGCCATAGGCGTGTGCGTCCCGGGCGGCCAGATGCTGGCGCAGGCGGCGGACATATTCCAGCGGGTCCTTGCGCGTGACCAGCGCGCCGGGCGGCGTGTTGATCCAGTCGTACAGCCGCGTCAGCGCGAAGCGCAGCGCCGCCCCCTGGCACAGCACCGGCAGCGCCGCGCGCTCGGCCGCCGACAGCGGGCGCGCCGCGTCATAGGCCGTGACCATGGCGCGGGACTTGGTGACGTTGAGCGAAAGATCCGGCTCGAAGCACCAAGCGTTGATGCAGACGGCGAGGTCGTAGGCCAGGATGTCGGTCGCGGCGAAGTAGAAGTCGATCAGCCCCGACAGCCTGCCTTCGAGGAAGAAGACATTGTCGGGGAACAGGTCGGCATGGATGTGGCCGACGGGCAGGGATGTGGGCCAGGCGGCGAGGATGCGGTCGAGCGCCGCCTGCAGCTCCTCGCCCAGGCCGGGCTGCACCTGGTCGGCGCCGGGCAGGCTGCGCGCCAGCAGCGGCGGCCAGCCGGCCGGGCCAAGGGCGTTGCGGCGGGTGGGCGCATAGTTGGCGCCGGCCTGGTGCAAGGCGGCCAGCGCGGCGCCCACCGGGGCGCAATGCTCCGGCCGCACGCGGCGCGGCCACACGCCCGGCAGGAAGGTGGTGATGGCGGCGTGGCGGCCGCAGAGCTGGCGCAGCGCCTGGCCGTCGCGCCCGCGCACCGGCTGCGGGCAGACGATGCCCCGGCCGGCCAGATGCTCCATCAGGCCCAGGAACCAGGGCAGCTCAGCCGGGTCCACGCGCTTCTCGTACAGCGTCAGGATGTAGTCGCCATTGGTGGTGCGCAGGGAGAAGTTGCTGTTCTCCACGCCCTCGGCGATGCCGCGGAAGGCGACCATCCGGCCGATGTCGTAGTCGACCAGGAACGCCGCGAGCGCGTCGTCGGAAACCTCGGTGTAGACGGCCATGCGAAGCGCGCGGGTCCTGTCGTAAGGCGGCGGGGCGTCAGCAGGCGAGCGGGGCAGGCAGCTTGAACACCACGTCCTCGGTGGTCACGCTCTTTTCCTCGATCGCCAGCTCGTAGCGCTCGCGCAGCCGGTCGAGCAACTGCTCCACCAGCACCTCGGGGGCGGAGGCGCCGGCGGTGATGCCCAGCGTGCGCACGCCCTCCAGCACCGACCAGTCGAGCTGGTCGGCACGCGGCAGCAGGATGGCGCGCGGGGCGCCGGCACGCTCGGCCACTTCGCGCAGGCGCTGCGAATTGGAGGAGTTCGGGCTGCCGATCACCAGCACCAGGTCCGATTCGGGCGCGATCGTCTTCACCGCGGCCTGGCGGTTGGTGGTGGCGTAGCAGATGTCCTCGCGCTTCGGCCCCTGGATGGCCGGGAAGCGGGCGCGCAGGGTGGCGACGATCTCGGCGGTGTCGTCCACCGACAGGGTGGTCTGGGTGATGAAGGCGAGGCGGCCGGGGTCGGCCGGCTGTACCGTCGCGGCTTCATCGACGCTCTGCACCAGGGTCATGGCGCCGGGCGGCAGCTGGCCCATGGTGCCTTCCACCTCCGGGTGGCCGGCATGGCCGATCATCAGGATGTGATGGCTGTCCGGCCCGCCGCCGGCAAAGTGGCGCTCGGCCTCGCGATGCACCTTCGAGACCAGCGGACAGGTGGCGTCCAGATAGGTCAGGCCGCGGCGCTGGGCTTCGGCCGGCACGGATTTCGGCACGCCATGGGCGGAGAACACCACCTGCGCGTCTTCCGGCACCTCGGTCAGCTCGTCCACGAACACCGCGCCCTGCCGCTCAAGCTGCTCGACGACGGTGCGGTTGTGCACGATCTCGTGGCGCACATAGACCGGCGCGCCGAAGCGGCGCAGCGCCTCCTCCACCACGCGGATGGCGCGGTCCACGCCGGCGCAGAACCCGCGCGGGCCGGCCAGCAGGATGCGCAGGCTGGCCTTCGCCGCGGGCCGCGGCGCCAGGGTGAGGCTGGGATTATCGTCCGAAGTGTGCTGCATGTTGTCCATGGGGATGGCGCGCCGCACTATGCCCCCCCTTGCTGTCGCGAACAATGACCACCCCGAACTGGAGTTGCGGATGCCGTTCTGGACGCCCGAGAGGACCCGAAACCTGGTGCACCAGAGGTTGATGGCGCCGCCCCCTCCCGCAAGACCCTGGCCCGTTGGCCGCGCCGCGCTGCCGGCAGCCTTCCTGGGCGCGGCGCTGCTCAGCGGCTGCGGCCCCAAGGCCGACGTGTTCGCCCCGCAATGCCCGGACATGAAGCTGCTGAAGGACGCGTCCGACATCACCCGCTTCAACGAGCGCGGCCACGACGTCACCGACATGGTGCTGAGCGGACGGATCGTCGCGGTGCCCGGTTCCTGCAAGGCAGGTGAGCGCGGCACGGTGGCGACGACCATCCAGGTGAGCGTGGAACTGACCCGCGGACCCGCCTCGCGCGGGCGGGCGGCGCAGGTGCCCTATCTGGTGACGGTGATGGACGGCGACCGGATCATCGACCAGAAGGACTACGTCATCGCCGCCAACTTCCCGCCCAACGTGGACCAGGTCCGCGCCGCCGGCGACCCGATCGACATGCTGTTCCCGAGCACCGCCGACAAGCCGGCCGCGGCCTACACCATCTATGTCAGCTTCCGCCTGACGCCGGACGAGCTGCAGTTCAACCGCGCCCAGGGCCCGCGCTGAAGCGTCGCCCGGCCGCCGGTTCGCGATTGAACCGGACGGCCGGATCGGCCATGGTGCGGGTATTCGGAATATCCCGTGCGGGAGAGCGCGGTTCCCTTGCCGACGACAAGGGGGCTGCCGCCGAAGGCGCAACCGGCCCCCGGAAACGCTCAGGCACCCAGGACCGCCCCGGGAGTAAGGATCTCTGGAAAGCCGGCCCCCGGCCGTGGATTGCGATGGGGGCCGCACCGACGGAGTAAGGGCCCCCTGGCCGCATTGCGCAGGGTTGCCCGAATCTCTCAGGTTCCGCGACAGAGGGGGGCTTCCTCTCCGGCATCCCGCCGGCGGGCGATCCGTGTGCGGAGCCAGACCTTGTCCACAGACGATGCCGACCTGAAAACCACGCCCCTCGACGCGCTGCACCGGGAACTGGGCGCGCGCATGGTGCCCTTCGCCGGCTATGCCATGCCGGTGCAATACCCGGCCGGGATCATGGCCGAGCACCTGCACTGCCGCGCCAAGGCGGCGCTGTTCGACGTCTCGCATATGGGCCAGGCCAGCCTGTACGGCGCAGACGCCGCCGCGGCGCTGGAGGCGCTGGTGCCCGGCGACATGGCCGGCCTGAAGCCGCACCGCCAGCGCTACACCATCCTCACCACCGCGTCCGGTGGCATCCTCGACGACCTGATGGTCGCCAACACGGGCAGCGACCGGCTGTTCCTGGTGGCGAACGCCAGTCGCAAGGACGTGGATTTCGCCCATATCGCCGCCCACCTGCCCGACGACGTGAAGCTGGCCCGCCACGACGACCGCGCGCTGCTGGCGCTGCAGGGGCCGGCCGCCGTGGGCGTGCTGGCGCGCGTCGCGCCCGAAGTGGCGTCCATGCCGTTCATGGGCGTGGCCACGATCACCGTGGACAGTGTCGAATGCTTCGTCTCCCGCTCCGGCTACACCGGCGAGGACGGGTTCGAGATTTCGGTGCCGGCGGAATTCGCCGACGCCTTCGCGCGCATGCTGCTGGCGCAGCCCGGGGTGATGCCGGCGGGCCTGGGCGCGCGCGACAGCCTGCGGCTGGAGGCCGGGCTGTGCCTGTACGGCAACGACATCGACGAGACCACCAACCCCGTCGAGGCGGCGCTGACCTGGGTGATCGGCAAGCGCCGCAGGATGGAATGGAATTTCGTCGGCGCCGGCCCGATCCGCGCCATGCTTGAGAACGGCCCCGCCCGCCTGCGCGTGGGCATCCGCCCCGACGGCAGGGCCCCCGCGCGCGCCGGCACCGAGATCGTCGGCGCCGATGGCGGCGTGGTCGGCCACGTCACCTCCGGCGGCTTCGGCCCCACGCTGGGCGCGCCGATCGCCATGGGCTATGTGCGCCGCGACCTCGCCGCCGACGGCACCGAGCTGTCGCTGCTGGTGCGCGGCAAGCCTTTGCCCGCCCGCGTCGCCCCCACCCCTTTCGTTCCCCACCGCTACGTCCGCTGAAGGATCTTTCCGCATGCCCCAGACCCGTTTCACCAAGGACCACGAGTGGGTACGCCTCGAGGACGGCATCGCCGTCGTCGGCATCACCGACCACGCGCAGGAAGCGCTGGGCGACATCGTGTTCGTCGAACTGCCCGAGCCCGGCCGCGAGGTTGCGGAAGGCGAGGCCTGCGCGGTGGTGGAGAGCGTGAAGGCCGCGTCGGACGTGTACGCGCCGCTGGCCGGCAAGGTGGTCGAGAACAACCAGGCGGTGGTGGACGACCCGTCGCTGGTGAACCGCGCGCCGACCGCCGACGGCTGGTTCTTCAAGCTGGCCCTGGCCGACCAGGCCGCGTTCGCGGCGCTGCTGGACGAGGCCGCCTACAAGGCATTCCTGGAGACGCTTTGATGCCGCATTCCACCACCCGCCAGCCCGCCCCGAGCGTGTTGGAAGAGCTCGCGGCGCTGGAGGCGGATGACAGCTTCGTGGACCGCCACGTCGCCCCCTCCGACACCGAGATCGCGGACATGCTGCAGGTCCTGGGGGCGGCCACGCTCGACGACCTGGCCGCCAAGACCGTGCCCGGCAGCATCCGCGCGCAGCAGGCGCTCGACCTGCCGCCGCCGGTGGACGAGGCCGGCACCATCGCCGAGCTGCGCGCGCTCGCCAGCCGCAACGTGCTGAAGAAGTCGCTGATCGGCATGGGCTATCACGGCACCCACACGCCGCCGGTGATCCTGCGCAACGTGCTGGAGAACCCCGGCTGGTACACCGCCTACACGCCGTACCAGGCCGAGATCGCGCAGGGCCGGCTGGAGGCGCTGCTGAACTTCCAGACCATGATCTGCGAGCTGACCGGGCTCGAGATCGCCAACGCCTCGCTGCTCGACGAAGCCACCGCGGCGGCCGAGGCGATGCACATGGCGCACAGCGTGGCCAAGGCGAAAAGCGACGTGATCGCGCTGGCCGCCGACCTGCACCCGCAGACCCGCGCGGTGCTGGCCACGCGCGCCTGGCCGCTGGGCATCAGGCTGGTCGATGTGGCCCCCGGCGACGCCGCTGCCGTCGCCGCCGCGAAGCCGTTCGCGCTGGTGCTGCAATATCCCGGCAGCACCGGCGCGGCGCGCGACCTGCGCGCCGAGATCGCCGCCGCGCACGAGGCCGGCGCGCTGGCCATTGTCGCCGCCGATCCGCTGAGCCTCGCGTTGCTGACGCCGCCCGGCGAGATGGGCGCCGATGTGGTGGTGGGCTCGGCGCAGCGCTTCGGCGTGCCGATGGGCTTCGGCGGGCCGCATGCCGGATTCTTCGCCACCAA
This sequence comes from Limobrevibacterium gyesilva, assembly GCF_025989185.1. GTDB lineage: Bacteria > Pseudomonadota > Alphaproteobacteria > Acetobacterales > Acetobacteraceae > Limobrevibacterium > Limobrevibacterium gyesilva. The sequence goes on from NZ_JAPDNT010000021.1 coordinate 73,019, forward strand.
GGATGCCTATAAGCGCGCCATGCCCGGCCGCCTCGTGGGCGTCAGCCAGGACGCCGCCGGGGCGCCCGCCATGCGCCTCGCGCTGCAGACGCGCGAGCAGCATATCCGCCGCGAGAAGGCCACCAGCAACATCTGCACCGCGCAGGTGCTGCTGGCCGTGATGGCCGGCATGTACGCCGTGTGGCACGGGCCGGAGGGCCTCACCCGCATCGCCCGGCGCGTGCATCTGCAGGCGCGCATCCTGGCCGATGCCGCCCGCCGCGGCGGCTTCGCGCTGCGCCACGACGCCTTCTTCGACACCATCGCCATCGAGGCGGGCAGCCGCGCCGACGCGCTGATGGCCTCGGCCCTCAAGGCCGGCTTCAACCTGCGCCGCATCGACGCCGGCGGGGTGGCGATCGCGCTCGACGAGACGGTGACGCGCGAGGATCTGGCCCGTCTGGCGGTGCTGTTGGGCGGCGACATGCGCGCGGCGGCGGCGGGCCTTCCCGAAGCGCTGCAGCGCCAGTCCGCGTTCCTGCCGCAGGCGGTGTTCAACACCTACCGCGCCGAGCACGAGATGCTGCGCTACCTGAAGCGGCTGGAAGACAAGGACGTCGCGCTGAACCGCAGCATGATCCCGCTCGGGTCCTGCACGATGAAGCTGAACGCGACCGCCGAGATGATTCCGGTGACGCTGCCGGGCTTCTCCGACATCCACCCGTTCGCGCCGGCCGACCAGACCGAGGGCTACAAGACCCTGATCGACCGCCTGGCCGAATGGCTGCGGGTGGCCACCGGCTTCGCCGGCGTGTCGCTGCAGCCCAACGCCGGCAGCCAGGGCGAGTATGCCGGCCTGCTGGCGATCCGCGCCTGGCACGAGAGCCGCGGCGACGGCGCGCGCGACGTGTGCCTGATCCCGTCCAGCGCGCACGGCACCAACCCCGCGAGCGCTGCGATGGCCGGCTATCGCGTGGTGGTGGTGGCCTGCGACCGCGACGGCAACGTCGATGTCGCCGACCTGGAGGCCAAGGCCACGCAGCACGCCGACCGGCTGGCGGCGCTGATGATCACCTATCCCAGCACGCATGGCGTGTTCGAGGAGCGCATCCGCGACATCTGCCGCATCGTCCACGACCATGGCGGGCAGGTCTACATGGACGGCGCCAACATGAACGCGCAGGTGGGCCTGACCAGCCCGGGCGCGATCGGCGCCGATGTGTGCCACCTGAACCTGCACAAGACGTTCTGCATCCCGCATGGCGGCGGCGGGCCGGGGGTGGGGCCGATCGGGGTGGCCGCGCATCTGCTGCCGTTCCTGCCGAATCACCCGCTGCGCGCCGATGCCGGCCCGGCGACCAGCTACGGCCCGGTCTCGGCGGCACCGTTCGGCAGCGCCCTGATCCTGCCGATCAGCTACGCCTATATCCGCATGATGGGGCCGGCGGGGCTGACCCGGGCGACGGAGGTGGCGATCCTGAACGCCAACTACGTGGCGCGGCGGCTCGCACCGCACTACCCCATCCTCTACACCGCGCCCTCGGGCATGGTGGCGCATGAGTGCATCATCGACTGCCGCGGCTTCCAGGCCGAGGCGGGCGTGATGGTCGAGGACATCGCCAAGCGGCTGCAGGATTTCGGCTATCACGCCCCGACCATGTCCTGGCCGGTGGCGGGCACGCTGATGATCGAGCCGACCGAAAGCGAATCGAAGGCCGAGCTGGACCGGTTCTGCGACGCCATGATCACCATCCGCCAGGAGATCGCCGACATCGCCGCGGGCCGGCTCGACCCCGAGGACAACCCGCTGAAGCACGCGCCGCACACCGCCGCCGAGGTGATGGCGGAGGCGTGGACGCATGGCTACTCCCGCGCCCGGGCGGCGTTCCCGCTGCCCTGGGTGGCGGCGGCGAAATACTGGCCGCCGGTGAAGCGCGTGGACAACGTCTATGGCGACCGCAACCTGGTGTGCACGTGCGCGCCGCTGGAAGCGTACGCACAGGCCGCGGAGTAGGCGGGCACGGGGAGAGGCGGCCGGTTGGTCGCCTCTCCCCGGACGTTGGTGTCACTCTTCCGGCTGCAACGCCTTCGACACCCAGCCCGCCAGCAGCGCGCCCACGATCGGCGCCAGCCAGAACAGCCAGAGCTGCCCGATATAGGCGCCGCCGGCGAACAGCGCCGGCCCGGTGCTGCGCGCAGGGTTGACCGAGGTCTTGGTGACGGGGAGCGAGATCAGGTGGATCAGCGTCAGCGCGAAGCCCATGGCAATCGGCGCGAACCCGGCGGATGCGCGGGCGGACGTGCTGCCGAGGATGATGATGAGGAAGAAGAACGTACACACCACCTCGATCAGCAGGCATGACAGCAGCGAGTATTTGCCGAGGCTCAGTTCGCCGTAGCCGTTGGCGGCGAAGCCGCCGACGGCGAAGTCCGGCTTGCCGCTGGCAATGAGGTAGAGCACGGCCGCCGCAACGATGGCGCCGGCCACCTGGGCGACGACGTAGGGCAGGATGTCGCCCGCCTTGAACCGGCCGCCGGCCCACACGCCGATGGTCACAGCGGGATTGAAATGAGCGCCCGAGATATGGCCGACCGCGAAGGCCATGGTCAGGAGGGTGAGACCGAAGGCCAGTGCCACGCCGGCGAAACCGATGCCGAGCTCAGGGAACTGGGCCGCCAGCACGCCGCTGCCGCAGCCGCCAAAGGTCAGCCAGAATGTACCAAGGAATTCCGCGCCCGCTCTCTGGGGAAGTGCCATGACGTTGCTCCCGCGCTGGACAGATCGTGATGGCCGCGGCGCAGGGTCATGTCGCGCCCGGATAATCCTTTCCTATCGGGAACTGTTCCCCCGGCCAAATCACGGCTGTCTGTGCGCGGCTTAGACTTTTCGTGATCGCGCGCGGCGTTCAGGCCGCCCGGCAGGATTGTCCAGGCGCCAGCGGCGGCAGCACGCGCTGCAGATAGGCGGACCAGGCGCCCACCGGCACCGGGCGCGCCGGCCGGCAGGCCGCTTCGTCCCGGGCCGGCGCCGGCGGGTCGGCGGCGGGGAAGGCGGCGTTGGCCGGGAAGGGCAGGGGGGCGGTGTGCATGGCGGCTACTCCTCGCTCCGAGGCGTCGGTACGGCGGCATCGCGGCAGCTTGGGTCTACGCAGGAGAACCCGCCGCGGCTGCGATGCGGATCACACTCTGGGCGCGAAAAAGGGCCGGATTCGCGTCGCGATCATGGCGAAGCTGCGGCATGGCGGACGTCTTGCGGACCGGCCGGCACGCCCCATCTGCGCGCAGTGGACACAGGCTTCACCCGTCGCGGCGTGATCGGCAGCCTGCCTTGGCTTGCCCTGGCACGGGCGGCCAGGGCGGAGGCGGCGGATCTGTTGCAGGAATGGCGCGACCCCGCGCGCGGACGGACGATTCCGGTCCGCATCCGCCTGCCGGACACGATGCCTACGCCGGGGGCGCCCGCGCCGGTGGCGATCCTGTCGCACGGGCTCGGCGGCTCGCGCGACGGGCTCGCCTATCTCGGCATCGCGCTGGCGCAGGCCGGCTTTGTCGTCGTGCACCTGCAGCACCATGGCAGTGATTCCGGGGTCCTGCGCAGCGGCGCCGGGCCGGCCGTGGCGATGGCGCTGTCGGTGCTGGACGTGCGCAACGCGCTGGACCGGCTGTACGACGTGGCGTTCGCGCTCGACGAGCTGGCGCGCCAGCCGGCCTGGCGCGGGCGGCTGGACTTGGCGCGGGCGGCGATCGCCGGCCATTCCTTCGGCGCCTGGACGGTGACGCACATGCTCGGCGAGGCGCTGCCGGGGGTCGCATTGCTGGGCGAGGGCCGGCCTTTGGCGCTGCCGGACCGGCGGCTCGCGGCCGGCATCGCGCTGTCGCCGGTGCCGCCGCTGCTGCTGCCGGCGCGATCGGCGTTCGCACGGGTGTCCGCGCCGATCCTGCACGTGACCGGCACCCGCGACAGCGGCGTGGTGGACGCGGCCACGCCGGAGGATCGCACCATCCCGTTCCACACCATCGCCGCCCCCGGCGTGCTGGCGGTGCTGGCCGGCGCCACCCATGCAAGCTTCGCCGGCGAGCCCGCGGCAGGGGCGCGCTGGAACGAGCCGACCTATCACGAACGCACGGCGCGGCTGGCGGTGCTGTTCCTGCGCGCAGTCCTGTGGCACGACATGGCCGCGGCCAGCCTGCTGCAACGCGGAGCGATGCTGGCGCCGGGCGACCGGATCGAGACCAAGGGGCGGCTGGCGGGGGCGTAGCCGGTGATGGCCCAGCCCCCTCTGCGCAGCCGCGCGGTGCGCGGCTATGTGACGTGGCGTTACCCCGAATGCACTGGTAGACTTTGGCAATGCAGCATGTTCGTTCGCTTCGGCGCACCGTTCTCCTGACACTCTCGCTTCTGTCCGCCTGTGCGGCGGCCGATCCGGCGTCGGTCGCCGGCGACGCGCGTGGGCCGTATGGCCCGGCGACGCGGCTCAACGTGCCCGGCGTCGCCGCCGCGTTCCTCAGCGGGCGTTTCGCCGCGTCGCAGAACGATGTCGGCTACGCGGCCGACGAGTTCCTGCGCGCGCTGCAGGCCGATCCCGGAAATGTCGAGCTGCGGCAACAGGCGTTCCTGACCAGTCTGCTCGCCGGGCGGCCGGAGGCGGTGCGGCTGGCGGCGCTGCAAAGCGACAACCAGGCCGCGCAACTGCTGCTGGCCGACAGCGACGCCAAGGCCGGCCGCTGGGAGCAGGCGGAGAACCGTTTCGCCGCCCTGCCGCGCCAGGGCCTGATGCAGTTGCTGCAGCCGCTGCTGGTCGCCTGGGCGCAGGCCGGCCAGGGCCGCACCGACGCGGCGCTGGCCACGCTCGCCCCGCTGGTGCAGGGCCAGCACTTCCGCGCGATGTATGCGCTGCACGCCGCCCTCATCGCCGATCTCGGCAAGCGCACCGCCGAGGCCGCGCGGCTCTACCGCGTGGCGCAGAGCGAGTTCGGCAGCACCAACCTGCAGCTCGGCCGGCTGCTCGCGAGCTGGCAGGCGCGCCAGGGCTTTCCCGACGATGCGCGCGAGACGCTGAAGGCCGTGGGCGACAACAGCCCGGAGATGATCATCGCGCTGCCGGCGCTGCAGATGGCGGTGGCGGCGCGGCAGGTCCGCAACCCTGTGGACGGCATCGCCGAGGCGTATCTGGCGCTGGCGGCCGCCTTGCGGTCGCAGGACGCCGCCGAGTTCTCGGTGGTGCTGCTGCAGCTGGCGCTGGACCTGCGGCCCGACCTGACCGCGGCGCGCCTGCTGAGCGCCGAGATCCAGGAAACGCGGAACAACCCCGAAGGGGCGCTGGCGGTGCTGTCGCCGGTGCCTGCCAGCGACCCGCTGTATGCGATGGTGCGGCTGCGCCAGGCGGCGCTGACCGACCGGCTGGGCAACACCACCGAAGCGCTGCACATGCTGGACCAGCTGGCCAAGGAGTTCCCGACCCGGCCGGACCCGCTGACGCTGCAGGGCGACCTGCTGCGCTCCAAGCGCCGTTTCGCCGAAGCGGTGGTGGCCTATGACCACGCGGTGGCGCTGGTGGCGAATCCCACCCGGGTGAACTGGCCGCTGTTCTACAATCGCGGCATCGCGCTCGACCGCGCGCATCAATGGGCGCGGGCCGAGGCGGACTTCCTGAAGGCGCTGGAGCTGTTCCCCGACCAGCCCTTCGTGCTGAACTATCTCGGCTATTCCTGGACCGAGCAGGGCCGCAACCTGACCCGCGCCCGCCAGATGATCGAGCGCGCCGCCGAGCTGCGCCCGAACGACGGCGAGATCGCCGACAGCCTGGGCTGGGTGGTGCTGCGCCAGGGCGACGTGCGCGGCGCGGTGAAATACCTGGAACGGGCGGTGGAGCTGGAGCCCGAGGACGCGACCATCAACGCGCATCTGGGCGACGCCTATTGGGCCGCCGGCCGCAAGCTGGAGGCGCAGTACCAGTGGCGCCGCTCGCTGAACCTCAAGCCCGAGCCGGAAGAGGTAAGCAAGCTGCAGGCGAAGCTGCGCGAGGGCGACCAGACCCAGCATTCCGGGTCGTCGGCCGTGGGCGAGAAGACGGTCCAGTAGCCTGGCACATGACGGCTTTGCATGAGGCCGCGCCGGCCAAGGTGAACCTGTACCTGCATGTCGTCGGGCGCCGTGACGACGGCTATCACCTGCTGGACAGCCTCGCCGTGTTCCCGCCGGTCGGCGACCTGCTGCGCGCCGCGCCGGCCGCAACCCTGTCGCTGGCCGTCGACGGCCCGTTCGGGGCGGCGCTGGCGGCCGAGTCCGACAACCTCGTGCTGCGGGCGGCGCGGGCGCTGGCCGGGCAGGCCGGCGTGGTGCCGCGGGCCGGTCTGGTGCTGACCAAGAACCTGCCGGTCGCGTCCGGCATCGGCGGCGGCTCCGCGGAT
>NZ_JAPDNT010000022.1 GCF_025989185.1 Limobrevibacterium gyesilva
TCTCCGGCCTGCGCGCGCTCGACCTCACCCGCGTCATCGCGGGTCCCGTCTGCGGCCGCGCGCTCGCCGCCCACGGCGCGGACGTGCTGCACATCACCGCGCCGCATCTGCCTTCGATCGGCCCGCTGGTCAGCGACACCGGCCGCGGCAAGCGCTCCGCCCAGCTCGACCTGCGCGACCCCGCCGGCCGCGCCACCCTGCGCCGGCTGCTGGCGGATGCCGACCTGTTCGTGCAGTCCTACCGCCCCGGCGCGCTGGCCGCCCACGGCTTCGGCCCCGAGGACGCCGCCGCCGCCCGCCCGGGGCTTGTCTATGTCGCCCTGTCCGCCTACGGCCACACCGGCCCCTGGGCCGGGCGGCGCGGCTTCGATTCCCTGGTGCAGACCGCCAGCGGCTTCAACCACGCCGAGGCCGAGGCGGCCGGCGCCCCCGGCCAGCCGAAGCCGCTGCCCTGCCAGGCGCTGGACCACGCCTCCGGCTACCTGATGGCGTTCGGCGCGCTCGCGGCCGTGCTGCGCCGGGCCGAGGAGGGTGGAAGCTGGCTGGTGCGCGTGTCGCTGGCCGGCACCGGGCGCTGGCTGCGCGGCCTCGGCCGGGTGCCGAACGGCCTCGCCTGCCCCGATCCCGACCAGGACGCCGTGGCCGACCTGCTGGAGACCACCGACAGCGGCTTCGGCCGCCTCAACGCGATCCGCCACGCCGCCGCGCTGAGCGAGACGCCGGCGCACTGGGCGCTGCCTTCGGTCCCGCTCGGCACCCACCCGGCGGCATGGTGAGCTTGCCTCCGCCGCCCCGCGTCGCTATACGCCCCGCTTTGCCCGGGCGGTCGGATCGGCCGGGCCATCCAGCACAGGTGCGACATGAAGCCGGGCATCCACCCTGAATACCACGAGATCATCGTCATCATGACCGATGGCACGACGTTCAAGACCCGCTCCTGCGCCGGCAAGCCCGGCGAGACGCTGCGGCTGGACATCGACCCGAAGTCGCACCCGGCCTGGACCGGCGTTCAGCGCATCATGGACACCGGCGGCCAGGTGGCGAAGTTCAACAAGAAGTTCGCGGGCATCGGCGCCAAGAAGGCCTGAGATCCGAACGACCGCGCCGCCGCGCCGGCTGCGTGCTTTCTGCAGGCGCCGCCCCCTTGAACGGGGGGCGGCGCTTTCTTATTTCGGTAGCGTCCGGAGCGCCCTGCTGGGGTTCCGGGGCCTGAGCCGGGCCGGCCCATCAGGGCGGCCCACACTGGAAACCTTGCTCCTGCAGGAGGTTCGCAATGAACGCCCTCAATCTGTCCCCGTTGTTCCGCACCGCTATCGGTTTCGACCGGCTGGCGCGGCTGGCCGATTCCGCCGCCGCTTCGGCCAACGTGACCTATCCCCCCTACAACATCGAAAAGACCGGTGAGGACAGCTATCGCCTCACCATGGCCGTCGCCGGCTTCGGCCCGGACGACATCGAGCTGACGGTGAAGGACAACACCCTGCTCATCGCCGGCCAACCGTCCAACGAGGCCACGCAGACCGAGATCCTCTATCGCGGCATCGCCGGCCGCGCCTTCGAGCGCCGCTTCGTGCTCGCCGACCACATCGTCGTCGAAGGAGCGGACCTGCGAAACGGCCTGCTGCATGTCGGCCTGAAGCGCGTGGTGCCCGAGGCGCTGAAACCGCGCCGCATCCCCGTCGGCACCGCGCCGGTTGCGCCTGCGCTCGCCAACGACGCCCAGGCGCCCAGCCAGGCCGCGTAACGGCCCGGATTCGTCGCGAAGGGGGCCGGGAACGTCCGGCCCCCTTCTTCCGTACCCGCTCAGCCGGGCGGCTTGCGGAAGAACGCGTCCGCCGCGCTGCGGTGATGCTGCTTGCGGGCGATCTCCGCCTCCACCCGCGCGATCTCCGTCTGCAGCTCCACGATATATTCGCACAGCTCCTCGACTCCCATCAGGTCCAGCACCGGCGGCTGCAGCCGGGCGCGCTTCGGCCGCGGCAGGTCGTCTTCGGTGACCATCGTCGTTTTTCTCCATTTCCGTTCGTCAGGGCAGTGTTGCGCGGCTTGACCCAAATGGGGGTCGAGGTCCATATGCCCGGCTTTCCCGCAATCCTCGCCGGCTGCCCTTGCGGGACACGAGTGGCCGCCCGGGGACCTGCCCAGGGATGTGAAGGTAAAACGATATGACACTCCCGCTGATGCCGAAGGCCACCGCCGTGTGGCTGATCGAAAAGACCGCCCTGACCTTCACCCAGATCGCGGATTTCTGCGGCATGCATCCGCTCGAGGTCCAGGCGATCGCCGATGGCGAAGTGGCGCAGGGCATCGTCGGCTACGACCCCGTGGCCAACAGCCAGCTGACCGCGGCCGAGATCAAGCGCTGCGAGGCGGATCCGAACCTGCGGCTGAAGCTGCTGCCCACCACCCTGCCGCCGCCGAAGCGCTCCAAGGGTGCGCGCTACACCCCCGTGGCCAAGCGCAACGACCGCCCGGACGGCATCGCCTTCCTGCTGCGCAACTATCCGCAGCTCAGCGAGGTGCAGATCGCCAAGCTGATGGGCACCACGAAGGACACCATCCAGAAAGTGCGCGACCGCACCCACTGGAACTCGCCCAACATCAAGCCGCGCGACCCCGTGATCCTCGGCCTGTGCAGCCAGACCGACCTGAACGCCATGGTCACGCAGGCGAACGAGCGCCTGGCGCGCGAGGGTCACGCCGTCCCGCCGCTGCCGTCACCCGAGGCCGACGAGGCCGCCTGACCGTCGCGGCCGGTCAGGCACCCTCGGCCGTGGGAAGATGTGGCGAAATGCGGGGCGCGCGGATCGCGTCAGTGCCGTGGCCCGGCCTGCCTCAGCCGTTCCATTTCCTCCTTCAGTCGCAGCTTCTCGAGCTTGAGCTTGGAAAGCATCTCGGCATCGGGGCGGGGACGCTGGTCTTCCTCGGCGATCCGGGATTCCAGGCTGGCATGCCGGATTTTCAGGCTCTCGAGGCGGGACTGCAGTCTCATGGGGCCTCCTGTTCTGGCATATCGTCCGCCGGTCCGGAAGCGGCCGGCGCGGGCTCGGTGTCCGATACCGTACCAATACATGGGTACGCGATCGGCGACGGCAACTCTACGCGCATTCGCGTGACCGGTGCACGCGGACTCGCGGCACCGTCCGCGCCCGCGGATCGTGGCGGCGCTCCGGGCGCGCGTGGTAGAAGGCGCCCATGCTGACCGATCGCGACTCACTGCTGCGCAAGCTGCATGAACTGCGGAGCGAACACCGAGACCTGGACACCGTCATCGCCCGCCTCGTCGAGGCCGGCCCGGTGGACCAGTTGCACCTGCAGCGCCTGAAGAAGCGCAAGCTGCTTCTGAAAGACGAGATCTCCTGGCTGGAATCCCGCCTCATCCCCGACAGCATCGCCTAGGCCCGTTCACGATGACCAAACCGCCGCTGGTGGGAATCATCATGGGCAGCCAGTCCGACTGGCCGACCATGCGCCACACCGCCGAATACCTCGACCGCCTGGGCGTCCCCTACGAGACCCGCATCGTCTCCGCCCACCGCACCCCCGACCGGCTGGCCGAATACGCCAAGGCCGCACGGGGCCGCGGCCTGCGCATCATCGTCGCCGGCGCCGGCGGCGCCGCCCACCTGCCTGGCATGGCCGCCGCCTTCACGCCGCTGCCGGTGTTTGGCGTTCCCGTGGAAAGCCATGCGCTCAAGGGCATGGATTCATTGCTTTCCATCGTGCAGATGCCGGCCGGCATCCCGGTCGGCGCCCTGGCCATTGGCCGCGCCGGCGCGGTCAACGCCGCCCTGCTCGCCGCCGCCGTCCTCGCCACCACCGACCCCGCTCTGGCCGACCGGCTCGACGCCCTGCGCGCCGAGCAGACCGAAGCGGTGGCCGAACAGCCCGTGGACACCCCCCCGGCATGACCCGGCCGCTCGCTTCCGTTCCGCTGGCCGACGCCGCCCCCCGCCGCAACGGCGCGATCGGCCCCAATGGCGTCATCGGCATCGTCGGCGGCGGCCAGCTCGGCCGCATGTCGGCGCTGGCCGCGGCGCGCCTGGGCTATCGCTGCCACATCCTCACGCCCGAGCCGGACAGCCCGGCCGCCCAGGTCTGCGACGGCATCACCCTCGGCGACTACGAAGACCCGCAGGCGATCTGCGACTTCGCCGCCCGCGTCGACGTCATCACCTTCGAGTTCGAGAATGTCAGCGCCGAAGGGCTCGACCTGCTGGCCGCGCTGAAGCCCGTGCGCCCCGCGCCCGCCGTGCTGCGCATTAGCCAGGACCGCATCGCCGAGAAATCCTTCCTCAACGGTGCCGGCGTGCCCACCGCCCCGTGGCGCCCGGTGGAAACCCTGGCCGAGCTGCAGGCGGCCGCGGCCGAGCTCGGCCTGCCGGCGATCCTCAAGACCAGCCGCCTGGGCTATGACGGCAAGGGCCAGGCGCTGCTGCGCAGCCCCGCCGACCTCGCCGCCGCCTTCGAAGCACTGTCTCCCAAACCATTGATCCTGGAAGGTTTCGTCGACTTCGCCTGCGAGATCAGCGTGCTCGTGGCACGCGGCACGGACGGCACCACCGTGCCCTTCGACACCGTCGAGAACAGCCACCGCGACCACATCCTGGACCTGACCTACGCCCCCGCCCGCATCCCGGACGCCACCGCCGAAGCCTCCCAGGCGATGGCGCGGCGGGTGGCGGAGGGGCTGGACCTCGTCGGCCTGCTCGCGGTCGAGATGTTCGTCGCCGCCGATGGCCGGGTGCTCGCCAACGAGATCGCGCCGCGCCCGCACAATTCCGGCCACTGGACCATCGACGCCTGCCCCGCCAGCCAGTTCGAGCAGCATATCCGCGCTGTCGCTGGCCTGCCGCTGCTGCCGGCGGTGCGGCACTCCGATGCGGTGATGAAGAACCTGGTGGGCCCCGAGGAGACCGCGCTGTGGCCGCAGATCGTGGCCACCCCCGGCCTGATCCCGCATCTCTATGGCAAGGCCGAAGCCCGCCCCGGCCGCAAGATGGGCCACGTCACCCGGTTGTTCCCGCGCGGCGCCCTTCCCGGCCCCTTCGCCGTCGCCGCCGCCCTCGGCCCGCTGGCACCGACTCCGGAAGACTAGAATTTCGCATTAACAGCGGCTTGCAGCACCCAGCAGCATCCGCGACGCAGCCGCGACGCAGCGTTCGAACACGGACAGATCGACCCAGCGCGCGGCCGCCGGCACCTCTGCCGCGAACAACGCCCCGCCCGACGCCAGCACGGCGCCGTCGATCATCAGGTTGTCGGCCAACCCGAACGCCTCGATCAGCAGCCCCTCGTCGTCGCGCCACGCCCCGTCCACCCCGCGCCGCCCGCCGCCCACGAAGGCCCGCGTGCGCTCGGTGAACAACGCCGCCGTGTTCGACCACCCGAACACCGGCCGGCCCAGCGCGCGCATGAAACCCACCTCGAACACCGTCCCGGCATCGGCACTCGGTCCGCGAAACGGCGTCAGATTGGCGATCACGGCAGCGGCCCTGCGAATATGCGCCTCGTTGCACAGCGCGATCCGCCGCGCCGCGCCCAAGCCCGCCCACGCCGACGGCTCGCCCTCCAGGCAATCCAGCGGCGAGACGCCGCGCAGCCCGTGGCGCGCGCACACCGCCTTCAGCGCCGCCGCCCGCCCGGCCGCGTCCGGCAGGAAGACATCAGGACCAGCCAGATAGACCCGCATCCGCGAAGCCTGCCCGCTCCGGCGCGGGAAAGGAAGCAAGGCGGCGGGACGATCGGCCTGCGTGCCTCCGCGAGATCTACGCCGCCTGGGCCTGCAGCATGCCGCGGATCAGGCTGGTGCTCTGGTCGAGTTCGGTTTCGAGGCCTTGCAAGGCGGCGGCGGCGCCGCCCAGGTCAGCGGCGCCGGCCAGGGCCATGACCCGGCGCATGCGCCGCTCCACGGCGGTGAACCCGTAGCTGCCGGCCATGCCGGCGAGCGCGTGGGCGGCGCTGATGGCCGCCGCGGCGTCACCCATGGCCAGTGTCATCTTGAGCGGGTCCAGGCGGGCGTGGATATCCGTCAGACATTGCTCGACCAGGGTGGCGAACAGGCCGGACGGCAGGCCGCGCTGCAGCTCCGCCAGATGCGCGGCATCGACCAGCCCGCAGCCGGCGATCCCGTTCGGGATGAACGGCGCCGCCGACGGCGGCGCGGCGGCCGGTCCGATCGTCCGGGCCAGCATGTCGAACAGCTCAGCCGGGCGCAGCGGCTTGGCCAGGATCGCGGCGACGCCCAGATCCAGGCAACACGCGACATCGGCCTGGGTGGCGCTGCCGGTGAGGACGATCACCGGCACCTGGCCCGCAGGCGCCGGCAAGGCACGGATGCGCCCCACCGCCTCGCAGCCGGCGACGCCCGGCATGTTGAGGTCCATGAGCACCAGGTCGTAGGGGCGGTGCGTCACCAGGCGCACGGCCTCGGCCCCGGAGTCCGCGGTGTCCACCCGGTGCCCCTCGCGCCGCAGCAGGGCCGCGGTCAGCAGCCGGTTGGTGGCGATGTCCTCGACCAGAAGCACGGCGGCGCGGCGCAGCCGGGCCATCGGCGCCGGCCGCGCCACCGGGTTCGCCGGCGCGTCGGCCAGCGGCAGGACGAGCCAGAATTCGTTGCCGTCGCCCAGGCCGTCGCCAGCGTCGGCCGCACAGCCGGCGAGGCCGATCTTTCCACCCATCAGCCCCGCCAGCCGCTCGCAGATGGCCAGCCCCAGGCCGGTGCCGGGCGCCCCCGCGTTCACCGCATCGTCCAGCCGCACGAAGGGCTGGAACAGCTGCGCCGCCTGCGCCTCGGCGATGCGCGGCCCCTGGTCGCGCACGGCCAGCCGCACCCCCGGCTGCCCAGCCAACGGCACCATTGCCGCACGCAGCAAGACCACGCCGGGCCGCGAGAACTTGGCCGCGTTGCTGACGAAGTTCATCACCACCTGCCGCAGCCGGCCGGCGTCGGCGAACAGCAGCACCGGCACGTCCGCGGCCACGTCAAGCTGCAGCCGCACGCCGCGCGCGGCCGCTGGCGCGCGGAACATGCCGCACACCGCGGCCAGCAGCGGGCGCAGCTCGAACTCCGTGGGGCGCAGCTCCAGCCGCCCGGCATCCATCTTCGACAGATCGAGAATGTCGTTGACGAGGTCCAGCAAGGTGTCGCCGGCCTGGCGCGCGGTGTCGGCCAGCCGGCGCTGCGCGTCCGACAGGCCCTCCTCCTCCAGCAGCGCCAGGCTGCTGATCACGGCGTTCAGCGGCACCCGGATCTCATGGCTGACCATGGCCAGGGCCTGCGCCTTCTGCTCCAGCGCCGCCTCGCGTGCCCGGCGGGCCTCGCGCCGGGCCGCCTCGGCCTGCTTGCGGGCGGTGATGTCGGTGTAGAACGTCACGATCCCGCCGCCCGGCAGCGCGGCGCGGCGCAGCTCCACCGACCGCCCATCGGGGCGCAGCCGCTCGGCGACGCCGATGCCGGCGTAGCTGCGCATCAGCGCGATCCGCCGTTTCACCTCGGCTTCCAGCGCCTCGGTGCCGTCCAGTGGCCCGAACTCGCCCAGGCGGGCCTGGGCCCGGACCATCTCTTCCATCGTCACGCCGGGGCGCAGGATCTCCCGCGGCACGCCGGTCAGTTCGGGGTAGCGGTCGTTCCATTGCACCAGGCGCAGATCGGCATCGACCATCATCACGCCGTCGGCCATGGCGGACAGCGTCACCTGCAGCAGCGCGGCCTTCGCCTCGGCGCGGGCGGTCCCGTCCTGCGCCATCTGCAGCTCCCGCCGGCGCGCACCGCGCGCTTCGCGGAACAGCAGCAGCGCGCCGGCCGTCGCCATCCCCAGGCCCAGCAGCGTCACCAGCGAGGAGGCCGCACCTGGCGGCTCGGGGATCGTGGCCGATCCCTCTGCGGGCCAGGATCGCGGATGCTGCTCGGACTCCGCGATCAGCGCCGCCGATACGCCGGCGACCACCAGGCCCAGGACGAGCACAAGGCGCATGCGTCCGGTCACTGCGACTGTGCCGGAACGATGGGGGCTTGGGCCGCCAAGGAAGGGAGTGTGACCTGTCATGAACGGCGCCGAGTCTGCGCCGCCCGATGTTAATGCTCCCTTTGGATTCTATCCGGGTACCGGGAATATCCGCAACCTGGAATGGATCGCACGCCCCCGCCGCTGCAACCTGGGCGGCCCCCGTCACGATCCGGCGGCGGCATGAACAACCCGCCGCGTTTGCGCCCGCAGCCTCGCGTGGCCGCGGCTTGCCGCGCCGATGCCGGGATGCTTATGTCCGGCCGCACATCGCACGAACGGGCCGCAACGTGCGGCCGCGCAAGCTTTCAAGAGGTCGGAATGGCGAAAATCAAGGTGAAGACCCCTGTGGTCGAGCTCGACGGGGACGAGATGACCCGGATCATCTGGGGCTTCATCAAGGAGAAGCTGATCCTGCCCTATCTCGACATCGACCTGAAATATTACGATCTCGGCATCGAGTACCGCGACCAGACCGACGACCAGGTGACGGTGGACGCCGCCCACGCCATCAAGCAGTACGGCGTCGGCGTGAAATGCGCCACCATCACGCCGGACGAGGCGCGCGTGGCCGAGTTCAAGCTGAAGAAGATGTGGCGCAGCCCGAACGGCACCATCCGCAACATCCTCGACGGCACGATCTTCCGCGAGCCGATCATCTGCAGCAACGTGCCGCGCCTGGTGGGGCACTGGTCGCAGCCCATCGTCATCGGCCGCCACGCCTATGGCGACATCTACCGCGCCACCGAGACCAAGATCCCCGGCCCCGGCAAGGTGACCCTGAACTACCAGCCGGCCGACGGCGGCCCGCTGCAGGTGATGGACGTGTTCGACTTCAAGGGCCCGGGCGTGGCCATGGGCATGCACAACACCAAGGCCTCGATCGAGGGCTTCGCGCGCGCCAGCTTCAACTACGGCCTGCAGCGCAAGTATCCGGTGTACCTGTCCACCAAGAACACCATCCTCAAGGCCTATGACGGCATGTTCAAGGACGTGTTCCAGGACATCTTCGACGCCGAGTTCAAGGCCCGGTTCGATGCCCTCGGCCTGACCTACGAGCACCGCCTGATCGACGACATGGTCGCCAGCGCGCTGAAGTGGAACGGCGGCTACGTGTGGGCCTGCAAGAACTACGACGGCGACGTGGAAAGCGACGTGGTGGCCCAGGGCTTCGGCTCGCTTGGCCTCATGACCAGCGTGCTGATGAGCCCGGACGGCAAGACGGTGGAGAGCGAGGCCGCGCACGGCACCGTCACCCGCCACTATCGCGAGCACCAGAAGGGCCGCGAGACCAGCACCAACCCGATCGCCTCGATCTTCGCCTGGACCCGCGGCCTGATCTATCGCGGCAAGTTCGACAACACCCCCGACGTCACCGCCTTCGCCGAGACGCTGGAGCGCGTCTGCATCGAGACGGTGGAGAGCGGCCACATGACCAAGGACCTGGCCGTGCTGATCTCCAAGGACCAGAAGTGGCTGAACACGCAGGACTTCCTCGCCAAGATCGACGAGAACCTGCAGAAGGCCATGGCCGCCTGAGCACTGTTGCGGGTCGCATGGCGGGCACTCTCGCCGCCCGCCGCGCGACCCGCCTCGTCTTCCTCCTCGTCGGCATCGCCACCGCCACCTGGGCGCCGCTGGTGCCCGACGCGAAGCTGCGGCTCGGCCTCGACGATGCCGGCCTCGGCCTGGTGCTGCTGGGGCTCGGCGGCGGCGCGCTGGCCGCCACCACCCTCGCCGGCCTCGCCACCCACCGCTTCGGCGGCCGGGTGGTGATGCTGGCGGGCGGATTTGCCGCCTGCGCCACCCTGCCCGCCCTTGCCCTTGCCCCGTCCGCCGCGCTGCTGGCCGCCGCCCTGACCCTGTTCGGCGCCGCCCTGGGGGCGGTCGATATCGCCATGAACGCCCAGGCGGTGGTGGTGGAGCGCGCCGCCGCCCGGCCGCTGCTGTCCGGCTTCCATGGCATGTTCAGCCTTGGCGGCCTGCTCGGCGCCGCCGGGGTCAGCGTGCTGCTGCTGGCCGGCGTCTCCCCGGCGGCGGCCGCCGGCGCCGTCGCCGTGCTGCTGGCCGCCCTGCTGCTGTCCCAGGCCCGCTTCCTGCTGCCGCACCTGCCGCAGGCCGGCAACGCCCTGGTGCTGCCGCGCGGCCGCCTCGCGCTGCTCGGCGGGCTCTGCTTCATCGCCTTTCTCGCCGAGGGCGCGATCCTGGACTGGAGCGCGGTGTTCCTGCGCTTCTCCCGCGGCGCCGACGTCGCCACCGCCGGCCTGGGCTATGCCGCCTTCTCCGTCACCATGGCGCTGACCCGGCTTTGCGGTGATGCGCTGACCGCGCGCGCCGGGGCCGTGCGGATGCTGCGGCTGGGGGCGCTGGTGGCCGCCGCGGGCTTCGCCGCGGCCAGCGCCCTGCCCCAGGCCTGGGCGTCGCTGCTCGGCTTCGCCGTGGTGGGGCTGGGGCTGGCCAACATGGTGCCGCTGCTGCTGGGTGCCGCCGGAAGGCTGCCGGGCATTCCCGCGGGCCCCGCCATTTCCGCCGCCGCCACGCCGGGCTATGTGGGGCTGCTGCTCGGCCCCGCCCTGGTGGGCTTCGCCGCCAGCCGCACCGGCCTGCCGGTGGCGCTGGCGGGGCTCTGCCTGTTGCTACTCTGCGTGCTGGCCTGCGCGCGGCGCGCGATGGCGGGCCGGGCCTGATTCGTTCTCACACAAAGGGGCTCCGCCATGGCCGTCCAAGCTCGACGGGGTCGCAGCCAGGACGCCGGGACGGCGCATATCAGGGTCGTGCCCCATCGCGTGATGTAGCAGCTGTGGATAAGTGGCCCGCCGCAGCGACCGCCGCGAGTCAGGCGTAGGCGGGCCACTTACCCACAGCGGTGGCCATAGCCTGTCCAAGGTCCTCACAGCCGCCCGGACCCGGGTCACCGCCGCGCATGACCTTCATCTCCACGCGTCCCTGCGGGAGAACGTCAGGGAGGTCCAGGTGCTCATTCCGAGTTCCTGGTTGACACAGGCTGTCTTGCGGGGCGTCCCAATCAACCGTCGCGATCAACCGTCGCGCGGGAGAACCGGGATCTAGTGGCAGGATTCGGGATACCAATAGCAATAGGTCGGACGCGGCTGCACACAGCCGCTGAGTGACGCTGCGGTCGCGAGAAGAAGTACCGTGAGGATCAAGCGCTTCATGGGATGCTCCATTTTGATCGGACGCTTGCGTTCACAGTCAAAAAAAGCCCGGCCCGCCCTCGAGGGGCAACGATGAGCCCGAATATGCTGCGCCCGGCGTCCCGCAGGGTCAATCTCAATCCGGCATGACCGAGCTGGACGCCGCCCGGCTGGAGCGTGGCGCCCCCTTCACCATGGCTTGCGCGCCGCAGGGGGCGCTGAACGCCCGCGCCGGGTGCTTGCCGTGCTGGCGTAACGGCGCAGCTTGCCGAATCCCGCCCCCGCCCCCACATCGACCGCACAATCAACGGGGAGGATGCCGTGAACGACCTTCGGGAAGTGTCCGGCCTGACCAACTACAAGCTCGCGCGCCGCGGCATGATGATGACCGGGCTGATGTCCGGCCTCACGCTCGCCACCACCCGCGTCGAGGCCCAGGTGATCCACACCGACACCACCGGCATCGATGCCGGCGAGGTGAAGATCCCCACCGCCGACGGCGAGCTGCCCGGCTACTTCGCCAAGCCCCAGGGCGCCGGCCCCTTCCCCATCGTGCTGGTGAACGAGGAGATCTTCGGCGTCCACGACTACATCAAGGACACCTGCCGCCGCTTCGCCAAGCTCGGCTACGCCGCCATCGCGCCGGAGGTGTATGCCCGCCTCGGCGACCTGTCGAAGATGACCGATGTCGGCCAGATCTTCAGCCAGATCGTCAGCAAGGCCCCGGACGCCACCCTGATGTCCGACCTCGACGCCGCCGTGAAATACGCGGCGGCGCATGGCGGCGATCCCAACCGCCTGGGCGTGACCGGCTTCTGCCGCGGCGGCCGCAACACCTGGCTCTACGCCGCCCACAACCCCGCCCTGAAGGCCGCCGTCGCCTGGTACGGCCCGGTGGTTGGCACGCCCACCGCCATTCAGCCGAAAACCCCCATGGACATCGCCGGCGAGCTCAAATGCCCGCTGCTCGGCCTCTATGGCGGCAAGGACACCGGCATCAAGGTGGACGACGTGCAGGCCGCCGCCGCCAAGGCCCGCGCCAGCGACGGCATCGTGGAGATCGTGGTCTACCCCGACGCCCCGCACGGCTTCCACGCCGACTACCGCCCCAGCTACCGCGCCGAGGACGCCGCCGACGGCTGGAAGCGGCTGCAGGCCTGGTTCAGGAAATACGGCGTGGCGTAAGCAGCGGCGCCCCCCTCAGGGCGCCGGCACCACCAGGTAGTACACCCCGTTCGCCCCATAGGCGGGCGTCATCCAGGCGCGGCCGCAGAAGTAGTAAGGCTTCCCGCCATAGGGGCTGTAGCCGCAGCCGGCGGGAAGGGCCGCATAAGTGGCGCCCATGGGATAAGCCGCCGCCACAGCCGCATTCGCCGCTGCGGCATTGGCCGAGGCGGCGCCGGCCATGGCGCCCACCGCAACCCCGGCCGCGCCCGCCGCCACCGCCGCCCCCGCCGGCACGCCCCACCCGCCGCCGCCGCAATTGTAGCAGCCGGTGGCGCCGTAATGGTTCACCACCACCGGCTGATGGTAGTAGGCGCCGGACGGTGCCGTCGTGCCGTGCCAGGCGCCGCCGTAGTCGCTGACATGCGCCGCCCCCTCCGGCCCCACCGCCGTGCCATGCGCGTAGCCGCCGTAATTGCTGCCATGCGCGACGCCTTCCGGCGTGACCGACGTGGCATGCTCGAACCCGCCATAGCCGCCGGAGTGGTACCAGGCCTGGGCCTGCCGCACCGGCAAGGCGGCGACCAGCACGGCCGCCGCCGCGCGCGCCAACGTCCTCATCGCACCATTCCCCTTGTTCACGGCTGCTTCGGCGCGGCCGGCGCGGCCTGGCTCGCCCCGGGCGCCGTCCCCGGCCCCGGCGGCGCGAACGGCACCGGCATCGCATGCCGCGCGGGCTCGGAGGCGAACGCATCGTCGCTGACCGCATCGCCGAGCCGCCAGTCGGAGAAATCGGTCTGGTAGCGCGCGTGCCCCGGCTCGTTCGGATACACCACCCGCACCATGCGCGGCAGATGGTCGTCCTTCCCGATCCAGATCTCCGCCTGCACCGTCGGGCTGGCCACCGCCACCATGTCGGTCACCGTGCCGCCCACCACCTTCGACTGCCCGACGACGAAGGCCGAGGTCATCGTCTTGGCCATGTCGGCATAGGGGTCGGACATGATCACGTCGCTGAACGGGAAATAGATCGCCGCTTTCTCCCACGCCGCATCCACCAGCTCGTCGATCGAGGGCGGCGCCTCGGCCACCGCCGCCAGGTTCACCTCCGGCACGAACGCCACCATGGTCTTGCCGTCGTAGTAGAACTCGTCCGCCGTCCCGTCCCCGGGGGTGATCACCCGCAGCTTGTCCGGCCGGCGCAAGGTCACCTGGTTCAGCGTCGTGTAATACAGCGGCTGCCCGTTCACTGCCGGGCGTTCATAGGTATTGAGCGCGGTGAACGACATCGACGCCGCCTCGGCCAGCGTCTCGCCCGCCGCCTTGAGGATCGCAACGGCTTCCGGCTGCAGCGCCGGCGGCTGCCCGGCCAGAGGCGCCTGCGCCGCGGGCGGGGGCGGCTGCGCCGGCGCCTTGGCCAGCGGCACCGCACCCATCGCGAGGGCAACCACCAATCGCGTGACGCCGGGACGTGTCATCGCGGATCTCCTGCTGGCGTGGCGGAGGGCGTAACTTCGGCCGGCTCGCTTGCTGCCGCGCCGGGCAGGCGCGATCCGGCACCATACCGCCGCCATCGCCGCCGCCGCAAACCTCGCCCGTCCGCTCGCGCAGGAGTTGATGTCCCGGGTCGAGGCTTCTCGGCGCCAGGCCCGGACGCCCCCTCAGCGCGCCGCCGAGATCGCCTTCAGCGTGTCCAGCAACGGCCCGGGCGACACCTGCACCGCGCCCGCGAACGGCACCTCCTGCAACGCGATCAGGCTGAGCACCACGATCGCCCCGGCCGAGAACACCGCCAGCGCCGCCACCTGCGCGCGCACCCGCTCCAGATGCACCAGCGCGATCCCGAGCTGGGTGATCACGCCCAGGACCAGCACGCTCAGCCATTTCAGCTCGCCGGTGGAATCCGACGCGAGCGCCAGCCGGTCCGACCGCGCCGCGCCGACCTGCACGACGGCATTGAGCAGGGCCACATGCACCGCCTGCCCCGCGTCGGCGGCGACCCGAGGATCGCTGACCTCCTGCAACAGCCCGGTTATCGCCGCCTCGGCCCGCTCCGAGCGCATCTGCGCGGACATGCGCGACCATTCGTCGTTCACCACCGCATCGACATACCCCTGCAACGCCGCCCGGATCCCCGCCATGTCCGACGCCGAGGCGACGCTGAGCGCATGCACGCGCGCCACCGCGGCGGACTCCGCCACCACCGCCTGCGACGCCAGCCGGTTGCGCGTCGCCACCTCGTTGCCGAGAAACCCCGTCTGCAAGGCGAACAGGATGCCGACCGAGGCGAAGAACGGCCCGACGATGCCCTTCAGGCTTTGCGTCGCCACCCGCCACGGCGAGCCGAACGCCACCCAGCTCATCGCCGCCGCGGTCGCCGCATAGAACACGAACAGCGCCGCGAAGATGAGGACGCCGGGAAGGCCAAGCCAGAACTCGATCATGCCGCCACTCTCCGGCCGCTGCGGGCATCACACGACGATGGGGTGCGGAGCCTATGCGATTCGTGAGGCAAGGCAAGGCGAGGGCGCTGCCCTCGACCCGCAAAGGGGCAGACGCCCCTTTGATCCCGTGACGGAAGGAAGGCCAGGAAATGCCCCCCTCCCCTTGCGGGAGGGGACGGGGGAGGGGTGCGGCCGAACGACATCTGTCGGGAGTTCACAGAACACCCGAGAGCCGCCGCACAGATCGTTTCGGCTCGCCGGCATTTCACAATCAAACAAACCCGATTCAATCTCCCAATCGGGGAGGAAGTAGCTGCCGCCTCACAGCGAAGCGTGGAAACTCTAGCCACCACGGCCAGGACGCAGCGTCATCCAGCAGTGCCTAAGCCAATGCGAATTCTACGATGAGAAAATCGGCTGGATAATATATCCTAGGAAAATCTTCTCTTCGCAATCGAGTTCCGTTGTAATCTGCTGCAAATTCTGAAGTTCTTCGCTAGTCGAAAAGATCACCTGTTGATTGCGTTGCTTTGCTGACGCGGCCCTTCTGAGCAGACTTTCAAAGCTGACCTTCGCGGAGGACTGCTGTCTGGGTTCATCGAACAGCAGCATCCCCGGATGGTTCGTAGCTTCGACGCTATCCAGTTCGAGCAAACCAAGCTGGTAGGCCCATTTGAGGCGTATCGCGTCGCTCGCCGAGGTTTCGAAACCAATCTCGAATCCCTCTTTCTGCGGACGGTAGGTGTCCTCGGAGATGGTGAGTTCGTCGGGATCAAAGGTGCTGAAGCCGTAGCCTCTAGCTTGCTCTCGCACCAGTGCAGTCAGTTCTTCGAACTTGCGTTTGTCCTTGGGGCTCATCTTGTCTGCCGGCAAGGCCGCTCGCTCATTGAGCAGGTCGATATAGGACGCCGAAAGGACCTTAAGACGCTCGATTGTATCGTCGAAGGCGGACTGGATGCTCTCTAGCTCCCGAATGCGATTTTCCATGCGAACACGCTCTTCAATCGCAGCCGCCGATGGGTTGGCTCCCGGTGAGATCAAATCCGTACGCAGGGTGCGGATTCGGCCGTAGAAGTCGACGAGGTCACGGTCCATGTGGGCGATCGTCTGCTCTATAGCGCGGAGCCCCTGCTCTTCCCGCGCAAGGATATCCCCGAACATTCTCAGTTGCGAGCGCAGGTATTCGATATTGTCCTCAATCGGCATGACCGCCGTCAGCGCATCCTGTGAGAGCAAAGTGTCGATCAATGCTTGTTCGCAGGTCGGACAGTGGTCGGGTGTCAGATCGGCAACCGCGCCGGAGTAGCGTTGCAGTTTCTGAACATCCTGGTTCTTCTGTAGATCTTCCTTCAACGATTTTATCCGTCGCCTTAGAGAGGCGATGTCGGCGCTCTTCAACTGCTTTGCATTGTAGACTTTGACTCGCTCACCATTAAGGATTTCCACCTTCCCATTGAGTCGCTGCAACTGCCGCGCCGATTCATCAGCGGAGGATTCGACGTCTGGAATGGCGATGGCCATTATCTCAGCTACACGTGCCCGGAGACGGCCCAGCAGATCCCGAAGCGGCAACCAGTCTGCTTTCTCAGCGATCAGCACGTATGCTCGGGCCAGATCGTCCGCATTCCCGGTCGGATTCTGTGGCAAGGCTTCTGTCTTGCCACCGCTGCGTCGTGCAAACCTGCCGATCTCCTCCCATTGAGCGTGCCACTCACGTGCATTCGCTACGAAAAGACCATCAAGCTGCTGTCGCCGAAGCTCGAGTTTATGGACATCGAGATCCATAATGAATTCGATCGCTCGCTTGTGGACCTCACGAATTCGCAAGTAGGTCGGTATGGCGGCTGGTATGGACGACCAGCCGGCCTTCTGCTCGACCCAGAAAAGCGGGAATATCGTCTCTAAATAAAGCTTCCCATCTGGCAAGTCGTAGCGCCTAACCGTCGGAAGTTTCCAGCCGAGGAACTCTTCGAGGAAATAGTGGAAGCCGTCCTCTCGCAGAGCTGCACCCGGGTCGATGACGAAGAAGTCCTTGCGTCGCGTCGGCGTGGTCTCGTTTGTTAGCACCGCTCCGAAGTCGACGCTAATGAGCCGATTGTCAGTCTGAGACTTGATCGAACGATGGACGGTGATGATCTGGCCAGCACCATTCTCGATCTCGAGCGATACGCCGGATTCCAGAACGACATGCCTCTCTTTGCTGTCGGTCTCTAAATACCTTGTCATCGCGTGCGGCAGGGGCACTTCGCGCCGAGGACTGAGCATGCGCTCCAAGCCGAGCGCGTACAACATGCCTTGCATGCAAGTTGACTTGCCCTTGGTATTATCGGCCCAGATGACGGTCAGCCCAGGGCCGAAGCGGATGTCGGCGCCATAAAGGCCGCCGGACGTCGTAGCGCGCATGCGCAGATGTCTAAGGCGCAGCGTCACGATAAGTCCTCCATCCGCCAAACCTTGATCAACAGGGCCTCCGTCAACTTTGGAGCGACGTCGCTGAGGAACGTGCGCTCTTGAAAAAGCAGATCTTTGCTTTTGGCAATCTCATTTGCAACGTCGACACCCTTTGCCGTCAGTGAGACGGACTTGCCCTTGTCGACCGAAACCAGCTTTAACGCGTGCGCGAATGCGACCGCCCGGTTGAGCCACGGTTCGATCCGCACGGAGACCTCCGAAGGGCGCAAATCGCCCCGCAGAAGAGCCCGGACATCGTCACGACCCTCAGGAATCCGCACGGCATGCGCCAGAAACTGAAGCTTCTGGAAACTGCCTTTTTTGCCGCGGCTGCTACGCAAACTGAGGAGGAGGATCGCAATCCCCCAGGACATTCTCAGATCCCCCGCGACCGGCTCAGGCCGCGCTGCGAACAAGAATGGCCCGCTCAGAATAGCCTTCAGGGAGGTTTCAGGCGGCATTGGGTGGAAAATCCAGGGGGCACCTCATGATCCAATCTGACACCGCTCCCAACACGATCTGCTCGGCGTTGTCGTCAGAGAGATTGGGCGCCGCTGCCTTGATCGCGGCGATCAGCTTGTCGATCTCGGTGTTCAGGATGGCGCCGGGCTCCGGCCCCCCTTGAGGTCCGGCAAGACTTAGGCGTCGAGACCGGCCGGTCACCGCGGCCATGACCTTCTCGTGTAGATCAGGCGAGCCTGTGCGCAATGCATCAAGAATCGCATTGCCTTGCAAGAACGATCTCACGGCCTCGGCAACGGCGTCCTGGACTCCACTCGCACCAGTCCGCTTGATGAGCTTGTGGGTGGCGTTGGCAACAAGGTCAGGCGACCCCGCCTTCCACTGGCTCATCTCTTCAGAGGTCGGGACCGGCACGTTTAGCGCCACGGTCACCAGTGCAGCCATGGCTGCGGCCACTGCGTCGCCGGCAAAAGATTTCTGATCATGTATGCCAACTTCAAAGTAAACGTCTAAATGGGCGCACTTGTTCCCACGGACTTCGAGGGTCTTATTTGAGCAATGGAGATTGACGTCCTTGCTGTCGTGCAGCGGCGCTAAGAGGATCCAATGTTTGACCTGATTGCCGAGGAATAGTTTCGAAACCTCGTTCGCGTTCGAGACGATCTTGCCGAGATCTGTCGTGATCTTTTTCTTCTGACGATCAGCTCGCGTGGCAATGTCGATGGGTTCCTGCACGGCATAACACTGGTAGGCGACAGCCTCCGTGGTGCAGTAATAGTCGATGCCGAAGTCGCCCTTGTGGGCTGCGGGGATTTTGTGGACGTTCAGGGCGCCGTGCCGACTCTGCAATAAACTGAGCGCGAACACCTCCCAGTCATCGTGATTCCATACCTGAACCGCACTAACCACGCCGCCTCCCCCAATCAGCAAGATTTGAAAGCATAATGCTAACTTTGCATGGTTACACACCCGGCTCAACCTTGCCGCCCGTTTGCGCATGAGCGTGGAGGAACAGCAGACGCAGGCCGTCGGCGACCACGCTGACGCCTGGCGTTGGGTAAACTGCTGCTGCTGCTCGGCCCTCCAGCGAATTATGGCGCCGATTGCCTGCCGATATGCCTGCGTCGGCGAGTCGCACAGCCAAAAGCACCTCGAAACTCTGATCCGCCAAAGGTCGCCTTCGGGTTACAACCAGATCTTCACAGTTGTCAGCTCATCTTGATAAGATATCGTGCGACACTGACCATCCTGCGGATGCAGTACAATTACGTACCTAATCGATCGCGAAAAGAGTCCAGCTCTTACGAACCCTTAACGGCGAAGACCGACGACAGCGGTCCCGCCTTGTGGACCGTTATCCCACTTGCGACGAACCCACCCCTACGGCAAAACACCCCCAAGCAGACACGCCCGCCGCCTGAACGGTGTGGCCTCTGCGGCGGCAGGATCGGCCATGGCACCGCTTTTCAGGGCGCGGCGCCAGGACGAGGGAGCCGTCGCCCGGCGCGCGCCATTCGGCGGTCCGGGGGGTGGTGCGCCATTGCGCCATTCCCTCCCGGCTGAAAGCCGGAGAGGAATGGCGCAAGAGCGCACCCCGGCCGCCGGCAGCACCGCGCGGCGTCAAGGCCGCCGCCGCAACGGCGCAATGGCGCGCACCGTCTCCCTGCCACGCAGGCAACGCACCCGCTGGCAACGTACCCGCCAGGGCGGCGCGTCGATTGCGGAGCGTCCGGGGGAACTTTTCCCTTCGCTTCCTTCTTACTGGGGACAGGGCCGCTCGACGAGCGCCGCCCCGTTTCCGCAGAAGGAGTCCCCATGACACTCGATGATCTGTTCCTCACGACCCTGAAGGACATCTATTTCGCCGAGCGCCAGCTTCTCAAGGCGCTTCCGAAGATGGCGAAGGCGGCGCAGAGCGACCAGCTCAAGCAGGCGTTCACCAACCACCGCGACGAGACCGAAGTGCAGGTCGAACGCCTCCAGCAGGTCTTTGAAGCCGTGGGCAAGCGGGCGCAGGGCGTGACGTGCGAAGCGATCAAGGGCCTGATCGAGGAGTGCGACGAACTGCTCGACGACGCCACCGAGCCGAGCCCGGTGCGCGATGCCGGCCTCATCGCCTGCGGGCAGGCGGTCGAGCATTATGAGATGGCCCGCTATGGCGCCCTTGTCGCCTGGGCGAAGGCCGCGGGGAAAAAGGATGTTGCCGCCCTGCTCCAGGCCACACTCGACGAGGAGAAGAAGGCCGACACCCTGCTCAGCCAGATGGCGACCCAGGGCATCAACATGAAGGCGGCCAAGGCCGCCTGAAAGCGGCGGCCGGGACGGCAAGGCGCGCGGCACCGCCCCGCGCGCCTTGCGCGCTTGCTGGCTGCTGCAATGGCGCAATGGCGCGCATCGCCGGCGCGCGCGGCCGGGCGCGGTGCCGGGCTTACGTGCGCCGCACCCGCAGCTTGCCGTCGGTGCCGGGCTCCAGCGCCAGCCGGCCCAGCCGCACCATGTGGTTCACATGCGCCAGCACCTCGCCGAACGCGAAGCCCATCTGGTGCGCGTCCAGCGCGCGCGGGAACAGCACCGGCAGCACCTCGGCGGTCGTGCGCGGCCCGGCCGCGCAGGCGGCAACGATCTCGTCGCAGCGCAGCGCGTGGTGCCGCTCCAGGTCGGCGATGCGCTGGTGCAGGCCGTAGAACGGCAGGTTGTGCGCCGGCAGCACCAGCGCGTCGTCCGGCACCTGCTGGCGCAGGGCCGCCAATGAGTGCAGATACGCGCCCAACGGATCGGCCAGCGGCTCCCACGGCCACACCCCGATATTCGGCGAGATCCGCGCCAGCACCTGGTCGGCGGCGAGGAAGATCCCTTCGTCGCGGCACAGCAGCATCACCTGCTCGGGCGCATGGCCGCCGCCGGTCAGGATCTCGAAATCCCGCCCGCCGATGCGCAGGCGCTCGCCCGCCGCCAGCCGGTGATAAGCGGGCGGCAGGCCGGTGGTCAGCTTCAGATAGGCGTGCCCGCGGCTCATCACCGTGGCGGTGGTCGCGGGGTCCAGGCCGTGCTTCAGGTAGAAGTCCCGGTGCGAGGCGGTGCCGAGTGCGGCCGGGTTGTGGCGCAGGTTCAGCCCTTGCAGGTATTCCACCTGGCTCATGTACAGCTCGAGCCCCAGCTCCTCCGTCATCCAGCCGGCGAGGCCCAGATGGTCGGGGTGGAAATGGGTCACGATCAGCCGGGTCAGCGGCCGGCCCTGCAGCCGCTCGGCCAGCACGCTCTGCCACACCGTGCGCGTGCGCAGGTCGGCGATGCCGGTGTCCAGCACCGCCCAGCCGGGCCCGTCCTCCAGCAGGTAGATGTTCACGTGGTCCAGCTGGAACGGCAGCGCCAGCCGCAGCCACAAGATGCCCGGCGCGATCTCGGCGATTTCCCCTGGCGCCGGCGGCACAGGGCGGGGAAAGATCAAATCGGCAGCGGATGCGGTGGCGGACATGCGCCGACGTTAGGGGCCACGCTGCACTGCGGCAAGCACGGCGGACAGCGCGCGGGTCAGATTTGCCCGGGGCGCAAAGGGGGGAACGGATGGACTTCAACGGCAACGCCTTCGCGTGGTTTGTGGACCGGCACGTGAACGAGGGGCGCGGCGAGCGGCTGGCCTTCGCCGATCCGGCCCGCAGCCTCAGCTATGCCGGGCTGCAGGCGGCGTGCAGCCGGTTCGCCACCGCCCTGGCCCGCGCCGGCGTCGGGCGAGAGCGGCGGGTGGTGCTGATCATGCAGGACACCGTCGATTTCCCGGTCGCCTTCTGGGGCGCGCTGCAGGCCGGCGTGGTGCCGGTGCCCGTCAACACGCTGCTGCCGCACGAGCAGATCGGCTACATCCTCGCCGACAGCCGGGCCGAGGCAGTGGTGATCTCCGCCCCCCTGCTGGCCGCGGTGCAGCCGGTGCTGCAGGCGCAGAAGGACCTGCGCCTGGTGATCGTCTCCGGCGCCGCCGGGCCGGACCAGATCGGCTTCGAGGCGTTCCTGGCGGCCGGCGAGCCGCGGGCCGAGGCGGTGACGGCCTCGCCGGACGAGGTGGCGTTCTGGCTGTATTCCTCGGGCTCCACCGGAGCGCCGAAGGGCACGAAGCACGTGCATGGCAGCCTGCGCGGCACCTATGACAGCTACGCCCGCCAGGTGCTGGGCATCGGGCCGGACGACGTGACGTTCTCGGCCTCGAAGATCTTCCACGCCTATGGGCTCGGCAACTCCATGACCTTCCCGATGGCGGTGGGCGGTGCCGCGGTGCTGCTGCCGGACCGGCCGACGCCGGCCGCGGTGCTGGCAACCATGCAGCGGTTCCAGCCCACCCTGTTCTACGGCGCGCCGACGCTGTACGCGGCGCTGCTGGCCCATCCCGGCATCGGCCCGGGTGCGGGGTCCGCACGGCTGCGCCACTGCATCTCCGCCGGCGAGGCGCTACCGGAGGCGGTGGGGCAGCGCTGGTCGCAGGCGGTGGGCGTGGACATCCTCGACGGCATCGGCTCGACGGAAATGCTGCACATCTTCGTCAGCAACCGCCCCGGCGCGGTGCGCTACGGCACCACCGGCACCGCCGTGCCCGGCTACGCGCTGAGGATCGTGGACGAGCACGACCAGGACGTGGCGGACGGCGAGAGCGGCGAGTTGCTGGTGCGCGGCCCCACCGCGGCCGAGGGCTACTGGAACCAGCGCGCCAAGACGCGCCGCACCTTCCAGGGCGAGTGGACCCGCACCGGCGACACCTATGTGCGCGAGGCCGATGGCTGCTACCGCTACTGGGGCCGCGCCGACGACATGTTCAAGGTCAGCGGCGTGTGGGTGTCGCCGTTCGAGGTGGAGTCCGCCCTGGTCTCCCACCCCACGGTGCTGGAGGCGGCCGTGGTCGGCCATCCCGATCGCGACGGGCTGATCAAGCCCAAGGCGTTCGTGATCCTGCAGGACAGCGCCAGCCACATCGATCCCGACACTCTGTACGAGCTGCTGAAGGAGCATGTGAAGGAACGCGCCGGCGCCTGGAAATACCCGCGCTGGATCGAGGTCGTCGACAGCCTGCCCAAGACCGCGACCGGCAAGATCCAGCGCTTCCTGCTGCGGGCATGATCACGCTGGACGGCAAGCGGATCGAGACCGCCTGGTGGGGCCCCGGCCCGGACGTGGCGCCGACGCTGGTACTGCTGCACGAGGGGCTGGGCTGTGTGGCGCTGTGGCGGGGCTTCCCGGAGAAGCTGGCGGCGGCCACGGGGTTCGGGGTGTTCGCCTATTCCCGCCTGGGCTACGGCACGTCCGACCCGGTGCCCCTGCCCCGCCCCGTCAGCTACATGCACGACGAGGCGCGGGACATGCTCGGCCGGGTGCTGGACGCGGCCGGCATCCGCCGCTGCATCCTGGTGGGTCATTCCGACGGCGCCTCCATCGCCGCGCTCTATGCCGGCGGCGTGCAGGATTTCCGGGTGCGCGGGCTGGCGCTGCTCTCGCCGCATTATTTCGTCGAGGCCATCTGCCTGGACGCGATCGCCCAGGCCCGCACGGCTTACGAGACGGGGGACCTGCGGGCGCGGCTGGCGCGGTACCATGACAACGTGGACGTGGCCTTCCGGGGCTGGAACGGGGCGTGGCTCGATCCCGCTTTCCGCGCCTGGGACATCACCGACGCGCTGGCCCATATCCGCGTGCCCGTGCTGCAACTGCAGGGGCTGGACGATCCCTACGGCACCGTGGCGCAACCGCACATCGCCGAGGAAGTGGCGTATTGTCCGGTCGAGACGGTGCTGCTCGATGCGAAGCACGCTCCGCAGTTCGAAGCGCCCACGGAATCATTATCCGCCATAACGGATTTCGCGCATCGCATCTTCCGGGTTCACGAACCGTAGAGTTGCATTATATCGCATAACTCTGGTGATTCTGGCCTTGCAATATGCGATATCGGCAAGATAATACATTTCCACCACAGGAAGGCCGGAGATGGAACGTATCGATTTCCAGACGAATCCGACCCGTTACAAGCACTGGAAGCTCCGCTTCGAAGGGCCGGTCGCGCATCTGGTGATGGATGTCGATCCCGCCGGCGGGCTGTTCGAAGGCTATGAGCTAAAGCTCAACTCCTACGACCTCGGCGTGGATATCGAGTTGAACGACGCGGTGCAGCGGCTGCGCTTCGAGCATCCGCAGGTGCGCGCCGTGGTGCTGCGCTCCGGCAAGGACAACGTGTTCTGCGCCGGCGCGAATATCCGCATGCTCGGCAAGGCCACGCACGCGCACAAGGTGAATTTCTGCAAGTTCACCAACGAGACCCGCATGTCCATCGAGGACGCCACCGAGAATTCCGGCCAGACCTACATCGCCGCCGTCAGCGGCGCCTGCGCGGGCGGCGGCTACGAGATCGCGGTGACGGCCGACCACGTCATGCTGATCGACGACCGGCGCAGCACCGTGGCGCTGCCGGAAACGCCGCTGCTGGCGGTGCTGCCGGGCACCGGCGGGCTGACGCGGCTGACCGACAAGCGCAAGGTGCGCCGCGACCTGGCGGACGTGTTCTGCTGTCAGGAGGAAGGCGTGCGCGGCAAGCGCGCCATCGACTGGCGCCTGGTGGACGAGATCGTGCCGCCCTCGGCCTGGGAGGCGACGGTGGCGCAGCGGGCGGCGGAGTTCGCCGCGCACTCGGACCGGCCGGCGGATGCGAAGGGCATCGAACTCACGCCGTTGCAACGCGGCTTTTCAGAAAATGGGGTGATCTATCCGCATGTGCGCGTCGCGTTGGACCGCGCCGCGCGGCAGGCTGCCATCACCATCCAGGGACCGGGGGCGCTGCCCTCCGACCTCGCGGGCATTCATGCCGAGGGGGCGGCGTTCTGGCCGCTGGCGATGGCGCGGGAACTGGATGACGCCATCCTGCATCTGCGGCTGAACGAGCCCGAACTGGGGTTGCTGGTGTTTCGCAGCGAAGGCGATCCGGAGGCGGTGCTGGCGGCCGATGCACTGCTGGAGGCGCACAGATCCGACTGGCTGGTGCGCGAGATCCGGCATTATCTCAAGCGCGTGCTCAAGCGCGTGGACCTGACCTCGCGCAGCCTGATCGCGCTGATCGAGCCGGGCAGTTGTTTCGCGGGCACCCTGGCGGAACTGGTGTTCGCCGCTGATCGCGGGCTGATGTTCACCGGCGCGCGCAGCGGCGACAACAAGCCGCCGGCCACATTGCGGTTGAGCCCGCTGAATTTCGGCGCCTATCCCATGGCCAACGGACTGACGCGTTTGCAGACCCGCTTCCTCGGCGAGCCCGACAGCGTGGACCGGGCGCGGGCGACGATCGGGGCGGCGCTGGACAGCGCGCAGGCCGATGCGCTCGGGCTGATCACGGTGGCCTATGACGAGATCGACTGGGACGATGAGGTGCGCATGCTGCTGGAAGAACGCGCCAGCTTCTCCCCCGATGCGCTGACGGCCATGGAAGCCAATCTGCGCTTCGCCGGGCCGGAGACGATGGAAACCCGCATCTTCGGGCGGCTGACGGCGTGGCAGAACTGGGTGTTCCAGCGGCCCAACGCCGTCGGCGAGGACGGCGCGCTGAAACGCTACGGCAGCGGCATCCAGCCCAGCTACGACAAGCAACGCGTATAGGACGAGGACCGTGGCAATGCTCGAAGGCATGAACGTCGATTACGACGGCCTGATTCCGAACAATGTGGGCCTGAGCGAGGACCTTCGCGTGCGCAAGGCGCTGGAGACCTGGCATCCCGGCTATATCGACTGGTGGCGCGACATGGGCCCTGAGGGGTTCCAGCAGGCGCTGGTCTATCTGCGCACCGCCGTCAGCGTGGACCCGAAAGGCTGGGCCAAGTTCGACTACGTGAAGATGCCCGAATACAAATGGGGCATCCTGCTGGCGCCGGCCGTGGAAGGCCGCACCATTCCGTTCGGCAAGCACAAGGGCGAGCCGGTGTGGCAGGACGTGCCCGGCGAATACCGCGCCATGCTGCGCCGCCTGCTGGTGATCCAGGGCGACACCGAGCCCGCTTCGGTGGAGCAGCAGCGGCATCTCGGCGCCACCGCCCCGTCCCTGTACGACATGCGCAACCTGTTCCAGGTGAATGTCGAGGAAGGCCGGCATCTGTGGGCGATGGTGTACCTGCTGCAGAAGTATTTCGGCACGCAGGGGCGCGAGGAAGCCGAAGAGCTGCTGCGCCGCCGCTCCGGCCACCAGGACACGCCGCGCATGCTCGGCGCGTTCAACGAGGCGACGCCGGACTGGCTCAGCTTCTTCATGTTCACCTATTTCACCGACCGCGACGGCAAGATGCAGCTGGAGGCGCTGGCGCAGTCGGGCTTCGATCCGCTGAGCCGCACCTGCCGCTTCATGCTGACCGAGGAAGCGCACCACATGTTCGTGGGCGAGACCGGCGTGTCGCGCGTGGTGGAGCGGACCTGCGAGGCGATGAAGGCGGCGGGGATCGCCGATCCCGCCGACATCGAGGCCGTGCGCAAGCTGGGCGTGATCGACCTGCCGACCATCCAGAAGAAGATCAACCTGCATTTCTCGCTGACGCTCGACCTGTTCGGCAACGAGATCTCGACCAACGCGGCGAACGCGTTCAACGCGGGGCTGAAAGGGCGCTACCGCGAGGACAAGCTCGCCGACGATCACCAGCTGCTGGGCGACACCTATCCGGTATTGCGCCTGGTGGACGGGAAGATCGCGGAAGAGCAGGTGCCGGCGCTGTCGGCGCTGAACATGCGGCTGCGCGACGACTTCGTGGTGGATGCCGCGGGCGGCGTGTCGCGCTGGAACAAAGTGATCGAGAAGGCCGGGTTCGCCTATCGCCTGACGCTGCCGCACGTGGCGTTCAACCGGGCGATCGGGGAGTTCTCCGCGGTGAAGGCGGATACCATGGGAAACATCCTGCTGGCGGACGAATGGGCGGCACACAAGGACGACTTCCTGCCCTCGGCGGACGACAACCTGTACATCACCAGCCTGATGCAGCCGGTGCATGAGACCGGTGCCTATGCCGGGTGGATCGCGGCGCCGAAGGTGGGGATCGATAACAAGCCCGGCAATTTCGAGTACGTGAAGATTCATGAGTGAAGGCCAGGGCTCTGCCCTGGACCCGCCAAAGGCCGTGGGCCTTTGGAAACCCGTTACTCTCTTGGCTGAGCGCGCTTTCCTCAGTTGATATCAACTGAAGATCGTTGATACAGCCAAGAGAGTGTGGGATTGCAAAGGCTTCGCCTTTGCTGGGGTCCAGGGGCAAAGCCCCTGGCCTTGCCTTGGCAGATGGGGAGTCGGGCAATGACCGCCGTGGCGCGCGTGAAGCAGCATCTGATCGATCCGGAAATCTGCATTCGCTGCAACACCTGCGAGGCGACCTGCCCGGTGGGCGCGATCAC
This sequence comes from Limobrevibacterium gyesilva, assembly GCF_025989185.1. Lineage (GTDB taxonomy): Bacteria > Pseudomonadota > Alphaproteobacteria > Acetobacterales > Acetobacteraceae > Limobrevibacterium > Limobrevibacterium gyesilva. Next base: position 27,067 of record NZ_JAPDNT010000022.1, read on the forward strand.
GCATGACGCCAACAACTACGTGGTCGATGCCGCCGTCTGCAATTTCTGCATGGACTGTGTGGCCCCCTGCCCCACCGGCTCCATCGACAACTGGTTCATGGTGGAGCAGCCGTTCACGGTGGACGACCAGTTCGGCTGGAACGAGCTGCCGCCGCGGCCGGCCGAGGGTGCGACCGAATCCCTGGAGGCGATCGAGGATGAAGCATCCGCGTTGCTGGCCGAAGCGCATGCGCGGGCCGGCGGGCGGGCGCGCGCGCCGGCCACGGCGTCCAAGCCGCGGATCAATCTGTTCAATCGCGACAATCCGGCGATCGCCACGGTGACGGGGAATTTCCGCATCACCGCGGCGGATGCGGAATCCGATGTGCGGCATATCATTCTTGATTTCGGCACGGTGCCGTTTCCGGTGCTGGAAGGGCAGTCGATCGGCATCCTGCCGCCGGGCACGGATGCGGCGGGCGGGCCGCATGCGATGCGGCTGTATTCCATTGCCTCGTCGCGCGACGGCGAGCGGCCGAACACGAACAACCTGGCGCTGACGGTGAAGCGCGTGCGGGAGCCGCGGGATGGCGGCGTGTTCCAGGGCGTCGCGTCGACCTATCTGTGCGACCTGAAGCTGGGGGAGAAGGTGCAGGTGGTGGGGCCGTATGGTGCCACCTTCCTGATGCCTGACGATCCTGATGCGGACATCGTGATGATCTGCACCGGCACGGGGGCGGCCCCGTTCCGGGGCTTCACCGAGCGGCGGCGGCGCACCAGCTCGACGGTGCGCGGCAAGCTGCTGATGTTCTTCGGCGCGCGCACGCCGCAGGAGCTGCCGTATTTCGGGCCGCTGCAGAAAGTGCCGGCCGGAGTGCTGGACAAGGAGCTGGTGTACTCGCGCCGGCCGGGGGCGCCGCGCGAATACGTGCAGGACCGGATGCGCACGCGCGCCGGCGACGTGGCGGAGCTGCTGCGGCGGGAGACCACGCATGTCTTCGTCTGCGGGCTGCGCGGGCTGGAGGATGGGGTCGAGCAGGCGATGAGCGATATCGGCCGGCAATATGGGATCGACTGGCCGGCGCTGCGGGCGCGGATGCTGGAAGGCGGGCGGTATCACGCGGAGACGTACTGACGGGGCAGGACACTAGGGTGCCGCCCTGGTAGCCGCCATATCGGCGGAAGGGCGGTTGGGGAGATGGTCATGTCGCAGAACGAGCCGGTGGTAGAGCGGGAGCAATGGCCGGAGCTTTCGTATTCCGCCTGGCGGGATACGTGCGCGACTCTCCATTTATGGACCCAGATCGTGGGCAAGATCCGGCTTGCCCTGACGCCCTGGGTCAACCACTCCTGGCACAGCACATTGTACGTAACGGTGCGCGGACTGGGCACCTCGCCCATCCCGTATGGGGACCGCTCGTTCTCGATCGATTTCGACTTCATCGATCATCATCTCGTGATCTCCGACAGTCGTGGCGCCCTGCGCAGGATCGCGCTGAGGCCGCGTTCGGTTGCGGATTTCTACGCCGTCGTGATGGCGGCGCTTCAGGGCATCGGCATTCGCGTGGCGATTCACAAGACGCCGAACGAAATCCCTAACGCGATTCCGTTCGACCAGGACCAGAAGCACAGGGCCTACGATGCCGATTACGCGCATCGCTTCTGGCAGGTTCTTCTGCTCAGCGATCGCGTCATGGCGCAGTTCCGCACCGGCTTTCTGGGAAAAGTCAGCCCGGTGCACTTCTTCTGGGGCAGCTTCGATCTGGCGGTCACCCGGTTCTCGGGGCGGCGCGCGCCGCTGCATCCCGGTGGCGTGGCGAACCTTCCCGACGCCGTTGTGCGCGAGGCCTACTCCCACGAAGTCAGCAGCGCCGGGTTCTGGCCGGGCAACGATAGCGCGCCCGAGGCGGCGTATTATTCCTACGCTTATCCGGAGCCGGCCGGCTATCGCACGGCGCGCATCGAGCCTGCGGCCGCGGCCTACAACGCAGCGCTCGGCGAGTTCATCCTGCCTTATGACGCGGTTCGCACCGCCGGCGATCCGCGCGCGACATTGCTGGCATTCCTTCAGACGACCTACGCCGCCGCCGCCGATGCCGGGCAGTGGGACCGTGAAAGTCTCGAATGCACGCTGGGTCAGCCGGGCGTGCCCCGCAGCGTATAGCGATCACCATTCGGTGAATGATGTGGGGCGATCAGCGCCCGTTCGGGCCTGTGCCGGGGGTTCGGTGCGTCTCCGCGCGAACCCCCGGGCCTCTCAGGCGTCGTTCATCACGGGCGCCAGAACGGCTTGTTCGCCTCCTGGTCGACATCGGCGTAGGTCAGGCCGATATCCTTGAGCATGCGGGCATCGAGCCGTGACAGGTCGATGCGGGAACGCCGGCGCCGCCAAGCTGCGCGGATCAAGGCGAGCAGCCGGGGCTGGTCCGGTTGCTGGGGCGGATGGCTCGGCCCGACCGTCTCCGGCGTCCAGTTCGGCGCCGGGAGCTGATGCGAGGGGATGCGTGGAAAGATCATCGACATGACGGAACTCCTTCCTGCTGGATGATGGGGAGACTACGCTCCCCTTGCTGACAGCGTGCTGTCAGCAGCGTTTGGGATTGGGTCGATGCGTCGGGCGGATCGGCTGTTCGACATCATCCAGGTGTTGCGGCTCGCGCGCACTCCGATTACTGCGGCGGCTATTGCGGCCGAGCTTGAGGTCGCGCCGCGCACCGTCTATCGCGATATCGCGACGCTGCAGGCGCGGCGCGTGCCGATCGAGGGCGCGGCGGGGCTCGGCTATGTGCTGCGCCGCGGCTTCGAGCTGCCGCCCTTGATGTTCACCGACGAGGAGGCCGAGGCGATCGCGATCGGACTGCAATTGCTGCATCGGACCGGCGACCCTGGGCTGACCGCCGCGGCGCGCACCGTCGTCGCCAAGCTCGCTTCCGTCGTGCCGGAGGGGATGCGCGGGCACCTGGTGGCGGCACCCTTCCATGTCTCGCATCGCGGCGCGCCGGCGCCGGGCATTGTCGATCTCTCGGAAATCCGCTCTGCCATCCGCGATGCGCGCAAGCTGCGGATTGCGTATGTCGATGCGAATAACGCCAACACCAGCCGGACGGTGCGGCCGATCGCCGTGGAGTATTACGTCGATGCCACGCTGATTTGCGCCTGGTGCGAGTTGCGCAACGACTACCGGCACTTCCGCATCGACCGGATCGGCGCCGTGCGGGTGCTGGCGGAAAGTTTTGCCGACGAGGCCCAGCGGTTGATGGCAGGCTGGCTGGCGCTGACGCGGCCGAAGTGAGCGGCGACGGCCCGGCGGGGCGTCGTGGTGCGGCCGGGGCGTGCGTCCCTCGGCCGCACCCGGAAAGTCACGGCTTCAGCGCGCCGGCGGCGTCGACATACACGGCGTAAACCGACGTGCTGGCGGCCATGAACAGGCGGTTCCGCTTCTTGCCGCCGAAGCACAGATTGGCGCAGGTTTCCGGCAGATGGATCTTGCCGATCAGATCGCCGGTCGGGGCGTAGCACCGCACGCCGTCCTCTTTCGGATCAGCCCAGCCCATGCTGCACCAGACATTGCCGTCGGTATCGGTCCGCACGCCGTCGGTGAAGCCGGGGGCGAAATTCTCGGCGAAGATCTTGTCGTTGGCGAGCTTGTCGCCGTTCACGTCGAACACCCGCATGTTGGAGCGCCCGCCATGCGTGATGCCGCTGTCGATGATGTAGAGCTTCTTCTCGTCGGGTGAGAAGGCAATGCCGTTCGGCTTGTCGAAACTGTCCGCGACCACGGTGGCCTTTCCCGTGGCCGGGTCCAGCCGGTAGACCTGCGCGGGCAGCTCCAGCTCGGCCTTGTGGCCTTCGTAGTCGCCGAAGATGCCGTAGCCCGGATCGGTGAACCACACCGCACCGTCGGCGGCGACCACGATGTCGTTCGGTGCGTTCAGCTTCTTGCCGTTGAAGCTGTCCATCAGCACCGTGATGGTGCCGTCGGGCTCGGTGCGGGTGACGCGGCGCGCGTCGTGCTCGCAGGTCAGCAGCCGGCCCTGGCGGTCGCGGGTGTTGCCGTTGCTGTAGTTGGAGGGGGTGCGGAAGACGCTGACATGGCCGTCTTCCTCCAGCCAGCGCATCATCCGGTTGTTGGGAATGTCGCTCCACAGCAGATAGCCGCCGTCGCGGACATAGACCGGGCCTTCGGCCCAGCGGAATCCGGTGGCGATGCGCTCGATGGCGGCGTTGCCGACCTTGTACTTGAACCGCTTGTCCAGCACCTCGACGCGCGGATCGGGATAGCGCGTGCCGGTGAGGTCGCCCAGCGGCAGGCGATCGGCGGCGGCGCGTGTGGCCGCCATGGCGGCGACGGCTGTGGCCGTCGCGCCCAGCAGGGTGCGTCGTTGCATGACAGCCTCCTCCTTCGATGGGCGGGCTGAATCCCGGCGGGTTCCTGTCGCCTCAGGATGCTCCGCCGCGCGGCACCGGGAACAGGCCGGCCTTGTCAACTTAACGCAGGCCGGGCGCGCTTTCGTGAGGCATGCGCGGACCCTGCCGGGCGCGCGCCTGACGCCGCGGCGTATCCGCGTTGCGCAGGGGCGCAGGCAGCGCTACCTGGGAGCGCGCTGGCGGGAACTGGCGGTCTGGATGCGGAACGGCATGACAGGGACCACATGACAGGGACCAACGGATTGTTCGTGCATCGGCGCCGGGTGGCGTGGTGGGACACGGATGCGGCCAATATCGCCTATACCGCGCGCTTTCCGCAGTGGTGCATGGAGGCGATCGAGGAGTGGTTCCTGGACCGGCTGGGCATCGACTGGTACCGGCTGAACCACGACATGAACATGGGCAGCCCGTTCGTGCATATGAGCATGGACATGCGCTCGTCGGTGACGCCGCGCGACGCGCTGGATACGACGGTGGCGCTGAAGCAGGCGGGGCGGTCGTCGCTGGCGTTCGAGCTGGTGGGCCGGACGGTGGCGGACAGGCGGGTGTCGTTCGAGGGGCGCTATGTCTGCGTGTTCGTGGATCGGGACACCGGGAAGGCGCGGGACATTCCCGAGTGCTTTCGCGCGGCGGTGGCGCGCGAGGTGGCGTTGGCGGCCGGCGTGCGCGGGGATTGATGCCAACGGCCCTTGACGATGACCCTTCCATCGTCAGGGGCCGTTGGTATCGCGCGCCGATCCGCTTGCGGCACGCAAGCGCGTGCCTGTCGCGGGCTTGGTGGGCGGCGGTGCGCAAAATAACGACTCGTACCAGCGGTCATTCTTCATGGCCGCCGGTATGCGCCTGCGACATGTTGATCGCGGCGCGGGCCGCCTGCGCCGGGACGCGGACGGGCGGCTGTGCGAGCCTGCAAGCTCAACCGCGGAGGTCGGGAGCGATGATCTGCCGGATATGGCGTGGCTGGACCACGCCGGGAAATGCGGCCGCCTATGAGGCGGTGGTTCGGGGGCAGGTGATTCCGGGCATCGAGGAAAGGGGCATTGCGGGGTTCCGGCATATCGACCTGATGCGGCGCGCGGTCGGCCATGAGGTCGAGTTCGTGACCCTGATGTGGTTCGACGATATCGAGGCGATCAAGGCGTTTACCGGCGAGGACTACGCGGCGAGCCACGTGCCGGCGCAGGCGCGGGCGGTGCTGGCGCGGTTCGAGGCGCGCGCGGGGCATTACGAGGTGCTGGAGCGGCGGCCGCAGGCGGTTGTCGGGTAGGCCGGGCGGGTGATGGGTGGCGCGGTGGTGGCGCAGGTTGGGTGCGGGGCTATCTGGCGGTCTTCGGTAGGCACCCCTCCCCCGGCCCCTCCCGCAAGGGGAGGGGGAAGATGGTGTTTTACTTCAGGAGCGTTACGAGGGCGTTGACGCTTTCGTCCAGCGTCTGGCCGGAGGTGTCGAGGATGTGGTCGGCGCGGGCGTAGAGGGATTCGCGGCTGGCGAGGATGGCGCGGAGGTCCTTCATGGCCTGGCGGTTGTCCTGCATGGGGCGGAGGTCGCCCTGGTCGAGAACGCGTTGCATGTGTTCCTCTGGCGCGGCGCGGACCCAGACGGTGCGGCAGTGGCTCAGCAGCAGGGCGAAGGTGGCGGCGTCGGCGACGATGCTGCCGCCGGTGGCGATGACGGCGCCGGACCCGGTCGCGAGCAGGCGTTCCAGGGCGGCACGTTCCAGCCGACGGAAACCGCCCTGGCCGTGCAGCTCGAAGATCTCGCGCAGCTCCGTGCCGGCTTCGCGCTCGATCTCGCGGTCGAGCTCGTAGAAGGGCACGCGGCGCTGCTCGGCGAGCCGGCGGCCGAGGGAGGATTTGCCGGCGCCGCGCAGGCCGATGAGCGCGATGCGGGTGGCGCGGCCAGGGTGTGGCTGCGCGCCGAAATGCCGGGCCAGCAGGGCACGGGCTTCGCGGCGCTGGTCGGGGGTCAGGCGGGCGAGCAGATCGTCCAACAGCGCGGTGTCGGCGGCGTGTTCGGGCTGGTCGGCGAGCAGGTCGGTGGCGGGGACGCCGAGGGCGCGGGCGATGGCGCGCAGCAGCAGGATGGAGACGTTGCCGCCGCCGGCTTCCATCTGCGCGATGTAGCGTTCGGAGACGCCGGATTGCCGGGAGAGGATGCGGCGGGTCATGCCGCGCCGGGCGCGCAGCAGGCGCAGGCGCTCGCCTACGCCATGGAGGAAGGCGGCGTCGTCGGATGCGGGCGGGGCGCCCGGGCGCGGGCTGGCCTTCAGCGCGTCGAGGAAGCGTTCGCCTTCATCCGGCCTGGGTGCCAACGGGCATGGTCTCCTGTCTGTGCCTGCGCGTTCCTAGACCGGCAAGGCGGGTCGCGTCATGCACGATGTTGCGGGAAGGAAGATAAGGGGACACAGAGATCACGGAGGGCCACGGAGGGCACGGAGAAGAGAAATGCTTGCGCGCGCAGCGCGCCTTCCTCTCAAGCCGCATGGCAAGGCCAGCGCCCCCGCACGGCCCTTCTCCGTGTCCTCCGTGGCCCTCTGTGCTCTCCGTGTCCACTTCCCTTCCCTGCCCCGGTTTCAGCGCGCCGGTTGCAGCGGCGGGGATGCGAGGGGGCCGAGTGCGGCCACCACCTGGGCGGGATCGGGGCGCGGGCGGGGCGTGTGCGCGGCCAGGGCCTGGTGCATGGCGGCCAGGTGGGTGGCGGTGGTGCCGCAGCAGCCGCCGATGATGCGCGCGCCGGCGTCGACGGCCAGGCGGGCGTATTCGGCCATCAGCTCGGGCGTTCCGGGATGGATGAGGCGGTCGCCCTGGCGCTGGGGGAGGCCGCAATTGGCCTTGGCGATGACGACGGCGTCCGGCATCGCTTCGGTGAGGGCGAGCACGGAGCAGATCAGGTCGGCGGGGCCGGCGCCGCAATTGCAGCCGATGCCGTGGGGCGCGGGGTAGAAGGCGCCGGCGGCCTCGGCCATGGCGGCGGGGGTGACGCCCGTGCTGGTGCTGCCCGCCGCCTCGAAGCTGGCGGTGACGACGTAGGGCATGCCGACGCGGGCGGCGGCGGTGGCGGCGGCGCGCATCTCCGCGATGGCGGACATGGTCTCGATCCAGACGAGGTCGGCGCCGCCGGCGTTCAGGCCCTGGATCTGCTCGGTGAAGACCGCGACGGCCTCGTCCTCGGTGAGCGGGCCGAGGGGGGCGAGCAGATCGCCGGTGGGGCCGACGGAGCCGGCGACGATGACCTGGCGCTGGGCGGCGTTGGCGACCGCGCGGGCGTGGCGGGCGGCCAGTTCGTTCAGGGCGTGGGTGCGGTCCTCGGCGTCGTGCAGCCGCAGGCGGCGGGCGTTGGCGCCGAAGGAGTTGGTGAGGATGATGTCGGCGCCGGCGTCGATGAAGTCCTGGTGCAGGCGGCGGATGTCCCTGGGGCGGGACTCGTTCCACAGCTCCGGCGCGTCGCCGGGGGCGAGGCCGCGGTCGAACAGGTTGGTGGCGGCGGCGCCGTCGGCCAGCAGCCAGGGGCGGTCCTTGAGCCAGGCATCAAGCATCGATTCCACGGGGCCCTCGCCGATGTTGGTTGCCGGCGGGGAATGTCCCGTGACGGCGGTCGTTCCACTCGGTAGGGAAACGTATACGCGATCCGGGCGGCGCGCATCATTGTCGATTGGCGTGGCGGTCCGGCGCAGGCGATCGTGGTGAATGGGCGGCCCGGTGCCCCCCTTACGCCACCTTGGCGGGTGCGGGATCGGTGTCCTGCGCCCCGTCGGCTTTCCGGTGCGCGGCCGAGAGCGCGTCGGACAGCGTGCTTCTGAACCGGACAAGCGGCGGGCGGACGCCGTGGGTCAGCAGCACGCGGCGGATGGCCGGGCGGGCGCCGGCGAGGTAGACGGCGGCGCCGTGCCGCCGCGCCTGGCGGGCAAAGCCCTGGATCGTTGCGGCGGCGGTGGAGTCGACGACCGGCACCGCCGAGAAGTCGATCACGTAGGCTTTCGGGTGCTCGCCGATGCGATCGAGCGCGGCGGCGACGCTGGCGGCCGCGCCGAAGAAGAACGCGCCGGAAATCCGGTAGACGACCACGTCCGGGTCCGTCGCCAGCGCCACGTCATAGGGCTTGCGGCCGTTGCCGTTGATGGTGTCGGGCAGGTCCGGCTCCACGATCAACCGGGAGCCCTCGATCTCGACGGCCTGCGCCATGCGGTGGAGGAACAGCAGCGCGCCGATGCCGAAGCCGACGATGATGCCCTCGGTCAGATCGCGGAAGACGACGAGCAGGAAGGTGGCGAGCAGCACGATCGCGTCGCCGCGCGAGGCCCGGATCAGCACCGCGAACTGGTGCTTCTCGGCCATGTTCCAGGCCACGACGGCGAGCACGGCGGCAAGCCCGGCGAGCGGGATGTAGCTGGCGAGCGGAGCGGCCACGAGCATGAACAGGAACAGGAAGACCGCGTGCAGCATGCCCGAGACCGGCCCGCGCGCGCCGGTTCTGACGTTGGTGGCGGTGCGCGCGATGGTGCCGGTGACGCAGAAGCCGCCGAACAGCGCCGAAGCGACGTTCGCGACACCCTGGCCGACCAGCTCGGAATTGGAGCGGTGCCGGCGGCCGGTCATGCTGTCCGCGACCACGGCGGACAGCAGGCTCTCGATGCCGCCGAGCAGCGCGAAGGAGAGGGCCGCGGGCAGCACCGCGCTGATCTTCTCGGGCGACAGGTCCGGCAGATGCGGCGCCGGCAGCGTCTGCGGGATGCCGCCGAAGCGGGTGCCGATCGTTTCCACCGGCAGGCCGAACAGCCAGGTGAGCACTGACGCGAGGCCGACGGCGATCAGGAATCCCGGCCAGTGCGGGCGGAACCGGCGCAGGGCGATGATGATGCCGATCGACAGCGCCGCCACGCCGACCGCGGCGACGTTGATCGTCGGCAGCGCGGCACCCAGGGCCTCGAGCTTCGGGATGAACGGCCCCGGCTCCTTGCCCGGCAGGGTCAGGCCCAGCAGCTCCTTGAACTGGCTGGCCAGGATGATGATCGCGATGCCGGAGGTGAAGCCCACGGTGACCGGATAGGGGATGTATTTGATGAAGGTGCCAAGCCGCAGGAACCCGACCACGAGCAGGATCAGGCCGGAGAGCATGGTTGCCAGGATCAGGCCATCGACGCCGTGCTGCTCGACGGTCGCCGCCACCAGGACGATGAAGGCGCCGGCCGGCCCGCCGATCTGGAACCGGCTGCCGCCCAGGGCCGAGACCATGAAGCCGCCGACGATCGCGGTGTAGAGGCCCCGGTCCGGCGTGACGCCGGAGGCGATGGCGATGGCCATGGACAGCGGCAGTGCCACGATCGCAACGGTCAGGCCGGCAAGGGCGTCGGCCTTCAGGCCGGCGAGGCCATAGCCCTCGCGCAGGATGGTGACCAGCTTGGGGGTGAATTGTTCGGCGAAGGTAGGCTCACGTGTCGGCGCAACCATCACAATCCGTTCTTTCCAGCCGCGTGCGCGGCGGCATCGTCGGGTGATGAATCCGGCGGCCGCCGTCGCGGGTTTCTGTCGCTAATCGGTACCGCCGTTCGGGGTTCTGGGGATCTTGAAGCGCACGCCGCGACCGTTGCCGACGCTTCTGACGTTCTCGCCGATGAGCTCGACGCCGGCGGCATCGAACGCCTCGACCACCTTGGTCAGCGTGTCGACGACTCCCCGCACATTGCCCTCGCTCGCCTCCATCCGCTGGATGGTCGGCAGCGAGACACCCGAAAGCTCGGCAAGCTGGCGCTGGTCGATACCGAGCAGGGCCCGGGCGGCACGCATCTGGGCGGCGGTAATCATGAACGCTCCGTTTCGCAAGGGAAGGCCATACCACCCTGCAACATTGATGTCCAGAACATCACTTGCGATGTTCCGGCACGCATACCTGATGGCCCTGGCGCGTATGGCCCGGGCGCATTGCCTGCCCTGCCCTGCCGGCCCATCCTGGCGGGCGCAGAGGGGGAAGACGAAACGATGCTGACCAGCGATTTCGAAGTGCGGGACCCACGATTCCGCCGGCTCGTGATGGGCAACGTGCATGTGGAGAAGCTGTTCACCGGGTGCCGCTGGGCCGAAGGGCCGGCCTATTTCCCGGCCGGGCGCTACCTGGTGTGGTCGGACATTCCCAACAACCGGATGCTGCGCTGGGACGAGACGGACGGCTCGGTTTCCGTCTTCCGCGAGCCGGCCAATAACTCCAATGGCAACACCGTGGACCGGGAGGGGCGGCTGGTGCGCGCCACCATCGCAGCCGGGTGGTGGCGCGCACCGAGCATGACGGCAGCCGCACGGTGCTGGCGCGCGATTGGCAGGGCAAGCGGTTCAACTCGCCGAACGACGTGGTGGTGAAGTCGGACGGCAGCATCTGGTTCACCGATCCCAGTTACGGCATCGATTCCGACTACGAGGGGGATGCGGCGGCGTCGGAGATCGGCGCGTGCCACGTGTATCGGATCGATCCCGCAAGCGGCGCGGTGGCGGCGGTGGCGACGGATTTCGAGAAGCCGAACGGGCTGGCGTTCTCGCCCGACGAGTCGAAACTGTACATCGCCGATACCGGCTTCACCCATGGCGACGACCTGCCACGCCATATCCGCGTGTTCGACGTGGTGGAGGACGGAACGTCGCTGACGGGGGGCGAGGTTTTCGCCACCTGCACTGTCGGCCTGTTCGACGGGCTGCGGGTGGATGTGCAGGGCAATGTGTGGACCAGCTCCGGCGACGGGGTGCGCTGCTATGCGCCGGACGGCACCGAGCTGGGGCTGATCCGCATTCCCGAGGTGGTGGCGAATTGCTGCTTCGGCGGACCCAAGCGCAACCGGCTGTTCATCTGCGGCACCACGAGCCTGTATGCGACGTATCTGAACACGCGAGGGGCGTGATGACGTTCTGCTGGTTTGCGACGTTCCGGGGTGCGGCCGAAGCCGGCGCCGCCGAGATCGATGCGTTGGCGGGATTCCTGGCGCGGACGCCGGGGCTGGCGCAGGCGCTGATCCACACGCCGGCGACGACCAGCGACCCCTATCTGAACGACGGACCGTCGCCGGCGCTGGCGCTGCAACTGTATTTCCCAGAGATCGCGGCGCTGGAGGCGGCGCTTGCGGCCGGAGGGCATCTGCAGGCGCTGGCCGGGGCGGCGTGCCCGCCGAGCCTGGCGGGGGCCGAGGTGACGCAGCAGGCGATGCTGGCCCGCGCGTTTCCGGTGCCGGACCCGGCCTTCCGCACGCCGGCGGGCGCCCTGCCCTGCACCTATCTGGTGGCCTATGAGGGCGCGGCCGAGGACCTGAATGTGTGGCTGGCGCATTACATCGATCACCATCCGCCGATCATGGCGCGGTTTCCGGGGATACGGCAGATCGAGATCTATACCCGCATCGACTGGTGCGGGTTCGTGCCGTTCGCGCGGGTGGAACATATGCAGCGCAACAAGGTGGTGTTCGATTCACCGGAGGCGCTGACGGCAGCTTTGAACTCGCCGGTGCGGCATGAGATGCGGGCGGACTTCAAGCGGTTTCCGGCGTTTTCCGGGGGGAATACGCATTTTCCGATGCTGACGCGGGCGGTGGGTTGAGGGGGGGCGGTTTCAAGGAAGAGAAGGTGACACGGAGAACACGGAGGACCACAGAGGACACGGAGAAGAGCTGAGCCTGGATGCTTCCTTGCCGTCGGGCTGAGGAATGAAGGCGCGCTTTGCGCACTAGAATTCATTCTTCTCCGTGTCCTCTGTGGTCCTCTGTGTTCTCCGTGTCCACTTCGCTTCTTGACCGCCGCAGATCGCGCACGTCGATGCAATCGTGGCGCGATGGGCGGGTTTGGCGGTAAGGTTCCGCTGTGCGGCCGTGCCGGCCATCCATCCGGGAGAAATCTGAAGAGCGGTTGAGCGTTTTCGTCCCGCGTGCCGGTGCGTTGATCAGATGGGTGTCGCCCGCCTCTGTCGCCGAACCGTGTAGCCACCAGAAACAGGAGGAAATGATGCCGTTCTACGCGATCCGGTGGGGGCTGAAGGACAGCACCTCGCGGGCCCTGACCCAGAACCCGCATGACCGTGAGCCGCTTGCCCGGCAACTGATCGAGGGGTTCGGCGGCAAGCTGCACAACTACTTCTTCATGCTGGGCGAATATGACGGGCTGGCGATCGTCGAGTTTCCCGACAACGTATCTGCAGTGGCGACCAGCATGCGGGCGTCGGCGACCGGCGCCTTCACGCGGTTCGAGACCCATGTGCTGATGACCGCGCAGGAGGCAAAGAGCGCGATGGAGAAGGTGAAGACGAGCAACGTGGCGTATCGCCCGCCGAACGAGTGATGCCGGCGAGAGAGCAGCGTCCCCTCGCCTATTCGATCAGACTCCGAACCATGAACTCCATCGCCCGGCGCAGGAAGTAGCGGTTGTTCCACACCGTCGTGTGGTCGTCGTTCGGCAGAACGACGACGTCGAAATCCTTGTCGGCTGCGATTAGGGCGGCGATGAGCTGCATGGTCAGCGCGGGGTGGACGTTGTCGTCCATGTCGCCGTGGGCGAGCAGCAGCTTGCCTTGCAGGCGGTGGGCGAGCGGGGCGTTGGCGGCGGCGTCGTAGGTGGTGGTGCCGTCGGGGTGGCGTTCCAGCGGGCCCTGGTATTTCTCGCACCAGGAGAAGCTGTAGCCCTTCTGGTCGTGGTTGCCGGAGGTGGCGACGGCGGCGTGGAAGACCTGCGGATATTCCAGCAAGGCGCGCACGGAGGCGTAGCCGCCGCCGGAATGGCCCATGATGCCGACGCGCGCGAGGTCGATGTAGCTGTGGCGGCGGGCGAGCTCGTGCAGCACGGCAACGTGGTCGGCGAGCATGCCGGGGTCGGAGAGCTTGCCGTAGCTGGCGTCGTGGAACGCCTTGGAGCGCAACGGCGTGCCGCGGCCGTCCACGATGACGACGACGAAGCCGAGCTCGGCGAAGGCCTGCGGCAGGCAGCTTCGGGACAGCTCCGGCAGGGTGTCGGCGAGCATGGCGGTGGGCAGGTTGCCGCGCTGCGGGCCGGGATAGATGTAGTCGATGATTGGGTATTTCCGCGACGGGTCGAAATCCGTGGGCAGCCAGAGCGCGCCGAACAGCTCGGTTTCGCCGTCGGCGGCGGGGGCGCGGAATGAAGTCGGCCAGCGCCAGGCGGCTTGCAGGGCGGGGTCGAGCGTTGCTTCGGCGAGGGGGGCGACCAGGGTGCCGTCGGTGCGGCGCAGGGTGGAGACGGGCGCGCGTTCGAGGGTGGAATGGGTGTGCACGAAGAAGCGGCCGGAGGGCGACAGCCAGGCGCCGGTCTCGGCTTCCGGGCGAATGTGGTCGCGGGGCACGCGCTTCTGCTTCATGGCCAGCGCGTGGTCGCCGGGCTCGGGCGTGAGGACGGTGAGGCCGGTGCCGTCGAGGTTGATGCTGCAGAGGGTGCGCAGATAGGGGTCGGCTTCGGGGTCGATTCCGGCGGCGAGGAAGTGGATGCGGCGGGCGGCCTCGTCGATATGGACGATGTCGCGCACGACCCATTCGCCCTGGGTGATGCGGTGCTTCAGCGCGCCGGTGCGCAGGTCGTGGAGATACAGATGCGCCCAGCCGTCGCGCTGGGAGAACCAGACGATCTCGTTGCTGCGGTCGAGCACGCGGATGTTGGGCAGGCCGGTGACGGAAAGGTTGACGTCGATGAAGGTGTCGGCGGTTTCGGTGAGGATGGGGCGGACGGCGCCGGTGCGGGTATCGAGCTCGTGCAGAGTCTGGCGGCGCCAGAGGCGGTCGCGGTCGAGGAAGAAGACACGGGTGGAATCAGCACTCCACCAGGCTTCCTCCTTCTCGATGCAGGTCATGACGCCGGTGACGTGCGGGCCGGATTGCGCCGGGATGATGCTGCCGGTGATGGTGTCGATGATGATGTGCTGTTCCATCGGCAGGTCGGGGTCGCCGCTGTTGGCGACCTTGAGGGTGTGCAGCACCGGGCGTGCGGCGCCGCTGTCGGGCACGTGCTGGACCAGCGGGAAGTCGGCGACGGCGCGCTCGTCCAGCCGGGAGGTCAGCAGACGCCGCGAATCGGGCGACCACAGCACCACGGCCGGCAGGGTGATGCCCTTGCGCGCGAGCGTGACGGTGGTGAGGTTCATGTCGGCGGACTTGGCGTATTCGTGGTGCCGCGCGCCGTCGAAGGTGAGCTGCTTCTCGAAGCCGGAGATCGTGTCGCGGAGCCAGAGATCGTGGCCGCGGCGGAAGGCGGCGCGGGTGCCGTCGGGTGAGCGGACTTCGCCGGGCTGGCTGCCGGGATCACGGGCGGGATCGGGCGCGGGGTCCGGGCTGCATGTGCCGGTGGCGGGGGAATAGGTCCAGTTGGCGCCGCCGGCGGTGAAGCGGGCGGCGCCGGAGGCGTCGAGGGCCAGGCGCTCGATCGGCAGATTGGCGGGATCGGCGGGCTGGCCGGAGGCGAAGGTCAGGGCGGCGGCGAGCCGGGCGTGGTCGAAGGCGGGGGCGGTGCTGCCGTCTGCGGCGTCCACCTGCGTGAAGGTGATGCCTTCGGGGGATTCGTGGCGATACCAGAAGCGGTCGGTGTCGCCGATCCAGTGCGGGCGGATCTGCGGGTTGCGGATCCGCGCGCGCACGTTCGCAGGCAGGAAGCGCTCGGCGCGGGCCTGAAGGTCCCTGGGCAGCATCCGCATTTCTCTCCGGTTCTATGCGGGATCACGGTACTGCGATCCGGGCGATGCGCCCAGGGGGTGGCGGCGGCTTATTGCAGGAGATGGGCGCGCGAGGTCGCGAACTCCTCCACCGCATCGACCAGGCTGTCGATGTCCGCCGGGGTCAGCGGCAGGGACAGCACCATCATGCCGCGCCGCGCGATCCAGTTGCCGGCCTTCTGCAGGTCGAAGAAGAACAGGTCGCGGGTCTTGGCGTTGCCCTTGGCGGCGTCGGCGGGGCTGCGGATCGGGGTGCGCGTCATGTGCACCGCCAGCATGGAGCCGCGGCCGGTGAACTGCATCGCCACCCCATGGCGCTCGGCCACCGCGTTCAGGCGGCTGCGCAGGTCCTCGCCCATGGCGTTGAGCGCGTTGGCGGCTTCGGGGGTGTAGACCTCGGTGAGCGCCGCGATGCCGGCGGACATGGTCAGCACGTTGTTGTTGAAGGTGCCGGCATGCGGCAGCGCGTTGGGCGAGCGCGGGTCGAAGCGGGCCATCAGGTCGGCGCGGCCGCCGAAGGCGCCGAAGGACATGCCGCCGCCGATATATTTCCCCAGCGTGGTCAGGTCCGGCGTGATGCCCAGCACCGCCTGCAGGCCGCCCGGCGACAGGCGCGAGGTCATGACCTCGTCGAAGATCAGCACGATGCCGTGCTTCGCGGTGGTGTCGCGCAGCATCTGCAGGAACGGCAGCTCGGCGGAGATGCAGCCGCCGCCGCCCAGCATCGGCTCCAGGATCACCGCGGCGAGGTCGGCGGCGTTGGCCTCGATCTCCGCCTGCGTTGCCGCGATGTCGTTGTAGCTGCCGTAGATGTAGTCGAACGGGGCGTTGATGTTGGCGCCCGGCGAGAACATGAACACCGCGCCGTGGTAGCCGTTGCGGAACACCAGCACCTTCTTGCGGCCGGTGCAGGCGATGGCGGTGCTGATGGCCAGCATGTTCGCCTCGGTGCCGGAATTGGTGAAGCGCACCAGCTCCATCGACGGGAAGCGCTGCTGCACCAGGGCGGCGAAGCGCGGCTCGAAGGTGTTGTGGCCGCCCAGGCTGATGCCGGAATCCATCGCCTTCTCCACCGCGCGGCGGATGGCGGGGTGGGAGTGGCCGGCGATCCCGGCGGTGAACTCGCCGAGGAAATCGACGTATTCGTGGCCGTCGATGTCCCACAGGCGGGCGCCGGCGCCGCGGGCGAAGGTGATGGGGAACGGGTCGTAGTACAGCACCGTGCGGGTGTTGCCGCCGGGCATGGCGCCGGTTGCCGCCTGGTGGTGCGCGAGGCTTGCAGGATTGCGGTCGGTATAGGCCTGCTTCGCCTCGTCGAGGGCGGCTTCGATGGTGATGTTGCGGGTCGTCGTCATGGCGGCCATGCTCCCTTGTCGCGGCGGCATGGCAGCGCGCCGGAGCCGGACAGTCAAGCCGGCCGGTCAACACGGGAGAGAGACGAATGAGCGGACACGGCAGCAGGATCGCCATGGTGACGGGCGCCGGCAGCGGCGTGGGGCGGGCGGCGGCGCTGGCCCTGCTGGCCGAGGGCTACAGCGTGGTGCTGGCCGGGCGGCGGCTGGGGGCGCTGGAGGAGACGATCGCGCTGGCCGGCGACAACGGCCGGCGCGCCCTGGCCGTGCCGACGGACGTGACCGACCCGGCCTCGGTGACCGCCCTGTTCGCGGCGACGCATAAGGCGTTCGGGCGGCTCGACCTGCTGTTCAACAACGCCGGCGGCAACGTGCCCAGCACCAATTTCGGGGACATGACCTGGGAGCAGTGGGCGAGCGTGGTGGCGGTGAACCTGAACGGCGCGTTCCTGGTCGCCAATGCCGCCTTCCGCATGATGCGCGACCAGTCGCCGCGCGGCGGGCGGATCATCAACAACGGATCGATCTCGGCGCACACGCCCCGGCCGGGGTCGGCGGCCTATACGGCGACCAAGCACGCCATCACCGGGCTGACCAAGACGATCTCGCTGGACGGGCGGGCCTACGACATCGCCTGCGGCCAGATCGATATCGGCAACGCCGCCTCGCCGATGACCGCGCGCATGGCCGGCGGCGTGCCGCAGGCCGACGGGACGATGAAGCCGGAGCCGACCATGAACGTGGACAGCGTGGGCAGGACCATCGTCTACATGGCCGGCCTGCCCCCGGATGCGAACGTAATGTTCCTGACCGTGATGGCCACGAAGATGCCCTTCGCCGGCCGCGGCTGAAGTCGCGCCGCCCGGGCGCGGGATCGGCGGTTCACACACACGTGTCGTGCGGGATCGCCGGCGATGCCGTTGCATCGCCGCGGGGCGCCCGGGGACGGACCGGCGGCCCGGAACCGCCGCAGGCGTCACGGCCGGGCATCAACCAGGGGCAGGCGGCATGGCGCACATGCGCGAACTGGGCCTGGCAGTCATCGCGGGCCTCGGCCTCGGGGCGAGTGCCGCGGCGCAGACGCCTCCGCCGCCTTCCGTGCGCATCCCGCCGGCCGGCGCCGCCGCAAGCCCGGGTGCGGCAGGCAGTGGCGGCGCGGACGCCACCGAGCTTGCCAAGAAGCTGCAGAACCCGATCGGGGATCTCTACAGCTTCCCGTTCCAGAACAACACGAACTTCAATGCCGGGCCGCACAAGGGCACGCAGGACATCCTCAATGTCCAGCCGGTCATTCCCGTCCACGTGAACGAGGACTGGAACATCATCACGCGGACCATCCTGCCGCTGATCTGGCAGCCGTCGCTGCAGCCGGCGCCGACCGTTCCGTTCGGCACCGGGCCGATGACGTTCTCGGCCTTCCTGTCGCCGAGCAAGCCGGTGAACGGGTGGCTGTGGGGCGTCGGGCCGGTGGTGCAGGTGCCGACGATCAGCAACGCGACCCTGGGCTCCAATGTCTGGGGCGGCGGCCCGACCGCGGTCCTGGTGTTCATGCGGGGGCCGTGGGTCGCGGGCGGGCTGGCCAACAATGTCTGGTCGTTCGGCGGCACGTCCGGGCGCGGCGGCACGCGCTACAACATGTTCCTGGCGCAACCGTTCGTGAACTACAATTTCGGCGAGGGCTGGTACGTCGGCAGCGCGCCGGTCATCACCGCGAACTGGCTGGCGGCGGGGAACAAGGCATGGACGCTGCCGGTGGGCGCAGAGGTCGGCCGCGTCATCAAGCTCGGCGGCAAGCTGCCGGTGAACCTGCTTCTCGGCGCCTACTACAATGCGCTGCGGCCGCAGTTCGGCGCGACGTGGCAGTTGCGCACACAGGTCACGCTGATCTTCTAGCGGACAGGGTCCGGTCGTGACGGCAATCGCATTCCCGGCTTCGTGCTCGCGCCCTTCATGACCGGCCCTCGGTTTCTCTCACGGCAAATTGCAACGCTGCAATGGATGGCAGCAACTAGGATCACATGGCCGGGATATATCGGGGAAAACGGCCATGGAAAGACGAATGGTGCTCGCCGGCGCCGCGGCCGCCGCGGTGGGGGCCCTGTCTGACAGGGCCTCGGCGACGGACGCGTCGCCCGGCGAGATCGCGGCCGCGCTGGCCCGCTTCCGCGCCTCGATCCCGGGCAATTTCGACCGCGCCTATGTCGAGAATGTCGTCATCCCGTTCTTCCTGACCAGCTTCTATGAAGGCGAGCGGCCGGCGCTGCCGATGATCGATGTCACCTTGACGAAGGAGAACGCGCTGCCGTCCGATCTCTGGGGGCTGATCTACGAAAGCTGGAAGCCGACCCCGCAGGACGGCGTGACCGTCTTCCTGCAGGGGCTCGAGCAGCGCGGCGACAACAACCTGCGCAAGCGGATCTACATGTCGGCCGTCACGCCGGATCTGTACCGTCCGATGTACGGCGACAAGGTCGTCGCCTTCTTCGACCAGCTGATGGACAACCGGTTCGCCGGCAAGCCGTTCATGCGGCACTATCTCGACTATTATTTCGACATCTACTGGGACCTGCATCTCGGCGTGAAGGGCGACGCGGTTCCGCCCAAGGTCCGAACGATCGGCGAGAGCTTCAACACCGTCCTCGCCTTCCGCGACCCGATGCAGCCGATCGTGTACGAGAACTACATGACGGTTCGCGCGCTGCTCGGCTTCCTCAAGGCATGGATCGACGCGCGGCTCGACGATGTGGCCAGCGGGCGTGTCGCCCATCCCGAGAGAACGCTCGCCTGGTACTGGCTGAAGAACGCCGGCAACGGCGCGCATTTCAGCAAGAAGGACGTCGTCTTCGAGTGCTTCCACAATTTCGTTGCCTTCAGTCAATGGGGCAACACGATCTTCGGCATCATGTCGCGGCTGAGCCAGGACGGCGGCGATCCCGCGGTGCGTGCGTCCTTCGAGAAGACCATGAGCGGCGCCTACGACAACGCGGACGGCGGGCCGTACACGCCGCTCGAACTGTTCGTGATGGAGCTGTTCCGCACCATCTCCCCGAACGGCGGCAGCATCTCGGCCATCACGGACGCCAGGCAATCGGCCTATGGCGGATCGCCATTTGCGCAATTCGGCGTGCCGTATGAGCGGCACAGCTACATCAGCACGCCGCACACGGCGACCAGCTTCGATGCGCGGCACTGGACCAACCCGCTGCAATTCGATCCCGACCGCTACCGGAGCGTGCCGACGAGCGCCCAGATCGACGAGGCCAGGTGCCGGCAGATCGGCTTTCCCCGGTGCCCCTTCGATCCCACCACGTTCGACGTCAGCGATGGCAGGAAAGCAGGGTTGGCCAATAGCGGATTCGGCACCGTCTTCGGCGTCGTCGACGGCAAGCCGTTGCCGGTCTGCGACTATGCCGGATTTGCGCCGTTCGGCTTCGGCTATCGGCGCTGCCCCGGCGAGCAGCTGACGATCCAGGTTTTCGAGGACTTCCTGCGCAAGGTGTGGCGCGACAGGATCGCCTTTCACAAGCTCAACCTGCCGAACCCGGGACGGATTCCAATCGGACCGAATGCGGTGATCGACGACGATATCGGCTTCACCAGGCCAGCCTGACGGGCGGAGCGGCCCGGCTGGCGCCTATCGGCGATGGCCGGCCAGGCGAGACCCTTCGCAGCCGACACAGGAGAGGGATGTCATGTCAACCAGTGTAGCCGGCCACGAGGGCGTTGCTCCCCCTACATCATGGAAGTGGGGATGGTTCGTTGCTCTTGGCGTCGCGCTGATCGTCCTGGGCGTGATCGCGTGGATCGACGTCGCCTTCGTCACCGTCGCAAGCGTGATCTTCATCGGAGCGAGCCTGGTGGTGAGCGGCGTGTTCCAGATCGCGCACGCCTTCATGACCAGGCAATGGCGCGGCTTCATTACCGGCGTGCTCTGCGGCGTGCTCTATCTCGTTGGTGGCTTTCTCATCATGAACGAGCCGGTGCAGGGCGCGGTGGTGCTGACGCTGCTGGTCGCGGCGACCTTCATCGTCGGCGGGATCTTTCGCATCGTGCTCGCACTGCGGCACCGGGATGTGGCGGCCTGGGGCCTGATTCTGTTCAGCGGCGTCGTGAGCATCGGCGTCGGCTACCTGCTTTATGCGAGCCTTCCGTGGTCGGGGCTTTGGGTGCTCGGCACGCTGATCGCCGTGGAGTTGGTGGTGCAGGGCGCGAGCTGGCTTTCGTTCGGGCTGTCGCTGCGCAAGACCCAGCTGGCAGCCGGCTGAGCATGGGCGGCGTCCGGCCTGCGCGGCCAAGGCGCCGCAGATCGCGTCACATGTCCACGACGACGTAGTCCTGCTCAACCGAGACCGCGACGGTTTCCGCGACATACGGGCCTTCGACCACCAATCTGCCGGGCTCGACGTTCACGGCGTAGGCGCGCGTCCGGATCCTTTCCGGGTCGCAGTAGGACTGGCCGGTGCGGATATCGAACTCCCAGCCGTGCCAGGGGCAGCGCAGGATCTCGCCCTGGCGGGTGTAGCGGTATTCGCCGGGGCGGGACGATTCCAAGAGCCCGGTGAGGCGGCCTTCGCACAGGCTGCCGCCCTGGTGCGGGCAGCGGTTGAGCAGGCCGAAATATTCGCCGCCGATATTGAAGATGGCGATCGGCCGGCCCTTCACCGTGACCAGCTTGCGGCTGCCCGGCGGGATGTCCTGGACCGGGGCGACGATGTGGCGGCTCATGGCGGTGGTCCCGTAAGTGAGCGGACGCGGGCGCCGTCAGCCGGGCGCGCCGAGGCCGGCCGGCTGCGGCAGGCGGCGATAGGTGGCGCGCGGGTTGTCGAGCATCATCTTGCGCACCAGGCTGTCCGGCAGGCCCTCGGGCAGGGCGGCGTCGCCGTCGAACTGCCAATGCGGGTAATCCGTCGAGAACAGCAGCAATTCGTCGGATTGCATGTGGTCGATGATGCGCAGCAGGCCGTCGCGGTCGGGCGGCGCATCCACCGGCTGCAGCGACAGGCGCACGTTGCTGCGCACGATGTCGGTGGGCGCGCGATCCACCCACGGGATCTCCATGCGCAGGCCGCGCCAGTATTTCGTCAGCCGCCAGAGATGCGCCGGCAGCCAGGTGAAGCCGGATTCCAGCAGCACCACCTTGAGGTTCGGGTAGCGCGTGAACACGCCCTCGCAGATCAGGCTGGTGAGCTGGGTCTGGAACGCCTGCGCCTGGGCCACATAATCCTCGGTGTAGTACGAGGGCCAGCCGACGGGAGTCGGCGGAGTGTGGTAGGCGGAGCCTGCATGGATGCCGATGGGCAGGCCATGGCGCTCGGCCGCGGCGTAGATGGGCCAGTATCTGCGCTTGCCCAGGGGGCTGTCGCCCATCACCAGCAGCAGCACCTGCACGAAGCGCGGATCCCTGGCGCAACGTTCGATCTCGTCCACCGCCAGTTCCGGGTTCTGGACCGGAACGACGATGGAGGCGCGCAGCCGCGGCTCCCGGTCCAGCCACTCTTTGGCCATCCAGTCGTTCACGGCGCGCGCGAAGGCGGCGGCCATGTCCTCGCTGTACAGAAGCTGGACGCCGTAGAGGCAGTTGGCGATGGCGATGCTGGTGCCGAACGGGTCCAGCGCCTCGGCCCGCAGCCGCGCGAGGTCGGCGCCCGGCCGCCCCGATGGCGGCCGCCAGTCGGGCCGGGCCGTCAGCGGCGAATTGTTCGGATAGGCGATGGACGCCAGCTCGTCCAAGCCCCTGGTGACGACCTGCTCGCGCCAGTGCTCGTCGAGATAGGGCAGCAACGCCTGCAGGCTGGGGACGGCGGGGTGGATGTCGCAGTCGATGCCGCCGGCGGCGGGAGGCGTCATGGCTGTTCTCCGCAACTGGCGCCGGCGGCCGCGGGCCACGCGGTGCGCGGTCGACCGATCGGGTCAGGCTGCATCGCTTCCCCCGAGTTGCCTGCCTGCGTCACGCAGTTCGTGTCATCTAGGGGGCGCGGCGCGGGCGTTGTCAACGCCCGGAGGCGGCGCGCCGGGCCGTTATGACGCGCCGGCGGGCCGGCGCTTGAGGAAGCTCTTCGGCCAGTAGGTCACGCGGTCGCGCACCACGCCTTCGTTGAAGGCGAATCCCGGCTCTTCCGGCATGAAGTCCGGCGTGTGCGCCAGGAAGGTCTCCACCGCCGAGATCGGGTTGTTCCAGGTCCAGTCCGGCGCGGTGCGCGGGGCGCCGGCCACCTGGGCCATGATGCCGTCGCAGGCGACGATGTAGGAGCCGGGCGTGACCAGCGGCGCGTAAAGGTCGAGCTCGGCAGCGACGTGCCGGAAGCTGTGGTTGCTGTCGAGGATGACCAGCACGCTCTCGCCCGGCCCGATCTGCGCGCGCACGGCGGCGACCGTTTCCGCGGCAATGGAGCTGCCTTCGATCAGCGCGATGCGCGAGGACATCGGATGCGCCTCGATCGCCGCGCGGTTGTGCGGGCGGATCTCGATGTCCACGCCGATGACGCGGCCGTGGCCGAGGGCGGCGAACAGGCCGGCGTAGAACACCAGCGAGCCGCCATGGGCGACGCCGGTTTCCACGATCACGTCCGGCCGCAGCCGCCAGATCACTTCCTGGATGCGGATGATGTCCTCCGGCAACTGGATGATCGGCCGGCCCATCCAGGTGAAGCCGTAGACGTATTTCACGTCCCAGCCGCAGCGCAGCCAGGCGGCGGAGACCGCCTCGAAGGCTTCGGGCGAGTCCATCGGATGGACGCGGCTCGTGCCGTCCACGCCGGCCACCATGACCTGCCCGCGGGTTTCGTCGATCGTCAGCATGCGGCCTCCTGTCGCAAAATCGCCGCCAGGGCTGGAAGGTCTTCCAGCACCGCACTGGGCGGCGCACCGAATTCAACCGACAGCCGTGCCACGTCGATGCGCGGGAACCGGATCGACGCCGCATTGTCGGCGACCCGCACAGGCCAGCCGAGGCGGCGGGTCAGCACGCCCGCGATCGCGTCGTGGCTGGTGTTGGCGCCACTGGCGACGTTGTAGAGGCGTGCGCCGCCGCGTTCGGCGATGCCCAGCAGCGCCGGCGTCACGTCGGCGATGGCGATATAGTCCTTGGCGGACAGCAGGCTCTGGCGCAGCGTGACCGCGCCCTGCGCCGCGCCCTCGGCGAGCACCTGGCCCAGGAAGCTGCCGGTGCCCATGCCGGGGCCGTAGACGTTGGACAGGCGGGCCACGCGCACGGCGAGGCGAGGGTCCGACAAGCACAGCGCCTCGCCGGCCAGCTTGGTGATGTTGTAGAGGTCGGAGGCGCTGGCGGGCTGCACCTCCAGCGCCACGTCCTCGCGCGCCGGCTCGGTACGGGCGTAGACGCGGGTCGAGGACAGGAACAGGAAGGATTGCAGGTCAAGCCCGCCGAGGAAGCGCGCGACCAGGCCGACATGCGCGTCCGCCGTGGCCAGCTTGTTGGTGCGGAAACCCGCGTTCAGGCCGATGCAGTCGATGACATGGCCGGCCGGGCGGCGGGCGGCGAGGAATTCCGCAAGGGTGGCGCGGGTGACGGCGTGGACGGCGCGGCCGCAATGGCGCAGATGGGCGACGAGGGCGCGGCCGATGAAGCCGTTTGCGCCCAGGACGGTGAACGGCGTCACGGCGCGCGCCGCCAGCCGCGGATGCGCGCGGGGCTGCCCATGGCGATGCAGAACGGCGGCAGGGCGCCGCGCACCAATGAACCCGCACCGACCACGCTGCCGGCGCCGATCCGCGCGCCGTCCAGCAGCACCGTGTTGGCGCCGATCCACACATCGTCCTCGATCGCGATGCCGCCGCGGCTGGGGCGGAAGCCCTGGTCGCGGATCGGGCGGCCGGGATCGGCGAATGCGTGGTCGGTGGGCGCCAGCGTGCAGTTGGCGGCGATCAGCACGTTGGCGCCGATGCGGATGCCGTGGCCGGTGTAGAGCACGCAGCCGGCGTTGATGACGGTGCCAGGGCCGATCAGCACGTCGCCGCTGCCGCCGGCGGGCTTGATCTTGACGAAGGCGTCGATGACCGCGCCGGCGCAGACGATGATGCGGCTGCCGCGCACGGAATCCTCGATGTCGGCGAGGCGCGAGACGCGCGCGCCGGGCGCGATCTCGATCATGGCCGATGGAGTTCCGGTGCGTGCATGCCGCCAGGATGCACGCGGCGGTGCTACCAATCCGTTACCGCGATGACGATCGTGTGCGCTTCTATTCCGGCTCCGGCCTCCGGGTACGCGTCTTCTTGATGCCGGCGCGGTGCGTCTTCGCCTCCAGCCGGCGCAGGCGCGAGGCCAAGGTGGGCCTGGTCTTGCGGCGGGGCACGGGTGGCACGGCGGCTTGCCGGATCAGCTCCACCAGGCCCGCCAGCGCGTCCTGGCGGTTGCGGTCCTGGCTGCGGTGGCGTTGCGCGGTGATGACCAGCACGCCGTCATTGGTCAGGCGGTTGCCGGCCAGGCGCTCCAGCCGGGCACGCACGGACTCGGGCAATGACGGCGAGGCGCGCACGTTGAAGCGGAGCTGCACCGCCGTGGACACCTTGTTGACGTTCTGGCCGCCGGGACCGGAGGCGCGGATGAAGCTTTCCTCGATCTCGCGCTCGTCCAGGCTCAGCCGGTCGTTGATCCTGATCACCTCTGCTCCTGACGGCGGGCGCCGCTTCCTTTGTTCGGATGGCGCATCCTACACTGGCGGGCCACGCCAAGGGACGCCCCCATGATCGCGCGCAACGTGCTGACGCTGCCGGCCGACGGCTTCAACGAGCTGGCGGTGTGCCGGCACGGGCCGATGCTGTTCAACAAATATGACCAGTACGTGGGCGCGTCGCTGCGCAAATACGGCGAGTTCTCGCCCGGCGAGGCCGAGCTGTTCGCTCAGGTCATCGGGCCCGGCGCCAGCGTGGTGGAGGTGGGGGCGAATATCGGCGCGCACACGGTGGGGCTGTCGCGCCTGGTGGGACCGGCCGGCGTGGTGCACGCCTTCGAGCCGCAGCGCATCGTGTTCCAGACCTTGTGCGCGAACCTGGCGCTGAACAACTGCGCCAACGTGCACGCGCACCACGCGGCGGTGGGCGCGGCAACCGGCGAGATCCTGGTGCCGTTCCTGCCGCCGGACCGCCCGGCCAATTTCGGCGGGTTGTCGCTGCAGGGCGCCACGCAGGGCGAGGCGGTGCCGTTGCGGCGGCTGGACGACCTCGATCTTCCGGCCTGCCATCTGCTGAAGCTCGATCTGGAAGGCATGGAGCTGGAAGCGCTGCAGGGTGGCGTCCGCACCGTGGCCGCGCACCGGCCGTTCATGTATGTGGAGAACGACCGGCGCGAGCGCGCCGAGGCGCTGATCGCGCTGCTGCTGTCCTGGAACTACCGGCTGTACTGGCACACGCCGCCGCTGTTCTCGCCGCGGAACTTCGCCGGCGACAGCGAGAACATCTTCGGCGAGATCGTCTCCATCAACATGCTGTGCATCGCGGCGGAGTTGAACATTACCGTGCAGGGGTTGCAGCCGATCGCGCTTGGCTAGCGCCCCAGGCTACACACGCATGTGTTCGCGGAATCCCCACCCCGGGCGCCCGTTTTCCTGAAATTGCATAGGCAGCGGGGTAAATGGCGGCCCAAGCTGCGATCGGCGCCGAGCCGCGCACGCGGCCCGCCTCATTCGTACGACCGGCACCGCGCCGGCGTCCGTCGCAACCCGGCATCGATCGTGAACCAGCAACGTGGGGGCCTATGATGACAACCCGAGTTCCAAGGCTGATCGCCGCTTCAGCCGGTGGCCTGCTGCTTGTGACGGCGATGGCGGCGCTGCCGCCGCTTGCATCCCCCGCGTACGCGCAAGCGGCCGGCATGGCGGGCGTCGGCCAATCCGAGGTCATTGCGTTTCGCGCGAACGTGAACGCGGTCGACATGAACGCGCGGACGATCACCCTCACGGGGCCGCGGGGCAACGCCTTCACCTTCAAGGTCGGCGACGCAGTGCAGAACCTGGCGCAGGTGAAACCAGGCGACAACGTCATCGCCCATATCTTTTCGTCGCGGACCTTCGTGCTCTCGCCGCCCGGGGCGACGCTGCCGCCGAACTCGCTGACCCTTGCGGGCGCCGGTGCGCCGACGGGAAGCCTGCCGGCTGGCATGGTCGCCAGCAGGCTCGTGGTGACCGGGCTGGTGGTCAGCGTCGACACCGCCAACCACACGCTTCAGCTCGTCGATCCCCAGGGCGGCCCTGTCCGCACCGTGAATGTCGTGACCCCGCAGGTGCAGCAGGCCATGGGCATGGTCAAGCCCGGCGACACCATCACGGCAGTCATCGACGATGTGCTGCTGGCGCAATTGGAGCCCGCGACCTGATACGCGCGCTCCCTCTGCGATTCTAGTCGTCGTCCCCCCGCAGCGGGGCGCCCGCGGTGACGCCGCCATCCACCACGATGGTCTGGCCGGTCATGAAGCTGCCGGCCTGGGAGGCCAGGAAGATCGCGGCACCGGCGATTTCGTCGGGTTCGCCGATGCGCTGCAGCGGCGTGTCGCGGTTGCGCTTCTTCAGGATCTCCGGGTTCTCCCATAGCGCGCGGGCGAAGTCGGTGCGCACCAGGCCCGGGGCGATGCAGTTGGCGCGGATGTTCTTCGGGCCCCATTCCACCGCGAGGTTGCGCGCCAGTTGCATGTCGGCGGCCTTGGACAGCGCGTAGATGCCCAGATGCGTCGAGCCGCGCAGCCCGGCGATGGAGGAGACGATCACCACCGCGCCACCGCCGCGCGCGGCCATGCCGGGCAGCGCCATGTTGCACAGCCAGAAATTGCTGCGGACGTTGTAGGCCATGGTGCGGTCATAGGCCTCGTCGGACACGGTGGCGGCGGGGCCGTAATGCGGGTTCACGGCGGCATTGCAGACCAGGATGTCGATGCCGCCCCAATGGCTGGTGGTGAAGTCCACCAGCGCCTGCAGCTCCTCCTTGCGGCCGATGTTGCAGGTTTTCGTGACAGCCTGCCCGTCTTTGGCCTGAATCGCCTGGGTCACGGCGTCGCAGCCGTCCTGCTTGCGGCTGGACACCACCACGCGGGCGCCGTGCTCGGCCATGCGCCCGGCGATGGCGCGGCCGATGCCCTTGCTGGCGCCGGTGACGACGGCGACCTTGCCGGTCAGATCGAACAGTGACGACATCGAATTCCCCCAGGGCGGTATTGCCTGGGGGCACCGTGTCACAGCAAGGCGAGGCCCGCCAGGATGGTCAGCACGGTCAGCGGGGCGCCGGCGGCGAAATAGGTCCAGAACCGGATGGTGACGCCGCGGGCGCGGGCGCGCTGCACCACGATCAGGTTGGCGACGGAGCCGACGATGGAGAAATTGCCGGCCAGCGTCGAGGCCATGGCGACCACGGTCCAGGCGCGGGCCGGGTCGGGCAAAGCCGCGACGAAGGGCTTCAGCACCAGCACGGCGGGCACGTTGCTGACGATGTTGGACAGCGCCGCGGTGACCAGGGCCAGCAGCGGCATCGAGCCGAGGTGGATGCGCCCGACGAGGTCCGGCGTCAGCACCCGGTGCTCCAGCCCCGCCACCACCACGAACAGGCCGGCAAACATCAGCAGCAGAGTCCAGTCGATCTCGTCGTACATCCGGTGCACCTTCACGCGCCGGCTGGGCAGCAGCAGGGCGCCGGCGACGAGGGCGGCCTCGGCGGGGCGGATGCCGGCGAAGAAGGCGGCGACCAGGGCGGCGGTAACGAGCAGGGTCTTTGTCAGCAGGGGCTTGTTCACGCGCACCGGCGGCGGCGCGGCTTGCAGGCGGGCATCGCGGCGGAACTCGCGTCGCCAGATCAGGGCGACCAGCAGCACCGTCAACACGAGGCCGGTCGCGGCCACCGGGGCCAGGGCGGCGGCGAACGTGCCGTAGGGAATGTGCGACAGGCTGCCGATGATCATGTTCTGCGGGTTGCCGGTGATCGTCGCGGTGCTGCCGACATTCGAGGCGAGCGCGATGGCCACGACATAGGGCACGGGGTTGCGCCGCAGGTGCAGCACGATGTCCAGCACCAGCGGCGTCAGCACCAGGCAGATCGTGTCGTTCACCAGAAAGGCCGACAGCACGCCGCTGACCAGAACGATGCCCACCAGCAACGGCAGCGGGTGGCGGGCACGGCCGACCACCCAGGCGGTGACGAGACCGAAGAAGCCGGACAGGCGCAGATTGGCGACCACCACCATCATGCCCAGCAGCAGGGCGATCGTGTCGAAGTCGATGGCGGCATAGGCCTGGTCGAGGGTCAGCGCGCCGCTGGCGACCATAAGGGCGGCGCCGAGGAAGGCGACGCCGGCGCGGTCGATGCGCAGGCCGGGCACGCGGCCCGCGGCGACCACGGCATAGGTGGCGGCGAAGATCGCCACCGCAGCCGCCGTCTGGATCACGCGGCGGGGCGCCAGCGGCGGAGCGACAGCGCGTTCAGCACCACGCTGACCGAGGAGAAGGCCATGGCGCCGCCGGCCAGCATCGGGTCGAGCAGGCCCATGGCCGCGATGGGGATCCCCAGCACGTTGTAGGCGAAGGCCCAGAACAGGCCCTGGCGCACCTTGGCCCAGCTGCGGCGGGACAGGGCGATGGCGTCGGGCACCAGGCGCGGGTCGCCGCGCATCAGCGTGATGCCGGCGGCGTGCATGGCGACATCGGTGCCGGTGCCCATGGCGAAGCCGATATCGGCGGCGGCCAAGGCGGGGGCGTCGTTCACGCCGTCGCCGACCATGGCCACCACCGCGCCGTCGCGCTTGAGGGCGGCGACGCGGGCAGCCTTTTCGGCGGGCAGCACCTCGGCCTGCACGTCGGTGATGCCGAGCGCGGCGGCGACGGCGGCCGAGGCGGCCGCATTGTCGCCGGAGATCAGCACGCTGCGCACGCCCATTTGGCGCAGGCGGGCGATGGCCGGGGCGGCCTCCGCCTTCACCGTGTCGCCGAAGCCCAGCAGCCCGAGCACGTCGCCGGTTGCGGTGGCCAGCCAGGCCACGGTTCGCCCCTGCCCGGCCAGCGCCGCTTCCGCGCCGGCGAGCGGGCCGGGTTCGGCGCCCAGTTCGTCCAGCAGGCGGCGGCTGCCCAGCACCAGGCGGCGGCCGTCGACGACTGCCTCGATGCCCCGTCCGGGCAGGGCGCGGGCGGACTCGGCGGCGGGCCATTCGAGGGCGGCGGCGGCGTGCAGCACGGCACGGGCCAGCGGGTGCTCGCTGCCGGATTGCAGGGCGGCGGCGAGGCGCAGGACCTCGTCGCGGGCATAGCCGGGGGCGGGATGGATGTCGGTCAGGCGCGGCTTGCCTTCGGTGAGCGTGCCGGTCTTGTCGAATACCACGACGGTGACGGCGTGGGCGCGTTCCAGGGCGGCGGCGTCCTTGATCAGGATGCCGTGGCGGGCGGCAAGGCCGGTGCCGACCATGATGGCGGTGGGCGTGGCCAGGCCCATGGCGCAGGGGCAGGCGATGACCAGGACGGACACGGCGTTGATCAGGGCAGTCGCGGCGTCGGCCCCGGCCAGCACCCAGGACAGGAAGGTGGCGGCAGCAAGCGCCAGCACCACCGGGACGAACACGGCGCTGACCCGGTCCACCGCGCGCTGGATCGGCGCCTTCGCGGCCTGCGCGTCCTCGACCAGGCGGATCATCCGGGCCAGCACGGTCTCGGCGCCGATCGCAATGGTACGGACCTGCAGCAGCGCGTCGCCGTTGATGGCGCCGCCGGTGACGCGGGCGCCGGGGAAGCGGGCGACCGGCAGGCTTTCGCCGGTGATCAGGCTTTCGTCGACGCTGCCTTCGCCGTGCAGCACCACGCCGTCCACCGGGATGCGTTCGCCCGGGCGGATCACGACGATATCGTCCAGTGCCACCTGCTGCAGCGGGATCTCGGTCTCCTGGCCGTTCCGCAGGATGCGGGCGTGGTCGGGGCGCAGGGCGGCCAGGGCCTCGATGGCGGCGACGGTGCGGCGGCGGGCGCGCGCTTCCAGCCAGCGGCCGAGCAGCACCAGGGTGATGACCGCGGCGGCGGCCTCGAAATACAGATGCGGCGGCTGGTCGGGCCAGGCGGCGGCCGTCTGGGCCGCGGAGAGCAGGAACGCCGCGGAAGTGCCGAGCGCCACCAGCAGGTCCATGTTGCCGCCGCCGTGACGCAGCGCCTTCCAGCCGGCGGCGTAGAAGCGGGCCCCGATCCAGAACTGCACCGGGGCGGCGAGCAGCAGTTGCGCCCAGGCGGGCAGCATGGCGCGGTGGCCGAGCAGCATCGGCGCCAGCAGCGGCAGGGTCAGCAGGGCCGCGGCCAGAACGCGCCACGGCGGCAGCGGCGATTCCGACGCGGCGGGCCGCGCTGCCGCGATGGGGGTGGCGGCGTAGCCGGCGCGCGACACCGCCGCCGCCAGGGCCTCGGCCGCCACGCCGTCGGCGGCGACGACGCGGGCCCGGCCGGTGGCCAGGTTCACCTGCGCCGACTCGACGCCGGGCACGCGGCCCAGCACCTTCTCGACCCGCGCGACGCAGGCGGCACAGGTCATCCCCTCGATGCCGAGATCGATGTTCGCGGTCATGGCCTGCAAATGGGGCGGGAGCAGCCGGTTTGGCAATGGCCCGGCGGGCAAGGCATTGCCAAGACGGCCGCTTTCCGCCACCAACCTGGGGTGGCCTCGCCACGGGCCGCGACTCCATGCAGAAGGAGGCAGGACCGCATGAACACCATCCAGGCCATCGCGGTGGCCATCCTGCAGGGTGCAACCGAGCTTTTCCCGGTCAGCAGCCTGGGCCATGCCGTGGTGCTGCCGGCGGTGCTGAACTGGTCGCTGGACCAGCGTGCGCCGGAATTCCTGCCGTTTCTCGTGTTCCTGCACCTGGGCACCGCGATCGCGCTGCTGACGTATTTCTGGCGCGACTGGTGGCTGCTGGCGCTGGGTGTGCTGGGCCTGTCCGACCCGCACCAGACGCGCGAGAGCCGGCGGGTGTTCCTGCTGATCGTGATCGCCACCATTCCCGCCGTGATCCTGGGCTTCACGCTGGAACGGTTCTTCCGCGGATTGTTCGGAACACCCATGGTCGCCGCCGCTTTCCTGGTGGTGAACGGCGCCCTGCTGCTGTTCGGCGAGCGCATCCGCACGCTGGGCCACCGGCCGCTGTCGTCGCTGACCGCGAAGGACGCGCTGATCATCGGCTGCTGGCAGTGCGGGGCGCTGATTCCCGGCATCTCCCGCTCCGGCGCCACCATGGTGGGCGGGCTGCTGCGCGGCATCGACCACGAGGGCTCGGCGCATTTCTCGTTCCTGATCGCAACCCCGATCATCCTGGGCGCGACCGTGCTGGAGGTGCCGAAGCTGCTGCATGCCAGCGTGGCGCCCGGCGTGTTCTCGCTGGCCGCCATGGCCGCCGTGCTGTCGGGGATCACCGCCTATCTCAGCACCTGGTTCCTGATGCGCTATTTCCGCAGCCATGACGAATGGGCGCTGAACCCGTTCGGCTATTACTGCATCGTGGTCGGGCTGGCGTCGCTGGCCTATCTGGCGCTGACCTGATGAGCGGCCCCCTCGCCGGCGTGCGGGTCATCGACCTGACCGGCACAGTGCTGGGACCGATGGGCACGCAGATCCTGGGCGATGCCGGGGCCGACGTGATCAAGGTGGAGCCGCCGGGGGGCGATCCGATCCGGCATATCGGGCCGCGGCGGTCGCGCGACATGGGGGCGTATTTCGTCAACCTCAACCGCAACAAGCGCAGCGTGGTGCTGGACCTGAAGCGGCCGGCGGCACACGCGGCCCTGCTGCGGCTGATCGCCGGGGCGGACGTGTTCGTGCACAACATGCGCCTGTCCGCGGCCGAGCGGCTGGGGCTGGACTACGCCACGCTGGGCCCGGCATATCCGCGGCTGATCCATGCCTCGGCCACCGGCTTCCGCATGGGCAGCAGCAAGCGGGACGAGCCGGCCTATGACGACATCATCCAGGGCATGAGCGGGCTCGCGGCGCTCAACGGGCAGGCGTCCGGCGCCGATGGGCCGCGCTATGTGCCGACGGTGCTGGCCGACAAGGTCACGGGGCACGTTCTCGCCTCCTCCATCGCCATGGCGCTGTACCAGCGCGAGCGCAGCGGCCGCGGCCAGGCGCTGCACGTGCCGATGCTGGAGACGGTGCTGTCGTTCCTGATGCCCGAGCATCTGTGGGGACAGACGGTGAACGATGCCGAGCTGGGCATGGGCTATACCCGCATGCTGACGCCGCATCGCCGCCCCTATGCCACGCAGGACGGGTTCCTGTGCCTGATCGCGGTCACCGACGAGCAATGGCTGCGGCTGCTGCGGGTGATCGACCGGCCGGAGTTGAGCGCCGATCCGCGCTTCGCCAGCATGACCGCGCGGGCGGACAATATCGACGTGGTCTACGGCGCGGTGACCGCGGCGCTGCGCACGCGCAGCACGGCGGAATGGCTGGCGCGGCTGGCCGATGCCGACCTGCCGCACGGGCCCGCCAACACCCTGGAGGACCTGCTGGAGGATCCCTATCTGCGGGAGACGTCGTTCTTTCAGCAACTGCAGCACCCGACCGAGGGACCGATGACGACGCTTGCCATTCCCGTCGACTATTTCGGCACGCCCGCGGCGATCCGCCGCCTGCCGCCGCGCCTGGGTGCGCATACGGCGGAGGTGCTGGCCGAGGCCGGTCTCGGCCCGGACGAGATCGCCGCGGTTGCGGGGTAGCGCCGTGGCCCCCCTCACCCGCCGCCTGCTGCTGGCCGGCGCCCCGCTGCTGCTGGGCGGCGCCGTGCCGGCG
Source organism: Limobrevibacterium gyesilva (assembly GCF_025989185.1). Taxonomy (GTDB): domain Bacteria; phylum Pseudomonadota; class Alphaproteobacteria; order Acetobacterales; family Acetobacteraceae; genus Limobrevibacterium; species Limobrevibacterium gyesilva. Next base: position 60,253 of record NZ_JAPDNT010000022.1, read on the forward strand.
CCGCCGCGCCCGAAGACGGTGCTGGCGGCGGTGCCGATCTCGCGCATGGACCTGCGCTGGTGGCGCGAACGGCATCAGCAGAAGCTGGCCGAGCTGCGGCGCGGCCGCGTGGACCTGGTATTCCTGGGCGATTCGATCACCCAGGACTGGGAGCTGACAGGGCCGGCCGAGTGGCAGAACTTCCGCCCGGCCTGGGACCGGTTCTATGGCGACCGCAACGCCGTGAATCTGGGCTTCAAGGGCGACGCCACCTCGCATCTGTTGTGGCGCATCTACAATGGCGAGCTGGACGGAATCGCGCCGAAGGCGGCGGTGATCCTGATCGGCGCCAACAACCTGGGCCGCGTCCACTGGCCGGCAGAGGACAACGCGGAAGGGATCAACACCGTGGTGGCCGAGGTGCGCCGGCGCCTGCCGCGCACGAAGATCCTGCTGCTGGGCATCCTGCCGAGCGAGCGCAGCGCCTGGGCGACCCAGACCACGCTGGATGTGAACCACGCCCTGGCCGCGCAATACGGCAATGGCGCCGTGCCCGGAGTGACGTTCATGGATGTCGGCGGCGTGTTCATGCGCGCGGGCGCCCTGGACCGTTCGCTGTTCCTCGATCCGCTGCTGAAGCCGCCGGAGCCGCCGCTGCATCCGACGGCGCAGGGGCAGGAGCGCATGGCCGCGGCGATCGAGCCGACGCTTGCCATGCTGATGGGCGACCGCAACCACCTCAAGCCGCGCTGACCTGTCCCTCGGTTTCGCCATCGTCTAGGCTTCCGGCATCGACCAGGAGGAAGACGATGGCTGAGTTGCAGATCCGTTCAGCGAAGGACCAGGTGAGTGCGGCCGAGTGGGAGGCGCGGGTGAACCTTGCGGCCTGCTACCGGCTGGTGGCGCTGTACGGCATGACCGACATGATCGCCAACCACATCTCCGTCCGGGTGCCGGGCGAGCCCGGGCATTTCCTGATCAATGCCTATGGCATGCTGTACGAGGAGATCACCGCCTCGTCGCTGTACAAGATCGACCTCGATGGGAACGTGGTGTTCAAGCCGGACGTGGAATATGGCATCAACCGCGCCGGCTTCGTGATCCACAGCGCCATCCACCGTGCCCGCCACGAGGTGGACTGCATCATCCATACCCACACCCCCGTCGGCATGGCGGTGTCGTCGCTGAAATCCGGGCTGCTGCCGATGACGCAGACGGCGATGCGGTTCGCGCGGGCGGCCTATCATGCCTACGAGGGCGTGGCGGTGGACCTGGACGAGCAGGCGCGGCTGGTGGCCGACCTGGGCGACGCCGACGTGATGATCCTGCGCAACCACGGCTTGCTGGCGGTGGGGCCGTCGATCCCCGAGGCGTTCAGCAACATCTACAGGCTGGAACTGTCCTGCAAGGCGCAGCTGCTGGCGCAGGCGGCGAACAGCGAGATCACCCTGCCGCCGCAGCACGTGATCGAGCACACCAACCATCTGTACAAGCCGAATGTGCGCCGCCCGTTCGGCATCCTGGAATGGCCGGCCCTGCTGCGCCAGCTCGATCGCCGCGACACGTCGTATCGGGAGTGACGGGGATGGCCACGATCGCCGAGACCCTCGCCGAATATGCCGCAGCGGAGCGGACCGCGAAGCTGTCCGACGAGGTGCGCCACCACGCCAAGCGGGCGCTGATCGACTGGTTCGCCGCCCTGCTGCCGGGCGCGCTGCTGCCGCCGGCGACCTTGCTGGCCGAGGGGCTGGCCGATGAGCTCGGGCATGGCGGGGCCATCGTCTATGGCAGCTTCAGGCCGGCCTCGTTGCGCGCGGCGGCGCTAATCAATGCCGCCGCCAGCCACACCATCGAGTTCGACGACATCTTTCGCGACGCCGTCTACCACCCCGGCTGCCCGACCATCGGGGCGGCGCTGGCCGCGGCCCAGGCGCGCGGGGCCGATGGCGAGACGCTGCTGCGGGCGATCGTGATCGGCTACGAGGTGTCGACCCGCATCGGCGTCGCGGTGCAGCCCTCGCATTACCGGTTCTGGCACACCACCGGCACGATCGGGACCTTCGGCGCGGCGGCTGGCGTTGCCACCGTGCTGAAGCTGGATGCCGGGCGGACCGCGCATGCGCTGGCCACCGCCGGCACCTTCGCGGCGGCGTTGCAGCAGGCGTTCCGCTCCGATGCAATGTCCAAGCCGCTGCATGCGGGCCACGCCGCGGATGCCGGCGCCATGGCGGCGCTGGCGGCCGGGCGTGGCGTGACCGGGGCGCTGGACGTGCTGGAAGGTGCCGCGGGGTTCGGGGCGGCGATGAGCGTGGACCCGGACTGGTCGCGCGCCACCGAGGCGCTGGGCCGGCGCTACAACATCACCGCCATGACCTTCAAGAACCATGGCTGCTGCGGCCACAGCTTCGCCGCCATCGACGCGGCGCTGGCGCTGAAGGCGGCGCATGGCATCGCCCACCGGGACATCGCCCGCATCACCGTGGGCGGATATCGGGCGACGGTGGACGTCACCGGGCGCAAATCGGTGGCAACGCCGTTCGAGGGGCGGTTCAGCACGCCGTTCACGGTCGCGACCGCGCTGGTGCATGGCAGCGTGCGCCTGGCGGCGTTCGCGCCCGAGCGGCTGCGCGACCCCGAGGTGCAGGCGCTGATGCAACGAGTTGATGTGGTGGTCGATGCGCAATGCGAGGCCGACTTCCCGGGGCGGCGCTCGGCCGTGGTGGAGATCGAACTCAATGACGGACGGCGGCTACGGCACTACCAGCCGACCCGCAAGGGCGATCCCGATGCGCCGCTGAGCGACGCCGAATTGACCGGGAAGTTCTACGAGCTGGCCGGGCCGGCGATCGGGCAGGAAGCGGCGGAGCGGCTGCTGGCAGCGCTGTGGGCGCTGGACCGCCGGACGGATGTGCGCTTCGCCGCGACGGGCCTGGGGCGCGCGGCGGAATGATCCGCCGCGCCACCGCAGCCGATTGCGCGGCCATCGCGCGCCTACATGTGGCCAGTTGGCGTAGCGCCTATCGCGGCATCCTGCCCGACGACTACATCGACGGCGCGCTGGCGGATGACCTGATCGCCGGGTGGCAGGCGAAGTTTACGGCGGCGCCCGAGCCCGATTTCGTGCTGGTGGCGGAATCGGCCGGCGCCGCCACCGGCTTCATCGCCGTGCTGCCCGAAGACAACGGCACGCCCGATGGCCGGTGGGCATATATCGACAACCTGCATGTCGCCCCCGGCTTGCGCGGCAGCGGGCTGGGGCGCGCGTTGTTAAGGGAAGCGGCGCGGCTGTCATGCGAGGCCGGCTTGCGTCGCGCCTATCTGTGGGTGTTCGCGCGCAATCTCGGCGCCATCCGTTTCTATGACCGGCTGCAGGGGCAGGCCACCGCCCAGGCCACGAGGCCGGTCGGGGGTCATCCCGTGGCGATGGTCCGCTATGCCTGGAGCGATCTGGCCCTGTTGTCCGAGGCGGTCAGCGGATGAGCCAATAAGCCAAAGCGAGGATGCCGGCCCAGAGCGGCACGACCAGGCCGATAGCGACGACCAGGCCGCGGGCGGCCGCCATCGGGTCGTCCTCGTCGTCGTGCCACTTCTTTGCATCGGGGCGGTACGGCCGCAGGTCGGCGTCGTTGGTCCACTCAAGCTGGGAGGCACGGAGAGCAGGGCGGAGCGCGGTGCCTGCGATGATGGTCACGTCATGCGCCTCGTTCGGTTCAGTGTCTTCGACGGGAGCGGCGGGCGGGGGCTGTTCGGCGATCGGCATGGTTCCATTCCCGATTGCCCCTGGATGCGCCCCGGCCTGCGCTCAGGCCAGGACCGCTTCGTGGGTGGGCTGCACGGCTTTGTGGCGGGCCTGGGCGGCTCCACGCGGTGTGGCGCGATCACGGATCATGTAGCCGTAGCCGCGGACGGTATCGATGAGGTTGTCGGCGCTGAACGCCGCCAGCTTCTTGCGCAGATTGCAGATGAAGACACCGACGATGCCGATTTCGGGGCCGTCGACGCCGTCATAGAGGCAATCGAGGATGGCCTGCCGGGTCAGCACCTTGCCGCGCCGCAGGGCGAGGAGTTGCAGGACGGAGAACTCCTTCTTCGTCAGATGCAGCGGCTGGCCGTTGATGATGACGTCGTGCGTCGCCATGTCGATCACCATCGCGCCGATCTGCAGCGTGGACTGGCCGTGGCCATGGCTGCGGCGGACGATCGCCTCGATGCGAGCGACCAGTTCGTCGTCGCGGAACGGCACCGTCATGACGTCGTCCGCGCCGGCGCGCAGGGCCTCGACCGTCGCGTCGGCGACCGCCGGATTGGACAGCATCAGCACCGGCGTCGTGATGTTGCGCGCGCGCATGCGGCGGATGAAGGCGCAGCCGTCCAACCCCTCGACCGAACTGTCGAGCACGACGATGTCGTAGTCGTACAGGCCAAGGAATTCGTACGCTTCGGCCGCACCCCGGACCAGGTCGGCAACGAACCGGTCGCCGCGGAAGATGGCGGCATTGATGGATGCTTCGCCGACATATCTCTGGACCAGAAGAACACGCATAGCGAACCCCGTAAGCAGTCTGATCAAGCGACTGTGATTAGATACCGCGTGCGTCGCATGGTCAGCCAGTCAGGAACCGTTAGAAAATCTTAATCGTTGCGGGCAATTGTCGAGCATTCTTGTTGCTCGGCAGCAACATCGGCACGCGGCATCCGGCCGGCGGAATCGCAGGCGGTCTCAGCGATTGCCGGAAAGATGCAGGCTGTATCCGGTGCCGCGGATGGTGCGGATCAGCCGGCGCCCCGCCTCGTCGCCGGCGAGCTTGCGCCGCAGCCCGAAGATGAGCTGGTCGACCGATCGGTCCTCCGCCTGCCAGGCCCGCCTGAGGGCGCCTTCCGACAGGTGCTCGCGCGACACCGGCGCGCCGCGTGCCGCGACCAGCAGGTCGAGCGCCGCGAACTCGGCCGCGGTGATGTCGATGTGCCGGCCGCTGGCATCGAGCGCCAGGCGGCCGTCGAGGTCCACGCGGGCGTCGCCGATCAGCAGGCTGGCCGGCCGCGAGGCCGCGGCGGGGCGGCGGGTGCGCTCGTCGATCCGGCGATGCACGGCGCGGATGCGCGCGACCAGCTCGCGTGGCTTCGGCGGCTTGGCGATGTAGTCGTCGGCCCCGACTTCCAGGCTGACGACGCGGTCCGCCTCGTCCGACAGGCCGGAGACGACGATGATGCCGCAGTCGCCCTCGGAGGCGAGCCACTGAATCAGCACGATGCCGCTGGTGTCCGGCAACTCCAGATCGACCAGCGCGACCTGCGGGTTGAAGGAGCGCTTCAACTGCATGGCCTGGGCACCGCACGACGCCCAGGCGGTCTGCATGCCGGAGCGGGCGAGCATGTTCAACATCACGCGGGCAACGTCGGGGTGATCCTCGATCACCAGGACACGGGGGCTGAGTGGCCCACCCGCGACGGCCTGAGACTCACTGGTGCTGGGCCCGCCTACGATGGACATCGCTGTGCTGTCGTTGCGCATCGTGCCGAGTGTCGGGTACGGAATATCCACGCCCTCGAATCACGCCTGATCAATTGAAAGGACGTCTACAGGTAATACCGTTCCTATACGCGACTCAAGGACGACAAGATCAAAAAGGCGGTTTCACATTCTTTTAACGAATACTCTACTATTTTCAGTATGCGTGCGTATTATTCTGGATCGGTGCTGCCGAACCGCGCGGCGCAACGACAGGATGCAGCGGGAAACGCGAGGCGACCGGGCAGACCCGGTCAGGAAGCGACCGCCGCGGGCGCCGGACGCAATGCCGTCACGCCCCGCGACCGGTCGATCGGCGCCTCGAGCACGCGATCGCGCGGGAACACCAGGCTGATGCGGGTGCCCATCCCTTCCCGCACGTCGATCTCCATCGTGCCGCCATGCGCCTCCATCAGGGAGCGGGCGAGCGTCAGCCGCATGCCGATGCCGCGGCTGTCCTCGGCCGGCAGGTCGCCCTCCTCGGGGTGGAGGGTGACACGGCCTTCGTCCTCGATGACCACGGCGAGGCCATCGCCGCGCGGCTGCAGGACGACGTCGATCCAGTCGTCGTGGTTGGTGTTGCGCACCGCGACGGTCAGCACCCGGCGAAAGATATGCCGCAGGGCGCGGCGGTCGGCGCGCAGCAGCGTGGCCGAAATGTCCGGTGCGATCCGCCACAGCCGCCGCCCCGGCCGGATCGCGGCCGCGACCGCCGTGACGGCGTCGTCCAGGGCCACCGCGAGGTGGATCTCCTCGTCGTTCAGCACGCTGTGGGCGCCGCTCTGCATCGTGTATTCGTGCAGGTTGTCGGCCATTTCGAACACGTCGGCAGCCGCTGTGGCGATGCTGGCGGAATGCGGCAGGCTGACCGCGGTCAGGTCGCCGGAATTGCCGTGCAGGGTCATGCCGATCGCGCGCAGGTCATGCGAGGCCACGCGCATCCGCCGCACGGCCGCCTGCTCGGACTGGACGGCGGCACCGCGCTCACGCGCCGCCGCGGCAAGGGAGCGCCGCGTGATCAGCAGCCAGACCGCCAGGACAATGGAGAGGCCGGAAACCACGACCAGGGCGCTGATCAGAACGGCTTCGTATGTCATACGCCAACCATAACGGGCAATTTCTCAACTTCTTATTAAGATCACATTCGCGAGTACAACGCGATGACCGGACCGGGCCTTGCGTCAGGGACTGGCGGCCAGCTCGAGCCCGGCGCGCGGCCGCGCGGACAGGATGACGCCGGGGCGGCGGTCATGCGCCAGGCGATACCCCCCCTCCTCGTTCACCAGGATGCGGGCGATCGCGGGATCCCGCTCGATCTTGCGGCGCAGGCGATAGATATGCGTCTCCACCGTGTGCGTGCTGGCGCCGCTGTTGTAGCCCCAGACCTCGCGCAACAGGACCTGGCGCCCGACCGGCTTGCCGGCGCAGCGGTAGAGGAATTTCAACACCGCCGCTTCCTTGTCGGTGAGGCGGATACGGCGGTTGTCCGCAGGGTCGTACAGCGAGCGGGAGCCGGGGCGGAAATGATAGGGGCCGACCACCAGCACCGCGTCCTCGCTGGTTTCGTGCGCGCGGATCTGGGCGCGCAGCCGTGCCGTGAGCTCGGCGAAGCGGAACGGCTTGACCATGTAGTCGTTGGCGCCGGCATCCAGGCCCCGCACCACGTCGTCCTCGTCGGCAGCGGCGGTGAGCATCAGGATCGGCATGCGCACGCCGTTGCGGCGCAGCCGGCTGCACAGCTCGCACCCATCGCCGTCCGGCAGCGCGAGGTCGAGCAGGATCGCGTCGAAACGCTGCACACGCGACAACGCGGTTGCGGCTGCCTCGGCCACGCTGCCGGCCTCGGTGACGCTGAACGCCCCGCCGGCCTCCAGTGCGGCCGCCAGCATCTGGCGCAGCGCCCGGTCGTCATCGACAATCAGGATGTGCTTCTGTCCCGTCACTGCCATGCCCTTCCATTCGGCTGCCGCGATCCGGCGGCGCGGCGGCAAACCTGCCCCAGGCGAGGTAAACTGGCTGTGATGTAGCTCACAGATCGGGCGAGATGCCGGGCCGGTTCTGCCGGGGCGGCGGGGCGTGGCGCTGGCAAATGGACGATTTCGTGTTATCCGCGCCGTCATCGGCAAGAAGCGGAAGCAGCGCAGCATGATCGGCCCGACCTCACGCGTCTATTTCTCCCAGCGGCTGCGGCTGCATTACGTGGACTGGGGCAATCCGGAAGCGCCGCCGCTGATCCTGCTGCATGGCGGGCGGGACCATTGCCGCAACTGGGACTGGGTGGCCTCGGCGCTGCGGCACGACTGGCATATCATCGCGCCGGACCTGCGCGGGCACGGCGACAGCGCGTGGACGTCGGACGGCCAGTACGGAATGGCCGGCTATATCTATGACCTGGCGCAGCTGATCCACCAGCAGGGCCTGGCCCCGGTGCGGATCGTGGCGCACTCGCTGGGCGGCAACATCGCCTTGCGCTACACGGGCCTGTTTCCGGAGGCGGTCGAGAAGCTGGTGGCGATCGAGGGGCTCGGGCCCTCGCCCATGGTGCTGGCCGAGCGTGCCGCGCGCGGCAGCGCCGAGCGGATGCGGGCCTGGATCGAGGCGCAGCGCGGGCTGGCCGGCCGGCAGACCCGCCGCTATGCCTCCATCGAGGACGCGTTCCGGCGGATGCAGGAAGAGAACCGGCATCTGTCGCCGGAGCAGGCGCTGCACCTGACCCAGCACGGCGTGAACCAGAACGAGGACGGCACCTATAGCTGGAAATTCGACAACTACATCCGCAGTTGGCCGCCCAACGACATGACCCAGGCGGAGATCGAGCAGCTGTGGGCGCGGATCACTTGCCCGACGCTGCTGGTGTACGGCCGCGAGAGCTGGGCGTCGAACCCGGCGGAGGACGGGCGCGCCAGCCACTTCCACAACGCCCGCGTGGCGGCGTTCGAGCGGGCCGGGCACTGGGTGCACCACGACCGGCTCGATGCGTTCCTGGAAGAGCTGCGCGGGTTCCTGTGACGGGCGCCCTGCCCTATTCGACCGCTGCCACGAATTCCACCTCCACCGGCACGTTGCGCGGCAGGGCGGCCATGCCGATGGCGGAGCGGGCGTGGCGGCCGGCTTCACCGAAGATTTCGCCGAACAGGGTCGAGGCGCCGTCCATCACCACGGCCTGGTCGTAGAAATCCGGGGCCGAGGCGACGAAGCCGACCACCTTGGCGATGCGGCGCACGCGGTCGAGCGTGCCCAGCTCGGCGCGCAGGGCCGAGAGGCCACTGAGCACGCAGGCGCGGGCGCATTTCTGGCCGAGCGCAATGTCCACCCCGGCGCCCATCTTGCCGGTGGCAAGCAGCCCGTCGCCGTCCCACGGCAACTGGCCGGACACCCAGGCGCGGCCGCCTTCGACGACGACCGGGACATAGGCATAGAGCGGGGCACGCGGCGGCGGCAGGACGATGCCGAGTTCGGCGAGGCGTTTCTCGAAGCTCATACGGGGATTCTCCGGGGTTGGCGGGCAGCGGTTATGCCGCGCGGAAGCGGTAATGGAAACGCGCCCCGTCCGCCTCGATGCGTCCGGCCGTGGGCGACGGGAAATGCACGGGCAGGATCACCGTGTCGGTGTCGGCCACCGATTCCAGGAAGCGGCGTCGCGATTGCGCGGCAACGGCAGGGTCCCAGCAGAACACCGTGGACCAGTCGGGCTCGCGGCATTGCAGGGCGTGGTGCATCAGGTCGCCGGTGACGACCGCGCGCAGCCCCTTGGAGCGGATATTGATGCAGCAATGGCACGGCGAATGGCCGGGCGTGGGGGTGAGCGAGACGGTGTCATCCAGCGTGAAGCCGTCGTCCACCAGCAGCGCCTGGCCGGCTTCCACGACCGGCAGGCAGTTCATGCGCCAGACCGCGCCGGGCGGCTGCTCGCCGCGGGCGGTCGCGGCTTCCCAGGCGGCGTATTCGCGCTGGTGGAAGATGTATTTCGCGTTCGGAAAGGTCGGCACCCAGCGGCCGCCGACCAGCCGCGTGTTCCAGCCGCAATGGTCGATGTGAAGATGGGTGCAGAACACGTAGTCGATGTCGCCGACGCCGAGGCCGTGCGCGCGCAGGCCGTCGAGCCAGGGCTGCTTCGGGAAATCCATCGGCGCGGGATAGCCCTTGTCCTCGCCGGTGCAGGTGTCGACGAGGATGGTGTGCCGGGGCGTGCGCACCACGAAGGTCTGGTAGGTGATGACCATCTTGCCGGAGGCCGGGTCGAACACCACCGGGTCCATGGCGGCGAGGTGCCGGCGCCCGATGACGGGGTCGTAGGCCGGGAACATGGCCTCGGGCGTGCGCCAGGGGCCGTCGCGCTCGACGATGCTGGAGATGGTGACGTCGCCGATCGTGATGGCCTGCATCCTGCGCCTCCGTGTTCGGCGGCCGCGGCCCGATGGCCGTTTCGTTGCGATGGAGGTGTCCCATCCGGCCGCGCCGGCAGTAGAAGCGATTCTCCCCCGCGGAGGGAAGCCCGCTTGCGCGCGGCGGCGGCAGACCCGACAGTCGGCGCGGGATCAAGGAGCGTCACATCGCATGACACCGACGGACATACGGGCGAACGCGGAGGCGGAGATCGCGCGCATCGCCGGCTTCGCGCAGGGCATGGTCGGCGTCGCCGCCCGCCACCTGGGGACCGGGCAGGCGCTGGCGTTGAACGACGCCGCGTTCTTCCCGATGGCCAGCACGGTGAAGGTGCCGCTGGCGCTGACCATCCTGGCCATGGTCGATCGTGGGGCGCTCGGCCTGGCCACCATGGTGCCCGTCGAGCCGCACGAGATGAACCCGTCCGGACCGCTCGGCGAGGAGTTCCTGCATCCCGGCGTGGCGCTGTCGGTGGCGAACCTGCTGGAGCCGATGATCACCCGCAGCGACAACACGGCGACCGACGTGCTGTTCCGGCTTGCGGGCGGTCCCGATGCGGTGGCGCAGCACCTCGATGCGCTCGGCGTTGCCGAGGTGCGGCCGAGCCGGCTGATCCGCGACCTGCTGGTGGCGCTGTACGGGCTGGCGCCGCCGGCGCCGGAGGCCTCGGTGCGCGACGCGTTGCGCGCGGCGCCGCCG
>NZ_JAPDNT010000023.1 GCF_025989185.1 Limobrevibacterium gyesilva
GGCTTCGACGACCAGCTCCGCCCCTTCCAGCGCCGCCGCCACCGTCGGGCAGCGCGTGACCGCCGCGGCCAGGCGTTCGCTGGTCCAGGACGCATCGACCTCGCCGGCGTCGCGCAGCGTGGCCCAGGCCGAGCACGCCGCCCTGCTCGCCGCGCCGGATGCGATCGCCGCCCGCCACGCCCAGGCGCTGGACGCGCTGGAAACCACCGAGGCGACGCATCGCCGCGCCGCCGAGGCCCTGCAACAGGCCGAGAGCGAAGCTAGCTCTGCCGACCATGCTGCCCGCGCCATCGAGTCCACGCTGGCCGCCGCGCGCGAGCGGGCCGTGCGCCTGGAAGGCGAGCTGACGCAGGCCGACCAGGCCTGGGGAACCGTGGCCGAGCGCATCCTGGAGCGCCTGGGCGCCGATCCCGCCTTGCCCGACCCGCCCGCCGGCCACGGCCCGGAGCTGGAGGAGAAGGCGCGCCGGCGCATGGAGCGGCTGCAGCGCGAGCGCGAGGAGATGGGCCCGGTGAACCTGCGCGCCGAGGTGGAAGCCGAGGAGATCGGCAAGCAGATCGACACCATCGTGCGCGAGCGCGAGGAATTGACCACCGCCATCGCCAAGCTGCGCGGCTCCATCGGCAACCTCAACCGCGAGGGCCGCGAGCGGCTGGCGGCGGTGTTCGAGCAGGTGGACAAGCACTTCCAGGCGCTGTTCGCGCGCATGTTCGGCGGCGGGCGGGCGCATCTGGCACTGGTGGGCTCGGACGATCCGCTGCAGGCGGGGCTGGAGATCTATGCGCAGCCGCCAGGCAAGAAGCTCGCCACCCTGTCGCTGCTGTCGGGCGGCGAGCAGGCGCTGACCGCGCTGTCGCTGATCTTCGCGGTGTTCCGCTGCAACCCGGCGCCGGTCTGCGTGCTGGACGAGGTGGACGCGCCGCTGGACGACGCCAACGTGGACCGTTTCTGCACGCTGCTGGAAGACATGGTGCGCGAGACCGGCACCCGCTTCCTGGTGGTGACGCATCATCACCTGACCATGGCTCGGATGGACCGGCTGTACGGGGTGACGATGCAGGAACGCGGCGTGTCGCGGCTGCTGTCCGTGGATCTGCAACGCGCGGCCGAGATGGTGGACGCGCCGCGCATGGCGGCGGAGTAGCGCGGCACCGGGCGGGCGGTTCCGTCCTGCCCCGCGGCATCGCTCGCCAACGCCGGGTCCGGGCGCGACCTCCCTTTCCCGAAACTTTGCACGGGACCGTGGCACGTGCGGCTTGTCTTGGCGGGTGCGCGGGATCACGGTAACCCGCATGCAGATCGTCGCGGTCGAGACGTTTGCCTTCCGGCGCCTGATGGACGGGCGGCACTTCAACCCCTCGACACGCTGGCACGAGCGGCGGGCGCCGCTGGTACGCATCACCACGCGTGACGGGCTGCGCGGGCTGGGCGAAGGCTGGTGCGAGCAGGAGGCGATCGAGGCATTCCATGCCCAGATACGGCAGGCCGCGCCGCTGCTGCTGGGTGCCGATGCCCGCGAGACCGACGATATCTGGCAGTCGCTGCGCGCGCTCCCGGCGGACCCGCCGTGGGCGGGGGCGGCCGCGGCAGCCGCGGTGGACATGGCGCTGTGGGACCTGCGGGCGCAGCGCGAGGAAGCGCCGCTGTTTCGCCTGCTGTGCGCCAACCAGGGGCGGGGCAACCATGCCCGTGCCAGCTACGTGCCCGTCTATGCCAGCGGCGGGCTGTATGCCGACGGCAAGACCGAAGAGCACCTGGCCGCGGAGATGCGCGGCTATGCCGAGCGCGGCTTCACGGCGATGAAGATGAAGATCGGGGCGCTGTCGCTGGAGGCCGACATGGCGCGCGTCGCCGCCGTGCGCAACGCGCTGGGCGACGACGCCACGATCATCGTGGACGCGCTCGGGCGGCTCGATCGCGACTGCGCGCCGGCCTGGGCGCGGCGGCTCGCCGCGCTGGGCGTGCGGCACATCCAGACGCCCTTACCCGCCACTGACGTCGAGGGTTTGGCGGCGCTGAACCAAGCCGGCCCGTTGCGGGTGATCGCCGGCGAGGCCGCATTCCGCCCCACGGTGTTCCAGGCGCTGGCCGGCGCGGTGGACTGGCTGCAGTTCAACCCCGGCCTGACCGGCATCGCCGGCGCCCTGTGCCTGCCGCAGGGCCCGCATCTGTCGCCGCAATGCCATGCCACCGCCGTGCTGCAGGCGGCTTGCCTGCACATCGGTGCGGGCTGCGGCGCCGTCGCCTGCGAGTTCCATATGTTCCACAACCACATGCACGACATCCTGCCGGCCCCCATGCGGCAGGTCACGGGTGGGTGCATCGCGCTGGACGACCGGCCGGGGCTGGGCATCGACGCCGAACTGCTGGACAGCCAGCCGGGGATCAGCCGGGTCTGGTCCGCTTCCGTCTGAGACGAGACGGCATGGCCGGTGTCAGGCCGTGACGCCGGGGTAGCGGATGGCAAGGATCTCGACCTCCTCCAGCCCCGCGGGGGTCTGCATCTTCACCACGTCGCCGACCCGCCCGCGCAGCAGGGCCCGCGCGATCGGCGAATGCAGGCTGACCTCGCCGCGCCGTATGTCGGCCTCGTCCACGCCCAGGATCGTGACCGTGCGTTCCTCGTCGCGCTCGTTGGCATAGGTGACGGTGGCGCCGAAGAACACCTGCCCGCGGTTGGTCTGGCGGGCGGGATCGACCACCTCGGCGTTCTCCAGCCGCTTGCCCAGGAAGCGCGCGCGGCGGTCGATCTCGCGCAGGCGCTTCTTGCCGTAGATGTAATCGCCGTTCTCCGAGCGGTCGCCGTTCCCCGCGGCCCAGGAGACGATCTCGACCACTTTCGGGCGTTCCACCCGCATCAGTTCGTGCAGTTCCGCACGCAGGCGCGCATGGCCCGTGGGGGTCATGTAGTTCTTCGTGCCGGGCGGCAGCGCCGGGGCGGCGTCATCGTCGTCGAGATCGGTTGCCATGGCGCAGATATAAGGCGAACCTCGGGGCCGTGCAGCCCGCCCGCCGGGCAGGACGGCATGGATCCTGATGGCGCGGTGCGAAGGTACACAATGTTCACGTTCTTCGAGAATCTGCTGCGCCCCACGGAGATCTCGCCCGAGGCGCCGCCGCCGGCGCTGGACGAGAAGCGCGGCCTGCTGCGGTTCTACTGGCATTTCGCCCGCCAGGTGCGCGGCCTGATCGTGGCCCTGTTCGCCGCCGGACTCGCGGTAGCCCTGCTGGATGCCACGATCCCGGTATTCATCGGGCACGTTGTCACGCTGGTTTCGACGCATCGGCCGGAGACGCTGCTGGCCGAGCAATGGAAGCAGCTTCTGGGCATGGCGGCCCTGCTGCTGGTCGCCCGCCCGGCGGCGCTGCTGCTGCAGAACCTGATCACCAACCAGGCCATCGCCGCCGGCATGACCAACATGGTGCGCTGGCAGAGCCACTGGCACGTGGTGCGGCAGAGCTGGACGTTCTTCCAGAACGACTTCGCCGGGCGCATCGCCAACCGGGTGATGCAGACCGGCCCGTCGCTGCGGGAGAGCATCGTCAGCGGCACCAATGCCGTGTGGTACATCCTGGTCTACGGCACCAGCGCGGTGACGCTGCTGGCCCACGTGGACTGGCGGCTCGCGGCGCCGATGCTGTGCTGGTTCTGCGCCTATGGCGGCATGCTGCGCTTCTTCGTGCCGCGCCTGCGCGACCGCTCGCGCGCCATGTCGAACGTGCGCTCGGCGCTGACCGGGCGGATCGTGGACAGCTACACCAACATCCTGACGGTGAAGCTGTTCGCCCGCGCCCGCGACGAGGACGATTTCGTGCGCGAGACGGTGGAGGAACACACCGACGCCTTCCGCGACCAGCTGCGCCTGAGCACGCGCTTCGTGCTGACGCTCACGCTGATGAATGCGAGCCTGCTGGTCGGCACCGGCGCCATGTCGATCTGGCTGTGGACGGCGGGGCATATCGAGGTCGGCGCCGTCGCCATGGCGCTGCCGCTGGCTTGGCAGATCGCCAACATGGCCGGCTGGGTGGCGCAGAATATCACCGCGATCTTCGAGAACGTGGGCGTGGTGCAGGAAGGCATGCGCTCCATCGCCGTGCCGCGGCAGATGCCGGACGCGCCCGGCGCCGCCAAGTTGCAGGTGACGCAGGGCGGCATCACCTTCCAGCATGTGCGCTTCGGCTACGGCACCGCGCGCGGGGTGCTGCACGACCTGTCGCTGGACATCCGGCCGGGCGAGCGGGTGGGGCTGGTCGGGCATTCCGGCGCCGGCAAGTCGACGCTGGTGAACCTGCTGCTGCATTTCCATGCGCCCGAATCCGGCCGCATCCTGATCGACGGACAGGACATCGCCACCGTCACGCAGGAGAGCCTGCGCACGCAGATCGCCATGGTGACGCAGGACACCTCGCTGCTGCACCGTTCGATCCGCGACAACATCCGCTATGGCCGCCCGTGGGCCAGTGAGGCGGAGATCGTCGCCGCCGCCCGCCAGGCCGAGGCGCTGGACTTCATCGAGACGCTGGAAGACTGGGACGGCCGGCGCGGGTTCGACGCGCATGTGGGCGAGCGCGGCGTGAAGCTGTCGGGGGGCCAGCGCCAGCGTATCGCCATCGCCCGCGTGATCCTGAAGGACGCGCCCATTCTGGTGCTGGACGAAGCCACCTCTGCGCTCGACTCGGAAGTGGAGGCGGCGATCCAGTCGCAGCTGGAGACGCTGATGCGCGGGCGCACGGTGATCGCCATCGCCCATCGCCTGTCCACCATCGCGCGCATGGACCGGCTGGTGGTGCTGGACCACGGCCGCATCGCCGAACACGGCGACCACGCTGCCCTGCTGGCGGCCGGCGGGCCGTACGCGCGCATGTGGCTGCGGCAGTCCGGCGGGTTTGCGCAGGCGGCGCAGTAATATCGGCGGCTCTACCCCGCGGCCCTGCCGCCGGCGCGGGGCACCGCATTGACGAGCCAGCATCCGGCGGACGCCACGACCAGCCCCGCGACGGCGAGCGGACTCAGCCGCTCGCCCAGCAGCCCCCACGCAAGCAAAGCCGCCGTGCCGGGAACGAGATAGAAGTTCGCGGTCGTGCGTGCGGCGGTGCCGCGGGCAAGCATGGCGAAGTAGAGCCCCATCCCGCCCATGGAAACCATGACGGTGTTCCAAGCAATGGACGCAATGGCGCCGCCCGTCCAGTCGGCGCGCGGCGCCTCCAGCAGCCACGCCCCAAGGGCCGCGACGACCGAAGCGGACAGGAACTGCGCCGTGGCGCTGGGCAGCAGCGGCACGCCACGGCAGAACCGCCCGAAATAGAGCGTCCCCGCGACCAGGCCGATCACCCCGACAAAGGCCAGCACGAGCCCCTGGAACCGGGTGGCGCTTTCCAGCGCCGCCTGCCCCACCACCAGACCGACACCCGCCAGGCCCAGAGCCAGCCCCAGCCATTGGCCCGTGCGCAGCCGCTCGCGCAGAAGCACCAGGCCGAAGGCTGCCGTCAGCAGCGGGGTCAGGGATTGCACGAGCGCGATCTGGGCAGCCGGCGCCATCAACAGGCCGACATGCGGCGCCATCAGCCCGACGGCATTCAGCAGCGCCCCGGCAACCGCGCAATGCAGCCCTTGCCGTCCGGCAATCGGTTGCCAGGACCGGCGCAGCACCAGCATCAGCGCCACCAACGCGATTGCGCATGCCGCCAGCCGGATGGCGACGAACAGCAGCGGCGAGAGATACCGCAAGCCGGTCTTGGCGGCGATGAAGGACGAGCTCCAGAGCAGGACGAAGATCAGTGGCGCGAGCCGGGCCAGCATCGCCACTCCTCTCTGAAGGCGTACTCCTCCTGGCCTGCTTCCCGGACGGAGAGAGCCCTGCCCGTGCCTATCGTCCCTGGAACGACGGCGGCCGCTTCTCCAGGAACGCGGACACCGCTTCCAGGTGGTCTTCGGTGTTGTGGCAGATGCCCTGCATGACCGCGCAGAGCTCCAGGTATTCCGGCATCTCCATCTTCTGCGCCGCCTTCAGCAGCCGCTTGGTCAGGCGCACGGAGCGGGGCGGCTTGGCGGCGAAGGTGGCGGCCAGTTCGCGGGCGCGGGGGATCAGCGTGTCCGGCTCGGTCAGTTCCAGGAAGATGCCGACGGAAAGCGCCTCGCCCGCGTCCAGGATGCGGCCGGAGAAGGTCATCTCCGCCGCCCGCTGGTAGCCCACCAGGCGTTGCAGCAGCCAGCCGCCGCCGTCGCCGGGGATGATGCCCAGGTTCACGAAGGTCTCGCCCACCTTGGCCTCGGTCGAGCCCAGGCGGATGTCGCACATGCAGGCGAGGTCGAAGCCGGCGCCGACGGCGGGGCCGTTCACCGCGGCGATGGCCGGCACTTCCAGCCGGTGCATTGCCAGGGCCATCCGCTGGATGCCCTGGCGGTAGCGGTTCTGCACCGTGTAGACGTCGCCAGCGAAGCTGCCCTGCTCGCGGTTGAGCATGTGCTTGACGTTGCCGCCGGCCGAGAACGACGAGCCTTCCCCGGTGATGATGAGGGCCGACACCCCCTCCTCCCGGTTGATCCAGTCCGCCACCTCGACGATCTCGGCCGCCAGCTTCGTGCCCGTCAGCTCGTTGCGCACGTCGTGGCGGCCGAGCGTCAGCGTGGCGACCCGGCCTTCCAGATCGAGGCGCGAATCGATCAGCTCCGGTGGCGGTTGCGGCATGCCCTGTCCTCCCCCGTTCAGAGGGAGGCTACCGCGTCGTCCACCGCGTCGCCCAGCCGTTCCACGATGGCGTCGATATCGGCCGCGGTGGCGATATAGGGCGGCGCGATGCAGATATGGTCGCCGTGCTTGCCGTCGATGGTGCCGCCCATCGGGTAGATGGCGAGCCCCCGGTCGAACGCCGCCTGCTTGATCCGTTCGTTGAGCTTCAGCGCGGGGTCGAACGTGGCCTTGGTGGCGCGGTCGGTGACCAGCTCGATCGCCTGGAACAGCCCGCGGCCGCGGATGTCGCCGACATGGCGGTGGTTGCCGAGACGCTCGGTCAGGCCGGCGGCCAGGCGCTCGCCCATGGCGCGCACATTGGCGACCAGGTTGTCCTCGCGGATCACCTTCTGCACCGCCAGCGCCGCCGCGCAGGCGACGGGATGCGCCTGGTAGGTGTGGCCGTGCATGAAGCTGCCGGAGCCGGCGCGGAAGGCGTCGATGATGCGCTTGCCGATCAGGATGCCGCCGATCGGCTGGTAGCCGCCGCCCAGGCCCTTGGCGACGATCTGGATGTCCGGGGTGATGCCTTCCTGCTCCCAGGCATGCAGCGTGCCGGTGCGGCCCATGCCGCACATCACCTCGTCCAGGATCATCAATGCGCCGTGGCGGTCGCAGATCTCGCGCATCTTCTTGAAATAGCCGGGAAGTGCCGTCACGCAGCCGGTGGTGGCGCCGACCACTGGCTCGGCGCAGAAGGCGATGACGTTCTGCGGGCCGAGGCGCTGGAACTCGGCCTCCAGCTCGTCGGCTAGGCGCTGGACGTATTGCTCGTCGGTTTCGTCGTCGCGCTGGAAGCGGTAGGCGAAGCAGGGGCTTACCAGGCTGAACGCCTCCGACAGGATCGGCGCGTACGGGGCGCGGCGCATCATGTTGCCGCCGGCCGACAGCGCGCCCAGCGTGTTGCCGTGATAGCCCTGCCGCCGGGCGATGTAGCGGGTGCGCTGGGGCTGGCCGATCTCCAGGAAATACTGCCGCGCCAGCTTGATCGCGGCCTCCATCCCCTCGGAGCCGGAGGAGCAGAAATAGGCGTGGCTCAGCCCGCCCGGCTCGTCGCCCAGCAGCACATCGGCCAGTTCCTCGGCCGCTTCGTTGGTGAACAGGGCGGTATGGACATACGCAACCTTGGAGAGCTGCTCGGCGATGGCCGCGTTGACCCGCGCATTGCCATGCCCCAGGCACGCCACGGCGGCGCCGCCGGAGCCGTCGATGATCTTCTCGCCATCGGCGGTGTGCAGATAGATTCCCTCTCCGCGCACGGCCAGCATGGGGTCGGCGAACAGGGTGCGGTGGAGAACGCGGCTCATGATATGGAATCCTCGTGCGAACGGACGGCGGCGGACTGGTTGGACAGCAGGCGCATCACCGGCCATTCGTTCCATGGATTTCCGCAGCCCGCAACGCATGTTTCCCGCCGGATCAGGGCATCGCGCCACCCGGCTTGCAACGCGGCATGGCGATGCTGCCTTGCAACACGCCAGCACGCGGCAAGATCGTTGCTGCAGTGCGGCTGAACCATTCTTGACACACCCGCAACCCAACGCTAGCAAGCCCACGCCTTCCGGCAAGGGAACTTGCCAAAGGACGAACGAATGAGCGGAGAACGGGGCGGCGGCAAAGGGTCCTTCGAGGACCGCCTTGCTTCTGCCCGGCGCAAGCAGGGCCTGGATGCCCCGCCGCCGGGGCCGGAGAAGTCCGGCAGCGGCGGCGACCTGTCCCCGATGGGGGTGGGCTTGCGGGTGGGTGTGGAGATGGTGTCCGCACTGGTGGTGGCCGTGGCCATCGGCTGGTGGCTGGATAAGTGGCTGCACACCAAGCCGTTTCTGCTCGCGCTGTTCGTGCTGCTGGGGGGCGCGGCCGGGATTGCGAATGTTTGGCGCCTGATGGCGCCGAAACGCCCCCCGGACGGACCATAGGATACCGCATGGGGCGCGAGCGGCGCGACCCAAACAGACGAAGGACGATGCCGTGGCGGCCGGAGGACATACGATCGACGCTCTCGGGCAGTTCGAGCTCGCCACCGTTTTCGGGCCGGTCGGCGCGTCCGTCCGGTTCTCGCAATCCAACCTGATGATGGTGGTCGCGGCCGCCCTGATCCTGGCGCTGCTGTATTTCGGCATGCGGGCGAAGGCGGTGGTGCCGGGCCGCCTGCAGTCCATGGCCGAGCTGTGCTACGACGGCATCTACTCGATGTGCGTCGACCAGATCGGCCACGAGGGCAAGCGGTTCTTCCCGTTCATCTTCACCCTGTTCTTCTTCATCCTGCTGGGCAACCTGCTGGGCTTGGTGCCGTTCTCGTTCACCTTCACCAGCCACATCGCGGTGACGTTCGCGATGGCCGTGATGGTGATCGTGCTGGTGACGGTGGTGGCGCTGCGCATCCACGGCCTGCAGTTCTTCACCTATTTCTTCCCCGCCGGCGCGCCGAAGCTGCTGGCGCCGCTGATCATCCCGGTGGAGATGATCTCCTACCTCTCCCGCCCGGTCAGCCTCAGCATCCGTCTGTTCGCCAATATGGTGGCCGGCCACGTGATGTTCGAAGTGTTCGCCTCGTTCATCGTGATGATGGCGGGTGCCGGCGTGCTGGGCGCGATCGGCGCCATCGGGCCGCTGGCGCTGAACGTGGTCCTCGTGGGTTTCGAACTGCTGGTGGCCGTGCTGCAGGCCTACGTGTTCGCGATCCTCACCTGCATCTACCTGCACGACGCCGTCCATCTGCACTAGGCGCGGCAGTCCCCTCCACCAACCGGAAACACTAAAGGAATACACATATGGAAGTCGCCGCCGCAAAGGCTCTCGGAGCCGGTATCGCCGTGATCGCGCTTGCCGGCGTCGGCATCGGCATCGGCAACATCTTCTCGGCGCTGGTGAACAGCGTGGCCCGCAACCCGTCGGCCCGCGACCAGGTGTTCGGCCTCGGCATCCTGGGCTTCGCGCTGACGGAAGCGGTGGCGCTGTTCGCCCTGCTGATCGCCTTCCTGATCCTGTTCACCTGATACGGAGGGCGCGGACGTGCGTCCGGTCGCAGCTCTGTTCGGGGTGGGTTCCATGCTGCTGTCTTCCACGGCGTTCGCCGAGGAAGCGAAGAAGGGCATGCCCCAGCTCGACGCCACCAATCCGCTGATCCTCAGCCAGGTCGTCTGGCTGGCGATCATCTTCTTGGCGCTGTACCTGCTGCTGTCCCGCTGGGCGCTGCCGCAGGTGGCCGAGGTGCTGGAAGCCCGGGCTGCGACCATCGGCCGCGACCTCGATGCCGCCCGCGCGGCCAAGGCCGCGGCGGACGAAGCCGTGGCCGAGCTGACCAAGGCCACCCGCACGGCCCAGGCCGGCGCCCAGGCCGAGATCGCGGGCGCGGTTGCTGCCGCGAAAGACGCGGCCGCGGCCCAGTCCGCCCAGCTGAACGCCAAGCTCGACGCCCAGCTGGATGCCGCCGAGCGGCAGATCGCCGGGGCCCGCACCGCGGCCCTCGGCGCGCTGCGCCAGGTGGCGACGGACACGGCGTCGGTCGTGGTCAGCCGCCTGACCGGCATCGCGCCGGACGTCCACGCGGTCGATTCGGCCGTCGGTGCGGCGCTGGCCGCACGCGGCGTTGCCGCCGGCCACGCCTGAGGAGGGCGCCATGCACGGAGAGAACTTCTTCGAGGATCCGCGCTCCTGGGTCGCCATTGCCGTCGTCATCTTCGTCGTGCTGTTCGGCAAGAAGATCTGGGCGGCGCTGGCGGCCATCCTGGACAAGCGGGCCGACACCATCCGCGGCGAACTGGCCGAGGCCCAGCGCCTTCGCCAGGAAGCCGAGGCCATGCTGAAGGACGCCAAGGCCCGCCGCGAAAGCGCGCTGGCCGAGGCCCAGAAGCTGCTGGAAGGCGCCAAGGTCGAGGCGGCGCGTCTCGCCGCCGCCGCTGCCGCGGACGCCCAGGCTTCGGCCGCCCGCCGCGAGCGGATGGCCGTGGACCGCATCGCCGCCGCCGAGAAGGCCGCGGTGGACGAGGTGCGCATGACCGCCGCCGAGATCGCGACCTCGGCGGCCGAGCGGGTGATCCGCGATGGCCTGACCGCGGACGCCAATACCGGCCTGGTCGATCGTGCCATCGCCGGCCTGCCGGTTGCGCTGGCGCCGAAGCAGCGCGCTGCCTGACGCCGGGGCTGCAGATTTTCGAAGATCCTGGAAAGGGCGGCCAATGGCCGCCCTTTCTGTTTGTGCCGCACCGCTTTCGCGGGCCTGCATCCATGTGGCATGCTTGCGATCACGTCGCCACACGGACCGGACCTGCGATGTCCACCCCCACCCGACTCGAGGCGATCAAGGCCGACATCACCACGCTCGCGGTGGACGCCATCGTGAATGCCGCCAACAGCACGCTGCTCGGCGGCGGCGGCGTCGATGGCGCCATTCATCGCGCCGCGGGGCCGGAGCTGTTGCGCGAATGCCGGACGCTCGGCGGCTGCCCCACCGGGCAGGCCAGGATCACCGCCGGCTACCGCCTGCCGGCCCGCCATGTGATCCACACCGTGGGCCCGGTCTGGCAAGGTGGCGCCCACGGCGAGGCCGCGCTGCTGCGGTCCTGTTACGCCAACAGCCTGCTTCTGGCCGACGCAAACGGCGTGAAGACGATCGCCTTCCCTGCCATCAGCTGCGGCATCTATGGCTATCCGCTGGAGCAGGCCGTGCCGATCGCGGTCGGCGAGGCCGCGGCCTTCCTGCGCGGGGGATCGTCGATCGAACGGGTGATCTTCGCCTGCTTCGGCGAGCCCATGCACGCGGCGTATCTTCGCGCGATCGCAGCACAGGCGGCGTAGTGCCGGATCATACCAGCGGCCATGAAGAATGACCGCTGGTACGAGTCGTTGTTTTGCGCGCCGCCGCCCACCAAGCCCGCGACAGGCACGCGCTTGCGTGCCGCAAGCGGATCGGCGCGCGATACCAACGGCCCTTGACGATGGAAGGGTCATCGTCAAGGGCCGTTGGTATCACTTACCCTGACCGGACCATACCAGCGGCCCTGTTGGACGACCGCCCTCGACCCACGGCGGACCACGGTTGCACCCCAAAGCGGCGCTTCCCGGGTAGAGGCGGCCCACTGCTCGCCGGAAGGCCCTACAGATCCTTGAGCGCCAATTCCACGGCGGCCTCGGCATGGATGGCCGTGGTGTCATAGAGCGGCACGGCGCTGTCCTCAGGCTGGACCAGCAGCATGATCTCGGTGCAGCCCAGGATCACCGCCTCTGCCCCACGTTCCGCCAGACGCGCGATCACCTGCCGGTAGGCTTGGCGCGACGCGGGTTCGACGCGGCCCTGCACCAGCTCGTCATAGATGACCCGGTGGACGGTGGCGCGGTCCTCCTCCTCGGGCACCAGAACCTCCAGCCCGTGCCGTTCCACAAGCCGACCTTTGTAGAAGTCCTGCTCCATGGTGAAAGCCGTTCCCAGCAGGCCAACGCGCCGCATCCCAGCAGCCCGGAGGCGCTCGGCCGTCGGATCTGCGATGTGCAGCAAGGGCATACGGATGGCCGCCTGCACCTGATCGGCCATGCGGTGCATGGTGTTGGTGCAGATCAGCAGGAAATCGGCCCCGCCGCGCTCCAGTCGTTGTGCGGCTTCGATCATCAGCGCCGTGGCATCGTCCCAGCGCCCGGCATGCTGTAGCGCCTCGATCTCGGCGAAATCGAAGGACCACATCAGACAGCGCGCAGAGCTTAGGCCGCCCAGGCGGTCCCGCACGCTCTCATTGATGATGCGGTAGTATTCCGCCGAACTTTCCCAGCTCATTCCTCCGAGCAAGCCAATGACCTTCTGCGACACCAAGGCTCCTCCCTGCAACGGTGAGGCATGAAGGCCTATGCGCGATCGCTAAGCAAGGTCCCCTGTCCATCCGAAGCGGTCATTGGACAGGGCCGCCAGTATCACTGGCCCTGATACGAAAACGGCCCGGAAAGCCTGCGCCTTCCGGGCCGTCATCGCAGCTGAAGCTGTTACTTCACGTTGACGTAGCGGTACGGGAAGTAGTTGTCGGGCATCTGGGCCAGGTCGACATTGGCCTTCGACGCCCAGACGATGACCTGCTGGTGCAGCGGGATGTAGGCCACGTCCTTCTGCATGATCTTGATGGTGTCGTCGATCATGGCGTTGCGCTTGGCCTGGTCCGTCTCGACGCTGATCTTGTCGATCAACGCATCGATCGTCGGGTTGGAGTAGCGGCCGTCGTTGACCTCGCCGCGCTGTCCGTTGGGCGAACCGACCAGGGCGTACAGGGCGTTGTGCGCATCGTAGGTCGCAGGCGTCCAGCCCAGCATGTAGAAGCTGGTGTTGTTCTTCGGCGGGTTGATCTCGCCGAAATGCTTGGACTTGGTCTGGGCGTTCAGGTCCACCTTCATGCCGATGCGCGCCATCATGGAGACGACGGCGGTGCAGATCGCCTCGTCGTTCACGTAGCGGTCGTTCGGGCAGTCCAGCGTGATCCGGAAGCCATTGGGGTAGCCGGCTTCGGCCAGCAGCTGCTTGGCGCGGGCCAGGTCCACCGCCGGGCGCTTGTCGAGGGCGGCGTTGTAGCCGTTGATGCCCGGGCCCCACATCTCCCAGGTCGGGTGCGCCTGGCCGCGCATGATGCGCGCGGCGATGGCGGGCTCGTCGATCGCCAGCGCGAAGGCCTCGCGCACGCGCACGTCCTTCAGCGGGTTCTTGCCCTTCACGTCGGACTTCAGCAGCTCGTCGCGAGACTGGTCCATGCCCAGGAAGACCGTGCGCAGCTCGTTGGTCTGCCACAGCTTCAGGCCGGGGGTCTTGGCCAGCCGGTCCATGTCCTGCGGCGGCACGGTGTAGATCATGTCGAGCTCGCCCGACAGCAGGCCGGCCACGCGCGTGGCGGCCGAGCCGATCACGCTGAACTCGACGCGGTCGAGGTTGTGCAGCGGCTTGTCCCACCAGTCCGGATTGCGCTCGACCACGGTGCGGCGGTCGGGTTCGCGCAGGACCAGGCGGAAGGGGCCGGTTCCCATCGCGTTGCGGACCGCGAAGTTCTCTTCCTTCGACGCCTCGATCTGCACCGGCACGGTGGCGTTGTGCGCCTCGCACCAAGCCTTCGACATGATGAAGAAATTGGTCAGTTCCTGCAGCAGGATCGGGTCCGGCAGCTTCGTTTCGATGTCGATCGTATGGGCATCGACCTTGCGGATCTCTTTCACCGGGCCCATCGGCGCGCGCATCAGCGAGCTGGGCGCCAGGATGCGGCCGAACGAGAACACCACGTCATCGGCGGTGAACGGCGTGCCGTCCTGGAACTTCACGCCGTCGCGCAGCTTGAAGCGCCATACGGTCGGGCTGGTCTGCTCCCAGCTTACCGCCAGGGCCGGCTCCAGCTTCAGGTCGCGGTTCCAGCGGACCAGCGGCTCGTAGATATTGGAGAGGAACGAGAGCTGGACGGTTTCCTGGCGCGTATACGGGTCCATGGCGCCGACGTCGCCATCGTTCGCCCAGCGGAGAGTGGCGGCGTTTGCGGTCGCCTGCCCTGCGACCAGCGCGACGAGCACCCCGGCCATCGGAAGAAGTCGCAACATCAATCCAGATCCTTCATTTGCGAAAAGGCGCGCAACGATAAGCTTCTTCCCGGTCAGCGCAAGACGCGCGCCGCCCCGGAACGAGGCTTTTTGCAACACCGTCGCAACAATCCGGGACCGCATCCGGCGCCTGCGTCTCCCGCCCCGCCGGGCGGGAGAACCTCAGCCGCCGCGCTCGTTGTTTTCAGGGGCCTGCTTGCCCCTCCGTCCGCCGCAAGATGTGGCGAACGGAAGGGGGCAAGATACTAGCGCCGCCACCAGCCGCGCTTGGGTTGCGCGTCCGGCAGCGTGTCCTGGCCGATGACGATCGGCTTGATCGCCGGAGCCGCCGGCAGCTCCGGCGCCACGGGTGCGGCCGGTTCCGGTGCGGCCGGTTCCGGTGCGGACTCCATGACCGGCACCGGAGCCACGACCGGCGCCGGCACGAGCTCGGGTGCCGCCACGGGCTCGGGTGCCGCCGCGGGCTCGGGTGCCGCCACAGATTCAGGCACGGCGAGGGGCGCCGCATCGGCTGCCGGGGCCGGCGCTTCGGCGCTGGCTTCCACCACCGGCTCGACATCCGCGGGCGCCGTGGCGTTCACGGGCACCGGCGGAATCTCCAGCGCTGCCGCCACGGGCTCGGCCGGTGCCGGTGCCTCCACGACGGCCGGCCGGGCCGGCGCCTCGACCGCCTGCTCGATCATGTCGAAGATGTCGTAGGTGTGGCCGCCGAACGGATCGGCTGGCGTAGGGCCGGTATAGACGGGGGCCGCCGGGATCTCCTCCTCCAGCAACGCCGCCTCGCCCGGTGCATCGCGGCGCCGACGGCGGCCGCCGCGGCGGCCGCGGCGACGGGCTCGCGGCAAGCCGTTCTCGTCGAGATCGGCCGCATCGAGGCTCGGCTGCTCGGCCAGCGCCAGGTCGGCGACGCTTTCGGCCTCGGCTGCGACGTCGGCGGCCGCGCCGGGATCGGCGCCGGCGATTTCGGGCACGGTCGCTGCTTCAGCCCCGGCCGCCGTCTCCATCTCGGCCACTCCCTCGGCCTCGGCCTCGGCTTCGGACTCGGTCGCGCGCTCGCCATCAGCCGCCGCGCCCTCGGCGCCGGTGCCGTCGCGCCGCCCGCCGCGCCGGCGGCGGCGGCGGCGGCGGCGATGCTCGCTCTCCTCCGCGGCTGCCTGCGCCTCGGCCGATCCGGTTGCCGCGTCCTCGGCCGGAGTCTCGTCGGCGGCTTCGATGATGTCCTCGTCCTCGGTCTCGTCGGATATCTCCAGCGCCGGGGCGGCCGGCGCCACCGGTGCGGCGATCGCGCGCTCGGCTTCCGGCACCTGTGGGCGCACCCGGTCGATGCGGATCTGCGGCGGCACCAGGCTGTCGTCGGCGGCGAAATGCACGCGCATGGCATCGCGCGCCTCGATCTCGGCCAGCCGGTCGCGCTTGTTGTTCAGGATGTACATGGCGACCGCGTTGGCCGCGTGCACCGTGATCAGCGCGGCGCGGCCCTTCGCGCCCTCCTCCTCGATGGCGCGCAGCACATGGATCGCGCTGCTCTCGACGCTGCGCACGTGGCCCAGGCCGCCGCAATGCGGGCAGACGACGAAATTGGTCTCGGCGAGGCTCGGGCGCAGCCGCTGGCGGCTCATTTCCAGCAGGCCGAAATGGCTGATATGGCCGACCTGGATGCGCGCGCGGTCGTTCTTCAGCGCCTCCTTCAGCCGGCGCTCGACCATGGCGTTGTGCTTCTTCGACTCCATGTCGATGAAGTCGATGACGATCAGCCCGGCAAGGTCGCGCAGCCGCAACTGGCGGGCCGCCTCGTCGGCCGCTTCCAGGTTGGTGCGCAGCGCCGTCTCCTCGATGCCGCGCTCGCGGGTGGAGCGGCCGGAGTTGACGTCGATCGCCACCAGCGCCTCGGTCTGGTTGATCACCAGATAGCCGCCGGAACGAAGCTGCACGGTCGGCGACATCATCGCTTCGAGCTGGGCCTCGACGCCCATCTTGCTGAACAGCGGCTGGCGTTCGTCGCGCCACAGCTGCACCTTCTTGGCGTGGCTGGGCATCAGCATGCGCATGAAGTCGTGCGCCGCCTTCCACCCCGCCTCGCCGTCCACCAGGATCTCGTCCACATCGCGCGAGTACACGTCGCGGATGGCGCGCTTGATCAGGCTGGCTTCCTCGTAGATCAGCGCCGGCGCCACCGAGCGCAGCGTGTGCTCGCGGATGTCGTCCCACAGCCGCATCAGGTATTCGCAGTCACGCTTGATCTCGGGCTTCGGCCGGTTGGCGCCGGCGGTGCGCACGATCAGGCCCATGCCCTGCGGGATATCCAGCTCCGCCGTGATCTCCTTCAGCCGGCGGCGGTCGGCCGCCGAGGTGATCTTGCGCGAGATGCCGCCGCCGCGCGGCGAGTTCGGCATCAGCACGCAGTAGCGGCCGGCGAGCGAGATATAGGTGGTCAGGGCCGCGCCCTTGGTGCCGCGCTCCTCTTTCACCACCTGGACCAGCATGATCTGGCGGCGGCGGATCACTTCCTGGATGCGGTAGTTGCGCAGGAAGCGGGCGCTGCGGCGGGCGCGGGCCTCTTCGGCGCTGTTGCCCTCGAACACGTCGCTGTCGCCGCCGATGATCTCGGGCGGCGGCACGTCGGCGCGCGGGATGTCGAGGTCGGATTCACCCTCGGGCGCGGTCTCCATGGCCGGCTGCTCGCCGTCGCCGGCGGGCGGCGCCAGATCGAGCTCGCCGTGGTTGACGGCGCCGAAGGCGAGTTCGCCGAACTTCACTTCCTGCACGATCGCCGCCGGCTGGGCCGGGGCCTCGCGCGGATCGGCGGCCATGACGTCGGTCACGTCGTCCGCTGCGGCCGGCGCCGCGGTGTCGGCCCCCGTCTCGTCGCCCTCTGCCGCGGCGCGGTCCGCCTCTGCCCGCTCGGGGCGCCGGCGGCGCTGCGGGGCGGCAGGGGCCTCGGCGGCGGCGTCTTCTTCCTCTTCCTCGGCGCGGGCCTCCTCGGCCTGCATCTCCAGCAGGCGCTGCCGGTCCGCGACGGGGATCTGGTAGTAGTCGGGGTGGATCTCGCCGAACGCCAGGAAGCCGTGCCGGCCGCCGCCATACTCCACGAACGCCGCCTGGAGGCTGGGCTCCACGCGCACGACCTTGGCGAGATAGATGTTCCCTTTGAGCTGCTTCTTCGTCGATGTCTCGACGTCGTAATCTTCGAGCCGGTTACCGTCCAGCACCACCACGCGGGTTTCTTCCGCGTGTGTGGCATCGATCAGCATGCGCTTGGTCATTAAGCCTCGAACTCCGGTACGCCGCCGTCCTGCACACCGTATCGGCGCGGCAGGGGCGGCTTGGAAGGCGTGGGGGGAGAGGCTGACCCGATCGCAGGAAATTCAGGGGAGCTGGCACGACAGGCGACATCCGCACAGGCCCCGCCACCGCCCGCAAGCGGGCTTCTGGATCTGGGATCCCGGCGGTGAAAAATGGCTCGGCGGCGGTCATCGGACCCTGTGTCTGCGGTCGGGCGCGCGCCGGTGAAGGAGCGCCGCCCCGGTGGAACTCACTGCCGGCCGCCCTCGGGCGGTTCCCGCCGCCATGCCGCGCGACCGCACTGTGCGGGCCGCAGGACAGACATGACTTGGCCGGCGCGCACTGCGCGCGCGGCGCGGACGACGGCGTGTGTGGGCGGTGGTCGAACCGGCCGGAACGGCGGCGTGCGCCACAACAAGCGGCTCGCCTGGCCCGATTGGCCTGAAACATCTCATCCGCCGGTCTGGCCCGTTGACGGAGCGCACGGCACCGCCCGCGGCACGTCGCCGAGGCAGGATGACCATGAAGCAATCGGGCCCCGACCGCAAGCAGCAGATGCAGCACGGCATGACAGCCGGGCGAGCACGACATGAATCAGCCGTAATCAAGCAGGACGGTGCAGATGTGAATGCGATGTGTTAGAAGATCCCTCATGTTGTGCCGCAAGGATGCCTTGGAGTGATCACCCGCCGCCTGTTGCTGGGCTCGGGCGTCACCGCTACCTTCGTGCTCCCGGCGACGATCGCCGCCGCCGCGCCGCCGCGCTCCTCCTCCAGGACCGCCGCGCGGCCGCCATTACCGCTGGTGCTGCTGGATCCGGGCCATGGCGGCAAGGACCCCGGCGCCATCGGCGTCTCCGGCACGTATGAGAAGCACGTGGCGCTGGCCTCGGCGCAGGAACTGCAGCGCCAGCTCATCGCCAGCGGCCGCTATCGCGTGGAACTGACCCGCACCCGCGACGTGTTCATCCCGCTGCAGGACCGCGTCGGCATCGCCCAGCGCCGCGGCGCCGCGCTGTTCGTGTCCATGCATGCCGATGCGCTGTCCGACCACGGCGTGCGCGGCGCCAGCGTCTACACCCTGGCCGACACCGCCTCGGACGCCCAGACCGCCGCCCTGGCGCGACGCGAGAACGCGGCCGACCGCTTCGGCGGGCCCAGCTTCCGCGATACCCCGCCGGAGGTCGCGCGCATTCTCACCAGCCTGGTGCGCCGGGAGACCCGCACCGGCTCGGCCCGCATGGCCCACAGCGTGGTCGGCGAGCTCGGCCGCGACGTGCCGCTGCTGCAGAACCCCGCGCGCCATGCCGGATTCATGGTGCTGCGCGCCGCCGACATCCCCAGCGTGCTGGTCGAGATGGGCTTCATGTCCAACCGCCAGGACGAGGCGGCGCTGCGCCGGCCCGATCACCGCGCTCGCGTCGCCGCCGCCATGAAACGGGCGGTGGACGCCTATTTCGCCCATGCCGGCCCCGCGCCGGCCGGCCCCTTGCAGCCCGGCGCCGCACGCACGACTGGTTAGTGCACGGCGCTACCGCGCCATCCCCGATTTGGTGTAACTGAACAGCATGACCGAGCCCCTGACTGCGGGCGAGCCACTCGCCCCCCAGCCCGGCCGGCGGCGCGAGGCACCCCAGGCCAAACCGCCAGCCCCCCCGAAGCGCCCCCGCCGGTTCAGCTGGCTGGGGCGGCTGTTCGGCACGTTGCTCGGGCTGATGCTGGTGGCGGGCGCCGGCGGCGGCATCGTGCTGTATGCCGCCTACAAGAAATTCAGCGCCGACCTGCCGGATATCGACGGCCTGCAACATTACCAGCCGCGGGTGATGAGCCGGCTTTATGCCGGCGACTCGCGCCTGCTCGCTGAACTGGCCACCGAGCGGCGCATCTTCGTGCCGTCCAGCGCCATCCCCGACATCGTCAAGCGCGCCTTCATCTCGGCCGAGGACCAGAACTTCTTCATCCATCGCGGCGTGGACCCGATCGCCATCGTCCGCGCCGCAGTGACTGACCTGCAGCAATACGGCCAGGGCCGCCGGCCGGTCGGCGCCTCCACCATCACCCAGCAGGTCGCCAAGAACATGCTGCTGGGCAACGAGGTGTCGCTGGCGCGCAAGGCGCGTGAGGCGATCCTGGCGATCCGCATCGACGAAAGCCTGAGCAAGGACCGCGTCCTCGAACTGTATCTGAACGAGATCTACCTGGGCCTGCAGTCCTATGGCGTGGCCGCCGCGGCGCAGGCCTATTTCAACAAGTCGCTGGACCAGCTGACGCTGCCCGAGGCCGCCTTCCTGGCGGCGCTGCCGAAGGCGCCCAACAACTACAATCCGTTCCGCTTCCCCGACGCCGCCAAGGGGCGCCGCGACTGGGTGATCGACCGCATGGCCGAGGACCGCGCGATCACCGCCGAGCAGGCGGCCGCGGCCAAGGCCACGCCGATCACGCCCTCGCCATTCCGCCGGCCGGAGACGGTGGCCGGCGGCGACTACTTCGCCGAGGAAGTCCGCCGGCAGATGGTCGACCGGTTCGGCGCCGACCAGACCACGCAGGGCGGGCTGGTGGTGCAGACGACGCTGGACCCGGTGCTGCAGGCAGCGGCCGACAAGGCCCTGCACGATGGGCTGATCCGCTACGACCAGCGCCGCGGCGGCTGGCGCGGCGCGGTCGCGCATGTCGATGGCGGCGCCACTTTGCGGCAGACCTGGGCCAACGCCCTGGCGCAGCAGGCCCGCCCGGCCGGGATGCTGCCGGAATGGCGGCTCGCGATCGTGACCGAAACCACCGACGCCGAGGCGAAGCTGGGCTTCGTGGAGCGTCCGTCCGGTGCTGCCGCCGGCCAGCCGCGCGTGCTGCCCATGCTGCTGTCCGACCTCGGCTGGGCCCGGCCGGTACGCGACGGCAAGCCCGGCGCCGCGCCGCGCCGGATCAGCGACGTCGTGCAGGTCGGCGATATCGTCATGGCCGAGCTGGTGGCCGCCACGCCGGCAGTGCCCGGCCGCGCGCCGGCCCGGCCGGAGCGGCTGCTGCTGCGGCAGATTCCGCAGGTCCAGGGCGCGCTGGTGTCGCTCGATCCCGCCACCGGCCGGGTGCTGGCCATGTCCGGCGGCTGGAGCTTCGAGCTCAGCCAGTTCAACCGCGCCACCCAGGCGAACCGGCAGCCCGGCTCCAGCTTCAAGCCCTATGTCTACCTGACCGCGCTGGAACACGGCGTCTCGCCGTCGCAGCGCTTCCTCGACGCGCCGTTCGTCGTCGACCAGGGCGCGGCGGGCAAGTGGCGGCCGGGCAACTACGAGCTCGACTTCAACGGGCCGATGCCGTTGCGCGTGGCGCTGGAGAAGTCGCGCAATCTCGTGACCATCCGCGTCGCCGACCGCATCGGGATGGAGGCGGTGGCGCAGACCGCGATCGGCTTCCACGTGGTCGACAACATGCCGCGCGTGCTGCCGGCCGCGCTGGGCGCCGTCGAGACCACCGTGCTGCGGCAGGCCGCCGGCTATGCCGGCTTCGCCGCCGGCGGCAAGGAGGTCACGCCGACCCTGATCGACAGCGTGCAGGACCGCGACGGCAAGGTGATCTGGCGCGCGTCCGGGCCCGGCACGCCGCTGGACTGCACCGGCTGCAACGACCCCGCCCAGCCGCCGCAGCTCACCGACACGCGCAAGCAGGTGGTCGATCCCGACAGCACCTTCCAGCTGGTGACGATGATGCAGGGCGTGGTGCAGCGCGGCACCGGTGTTGCCGCCGGGGCCGGCCTGAACCGCGCCATCGCCGGCAAGACCGGCACCAGCCAGGACTTCAATGACTCCTGGTTCGTGGGCTTCACCCCGGATCTCGTCACCGCCGTCTGGGTCGGCTTCGACACCCCGACCTCGCTCGGCAACAACGAGACGGGTTCCAGCAATGGCGCCCCGATCTGGCACGACTTCATGGCCGTGGCGCTGAAGACCCGCCCCAACCTGAAATTCATCCCGCCGCCGGGCGTCACCATGGCCAGCTGGGACACCGGTTGGGGGACCGTGACCGACGCGTTCAAGCCCGACCAGACACCCGGCGCCTCCGGCCCGATCGGCAGTGGCGGGGGCGGCGCGGCGGGTCCGGCGGCCGCGTCCGACGGCGCCCCGCCGGAGGCCGCCGGGGTCGACAGCGGCCTGGGCGGGCTGTATTGAGCGCACCCCTTTTTCGTCGCCCACACTCATTCGAAGCACGGGACCATGTCCGCTGAATCCGACGCCCTCAACGAGCAGATCAAGCAGTCCGTCGCACTGCTGAGGAGGCATCTTTGACTGGGATGCCGCGATTGCCCGCCTCGACGAACTGAACCACCGCGCCGAGGACCCCGCCCTCTGGAACGATGCCGCCGCCGCCCAGGTGCTGATGCGCGAGCGCAACCGGCTGGCCGCCCAGATCGAGGGCGTGCGCAAGCTGGAAGGCGACGTTGCCGACACGCTCGAACTGATCGAAATGGCCGAGGCCGAGGGCGACGCAGCCATGGTGGCCGACGGCATGGCGGCGCTGCGCGCGCTGGCCGAGGAAGCCAAGCGCCGCGAGATCGAAAGCCTGCTGTCCGGCGAGGCCGACGGCAATGACTGCTATGTCGAGATCAACGCCGGCGCCGGCGGGACCGAGGCGCAGGACTGGGCCGAGATGCTGATGCGCATGTATGTCCGCTGGGCCGAGAAGCACGGCTACAAGGCGCAGCTGCTGGAACAGAGCGAAGGCGAGCAGGCCGGCATCAAGTCCGCGACCCTTCAGATCAGCGGCCCCAACGCCTATGGCTGGCTGAAGACCGAGGCCGGCGTGCACCGCCTGGTGCGCATCAGCCCGTTCGACGCCGCCGCCCGCCGCCAGACCAGCTTCGCCAGCGTCTGGGTCTATCCGGTGGTGGACGACAACATCGAGATCGAGATCAACGAGAACGACCTGCGCGTCGACACCTACCGGGCCTCCGGCGCCGGCGGCCAGCACGTGAACAAGACGGAATCGGCGATCCGCCTCACCCATCTCCCCTCGGGCATCGTGGTCGCCTGCCAGACCGACCGCAGCCAGCACCGCAACCGCGCCACCGCCATGGGGATGCTGAAGGCGCGGCTGTACGAGGCCGAGCTGCAGAAGCGCGAAGCCGCCGCCACGGCGCAGGAGAACGCCAAGACCGAGATCGGCTGGGGCCACCAGATCCGCAGCTACGTGCTGGCGCCCTATCAGCTGGTGAAGGACCTGCGCACCAACGTGGAGAAAGGCAACCCGGACGCGGTGCTGGACGGCGACCTCGACGCCTTCATGGCCGCCGCCCTCGCCGCCCGCGTCGGCGCCACCCGCAGCGAGGCTTCGGCCCAGGCCCAGTAGGCCCACGCCCAGCAGGCAATGGCTGAAACGATCCGCGGGCGTTAATCTACGGCCCCATCACGCTGCGGAGGCAGCACGATGCGCGGTGCGGAGACACGCTACGCCAAGAGCGGCGACGTCCACATTGCCTATCAGGTGCTGGGGCGTGGGCCGATCGACATCGTCTTCGTCCAGGGCTTCATCTCGAATCTCGAGGTGCAGTGGGAGGAGCCTGGGCTCGCGCACCTGCTGAACCGGCTGGCCGCGATCGGGCGGCTGATCCTGTTCGACAAGCGCGGCTCCGGGCTCAGCGACCGCGTCGCCGAGATGCCGACGCTGGAGACGCGCATGGACGACGTGCGCGCGGTGCTGGATGCCGCCCGCTCCCGCCAGGCCGTGCTGATCGGGGCGTCCGAGGGCGGGCCGATGGCCATCCTGTTCGCGGCGACCTATCCCGGGCGCACGCGCGCCCTGGTGCTGTACGGCGCCTATGCGCATTTCCTCACCTGGGTGCTGTCGCGCCAACAGGTGGAGGCGTTCGTGGCCGCGGCCGACCGGGACTGGGGCTCGGGCGGCAGCCTGAAGAGCTTCGCGCCGGGCCTGCTGGGCGATGCGCGGTTCCGCGACTGGTGGGCGCGGTTCGAGCGGCTCGGCGCCAGCCCCGCCGCCGCCATGGCGCTGGCCCGCATGAACAGCGAGATCGACGTGCGCCCGGTGCTGCCGGCGGTGCGCGTGCCGACCCTGGTGATCCATCGCCGCAACGACGTGCGCGTGAACATCGCCGCCGGCCGCTACCTCGCCGCGCATATCGCCGGCGCGCGCTATGTCGAGGTGGACGGGAGCGACCATCCGATCTGGGTGGGCGACACCGACAGCGTCGTGGACGAGATCGAGACCTTCCTGACCGGTGCGCGCCCGGCAGCCGCCGTGAACCGGCTGCTGTCCACCGTGCTGGCCATCGACATCGCCGACGCCGCGCGCTGCGTGGCCCATGCCGGCGACCGCCGCTGGCTGGAGACGCTGGGCCGCTTCCGCAGCATCGTCGCGGAGCAGATCGCGCGGTTCCAGGGCCGCGCGCTGGAGCCCGGCCGCGCCGGCGCGCTGGCGATCTTCGACGGCCCGACCCGTGCGGTGCGCTGCGCCATCGCCGTCCGCGACGCCGCCGGCGAGCTGGGGCTGGAAGTGCGCGCCGGCGTGCACACGGGCGAGATCGAGATCGAGGGCGATGCGGTCGGCGGCATCGCCCTGCACGTCGCCGACCGCATCGCCGCCGCCGCGCGCCCGGGCGACGTGCTGGTGTCCGGCACGGTGCGCGACCTGGTGATCGGCGCGCCGCTGCAGTTCTCCGAGCGCGGCGAATGCGCGCTGGAGGGGGTGGTGGACCGCATCCGGCTGCTGGCCGTGATCGACCGGCCGGAGCCCGCGCCCACCGTGCCCGCCGACCATCCGGCGCTGCGGGCGCTGAGCCCGCGCGAGGGCGAGATTCTGGACCTGGTGGCGCGCGGCCTGACCAACCCGGCCATCGCCGACGCGCTGGCGCTCAGTGAGCACACCGTGAAGCGGCATGTCGCCAACATCCTGCTGAAGCTCGACCTGCCGACCCGCTCGGCGGCCGCCGCGTTCCTGGCGACCGCGCTGCGCCGGTGATGGCTCCATCGGGCCATGGCCGGCATGGCCCATATGAGCGAAGCACCGCAGGCTGGCCGTCCCTAACCTCGCGCACAACGCCAGGGGGAGGATGCCATGCCGACAGCCGCACCGGACGAAACCCGTCTCAACGCCTTCGTCGGCCGCATGCTCGACGACATGGGGGCGACGCTGAACGCCTCGCTGGCCCTCGTCGGCGACAGGCTCGGGCTGTATCGCGCCATGGCCGAGGCGGGGCCGGTGACGCCGGCCGAGCTTGCGGCGCGCACCGGCACCGTGGAGCGCATGGTGCGCGAGTGGCTCGCCGCCCAGGCCGCATCGGGCTATGTCGCCTACGACGCGCAGGCCGGCCGCTACACGCTGCCGCCGGAGCAGGCGATGGTGTTCGCCAACGAGGACAGCCCGGTGTTCCTGGCCGGGTTCTTCGACATCGCCGCGGCGGCCTTCCGCGGCGCGGACAAGATCGAGAACGCCTTTCGCAGCGGCCGCGGCGTCGGCTGGCACGAGCAGCACCGCTGCCTGTTCTGCGGCACCGAGCGGTTCTTCCGCACCAGCTACAAGCACCATCTGGTGCAGGAATGGATCCCCGCACTCGACGACGTGGCGGCGAGGCTGGAGCGTGGCGGGCGCGTCGCCGATGTCGGCTGCGGGCATGGCGCCTCGACCATCATCATGGCGCAGGCCTATCCGAATGCGCGATTCACAGGCTTCGACTACCACGCCCCGTCCATCGAGGCGGCGCGTGCGGCCGCACAGGAGGCGGGCGTGGCCGACCGCGTGAGCTTCGAGGTCGCGGCGGCCAAACAGTTCCCGGGCACGGGCTACGACCTTGTGGCGTTCTTCGACTGCCTGCATGACATGGGCGATCCCGTCGGCGCGGCGGAGCACGTGAAATCGGCGCTGGCGCCCGACGGCACCTGGATGATCGTCGAGCCGATGGCCGGCGACCGGCTGACCGACAACTTCAATCCGGTGGGCCGGATCTACTACGCGGCCTCGACCATGATCTGCACGCCGGCCTCGATGTCCCAGGAGGTCGGGCTCGGGCTCGGCGCCCAGGCGGGGCCGGCACGGCTGCGGGATGTGGTGACGCAGGCGGGCTTCACGCGCTTCCGCCAGGCCACGGCGACGCCGTTCAACATGGTGCTGGAGGCGCGGATCTGAGACCGGCGGAATCGCGCGCCGGGTCGGTGGGGCAGAACAAAGACTCATCAGCGGTCATCCCTCCTGTCCGGTATGGGTGGCATCGGTCCCGCCGCGCTTTATAAGGAGGAGATAGGGG
This sequence comes from Limobrevibacterium gyesilva, assembly GCF_025989185.1. Taxonomy (GTDB): domain Bacteria; phylum Pseudomonadota; class Alphaproteobacteria; order Acetobacterales; family Acetobacteraceae; genus Limobrevibacterium; species Limobrevibacterium gyesilva. The sequence continues at coordinate 25,812 of NZ_JAPDNT010000023.1, forward strand.
TCGGATTCCGGCGAGCCTGCCGTGCGGCCTTCCGCTTCATGCCTGGCGTCGAACGCAGGGAGGCCAGGGCACGATGCAGGATCACCCCAGGATGACCGTCGCCGAATGGGGGTTGCTCCTGCTGCTTTCGCTGCTGTGGGGCGGCTCGTTCTTCTTCTCGAAGATTGCCGTGCAGGAGGTGCCGCCGTTCAGCGTGGTGCTGGCCCGCGTCGGCATCGCCGCCGCGGCGTTGGGTCTCTATCTGCGGGTGCGCCGGCTGTCCGTGCCGCGGTCGCTGTCCGCCTGGGGCGCGTTCGCCGGGATGGGCGCGCTCAACAATCTGATCCCGTTCAGCCTGATCTTCTGGGGCCAGACGGCCATCGCCAGCGGGCTGGCGTCCATCCTCAATGCCACGACACCGGTCTTCTCCATCCTGGTCGCCCACTTCCTCACGACTGACGAGAAACTTTCCGCGAACAAGATGGCCGGGATCGTGCTGGGCATCGCAGGTGTGATCGCGCTCGTCGGCGCGGACGCACTGACCGGCTCCGGCCGCTCGTTGCTGGCCATGCTGGCGTGCCTCGGCGCGGCGCTGTCCTACGGGTTTGCCAACGTGTTCGGGCGCCGGTTCCGGCGCATGGGCGTCGCGCCGGCGGTGGGCGCCTTCGGGCAGATCACCGCCACGGCGATCATGATGACGCCGATCGCCCTGGTCTTCGACACGCCCTGGCGTCTTCCCCCGCCCAGCGCGCCGGTATGGGCCGCGCTGGTGGGCCTGGCGCTGCTGTCGACGGCCCTGGCCTACGTCATCTTCTTTCGCATTCTCGCGCGCGCCGGTGCCACCAACATCTCTCTCGTGACACTCCTGGTGCCGGTCAGCGCGATCCTGCTGGGCAGCGTCGTCCTCGGCGAGCGTCTGTCGGCCGTTCAGCTCGCAGGCATGGCGCTCATCGGCCTCGGACTCGTCACCATTGACGGGCGCGTATGGAATGCCGGCCGGCTTGCGGGTGCGCCGCCTCGCAGCCGTTAGCTGTCGCGGCCATGGAGGCTGTCCCTGTTTGACGCGCCGATGGGCGGCGTTCCGCTCCCGGTGCATCATTTCACCAGCGGGCAGCCCCCCTCGGCCAGCGGGCGGAAGGCCTGGTCGGCGGGGATGGTCTGCACGAGCTGGTACGCGTCATAGGGAGACGTGCTCTCGCTCGGCGCCTTCACCCGGAACAGGAACATCGGGTGCAGGACCCGCCCGTCGGCGCGGATCTCCGTGCTGGCGAACAGCCTGTCCTGCAGCTTCGTGCGCTTCATTGCCTCGACCGCCCTGACGCCATCCAGCGTGCGGTTGTCGCGCACGCTGCGCAGGTAGTGCAGGGCGGCGGCGTAGACGCTGGCCTGGTCCTCGGTCGGCATGCGGCCGTTGAAGCGGGCGGCGAAGCGGCGGCTCCAGGCGCGGGTGTCGTCGTTCAGGTCCCAGTAGAACGCGGTGGTCAGCAGCAGCCCTTGCGCCGCCTGCAAGCCGAGCGCGTGGATGTCGGGGATCTTCATGAACAGCGCGCCGATCTGCGCGCCGCTCCTGCCGACGCCGAACTCGGCTGCCTGCTTGACGGCGTTGACCGCGTCCGCCCCGGTGTTGGCAAGCATGATGACCTTGGCGCCGGAGGCCTGCGCCTGCAGCAGCGGCGCCGAGAAATCGGTGGTGCCCAGCGGGATGCTCACCTCGCCCAGCACCGTGCCGCCACCGGCCAGCAGCGGCGCGGTGGCGTCGCGCACCAGCGTGTGGCCGAGCGCGTAGTCGACGGTGATGAAATACCAGGAGTCGAGCCTGGCACTCAGCATGGCCCGCGCGATGCTGTTGCCCTGCGCCCAGGTATCGGTTTCCCACTGCACCGTGGTCGGCGCGCAGGCCTTGCCCGTGAGGTCGGAGGTGGCGGAGCTCGACGCCAGCGCCACACGGTTCTTCTCCTTCATCACGTTGGCCACCGCCAGCGCCACGCCGGAATTGGGCAGGTCGGCGATGGCGGCGACCCCCTCCTGGTCCACCCAGGCGCGGGCGATGGCGACGCCGACATCGGGCTTGTTCAGGTGGTCGCCCACCAGGATCTCCACCTTCAGCCCGTTGCTTTCGGGGGCGAAATCCTCGGCGGCCATGCGCGCGGCCAGCGCCGAGCCGGGGCCGGTGGCATCGGCGAACGGGCCGGACATGTCGGTCAGCACGCCGATCCTGACGGTGTCGTTGGGAAACTGCGCGCGCGCGGCGGGCGGCGCCAGCGCCAGGACCGCGGCCAGCAGGGCCAAGGCGGGACGAATCATCCGAAACCTCCCTGTTGCGGCTGCCGTTCGCGGCAGTCCGGATCGTTCCCGATCCCATCCCCGTAACGACGTCGCCGCGGTTCAGTACGTCAGGAACATCCGCTCGATCTCCACCGGGTCGCGCGTCTTCGTCAGCGCCAACGCCAGCAGCAGCCGCGCCTTCTGCGGCGTCAGGTTGTCGGTGATCAGGAACCCGGCCTCGCGCAGGCGTTTGCCCTTGTGCGTGCGGCCGCTGCCGGCGCGCGTGCACTGCATCACCACCACACCCTGCGCCGCCGCTTCCTGCAATGCGGCGAAATCGCCGGGTGTCGCCATGCCCGGCGCGAAGCCGGCGGAGATGATCCCTTGCGCGCCGGCCGCCAGGAAGGCGCGCACCGCGGTCCCGTCCGCGCCCGCATAGGCGTAGGCAATATCGACGCGCGGCAACGCGTCCAGCCCGCGTATGTCGAATTCGGTGTCCGGCGCCACCGCGCGGATGGGCCGGCGATAGAAGGCGATGGCGTCGCCGTCGGCGTGGCCGAGCACGCCGAAATCCGCGGTGCGGAATGTCTGCAGGCGCAGCGTGGCGGTTTTCGTCACGTCGCGCGCGGCGTGGATCTCGTCGTTCAGCAGCACCAGCACGCCCATGCCGCGCGCGCCCGGGCTCGCTGCCGTGCGCACGGCGTTCAGCAGGTTCATCCCGGCATCGCTGGACAGCGCGCTGGCCGGGCGCTGGCTGCCGACCAGCACGATGGGCACCGCCACCTTCGCCGTCAGGTTCAGGAAATACGCCGTCTCCTCCAGCGTGGCGGTGCCGTGGCCGATGACGATGCCCGCGAGATCGGGATGCTCGGCCACCAGCGCCTCGCAGCGCGCGTTCAGCGCCTTCCAGTCAGCGAAATCGATGTTCGGGCTGGGCACGGCGCTGTGGCGCACCGGAACCACGTCGGCCACCATGCCCAGCTCGGGATAGCGCGCCACCAGCGCGTCGGCCTGCAGGATCACGCCGCTGGCGCCGTAATCCTGCAGCTCCAGCGACGTGGCACCCATCGAGGCGATGGTGCCGCCGGTGCCGATGAACGCGACTTTCGGCAGTGTCATGCCGTCACCATCGGCGCTTCGCCAACCACCGCCGGCGGGCGCAGCGTGTGCCAGCTTGTGTCGCGCTGATACGCATCGGCCAGTTTCAGCACGCGCGCCTCGGCGAACGGGCGCCCGGCGAGCTGCAGGCCGATCGGCAGGCCGTTCGGGTCGAAGCCGCAAGGCTGGCTGGTGGTGGGCAGGCCAAGATAGTTGAACGGCCGCGTGTTCACCGACACCGCCATGAATTTCTGCTCGGTGCCCGGCGGGCCGTGGTCGATGTCGGTCTCGGCCAGCGTCGGCAGGCAGGTCGGGATGGTGGGCGAGGCCAGCACGTCGCACTGCCCGAACACGTCGCGCGCGAACCGCTTCAGGATCGGCCCGCGCTGCGCCAGCGCCTCGACGTAATAGGCGCCGGGCACGGCGTAGCCGGCATACAGCCGCGCCGAAAGATGCACCGCATAGTCCTGCGGCCGCTCGCGCATCCAGCGCGCGTGGATTGCCGCCGCCTCGACGCGCGAGAGCACGCCGACATAGGCGGTGATCGCGTCCATCAGCGGCAGTTCGAGCCGCACGATGGTCGCCCCGCGCGCGGCCAGGACGGACAGCGCCGCCTCGAACGCCACCAGCACCGGCGCGTCGGCGAGGGTGACGAGCGCATTGGTGGGCACGCCGACACGCAGCCCGCGCAGGTCGCCGTCCAGCGCCGCCTCGTAATCCGCCACCGGCTCCCGGGCGCTGGTGGGGTCGCGCGGATCATGCCCGGCGATCACCGAGAGGATGCGCGCGCAGTCCCGCGCGCTGCGCGCCAGCGGCCCCACATTGTCCGCCGAGAACGACAGCGGCATCACCCCGTAGCGCGACACCCGCGTCTGCGTCGGCTTGATGCCCGTCACCCCGCAGGCCGAAGCCGGCAACCGGATCGAGCCGCCGGTGTCCGAGCCCAGCGACGCATAGGTGGCCGCGCACGCGACCGCCGCCCCCGAGCCCGAGGACGAGCCGCCGGTGATGTAGGGCAGGCTCCAGGGATTATGGCAGTCGCCGAACGCGCGGTTGTGGCCGGTGGGATTCTGCGCGAACTCCGCCATGTTCAGGCCGGCGAAGGAATAGGCGCCGGCCGCCGCCAGCCGCTCGATCACGGTGCAGGTGACGGTGGGCACGAAGTCGCGGCGGATCGCCGAGCCGCAGGTGCAGGGCCGGCCGGCCTGGTAGTACATGTCCTTGTGCGCCAGCGGCACGCCGTGCAGGCGGCCCAGCCTGGCGCCGGCCTGCACCGCCTTGTCGGCGGCAGCGGCGGCTTCGTGCGCGGCCTCGCGGTCCACCCAGATGGTGGCGTTGATCTGCGGGTTCACCGCATCGAGCCGGGCCAGGCACGCCGCCAGCAGTTCGGCCGAGGTCGCCTCGCGCCGCGCCACCGCGTCGGCGGCCTCCACCAGCGAAAGATCGGCGAGCGTGCTCATTCCTTCGTCTCCTGCAACGCCGCCTCGAAACTCGACGGCTCGTCCTCGAAGCGCATCTGGTCGCGCGCCGCCTCGAAGGCGCGGATGGTGTTGGCGAGGTCGGCGGCCATGCGCCGTGCGGCGTCGTTCGGGGGCGTGATGCCGTGCCAGGCGGCGATCATCGTTTCGGTGGTGGCAAGGAAATCCATCGCTGCGGCCTTCTGCTGGGGCGTTGAGAGCAGGCGTCGTATCGGGCGGTCAGGCGACCGCCAGTTCGTAGCGCACCGGGGTGTTGTGCCAGCCTTCCGCATGGCGGCGCCAATACAGGTCCTTCAGCCGGCGCGACAGCGGCCCCGGCCGGTCGTTGCCGAGGATGCGCGTGCCGACGCGCGAGACCGGCATCACGCCGCCCGCGGTGGTGGCGGCAAACACTTCGTCCGCATCCTCCAGCAGCGCGCGCGGGATCGGCGCGATCGCCGCCTCGATGCCTTCCTGGGCGCACAGCTCCAGCACCGATCTGCGGGTGATGCCGCCCAGGCTGCCGCGGTCCGGCGTCAGCACGCGGCCGTCCTTGACGACGAAGACGTTGAAGCCCGGGCCTTCGGTGACGAAGCCCTGCGCGTCGCACAGGATCGCGGTGTCGAAGCCGTGGTCGTGGGCTTCCAGCAAGCCGCTGGTCAGGTCGCCCCACATGTAGTTCTTCACCGTGGGATCGAACGACGCATCCGGCACGCGCGGCACCGAGGCGATCCACAGATGCGCGCCACGCTCCTGCACGTCCTTCGGGATCACGTCGACCCAGGGCACGGCATAGGCGATGAAATGGTTGTCGCAATCGGCCGGGCGGCGCGAGCCGCCGATGCGCGGCCGCCCGCGCAGGGCCACCATCGCCACATAGGCGTCGCGCAGGCCCGCCAGCGCCACGCAGCGATGCAGGGTCTCCGCCATCGCCTCCCGCCCCTCCGGCGGCGCCAGCCGGCGCTTCTCCATGGAGCGGGCGAAGCGGTCCAGGTGGTCGTCCAGCCGGAAGAAGCCGCCCTGGAACACGTGCACCACGTCATAGGTGCAGTCGGACCGGGTGAAGCCCCAGTCCAGCACCGAGATGGTGGCCTGTCCGATCGGCACGAAACGGCCCTGCACATAGGCAGCGCCTGCAGCGAATTCGTTCATGCGGCTTGTCCCCCTTGTTCTCGGTCGGTTGCAGTACCGTTCGCCGCGCGATGCCTGCGGCGGAACGCGCCCGGCCGCTCGCCGGTCTCGCGGGCGAAGAAGCGGGTGAAATAGGCGGGATCGGCGAAGCCGAGATCATAGGCGATCTCGGCCACCGTCAAACCAGTGTAGATCAGGCTGCGTTGCGCTTCGAGCACCAGCCGGTCATGGATCACCTGCTGCCCCGTGCGGCCGGCGTGGCGCCGGCAGATCGCATCCAGCCGGCCGCGCGTCACCGCGATTCCGGCGGCGATGCCGGCGACGCCGTGGCAGCTGCGGAAGCTCTGCTCCACGGCGGCGCGGAAGCGTTGCCACAGCTCCGCCCCCGCCGGCACCGTCGCCTCCGCCGGCGGCGCCAGCCGCGCCACCTCGACCATCAGCAACTGCACCCGGGCGGCCACCGCCGTCGCCATGCCCGGCGCGCCGAATTGCAGCTCGCGCGCCAGCCGCTCGAACAGCCCGGCCAGCGCGGACGCCGCCGCGTGCCCGGGTGCCAGCGCCAGCACCCGCGGCGTGTCCAGGCTGCGGGCCACCGCGGCCTCGGCGTTGCGGGCCAGCGCCGCGACATAATCGGCCGCGAGCGTCAGCACATGGCCTTCGCTGCCGGGCTGCCAGGTGAAGGCATGCACCAGCGGCGCCGGCACCACGATCAGGGCCGGTCCCTCGAACCGCGCGCGCACCCGGTCCAGCCGGGCCTCGCCGCCGCCCTCGCCCACCCACAGCAGCTGCTGCAGCCCCTCGTGCCGATGCGGCGCGATCTCCCAGCCATGCAGCGCCGAGCGCGAGCTCAGCGTCTCGACATGCACGAACCCGGGGGCGGCGCGGCGGGCGTGCTCGCCGTACAGGACATAGTGCGGCACCGGCCGGCGCTGCGGGCCAGCGGCAGGAGGGGGCGCTGCCATGCGGGGAGGATGGGCGAGGCGTCCGGCGGCTGCAACCGGCCGGGCGCGATCGTTGCGACCGGCCCGACCGCACTTGGGTCTTCCCCCGGTTCGGCGCATGATCCAAAAGCGACGCAGACGTCTGGAGCAGCTTCCTTGGTCGACAAGCAGAGCTATCGCGAGGCAATGGCCCGGCTCGGCGCCGCGGTAAACGTGATCACCAGCGACGGGCCTGGCGGGCGGCGCGGGTTCACCGCCTCCGCGGTGTGCAGCGTCACCGACGACCCGCCGACGCTGCTGGTCTGCCTGAACCGCAACAGCGATTCCAATGCGGCGCTGAAGGAGAACCGCGTGCTGTGCGTGAACACGCTGGCCGCGTCGCAGGAGCATCTGTCGCCGATCTTCGCGGGCATGACCGAACACGACGTGGAGGGGCGGTTCTCGGCGGCAAACTGGACCACGCTGACGACCGGCGCGCCGGTGCTGCATGGCGCCGTGGTATCGTTCGACTGCCGCATCGTGCAGGTGACGGAAGTCGGCACCCACAGCGTGTTCTTCTGCGAAGTCGAAGCGATCCAGCACGGCCCGGCCCATGAAGGCCTGATCTATTTCGGCCGCGGCTACCACCCGGTGCGGGTGGCCTAGCATTGAGGCCACGGGCCTTCGGCCACCATCGCCGCGTCTGAAGACTGCCGGCGCCGCCTTTCCAATCCGAAACCGTCCAGGCCGCGCCAGATCGACAGGTCCCAGGCGGGCGGCAAGGCTTTGTTCACATTTCTCCGCAAAATCTGAGCGTCGTCACGTTTTTTGAGACTGACGCCCTCATTCTTGGACGCCGCGCCACGGCGGCGGGGAATCGTGCTCGTGCGCTCATCATGGCCCTACGCCAAGCTTGGCCTGCTGCGGAACGACCTCGATCGCGGCAACACATGGCCGTTCGACGACGACGACAACGTGGACCGGGCAACGGCGCCCATCGGCCCGCCGGAACTGGTGGGCTACGACCTGCTCGCGGCCGGCCTGGCGGGGCCCCTGCCCGGCTTCGCGGTCCCTCCCCCGCCGCCCGGCGTCGTGCCCAGGCACGGCAACGCGGCCGCCGTCACGCCGCCGGTCAATCCGGTCAATGACGTCGCCGACCGCGCCATGCTCGCCGACGTCGCGCGCAGCCAGTTCGGCGTGACCGGCGCGGGCGTGCGGATCGGCATCCTGTCGGACAGCTTCGACGTGCGTGGCGGATACGCGACCGACGTCGCCAGCGGCGCCCTGCCGGCCGGCGTCACCATCCTGCAGGAAGGCCCGGCCACCGGCAGCGACGAGGGGCGGGCCATGGCGCAGCTGATCCACCAGATCGCCCCGGACGCACAGATCGACTTCTACACCGCGTTCCGCGGCGAGCTCGATTTTGCCAATGGCATCATCGCGCTCGCCAATGCCGGCTGCCAGATCATCGTCGACGACGTCACCTAATCTCAGCGAGCCGTTCTTCCAGACCGGCGGTGCCGTGCAGGCGGCGGTGTCGCAGGTCGTCGCCGGCGGCATCAGCTATTTCACCTCGGCCAGCAACGAGGGCAGCACCTTCTACCAGCACGGCTTCCAGGGCATCCGCACCACCCTGCCGGGCCTGTCCGGCAATTATCTCGCCAATAATTTCGCAACCGCAGCCAAGCCCTCGCCGTTCGAGAGCCTCACCATCGCCAAGGGCGCCACCGCCACCATCGACCTGCAATGGGACGACCCCTTCGCCAGCATCGGCAGCGGCCATGAAGCGGCCAGCAGCCTTGGCATGGTCCTCTACGACAGCAACGGGAAGATCGTCGCCTACATGATGAAGAACGACGTGGGCGGCAATCCGAACCAGATCATGCAGTTCACCAACACCACGGCGTCCACCAGCTTCCGGCTGGCGATTGTCACCAATGGCGGCGGCACCACCCCGAACCTGTTCAAGTTCATCGTCTACGGCCAGGGCACCGCCATCAACGACCCCGCTGCCGGCAAAGGCTCCGGCAGCGTCATCGGCCATGAGCTCGTCGCCGGCGCCAACACCGTCGGCGCCGTCGCCGCCAGCGCCACCCCGGTGTTCGGCGGCAACAACCACGTCGAGAGCTTCTCCTCGGCCGGACCGGGCATGATCCTGTTCGATGCCGACGGCAACCGGATGATCGAGCCGGCGCGCCCTGGCAAGGTGGAATTCATGGCACCCGACGGGGTCGCGACCAGTGTTTTCAGCCAGTTCTACGGCACCTCGGCAGCCGCTCCGGATGCCGCCGCTGTGGCGGCGCTGATGCTGCAGCAGAACCCGTCCCTCACGCCCGGGCAGATCACCGCCATGCTCGCCCGGTCCGCGGTCGCGGCCACCGGCCCGGCCGGCGCCACCGGCGCCGGACTGATCCAGGCGACCACGGCGGTGCAGCTCGCCGCCGCCGCGCCGCGCGCCACGCCGGCGACGTCCGTGCTGCTGTCGTATGCGGCCCCGGAGGCGAATTCCTGGGCCCAGGCCGCGGCCGCGCAAGTCAACCCGGTCGGCGCCGCCATCGCCGCGGTGCTGGGCGAGCCGGGCGCGCTGGCCGACTTCACCGCGTTCATCGACCCGGCCGATGCCGTCGTCATGCCAGGCGCGGACGGGCCCGGCGCTGGCACCGACAGCTTCGCGATGCTGAACAACGGCAACCAGATGGTCGTGCCGATCTATCAGGACTGGGGCCGGGCCTGAACGGCGGTGCTTGCGCCCCACGCTGGATCATCGGCCGCAGCCGCGCCACAATCGCCGCCCCGTTCCGGAGGCAGTCCATGACCATCGACCCGAAGCTCGCGTCCCTGCGTGCCCGCTTCGCCAACGGCCGCAGCGACAATGTGGAGAATCCCGATTTCAAGAAGGCCATCTCGCTGGTCTTCAAGGACGACGGACGGCGCAAGCTGCCCTATTCCGGCGTGCCGACCCTGCTGGACGCCCCCTATCGGCCGGATGCCCCGGACCGCGCGGATTTCGGCGGGCTCGCGGTGGCGCTGATCGGCGTGCCCATGGACCTCGGCGTCACCAACCGCAGCGGCTCCCGCCTCGGCCCGCGCGCGGTGCGCAACGTGGAGCGCATCGGTCCCTACAACCACGCACTGCGCATCGCCCCGCTGGCGGAATGCAGCGCCGCCGATGTCGGCGACGTGCCGTTCCGCAGCCGCTACAGCCTGCCCGACAGCATCGAGGACATTGCCGCCTTCTACACCCGCGTGCAGGCGGCCGGCGTGAAGCCGATCAGCATCGGCGGCGACCACTCCATCACCTATCCCATCCTGCAGGCGCTGGGCCGCGATCGTCCGGTGGGCCTGGTGCATATCGACGCCCACTGCGACACCAGCGGCGAGCTGGAAGGCAGCCGCTTCCACCATGGCGGGCCGTTCCGCCAGGCGGTGCTGGACGGCGTGCTGGACCCCGAGCGCACCATCCAGATCGGCATCCGCGGCTCGGCCGAGATGCTGTACGAGTTCTCCTACGTCTCCGGCATGACGGTGATCCACGCCGAGGAGGTGGACGCCATGGGCATCGACGCCGTCATCGCCAAGGCGCGCGCCGTGATCGGCGACGGGCCGTTCTACCTGTCCTTCGACGTGGACGGCATCGACCCCGCCTTCACGCCGGGCACCGGCACGCCGGAGGTGGGCGGGCTGACGCCGCGCGAGGCCCAGCGCATCCTGCGCGGCCTCGTCGGGCTCGACATCATCGGCGGCGACGTGGTGGAAGTGGCGCCGCAATACGACGCCACCACCAACACCGCCCAGGTGGGTGCGGCGATGGCCTTCGAGATCCTGTCGCTGCTCGCCCTCGCCGAACGATGAGCGCCGCGGCGCTTCCGGCCGAACCGGTCTACCTGCCGTTCGAGCCGGGGCCCTACCGCATGGCCATGGGCCTGGTCGCGCGCGACCCGGCCGAATTGATCGAGCTCGACGAACGCTACAGCGACGAGATGGCGCAGCGGCGCGCCTTGCTGGACACGCGCCGGGAGGACGTGTTCGCGGTCACCCCGGGCTCGGAGGCGGCGCGTGCCGAGGTGCTGGAGCGGCTGGCCGAACTGCTGCCGCAGCGCTTCCCCGCCTGGTTCGCGCGCGACGGCCACCACCTCGACAACCGCCTGACCGGCGAGCGCTGGAACCTGCGCGATCCCGGCTATGACCCGCTGGAAGTGGCGGGACGGCTGGTGCAGGAGGATCTGTGCCTGCTGCGCCCCGAGCCCGACGGCCCGGTGCTGACCGCCGCCGTGCTGTGCTTCCCCAGCCGCTGGCGCCTGCACGAGAAGATCGGCCGCCCGCTCGCCGCCGTGCACGGCACGGTGCCGTTCTACGCCGAGCGCCTGGCCCGCCCGGTGGACCGGCTCATGGGCCAGCTGAAGCCGGGCAAGCTGGTCGAGCGCCTGAACTGGTCGATGAGCGACGATCCCACCCTGTTCCAGCCCGGCGGCAAATGGCGGCGCGAGGCCAACATTGCGATCACGCCCGAGAACGCCGGTGACGCGCTGGTGCTGCGGGTGGAACGCCAGACATTGAGCAGCCTGCCGGCCAGCGGCGGCGTGCTGTTCACCATCCGCGTCCACGTCTATCCGCTGGCGACAATCGCCGCGCGCCCCGACATCGCCGCCCGCCTCGCGGACGCCGTGCGCGCGTTGCCGGAGCCGATGCAGCACTACAAGAGCCTGATCCCGTTCCGCGACGCCGTGCTCACCTATCTCGACCGGCGCGGCCCGGCATCCCGCCCGTTCGCGGACGCCTGAACGCGATCGACTGCCAGCGGACATGCGCGCCCCGTTGCGGGGACGTGTCGGCGGGCGTATGAATCGATTGTTTCCGGCTGCGAGAACACCGAAGGACGTGTCTCCGGCGCGCCGCATCCGTGCGATGTCACTGATCGCGATGTTGAAGCGATGGGGGAAGAATGCGCATGTTGATGGCGACCAGCATGATTGTTGTCGGCGGGTTGCTGTCGTGATCGCCCGCGCAGTGTTCCGCAAGCGCGGCCTGGAGCAGGCGGATCTGCCTGCCTGCCCCCGCGCATGAGCGAGGTCCGGCTCAAGCGGGCCTACGACTCTCCCGCCGCGGCAGACGGAACGCGCATCCTGGTGGATCGCCTGTGGCCGCGCGGCGTGAAGCAGAGCGATGCGAAGATCGCCCTCTGGCTCAAGGATGTCGGCCCAAGCACCGAATTGCGGCGCTGGTTCGCGCACGACCCGGCGAAATGGCCCGAGTTCCAGAAGCGCTACGCGGCCGAGCTCGCGCATAATCCGGCGATGGACGCCCTGCGCGCCGAGGTTCGCCAGCACGGGCAGGTGACACTGATATTCGGGGCCAGGGATACCGAGCACAACAACGCGGTGGTGCTGCGCGACATCCTTGCGCGGCCCCCGGTGGCGAGTCGGTAAGCGGCAGCGCGCCGGCCGCGAACGTGGCGTGACCGCCCTCCGGCGCGGCGTTCGGGCGGTGGCGATGCTGGGCGGAACGCGACGGATCCTGGATGCGGGGGGTGCATGCGCATACTGGTGCTGGGCGGCGGCGTGGTCGGCGTCACCACGGCCTATCAGTTGCTGCAGGACGGGCACGACGTCGCGCTGCTGGAGCGCCACCCGGATGTCGCCCAGGAAACCAGCTGGGGCAATGCCGGCATGATCGCGCCGGGCCATTCCTTCGTCTGGTCATCGCCCAGGGCGCCCTGGATCCTGCTGAAATCGTTGTTCCTGAAGAACCAGGCGCTGCGGTTCCGCCCGTCTGCCGATCCGCGCCTGTGGAGCTGGTCGCTCAGGTTCCTCGCCGAATGCACCGCGGCCAAGGCGCGCGCGAATACGTTGCGCAAGCATCGGATCGCGGCCTATTCCCAACGCGTGCTGCACGAGGTGCTGGCGGCGGAGCACCTGGACTATGACCGCAACGCGCGCGGCATCGTCTATTTCTACCGCGATCCCGCCGCGCTGGAGGCCGGTGTCGCGCATATGCAACTGCTGGCCGAGGACGGTCAGGAAATCCGTGTCCTCGACCGTGCGCAATTGCTGCAGATCGAACCGTCGCTGGCTGGCGCCGGCGACAGGATCGCGGGCGGGATCTACTGCCCGACCGACGAAACCGGCGACTGCAACAAGTTCACCACGGGGCTGGCGGCGGTCTGTCGCGGGCGCGGCGCCGAATGGCACACCGGCACCACGATCACGGATATCGAAGCCGCGGGCGACATCGTCACCGGCGTGCACACCGACCACGGCACCTTCAAGGCCGACGCCTATGTCATGGCGCTCGGCTGCCAGAGTCCGCAGCTGGCGCGCCGGATCGGCGTCGCCCTGCCGGTCTACCCGATCAAGGGCTATTCGCTGACGATTCCGATCGGCAACCACAAGGCGCCGCCGACGGTGGGGGCGGTCGACGAGCACAACCTGGTGGCGATCTCGCGTTTCGGCGATCGCGTGCGCGTGACCGCGACGGCCGAGTTCGCGGGGTACGACACGACGCACAAGCCCGCCGATTTCGCATTCATGAAAGGCGTGGTACAGGAATTGTATCCCGATGGCGCCGACTATGAGCGCGCGGAAATGTGGGCGGGGCTGCGGCCGATGACGCCGGACAACCTGCCCATCGTCGGCCGCAAGCGGCACCGCAACCTGTATTACAATACCGGCCACGGCCATATCGGCTGGACGATGTCGCATGGCTCCGCGCGCCTGGCGGCGGACGTGATCGCCGGGCGCACGCCCGCCATTCCCGTCGACGGCCTGGCGTGAAGGAGGCACCGCATGGGCAGCGAAGCTGCCGCACCCGGCATGGTCGATCTCGGCGTGCTGGCGTGCCGGCTGGATGAGGGAATCGCCCGCCGCGCCGCGATCGGGCTGCTGGTTCTGGCGACCGACCAGACGATGGAATACGAATTCCGCCATCTGGTGCGCCAGGACGGCGTGGCGCTCTATCACAGCCGGCTGTGGAACGACGCTGCCATCACCCCCGCGACATTGCGCTCCATGCGCGAGCGCATCGCACCGGCAACCGAACTGATCCTGCCGGGCTGCCGGCTCGATGTCGTGGCATTCGGCTGCACCTCGGCCAGCATGGAGCTCGGCGAGGAAGAGATCTTCCGCCAGATCCGCAAGGCGCGGCCTGAGGTCGCCTGCACCACCCCGGTCACCGCCGCCTTTGCCGCCTTCGAGGCCCTTGGCGCCCGCCGCATCGGCGTCCTCACGCCCTACTCGGCGGAGGTCAACGCGGGCGTGCGGGCCTATCTGACACGGCGCGGCGCCAGCGTCGCGGCATTCGCCACGTTCGACAGGCAGGACGATCTTGAGGCCGCACGGATCGCCCCGGACTCGATCGCGGCCGGCATCAGGCAGCTTGCCGAAAGCACGCCGCTCGACGCCGTGTTCGTCTCTTGCACCAGCTTGCGGCTGACCGGGATCGTGGCGGATGTGGAGGCCCGGATCGGCATCCCCGTCACCTCCTCGGATCATGCACTGGCCTGGCACTGCCTGCGGCTGGCCGGCGTCACCGACACGGTTCCCGGCGCCGGCCGGCTGTTCACGCGCTGAGGGGCCCTATCCCAGATACGCGCGGCGCACGCGCTCGTCGTCCAGCAATTCCCGCCCGGCGCCGCTCAGCACGATGCGGCCGCTTTCCAGCACATAGCCATGATCGGCGATGCCGAGCGCCGCCGGCGCGTTCTGCTCGACCAGCAGGATCGTCACGCCCTGTGCGTTGATCGTCCGGATGGTCTCGAACACCTGCTCGACCAGCATCGGTGCAAGCCCCATGCTCGGTTCGTCCATCAGCAGCAGGCGGGGGCGGGCCATCAGCGCCCGCGCGGTGGCGAGCATCTGCTGTTCGCCGCCCGACAGCGTGCCGGCGACCTGCTTCAGCCGCTCGCGCAAACGCGGGAACAGCCGCATCATCCGGTCGCGGTCCTCGGCGACGGCGTGGCGGTCGCGGCGGGTGAATGCGCCCATTTCCAGGTTCTCCGCCACCGTCAGCCGGCCGAAGATGCGCCGGCCTTCCGGCACCTGCACCAGGCCGGTCGCGGCGATGTCGTGCGCGCCGAGACCCGCGAGATCGCGACCGTCGAAACGGATCGTGCCCTGGCGCGGATGCAGCAGACCGCTGACGGCGCGCAGCGTGGTGGACTTTCCCGCGCCGTTGCCGCCGACGAGGGTGACGATCTGCCGCTGTTCCACCGCAAGCGAGATGCCTTTCAGCGCCTCGATCTTGTCGTAGAAGACGTGGATTGCGTCGATCTCCAGCAGGGCCATGGCGCGTCAGACCACCCCGGCGCCGGCGGCCGGCCGCGTGGCTGCGGTGCCGAGATAGGCCTCGATCACCGCCGGGTCCTGTTGCACGTCCTGCGGCGGTCCCTCGGAAATCTTGACGCCATGGTCCAGCACCGTGACCCGGTCGGACATCACCATCACCACGCGCATCTGGTGCTCGATCAGCAGGATGGTGATGGCGAAATGCGCGCGGACCCTCTCGATGAACGCCATCATGTCAGTGGTTTCGTGCGGGTTCATCCCCGCGGTCGGCTCGTCGAGCAGCAGCAGCCTGGGTTTTGTCGCGAGCGCGCGGCCGATTTCCAGCCGGCGCTGCTCGCCATAGGCGAGGTTGCGCGCCAGCATGTCGCCGCGCCCGCGCAGGCCGACGAAGTGCAGCAGCCGCAAGGCTTCCTCGTGCGCCGCGCGCTCATCGCGAACGGTGTGCGGCGTGTGCAGCACCGCGCCCCACCAGGTCGAGCGCAGATGCAGGTGCATCCCGACCAGAAGGTTCTCCAGCGCGGTGATGTTGCGGAACAGCCGGATGTTCTGGTAGGTGCGGCTGATCCCTGCCTTCGCCACGCGATCGGGCGTCAACCCATCGACCCGTGCGCCGGCGAACCAGACCTCGCCCGAGCTGGGGGTCAGGTTCTGGGTGATGCAGTTGAACACCGTGGTCTTGCCCGCACCGTTGGGGCCGATCACGCTGTGGATGCTGTGCTCGGTCACGGCGAGATCGAGGTCGGACAGGGCGACGAGCCCACCGAACCGCATCGTCAGGTGCTGGCAGCGCAGTATCGGCTGGTCGGCCATCGCGACGCCCTAGCGCGGTTGCACGGGCAGCGGATCGCTGCCGGCGTCCAGCGCCAGAGTCTCGTCGCGGGCGTGCAACTCGCGCTGGCGCACGTCGGACGGCCACAGGCCTTCCGGCCGCAGCCGCATCATCACGATCAGCACCGCGCCATAGAACAGATAGCGGTACTCGCCGAACTCGCGCAGCAGCTCCGGCAGGCCGATCAGCGCGACCGCGCCGAGCACGACGCCGGGCAGGCTGCCCATGCCGCCGACGATGATCAGCGCGAGCACGTTGATGGAAATCAGCAACTGGAAGCTCGACGGATAGACCGAGGTGAGCATGGTGGCGAAGATCGAGCCGGCAAGGCCGGCGAAGGCGGCGCCCAGCCCGTAGGCGAGCAGCTTGCACTGGATCAGGTTGATGCCAAGGGCCTGGGCCACGTCCTCGTCATCGCGCAGCGCCATCCAGGCACGGCCGAGGCGCGAATTCTCCAGCCGCCAGGCCACGAAGGCGGCGACGCCGGCGGCGGCCAATGTCACGTAGAACAGCGCGACCGGGCTGCCGAGCACATACGGGCCGATGCGGGGCTTCGGGATTTCAAGGATACCCTGTGCGCCGCCGAGCAAGGGTGCTGCGAAGTCGGACTGCACGATCACGCGGACGATCTCGCCAAGGCCCAAGGTGGCGACGGCAAGATAATCGCCGCGCACGCCGAGCACGGGCAGGCCGAACAGCACGCCGACGAGGATCGACAGCAGCACGGCGACCGGCATGGCAAGCCAGTACGAGAGATGCAGCAGAGCATGCGCGCTTTCCGTGGTGAGCAGCGCCGTGGTGTAGGCGCCGACCGCAAAGAACGCGACGAAGCCGAGATCGAGCAGCCCGGCCAGGCCGATCTCGAGATTGAGGCCCATGCCCATCAGGATATACAGCCCGACCAGCATCAGCACCTGGCCGATATAGGACCCCGCGAAGGCCGGCAGCACCGCCAGCACGAGCAGCGCGATTCCGGCGCGCATCATGCGGGCGCGGCGCGGGTCGCGGGGCGGAGCGTGCGCGGGGCGGCGGCGCCGCCGCAGGCCCACGGCCTCGCCCAGCAGCGCGGTCACGGCGAAGATCGTGATCGCACCTGCGGGGTTGAGACCCTCCCAACTGTACAGAAACGCGCGGACATCGTTCACGACGCCTTCGTATTGCTGCAGCATCAGCTGGATCAGTTCCTGGAACACGCCGGCGACCACCACCGCCGTGGCCCCCGGCAGCACGGCACGGATAACGGCGCGCGGGCTCTGCTGAAGCGCCGCACCAAGCAGTCCCGCGCCGGCGCCTCCGGCGATCAGCAAAGCGATGCCGGTGGCGGGGCCGAGCCCCAGCGTCAGCATCGCCAGAAGGTCGGGCGACAGCGCGATGAAGATGGCGCGCAGGGACACCAGATCGATCAGCACGGCCAGCGCGGCCAGAGGCGCGGCGGCCACCGCGCCCGCGAGCAGGCCGAGCATGATCCGTGCGCCGGCGGCCGTGCCGGCGTTGGCCGCCGCCATCGCCCCGGCCCCGGCGGCGATGGCCAGCAGCGTGGCCTCGCCGAGACTGAGCGTGCCGACGACGATCCAGCGCTGGTGCAGCATCAGTACCACGCCGACCACCGTGAGATGCACCGCGCCCGCGCCGAATGCGAGCCCGGTCAGCACCGCACGGCGCAGGATGGGATGGATGGGTGCCGCGAGCCCGGGCGGCGTATGGACGCCGCTCATGCGCGCTTCTTCGCCATGCGTTCGCCCAGGATGCCCTGCGGACGGAAGATCAGCACCATGATCAGCAGGGTGAACGCGATCAGGTCACGCAGCTGGTAGGGCGCGGGAATGCCGATCCCGTCCAGGAACAGCGACGGGCCGACGGACTCCACCAGGCCGAGGAAGAAGCCGCCGAGCATCGCGCCAGGGATGCTGCCGATGCCGCCCAGCACCGCGGCGCCGAACGCCTTGATGCCCGGGGTGAAGCCCATGAAGAAATAGACCTGCTTGTAGACGAACGCGTAGAACACGCCAGCAATCCCGGCCATCACGCCGCCCAGCGTGAAGGTGAACACGACCACCTTGTTGACGTCGATGCCCATCAGCGCCGCGGCCTCGCCGTCCTCGGCCACCGCGCGCATCGCCTTGCCCATGCGCGTGCGCTGGACAACGAGGTACAGCACCAGCATGAACAGCAAGGCCAGACCGATCACCAGGACATCGATGCCGGGGACATTGAACCCGATCACGTTGAAGCTGGCGCGCTGCCACTCGGGCGACGGATAGGATTTGACGGCGGAACCGAACGCGCCGCGGAATGTCTGCTCCAGGAAGAACGACACGCCGATGGCGCAGATCAGCGGCGCCAGCCCGACGACGCGCCGAAACGGCCGGTAGGCGATCCGTTCGGTGAGCAAGGCGATGGTGGTGGAAGTGGCGATCGCCACAACCAGGATCGCCACCATTCCCGGCACCGGATGGTTCTGCAGAAAGCCCGAACGATCCAGCGGCGCGGCGACGAAATAGCCGGCGAAGGCGCCGGTCATGACGATGTCGCCATGCGCGAAGTTGATCAGCCGCAGCACGCCGTAGACCATCGTATAGCCGAGTGCGATCTGGGCGTAGATGCTGCCGATGGTCAGGCCGAACATCACGAAATCGAACCACTGCGCGGCGGTGTAGCGTCCCTTGATCAGCGTTCCGATGGTGCCGACGACGACCACGAGCACCACCCCGATGCGCATGCCCCAGAGGGCGACATCGACGGCGCCCATGCGGGCCATGGCGGAACGCCATGACCCGCGGGCACCGGATGCGGCCGCACTCACATGTGGCCCGTTCACTTACGGCCAGATCTTCTTCGGGTTCTGGCCAATACCGAACGTCTTCGGATCAGCCGACGTGAACTCCAGCACCGACGGCTTGAACTGCGAGCACTCGCCATACGCATCGCAGGCGATCGGCCCGCTGATGCCCTCGAACTTGATGGAGAACACGGCGTCGCGGAACGCCTTCTTGCCGATATAGAGATTGCCGGCGTCGTCGGTCTTGCCGACCTTCTCGATCGCCTTGATGGCCAGCATGGCGCCGTCATAGGCATTGGCGTGGTAGCCGGAGATCGGCGCCTCGCCATAGGCTCTCTTGTACTCGTCGACGAAATGCGGATAGCCTTTGCCCATCGCGTCCGGCGACAGGTCGGGATAGCCGATGCGGAAGCCGACGACGGCGGGGCCGGCGGCTTCGATGAAGTCGGCCGACAGCAGCGACCCGCCGCCCATCAGCGCGGTCCGCTCCAGGCCAGGCGTCTCTTTCGCCTGCCGCAGGATCTGTGCCGCCGCGGCGGTGAACACCGGGAAGTAGATCAGATCCGGCTTCTCGCTGGCGATGCGGGTCAGCAGCGGATGCATGTCGACATCGGTGGGTGCGACCGCTTCCTGGGACAGCACGGTGCCGCCGAGTTTGCGGAAGTTGTCGGCCATCACCTGCTGCAGCTGCTGCGCATAGGGGCTGCCGTCGTGGATCGTGACGACCGTCCTGGCCTTCATGACGTTGGCAATGAAGGTCGCGTCGGCCTTGCCCTGCTCGCTGTCACTGAACACGGTGCGCGCGAAGCCGGCATATTCCGGCTTGCGGCCGGGCGCGGTCAGGGCCGGGGCGGTGCAGGCGGTGCAGATCTCCACGATGCCGGCCTGCCACAGGATCGGCGCGCCCGGCGTCGCCACGGAAGAGCAGGCCGGGCCAAGCACCACCGCCGTCTGCGGATTGGCCGCGAGCTTGGTCGCCGCGGTCTGCCCGCCCTCGGCGTTGCACTGGTCGTCCTCGGCGTTGAGCTTCAGCGGATGGCCGAGCACCTGGCCGCCGGCATCCTTGAAGGCGATCTCCACGCCACGCCGCTCATCCAGGCCAAGCGCGGTATCGGGGCCGGACAGCACCCAGGTCCCTCCGATCTGGATCGGAGCCCCCTTGGGGATGCGGATCACCCCGATGTCGTCGGTCACAGGACCGACCGTCTGTGCCGCCATGGCCGAAGTTGCCCCCGCCAGCAGCGCCGCCGCGGCAAGCATCCCCGCCAGACCGCTGCGGGTTCTGTTCAGAATCGTCCTCAACTTCCCCTCCCGATCATTGCAGAAATGAACTAAGAGATTCTGGGATGTCGGACGCCCAACCGGCGAGGCGGATCGTGATCGAGGCAGCGTTGATTTCGGGCACGCGCCCAGCATCCGAGTTCGCAAAGGGACGGCCGCGTCTCGGCCGCCGGCAACGACCGTTGACTGCCTCCACAATCGTTTGCCGGGCGATTGTGGATCCGGCGGCCTGTCTGCCAAGCCGCGGCACAAGGGAGGCGCCGGGCCGCGAGTTTCGCGTCAATCCAGGCCCTTCGCAAGAGAATTGGCAATGGATCCCGCCGTCCGGGCTGGTGCGGATCGTCAGCCCTCGCTTGATAATGCTCGAACAAGCGCGCGTGCGTTCACGGCGTGGCTGCGCGTCACAAGCGCCTGTTTTTGTCGAACCGTTCGGCGGTAGCGGCGGGCGGATTTGAACCGCCACCAAGGGACTATGATCCCCTGTTCCTTTCTCCAATTATCTTATTGAATGGGTTATATCATTGGGAAACCTTTGTGCATCCGGATCCCCGCCTGGGCGCACCTTAGGCACAGATCGGCGATTGGTGCCGACCGAAAGGATCGGGTGCGGTCCATCTTCGGGTCCCCCAGGCATATGACCGGCCCCTCCCCGTTTCTTGTCGCCCGCGTTGCCTCAAATGTGTCATGCTGCATTGCAGCAGTGAGCGCGGGTGACAGCAGTGGAAGCGGTGAAACCGCATGGCATCACGGAAGACGGGCGGCCGCGCGTGGCGGTTGTACGTCCCTGCGACCGTCATCCCGGCGAATGGGTTGTCAGCCCAGCCGATCACGCGCGGCCCGGTCGGACCGGGCGGTTCTCCGGAGCGAACGCGCTTGCCAAGGCTTTGACCTTCGCGCACGAGGAATATGGTGCCGTGCGTTGGTGTCGTAACTGACGGCGCAAGCCTCGCGCCCAATGTTCACGTTATGAGGTGAGCCTCGCGGCCATTCGTTCGGCCGCTGCCTTTGCCGAGGTCACGTCCTCCTCGGTTCCCGATGCAACCAGCGCCTGCGGATGCTTTCCTGCCTGCCGGTTGTCGATCACCAGAAATCGCACGAAGCCTTCTGCCGCAGGCCGATGGATGATAAGGCGGAATCCTGCCCTCTCGGCCGAGATCATGCCGGTCGGCTCGGACTGCCAGCGTTGTTGTAAGCCCATTAAGTCCCCCTTGTTGCCGCCTTCGGCCCACCGTCTCGATGGCGTGCCAAGGCGCAGCGCTGACGATATGGCGTTATTTTTCACAATGTTTCATACAGTTTCAATCGGCCTTGGGATCACAGATACGTCATGATTGAACTGTCACATTGCGCGTCTCTACACGCTCTGTAACCAATATATCGATCGCGCCAGCTCGTTTTTGTCTCTGTTCCCGTTTTCCGATTCGTTTTGGGACTTCGTTATTGATTCTTTACCTCCAAAGACTCAGGACTTTCAGTTGATCGTTCGGCATGGCCGGACGCCGGATCGACGTTTTGCCCCGCATTCCAGCTTCCGGCCACGCTGAGCGCAGGCGGGTCACGACGGCTGTATGTCGGCAGGCGCATCCGCTACGTCCAGCGCACGCGACCGTTGTTAATCCGCTTGGGACGCGCGATGCTGACGTGTCGTCGGAAGAAGAATTTGGGGAATCAAACTCAAATATCGGAGGACGCAAAAATGCCGAAGTTCCTGATCAAGGCAAGCTACACCACCGAGGGAATGAAGGGCCTCAAGAAGGACAAGGCGTCAGGCCGTGAAAAGGCCGTGGCAAGCGCCTGCGAGGCGCTCGGCGGCAAGCTTGATGCCCTGTACTATGCGCTAGGGGATGATGACGCGTTCGCCGTCGTCGATTTGCCGAGCCGCGTGCATGTCGCGTCGCTCGGCGTCGCGGTTTGCGCAAGCGGGATGGCCAGCACGCGCACCGTGCCGCTGCTAACGGTCGCGGAAATGGACAAGGCACTCGGCGAGGACGCGAAGTACCGTCCGCCCGGCAGCTAGGCCGCACCAGCCCGGCTGCGCGGATGCACAGCCGGGTGAGCGTCCATTTCGGAAGTCATGAAGCATGGGTGCAAATCGTCGCCTCGTCACGCCAGTCTTTGCTTCCTGTGAAGCTCGCCCCTCTGGCAGGGCGCAGAGATTGGTCTTGATCGTCAGCCATGACCGCGACATCATCTGGCCGATGAGAACAAATCAAGAACCATGCAGGCGATCCCGCCTTCTCCCTTGCCGGCTGATTCCGGGACGAGCCCAGTTCGAGGTGGACGCATGCCGCATTCGCTGATCGACCATTTTCGAGCCATGGCCCGGAACAACGCCTGGTCAAATTCAAGGTTGCTGGAAGCCTGCGGCCATCTCACGCCGGACGAGTTCGCAGCCAGGCGGGTGAGCTTCTTTCCCTCGCTCGTGGAGACCCTCAACCATATCCTCGTTGTTGATCGCTACTATTTGGCTGATCTGACGGGCACCGGGCGCGTGATCCTTGCGGATGAGGTGCCATACCCATCGGTGGCCGATCTCGCCCAGGCCCAAGCTGAGACCGACAGGGAACTGATCGCTTTCTGCAACGTACTGGATGACGCCGACCTTGAGCGTGTGGTCACCATCGACCGCAAGGACGGGGTTGAGAATCACGAAACGGTGGCTGCAATCCTCGCCCATGTTTTCGTCCACCAAATCCACCATCGCGGTCAGGCCCACGCCATGCTGGCCGGAACTCCGGTCGCGCCGCCGCAATTGGATGAATTCTTCCTCGCCTCGGATGCGCCTCGTCGCGACGCCGAGCTACAGCGTCTCGGAATCGCGGAACCCGCTCAGCACGAACGTCGACCGGAGCAGCGCTGAATGACGACTGTGCTGCAGCCGACGTGATCCAGGAATATGCGGCTGGTCGGTAAGCAGGCTCTTGAGCTGGAGTTTCTAAAGGGGCCCTGCGAAAGATACCCCGGCTGAAGAGCGGGCCTCCATCTGCGATCTGTAGAAGCACAGACCTGATCTGACAGTCTCGATCCGGCGGACACCCGCCACTCCGGCATCGGCTATCTGTCGCCGATCGCCTACGAACACAAAAATGCTATGGAGAGCGAAACGATCCAGGCTGTAAGCTGTCCACCGAACCGGGGCAACTCCAGTGATCGGCTCGGATATCACCACCTTCGGCCTCGGCGATCGTGGTGGTGCGCAATGGAAGGAGGAACCGCCATGGCCCAAGACAGCCCCGGAGAGCTTCTGCGCAAGTGGTTCGAGGTCGTTTGGAATGATGGTCGCACCGACCTGATAGACCAGCTTATGTCGCCGGATCACGTCTCAAACGCGTTGACGGAAACCGGCGCAGCCTCCACCGGCCCCGCTGGGTTCAAACCCTTCTACGACAGGCTCCGAGGCGCGATCCCTGACCTCAAATTTGCCGTTCATGAGGTCATCGAGAGCGGAGAGACTGCCGCAGCCCGCTGGACGGCAACAGGCACTCATCGAGGCGATCATCTCGGCACCAAGGCAACCGGCAACCGGATCACGATGCCCGGCATGACCTTCCTGCGAACTGCAAACGGCAAGATGGCAGAATCATGGAATCAGTGGGATCGGCTTGCGCTGGCGGTCGGGACGGGAGCCGTGGCGCCGATCAAATGAACCGTAGCCGAATGCCATAGGACACCATCGGACGACCGACCCGCCCGCGGGCATGGCCGCCCCAGCCCGAACCCGCCGAACCCGATACCGGCGCTCAGGTCGTAGCGCGCTTCTGTGCTTTCGCCTTGATCCACCAGCGGACGGGCTTCGGTTCCGGTTCAGGCGATTTCGAACGCGTTTTCCCATTCGACACGTTCGACATCCAGCTCTCCTTCTCGGCGGCGGCCGGTCCTCCTGCCACCGCCTTCACCGGGGCCTTGGCAGGGCGCACAACAGCCTTGATCTCGCGAAGGCGCTGCTGGGCTGGCTCTCGATCTGCGTCGCCCCCTTGAAGCACCTTCTCGGCCTTCACGCGCGCATCACGCTCGGCGGCCAATGCGAACTCGACTGCCCGCCTATCGCTTTCCGCTCGATGGGCTGCGTCGCGAGCTTCATCGCGCGCCAGCACCGCGTGGCCGAGCTTGGTCCGAAGGTCGTGAATGGCCGCCTGCGCCTCTTGCAGAGATCGCTCAGCGCGCTCACGGGCCTCCCGCTCAGCCTTGAGCGCCGCCTCGGCAACCTCAACCCGGTTCGCGGGGGATGCCGCCGCAGCGATTCGCAACGAGCCGACATTGTCACCATGTTCCCGTCGGCCGTGAACCACGACAACAGGAACCTCTCCGTCCCGGACGAAACGGCGCCTTTGACGATCCAGTGTCTGAGACCGGGAATCGTGCACAGGAGGCCGCGGACTCGAGGCTTCGTGCTCGAGACCGAGTGCACGGCGCATTCCTGCCTCAGTCGAGCCATCGTCAGAAATGCCGTTGGGAAGGCCAGACTCAGAACGTAAAGGCATTCATATGTCCCAATGATTGTTGGGTATGAGCCCAACTCGCGCTGCTGCTTCCAAATACTCGGTTGAACCGCGAGTCGTGGAGACCATTTTACTAAGGTGCGACCAATGTGATTACAAGGTTCAGATGATCCGCCCCCTTCTTCGGTATATTCAAACGAACTGGTCTGGATGAAACAGCGCAATCTCGTGCTTGTCGCATCCAAGCCGAACATGAGCGGTGTTATCGTCAATCAGGATGGTCAGTCCGTGCTGCGCGCAGACCGCTCCTTTCCAACCGAGATAACTGCGTTCGGCTTCGGTCATTGGCCCGACATACAGGCCCGCCTCACGCCACCGGAAGATGCGTTCGAATGCCTCATAGGTTTCATCCGGGATGTTGAGAATTGCATCGAAGCACGCGGGTTCCGGAGCGGCGGCATAAGCTGCCAGATCATGCCACACGCCATGCTGCATGCCGTGCGACCGAAACGTCACAATCACGTGGCGGATATGCCGATGGCTGCGGATGAACGCGTGCAAAAGCGGGGAGGATCGATGGCCGATCAGGGTGTCATCGAAGTCCCACGCGATGGCACGATGCCGACGCAACTCCGTGAAGGACATGCTCAACCTGTTCTATGACCCAGTGGACCGCGCCAAGATCTACTCGACGAATCCTGTGGAGCGGTTGAACGGCGAACGCAAACGTCGCAGCGAGGTGGTCGGCATCTTTCCGAACGAGGCCGCCGTTCTCCGACCGATCGGCGCCTTGCTGTTGGAGCAGAACGACGCGTGGGCCGTGCAGCGCGCCCGCTACATGACCCTGGAAACGATCACGCCCCTGAGTGACGTCAGTGACTTGTGGGCTCGCTTTCGGCGTCTGCCCCGTTCCGAGATGGTAGCGGCGGGCGGATTTGAACCACCGACCAAGGGATTATGATTCCCCTGGACGATTTGCCAGCTTCATTCGTAATTTCAGTATATTATGCGCAAGAACAAAAGGTAAATTTTCCGCTGGGGCTGCACTGGGGATGCACTGTCCAGTGGTCATGTTCGGCATTCGCCCCTCGTGGTAAGCTTTTTTGAAATGTACGCAGCGGGAAAAACCCGCAGCCCGCTCCCCAATGTTGCGTCACACCAGGAAGCGTCAGGAGCCGGCCCGCCAGCAGGTTGCCTCCCAGGTCGCCGCATCCATCTTCGGGCGGGTTCCCACGATTGCCACCGGCCCCTCATATCGCCAACGCACGCGGTGGGCCTGCACCGCCGCTTCCAACTCCTCGTCGGACAACACGGCCTCGACGATGAGAACGCGCGCCTCAGGGTTCATCGTCGTCTTCCTCTCCAATCGTCGCAGCCGCACATCCGCTCTCCGGATCACCGTCAGCCACCCCCATCAGGATCACCAAGCGCCTGCTCAAGAACCAGAATCCGGTCCTCGATCTGCCGTAAATCCGATAGTCGGACCTTCGTCTCGATCAATCTAGCGACGGCCTGGGCCTCCTCGATCGTGATCGCGCCTGAGCAGACCTGTTTGATCAACGCCGTCATCGCGGCATCAGGCGTCCCGGGGCCGGAGAGGTCAGGCAGAGAGACACGAACAGGACGCCCCCGCGGCGGCAGCCACGTCCGGTCCAACACCAGCTTGATCGCGGCCACGTTCCCGCGGCTCGCAAGCACGAGCGCCTGCTTGACCAGGCGCTCCGAATACTCGGCGCCGAGATCATCCAGCATGCGCAGAACCTTTGACCGCGTCCCCGGCCGCTTCCCAGCCGGATTGCCCGACACGCCCTTCGTGAACGGGCGCCCTCGCTGCTTCCGCGCTGCATTTTCAGCAGCGGTTCGGTTGTCAGAACCGGAGCGGCTGGGGTGACCGTTGATCATTTCGACCCGCCTCGGAACAGCCTGCAAACCATCGGATCTTCCTGTCTGTCAGAAAGCTCTCAAGGCCTGGAACATAACGGGAATATCTAGTGCCAACCAGCATTTTCCAGTAGGCTGGCCGCCTCACTGGGGCGTCTATCGCGGGTGACACCCGCGGGCGGATAACTTCGTCTGCCTACCTTATGCGCGCCAGCCGCCGGCCGCGGCTGGCTCAGAGGTTCCGCAGACTACGTTGGAAGCGGGCGCTGGCCTGCGCGAGGGATGAGCGCATTCCGCGTTGTTGGCACCGGCCACCAAAGAGGTGACAAGTGCCCGCATCACCGGCGGGCAGACCCCGTTTCCCAGCAAGCGGATCCGGTCGCGGCGAGTACCGTGGGAGAGACGGAAACTCTCGTCGAAGCCCATGGCGCGGCGCAGCTCAGGCACTTGCAGCATGCGAAGCGTCGGCCCCGACTCGGTCCACTCCAGGAGGCCGAAGCGGTCAAGCGTGGTGATGGTGCGCAGCGGACGGTCCAGGGGCTGCCAGCCGCCCGCGCCGTCGGTGCCATAATAGACGATCAGGAACGGCACGCCGTCGCCAAGCGCCGCGATGCCCCGCCGCGCGCGCGCGATCGTGCCAGGCGCACGATTCGGGAGGAACAGGGGTTTTGCCGCCCAGGTGCCGGGCGGATCAAGGATGTCTCGCGCTGTGCGCAGCGGCGCATGCACGCGACCGGACAGATCCGGCGGGAGGCGGTCACGGTCGCACGCCAGGAACAAGCGTCGACGCGACTGCGGGACGCCGAAGTCGGCGGCATCAAGCACCTGCTCCCGTACGTGGTATCGCTGGCGAAGCGCGGCAAGCAACTCCCCGTAACGGTGCCAGCGGCGAAGGCTGACGACATTCTCGATCACCACCCAGCGCGGTTGAAGTCTCCGGACGAAGTCGAGAACGTAGAGCGACGTGTTGCGGCTCTCCTCGTCACGTTCGCGGGCACCGCGGGCACAGGTGTGGTTGGTGCATTCCGGGGAGGCAAGCAGGAGATCAACGGTGCCGATCCCGCGGACTGCCCGAGGACCTGAACCCGGCTGCAGCATGGCATGGACCGCGCGGGCGTCCGGAAAATTGTCGCCATAAGTGAGCGCCGCCAGTCCAGCGGCGTCGACGCCGGCCACGACGGTTGCACCCGCTGCCTGGGCCCCCCAGCTGCTCCCGCCGCCACCGCAGAACAGATCAAGCGTGCGGATCGTCACCGTGATGGAATCCTGGGGGACGCCTTCGCAAGCGTCGCGCAAATGCGATCCAGGCAGGCTTTCGGCGACTTGTCTATCTGATGTTCCCACAACCTCACGACATGCCACCCCATTGACCGCAAACGACGACGATTTTGGTCATCCCGGCGCCGATTCGCCGCAATCTTCGCCTCCCAGGCCTCGGAAAGCTTGTCCCGCCAGAGGGCGAATCGCCAGCCGTGCCAGAAATCGCCATCCACAAGCACCGCGACTCTCTCCTCGGGAAACACGAAATCAGGCCGTCCTGGAAGCCCGCGGACGTGACGTTCGCAGTGCAATCCGGCATCGGCAAGCAGCGCAGCAATCGTTCTTTCCGGGCCGGTATGCTGACCGCGGATGCGCGCCATGACAGCGCTCCGCTTCTCCGGCGACATGATGTCGCCGCGGTGCCTGCGTCCCGGCGTTCCATCGGCATTGTCTGACGCAGCAGTGACGTTCACCGCTGTTTGCAGCTTGGCGTCCCGCCGCAGGGTTCCTTGATCGCCGGAACGTCCGCGCCTCTGGTAAGATTTTTCTTTCATGCAACGGAAACTACGGTAGTAGACTGACTGCGAATCGGCACAATGAACTCCTGACCCAGCATAGCGCAGTGTACGACGTCGTCGAGCTTCCTCCGGTTGCGCCAATGCTCATGCAGTCTCTGCGCGCTGTCGGCTATACAACTTCCGCGGCGCTCGCCGATCTGGTTGACAACAGCGTCGCCGCGGGCGCGCATGACATCGCGATCGATTTTTCGACCTCACCCGATCTGATCGTCTCCATCGTGGACGACGGAACGGGCATGAGCCCAGACGAACTGGTCGCAGCCATGCGCTTCGGAAGCCGTGATCCTCGCGATCCCCGCGCCGACGGCGACCTGGGCCGGTTCGGCCTAGGGATGAAAACGGCGTCGCTGTCGCAATGCCGTCGGGTGTCCGTGGTTTCGCTGAAGGACCGGCAATTCGCCTGCGCCGCCTGGGATCTG
This sequence comes from Limobrevibacterium gyesilva, assembly GCF_025989185.1. Lineage (GTDB taxonomy): Bacteria > Pseudomonadota > Alphaproteobacteria > Acetobacterales > Acetobacteraceae > Limobrevibacterium > Limobrevibacterium gyesilva. The sequence continues at coordinate 54,407 of NZ_JAPDNT010000023.1, forward strand.
GACGAATGCGAGCGCCGGGACGGCTGGTGGCTGCTCCGCCCTGAAGCCAGTGAGATGCCGGGAACCGTCATCGAGATGCTGCGGCAGCGAGGTCACGGAACGGCGGTGATCTGGCAGCAGCTCGACAGGCTTGGAGATTTGTCGGGCGCCGCGAGCGCCGCGTCCCTCGAAGCTGTGATGGAAGCCGCCGCGGATCACCTGGCGCTGGTCTTCCACCGTTTCCTTGCGGGCGAGATCGCCGGTTCGTTCGACATCCGGGTCAACAACCGCCCACTGCCCAGGATCGACCCTTTTCTGCAGGGCCATGTGAAAGGGCAGGCGCTGCATCCCGAGAGCTTTCCGGTCGACGGTCATACGGTCAAGGTGTCCCCTTTCGTGCTTCCCTTCCCGTCCCGGCTCAAGAGCGAGGAGTTGCAGCGCGCCGGCGGGCGCGAGCAGATTAAGACCGGACACGGCTTCTACGTGTATCGTGGTGGAAGGCTCGTCGTGCCCGGCGGCTGGTTCCGGATCGTCCCCTCCGACGAGCTGATCCGGCTTGCACGCGTTCGGGTCGATGTGCCGGTGGAACTGGACCACCTCTGGAAGGTCGACATCCGGAAGACCGTTGCCGAGCCGCCGCAAGCCCTGCGACAGCATCTCAAGCGAATCGTTGGCGACGTGACGCTGCGCAGCCGCAGGGTCTACACGCATCGAGGAACACAACAGGAGCAGGCGGACCGGATCCAGATCTGGACACGTCACGACCTTCGTGACGGCGCGGCGGCATGGCGCATCAACAGGGATCATCCGGCGGTGGCGGCGCTGATCGCGATCACCGGACCTGGCGACGGCATCGAGCGCGTGCTGCATCTCATAGAGGAATGCCTGCCGCTTCACGATATCCACCTGCACATGAGCAACGACCTGCCTGTCCAGGAGGGCGCGAGCATGACCGACGATGAGCTTCAGGCCCTAGCGCTCCGACTTGCTGATGCATTCCGGGGCACACCAGGGATGCTGGATCAGCTTATCGAACGGCTTCCGTCCATGGAGCCCTTCAACCGTGACCCGGTGCAGGCACGACTTATAGCGGAGCACCTCAGGACATGACGTCTCTGGCACCCGAGGCACTGGCGAACGCCTGCGCCATGATGCTGCGCCTCGATCCACCTCCCTCGGAGGGCGAGATCGACGAGACGCTTGTCCCGATCGCGGCAGCCTACCAGTGCCCGCCGGACGTGATTGCCGCAACACGGCAGATACTGCATGCGCGTTTCTCGATCCGGATGGACCTCGGACAGACACTGACGTCCGAGGAGGAGCATGCCCCCTGGCTAAGTGCGCGCAGAGGTTCTATCGATCCGTTCTACTGGCGGCGCTACTTCCAGTATCTCGTCCGCCGAGGCTGGCCGCCCCTGGTAGCCGGACGCCTCGACCAGACGACTGATGAGATCCTCGACCTGCTCGGAAACCCGGCGGAGACACGGCGCTGGCGGCGCCGTGGACTGGTAATGGGCGACGTGCAGTCCGGGAAGACCGCGTCATATGCTGCGCTGATCTGCAAGGCTGCGGACGCCGGATACCGGATGATCATTCTGCTCACCGGCACGCTCGAGAACGTCAGGCGACAGACCCAGGAGCGGCTCGACGAAGCATTCATCGGCTTCGACAGCCGCAACTGGCTGGTGGTTAAGCAATCACGACAGAAACGGCATGTCGGCGTCGGCCTGATCGACAAGAGCCGTGATGGGGTCGTATTTACGTCGAGAGACTCCGATTTCCGTTCGGCGGCGGTGACGGCACTGAATATATCACTGTCCGCCATCAATGAACCAGTCCTGGTTGTGGCGAAAAAGAACAAGGGGGTTCTTGAACGTCTTGCCTCATGGCTGCGTGCACACAATCAGGATCAAAGTGGCCGGATCGACCTCCCCCTCCTGATGATCGACGACGAGGCGGACAATGCCTCGATCAACACGAAACAGAACCCGGGAGAGACCACGGCGATCAACAGGGCGATCCGGGACCTGCTGCAACTGTTCACACGCTCGAGCTACGTAGGTTTCACTGCCACACCGTTTGCGAACATCTTCATCGACCCGGCCTCGACGGACGCGATGATCGGTGACGATCTGTTCCCGAGTGACTTCATTCATGTCCTGGAGGCGCCGACCAACTATATCGGCATGCATCGCCTCTTTCAGCCGGTCGACGCCGATGCGGCAGGCGAGCCTCGCACGCCAGACGACCCGGTCAGGACCATCAACGACGCCGACGAGTGGCTGCCTGCACGGCACGCACGGGAGGATGCGCCTGGGCCGCTGCCACGATCCCTCCAGACCGCCATCGAGTGCTTCCTGCTGTCATGTGCCGTGCGTGATCTGCGAGCCAACAAGGGAATTCCGGGCCGAGGTGGCGGCATCCACCGGTCCATGCTCGTGAACGTGTCGCGGTTCACATCCGTCCAGAATCGCGTGTCCGACATCCTGCATGTCGAGCTTGAGGAGATCAGGCAGGCAGTCAGGCTCTATGGCAGGTTGCCGCCCGACCAAGCCGCACGGCAGTCTTGTCGAATCGCGTCACTCGAGATGACGTTCCGTTCGGAGTATGCCGGCTGTGGGCTCGGCTGGGACGAAGTGCTGCACATCCTGCTTGACGCCATAGGACCAGTGAACGTTCAGCCCGTCAACCAGTCGACTGGCGCGAAGAGCCTCGATTACGGTGTCGCGAATGGACCGCCGGGCGTCCGCGTGATTGCTGTCGGCGGCAACAGCCTGTCCCGCGGCTTGACGCTTGAGGGACTCAGCTGCAGCTACTTCACACGGAATGTCGGCGCCTACGACACCCTTCTCCAGATGGGTCGGTGGTTCGGCTACCGCGACGGCTATGACACTCTCTGCCGGATCTGGCTCACCGAGGAGGCGGAGGGATGGTATCGCCATGTCGCCGATGCGACCGCAGAGTTGAAGCGCGATTTCGGCCGCATGAAGCGACAGCAGGCAACGCCGAAGGAATTCGGTCTTCGCGTGCGGACCCATCCTGGTACACTGCTCATCACGGCCCGGAACAAGATGGCGACCGGCATGACAGTGAACGACGTTTGGGACGTTTCGCTAACCGGGAGAATGGTCGAGTCGCCGACACTCTACAGTGACAGGCGACGAAACGGGGACAATCTGCAACTTGTGAGCCGCTATCTCGGCGCAGCCACACATGCGGCCTGCGGTCCCTCGCCGTCACCTCATGGGGCCGCGTTGCTTTGGACCAGTGTACCCGCCACGATCGTTGCGGAACTGCTGCAGAACGCGCTGATCCATCCGGAGAACCATGATTTCCAGGGCGACAGTATCGCCGAATTCCTTCGCAAGGCCCAAGCCGATGGCGATCCGACCCTCTTGACCTGGACCATTGCATTGCCGACGGACGGCAAGGCCAAGACCGAGGATGGGAGGCCTGCAGAAGTGACGCTCGAAGCCGCCCCCGGAGAGACCATCATCGCTGCGCGCCGGAAGGTGAAGGAGAATCTCGAAGACGGATCGGTGCGTGTCTCCGGCAAGAGCGCCAGGGTGGGCGGGTTCTCGGACCTGCGGCACGCATTCTCCGTCGATGATTGGGCAAATCTGACGGGTGGACGCCGGATCGGCGAAGATGAAGTCCGCGAAAATATGAAGGGGCCGCTTCTTGTAGTGTATCTCATCCGAGGACACCAGGTGGCACCGGACAAGACGGAAACACCGTTCCGCAACGGCATGATACTCCCCGCCTTCGGGATCCACTTTCCGGGAAAGAGCGAAAAGGATCAGAGCCGCAGGGTCGTGCAGTATCGCCTGACAAGGGTGGCCCAGAGGGAGCTCCTCGCGATTGCGGACGATGACGACGACGCAGCCTCCGATGACGACCGCGACAATTGAACTGCTCTGGCATGAACTGCGGAGCGGCGCCGGCGAGGCCCGGCAGCGCCGTGTCGACGCAACCCACCCACACGACCTTTACGCCGACTTCGCTCCTCCGGATCACCCCGGGCTGGTCGCGGTCTGCACCAACCGGCCTGTCTTGCACCAGCCGTTCCGTGCGATCGATCTAGAGGTACGGCGGCGGGCGGACAGCCGGTGGGCGTTGAGGATCAGCCTCACCGAACCGCAACTTCTCCCCATCTTCGCCGCCCTTTGCCGCGATATCGTTGCATTCACCCGCAACGGAGTGCCATCCGATGCTCTGGCGGTTCGAATCCTGGCGCGGATCGACCGTTGGAGATCCCTGCTCGAGCAGGGAGCAGGGGGGCTGGCGGAGTCTGTTCTGCGTGGGCTGATCGGCGAATTGCTGGTTCTCGATCGCTCGGTCATGGCTCGGCTTGGTCCCGATGAGGCGGTTGCGGCTTGGACAGGACCTGCAGGCGAGCCTCAGGACTTTCGGCTGCCGGACGGCACGCGACTGGAGGTGAAGACGGTCAGGCGTGACGCCGCCGTCGTGCAGATCAACGGGCTCGATCAACTCGATGCGGGCAACGATTCGCTCCTTCTTGTCGTCGTCCGGGTCGAGAAGACCGGGCCGGAAGCCCAGGGTGCAGTGACCGCGCCGCGCCTCGTCACCACGCTGCGGGACAGGCTGGCAGATACACCGGACGCGCTCGCGGCCTTCGACGCCGCGCTGGCCAGTGTCGGCTGGCACGATGACCCGTCACATGATCGCGTGGCGGTTCGGGCCATCGCGATCGACCACCATGCGGTCGACCGGAACTTTCCGCGGCTTATCCGAGGTGTCGTGCCTTCGGGTATCGAGGATGCGGACTATACGGTCCGCATCCCGGCCGGCGGGCAACGGGTCTGGATGGAGGGGGAATGACCGACGAGGAGTTCCGTGCTGACCTGATGGCCGCCGTTGCGTCCCGCGCGGAGGTTCATGGAACCGGGCATCGCGAAGCGTTCGTGGACGAGATGCTTGATCGGCTGCGCGAAGCAGGCGAGTTGCCGGACGCCGAGACCTGCGCCGAGACATTGACCGGTTCCAGGAACCGGCGGCTTGAGATCGATGCGTTCGCTTTCGATGACGCCGACGAGTCGCTGCACATGCTCGCTGCCATCATGGACGGCGGCGCGGCCATGCCCGGCCCGATCACCCTGACCGACGCGCGAGAGCAGGGTTTCAACCGTCTGACCGGCGTTTTCGAACAGGCCCGAGATGGCTGGCTGACCAGGAACATCGAGGAGAGTCGGCCTCTGTGGGCACTGGCGCGCAGGATCGAGACAAGTGGCAAGCCCGCCGCACTGCGGCTGAGCATTCTGACCGACCGGCCGATGAGCGAGCGCATCCGCGCAATCCCGAGCGGGCTAACAAACGAACAGATCCCGGTCACCTACCAGATCTGGGACCTCACCCGTCTGAAACGCATCCACGAGGCGCAGAATGCCCGCGATGACCTGGAGGTCGATCTCGCATTTCTTCCGGGCGGAGGGCTTCGGGCGCTTCCGGCGACCAGTGGCGCCGGCGATTACCGCGGCTATCTGGCCGTCCTGCCAGGCGAGGCGCTTGCAGACATTTACCTGCGCCACGGCAGTCGATTGTTGGAAGGCAACGTGCGCACCTTCCTCGGCCGAAGGGGAACGGTCAACACCGGTATAGCCAACACGATCGAGAAGGAGGCCGAGCGCTTCTTCGCCTACAACAACGGCATTGCGACGACCGCTTCTGGGTTCACGGCTAGGAACCAACCAGACGGGTCGATCCTCATGACCAGTCTAACGGACCTGCAGATCGTCAACGGCGCACAGACGACGGCCTCCCTCGCATCGCTCAGACGGTCGCGGAAACTGCCAGAGGGTTCGGTATTTGTTCCGATGAAGCTCTCGGTTGTTGCTGCCGAGGATGCCGAGCGTCTGATCCCCTTCATCTCAAGGTTCGCTAACCGGCAGAACCAAGTCAGGGAGAGCGACTTCTTCGCCAACCACCCCTTTCACCGAAGAATGCAGGAGATCTCCCGCCGCATCCTCGCCCCGGCTGCCGGGGGATCTCAGGTCCAAACGCACTGGTTCTACGAGCGGGCACGCGGCCAGTATCTCCAGGAGCAGGCCGGCATGCGCGATGCGCAGCGGGACCAATGGCTCCGGCGCAATCCGCGAAACCAGCTCTTCACCAAGACCGACATGGCCAAGGTCGAGAGTTGTTTCGACCTGCTGCCCGATACCGCAAGCCGCGGGGCCGAGAAGGCATTCGCGGCTTTCGCCGACAGGGTCACGAAGGGCTGGACCGACGAGGCGAAGCGGGCAACGTACAGCGACGACTGGTTCCGGGCTGCTGTGGCGCGCGTGATCCTGTTCCGCGCGACGGAGGCAGCGGTCTCCAAGGCGGAGTGGTATGAGGGCGGCTATCGGGCGCAGATCGTTGCCTATGCGACAGCCCGTCTTTCAGCGCTGGCGCAGGAGCATAGCGGAGGCGGCCACCTCGACTTCCTGAAGGTGTGGGCCGCACAGAGCGCGGATAAGATGCTGGAACGACAGCTCCTTTCGATTGCGCATGTCATGATGGACGTGTTGCGGTCTCCGCCGAAGGCGGGGATGAACATCTCGGAGTGGGCCAAGCAGCAGGCATGTCGCGAGCAGGCGCTCAAGGCGCCTGTTTGCGTGCTTCCCGGTTTCGACGTGTGGCTGATGGGCCGCGACGCGGCACGATCCGCGACGCGGCAGGCGCGGGCCGATCAGGAAGTTGGCGACGCACTTACAGCCAGGATCGAAATCATGAAGCTCGGGATCGGGTTCTGGACCGAACTGAGAACCTTCGCAGTGACCAACAGGGTGCTCGACAGCACTGATCTCGGCATCGTTTCGACCGCCTGCACCCCAGGGCGTATACCTAGCGACCGGCAGGCCGCGCGCCTGCTCGAGATAAAGCAGCGGTGCGAGACGCGAGGTTTCGCGGCAGGCGCTCCCGCCTGAGAGCGGACGCCACGTTGACGCGGTCGGACGACCGCGTCAGCGGCTACTGCGGATGCGTTCGAAAGCGGCGACAGCGTCGGAGAAGGCTACGCCCGGATTGCCGAGTTCCCGGACGATCATGAGGTGCATCGGGTCGCGGATTGCATGGTAGTCGCCCTCGGCGATGGCGAGCCAGCCGGCGAGGCCCTGGGCAGCGAGGGCGGTCTCCAGCGCCGTGATCTCGTTCGGCGTCGGGTCGGTGGCGCGGCCAATGGTCGTGTGGCGCCCGTCGGTGGACAGCACGAGCCACCTCCGCTCCGTGCTCCGCGTCCGGCTGCGTGCGACTGTCATCAGTGACCACCTGGCTCATGATATCAAACGGAGAAAGCCTCGCCCCACACCCCCAACATGGAATTGTGCCGGGGCAACTGTCCACGGGTTTATGGGTTCCAGAAGAAAATCGGCCTCTCGCATGTCCTCTTCACAGGAACCGGCCTGTCAGCAATTTCACGCTGCGCCTTAAGGTACGTTCTGTTGCCAAAGCCGTGGCGCCTCCCATCCAATGCCGACCGACAGGGCCGTCGACAAGCTCCCGGATCTGCCAACCTATGTACACTTCAACAATTCCAATTCAGACCGCGGCCAGCGCCCGCAGGATCGTCGCATCCGCCGGTGCCGCGGCCAACGCCGCTAGCCGCCGGCAGGGCGCCAGCCACATGGCCTGCGCCTCCCAGCCCATCGCCACCGGCGTTCCCCCCACCCGCTCCGCCAAGTAATACCGCGTGACCGTGGTTGTCCGCACTCCATCCACCAGGAACCGCCCGAGCCGAACCAGTAACCCGGTTTCCTCGAAGGCCTCCCTCACCGCCGTTGCCCGCAGCGACAGCCCGTGTTCGACGCGGCCCTTGGGAAAGGTCCGCACATAACCACCGAAATGGTTCGTCGGCTCGACCAGCCACACCCGCCCATCCGGCTCGACAACCACTGCCCCTGCGCTGAGCTTGCGCCCCTTGCCCGGCACCGGCGCCGGGGGGTCATCCATTTCCGGCGCCAATGCCTCCCAGCCGGCAGGTGTCCGCGGCGCCGCGAACGCCGCCACAGGGACACCGCAAAGGTGAGCCGGCCCCGGTCCATCGGGAACGAACACCGCGACCGCCGCCACATCGCCCCACGTCGATGAGGCCGAGGGTGGTGTCGGGTGCTCGATCCGAACGGGGTTGCCGTGATCGTCCGGCCTTGGATGGATCTTCACCCCGCGTTCCCTTCAGCCGTCGGGCCAGCGTGCCGCAGACGACGCACCAACAGGGCTTCTGCGAGCGCAGGCAGGTCGTCTGGCCAATATTCGGGCGGGCGCGACTGACGGGCGCCCAGTGCGGGGTGCGGCCGACAGGCCAGCACAGACAGCCGCCAACGCGCCGGGAACGCGTCCCGGCCACAGGCCGCCCCCAGCAGCGCACCGGCGATCGCGCCGTTGGTGTCGGTGTCGCCACCACGTCCCACCGTTTCGATCAGCGCCAGTTCCGGGTCGTCGCCACGCGCCAAGTGCGCGAAGGCGTTCTGGAAGGCGGTGACCACCCACCCCTGCTGTCGCTGATACTCCACGGGGAACACGCCCGCCGCCGCATCGCGCAGCGCCTGCTCGATCAAGTCCGCACCCACCCGTCCGACGACCTCGCGCCCTGCCGCATCCAGCATCGCCGCGCGTGACCCGCCGGAAACCCCCGTGAAGACCGCCGTGGCGAACGCCGCGCAAGCCGCGACGCAGACCGGATTCGGGTGCGACAGCCGCGAATCTGCCGCGGCTATCTCCGCCGCCTCTGCCGCGCTGCCAGCCCAGATCCCCGCGGGCGCGATCCGCATCAGCGATCCGTTCGACTGGCTGTCTGGATCGGCCGCCGCCCGTGCCGCCGTCGCCTTGTCCGCGCCCGCCCGCGCCGCCGCCGCCAGCGCGCGGCGCGTCGTCCCGCCGATGTCGAACGGGTGCGACGCCACCCAGCCGCCATATACTGCCGCCACGGCCTCATCGGCGAAGTCGTCGCTTGCCGCCAGCACCCGAGCCGACGCCAACGCCAATTCGGAATCGTCCGTCGCCTGCCCGGCGATCGTGCCCCAGGTGCCGCCATCGGCGAGATCGCACACGCCGCCCGGATACTCCCCCGCTATTGACCGCGCATCGCGGAACTCCACCAGTGAGCCCAGACTGTCCCCGATCACCTGCCCGAACAAGCACCCGACCGCCCGGTCAAGTGCGATCCGCGCTGCCGGCCGCGGCCATCCAAGCGCGACACGCGGCGCCAACATCCGCTCCATCCCTGTCGTCCCCCAGTCCCGCCCGACCAGCGCCTCGACCGCGCGCGGCGCGCCGCCGAAGCAGGCCGCAACCCCACTCCGGCCATCCACGCCGTAGCACACCGCCTTGCCCGCCTCGTCCACCAGTACGCCACCTGCTCCGATCAGCAGTGCATGCCCCGCCGCATAGTCATGCCCCACCGGCCCGTTGAGCGAGACCGCCGCGACCCCGTCGCCCGCCGCCACCCGCGCCAAGCGGTAGGCAATGCTCGGCAGAGCCACGAACCGCGCCGGCGCCACCAGCCGGCCGCAGGACACCGGCCGCCGCGCACTCCGGTAGTTGAGGAACACGATCCCGCCCACCGCCAGCCCGGCATCGCCCGGCTGCCGCTCCACAAGCACCTTGTTGCGCTGCACGCCCGCCAGCCCCTCGGCCCAGGCGATGAGGTCCGGTCCGCGATCCGGCGGCATCGGCGCATACACTACGCCCAGCACCGGTACCCCGCCGCGCAACAGCGCCACCGAGATCGCACTCCCCCGATGCCCTTCCAGGAACGCGCGCGTCCCATCATTGGGGTCAACAAGCCAGCACTCGTCCGAAGCCGGATCACCCCCGCTTCCCGTCTCCTCGCCTGCGTATCGCGCCGGCCGAAGCGCCAGCAGCGCAGGCCGCAGCATGTTCTCGATCCTGGTATCGACATCCGCCGTCTCGCCGTAACCGCGCGGCCCGTCCGGCCGCGCGAATTCGGTTACCAGCGCATCGCCCGCGCTTCGCACCAGATCGGCAACCTGATCGACCAGCCCCTGTGGATTCCAACCCTTCAACACAAGTCTCCCCGCGAAAATGCGGTCCAGACCGCCGGTGGGGCGCCTGCTGGCGCCACCGGCCGACCGCCGAGTCCCGAAACCAACCTGCACCTCAGCAGACGTGACGCCGTGCCGAAAAGCCCGAATCCTGATCTCATTTCACTTGCCCAGTAAATCCGGCGGCGCGCCGTCGACCCGTGGGCCGCCCCGGCCGCGAGAGGGCTTCCAGCCCGGCGGTGACGCCCAGGTTCGACTTGACGTGAGATACCGCGCACCCAGCGGGACCTGTTGGTGCTTCCCCTTCACGCCGGCGATCATCTCGCCGGCCGGAACCTGCCCGGCGAGAATATATTCCAACGCTCCCTCCGCCGGCTTCGAGCAAACGAGACGCCGGACAATCACCCGACCGTCTCCGCACACGAGACGAGTTGTCCCCCACCAGATCCAACGGGCATGCTCCCTCCTGGTGCTGTCGAAACCCAGCTTTTGCAGATAAAGTTGAGAGATGTACTGCCGGATGTGTCTGGCGAACTTCCCGGGGCATGCCTGCAGGAAATGAACATGGACTCCGACAGCAGGCGAACTCTCGATTCCGGTGACGTGAGGCACCTTGTATCCTCGCTTCGACAGCCATCTCCGAACATCCTTCAGCACCGCCGCAGTGACTTGGCTCGCGCGATGTACCGTGATCCCGGGCGACAGCCACACCAGATTGACCGTGCAGATCAGGTAGGTCCGATAGCCGCCCCTGATCCAATCGCCGAGGAGACGCCGCAGGGACTCCAGGCGGGCATCGAGATCGGCGCGGGTGCCAGAGGCCGGGCATCCCGACCCGTCGGCGCGCCCGGCAGGTGACGGACAGCGTCGCCGCGTCGGGATGACTTTACTAGGACGCTCAAGGGCACCAAATGATCCTCCCTGTTTCGAATGGGTTGCGTCTGTAGATGATGGCCCCTGAGGGGGCCGATCGTTACGCGGAGAACCGCCTCTGGATGCTCGGCCGCGCGGCATGCGCCTGCCCCGCCAGGTTGGCACGCGTCAGGCATGTCCGACTGGCCGGTCGGCCGTCGGTCATGTCGTGAAGCCACAGCCGACGCGGTGATCAGCTTCGGCATCTCGCCGAGCACCGGCAGGACATGGATATCGGCCATGCCCTGTCGGAAACTCGGCAGGCGCGCGGTCAGCGTCCCGGCCGGAGCAGCGAGGAGTGAAGGCTCCCTGGCGTCAGGGTTTCACGAGGGCCGCGACGAAGCGCCGCAGTTCGGTCGTGGTGACGACCGTCCGGCCGCCGATACGCACGACCTGAAGCTGCCCGTCACGGATCAGCTCCCAGGCCTTCGACCGGCCGATGGCCAGCGCGGCGGCAGCCGCTTCGACGCTCAGAGCGAGAGGCTCAATGTGAAGAGAGGGGCGATCCGCCTTCCTCCGCGGACGCACAGCGGCATGCGCGGGCAGTGAAGAAACATCACTCATGATTTCGACCTCGCGGCGCGCTGTCTGGCGCCGCAGTGGATCAACGCTTCGTCTGATCCGGGATCAGATGGTCCGGTATGGACCGCTCCAGTAAGATCGAATGATCCAAGCCTCGCAAGCAGAAAATCACGATCTGGCCGATATTGGACAGGATTGATCGTCAACATCTCCTACCGAACCAAGAATATCGCAACGGACTGCGATATTCGGCATCCCGTTGAGCCTGGAACGACGTAGCCACCGCCCGAATCGAACAGCAACAGCACCGATTTCTGCCGGAATGCTCCACGAATCGAACCGCTCGGAACCAACGGTTCTTCATATTCACGCTGATTGCGCGGCCACGGCCAGATCAGGTCTTAAAGGCAGTACCTTCGCGCCACCGGAGGCGATGCCATCCAGCAGTTCGGCCAGAAGCTGGAACGCTTTGACCTGCTCAGGCCAGTACTGGCTCTTGTTGTAGATGCCCGCGAGCCGCGAATGGATCACATGGCCAAGACTGGCCTCGATGATGTGCGGCGCGACGCCGGCATCGCCCAGCAACGTCGCGCTCGTCCGGCGCAGATCGTGGCGGTGCCAGTTCTCCGTCTTCGAGAGCCGTTGCAATCGCTTGCCGTGGCGGTCCCAGTTTGCCAGCGGACTGCCGGCCTTTGAAGGAAAGATGAGATCGGCCGGCTTCGGCTTCATCCTGGACCAGATGCCTGCCAGCAGGTCATGGACCGGATCGCTCAGCGGCACGATATTCCCGATCTTGTTCTTCGATCGCGCCGCCGGGATCATCCATCGGCGGGTCTGCATGTCAATCTCCGCCCAGGTCAATCCTCCAGCCTCATCGCGGCGGCACATGGTAAGCAGGATAAATCGCGCCGCGGCGGCATAAGGGTTGGTTCCCTGCTCCGCCAGCAGCAAGGTCAGAAGCGGCTGAAGCTCCTCGCGAGACAGCACTCGGTCCCGGCGCGATACCTTCACCCGCTCGACGATCCTGCACAGATCGGGAGACACATACGGCCGCGCCGGCTGGCTGGCCCAGCGAAGCACCGGGCGAAGCGAGCGGATGGCAAACGACGCATTGCCAGGGCTTCGATAGGCGTCGGCCTCGATCTGCAACGTGGCCACGGTGAGAGTTTCCAGCGGCTTCGCCCGCAGCGATTTGAAGACAAGTTCGATCCGCTTGCGGCCTCCCGCCCACGATCGAAGCTTGTGCCCAGCCTGCTTCTCGTAGGTGTCCAGCAGCCATTCCAGCGTTCCGATGCCGTCCCTGGCGTCGCGGCCGATCGCGCGGTCGCGGCGGCGCTCTTCCACCGGATCAGCGCCCTCATGGCGGACCTGGTGGCGCGTGACCCTCGCAGCATCGCGGGCCTGTGCGACCCCCATCTGCGGATGGTTCCCCAGCGGGAATCGCCGCATGCGGCCATGGCGGTCCCGCATGTTCAAGGTCCAGGACTTCACCCCGCGAGGCGTGACCCGCAGGGACAGGCCCTGACAGCCGGCATCGGAGAGTTCCTGGCGCTTGCGGGACAGGCTGGCGTCCTGGACGGCCCGCGAAATCGCCTTTTCCGTGATGTTCAATCTCATCTGCGCACCCCGTCGGATTGCAGTTGGGCTTCAGTGGGGATGCAGGATCAGGGAGATTGCGATGGTTCCGCCCGGATGCTGCCGGACGAATATGGCAGGCACCCAGCACGGTTTCAATCAGGAAAGTCCGGATTTTTCAATCAGTTAACCAGACCTTCTTGGATCGATCTGGACCAGTCCGGATGGTAGCGGCGGGCGGATTTGAACCACCGACCAAGGGATTATGATTCCCCTGCTCTACCGCTGAGCTACGCCGCCATACCATCCACGCCCGGACATCCCCGGCGGAGGCGGCGTGATAGCGCCGCCGGCCCTGCGCCGTCAACGCCCTGGCGCGCGTGCCCTGATAAATCCGCCGCCGAGCACGCGCTCGCCGTCATAGAACACGCAGGCCTGGCCGGGGGCGGCCAGCGACGGCGTGTCCAGCAGCACTTCGGCGCCCTCCGCGGTCGGCACCACCTCTGCGGGATGCGGGGTCTCGCGGGCACGCAGCTTTACCGTGCAGCGGCGCCGGGCCGGCTCGGTCAGCCAGTTGACCTCGCGCAGCAGCACCCTGCTTGTGCCGTTGGCCGGCGGCCCCACCACCACGCGGCGGCGCCCGGCATCCAGGGCCACCACCACGCGGCGCTCGCCCGCCTCGCTGGCGGCCGCACCCAGCCGCTTGGCCTGGCCGACGGTATAGCGGGCAACGCCGTCATGGCGGCCGACGACGCGGCCATCCAGGGTCACGATCTTGCCGGGCGCGACGGCGTCCGGCCGCAGCTTCGCCACCACCTCGGCATAGCTGCCGGAGGGAACGAAGCAGATGTCCTGGCTGTCCGGCTTTGCGGCCACCGGCAGGCCGAGCCGCCCGGCCTGTGCCCGCACGGCCGCCTTGTCCGTCATGCCGCCCAGGGGAAACAGCGTCTGCTCCAGCTGCGCGCGCGTGGTCGCGAACAGGAACCAGCTCTGGTCGCGCGCCGGGTCGGCGGCACGGTGCAATTCGGCGCCCTCGGGCCCGTCGATGCGGCGCACGTAATGGCCGGTCGCCAGCCGCTCGGCGCCGAGGTCGCGGGCCAGTGTCAGCAGGTCGGCGAACTTGACGCTCTGGTTGCAGCGCACGCAGGGCACCGGGGTCTCGCCGGCGGCATAGCTGTTGGCGAAATCGGCGATCACGGCGGCGCGGAACCGCGCTTCGGCGTCAATGACGTAATGCGCGATGCCCAGATGGTCGGCCACGCGCCGCGCGTCATGGATGTCCTGGCCGGCGCAGCAGGCGCCCTTGCGCCCCGTCGCCGCGCCATGGTCGTAAAGCTGCAGGGTGACGCCGATGACCTCGTGCCCGGCTTCCGCCAGCAGCCCCGCGACGGCGCTGCTGTCGACCCCTCCGGACATTGCCACGACGACGCGCATCGGCTGGCTCCCTGGTCCGGTTTCCGGTTCAGCCGTTGAGCATGTTGCGGCTGCCGGCGGGCAGGCGCACGACCAGGCCGTCCAGCGCCTCGGTCATCACGATCTGGCAGCCGAGGCGCGACGTCTTCTCCAGCCCGAAGGCAAGATCGAGCATATCCTCCTCGTCCTCGGTCGGCTGCGAGAGCTTGCCGAACCAGGGGCCTTCCACGATCACGTGGCAGGTGGAGCAGGCGAGCGAGCCTTCGCAGGCGCCTTCGATGTCGATGCCGTGCTTGTGCGCGATCTCGAGCACGGAGAGCCCGAGCGGCGCATCCACTTCGCGACGGGTTCCGTCCCGCTCGATGAAAATCATCCTGGGCATTGGTCGGTTCAGGCCTCGATCGGTAAATGGGCAGACGCCGCGTGCGCTTCGATCAGGAGGGCGGCGGCGGCGTCGATGTCGGCGGGGGAGGTAAAGCGTCCAATCCCGATGCGCAAGGTGCGCGCCGCCGCGCCGTCGGAGAGGCCCAGCGCGCGCAGGACATAGGACGGCTCGATCTCGGCCGACGAACAGGCCGAGCCGGTGGAGACGCAAAGGTCGGGTGCCGCGCGCAGCAGCGCCGCGGCGGCCGCGGCGGGGAAGGTCAGGTTCAGGTTGCCGGGGATGCGCTGCCCGCTGCTGCCGTTGATGGCGAGTCCAGGCAGGGCGGCGCGCAGCCGCTCCAGCATCCGGTCGCGCAGGCCGGCGATGCGGGCGGCATCATCAGCCATGTCGGCGCGCGCGATGCGGCACGCCTCGCCCAGGCCGACGACGAGCGGCGCGGGCAGCGTGCCGGAGCGCAGCCCCCGCTCCTGCCCGCCGCCGGAGAACAGCGGCGCAAGACGCACCCGCGGGCGACGGCGCACGAACAGCGCCCCCACGCCCTTGGGGCCGTAGATCTTGTGGCCGCTGATCGACATCAGGTCGATGCCCATGGCCTGCACATCCAGCGGAATCTTCCCCGCGGCCTGGGCGGCATCGGTGTGGAACAGCGCGCCGGCCTGCTTGGCGATCGCGGACAGCTCGGCGAGGTCCTGGATCACGCCGATCTCGTTGTTCACGCCCATCACGCTGACCAGCAGCGTCGGCACCGCCAGCGCCGCGCGCAGCGTGTCGGGATCGAGCGTGCCGTCGGGGCGGACGGGGAGGACGACCGGCTCGAACCCTTCCTCGGCCAGGTCGGCCACGGATTCGAGCACGCATTTATGCTCGGTGGCGACGGTGACGATGCGGCGACGCGCGTCGCCCAGGCGCAGCGCGTGCCGGGCGGCGCCCTTGATGGCGATGTTGTTGCTCTCGGTGGCGCCGGAGGTGAAGACGATCTCGCGCGGCTCGGCGCCGATCAGGGCGGCGACCTCGGTCCGCGCCGCCTCAACGGCGACCTCGGCCTGGCGGCCCATGACGTGCTCGGCGCTGTGCGGGTTGCCGTAATACTCGGTGAACCAGGGCAGCATGGCCTGCAGCACGCGCGGATCGCACGGCGTCGTCGCCTGGTTGTCGAGGTAGATCGGCCGGTTCGGGCGCTGCTGCATGATGGAATGATGTGCGCTCACGCGGCCCTGCGCGCCAAGCGTTCGGCCATGGCCTGGTATGCGTCCGCGAACGCCCGCACGTCCTCGGCGCTGGCATTCCACGGCAGCGACACCCGGATCGCCTCGCCCGCGAGCGCGCCGAGGCCCATGGCGTCCAGGACATGGCTGCGGGCGACCTTGCCGGAGCTGCACGCGGCCCCGGCGGAGACTCGCACGCCCGCGAGGTCGAGCGCGATCACCTGCGTTTCCGCCCGCACCCCGGGCAGCGCCAGGCAGGCTGTGTTCGGCAGCCGCGGCGCAGCGGCGGCGATCGGCACGGCGCCGCAGGCGATGGCGGCCTGCATGATCGCGGCGCGCAAGGCGGCCAGCGCGTCGCCGGGGGA
>NZ_JAPDNT010000024.1 GCF_025989185.1 Limobrevibacterium gyesilva
CGGCCGGATCGCCGGCGAAGGCGCGGCTGCCCAGGCGCACGTCGCCGCAGCGCAGCCCCTGCCCCGCCACTTCCTGCACGCCCTCGGCCGCCGCAACCGGCCCTGCCGCCGCAACCAACGAGCGCGCCAGCGGATGCCGGCTGGCGGCCGCAAGCGCCGCCGCCGCGTGCAGGGCGGCGCGGTCGAGCCCCGGCGTCTCCACCAGGGCCAGCACCGGCTCGGTCAGCGTGCCGGTCTTGTCGAACACCACCGTGTCGGCCTCGGCCAGCCGTTCCAGTGCGGTCGGGGATTTCAGCAGGATGCCGCGCTGGAACAGCCGCCCGGTGGCGATCACCTGCACCGCCGGCACCGCCAGCGCCAGCGCGCAGGGGCAGGTGATGATCAGCACCGCGCATGCGGTCAGCAGCGCGGTCCCGAACGGTGCGCCCTGCACGTACCACCACCACAGGAAGGTCAGAGCCGCGGCGGCATGCACCGTTGGCGCGTAGCGGCGTGCCACGCGGTCGGCCAGCACCACGAAGCGGCCGCGCCGCGCCTCCGCCGCCTCGATGAGGCGCGCGCATTCGGCCAGAAGTGTCGCGCTGCCGGTGGCGGTGGCGCGCACCGTGATCGGCTCGCCCAGGTTCAGCGTGCCGGCGAACACCTGTGTGCCCGGCCCCGCCTGCACCGGCAGGCTCTCGCCGGTGACCAGGCTGGTGTCGAGCGGCGCCGCGCCGCGCTCCACCACGCCGTCCACGCCGATGCGCTCGCCCGCGGCCACCAGGATGCAGGCACCGGGGGCCACGTTTTCCTGCGGGCTGCGGCGGGTGGTGCCATCGGGCTGGATCACCGCCACCTCGGTGGCGCGCAGGGTCAACAGTTGTTCCGCGGTGGCGCGGGCGCGGCCCCGTGCACGATGGTCGAGCACGCGGCCGATCAGCAGGAAGAACAGCAGCGAGACAGCCGAATCGAAATAGGCATGCTCGCCGCCGCGCATCGTCTCGGCCAGGCTCATCGCCGTCACCAGGATCACGCCGATGCTGACCGGCACGTCCATGTTGGTGCGGCGCTGGCGCAGGGCGGCAAAGGCGGAGCGGAAGAACGGCATGCCGGCATAGGCAATGGCGGGCATGGCCACCAGGGCGGAGACCCAGTGCAGCAGTTCGCGCGTCGCCGGCCCCATGCCCTGCGCCAGCCCGGCCCATACCGCCACCGAGGACAGCATCACGTTCGCCGCGGCGAAGCCCGCCACCGCGAGCGCGCGCAGCAGCGCCTGCCCCGTCCGATCGGCGGCGGCGGCGAGGCAGGCGGCATCGAACGGAACCAGCCGATAGCCCAGCCGCTCCACCGCCGCCACGAACCGGTCGGCTTCGGCCGCGCCGCCTTCCCAGACCAGCCGCAGCCGGCGCGTGGTCATGTTCACGCGGCCCTGCAGCAACGCCGGATCCTGCGCCAGCGCAGATTCGATCAGCCACACGCAGGCGCCGCATTGCAGCCCGTCGACCGCCAGAGTCAGCGTGTTCCGGGCCTTGGCATCAGTGGTGACGTAGCGCGACAGGTCCCAGCGATCGGCCCCTTCCGGCCGCGGCGCGCGGGCGGCGGGGTCCAGCACGCGCCGCGCATAATAGCTGCCGAGGCCCAGGCCCTGGATGGTCTCGAACGCCGCGGCGCAACCCGGGCAGCAGAAGCGCCGCCCGGCCGGCGCCGGCAGGCCGCAATGAGCGCAGACAGTGTCGGCGGCCGCCGTTGCGATACCGGCGGCGCCGAGGACCGCGCCGCTCACCGCAGGCTCACCGCACCACGACCCGGTGCGTGCTGCGCAACGTCTGCTGGCCGGATGCGGCGGCGATCAGCAGGTCCCACTGCCCCGGTTCCGCCAGCGGCGCCTCGGCGACGTAGCGGCCGGGGGCGGTGGCGCGGAACACGACGTGGCTGGTTGTCTCCGCGCCCAGCGGGCGCCGTGCCGTGGCGCTCAGGCGCGCACCCTCAAGCGGCTGTCCTTCGCGCCCGGTCAGCAGCACGACGGGCCGCCCCGCCTCCACCGACACCGCCAGCGACCAGCCGAGCGCCGCCTGGCGTTGCGATGCCGCAAGCACCTTGTCATAGGCGTTGCTGCGATCGAACACGTCGTCGGCCGCCAGCCCGGGGAAACCATGCACCGCGGAATACGCCATGCCGAGGTTCACCAGGATCACGACCCCCATCGCGCCCGCCACGACCCACGGAAAGAACCGCCACGGCGATGCCGGCGCGCTGCGGAACGGGGTTGATCGGATGGTGGGCATCGCCTGCTCTCCCTTGCTGTCGGTCAGCGCCCGGCACGCCCGCCGGGGCCCATGAACACCGAGCGATAGGACGTCTGCTCGCCGGTGGCGGCGTTGCGCAGCGTGAAGGTGATGTCCTGCGACCCGTCCACCAGCCGCGCCGGCTGGCCGAACACCAGAACGCGGAACGTGCCGACACTGTCAGCCTCGGCGGTCAGCGTCAGGATGGGCATGCGGGCGTCGTTCTCCTCGGCCACCGCCATGCCGGCCGCTTCCAGCCCCTGCAGCGACAATGCGAAATCCGCCGCCTCGTGCGTCTTGTTGACGATCTTCACGGTGTAGCCGTTGCGCAAGGCGCCATCGCGCACCTTCACGAACAGCGGCGCGCGATCGTGCTGCACGGACAGTTCGATATGCGCGCGGGTCGCCAGCGCCACGCCCATGACCGTTCCCGCCAGGAGCAGCGCCGCGACATAGATCACCGTGCGCGCACGCAGCAGCCGGATCGGCTCGCGCCGGCCCTCGGCCCGCGCCTTCTGCCGCGCCAGCGTGTCCCAGGTGATCAGCCATTTCGGCTGGCCCGTCCTGACCATGATCTCGTTGCAGGCATCGACGCACAGGCCGCAATTGATGCATTCGAGCTGCACGCCGTCGCGGATGTCGATGCCGGTGGGACACACGTTCACACAAGCCCTGCAGTCCACGCAGTCGCCGAGCTTCTTCTCCGCCGCCGCGTCGCGCTTGCCGTGCCCGCGCGGCTCGCCGCGCCAGCCCTGATAGGTCACGATGAAGCTCTGCTCGTCCAGCATCGCCGCCTGGAAGCGCGGCCACGGGCACATATACGTGCACACCTGCTCGCGCGCCCAGCCGGCGAGCACATAGGTGGTGGCGGTGAACAGGAAGGCGAAGCCGTACACGGCCGATGACGCCTGCCCGGTCCAGAACGCGCGAGTCACCGTCGGCGCGTCGGCGTAGTACATGATCCAGGCGCCGCCGGTCCAGAACGCGACGCCGAGCCAGACCGCGTGCTTGGCCACCTTGCGCCAGGCCTTGTCGAAGCTCGCGGGGCCCTGGTCGCGGCGCATGCGCGCATTGCGGTCGCCCTCGATGCGCTGCTCCACCCACATGAACAGGTCGGTCCACACCGTCTGCGGGCAGGCGTAGCCGCACCAGACGCGGCCCGCGAGGCTGGTGACCAGGAACAGGCTGACCGCACCGAGGATCAGCGCGCCGGTGAGGTAATAGATATCCTGCGGCCAGAACTCGAGATTGAAGAAATAGAACCGCTCGTTCTGCAGGTCCAGCAGCACCGCCTGGCTCGCCCGGCCCGGGCCGCGATCCCAGCGGATCCAGGGCAGCGCGTAATAGACGGCCAGGCAGATGACCAGGACCGCCCACTTGAACGTCCGCGCCGGCCCGTGCACCGCGCGCGGATAGACCCGCACACGGTCGGCGTAGAGAGGCGCCTCGCTCATCTTCTCTTCCCCGGCTGACGGCTTGCGCGGCTTGGCCAGGCGGCTCATGAGGTCATCCTCCGGCCTACTCGCCGCCGCCCAGCGAATGCACGTAGAGCGCCAGACTCTTGATGGTCGCTTCGTCCAGCCGCTGGTTCCAGTTCGGCATCACGCCCTGGCGCGGATTGGCGATCTGCGCGCGCACCGTCTCGCGGCTATCGCCATACAGGTGCACCGCACCCTTCAGCGCCGGCGCCCCAACGTCCCGCTTGCCCTCGCCGTTGTCGCCGTGACAGGCGGCGCAGTTCTCGCCGTAGATCGCACGGCCCTTCGCCATGTCCGCGCCGGCCGTGCCCTTGCCGTACAGCGTCATCACGTAATCGGCCACCTGCGCGATCTCCTCGGGCTTGAGGATGCCGTCGGCGCCGAAGCGCGGCATCTGGCTCACGCGTGCGTCCGGATGTCCGCTGCGAATGCCATAGGTGATGGTCTGCTGGAGGTCGGCGAGCTTCCCGCCCCAGATCCAGGCGTCGCCGGCCAGCGCGGGATAGCCCGGCCGGCCTTCGCCGCTCGGCCCGTGGCAGGGCTGGCAGTTGTTGGCAAACGCGATCCGGCCCGCCGTGGTGGCCACCGCCATCAGCTGCGGGTCCTGCCGCACCTCGGCGATCGGCGTCGCCGTCAGCTTGTCCATGGTGACGGCGCGCTGCGCGGCCAGCGCCTTCACGTCGTTCGTGACCTGCACGCGCGTCGAGGCGCCGAGCACGCCAGGGAAGTAGCCGCTGATCCCCGGCACCGACGGATACAGCACGCACCACACAACGGCCCAGACGCAGGTGGCATACAACGTGTACAGCCACCATTTCGGCAGCGGCGTGTTCAGCTCCTTCAGTCCGTCCCACTCGTGGCCGGTGGTGTCCTGACCGGAAATGGAGTCCTTTTCGATCTTGGTCGGCACAGGGAGTGCTCCTTATCGGTCGTCTTCGAGGGGGATCCTGGCATCACGCTCGAAGCGCATGCGGCGCCCGGGCAGATACAGCGAGATCAGCATCAGCACGAAGACCGTGAGCATGACCACGACCGAATGGTGCCGCAGCCACAGCAGGATCTCGAGGAAGTCGTGCATCCCGCCCGCCTATTGCTGCAGTTGTTCGGTGCTGGTGTCGGCGAAGTCGACCATCGTGCCGAGCACCTGCAGATAGGCCACCAGCGCGTCGAGCTCCGTCGGCGCGCGCCCGTTGCCGGCGACCGTCACCGCCTTGGGGTAGCGCTTCAGCAACGCCTCGTTGTCCGCCGCGGGATCGGCCTGGGCTTCCAGGTCCTTCCGGGCGTTGGCGATCTGCTCGTCGGTATAGGGAACGCCCACGCCGCGGTTCTTGCGCAGATGCTCTTCGATGATGTCGTAGTTCAGCGGCGTCTGCGCGAGGAACGCGTATTTCGGCATCAGGCTCTCCGGCACCAGCGCCTGCGGGTTGATCAGGTGGGCGTAGTGCCAGTCGTTCGAATACTTGCCGCCGACGCGCGCCAGGTCGGGGCCGATGCGCTTGCTACCCCACTGGAACGGATGGTCATACATGCTCTCGGCGGCCAGGCTGTAGTGGCCGTAGCGCTCCACCTCGTCCTTCAGCGCGCGGATCTGCTGGCTGTGGCAGAGATAGCAGCCCTCGCGCACATAGATGTTGCGGCCCATCAACTCCAGCGGCGCATACGGGCGCACGCCCTTCACGTGCTCCACCGTGGTCTCGATGGTGAACAGGGGCACGATCTCGATGATGCCGCCGATCGCGATCGTGATCGCGGTCAGCACCAGCATCAGCACCGCGTTCTTCTCGATTGTCTCGTGGCGAATGAACACGGTCCTATTCTCCCGCCAGGGCGGCGCCGGCCGGCAGGGCCGCGTCACGCCGTTCGGTTACCGAAACCTCGGTAGTCGGGCTGTAGACCGTCATGATCAGGTTGTAGACCATGATCAGGGCGCCGATCAGGAACAGCACGCCACCGAGCATGCGGATCACGAAATACGGATGCACGGCGTTGACCGCCTCCGCGAAGGAATACTGCAGGAACCCGAACTGGTCGTAGGCGCGCCACATCAGGCCTTCCATGATGCCGGCGACCCACATCGAGGTGATGTAGAAGACGATCCCCAGCGTTGCGATCCAGAAATGCCAGGAGACCAGCCTGGTCGAATAAAGGCGGGCGCGGTTCCACAGCAGCGGCACCAGGTAGTAGGTGGCGCCGAAGCTGATGAAGGCCACCCAGCCCAGCGCGCCGGAATGCACGTGGCCGATCACCCAGTCGGTGTAATGGGCGAGCGCGTTCACCTCGCGGATCGACATCATCGGCCCCTCGAAGGTGGACATGCCGTAGAAGCCGACGGCGGCGACGGAGAAGCGCAGCGCCGGATCGGTGCGCAGCTTGTCCCACGCGCCCGACAGCGTCATCAGCCCGTTGATCATGCCGCCCCAGCTCGGCATCCACAGCATCACCGAGAACACCGCGCCCAGGGTCTGCGTCCAGTCCGGCAGCGCCGTGTAGTGCAGGTGGTGCGGGCCGGCCCAGATATACATGAACGTCAGCGACCAGAAATGCACGATCGACAGCCGGTACGAATAGATCGGCCGCCCCGCCTGCTTCGGGATGAAGTAGTACATCATCCCCAGGAACGGCACCGTCAGGAAGAACCCGACGGCGTTATGGCCATACCACCACTGGATCAGGGCGTTCTGCACGCCGGCATAGGCGGAGTAGCTCTTGGCTGCGTAGATCGAGACCGGCAATGCAATGTTGTTGCCGATATGCAGCACGGCGATGGTCAGGATGAACGTCATGTAGAACCAGTTGGCCACATAAATATGCGGCTCCTCGCGCTTCAGCACGGTGCCGATATACGCGACCCCGTAGGCGACCCAGACCACCGTGAGGAACAGGTCGATATGCCATTCCGGCTCGGCGTATTCCTGTCCCTGGCTGTAGCCCATCACATAGCTGAGCGCGGCCATGACGATGAAGAACTGGTAGCCCCAGAACACGAAGTTCGCCAGCGCCTCGCCACCGAACAGCCGCGCCCGGCAGGTGCGTTGCACCACATAGAACGACTTGGCGAACAGCGCCGATCCGCCGAAGGCGAAGATGGCGGCCGAGGTGTGCACCGGCCGCAGCCGCCCGAAATTGAGGAAGGAGAGCCCGAAGTTGAGCGAGGGCCAGGACAGCTCCAGCGCGAGATACACGCCGACGAGGAACGCCACGACCGCCCAGAACACGCTGGCGATCAGGAACTTCCGCACGACGTCCATGTTGTAGACCTCGGCGCGGGCAGAGACATGCTCCGCCGCCGCGGCGCGGCCCAGCCCGATACCGGCGAGCGCGATGTCAGACATGGCGGCCGACCCGGACACGCGCGGCGTCCTTCCGGTCGAAATGGCGCCTGATCAGCCCCAGCTCGAACACCAACGCGAAGCCGGCCAGCGAGAGGCCGAAGATGTAGATCTCGTTGTCCAGCGCGCCGGAGGCCATCACCAGGCCGAGAAATCCCAGCACCAGCATGAGCAGCCCGACGACAACTTCGCTGACCTCTTCCATTCCATACCCCGCAGACCTGAGGGCACACCCGCGCGGCTGTGCCGTCGATTCGTTCATCCGGTGCGGAACCTGGGTGACGGCGAAGCCGCCGGCATTGATCTGCGTCAATGCCGCGCCGCGGCCCGCACAACAGACTGGCCGATCATGAGGGGGATGCGGCGTTCGTGAGCGAGCACCTGTCGATGCTGGCGGCGCTGTGCGGCCCGCTGCTCGCTTCGGGGCTGCCCTGGGGCCTGCCGTTCGGGCTGTTGCTGGCGGGGCTGGCTGGCAGCACCATGCATTGCGCCCCGATGTGCGGGCCGTTCGTGCTCGGCCAGGTTTCCGACCGTCTCGCGCGCGTGCCGGCGGCCCGCCTGTGCGAAATGTCGCGGCTCGGCGCCGCCCTGCTGCTGCCGTACCATGTCGGGCGCCTGACCACCTACACGCTGATCGGCGCCGCTTCCGCCGGGCTCGGCGGGTTGCCCTGGCTGGACCGGCTCGCCGGCCCTTTGCTGCTGTTCGGGGCGCTGCTGTTCCTGCTGCAGGCGGCGGGCCGGATCGCCCCGGCGCTGCGGCGCCTCGCCCCGGGCCTGGACCGCGCCCCGCCCCGCTGGGTGCACGCCATCGGCGCGCTGACGCAGCGCATCGACCGCACCCGCTGGACCGGCGGCCTCATGCTGGGCCTCGCTTTGGGGTTCCTGCCCTGCGGCTTCCTCTATGCGGCCATCGCCATCGCCGCATCGACCGGCAGCGCCGGCGCCGGCGCGCTGGCCATGCTGGCCTTCGGCCTCGGCACCGTGCCCAGTCTCGTCGTGGTCGGGCTGGCCGGGCGGGCGGCCGGGCATGCCTGGCAGCGGGCGGTGCTGGCGGCCGCGCCGGTGCTCATGTTCGCCAACGGGACGCTGCTGGCAGTCCTCGCCCTGCAGCGGCTCGGAACCTTCTAGCAGCGCCCGCCGCCTTGCCTTACCGTTCCTTCCAACACCCCACGCAATGGCGGTGACGAAAAAAGGGAGGAACGATCATGACCACACGCAGGGCCCTTCTCGGCTACGCTTCGGCCATGGCCGCGGCCGCACCGACGGCCGAAGCACTGGCGCAGGCCGTCGCCGCCAGCGGACAGATCACGCAGTCCGGCCTGGTCGGCACGCTGGAAGGCGCGACGCAGGCCACCGTCACGCCCGCCGCGTTCAAGGAGGCGCCGCAACTTGCCGAGCTGGTCAAGCAAGGCAAGCTGCCGCCCGTCGCCCAGCGCGTGCCGTCCGAGCCCCTGGTGATCAAGCCGCTGGAGCGGATCGGCCGCTACGGCGGCACCTGGCGGCGCGCCTTCATCGGCCCGTCGGACGGCGAGAACGGCAACCGCATCATGGCCTCCGACAAGCTGCTGTTCTGGGACTTCACGGGCAGCAAGATCGTGCCCAGCGTCGCCAAGGCCTACGAGCTCAGCAAGGACGGCAAGACCACGACGCTGTTCCTGCGCAAGGGCATGAAATGGGGCGACGGCTCGCCGTTCACCGCGGACGATTTCGTGTTCTGGTACGAGGACCTCTACCTTAACAAGGATGTCGTGCCGTCGCCGATCGCCGACATGGCGGCCGGCGGCAAACAGGGGCGGCTGGTGAAGATCGACGAGACCACGGTCCAGTTCCAGTTCGACAGCCCGTACTACCTGTTCCCCTCCATGCTGGCGGGCGACACGCTGATCGGCGGCGGGCAGGCGGTGCGCCAATCCTCCGGCAACACCTATGCGGCCTATGCGCCGGCGAAATACCTCAAGCAGTTCCTGCCGAAATACTCGTCCGAGGCCGAAGTGGCGCGCCGCGCCAAGGATGCCGGATTCGACTCCTGGGTGCGCATGCTGCACGTGATGAAGGACTGGCAGCTGAACCCCGAGCTGCCCACCCTGGGCCCGTGGAAGACGGTGCGCCCGATCAACACGCCCACCTGGGCGATGGAGCGCAACCCTTATTATTACGCTGTGGACACGGACGGCAACCAGCTGCCCTATTTCGACAGCATCGTCATGACGCTGGCCGAGAATATCGAGGTGGTGAACCTGCGCGCCATGGCCGGCGAATACGACCTGCAGGAACGCCATATCGATCTCGCCAAGCTGCCGGTGATCCTGGAGAACAGGAGCCGCGGCAAATACGATGTCCATCTGGACCTCGCCTATAACGGCGCCGACACCGCGCTGCACATCAACATGGGCTACAAGGCCGATGCGGAGGTGGGCAAATGGCTGCGCACCGCCGACTTCCGGCGTGCACTGGCGCTGGGCATCGATCGCGACCAGATGAACGAAACCTTCTGGCTGGGGCTGGCGACCCCCGGCTCGACCGCGCCGGCGGAGGTGATGCCGGAAAGCCCGGGCCCGGAGTGGCGCAAGAAATGGTCGGTGCACGACCCTGCCGCTGCCAACAGGATGCTGGACGCCCTGGGCCTGACCAAAAAGGACAGCGCCGGCTACCGCCTGCGCACCGACAACGGCCAGCGCCTGGTGATCCAGCTGCTGGCGGTCAAGGCGTTCATGGACTGGCCGATGCACGCCGAAATGATCGCCCAGCACTGGCGCCAGATCGGCATCTACGCCGACGTGAAAGAGGCCGAGCGCGGTCTCGCCTTCCAGCGCATCGCCGCCAGCGACCACCACATCCTGGTCTGGACGAATGGCGGCACCGAGCTGCTCTACCTGTATCCGTCCTGGGCGCTGCCGGTCGACATCTCCAACGGCGCGTATGGCATGGACCATGCGCGCTGGTACGCCTCGAATGGCCAGCAGGGCACCAGGCCGGAGGATCCGCACATGTTGCGGGCGCTGGAGCTGCTGCGCGCCGCGGCCGGCCAGCAGGAGGAGGAGCGCAACAAGACCGCGCAGGAGATCTGGAGGATCATGGTCGACCAGCAGTTCCATATCGGCACCTGCGGCCAGTCGCCGGCGCTGATGGGGGTGCGGCTGGCCAGCCAGCGCCTGGGCAACATCCCCGGCCGCACCTGCATCGCGCAGCACTGCCGCACGCCCGGCAGCTCGCATCCGGAGACCTGGTTCTACAAAGCGTAACGCGGACAGGGAACGCGTGGCGGCGGGGATGGCACTGCCGCCACGGTTCGCCTAATGTTAGCGCAAGCATACGAAGACGTGGGGGGAACGAAATGACGACGCGCAGGCGCTTGCTGGGATATGGTGCGGCCATGGCGGCCGTAGGTGCGCCGACGGCGCAGGCATTGGCGCAGGCCGTCAGCGGCCAGTTCGCGCAATCCGGGCTGGTTGGCGCCCTGCAAGGACCGACCCAGGCCAACACGGTGCCTGCCAGCTTCAAGGAAGCGCCGCAACTGGCTGAGCTGGTCAAGCAGGGCAAGCTGCCGCCCGTCGCCCAGCGCATCCCCGCCGAGCCGATGGTGCTGAAGCCGCTGGAAAGCGCGGGCCGCTACGGCGGCACCTGGCGGCGCGCCTTCATCGGCCCGTCGGACGGCGAGAACGGCAACCGCATCAACGCCTCCGACAAGCTGCTGTTCTGGGACTACAACGGCAACAAGATCGTCCCCAGCGTCGCCAAGGGCTGGGAGATGAGCAAGGACGGCAAGACCACCACGCTGTTCCTGCGCAAGGGCATGAAATGGGCCGACGGCGCCCCCTTCACCGCCGACGACTTCGTGTTCTGGTTCGAGGATCTCTACAGCAACAAGGACATCGTCCCCACGCCGATCTCGGACATGACTCCGGACGGCAAGCCCGGCCGGGTGGTGAAGATCGACGAGACCACCGTCCAGTTCCAGTTCGACACGCCGTTCTACCTGTTCATCGACCTGCTCGCCGGCGACACGCTGATCGGCGGCGGCCAGTCGGTGCGCCAGGCCACCAGCTTCACCTATGGCGCCTATTCGCCGGCCCATTACCTCAAGCAGTTCCTGCCGAAATACTCCTCGGAAGCCGAGGTCACGAAGCGCGCCAAGGAAGCCGGCTTCGATACCTGGGTGCGCGCGCTGCACGTGAAGAAGGACTGGCAGCTCAACCCCGCGCTGCCGACCATCGGGCCCTGGAGGACGGTGCGCCCGATCAACACGCCGACCTGGGCAATGGAGCGCAACCCGTACTACTGGGCAGTCGACACCGACGGCAACCAGCTGCCGTATATCGACAACATCGTGATGACCCTGGCCGAGGACCTGGAGGTGGTGAACCTGCGCGCCATGGCCGGCGAATTCGACGAGCAGGAGCGGCATATCAGCCTGGCCAAGCTGCCGGTGATCCTGGAGAACCGGGAGCGCGGCAAGTACGACGTGCATCTCGACCTCGCCTTCAACGGCGCGGACACGGTGTTCCTGTTCAACATGAGCTACAAGGGCGATCCCGAGATCGCCAAATGGATCCAGACCACCGATTTCCGCCGTGCGCTGTCGCTGTCGATCGACCGCGAGCAGATGAACGAGACGTTCTGGCTCGGCCTCGGCACGCCCGGCTCGATCGCGCCGAACGAGAGCCTGCCGCAGAGCCCGGGGCCGGAGTGGCGGACCAAGTGGTCCACCTACGACCCCGCCACTGCCAACAAGATGCTGGACGCGATCGGCCTGTCCAAGAAGGACCGTGACGGCTATCGCCTGCGCACCGACAACGGCCAGCGCCTGGTGATCCAGATCCAGGCCGTCAACGCTCTGCTGCCCTGGGTGCAGCACTCGGAAATGGTCAGCCAGTTCTGGCGCAAGGTCGGCATCTACGCCGACGTGAAGGAGATGGAGCGCAACCTCAACCTGCAGCGGATCATGGGCAACGACCACCACGTCGCGGCCTGGCAGAATGGCGGCAGCGAGCTGCTGTACCTGTTCCCGCGCCACACTTTGCCCGTCGATCCCACCGAGCCGTTCCTGGGGCCGGAGATCTGCAAGTGGTACGCCTCCGACGGCAAGCAGGGCACGCCGCCCGCTGACGCCAACCTGCTGCGCGCCCTGCAGCTGTTCCGCGGCGCCGCTGGCCAGCAGGAGGATGAGCGCAACAAGACCGCGCAGGAGATCTGGCGCATCCTGGTCGACAACCAGTACGGCATCGGCATCTGCGGCCAGTCGCCGGCGGCCCAGGGCGTGCGCATCGTCGGCCGGCGGCTTGGCAACATCCCCGGACGCGCCTGCATCGCGCAGCATTGCCGCACCCCCGGCAGCTCGCATCCGGAGACGTGGTTCTATAAGGCATGATTGCCTTCCTGCTCCGCCGGTTGGCGCTGGGGGTCATGACGATATGGCTGATATCGGTCCTGTCGTTCGTGATCATCCAGTTGCCGCCCGGTGACTTCGTCGATGCCTACATCGCGCAGCTGGCCTCGTCCGGCAGCAGCGTCTCGGCCGAGGAAGCCCAGGCGATGCGGCTGCAATACGGGCTGGGCCAGCCCTTCTACGTGCAGTACGGCAAGTGGATCAGCCGTGTCGTGGTGGGCGATTTCGGCGAATCGATGGAATGGCGGCGGCCGGTCACCCAGGTGATCGGCGACCGCCTGTGGCTGACCCTGCTGCTGTCGCTGGGCGCGCTGATCGTCACCTGGACCCTCGCCTTGCCCATCGGCATCTACTCGGCGGTGCGGCAATACTCCGTGGCCGACTACATCTTCACCCTGGTCGGCTTCATCGGCATCGCCGTGCCGAACTTCCTGATGGCGCTGATCATCATGTATTTCGCCTTCAAGTTCTTCGGCGCCAGCGTCGGCGGCCTGTTCTCTGCCGAGTTCGCCATGGCGCCGTGGAGCTGGGCAAAGGCCTGGGACCTCGCCAAGCACCTGCCGCTGCCGGCGGTGATCCTGGCCCTTGGCGGCACCGCCCAGCTCATCCGCATCATGCGCGCCAACCTGCTGGACGAATTGCGCCGGCCCTATGTGGTGACGGCCCGGGCAAAGGGCCTGTCGGAGACGCGGGTGATCCTGAAATACCCGGTCCGCGCGGCGCTCAACCCGTTCGCCAGCAACATCGCCTATCTGTTCCCGTATCTGGTGTCCGGCAGCATCATCATTTCCATCGTGCTCGGCCTGCCGACGGTCGGCCCGCTGCTGGTGAAGTCGCTGGTCGCCCAGGACATGTTCCTAGCCGGCACCATCGTGCTGCTGCTGGGCGTGCTCACTGTCGTCGGCACCTTCATCTCCGACCTGGTGCTGATGTGGGTCGACCCCCGCCTGCGCCATCAGATGGATTGACCATGTTCGGTTTCATCACCGGGCGTCGCGCCCCCCAACTCAGCAAGGCCGAGCGCTTCGCGGTCGCCACCCAGCTGCAGCTCACCTGGTGGCGCTTCCGGCGGCACAAGCTCGCCATGATCAGCGGCGTGGTCGTGCTGCTGTTCTACGGGCTGGCGATCGCGGCCGACTTCCTGGCCACCACCGATCCGCACGCGACCGACGCCCGCACCAGCTACATCGCGCCGCAGCCGATCCATTTCTTCGACGAAGACGGCGCCTTCCGGCCCTACGTCAACGGGCTGAAGGGCGTGCGCGACCCCAAGACGTTCAAGCTGATCTACACCATTGATCCCAACCGGCGCACCTACCTGCAATTCTTCGCGCCGGGCTATCGCTACTCCTTCCTCGGGATCGAGACGGATATCCATCTGATCGGCCTGAAAAACCCGCAGCGGGGCGATGGCATCTACATCCTCGGCACCGACCTGCTCGGGCGCGACCTGTGGTCGCGGCTGATGGTGGCCACCCGGGTGTCGCTCACCATCGGCCTGATCGGCGTCTCCATCAGCCTGTTCCTCGGCGTGCTGCTCGGCGGCGTCTCCGCCATCTATGGCGGCGTGGTCGACACGGTGATCCAGCGCGTGATCGAGGTGGTCCGCTCCATGCCGACGATCCCGCTCTGGCTGGGGCTGGCGGCGGCGCTGCCGAATTCATGGAGCGTCATGCAGATCTACTTCGCCATCACCATCATCATCTCGCTTCTGGCCTGGACCGACCTCGCCCGCGTGGTGCGCGGCAAGTTCCTGTCCCTGCGCGAGGAGGACTTCGTGATGGCCGCCGAACTGGCGGGTGCATCGCAAGGCAGGATCATCTTCCGCCACATGCTGCCCAGCTTCGCCAGCCACATCATCGCCGCCGTCAGCCTTGCCTTGCCGGCGATGATCATCAGCGAGACCTCGCTGAGCTTCCTCGGCCTCGGCCTGCGGCCGCCGGCCATCAGCTGGGGCATCCTGCTGCAGGACGCGCAGTCGATCCAGACGCTGGCCCTGGCACCCTGGCTGCTGGCCTCCGCCGTGCCGGTGATTCTGGTGATCCTGGCCTTCAACTTCCTCGGTGACGGTTTGCGCGACGCGGCGGATCCCTATGGCTGAGCCGATCCTTTCGGTCCGCAACCTGCAGACCCAGTTCGCCGCCCAGGAAGGCGTCGTGCACGCCGTGGATGGCGTCGATTTCGACGTGTTCGAGGGCCGCACCCTCGGCGTGGTCGGCGAGAGCGGCTGCGGCAAGAGCGTCACCGCACGCAGCATCCTCGGCATCGTCGAGTCTCCCGGCCGCGTGGTCGGCGGGCAGATCCTGCTGCGCCCGGCCAAGGGGGGCGCGCCGATCGACCTGCTGACCCTGTCGCCCAAGGCGATGCGCGACATCCGCGGCCCTGAGATCGCGCTGGTGTTCCAGGAGCCGATGGCCTCGTTCAGCCAGTACTACACGATCGGCAACCAGATCACCGAGGCGATCCGCCTGCACATGGGCATGGACGCCAATGCCGCCCGTGCGCGCGCCATCGACCTGCTGGACATGGTCGGCGTGCCGCAGCCCTCGCGCCGGGTGGACGAATACCCGTTCCAGCTCTCCGGCGGCCTGCGCCAGCGCGTCATGATCGCCATGGCGCTGGCCTGCGACCCGCGCGTGCTGATCGCCGACGAGCCCACCACCGCGCTCGACGTCACCACCCAGGCGCAGATCCTGGACCTGCTGCGCGAGCTGCAGCAGAAGCGCGGGCTGGCCATCATCCTGATCACCCACGACATGGGCGTGATCGCGGAAATGGCCCATGACGTCGCGGTGATGTATCTCGGCCGCGCCGTGGAAACCGGGCCGGTCGGGGAGATTTTCTCGAGCCCGAAGCATCCCTACACCCGCGCCCTGCTGCGCTCGATCCCCACCGTCCTGGCCAAGCCCCGCACCCGCCTGCCGACCATCGCCGGCTCCATCCCGCATCCGTTCAACCGCCCCACCGGCTGCCCCTACCACCCGCGCTGCAGCGAGATCATCACCGGCCTGTGCGAGACCGCCGAGCCGCCCGCGGTCGGCGAGGCCAGCCGCGAGGTGCGCTGCTTCCTGCACGGAGGCCGGCCATGACCACGCTGCTGGAGGTGCGCGGCCTGCGCAAATACTTCCCCATCCGCAAGGGGCTGCTGCGCCGGGTGGTCGGCCAGGTGCGCGCGGTGGACGGCGTCAGCTTCACCATCCGCAAGGGCGAGACGCTGGCCCTGGTCGGCGAGAGCGGCTGCGGCAAGACCACGGTCTCCCGCTGCATCCTGCGCGCGCTGGCGCCCAGCGCGGGCGCCATCAATTTCAGCATCGGCGGCCGCACGGTCGATCTCGCCGCGCTGAAGCGGCGGCAGTTGCGGCCGCTGCGCCGGCACATGCAGATGGTGTTCCAGGACCCCTACTCGTCCTTGAACCCGCGCATGGTGGTGGGCGACATCATCGGCGAGCCGCTGCTGATCAACGGCATGACCGACCGGGCCGAGCGCCGCAAGCGCGTCGCCGAGCTGATGGAGCTGGTGCAGCTTCCCGCCGCCTATCTCAACCGCTTCCCGCATGCCTTCAGCGGCGGCCAGCGCCAGCGCATCGGCATCGCCCGCGCCCTCGCCCTGAACCCCGAGCTGATCGTGGCCGACGAGCCGGTCTCCGCCCTCGACGTCTCCGTGCAGGCGCAGATCCTCAACCTGATGCTGGATCTGCAGGACCGGCTGCAGCTCACCTACCTGTTCGTGGCCCACGACCTCAGCGTGGTGAAGCATGTCAGCGACCGGGTGGCGGTGATGTATGTCGGCCGCATCGTCGAGCTGGCCGAGACCGAAGCCCTGTACAACCGCCCGCTGCACCCCTACACCGAGGCACTGCTGTCCGCCGCCCCCACGCCGGTGCCGGGTGTTGCCAGCAACCGCATCGTTCTGGAACGCGAGATCGCCGACCCCGCCAACCCGCCGCCCGGCTGCGCCTTCCACCCGCGCTGCCGCCACGCCCAGGACCGCTGCCGCCAGCAGACGCCGGAGCTGGAGGAAGTCGAGCCGGGCCGCTGGGTCAGCTGCCTGCGTGCCCGCGAGCTGTCGCTACAGGGGATCGCCGACCCCGCCTGACGTCGCGCGAACCTGACCTGAAGGAGGGAACCATGACCAGCGAACCGCTTGCGCCGGACGCCGTCTCGCCGGCCGGCATCATGCAGCTCGGCATGGCCTTCTGGGGCTCCAAGACGCTGCTCAGCGCCGTCGAGCTGGGCGTCTTCACCGCGTTGGCCACTGGCCCGAAGACGCTCCCCGAGCTGCAGGAAGGGCTCGGCCTGCACCCGCGCGCCGCCCGGGACTTCCTCGACGCGCTGGTGGCGCTGCGCATCCTGGACCGCCAGGACGGGCGCTATGCCAACACGCCCGAGGCGGACCGCTATCTGGACCGGGCCAAGCCGTCCTATGTCGGCGGCCTGCTGGAGATGGCCAACCGGCGGCTCTACGGGTTCTGGGGCAACCTCACGGAGGCGCTGCGCACCGGCCAGCCCCAGAACGAGAGCAAGGACGGCAGCAACCCGTTCACCGCCCTCTACGCCAGCCCCGAGCAGCTGCAGACCTTCCTGGGCGCCATGACGGGGGTCAGCCTGCCCATTGCGCAGGCGATTGCGGCCGCCTTTCCGTGGGGCGACGTGCGCTCTTTCGTCGATGTCGGCTGCGCCCAGGGCGGCTGCACCGCGACAATCGCGGCAGCGCACCCGCATCTGAGCGGAACCGGCTTCGACCTGCCCGCGGTGCAACCGGTGTTCGAGGCCTACATCGCCGGGCGCAACCTCGCCGGGCGCGTCCGCTTCCAGCCCGGCAATTTCTTTGCCGACCCGCTGCCCACGGCCGACGTCATCGTCATGGGGCATGTCCTCCACGACTGGGACCTTCCCACGAAGCAGGCGCTCATCGGCAAGGCTTATGCCGCCCTGCCATCAGGCGGCACCCTGCTGGTCTACGACGCGATCATCGACGACGCCCGGCGCGAGAACGCATTCGGCCTGCTGATGAGTCTGAACATGCTGATCGAGACGCCGGGCGGCTTCGACTACACCGGGGCCGACTGCATGGGCTGGATGCGCGCCGCCGGCTTCAGCGCCACCCGGGCGCAGGGCCTGCACGGATCGCACGCCATGATCATCGGGACGAAATGACGCCGCCCCGGCGTTTCGATTCATGCCGATGCCAATGTGATCCCTTTCCAGTTCGTTCCGATGGGCGGTTACGATACGTAGCTTGACCCGACAGGCTCAGTCGCGGCGAACATAGCGTGCTGACCTGTCGTGCCGCGTTCCGATCCCCGGCACGCACGGCACGACTCACCGATGCCGACCGGGACGACGGTTGCTCCGCGAGGGGCCGCGCGCGCTCCCGATCCATTGAAAGGGTGCTGACTTGTCTATCCAGGTTTCTTCCGACCTTGCCGTCGGAATGTTGCGGGAAATCATCGTATCGCTTGTCCGGCGCGACGGTCCCTCGCTCTCCGCCCACCAGCTGGGCGTCTACCTCACCTGCTACCTCCAGGATCGCGATCACACGGTACGCGGGCTCGCGGCCGAGCTCAACGTATCGAAGTCCGTGATCACCCGGGCCCTCGACAAGTTGACCGAGCTGGAACTGGCCCGCCGCCGCCCGGACCCCTCGGACCGCCGCAGCGTCCTGGTGGAGCGCACCGAAGCAGGCCTGCGCCTGCTCGATGAGCTGCGCGACATCACCATCGAGAACGCCAAGACCTGGGTCGAGGACGTCGCCGCCTGACTCCACCCCCGCCGACGCGCGGGGGTACTTTCCACACGACCCTGGCTGGCGCGGGCAGACGCTGTATGCTGCCGCGCGTGAAGCAGCGTCCGCAAGGACGCCCAGGGAGATGGCCGCCATGAACCTCGCGACCATGCTCGCCGCCCGCGCCGAGTCCGGGCGGCCCATCCGCATCGGTCTGATCGGCGCCGGCAAGTTCGGCACGATGTTCCTGGCCCAGCTCCGTCGCACCGCCGGCATGCATCTCGTCGCCATCGCCGACCTCGCGCCCGCCCGCGCCCGCGCCAACCTCGCCGCCTGTGGCTGGCCCGCGGAGCGCTACGCTGCCGGCTCGTTCGCCGAAGCCTGGCAGCACGGCACGACCTTTGTCACCGACGACGCGCCGTCCGTGCTCGCGCATGACGGCATCGAAATGGTGGTGGAGGCCACCGGCGACCCCGCCGCCGGCATCCGCCACTGCCTCGGCGCCATCGCCAGCGGCAAGCACATCGTCATGGTCAACGTGGAAGCCGATGCGCTCGCCGGCCCCTTGCTGGCCCGGCGGGCTCGCGCTGCCGGGGTGATCTACAGCCTGGCCTACGGCGACCAGCCGGCGCTGATCTGCGAGCATGTGGACTGGGCCCGCACCTGCGGGTTCGAGGTGGTCGCGGCCGGCAAGGGCACCCGCTACCGCCCGGCGTTCCACCGCTCCACCCCCGACACGGTGTGGGAAAACTTCGGCCTGACGCCGGAGAAGGCCGCCCGCGGCGGCATGAATCCCAAGATGTTCAACAGCTTCATCGACGGCAGCAAGTCCGGCATCGAGATGACGGCGGTGTGCAACGCCACCGGCCTGACCCCGCAGCCGAACGGCCTCGCCTTCCCGCCGGCGAGCTGCACCGACCTCGCCCGCGTCTGCAAGCCCGCCGCGCGTGGCGGCACGCTCACCCACAAGGGCACGGTCGAGGTGGTGTCCTCGCTCAACCGCGACGGGACGCCGGTGGCGAACGACCTGCAGATGGGCACCTATGTCGTGGTGGAGGCGGGGCACCCTTACGTCCGCCACTGCGCCGAGGAATACCGGATGCTGCCCGACGACAGCTTCGAGCACATGGCGCTGTATCGCCCCATCCACATGATCGGGCTGGAGATCGGCATCTCCGTCGCCTCCATCGCCCTGCGCGGCGAGCCGACCGGCGCGCCGAACGGCTTCCGCGCCGACGTGGTCGCCACCGCCAAGCGTCCGCTCGCCGCCGGCGAGGTGCTGGATGGCGAAGGCGGCTACTGCGTGTGGGGCAGGCAGATGCCGGCCGACCGGTCGCTGGCCTTGGGCTGCCTGCCGCTGGGGCTCGCGCATCGGGTGACGCTGAAGAACCCGATCGCCGAGGGCCAGGTTGTGCGCTGGCGCGACGTCGCGATCGACGAGTCCGACCCCGGCGTGCGCATTCGCCGCGAGATGGAAGCGGTCTTCGCCCGCCCTGACGCGCTTCCGGCGTGACGGCGCACGCCGGAAGCGCAGCAGCCCCCTGTTTCAGCGCGCGACGTCATCAGGCGGCGCCCTTGCTCGCTCCGGCGAGTCCCTCCAGCGCCAGCGCGGCAGCCGCGGCCTCGTTGCGGGCCTCGAAAAGCTTGAGATAGATGCCATAGGCAACACCGTGCGCCGCCTTCCAGCGCGGATCGGCCTGCGAGCGCATCTGCGACGGCGCCATGCGGTCCAGCGCCACGAACAGGTCGGGCTGCACCCCCGCCGCCACCGCGGCCACCATGGCGGTGCCCAGCAGGACCGGCTCGGCCGTGCGCGAGAGCGTCAGGTCGCATCCCAGCGCATCGCGGTACAACCGCACCAGCAGCCGGTTGCGCGCATGCCCCCCTGACAGCGCCACCCGGTTGATGGCATAGCCGTGCCCGTTCATGTGCGCGATGATCTGGCGCGCCTGCAGC
Source organism: Limobrevibacterium gyesilva (assembly GCF_025989185.1). Classification (GTDB taxonomy): domain Bacteria; phylum Pseudomonadota; class Alphaproteobacteria; order Acetobacterales; family Acetobacteraceae; genus Limobrevibacterium; species Limobrevibacterium gyesilva. The sequence goes on from NZ_JAPDNT010000024.1 coordinate 20,139, forward strand.
ACCAGCGCCCGGGCGGTCGCGTAATAAGTCTCCAGGAAGGCGCCGTAGCCGATATCTTCGCCCTGGCCGGTGACCAGCGCCCGCAGGCTGCCATCGCCCAGCGGCGAGCGGTTGCCGAGCCAGTCCGGCACGATGTGGCGGCGCGCCGCGAAGCCGGGGCCCACGCGGTCCAGCAGGTCCAGGATCTCCGCGGCCGTATCCTCGTGGGTCTCGGGCGTGGCCAGCCGTGGCCCGCCGGGATGGTGCGCCAGCAGCGCATCCAGGGCCGCGCCGGTGCAGGACTGGCCGCCTTCATGCAGCCACATGTCCGGCAGCACGGCGCCGTAGAACGGCCCCCAGATGCCGGGGATCATCCGCCGCTGCGCGGTCACCGCCATGAAACAGGTCGAGGTGCCGCCGATCAGCGCCAACGTCGAGTCCGCCCGCCCGGCGATGCCGCGGCCCAGCACCCCCAGCATGCCCGCCTCGGCGTCGATCAGCCCCGCGGCCACCGGAATGCCTGCGGTGAGTCCCAGGAACGCGGCGACGTCCGGGCTCAGCGTGCCATGCGCCTGGCCGACCGGCACCGGCGGGTCGGACATGGCCCCCATCGTCCAGACTGCCTCGAGGCCGAGCCGCTCCAGCAGGCGGTACCGCCAGCCGCCATTGGTTTCATCCTTCGGCAGGTACGGCCATTTGGCCGCCCGCGGGCACAACGAGTGCGCGTCCACGCCGGTGGCCCGGCGCGCCAGCTCATCGCACAGGTCGCGCACGCCGGTCACCCGCGCCCAGGCCGCCGGCGCCCGCCGCTTCAGCCACAGCAGCTTCGGCAGATGGTTCTCGGGCGAGAGCACGCCGCCCATATGCGCCAGCCACCCATCGCCGGTGCGGGTGATCTCGTGCGCCTCGGCCTCCGCGCGATGGTCCATCCAGCAGAACACGTCGGCACCGCCTTCCAGCGGCGCGGCCCCGTCATGGCCGAGCACCAGCGAGGCGGTGGCGTCGAACGCCAGGCCCACCACCTGCTGGCCGGCCCCGGGAACGCTCTCCAGGCAGGCATGGATGGCCGCGCAGACGGCGTTCCAGACGGAGTCCATCCGGTAGACCGCATGGTCCTCGTGCGGCCGCAGCAGGCTCAGCTCCTGCGACGCGGTGCCCAGCACGCGCCCGGCCGGATCGAACAACCCCGCGCGGGCGGCGGCGGTTCCGACATCGACGGCGAGCAGGAGTGCGGTCATGGCCACGCAGTGTCAGGCCCGGCCGGCGGGATGTCCACACGGCCGGCCATAACAATCCGGCAGCCTTACGCGACGGCGGCGCGCGGCGCCTTGGCGTCGATCAGCCGCTGGTAGACGCGCAGGTAGTCCTCGGCCATGCGGCGGCTGGTCCAGCGCTTCTCGAACTGGCCGCGCACGCGGGCGCGGTCCAGCATGTCCAGCCGCCCGCAGGCGGCAACCGCCTCGTCGACATTCTCGACGATGAAGCCGGTGATGCCGTCATCCATCACCTCCGGCACGCTGCCGCGGCGCATGGCGATGACCGGGCAGCCGCAGGCCATGGCCTCGATCATCACCAGGCCGAACGGCTCCGGCCAGTCGATCGGGAACAGCAACGCCTTGGCGCCGGACAGGAAGGCCGGCTTCTGCGCATCGTTGATCTCGCCGATGAATTCCACATGGGCATGCGCCAGCAGCGGCTCGACCGATTCCTTGAAATACTCGGCATCCGCCTTGTCCACCTTGGCGGCCACCTTCAGCTTCACGCCCAGCGTGCCGGCGATCTGGATGGCGCGCTCGATGCCCTTTTCCGGCGAGATACGGCCGAGGAAGGCGAAATAGTCGCGCTCGCCCGCCACCGGCTGCGGCGTCAGCAGGTCCTTCGGCATGCCGTGCAGCACCGTCGCCGCCCAGCCCAGGTCCGGCACCGGCCTGCGCTGGCTGTTGGAGATGGAGATCAGCGGCACGTCCGGGAACATGCGGTAGACAGCGGCGAACTCAGGCAGGTCCAGCCGCCCGTGCAGCGTGGTCAGGAACGGCACGTTCTGGCGCGAGAACAACGAATTGGGGAAATAGTCGATGTGGAAATGCATCACATCGAACTGGTCCTTGCGACGATAGACGTATTCGACCAGCAGGTTGTAGGTGGCCACCCAGTCGCGCACGTCCGGGTCGAGGCGCAGCGCGCGCGGCCAGGGCGCATCCAGCTTCGCCGAGGTGACCGAGTCGCCCGACGCGAACAGGGTCACGTCATGGCCCATCGCCACCAGTTCCTCGGTGAGCGAATACACGACACGCTCGGTGCCGCCATACAGCTTGGGGGGCACTGCCTCGAACAACGGTGCAATCTGGGCGATACGCATGGCCTGAAGCCTCTCCGGTCGGTTGGACGTGCGCTGGTTAGGCATTGAACGTGGCGAAAACGCGGCGTGTCCGTGTCCGGCATGCCGCGTTCGGCCCGATGTCATGCGGTTCGCCGTTTTTTCATCAACCGTTCGTACAACGCCACGTAATCCTCCGCCATGCGCCGTGCGGTCCAGCGCTGCTCGAACCGCTTGCGCACCGCTTCCCGGTCCAGCGTGTCCAGCCGCGCGCACGCGGCCACCGCCTGGTCCACGCCATCGACGATGAAGCCGGTAAGCCCGTCCTCCACCACCTCCGGCACCGAGCCGCGGCGGAAGGCGACCACCGGGCAGCCGCAGGCCATGGCCTCGATCATCACCAGCCCGAACGGCTCCGGCCAGTCGATCGGGAACAGCAGCGCCCGGGCGCCGGACAGGAAGGCCGGCTTGGCCGCGTCGTCGATCTCGCCGATGAACTCCACGGCGACCCCGTCCAGCAGCGGCGCCACCACCTCGGCATGGTAGGGCGCGTCCTCCTCGCCGATCTTGGCCGCCACCTTCAGCTTTACGCCGCACGCCCTGGCGATGCGAATGGCGCTCTCGATGCCTTTCTCCGGCGAGATGCGGCCGAGGAAGGCGAAATAATCCTGCTCCCGCGGGACCGGCCGCAGCAGGTCCCGGGGCATGCCGTGCAGCACCGTCGCCGCCCAGCCCAGCCCCGGCGCCGGCGCGCGATGGCTGTCGGAGATCGACACCAGGTTCGCGTCGGGAAACAGCCCGTAGATGCCCGGCACCCAGGCCTGGTCCATCCGCCCGTGCAGCGTGGTCAGGAACGGCGTGTCCTGGCGCGTGAACACCGAGAACGGATGGAAGTCGATATGGAAGTGCAGGACGTCGAAATCCGCCGCCTGCCGCCGCACCAGCTCGATCATCCGGGCATAGGGCGCAGCGTTGTACTCGAAATTGCGGGCAAACCGCTCGGCCACCTCGCGCACCGGCACCAGCCGCGCCGAGGTCGTGCTGTCCCCGGTCGCGAACAGCGTCACGTCGTGGCCCATCGCCACCAGTTCCTCGGTCAGCCAGTGCACCACGCGCTCGGTGCCGCCATAGCGCCGCGGCGGAACCGACTCGAACAGCGGCGCGATCTGGGCGATTCGCATGGCAGGCAGGACCTCTCGACTGGCTGGGGGGCCGTGGAATGGGAGGCGAATATGGCGGAATGCCGGCGCCCCGGCCACGACAGCAGGGAATGGCGGCAGACGCTGTCAAAATTGGGCCGCATTGCCGGCGCAACGTCCCGGCACTGCGACACCAGAGAAGTACCCCGCCCGTGAAGCACGTGCCGCCCGCCCCCATCACCCGCTACCAGGGCCGCCCCCTGGCCTTCCTGCTGCACTACGTGCGCCGGCACCGGCTCGGGCATGGCGTGATCCTCGCCGCCGTCGTGCTGGCGGTGGTCGCCTCGGTCTGCACCCAGTACGGCCTCAAGGGCCTGATCGACGTGGTCTCCCACGGCCCCGGGGGGGGCGGTGGCGACGTGTGGGCGGCCTTCGGCGTGCTGTGCGCCCTGATCGCGGCCGACAACCTGATGTGGCGCGTCGGCGGCTGGGTGGCGGCGCATGTGTTCGTGCGCGTCACCGGCGACGTGCGCAGCGACCTCTTCGTCCACCTGGCCGGCCACGCCCCCAGCTATTTCTCCGAGCGCCTGCCGGGCACCATGGCCAGCCGCATCACCGCCACCTCGAACGCCATCTTCCAGACCGAGAACACCAGCGCCTGGAACGTGCTGCCGCCGTGCCTCGCGGTGGGCGTGGCCATCATCCTGATCGCTTCGGTGAACCCCGCCATGGCCGCGGCGCTCGCCGCCGTCAGCCTGGCCATGGCCGCCGTGGTCTTCTGGCTCGCGCGCAACGGCACGCCCATCCACCGCACCTTCGCCACCAGGGCCGCCAGCGTGGACGGCGAGCTGGTGGATGTCATCAGCAACATGCACGTGGTGCGCGCCTTCGGCGCCACCTGGCGCGAGCACGGCCGCATCACCGGCCGCATCAACGAGGAAATGGCCGCCCGCCGCCACAGCCTGCTGTACCTGGAAAAGCTGCGGCTGCTGCACGCGGTGATGACCGCGCTGATCACCGCCGGCCTGCTGGCCTGGGGCGTGGTGATGTGGCAGCGCGGCCAGGCCTCCGCCGGCGACATGGTGCTGATCTGCTCGCTCGGCTTCACCATCCTGCACGGCACCCGCGACCTCGCGGTGGCGCTGGTGGACCTCACCCAGCACATCGCCCGGCTGGACGAGGCGATCTCCTCCCTGCTCACCCCGCACGAGTTGCCGGATGCCACCAACGCGCCGGCCCTGCAGCCCGGTCCCGGCCGCGTCGCCTTCGAGCATGTCCGCTTCGGCTATCCCGGCCGCGCCCCGGTGCTGAAGGACCTGAACCTGGTGATCGAGCCCGGCCAGCGGGTCGGCCTGGTGGGTGCGTCCGGCGCCGGCAAGTCCACCGTCATCGCCCTTCTGCAGCGCTTCTACGACGTGCAGTCCGGCCATGTCCGCATCGACGGCCAGGACATCTCGACCATCACCCAGGAAAGCCTGCGCGGCATGCTCGCGATCGTGCCGCAGGACATCAGCCTGTTCCACCGCACGGTGCTGGAGAACATCCGCTACGCCCGTCCCGAGGCCACCGAGGCGGAGGTCCTCGCCGCCGCCACCATCGCCCGCTGCCGCGACTTCATCGAGGCGCTGCCCGAAGGCTTCGCCACCATGGTCGGGGACCGCGGCGTGAAGCTGTCCGGCGGCCAACGCCAGCGCCTGGCGATCGCCCGCGCCCTGCTGAAGGACGCGCCGGTGCTGCTGCTGGACGAAGCGACGTCGGCGCTGGACAGCGAGTCCGAGCAGGCGATCCAGGTGGCGCTGGACAACCTGATGCACGGCCGCACCGTCATCGCCATCGCCCACCGCCTCTCCACCCTGCGCAACTTCGACCGCATCGTGGTCATGGATGCCGGCCGCGTCATCGACGACGGCCCGCCGGACGCGCTGGCCGCGCGCCCGGGGCCGTATCGCGAGTTGCTGCGCAAGCAGATGATGGAAGACCTGCCGCAGGTGGCCTGACGGCAACGTTCGCCTCGCTCAGCGGACGGGCGGCGACCGCCCGTCCGCGTCAGGCCGAGAACGGTCCGGCCGGCGGCTTCCCGTGAGAAGCCGGCTTCGCACCGCCCCGGTGGATCCGGCTCCATTGCGCGGAGAAATAGGCCAGCACGGCACTGAAGCCACAGAAGGCCGCAATGACCACAAGAAGGTAGAGTAGCTGACCTGTCGGCATGGCTGGTCCCCTGCAAAGACATCGGCCGGATTCCAGCGAAACGGCGCCGCCGCGGCATTGATTCAGGTCAAACCAGGGGCGTGCGTCCCCCTTGTCCGGCCGAGCAACGCGATCACCTTTCCCGGCAGGCTCCACCAAGGCCGACGAGGGCCGCATGCGGGCGAGCCTGCCTCCGACGAACCGCGCAACGGTCCACTGATCCGGGAGAAGACGGCCGTCCAGGAAACAAGGGAGAGCAGCAGCCATGAGCGAAGGCCATGACGCGGGCAGGCCCGCATCGTTCAACGCGGCGGAAATTGGCGCATTGGCCCATCTGTATCGCGGAGAGCTCTATCGCAGCACCGTCTGGCGGACACGCCTGGACGCCACGACCAATTGGGCCGTCGTTTCCACCGGTCTCGCCTTGTCGCTGACGTTCAGCTCACCGTCGGCGTCGCCGTTGCCGCTGGTCGTGGTTGGCCTGCTGGTTGCCGTATTCCTGAACATCGAGGCGCGACGCTACCGCTTTTTCGACTTCTGGCGCGTGCGCGCGCACATCCTGGAGACCCAGTTCTTCGGGCCGATCCTGCTCGGGCGGGGCGTGCAGATCGGCAACGGCTGGAACGAGACCCTTTATCAGGACTACCGCATGCCGCGCCTCCACATCACCTATCCGGACGCGCTGGGCCGCCGCCTGAGGAAAAACTACAGCTGGATCTTCGCGATCCAGGTCACGGCCTATCTTGGCAAGCTGGTCATCCATCCTGCCCCGATTGCCTCGCTGGACGATCTGTGGGCGCGCGCCGCGATCGGCCCGGTCCCGGGGCAGCTCGTGCTGCTGGCCGGGCTGGCCTTTCACGCGACCTGGCTGGCGATCGCACTTCTGACGTTGAAAGGCCGTCGCGGCAGGGGGCAGTCCAGGACGCTTCCCGCGCGCGACTCTGTCCTCGAACTCGCACGGGAAGCAGCATGAGGATATCGTTTCCGGCCCGCCGGAGCTCGCGCCCCTCCGGAACAAAGCCGTCCGCCCGGCCTACCCCAGCATCCCCGCCACCGCCCCGCTGGTGCAGGTGGCGAGCGTGCCCGCCAGAATGGAGCGGAACCCCAGCGCCACGATCTCCTGCCGCCGCTCCGGCACCATCGCGCCCAACCCGCCGACCAGGATGCCCAGGCTGCCGAAATTGGCGAACCCGCACATCGCGTAGGTCATGATCAGGCGCGAGCGTGGCGACAGCGTCTCCGGCGGCAGCGCCGCGAGGTGCAGATAGGCCACGAACTCGTTCAGCACCGTCTTCGTCGCCATCAGCGCGGCCGCGTCCGGCGCCTCGGACCAGGGAATGCCGATCAGCCACATCACCACCTGGAACGGCCACGCGAAAATGCGCTGCAGCGTGAGCGCATGGTCGAACGGCAGCACGGCGAGCATCATGTTCAGCAGCGTCACCAGCGCCACCGTCACCAGCAGCACGGCAACGATGCCCACCAGCACCGGAATACCGTCGGCCGTGCCTTTCACCACCGCATCGAGCGCACTGACCGGCGCGTGCGGCAGCGCCAGCCGCGCCGCCTGCTCGCCCGGTCCGAACGGCACCATCAGGGCCGCGATTGCCAGCGCCGCCGGCGTGCTGATGACCGAGGCGATCAGGATGTTGCCGAGCGCATTCGGGATCACCGGCCCCAGGATCGCCGCGTAGATCACCATCACCGTGCCGGCGATGCCCGCCATGCCGCAGGTCATCAGGGCAAAGATCTCGCCGCGCTGCATGCGCGCCAGCCACGGCCGCACCAGCAGCGGCGCCTCGATCATGCCCACGAACACATGCACCGCCGCCCCCAGCGCCAGCGCGCCGCCCACGCCCAGCCAGCGCCGCAGCAGCCAGGCGAAGCCGCGCATCACCTGCTGCAACACGCCCCAATGGAACAGCAGCGACGCCAGTGCGGAAATCACCAGCACCAGCGGCAGCGCCTTGAACGCCAGGATGAAGCTGGCGCCGGGATGCGTCTCCACGAACGGCAGCGGCGGGCCGGCGAGATAGCCGAACACGAAGCTTGTGCCGGCATCGGTCGCACGCTGCAGTGCGTCGGCGGCGTCGTTCAGCAGCAGGATCGCGCGCGTGGCCGGGGGAAACCCGATCAGCAGCAGCGCCAGCGCCGCCTGCAACAGCACCCCGCCGATCACCGTGCGCCAGGGAATGCGGGCCCGGTCCTCGCTCAGCACCCAGGCCAGCGCCAGCAGCGCCGCGATCCCAGCCAGACCCTGCAGCATCCTGGTTCTCCGGAGGTCTGGCCGGCGCCGCTCAGTAGCCTTCGTTCAGCGTCAGCAGCGGGAAGGCGCTGTGCACATGCGGCGACACCACCGGCGGCGCCGGATGCACGAAGCTGCGGTCCAGTTGCGCGAAGCTGGTGGCGCCGACGAGTCCCAGGCACTCCTCGATTTCGTCCTCGAGGATCTCCAGCAGCCGCACGATCCCCGGCGCCCCCTCGGCCGCCAGGCCATACAGATACAGCCGGCCGAGCACCACCAGGTCCGCCCCCAGCGCAATGCCCTTCAGCACGTCGCTGCCGCGGCTGAATCCGCCATCGACATATACTTTCGCGCGCCCGGCCACCGCCGCGATCACTTCCGGCAGCACGTCGACCGCGCCGCGCCCATGATCGAGCTGGCGGCCGCCATGGTTGGAGACGTAGACGACGTCCACGCCCAGGCTGCAGGCCCGCTCGGCATCCTCGGCGGTGGCGATGCCCTTGATGATCAGCGGCAGCTTGTGCTTCGCCTTGAACCGCTCGACATGGCCCCAGTTCAGCCCGGCCTGATATTCCATCCCGGTGTTGTTGGCGCGCCAGGGCTTGCGGAACCGCTTGGCGAGGTCGCGCTCGCGCCGGCTGTAATGCGCCGTGTCCACGGTGATGCAGAACGCGTCATAGCCGGCATCGGCCGCGCGCCGCGCGTGGTCGTCGATGAACGCGTCGTCGCCACGCACATACAGCTGGAACACTTTCGGCCCCGTGCCCGCGGCGGCCACCTTCTCCAGCGACGGCTGCGTCACCGAGCTCACGAACACCGGCACGCCATAGGCGCCCGCTGCCTGCGCGACCGTGGCGCCGCCGCCGGCGTCGAAGGATTCCAGCGACCCTACCGGCGCCAACGCTACCGGCAGGCGGATCTTCCGGCCGAGGAAACTATGGCTGCAATCGACATTGGCGACATCCACCAGCACGCGCGGCCGGAAGGCGATGCTGTCCAGCGCCAGGCGATTGCGGCGCAGCGTCGTTTCGGTCTCGGTGCCGCCGACCAGATAGTCCCAGATGAACTGGTTCAGCTTCAGCCGCGCCGCCTTGACGAACTCATGCAGGTTCAGGAACTCGGCGTCGGTCGCGTTCCGCCCATCGGTGTTATCGCGCATGGCTTGTTTCCCCGTCCGGAATTGCCCGCGATCCTGCGACAGGGTGCGCCGCGCGGCAAGGCGCGCCGGTCAGAGCAGACCGCGCTGCGCCAGATTGCGCATCAGCGCCCCGGCCCCGAAGCTCCAGCGTTCGCACTGGTCGGTCGGGCGGATGCGGTTCACCAGCCGGCCCAGCTTCGGTGCCGAGATGGTGACGATGTCGCCCTCGCGATGCGTGAACCCCTTGCCCGGCGCCTCGCGGTCCTCGATCGGCGCGAACATCGTGCCGAGATACAGCACCGCCCCATCCGGAAAGGCGTGATGCGCGTTCAGCATCTGCCCTGCGAGGTCGGCAGGGTCGCGGCTGATCCGCGCCATCGACGACGATCCCTCCAGGCGGAAATTGTCGGCCCCCTCCACCGTCAGCGACACCACGGTCTGGCGCACGTCGTCCAGCGAGAAGCTTGCATCGAAGAAGCGGATGAACGGCCCCACGGCGGTCGAGGCGTTGTTGTCCTTGGCCTTGCTCAGCAGCAGCGCCGAGCGCCCCTCGATATCGCGCAGGTTCACGTCGTTGCCCAGCGTGGCCCCCTGGATGCGCCCGGCGGAATTCACCACCAGCACGACCTCCGGCTCGGGATTGTTCCAACTCGATCCCGGATACACGCCGGCATCCATGCCGGTGCCGACAGCGGCCATCGGCTGGGACTTGGTGAAGATCTCGGCGTCCGGCCCGATGCCCACTTCCAGGTACTGGCTCCAGGCGCCCTGCCCGATCAGCACCTGCTTCAGCGCCATCGCCTCCGCCGAACCGGGCCGCAGCTTTGCGAGATCGTCGCCGATCAGCCGCTGCACCTCGGTGCGCAGATGCGCCGCCGCCGCCAGATCGCCGCGCGCGCGCTCCTCGATCACCCGCTCCAGCATCGAAATCGCGAAGGTCACGCCCGCCGCCTTCACCGCCTGCAGGTCGATCGGCGCCAGCAGCCACGGCTTGCCGGCATCGCGCGCCTCGACCGGCGTGTTGGCCAGGATGGCGTCGAGGCTGCCGAGAGTCTCGCCCTCGGCCGCCCGCAACGCCGCCGCCGGATCGTCCGCCTCGCACAGATCGCGCATGGTCGGAAAGCTGCGCGAGACATCGAACACGCCCTGCCCGCGGATCGCCACCACCGACGGCCCCTGCACATCCGGCCGCCACACCCGGCCGGCCAGCGCACCGGTTGTCCCGTCGACCGGCAGCACCGATGCGATGGCGTCATGGAACGTGGTCATGGCGGCGCTTTCCTCCGGTTGTTGCGGGCGACTCTAAGCGGCACCCGCAACCACCGGCAAGTCAGCGTCCCAGCACGTCCCCCGCGCCGGTGCGTTCCACGATCAGACCGTAATGCTCGGGCCGCCGGTGCTTCGCGAAGTTGAAGATGCTGGTCTTGTAGCTGTTGCACAGATCGAGGTCGCAGCGCGCCACCTGCAGCTCGTCGCCCAGCGTCGTGCACTGCACCACCACCTCGCCGGATGGGGCGATGACGCAGGACTGGCCGATCTGGTCGACACCCTCCTCCACCCCAGCCCTGGCGACACCCACCACCCATGTCCCGTTCTGATAGGCGCCGGACTGCATCACCAGCTGGTTGTGGAAATTGCCGAGGTCGTCGGTCTCCGGCATCGCCGGATTGTGCACCGGCGTGTTGTAGCCCAGCAGGATCAGCTCCGCCCCCTGCAGGCCCATCACCCGGTACGATTCCGGCCAGCGGCGATCGTTGCAGATCATCATGCCCACCCGTCCGCCGAAGGCGTGCCACACGGGGAAGCCGAGATTGCCGACCTCGAAATACCGCTTCTCCAGGTTCTGGAATGGATCGCCAGGCCGCCGGTCGGTGTAGCCCGGCAGGTGGATCTTGCGGTACTTGCCGATGATCTCGCCGTCCTTGCCCACCAGGATGGCGGTGTTGAAGCGCCGCTTGCGCCCGTCCTCGAAGGCCAGCTCGGCATAGCCGAGATGGAACCCCACCTTCAGCCGCCGCGCCGCATCGAACAGCGGCTGCACCGCGGGGTTCGGCATCGCCCGCTCGAACCAACTGTCCAGCTCGTCCTCGTCGTCGATCCACCAATGCGGGAAGAACGCCGTCAGTGCCGCTTCGGGATAGACAACCAGGTCGCAGCCCATGCGGGCGGCGTCCTCCATCAGCGCCACCAGCCGGACGACGACGTCCTGGCGGCTCTCATTGCGGCTGATCGGACCAAGCTGGGCGATGCCGACGTTCAGAATACGGGCCATGCTGCTCCTCCGTTGCCCCGCGACTCTGCCATGGCGCGCGCGATCAGCCCAGCGCACCCACCTCATGCGTCACCGCCGTTCCGATCTCGCGCACCAAGGCGAACAACCGCTGCATCGGCGCGAAGATCTCGGCGTGCTCGCGCATATAGGCCTCCACCGCGCGCGGCGCCCGCGGCTCGCCGTAGTCGCGGTCGGCGGCGGGATCGGGGGCGGCGGGAAACGCCTCGGCCAGAAATGCCAGCGCCGCCGGCACGTCCAGCCGCAGGATGCGCAGATCGAGCGCCGCGCGCGTCACCCCGTGGCGCGGCGAGAAATCGGGGATCGCGGTGGCCAGCAGCCAGATGCGATGGATCAATGTCAGCCGCAGCGCATGCAGCAGCATCTCGCGCGTGGCCATGCGCGGCACATCCGGCCAGGCCGCGCGCAGGGCCACGTGGTCGGCCTGGATGCGCCGGAACATCGCCTGCGCCGGCGCCCACAGATCCAGCCGCTCCAGCCCGCGCGCCACCAGCACCAGCGCCTCCCGCCGGCCGGGGAGGCGAGCATGCGCGGCCCGGTCCAGCCACGTGCCGGGGTCCAGCGTGGCCACCACCGCGCGCAGCACGTAGACGTCGGAATGCGCCGCCGCATGCGCCGCCAGATCGAGCGCACCGCCGAAGCGCGGGCTGCCCTCGCGCAGCTCGGTGAACGTTTCGGGATGGCGCGCGGCGGCCGTGCCCAGGCCCTGCAGCGTGTTCGCGAGCCAGCCGAGCTGGTGCAGGATGGCGTTGTTCGGGATCGCGCGCAGCTCGCGCGGATGGCGGATGGTCGCCGGCCCGCCCATCCCGTCCGTCTGCCGCGCCGCCGGGCGCGAGCCCGTGGCGTCCAGCAACGCCGGCCCGAACGCGCCCAGCAGCGCCGCGTAGCCGGGGGCCTCGACCAGCTCCTGCATGCCGGCGCGGCTGGTGGCGAAGAAATCGGCGGCGAAATCGGCCTCGTCATAGATCGGATCGCCGGCCGGCACCGCATCCGGCGGGAACGCGTGCTCGGCGATGCGCGTCACCGTCGCCAGCGCCAGTTCCGGGGTGCCGAACAGCAGATAGCCATCCCCGCCCTGGAACGCGCTCTCCTCGCGCACCGCAATCCCCGCGGCAGCCAGCGCGCGCCGGCACCAGGGCGGCGACAGGTAGTCCAGCCGCGCCGCCAGCGATCCCGGATGCGCCCCGCGCCCGACGCTCTCGCCATGGGTGTCGAACAGCACCACCTCGACATCGGCCAGCCCGTGCCGGCCCAGCGCCTCGGCGATCTTCAGCCGCAGCCGCTCGATCAGATAGCTGGCGGCGATCTGCCCGACATAGCGGCCGGAATCCGAGTAGCCGAACTGCACGGCCAGCCGCCCGGTCGTCCGCAGATAGGCGCGCCAATGCGGGCTGCGCAGCGCCTCCTCCACCACTCGCGCGCCATGTTCCAGCGCGTCCGCCGTCTCGAACAACGGGCTGATCTCGACATGCCGCTCCACGCCGAACAGCCGCGCCAGCCACAGCGCCGCCAGCAGCGTGTAGCCGGTCTCGGTCTCCGCGATCAGGAAGCGGATCGGCGTCGCGCCGTCGATCAGCTTCACGATCTGCGCCACCGTCATCATCAGCCGCGCCGCCGAGGCCTGCTCGGCCAGCACCGCGCCGAAATCCACGCCGACCGGCCGCACCGCGTCCAGCGCCGCGTTGATGTCCGACAGCAGCCCGCGCCGGCGTGACGGGTCCTCCGGCGGGTCGGCCAAGCCCAGGCGCTGGCGCACCACGTTATGCACCTGCGCGGAATTGAGCCGCACATGCGTGTGCGCAAGCGACATGCCGTGCGCCAGAAGCCCCGCCCGCGCCACCGCCAGATCGAGCTTTCCCGCCTCCGGTGCCATGGCGATCGCGTCGTCGAACAGCGGCAACAGCGCGTCGGGCGTCACGAAGGCGGCATCCCGCCAGTCCACCAGCGCATGCGCGAACGCCACCGCCTGGTCGGGATCGGCCGTCTCCGGGCAGGCCGCGATCTGCGCGGCCACCGCCGCCAATGCCGCCGCCACCAGCTCCGCCAGCCGAGCCGCCGCCGGCACGCCGGCAACCTGTGCGTGCAGGCGGTCGAGTTGCAGCCGCTTCATGCGCAACCGCAGCCTTAGCGTATCCCACCAATGGATGTCGGTGCGCCCATCGGTGTCGTAGCCAACCCAGCTCGCCAGCACGACCGGGCGTGGCGTGATCGCCGTCCACCGCCCCGGCCAGGCATCGCGCGCCGCCGCCAGCAGCGATGCGGTCAGCCGGTCCAGCGCGTCGCGCCCATGCGTCATGGCGGCGACGGCCTGGGCGAATTCCTCCTCCAGCGTGATGCCGGCGGGGCGGTGCGACACGAAGCAGGCATCGGGCGGCCGGCCCGACGCCGCCTCCGCCAGCGCATGGGCTACCGGCTGGGGCAGCGCGAAGGTCGGATGCGCCGTGAAGACGGCGGCGAAGCGCGGCCGCTCGACCAGGGCCCGGAACGCCGCCAGCGGCACCGCGCTGTCGGCCGGATCGGGCCGCACCAGCCGCGCCGCCAGCCGCGCCAGCGCCGCCGCGTTGCCGGCATCGCCTGCGCCCACATAGGCGGCGAGCCGGCCGGCGCGATCGGCGAAGGCGCTGTCGCGCAGGAACCGCACCAGCGTTTCCAGCTCGGCCGCCGACACCTGGCCGGCATCGATCCGCCGCGATATCGCCAGCGACACCGCCAGCACCGGATTTCCTGACGGGTCCTCTTGCAGCCGCTCGCGCATGCGCTCGGTCAGCGCCAGCAGGTCGCGAGCGAGCGGAACGGCAGCAACAGGGTCCGGCACGGAATGCTGCATACGCGAAGACTGCGCGCGCGGCCGCGCCCGGCGCAAGCGTTCCGGCGCGCGCTATTCTACAGCCGGCGCAACGCCGCGCAGACCTGCGCCACCTGCTCGTCGGTCAGCTCGGGGAACATGGGCAGGCTCAACACTTCGGCGCTGGCGCGTTCGGTCTGGGCGCAGCGCGCGGGGCCCATCGCGACGCGGCCGCGATAGGCCGGCTGCAGATGCACCGGCATGGGATAGTGAATACCGGTGCCGATGCCCTCCGCACGCAGCCGCGCCTGCAGCCCGGTGCGGTCGGCCGCGCGCAGCACGTACTGGTGGAACACATGCGCAGCCCCGGCCCGCCGCGCCGGCGGTTTCAGTGCGCCGCCCATCAACGCGTAATCATACGCCGCCGCAATCGCCTGCCGCCGCGCGTTCTGGGCATCGAGATGCGCGAGCTTCACCCGCAGCACTGCCGCCTGGATCTCGTCCAGCCGCGAGTTCACGCCCACCTCGTCGGAGATGTAGTGGGTGTGCCAGCCATATTGCCGCAGCGCCGCCACGCGGGTCGCCAGCGCGTCGTCATGGGTCGCCACCACGCCGCCATCGCCCAGCGCACCGAGATTCTTCGTCGGATACAGGCTGAAGCAGGATATTTCCGTGAAGGTTCCGAGCTTCCTGCCGTCCAGCGTCGCCCCATGCGCCTGGCTGCAATCCTCGATCACCGCCACGCCATGCGCCGTGCAGGCCGCCATGATCGGCGCCAGATCGGCGGCCTGGCCGTACAGATGCACGGGGATCACCGCCCGGATCGGCGGCAGCCCGGCCGGCGGCCTGTCCAGCACCGCCGCCAGTTCCACCGGGTCCATCGTGTAATGCGCGGGATCGATGTCGATCAGCACCGGCGTGGCCCCCACCATCTCGATCGCCGCCACCGTCGCCACGGCGGTGTGCGAGACCGTGGCCACCGCGCTGCCCGGCCCTATGCCCAGCGCGCGCAAGGCCAGCGCCAGCGCATCGGTGCCATTAGCGCAACCCACCGCCCGGGCGGTGCCGAGCCACGCGGCATACTCGCCCTCGAACGCACGGCCCTCGCCGCCCAGGATGTACCAGCCCGAGGCCAGCGCGCGCGCGACCGCCGCGTCGATCTCGGCCTGCAGCGCGCGATAGCCCGCGCCGGGATTGGCCTGCGGAATGGTAATGACGGGAGCGTTCATGTCCGACCCTCAGAGATAAGAAGCCAGCCGCGGACGATACCAGTCGAGCGACCGCCGGATACCATCCTCCAGCGACACTCCCGGCGCCCAGCCGGTCGCCGCCCGGAAGGCGCTATCGTCGGCGTGATAGCTGCCGATGTCGATGCTGGCCCGGTCGGCCGGGAACTCCCGCGTGGTGAAGGTGGCGTCGGGTCCGGCCACCGCCTGCATCAGCTCGGCGATCTCCAGCAGACTCGCCGGCGGCGACCCGCCGATATTGTAGACCTTGCCATGGCATTCCGGCGTCGCCGCCGCGGCCAGGAACGCCTCGGTCACGTCGTCGACATAGGTCATGTCGCGCAGCTGCGCGCCGCCCCACACCTCGAACGGCTTGCGCTCCAGCACGCAGCGGATCCAGATGCCCAGGAAGGTCTGGCGCGCATCGCGGATGCGCAGGCGCGGGCCGTAGCAGTTGGTCAGCCGCAGGCTCACCACCGGCCGCCCGGCGGTGCGGTGCTCGATCATCCAGTACTGCTCGCCGGCGAACTTGGACACGCCGTTGGCGTCCGGCGGATTCACGGGGTGCGCCTCGTCCACCGGCAGGTGCAGCGGGCGGCCGTAGAACTGCCGGGTGGAGGCGTGCACCACCACCGCGGTCGGCGCCGCCTCCCGCACCGCCTGGATCAGCCGCACCTGCGCCACCGCATTCACGGCGATGTCGGCCAGCGGGTCCTTCTGGCCGCCCATGTGGCTGGTCTGGGCGGCGAGGTTGAAGATCACGTCCACCCCCTCGCAGATCGGCCGCAGATCCACCTCGCGGATATCGGCGCGCACCAGGTCCACATTGGCCCCGTCCAGATTGGCCGGGTTGGCGCCGCCACCGAACAGGAACCCGTCCAGCGCCGTCACCCGCGCGCCGTGCCCGGCCAGCGCATGGCACAGATTCGAGCCAAGGAAACCCGCGCCGCCGGTGACCAGGACCTTCCGGTCTTTCCACTCCATCGCCGTCTCGCTCCTTGCGTCGTGCGGGTACTAGATCGTTGCTCTAGAGTTGCATCGTGGCGGAACTACGCCGCGATTGCGACGAAGCCGGACCGAAACCGCTTTTATTCATGTCCGGCGAGCCTGGGCGGCGCCGTCACGGCAGCGCCGCGATCCCGGTGATCTCCACGCGCCAGCCGGGGTTGGCCAGCTTCGCCTGCACGGTGGCGCGGGCGGGCGGGTTTTCGCGGTCGAACCAGGCATCCCAGGCCCGGTTCATGCCGGCGAAATCCGCCATGTCGGCCAGGAAGATCTGCACCGACAGCAGCCGCGCCTTGTCGGTCCCGGCCTCGGCTAGCAGCGCGTCGATCTGGCGCAGGATGTCGGCCGTCTGCCCCTCGGCATCCAGGCTGGCATCGTCGGCCACCTGACCGGCCAGGTACACAATGGCGCCATGGACGACGGCGCCGGACAGGCGACCCTCGGGCTGCAGGCGGCGGATGGTCATGCGGCGATCTCCTCGGGGCATGGAATCGGTGTCGCCGCAGATTGCCGCCTTACCCTGGACCTGTCACCCGACGTAGTGGGGCCGGTGCAGCCAGCTTCGCGCCAGGCTCTCCCGCGGCCCCGCCGCCAGGCTCGCCAGCCACAGCCCGCCCGCCGTCAGCACGATGGCCGGGCCGGCGGGAATATCGGTATGGAAGGACAGCACGAGGCCGCCATAGGACGCCACCAGCGCCAGCGCCACGGCGGCGCGCACCTGGCCCGGCAGCTCGGCCGCCCAGTGCCGCGCCGCCACCGCCGGCAACATCATCAGCCCCACCGACATCAGCGTGCCCAGCGCGGTAAACCCGCCGACGACGCACAGCACCACCAGCGCCAGGAACGCCAGGTGATACACGCCGCCGCGTCCGCCCACCGCCTGCATGAAGCCGGGATCGAAGCTCTCCAGCACCAGCGGCCGCCAGATCACGGCGAGTCCCAGCACCGCGGCGCTGGCCACCCCGGCCATCAGCAGCAGTGCCGCGTCGTCCACCGCCAGCACGCTGCCGAACAGCAGATGCGTGAGGTCCATCCCGCGCTGCGCCGAGATGATGGCCACGCCCAGCGCCAGCGCGATCAGATAGACGCCGGCAAGCTGGCTGTCCTCCCGCCCGCCGGTGGCGCGCGTCAGCCACCCCGCCAGCAGCGTCACCGCCAGCCCGGCGACGAACCCGCCCAGCCCCATGGCCCACAGCGACAGCCCGGCCGCGGCGGCCCCCAGCGCGATGCCCGGCAGGATGCCGTGCTGCAGCACGTCGCTGGTCAGACTCATGCGCCGCAGCACCAGGAACACCCCCAGCGGCGGCGCCGCGATCGACAACGCGAAGCACCCCGCCAGCGCCCGGCGCATGAAGCCCATGGCGAACGGATCAAACAGGATGGCGGTGATCAAGCGGCGTCCCGGCATAGTTCCGGCCGCTCCGCCCAGGCCTCGGCGACCAGCCGGGCGCGCAGGCGGTTCGCGGCGGACAGCGTGGCTACCGTCGGTCCCCAGGCGATGGGGTCGCGCGCCAGCAGCAGCGTCTCGGGAAACTCCCGCGCCACCAGGTCCAGGTCGTGCAGCACGGCGATGACGCTGCGCCCTTCGCCGTGCCAGCGATGGATCAGCTTCAGCAGGTCGGCGGCGGTGCGTGCATCGACGGCGGTGAACGGCTCGTCCAGCAGCAGCACCGGCGCATCCTGCAGCATCAGCCGCGCGAACAGCACGCGCTGGAACTGCCCGGCCGACAGGCTGCCGGCCAGCCGCCGCTCGAATCCGGCCAGCCCGACGCTGCGCAGCGCAGCGCCGACCCGCTCCGCGGCATCCGCCGGCAGCGCGCGGAACGCTCCCATGCGGCCCCAGGCGCCCATCGCCACCACGTCCCGGCAGGTCACGGGGAAGCCGCGATCCAGCGCACTTGCCTGCGGCAGCAGGCCGATGCGGTCGCAGGACAGGCCGCCGCGGTCGACGCGGCCCTCATGGGCCGTGTGCAATCCGGCGATGGCGCGCAGCAGCGTGGTCTTGCCGGCGCCGTTCGGGCCGACCACCGCGGTCAGGCAACCCGGCGCGAAGCGCCCCGACAAATGGTGCACGGCCGGGTGGCGCTCATGCACGCAGGTCAGATCGGACAGCGTGATCGCGGGCGTCATGCCAGCGCCCACCACGCGACCAGCCAGATCGCGACCGTGAGCGCCGCCGCCAAACCCAGCCGCGCGCCGACGCCGGCACCGAGGGCAAGAGGATCTTCCATAGTTATAGTATAACGTATCCACCCCTTGCGGGTAAACCGCGCCGGCATGGTAGCGTGCGGCGGACATGACCCTTCCCTCCGCCGACCCCGACATCGCAGCCCGTGCCGCCCTCGCCCGCCACCGCGCCATCGCCACCGGCCTGCTGCTGATCATGGCCGCGCTCACCGTAGGCAGCTACTGGCTGCCGCAAGGCACCGCCACCGAAATCCTGCAGGCCGCCGCCAAGGCCGGCTTCGTCGGCGGCATCGCCGACTGGTTCGCCATCACCGCCTTGTTCCGCCACCCGCTCGGCCTGCCCATTCCGCACACCGCCATCATCCCCGCGCAGAAGGCTCGCCTCGGCCGCGCCCTCGGCCGCTTCGTCGCCACCCATGTGTTCACCGAGGCCGAGGTGGCGCGCACGCTGGGCCGGCTCGACCTGACCGGCATCCTGCGCCGCTACCTCGCCGACCCGGCCTCCACCCGCCCGGCCGCCGAGGCGCTCGCCGCCATGCTGCCGCGGCTGCTGGCCACCATCGAGGACGGCCGCGCCCGCCGCGTCGCCGCCCGCATCATCCCCCGCCTGCTCGGCGGCCCCGACGCCGGCCGGGTGGTCGGCCGCGCCCTGCGCCAGCTGGTCGAGGGCGGCCGCCACCAGGAGGTGTTCGGCTTCATCCTCGGCCAGCTCAAGACCCTGCTCGCCGAGCGCGAGGAAGCCATCCAGGCCGCCATCGAGGAGCGGGTGCGCGAACAGGGGGGGCGCCTCGTCGGCTGGGCGCTCGGCGCCTCGATCGCCCGCCGCGTGCTCGGCCTGATCAGCGCCGAGCTCGACAAGATGGAGCCCGACGGCTCCGAGCTGCGCGCCGCTTTCGACGAATGGATGCGCCGCGAGATCGCCCGCATCGAGGACGAGCCGGCCCGCGCCGCCGAGATCGGCGCGGCGCTGCGCCGCGTGCTGGCGCACGAGACGGTGCGCGCCTGGTTCTGGGACGTGTGGTCGCGCCTGCGCCTGGCCATGGAGGCCGATGCCGGCCGCCCGAACGGCCGCACCGTGGCTTTCCTGGAAGGGGCGCTGGCCAATCTCGGCGTCTTGCTGGAAAGCGATCCCACCGCCCGCGCCCGCGTGCAGCATGCCGTCGAAGGAATCGCCAGCAGCCTGCTGCCCGCCGCCCAGGCGCAGATGTCCGACTTCATCGCCGACGTCGTGACCGGCTGGGACACCGCGACCATCACCGACAAGCTCGAACTGCGCATCGGCAAGGACCTGCAATACGTGCGCATCAACGGCACGCTGGTCGGTTTCCTCGTCGGCGGCCTTGTCTACGCCGTGCTGCGCGCGACATTCGGTCACGTCAGTTTCTGAAGGAATGCCCGCGATGCACCTGTCCGTGCTCGACCAGTCCACCGTGGTGACCGGCCGCGCGCCCGACACCTCCATCCGCGAGAGCCTGGCGCTGGCGAAGCATGCGGAGGCGCTGGGCTACCACCGCTACTGGGTGGCCGAGCACCACAACTCCGACAGCATCGCCGGCAGCGCCCCGGAGATCCTGATCAGCGCCATCGCCGCCACCACCCAGCGCATCCGCGTCGGCAGCGCCGGCGTGATGCTGCCGCACTATTCCAGCCTGAAAGTGGCCGAGCAGTTCCGCGTGTTGGAGGCGATCGCCCCCGGTCGCATCGACCTGGGCCTGGGCCGCGCCCCGGGCTCGGACGGGCTGACCGCGCACGCGCTCAACCCCAACGCCGCCGTCGCCGCCGACCATTTCCCCGCCCAGATCCGCGACCTGCTGGCCTGGCTCGCCGGCGAGCGGCTGGTGGAAAAGCACCCGTTCCGCGACATCCGCGCCCAGCCCCAGGGGGCCACGGTGCCGGAGGTCTGGATCCTCGGCAGCTCCGACTACGGCGCCCAGGTGGCCGCCCATTTCGGCCTGCCCTACTGCTTCGCGCATTTCATCACCGACGGTCAGGGCGCGGCCGAGGCGATCGAGCTCTACCGCACCACCTACCGCCCCAGCGCCCGCCACCCCGAGCCCTACGCCGCCGTCTGCGTCTGGGCCCTGGCGGCCGACACCCAG
Organism: Limobrevibacterium gyesilva; assembly: GCF_025989185.1. Lineage (GTDB taxonomy): Bacteria > Pseudomonadota > Alphaproteobacteria > Acetobacterales > Acetobacteraceae > Limobrevibacterium > Limobrevibacterium gyesilva. Next base: position 40,736 of record NZ_JAPDNT010000024.1, read on the forward strand.
GACGAAGCGGCGCGCCTGTTCAGCAGCCGCGGCCTTGCCCGGCTGTGGCGCGACCGCGGCGTGTTCGCGCCGCTGCCCTCGCCCGAGGAAGCGGCGAGCTTTGACTACACTGATAGCGACCTGGCGCGGCTGGAGCGTATCCGCGCCCGCGCCATCCACGGCACGCCGGATGTGGTGGCGGCCCGGCTGCGGGCGCTGTCGGAGGCGTTGGGAGTGCAGGAGGCTGCGGTGCTGACCACCGTGCACGACCCGGCGGCGCGGCGGCGCAGCTACGCGCTGCTGGCCGCAGAATTTGGCCTAGCCGCGAAAGATGTTGCGCTCGCCGCCCAATGACGAGCGCCGGGCGCGCCAGACCCGCCAGCGGAAAGCGCCCCAGGCGATCAGTGCCGCGCCGGCGGCGATCGGGATCAGCATCAGCGCGAACCACAGCGCCAGGGCGGCCAGCGCCAGGCCGGCGGCAACCACGGCGATGATCAGCGCCGCACGGAACACCCGCGTGGCCAGACTCGCCGGCGGCGGATCGAGGAACTCGCCCTCCGGCGTCATGTTCAGATCGCGGTCGTCGCCCGGCCGCCGAATGATGATCCTCATGCGCGCAACGTGGCCCGGTCCTCGCGGCGCTTCAAGCCTCGCCGCCGTTACGGATCATCCATTCGCGGGCTGAGGCCCAGGCCCGACCACCAGCACCGTCCCGTCCACGCCGACGACCCGCAGCACGGCCCCCGTCTCCGGCACCGGCGCCCCGGCCGCCAGCCGCGCCGTCCAGTCGCTGTCGCCCACGCGCACGCGCCCTTCCCGCCCCTGGAACGACAGCGCTCGCGCCGAGCGCCCCACCAGCCCCGATTCCGCCGTGTTCAGCCGGCTCGTCCGGGTGGCGCGGCGCAGCCGCAGCGCCACGCCGATGGACGCCGCCGCAAACGCCGCGAACACCGCCACCTGCCAGCCGAAGCCCGGCGCCACCAACAGCATGACGCCGCCGGTGCCAAGGGCCGCGAGCCCGAGCCACATCATGTACACGCCCGGCGCCACCACCTCGATCACCAGCAGCGCCAGCCCGGCGGCGAGCCACGCCAGGGCAGGATGCGCCGCTATCATGCGGAGGTGGCGGGCACGGAACCGGCTGGCGGCGAGGCCGGCGGACGCACCACCCCCGTTGGCGCCCGCAACAGCTCCATCGCCTGCGTGATGCCGCCGGCAATGGCCGTGGCCTCCATCGGCACCACCACCAGGCGGCTGTTCGGCGAACTCGCCATCGCATTGAACGCCTGCACGTAGCGGTCGGCGATGAAATAGCGCAGCGCGGACTCGCCGCCCTCCCGCGCCGCATCGGCCACCATGCGCGTCGCCGCCGCCTCGGCCCGGGCCAGCCGCTCGCGCGCCTGGGCGTCGCGCTCCGCCGCCTGCTGGCGGCCCTCGGCGGCCAGCACCTGGCTCTGCTTCTGCCCTTCGGCGCGCATGATCGCGGCCTCGCGCTCGCCGTCCGCCTTGGCCACCGTGGCGCGGCGCTCGCGTTCCGCCGTCATCTGCAGGTTCATGGCGCGGATCAGGTTCTCCGGCGGCTCGATCTTGCGAATCTCGACGCGGCTGACCTTTACGCCCCAGGGCTCGGTGGCGCCGTCCAGGATGGTCAGCAGCTGGGTGTTGATGCGCTCGCGCGACGACAGCGCGGCATCCAGTTCCAGCTCGCCCACCACCGCGCGGATATTGGTCATCGCCAGCGTGCTCAGCGCCTGGTCGAGCCGCGCCACCTGATAGGCGGCCTTCTCGGCTTCCATGACGCGGAAATAGATCACCCCGTCCACCGTCACCGTCGCGTTGTCGCCGGTGATCACGCTCTGCTCGGGAATGTCGAGCACCTGCTCCTGCACGTTCAGCTTCTGTCCGACCCGGTCGATATAGGGGATGATGAAGTTCAGCCCGGGCTGCAGCTTGCGGATGAAGGCGCCGAAGCGCTCGACCGTCCAGATCTGGCCTTGCGGCACCGTCTTGGCGCCCGAGAACACCGTGACCACCACCAGCACCAGCAGCAATATCCAGATCAGAACGAACGAACCGTTCATGAAGCCCCCCTTGTCGGCCGGCCCATTGGCGGCACGTCCCCGACGCTTCTAGCATGCGATCGTGATCGGGAGGAACGATGCGATGGTGACAGGAGCAGCAACGCCGCTGCCGGTGGACCTGACCGGCCTGCGGGTGGCTATCACGGCCGGCGCCAACGGCATCGGCCGCGTCATGGCCGACAGCTTCGCCGCCTGCGGCGCCGGCGTCTTCATCTCCGATATCGACACCGCGGCGCTGAAGGAAAGCGGCCACCCCGGCATGCTCGCCGACGCCGGCGACCTCGGGGCCATCGAGTCGTTCATGGACGCGGCGCTGGCGCACCATGGCGGGCTCGACGTGCTGGTGAACAACGCCGGCATCGCCGGCCCCACCAAAAGGGTCGAGGACATCACCCCGGAGGAGCTGGACGCCACCCTGCGCATCGATCTCTCGGCGATGTTCCACACCGCCCGCCGCGCGGTGCCGGCGCTGCGCCAGTCCGGCGGCGGCAGCATCATCAACCTCAGCTCGGCCGCCGGGCGCTTCGGCTTTCCGCTGCGCAGCCCCTATGCGGCCGCGAAATGGGGCGTGGTGGGCTTCACCAAGACGCTGGCGATCGAGCTCGGCCCCGACGGCATCCGCGTCAACGCCATCCTGCCCGGCCTGGTGGACGGCCCGCGCATCCGCGCGGTGATCCGCGCCAAGGCGCAGGCGGCCGGCGTCAGCGACAACGAGCAGACCGAGCGCATGGTGGCGAACACCAGCCTGCGCTGCTTCGTCACCCAGCAGGACATCGCCAACATGGCGCTGTACCTGTGCAGCCCGTTCGGCGCCACCATCAGCGGCCAGGCGCTGGCCGTGGACGGGGACATGCAGGTGCTGATCTAGCCCGGCTCGCAGACGCATCCTTAACGTTGCGACGTCATTCTCAACGGCGTCCGGCTCCCGTCGTGCCGTTCACACGAATGGGTGAGCGGCCCGCGCGTCCCCTGAGGATTCAGCCATGCGCCGCGCCTGCCTGCTGATCGCGCTTGCGATGACCGCCGGATTGGCCGCCCCCGCCAGGGCCAGCCCGTCGGTGGCCGTGTATGGCGGCACGGACGGCGTGGGCACCATCTTCATCGCCACGAGACTGCAGGAAACCGGCAGCTTCGGCGCCGTCACCATCCTTGACGGCAGCGAAAGCGCGGCGGCGCTCGGTTCGTACGACAGCATCCTGTTCTATACGAATATCGGCGGCGACAGCGGCTTCGCCGACAAGATGGCCGGCTATGTGGCTGGTGGCGGGCATCTGGTGGCCTCCACCTTCCTCTGGCTCGCCGATTCCCATGGCGGCAGCGACGGCCTGGGCCTGCTGGCGCCGTACCTGCCGTTCACCGGCTATCGCGGCAACTCGACCGGTCTCACCCTGGGCGCCTACGACGCGCAAAGCCCGCTGATGGCCGGGGTCGACACCCTGTACAGCGTGTACCACGACGACACCACGCTGGCCCCCGACGCCACGCTGGTCGCGTCCTGGAGCAACGGCATGCCGCTGGAGGCCGTCAGCGCCGACGGCGTGGTCGGCATCACCCTGTTTCCAAACGATTCCTACGGCTACATCTCCGGCGACTATGTCCGCCTGTTCAGCAATGCGCTGCTGACCCCGACGCCACGCAGCTTTGCGGCCAGGGTCGCCGTATCCGAACCGGCCTCGCTGGCCGTGCTCGGCGCCGGCCTGATCGGCCTCGGCTGGGTGCGCCGCCGCGCCTGACGCAACGCCCCCCTGCATCGGCCGGGGAATCCGGTGCAGGATGGCGCATGCTCCGCCTCGGCCGCATCCTCCTGGCCTGCGTCGCCGCCGTGATCGCGCGGCCGGCGGGGGCACAGCCGCCGCCGCCCATCGCGCTGCCGGGCATCGGGCCGCACGACATGCGCGTGATGGTGGACGCGCGGGCACCTCCCTGGACCGCCCTGGCACGGCTGCAGATCGCCGGGGCGGCGCGCTGCACCGCCGTGCTGATCGGCCCGCGCACGGCGCTGACCGCGGCCCATTGCCTGTATGCCGCCCGCTTGCGCGGCTTCATGCCGCCCCCGTCGGTGCACATCCTGGCCGGCTATGCCCGCGGGACCTTCGCGCGGCACACGACCGTGACGTCGTACCGGATCGCGGCCGGCTACGATCCGACCCGGCACGATGCCACGCGCGGCGCGGATGTCGCCGTCCTGACCCTGGCCGACGCGATCGTGCCGTCGGCCGCGGCCCTGCAACTGACCGCCACGCCGGCGCGCGCCGGCGTGGCCATCATGCTGGGCGGCTACAGCCAGGACCGCGCCGAGGTCATCCTGGCCGATCCGCATTGCCGCATCACCGGCGCCGCCATCGACACGGGGGGCCACGCCTTGCTGCGGCATAGCTGCGCCGCCACAAGGGGCACCAGCGGCGCCCCCCTGCTCGGGCGAACGGCGGACGGAAGCTGGCGGATCGAGGGCATCCAGGTCGCCGCCCGGGTGGCGCAGGAGGGCGGCGCGGCCGTTCCGGTCGCGACGATCCGGGCGTTGCTTGGCGGCAGCTGACGCAGCTTCGTCCGGCCCGGCGTCAAGGACCGGCCAGCACCACCTTGGCGCGCAGGTCCCGCCGGATGTCCGCCAGCGCCGCCGCAGCCTCGCGGCGCAGTTCGCCCGTACACAATGGCTGGTCGATGGTCGTGACCAGCTCGCGCCGCACGCGGACCACCTGGCCCTCGGCGGTCCAGCGCGCCGTATAGGTGAAGAACGGCGTCTCGATCCGCCGGTCCTTCGGCAGCCGCTGCGGCACGCGGCCCTCGGGAACTTCCAGGGACAGATCCTCGCTCTGGCGGCCGGAATAGCAGGGCGTGGCCTCCGTCTCCGGCAGCGTCGGGCGGTTCAGCGGGCCCAGCAGGTAGTCGCCGGGGCGCACCAGAAGCTGCAGCCCCAACGGCGGGGCGAAACTGTCGCCGTCCAGGATTTCCGGCTGCGGGTCCAGCTTGAACTGGCCGGTGACGAAGAAGGACTGCCCGAAGCTGTCCGGCGGCGGGAAGACGAACACCCCCGTGCCCTGCTGCCCCAGCGCCACCAGCTGCCGCCGTGCCGCCGGTTCATGCCCCGCGGTCTGCACCCAGCGCGCGGTCAGCCGCAGCGCGATCGCCGCCGGGCCGGTCGCCTCGGTGACGGTCGTGCCCATGATGGCGCCGTCGAGCTGCATGTGTGCCTCGGTGCGCGTGCTGATCGTCGCCGCGCCCGGGGCCAGTACCGGCAGCCGCCGCACCGCCTCGCCGTCCACGCCCACCATCACCGCGGGCTTGCCGTATTCCTGGAACGGCAATGTGCCGAATGCGGCGACGCCCGACGTCGTGTCCGCGAACAGGTCGAACTCCGGCAGGTAGCTGATGGCGTGGTTCAACTGCGCCATCGTCGGCGGGCCGCTCAACGTATAGGCGTTGTCCAGGTTCACCAGCACGGTGCGGGCCTCGATGCCCTTCGCCTTCAGCAGCGCCTCGAACAGGACGGTGTGGTCCTTGCAGTCGCCATAGCCGTTGGCCAGCACCGACTCGGCCTCGTGCGGCTCCACCCCGCCGGCGCCGAGATAGAGTGCGACATAGCGGATGCGCGCGCTGACCCATTCGTAGATGGCGCGGGCCTGGCCGCGGCGGTCCGCGATGCCCGCCGTGATCTCGTCGGCGCGGGCCTGGATGCGCGGCGTCACCGCCACTTTCGGGTCGGCCAGTCTGGCGTAGGCTGCGGCCATCGCGGCGTAGTCGGGGAAGCTGGACACGTACATCCGCGGCAGCCGGTCCCACGCCGAGACCACCGCCAGGTCCTCCGCCACCACGTCGGTCGCGCGATAGCGCCAAGCGTAGCGCACCATGCCGTCCTGCTCGGTGCGGGCGAAATCGACGCCGAAATTCTCGACCTGCAGCGGATAGGAAGCGGGTGCCACGATGGTGATCGCCACCTCCTCCCACGCGACCGCCCGGTTGAAGTTGATGTTCCAGAAGAACTGCCCGGGGAACAGCGGCTTGTCAGTCTCCTCGCGATAGCCGATCACCTCGCGGTCGCCGGCGGCGAGGTCGGGGAAGACCGCGATCTTCTGCTGCATGTCGCGGAAGATCGGCACGTTCGGCACCCCCGGCGCCTGCTGCGTGCGGACCTGGGAGAGATCGACGGGCACCCGCGTGCCGTCGCGCTTCTGCGTGTAGGCCTCGAGAATGTCGAGGCGTTGCAGCGACGGGTTGAAGCCGATGGCGTACTGCCCGATCTGCGCGGCCGCGGCCATGCTGGACGGGCTCTGCTCACGGTACTCGGTGATGGTGGAGGTGCCGTCCGGCCGCACCGTCATGTCGATGATGAGCTTGTGCACGACGATCGACGGCTGCACCGCCCAGGCGGGGCGTACCGCGGCCACGAGGCACAGCAGCAGCAGGGCCGCGAGGACGCGGGTCGCCCGGATGGGCATGCGGTGTCTCCGTACGGTCAGGGCGCCGGCAGTCTGGCAGCCGCCACTGCGCGGAACAACCGGACACGGCTGGGCGCGGCATCAGCCGCCCAGCGCCGCCTCCACCGTGCGCACCGCCTGCAGGGGCAGGGCCGCGCGCCCCACCACCTGACCGCCGACGCAGGCGAGCCAGCCCGCCCCTTCCGGCGGGCTCGGCCGCAACTCGATGATACGGGCCTCATCGTCGCGGGCAACGGCGCGATAGCTGCGCCAGCCCCACCGCACCGGCCCCAGAATGCGAACGACGCGGGCGATGGGTTCGCCCGCGTCGTCTATGCCGATCCACTCAAGGGTCCGGGGCTCCCCGGACCCTTCATCAATCCGTCCGCGCATCCAGTGCAAGCGCGGATTGTGCATTCAGCCTCCCGCCATCACGCGGACATCCCCATCAGGCGCTCTTGGCCATGATTTCGTCCGCGATGTTGCGCGGCACCGGATCGTAGTGGTGGAACTGCATGGTGAAGCTGGCGCGCCCCTTGGTCATGCTCCGCAGGTCGGAGATGTAGCCGAACATCTCCTTCAGCGGAACGTGAGCGCGCACCATCACGGTGGAGCCGCTGCTCTCCTGGTTCTGGATCATGCCGCGGCGGCGATTGAGGTCGCCCACCACGTCGCCCACATGGTCGTTCGGGGTGGTCACCTCGACGTCCATGATCGGCTCCAGGATGATCGGGCCGGCCTTCTTCATGCCTTCGCGGAAGCAGGCCTTGGCGGCGATTTCGAAGGCCAGCGCCGACGAGTCGACGTCGTGGTACTTGCCGTCGATCAGCGTGTACTTGAAGTCCACCGTCGGGAAGCCGGCCAGCACGCCGGTGTCGGCCTGCATCTTGATGCCCTTCTCGACCGCCGGGATGTATTCCCGCGGAACCGAGCCGCCGACGACCTTGTTCTCGAACAGGATGCCCGCATTGCGCTCCTGCGGCTCGAAGACGATCTTCACCTCGGCGAACTGGCCCGAGCCGCCGGTCTGCTTCTTGTGGGTGTAGGTTTCGGTGTGCGCCTTGCTGATGGTCTCGCGATAGGCCACCTGCGGCGCGCCGATATTCGCCTCCACGCCGTATTCGCGCCGCAGACGGTCGATGATGATCTCCAGGTGCAGCTCGCCCATGCCGGACAGGATGGTCTGGCCGGTTTCCTGGTCGGTCTTCAGGCGCAGGCTGGGGTCCTCGCCCGCCAGCTTCTGCAGGCCGATCGTCATCTTCTCCACCGAGTCCTTGGTCTTCGGCTCCACGGAGATGTCGATCACGGGCACCGGGAAGGCCATGCGCTCCAGCACCACGGGGTCCTCGGGGCTGGCCAGCGTGTCGCCGGTGCCGGTGTCCTTCAGGCCCACGAAGGCGGCGATGTCGCCGGCATGCACTTCCTTGATTTCCGCACGCTTGTCGGCGTGCATCTGGAACATGCGGCCGACCCGCTCCTTGTGCTCCTTGGTCGTGTTCAGCACCGTGTCGCCGCTCTTCAGCGTGCCGGCGTAGACGCGCACGAAGGTCAGCGTGCCGTACTTGTCGTTGATGATCTTGAAGGCCAGGCCGGCGAACGGCGCGTTCGGGTCGGCCTTGATCCGGCGGCGGTCGCTGTGCTCGCCGTCCTCCTCGCCTTCCTCGGCGGCGACCGAAATGCCGGGCACGTCGACCGGGCTGGGCAGGTAGTCCAGCACGGCGTCCAGCAACGGCTGCACGCCCTTGTTCTTGAACGCGGTGCCGCACAGCACCGGGCGGAATGCGCCGCTGATCGTGCCGGCCTTGATGCAGCGCTTCAGGGTCGCGACCTCGACGTCGCCCTTGTCGAAATATTCCTCCATCGCCGCGTCGTCCATCGACAGGGCGGTGTCCAGCAGCAGCTGGCGGTATTCCTGCACCTTCTCTTCCAGCTCGGCCGGAATCGGCTCGTCACGGAACTTGGCGCCCAGCTCGCCGCCTTCCCACACGATCGCCTTCATCTCCACCAGGTCGACCACGCCGATGAACTGGTCTTCCGCGCCGATCGGCAGCTGCAGCGGCAGCGCCACGATGTCCAGCTTCTCCTTCAGCGTGTCGAACGCGCGGTAGAAGTCGGCCCCGGTGCGGTCCAGCTTGTTGATGAAGATGATGCGCGGCACGTTGTAGCGGTCGGCCAGGCGCCAGTTCGTCTCGGACTGCGGCTGCACGCCGGCCACGCCCTCGATGATGAACACGGCGCCGTCGAGCACGCGCAGGCTGCGGTTCACCTCGATGTTGAAGTCGATATGTCCCGGGGTGTCGATGATGTTGATGCGGTGGGCCTTCCACTCGCAGGTCACCGCGGCCGAGGTGATCGTGATGCCGCGCTCACGCTCCTGGTCCATGTAGTCGGTCGTGGTGTTGCCGTCATGCGTCTCGCCAAGCTTGTGCGAAACGCCCGTGTAATACAGGATGCGTTCGGTCGTGGTGGTCTTGCCCGCGTCGATATGGGCGGTGATCCCGATGTTGCGGATCTTCTCAAGCGGCGTTCCGGACACGATGGCCTCCATTTGCCCATTGGGCATAGCACAACGGGCGCGGCGAGGCCCCTGCCTTGCACGCCCGAGACGCCCCGGCCCGACGAGCCGGTTTCAAACTGCGCGTCAAATGCCCCTAAGGCCGCCGTTTTGCAAGTGCGTTTCACGATAGCTTTCGCGACGATGCTGCATAACGCATCACGCCGGCCAACGCGAAACGGGGGCGTCCCCGCACTGGCCCGGCATCATGACGAATTCATCACGCGCGCTCAACACAACTCCTTGCTATCGTGCGGTTATGGACACGCACACGGCACATGCCCTCATCCGCTTCGGACTGGGGCGGCGGGGGGCGGAAGACCCTCCCCACGACCCCCAGGCCTGGCTCGCCGGGCAGCTCGACGGCCCCGACCCGGCTCTCGCCGTCCCCTGCCACACCGGCACCGAAGGCCTGGAAGCGATCCGCACCTTCCGGCAGACCCCGCTCCCCGAGCGCAAGCCCGAAACCAACCCCATGCGCGCCATCTTCCGCGCCGACACGGCCGCGACCATGGACGGCATCGTGGCTTCGCAGGCGCCGTTCCGCGAACGGCTGGCCTGGTTCTGGGCCAACCATTTCACCGTCAGCCTGCACGCCGGCGAATGCGCCGCCCTGGTCCACGCCTTCCTGCGCGAGGCGATCCGTCCCCACGTCACCGGCCGTTTCGCCGACATGCTGCTGGCGGTGATGCGCCACCCGGCGATGCTGCTCTACCTCGACAACGCCCAGTCGACCGGCCCGAACAGCCCGCTGGGCCTGAAGCAGCGCCGCGGCCTGAACGAGAACCTGGCGCGCGAATGCCTGGAGCTGCACACCCTCAGCCCGGCCGCCGGCTATACCCAGGCCGACGTGACCGAGTTCGCCAAGGTCATCACCGGCTGGTCCATCGTGCTGCAGCGCAATCCGCCCGGCTTCATCTTCCGCACCGAAAGCCACGAGCCCGGCGCGAAGACGGTCATGGGCCGCACCTATCCCCCGGGCGAGCAGGGCGGCATCCAGGCCCTGGCCTGGCTCGCCGACCACCCCGCCACGCATCGCCACCTCGCCGCCAAGCTGGTCCGCCACTTCGTCGCCGACGACCCGCCGCCGGCCCTGGTGCGGCGGATCGAGGGCGTGCTGCGCGACACCCATGGCGACCTGAAGGCGGCATCGCTGGAACTCATCCGCCTGCCCGAGGCGTGGCAGCCGCTGGCCAAGCTGCGCAGCCCGGCCGACTATGTCGTCGCCGTGATGCGCGCCCTCGACCTGCCCGACGGCAACCGCCCGGCCGCCCAGAACGTCATGGCCACGCTCGGCCAGCCGCTGTTCAACGCCCCGCTGCCCAATGGCTGGCCGGACACCGCCGCCGACTGGTCCGGCCCCGAGGCGATCCTGCGTCGCGTCGACTGGACCTATGCCGTCTCCGCCCGCGCTGGCCGTCTGGACCCAGGCGCGATCGCCCGCGACAGCCTCGGACCGCTGCTGCCGGACGCCACGCTCGCGCAGATCGGCCGTGCCGGCTCGAAACGCGAGGCGTTCACGCTGTTGCTGGCTTCCCCCGAATTCCAGAGACGCTGAACATGAAACTCACCCGTCGCTCCGCCCTGCTCGGGCTTGCCAGCGCCGTCAGCCTCGGCCGCGCCTCGCTGGCGCTGGCCGAGGCCCCCACCGACCGCCGCTTCGTGGTGGTGATCCTGCGCGGCGCGCTGGACGGCATGGCCGCCGTGGTGCCGTACGGCGACCCCGCGCTCGCCGGGCTGCGCGGCGAGCTGCTGCCGCCACAGCCCGGCGAGCCCAACGGCCTGCTCGACCTCGGCGGATTCTTCGGGTTGCACCCGGCGCTGGGCGGCCTGCACGCGCTCTACCAGGAGAACCAGCTGCTGCCGGTGCACGCCGTCGCCGGCCCGTATCGCAGCCGCAGCCATTTCGATGCCCAGGATTACATGGAATCGGGCGCCAGCCATCGCCTGACCAGCGGCTGGCTGAACCGTGTCGCCGGCCAGCTCTCCGGCCGCGCCGCCGGCGACCTAGCCCTGGCCGTCGGCGGCACGGTACCGGTGCTGCTGCGCGGCCCCACCCGCGTGGGCAACTGGGTGCCGCCGACTACCGTGCATCCCGAACCCGACCTGTATGCCCGCCTCGCCGCCCTGCACGCGCACGACCCCGTCACCGGGCCGGCCATCGCCGACGGCCTGAGGGAACGCGGCTTCAGCGCCGCCGTGCTCGCCGGCGTGGAGCAGCCACCCAACCGTTTCGCCTTCTCCGCCCTGGCTGGCGCCGCCGGGCACCTGCTGGCGGCGCCCGACGGCCCGCGGCTGGCGGCGCTGGAGATCGGCGGCTGGGACACGCATTCCAGTCAGCCCGGCCGCCTGAACGGGCCGCTTGGCCAGCTCGACGCGGGCCTGGTGGCGCTGCGGGAGGCGCTCGGCGAGGTCTGGGCCAGGACCACGGTGCTGGCCATGACCGAATTCGGACGCACCGTGCGCGTCAACGGCACGCGCGGCACCGATCACGGCACCGGCACGGTCGCCTTCGTCCTGGGCGGCGCCGTCGCCGGCGGCCGGGTTCAGGCGGACTGGCCCGGCCTCAAACCCGACCGCCTGTTCGAGAACCGGGACCTGCAGCCGACCGCGGACCTGCGCGCCGTGGCCAAGGGCCTGCTCGCCCAGCACCTGGGCCTGGACGCCGCCGCCCTGGCGAAGGTGTTCCCGGACAGCCAGGCGGCCGGCACGATGCGCGGCCTGCTGCGGACCTGAGCGGCCGCGCCGGTATCAGACGCTGCTGCCGAGGTCCTCGGCGAGCAGCTTGTGCAGATCCGCCGACATCTTGAGCTCTTTCATCAGCTTGTCCTGCTCGGGCAGCATGCGCTTGCGGATATCCGCGATTTCGGCGGCCTCGGGGGCGACCATCTGCAGGCCATGCGCCTTCAGCTCCTCATACGCCTTGTCCTGGGATGCCGCCATGTTCGCGCGATAGGCGGCAATGTTCTCCCGCCACAGATCCACCACCAGCTTCTGCAGGTCCGCCGGCAGCGATGTGTAGAAGCTGTCGCTGATCATCGGCACATAGGCGTTCACGTTCTGGTGGTCCTGCAGCGAGTATTTCAGCCCGGCTTCCCACAGCTTGGAGCTGAAGCAGCTTTCGTTGGTCGAGATCAGGCCGTCGAACGTCCCCTGCGACAGCGCCAGCGGCACGTCGGGCCAGGCCGTGGTGTTCGGGTTGCCGTCGAAGAAGCGCGTGCGCCAGGCGAGCGCGGCGCCGCCGGCATTGCGGATCTTCATGCCCTTGAGGTCGGCGAAGCTCTTGAGCGGGCGGCCGGCGGAGTACCAATGCTCCATCCCCAGCTCCAGCCACGGCCCCAGCACATGCACCCGCAGCTTGGCCTTGCTCTGGGCGTTGATGAACGCGCCGGTCTTCCCGTCCAGCGCCTTGCGCACGACTTCCAGCGGCTGGCCATACAGCATGGGCAGATTGACCACGTCGTTGTCGGGAATGAACCCGGTCATCACCCAGGTGCCCGGGCAGGCCATCTCCACCTGACCCTGCACCAGTGCCTTGGCCACGTTGGCGTCCTTGAACAGGGCGCCGGCGCTGAACAGCTCGGTCTTGATCCGCCCGCCTGAGCCGGCTTCCAGCTTCTTCAGGTAATCGCCCATCGACACGTTGCGCATGTGCGTGGGCGCCGTGTCCAGCGAGCAGCGCAACCGGATCGGTTCGGCGGCGGCCGCGCGCCGCGGCAACGCGCCGCCGGCCGCGACGGCCGCGGCAGCAATGGCGAGGCGGCGGCGGGTGATGTTCTTCTGCATTCTGGTTCCCCCCTGTTGAGCCGGCAGTCGTTTTCTGAGCCGACAAAAGTTTTCAAGAGGTTACCATACATCTCGAAACAGGCAAACGCCGCCCCGGTCCGCCTTCATGCCGGCGGTCGTGACGAACGACCGCCGGCATGACTTCACGGTGCTGGCGGCCGCCTCAGAGCTGCGCCGTCCAGGCCTGAACGACGAGGCTGGAGACCGCGACCACCGCCCAGGTGCCCAAGCCCAGCAGCAGCGGCCCGAAGCCGGCGCCGGCGAAGGCGCGCCAATGCGCCTGCAGCCCGACCGCCGCCAACGCCACCACCAGCACGAAGCGCGCCAGCAGCTGCAGCGTGGGCGCCGCCGGGCCCACCAGCCCGAGCGTGTTCGCGAGCGAAGCGAGGACGAACAGGCCGATGAACCACGGGATCACCTTGCCGATGCGCCCCAGCAGGTTCGTCTTTTCGGCCCGGTGTTCCGGGTCCAGCCAGGGCATCAGCAGGCCGAAGCCCAGCACCAGCGGAATGATCAGCGTGGTCCGCGTCAGCTTCACGATGGTGGCGTACGCCCCGGCCTCCGGGCTGTACGCGAACGCCGCCGCGACCACCGCCGAGGTGTCGTTCACCGCCGTGCCGGACCACAGGCCGAACCCGGTGTCGGACAGATGCAGCATGTGCCCGAACCACGGGAAGATGATCACGGCCAGCATGTTGAAGAAGAAGATGACGGAGATGGAATAGGCGATCTCCTCGGTCTTGGCGCGCAGCACCGGCGCCAGGGCGGCGATCGCCGAGGCGCCGCAGATCGTCGTGCCCATGCCGATCAGGCAGCGCATGCGCCAGTCCACGCCCAGCGAGCGCCCGACCAGTAGCGGGAACGCCAGGCCCAGCGTCAGGGTCAGCGCCAGCAGCGGCAGCGAATTGGCCCCCGTGTGCGCGACGTCGCCCAGATTCAGCGTCGCCCCCAGTATGACGATGCCGGCGCGCAGCGCGAAGCCGCTGACCTCCTTGATCCGCAGGCGTCCGGCGACCGGAGCGTGGCCGACCAGGTTGGTGATGGCGACGCCGATGACGATGGCGATGATGGGGGCGCCGATCACCGGCAGCAGCCGCCCGGCTGCCTCCGCCACCAGGGCGATCACAACGCACACCGCAACGCCCGCAATCAGCGGCCGGTTCGACGTGGAGGCGGCCCGAACCGGCGCCGCCCGCGCCGGCGCGGGGGGATGCGCAGTCTCGTTCATGAAGATCCTTGTTCGAAGTTGTCCGACGGGGTCAGCCAGTCGCCGGGGCTATCGGCGGGCAGCAATTCTGCACTGCCGTCTCCGCCCGCGCCACCCAGTCGCCGCCCGCCCGCGCGAACAGCGGGGTGGCGAAGGCGGCGGCCACCGGAACCGAGTCGGGCCAGCCGGCCTGCCAGCGGTTGCCTTGCGCCATGGCCACGCACAGCGCCACCGGCTCCACCCCAGCGGCGCGCAGCAGCGCCAGCCCGGCCAGCGACGACGAGCCGGTGCTGATCACGTCGTCCACCAGCAGCACCCGCCGCCCCTGCAGCCGCGGCAGCAGGCGCGGGTCCAGCCACATCCGCCGCCCGGCCATGGGCGAGGTGATGCTCACCAGCGGCACCGACAGCGCCGCGTCGTACCACAGCTTGCGCGACGTGCCCGGCGCCACCCAGTTGGCATGCCCCAATGCCCGCGCCACCGTTGCGCCATAGACATGCCCCAGCGTCGGCAGGCCCACTACCACCTCGGGCGCGAAACGCCGCGCCTGTCCGGCCATCCAGTGGCTGATCCGGTCGAGCACCGGGAAGCTCGCCTGGTTGGCGATCATGCCGGCCACCGCCGCGTCACCCAGGTCGCGCAGCGGCAGGCGCAGCCTCGTGCCGTCCGGCATCGTGGCATCGAAAAAGCCGCTCCAGACCGCGGGAGCGGGGCGGTCCGAAGGTGGAAGGAAGTCCTGCCAGTACTGCATGCGCCGAATCGTTGCACGCACCCGCGCGCGCGGCAAGGAAGCCGCGCACGCAACGACGCGGGCATGTAAAGACTCCGCGAGATGTATTATAGCCATGACAACCAAACGAGGAGGGGAACCATCATGACCGACAAGACTCGTCCGGACGCTGCGCGCCTGTCACGCCGCGCGGCCCTGGCCACCGGGGCCGCCACGCTGGCGCTGCCGCTCGTCGCCCGCGCCCAGGCGCCCGTCGTGAAGGTCGGCCTGATCCACCCCGTCACCGGCGCGCTCGCCGGGGCCGGCCAGCGCTGCCGCATGGGCGGCCAGATGGCCATCACCGACATCAATGCCGCCGGCGGCATCAAGGCGATGGGGGGCGCGAAGCTCGAAGCCCTGCTGGGCGACGCCCAGGGCCGGCCGGAGATCGCCGCCAGCCTGGTGGACCAGATGGCCGAGGCCGGCGCCTCCGGCTTCACCGGCTGCTTCGCCTCCGCCCTCGGTCTCGCCGCCACCCAGGCGGCGGCCAAGTACAACATCCCCTTCTCGATCGACAGCGGCATCGCCGACGCGCTGACGACTCGCGGGCTGAAGAACGTGTTCCGCTTCTTCCCCAACAACACCACCGCCACCACCGACGCCATGGCCGCACTCGACCAGATCAACCGCAAGGCCGGCTCGCCGGCCAAGACCGCCGTCATCGTGCACGAGGACAGTGAATTCGGCACCAACTCGGCGAAGCTGCAGGCCGCCGCCCTGCCCAAGATCGGCATCGAGGTGAAGGCGCTGATCCCGCACGCGACCCCCACGCGCGATTTCACCAACATCGTGCTGCGCATCAAGTCGGAGAAGCCCGACCTGGTGGTCATCACGAACTACGAGAACGAATACGTGCTGCTGGCGCGCACCCTGGTGCAGCAGCGCGTCGACCTCGTTTCGACCTTCTCGATCTCCGGCGGCGGCTTCAGCCTGAAATTCGCCAAGGAGGCGCCGGCGGTCGCCGAGAACATGATCGACTTCAACCACTGGTACAATCCGAAGGACCCACGTGCGCTGGCGTTCCGCAAGCGGATCGAGGACAGCGGCCAGATCTTTTCCTGGGAGTACCCGTTCGGCTACTTCGCCGTGCGCCTGCTGGCCGATGCGTGGGAGCGTGCCGGCAGCGCCGACAAGGACAAGACCATCGCGGCCCTGGCCGCCTCCACCTTCTCCGACCATTTCATGCCGTATGGCCCGACGAAGTTCACCGATGGCCAGAACGCGGGCAGCCATCCGGTGGCGCTGCAGATCCAGAAGGGCGACATCAAGGTGATCTGGCCGGAGGCGTTCGCCGACGCCCCGGCGGTGTTCCCGCGCCCGAAGGCGTAGCCTTTCTTGGCTGAGATCATCGCGGCGGCCCTGGTCAACGGGCTGCTGACGGGCGGCGTGTATGCGCTGGTGGCGCTCGGGCTGACGCTGATCTACGGCGTGCTGCACATCGTCAACTTCGCGCATGGCAGCCTGCTGATGGTGGCCATGTTCGCGGCCTGGCTGCTGGCGGCCCAGGGCGGGATCGATCCCTACCTGGCGCTGCCGCTGGTCGCCGCCTTCATGTTCGGCGTCGGCTGGGCGCTCTATCGCTTCGTCATCGGCCGCGTGTCCCACGGCGAGGACCGGGCGATCCTGCTCGCGACCCTCGGCGTCGCCGTGGTGCTCGACAACCTCGCTCTGGTGATCTTCACCGGCGACACCCGCCAGCTCGAAACCGACCTCACCTTCCGGGTCTGGGAAGTGGGGCCGCTGCTGGTGTCGGTGCCGAAGGTGATCTCGTTCGTCGTATCCCTGCTGCTGGCCGGCGCGCTGTGGGCGTTCATGGCGCGCACCGACACCGGCCGGGCCATTCGCGCGGTGGCGCGCGAGCCCGACGGCGCGCGGCTGATGGGCATCCGCCCCGACCGCATCTTCGCACTCGCCTATGGCATCGGCATCGCCTGCCTGGGGGCGGCCGCCTGCCTGCTGCTGCCGACCTTCTATGTCTCGCCCAGCGTCGGCAACGTGTTCGTGCTGGTGGCCTTCACCATCGTCGTGCTCGGCGGCATGGGCAGCTTTCCCGGCGCGGTGGTGGGCGGCCTGCTGATCGGCGTCACCGAAAGCCTGGGCGGCCTGCTTTTGGGCGAATCGCTCGGGCCCATCGGCATCAGCCTCGTGTTCATCGCGGTGCTGCTGCTGAAGCCCACCGGCCTGTTCGGATCGGTGCGATGAAGCCAGTTCTTGCCCTTCTCGTCGCCGTGGTTGCGCTGGCGCCGTTCGCGTCATCGTCGCAGTACCTGGTCAACATCGCCATGCTCACGGCGTTCTCGGCGTTCATCGGCCAGGGCTGGAACATTTCCGGCGGCTTCGGCGGGCTGACCAGCTTCGGCCATGCCGTCTTCTTCGGTGTCGGCGCCTACACCGTGGCCATCCTGCAGACGCGCTGGGGCATCAATCCCTGGCTCGGCCTGCCCGCCGCCTTCGTGCTCGGCGGCCTGGTCGGCGCCGGCATCGGCTTCCTGTCGTTCCGCGCCGGCCTGCGCGGCAGCTATTTCGCCCTGGTCACGCTGGCCTTCGCCGAGGTGTTCCGGGTGCTCTCCAACAGTTCGGACCTGACCCATGGCGGCCTGGGCATCAACGTGAAGCTGCAACTCGGCGCCGCCAACTTCCAGTTCGCCGACCGGCGCGCCTCCTACGCCGTCGTCCTCGTCCTGCTGGCGGGGGCCACGGCCATCGCGGCCTGGCTGAAGCGCAGCCGCTTCGGCGCCCGGCTGGTGGCCGTGCGCGAGAACGAGGACGCAGCCCAGGCGCTCGGAGTCGGCCTGGTGCGCACCAAGACCGCGGCGCTGGCGCTGTCCGGCGCGCTGACCGCGCTCGGCGGCGTCGTCTACACCCAGACCTATCTGTATATCGACCCCTCCATCGCCTTCGGCGTGGAACGCAGCGTGGAGATGCTACTGGTGGTGATGATCGGCGGCGCCGGCACGGTCTGGGGCCCGATCCTCGGCGCGATCGCCCTGCATCTGATCGCCGACGTCTCCCGCACCTGGATCGACACGCCCGGCTTCGCGCCGATGCTGTACGGCGTGGTGCTGCTGGCGATCATCGCCGCCCTGCCCGGCGGGATCGCCGGGCTGAAAGGGCGCCTCGGCCGTGCTTGAGGTCCGCGCCCTGTCGAAACGCTTCGGCGGCCTGCAGGCGGTGAAGGCGGTGGACCTCGATGTCCGCGCGGGCTCGATCACCGGGCTGATCGGCCCGAACGGCGCCGGCAAGACCACCACCTTCGCGATGATCGCGGGCTTCATCCGCCCGGACTCCGGCAGCGTCCGCCTGGACGGCGCGGACGTCACCCGCCTGCGCCCGGACCGCATCGCCGCGCGCGGCATGGTGCGCACCTTCCAGGTCACCCAGCCCTTCGCCGGTCTCTCGGTCGCCGAGAACATTCGCGTCGGCGCCTTCCTGCGCACCGCCGACGCCGCCGAGGCCACCGCCCGGGCACGCGCGATCGGCACGCGCCTGGGCCTCGGCGCCTTCCTCGACCGCCCGGCCGCCGCCCTCACCGTCGCCGGCCGCAAGCGCCTGGAAGTGGCCCGCGCGCTCGCCACCAATCCGAAGCTGCTGCTGCTGGACGAGGTGATGGCCGGCCTCAATCCGTCGGAAATCAACGAGATCGTCGCCCTGATCCGTGACGTGCGCGCGGGCGGCGTCACCATCCTGCTGATCGAGCACATCATGCAGGCGGTCGCCGCGCTGGCCGAACAGGTCTACGTGCTGGCCGAGGGGGCGCTGATCGCCAGCGGCACGCCACGCGACATCGCCGGCAACCCCGCGGTGATCGAGGCCTATCTCGGCCACGGCGCCGCCGCGCGGATGGCCCGCCATGCTTGAGGCCCCCTTGCTTGCGGTACGCGCGCTGACTGCCGGCTACGGCCCGTTCCAGGTGCTGCACGGCATCGACCTCGACGTCGCCGCCGGCGAGATCGTTGCCGTGCTCGGCGCCAACGGCGTGGGCAAGACGACGCTCAACCGCACCCTCTCCGGCGTGACCCGCGCCCGCGCCGGCAGCATCCGCTTCGACGGCCAGGACATCACCCGCGCCGGCCACGACGCCATCGTCGCGGCCGGCCTGATCCAGGTGCCCGAAGGCCGCAAGATCTTCCCCAACCTGTCGGTGCGCGACAACCTGCTGCTCGGCGCCTGGCTGCGCGGCCGGCCCGAGCGCACCCGCAGCCTGGAGCGCGTGCTCGCCATCTTCCCCCGCCTGCGTGAGCGCCTTTCCCAGTCAGCCGGCTCGATGAGCGGCGGCGAGCAGCAGATGCTCGCCATCGGCCGCGGCCTGATGGCGCAACCGCGCCTGCTGATCCTCGACGAGCCTTCGCTCGGCCTGTCGCCGCTGCTCACCGAGGAGTTGTTCGCCCTGATCACGAGCCTGCACGCGGAGGGCTTGTCGATCCTGCTGGTGGAGCAGAACGTGGTGCAGTCGCTGGCCGTCGCCGGGCGCGCCTATGTCATCGAGCATGGGCGCGTTGCGTTGTCGGGGGCGGCTGCCGATCTTGCCGACGATCCGCGGCTCAAGGCCGCCTATCTGGGAATCTAGCCGATGGACCCGAACGCCCTGCCCTTCGATGCCGACGCCATGCTGCAGGGACTGCGCCCCTGGGTGGAATGCGAAAGCCCCACCTTCGACGCCGCGGCGGTCGGCCGCATGATGGACATCGCCGCCCGCGACCTCGCTTTGATGGGCGCGCGCATCGAGCGCATCGCCGGGCGCATGGGCTTCGGCGACTGCATCCGCGCCAGCTTCCCGCACCCGTCGCGGGAGCCTGGCATCCTCGTCATGGGCCATCTGGACACGGTGCACCCGATCGGCACGCTGCCCCGCCTGCCCTGGCGCCGCGACGGCGCGCGCTGCTACGGCCCGGGCATCTACGACATGAAGGGCGGCAACTACCTGTCCCTGGAAGCGCTCCGCCAGGTGGCCCGCGCCGGTGTGGCCACCAACCTGCCGGTCACCGTGCTGTTCACCAGCGACGAGGAGGTCGGCAGCCCGAGCACCCGCGACCTGATCGAGGCCGAGGCCGGCCGCCACAAATACGTGCTGGTGCCCGAGCCGGCCCGCCCCGACGGCGGCGTCGTCACCGGCCGCTATGCCATCGCCCGCTTCAACCTGGAGGCCACCGGGCGGCCCAGCCATGCCGGTGCGAGGCTCGCCGACGGCCGTAGCGCCATCCGCGAGATGGCCCGCCAGATCCTGGCGATCGAGGAGATGACCACCGACGACTGCACCTTCAGCGTCGGCGTGATCCATGGCGGCCAGTGGGTGAACTGCGTGACCACCACCTGCACCGGCGAAGCGCTGAGCATGGCCAAGCGGCAGGAGGATCTGGACCGCGGCGTCGCCGCCATGCTGGCCCTGCGCCCCAGCGGCAACGACGTGCAGTTCGCGGTCACCCGCGGCGTCACCCGCCCGGTGTGGGAGCCCGATGCCAGCGGCGCGGCGCTGTACGAGCACGCCAGCCGCATCGCGCAATCGCTCGGCTTCGCCATCCCGCCGCAGAGCGCCGGCGGCGGATCGGACGGCAACTTCACCGGCGCCATGGGCATCGCCACGCTGGACGGGCTGGGCGTGCAGGGCGGCGGCGGCCATACGCTGGAAGAGCACATCCTGGTCGACAGCCTGGCCCGGCGCGGCCGGCTGATGGCGGGGCTGCTGGCGACGCTCGCCTGACCATGGGCCTGCGGCGCATGCGCGTCCTCTGGCGAATGGTGAGCGCACGGCGGCGGCTTTTCACCGGGGTGCTGTGCGGCCTCGTCGCCGGCGCCCTGCTGCCTGCCGCAATCCTGCCGCTGACGCGCGGCATCCTCGCCTGGGATATCGGCTGCGTGGTCTTCCTGGCCCTGGCGGCGCGGATGTTCACGAGCGAGCCGGTCCACCAGATCGCCCGGCACGCCGCCCGCGAAGAGGAGGGAGAATGGACTATATTCTGGATGACGGTCGGTGCCGCCATCGTCAGCTTCGCCGCCATTGTCGGCGAGTTCACCGTCTCGAAGGATGTCTCCCCCGAGCAGCGCGGCCTGCATGTCGCGCTGGTGGCCGTCACGCTGCTGGTGTCGTGGCTGATGACCCATACGCTGTTCGCGCTGCGCTACGCCCACGAATACTACGAAACCCTGCCGGGCGGCGCCGGGGTTGCGCGCGGGCTGGAATTCCCCGGCGGCGATGCCCCGGACTATTGGGATTTCTTCTATTTCGCGCTGGTCCTGGGCATGACCTTTCAGGTTTCCGACGTGACCATCCACTCGCGCAAGCTGCGCCGGCTGGCCGCCGCCCACGGGCTGCTGGGGTTCGTGTTCAACACCGTCATCCTGGCGCTATCGGTCAATATCGGCGCAAGCCTGCTGTAGCAGCCGTCCAGCCGTGACAGATTGTAACCTCTTGCCATCTTGGCGTGGCCCTCACGCTGTCGTAACACGCACATGCGCGTGATCACGTCAGAGGCCATGGTCCAAACCGCCGCCCTTCCCGTTCGACTCCGCGCACGAACCGATACCTGGTTCTCCTCCCTCATGCCCCCCGTGATCTGACCGGATGACCCTCCGCGCCCGCGCGACACGCGTCGTGCCCTTTCTGCGTGACGAAGCCGCCAGCATCGCCGCCATGACGGCATTGCTCATCACTTTGTGCCTCGTCCTCACCGTCGCCATCCGCTCGCCGCTGAAAGACGACGTGGCCTGGCTGCTCTACGTGGCCCGCAAATGGCTGGCCGGGCAGCGGCTGTATGAGGATCTGATCGAGGTCAACCCGCCGCTGATCGTGTGGATCTACGCCCTGCCCGCGGGCCTCGCCAACTGGCTCGGGGCTGCGCCGAAGCTGATCGCGGCGCCGTTCTTCGCCGCCCTGGTGCTGGGCTCGGCGTGGTGGAGCGCCTGCCTGCTGCAAGGGCGCTCGCCGCTGTTCGCCCGCCGCGTGCCGGTGTTCGCGGTGATCGGCATCGCCTTGCTGGGAATGCCCGGCGTGGAGTTCGGCCAGCGCGAGCACCTGCTGGTCGCCGCCGCCCTGCCCTATCTCTGCCTGTTCGCCCGCGAGCTCGACGGCGAGCGCGAGCCGCGCCTGAACGCCGCCCTCGCCGGCCTTGTGGCCGGGCTCGGCTGTGCGCTGAAACCCACTTATGTCCTCGCCTTCGTGCTGATGGAGCTGATCGCCGCCCTGCGCGGCCGCCGCCCCGTGCGCGCCGCCACCATCGCCGCCGCTGGGGCCATGGGCGCCTATGGCCTCGGCGTGCTGCTGTTCTGCCCGGCCTTCATGGAGAAGGCGGTGCCGCTAGCGCTGGCGCTGTATGGCGGCACCGACACGCCCTATTGGCAGATCCTGGCGGAAAGCTCGCGGCTGCTGTTCGGGCAGGTCGTGATCGTGCTGCTGTGCTGGTCGAGCAGCACCACGCTGGCCCGCCGCTCGCCGTTCCTGCGCCATCTGCTGCTGGCGCTCACCGCGTTCGCCATCGGCACCACCGTGGTGTTCGTGATGCAGGGCAAGAACTGGTTCTACCACCGTCTGCCGGCCACCACGACCACCATCCTGGCGCTGCTGCTGTGGTCCGCGGCGGTGCTGCCGCGCCGCCCCTTCGCGGCCCTGTCCGGCCTGACCTGGGCGCGGGCGCGCGACCTGGTTCCGGTGCCGCTGGTGCTGGCCTCGCTGGTGGCCTTCGCGATTTCGGACTACGACCGGATGAAGCCCTGGGTCGAAGCCGCGGTCGAGCCCGAGACCTCTACCGAGGTCAAGCTGGAGCGGCTCGTGCGCAAGGAGAAGGCGCGCACCTACATCGCCTTCTCCGAATGGATCGCGCTGGGCTTCCCGGTGGTGAACAACACCGGCGTGGCCTGGGCCAGCCGGTTCGATTCGATGTGGGCGCTGAAGGGCGAGCTGTGGCGCGCGCGCCAGGATGGGACCGCGCCCAAGGAGTGGCCGATCCGCCGCTGGATCGCCCGCGATTTCGTCGCCGGCTGCCCCGACCTCGCCGTGGTCGATACCCGCGAGGGGATCAACTATGTCGGCGTGCTGGTGGCCTCCGACAACGCGTTCGCGCAGGCCTGGTCGCATTACCGCCAGATCGCCGCCTTCGACGGGTTGCGGGTGCTGAAGCGCGACGGCAATAGCTGCACGTCGGTGCCGCCGCTGCGCCGAGCCACCCTGCAACATCTGTCCGCCGCCGCCATGGAGCCGCCCTGACCGCCGTCGCCATCGTGGCGCGGCATTCACAGGAGGACCGGACGTGACCGACGATCTGGCCGATCTGCTCCGCGCCCGCTTCGGCATCGCCCCGGACGTCCCGGCGGAGCTTGCCGGGCAGGCGACGCTGGCGGGAATTGCGGGCCACCGCAGCATCCGCGCCTTCGCCCCGCGCCCGGTCGCCCCCGAACTGGTCCGCACGCTGGCCGCTGTCGCCCTTTCGGCGCCCACCAAGAGCGACCTGCAGCAGGCCGACATCGTGATCGTCGAGGACCCCGGCCGCCGCGCGGCATTGGCGGCGCTGCTGGCGGACAATCCCTGGGTCGGGAACGCCCCCGCCTTCGCCGTATTCTGCGGCAACAACCGCCGCCAGCGCCGTCTGCATGAGCTGCGCGGCCATCCTTTCGCGAACGACCATCTGGACGCCTTCTTCAACGCCGCCGTCGACGCGGCGATTGTGCTGGCGACCTTCGTGACCGCGGCGGAGGCCGCCGGCCTGGGCACCTGCCCGATCAGCGCCATCCGCAACCACGCCGACACGGTGGCCGGCCTGCTGTCGCTGCCCGCTTATGTCTTCCCCGTCGCCGGCCTGTGCATCGGCTGGCCGGCGCATCCCGGCACGATCAGCCCCCGCCTGCCGCTTGCCGCCACCGTGCATGTGGACACGCATGGGGATGCCGGGCTCGACGCCGACATCGCCGAATACGACGCGCGGCGGAACGCCGGAAAGCCGTTCGCCAGCCGCCGCCGCGACGACCTGTTCGGCGCCGGCACGCCGTATTCGTGGTCCGAGGACAAGGCGCGGCAATACGCGCAGCCGGAGCGCACCGGCTGGGGCCGCTTCGTGCGGGCGAAGGGCTTTCGGCTGGACTGACGAGGAGCGGCGCTATTTCGTAAGGACCACGCTGAGCAGCCCCGTGCTCCCCGTACCGCCGGAGCCATTGGTGCTGCCGCCGCAGTAATAGGTGAAGACGGCGTCGTTGTAGTCCTTGTCGTCGGTCGGGCCGCCCATATCGTTCCAGTAGAACACGAGCTTCTTCCCCGCGAGCTGTGTGCAGGTTGGTGCCGGCATCGTCTGGGCTCCCACGCACGCTTGGGCGGGCGATGGCGCTGTTCCGTCGGCATTCACGACCACCACCTGCAGCGTGCAGTTCTTGCCGCTTGCACCGTTGACGCTGTTCACGTTCTTTGGGTTGTTGGTGCTGTTGTAGCCGTAGGTCGAGTTGGTCGGCGGACTGAGGTGCGAATAGAACGTCTGTGTGTGCTTGTACGTGCTCCCGTACTGGTTCGTCAGATAGTTGCCTTTGCTGTCCTTGCCATAGTTGCCCGTGGTGTTGCGCAATGCGAACCCGATCTTCTGGTCCGGCGTGAGCGGAATCGGCGGCGGCGACTTCGGGGAGATGCCGCTGTTGCTCGACCACAGCAAGGTCAGCGCCGTGTCGGGCGGCACGCTGTTGTTCGCCGGCACATTGTACCAATAGAGCGAGTTGGTATCCGCGGCGCTGGATTTGAAGGCGCCGGCAGTACCAAAACCCGGCTCGAAATGCCCGTACGGAAACGGATTGAGCGCGGTGGCCGAGACCGATACCGGGATCGTGGGCTTCAGGATGCCCAGGAACGTGGTGTTCATCGTCGCCGTGGCGCTGACGACCACCTGGTAGCCCGCCGTGACAGCGCTCGCGGAGACGCTCGGCGTGACGCCGCCATTCGCGGGCAGCCTGGAAAGGCCGGCGGTGACGTAATTGGTCGCGGTCGTGGTGGGGTCGCTGCTGGTGCCGCCGCCATAGACGGTGGCGCCGGCAAGTGCCGCGCTGTCGACCACGCCTTGCAGTTCCCCGCGGAAATGTACGGAGCGCGAATAGTCGACGGCCCCACCGATCATCAGCACCAGCGGCACGGTCAGCACGCTGAACGCCGCCGCCACGGCGCCGCGGCGGCGCAGCCTCCGCCGGCTGCGGACCGCGCCGGCGCCATGCAGCAGCGCGGGAAGAACGCCGGAGGCGGGAAAACGTTGCAGAAGATTGTTCATCGCCATGCCCCCTGTGTCCTTATGGCCCGGGCCGCGGACGGGAGTACGACACGTAGGACAGCGTGTAGCTGCCCGGCAGCAGGAACGATGTCGCGGCACTGTAGGAATAGGTCGCCTGCACGATCACGACGCTGTCGCCGGCATTGGGCGCCAGCGCGCTGGCGATGGTCGTGGCATTGGTGATGGCCGCCGCACTGCCGCACGACGTGTCCTGCTGGGTGACCGAGAGCTTCCCGGCGGTGTTGGCGACGACGGCCATGGCCGCCTTGAGGTTGCTGCCGTTGAACGGCGCCATCACCAGCTTGCCGCCGTTGCAGGCATCGGTGATCTGCGCGGCGGTGTTCGGGCTGTTGCGTGAGAGCAGGTCGGCGATGGACTGTGTGCTGACGCCCAGCCCCATATAGGCGCGCACCAGCTGCGTGACTTCGAAGCAGCCGAAGAACATGACCATCATGCACGGGAAGATCAGCGCGAGTTCCATGGCCACGGTGCCGCGCCTTGCGGCGGCCAGGGGGCATCGGGGTCGCGCATGCCGGCGGCGCATGGGCGGCATCACTGGTACAGCTCGTTCCGGAAGGCGATTGTCGAGATCATCAGCGACGAGCCGCTGGAGCTCACGATATTGCCGACCCAGGGAATGATGTAGGGCCGGTTCCATGCCACCTGGACCAGCACGTCCTGGCCCGGCGTGCCCGGCGTGAACTGGGTGTTGGTGAGTTTGCCGTTGCCGTCGGTCGTCACCGTGTTGCTCAGGCCGGCGAAAGTGGCGGCGGCGCGCACGTTGTATTGGATGTTCGCGCACGGAATGAGCAGGCCGACATCGTTGCACAGCTGGGTGGTGAACGGGGTCGCCGCCCCACCCGCGAGCTGGATCTGGCCGGTGCGGATCAACCGGGCCGCATCGGCCGTGGCGTTGTCGAGCATCGCCTGCTGGAATAGCAGGATGCCGTTCTCCATGATCATGCCGGTGAACAGCATGAAGATGGGAAAGACCAGCGCGAACTCGACGGCCGTGGCGCCGCGTCGGCCGCGTGGCAGCACTCGCGCCACGGCCGTGCGCGCGGTCACCGGCCCGAGATCCGCCCGGCGCCGGGCGCACCAATCCATCAGGAAGCCGCCAAACGAGCCGGTGCGGCTCCGCGGCGGAATCGCCGTGATGAGCATTGCGAACCAGTTCCTTCCGCCCCCAGGACGGCAACGGCGGGAGATGGACGCTAGATCGGTGTTCGTTTGAAACGAGTTAATTTTTCCCGAAGAAGCCGGCCTGCCGCTCCGGGCGCGCGGCGGTCAGGGCTGGTCGGCCAGCGGCACCGGCACCCAGCGCGCCCCGTCCGGGCCCTGCACCAGGAACAAGGCGTAGCGCCGGCGCTGGGCGCGGGCGTCGTCCACCAGCCGTTCCACCTCCGCCGGCACTGTCACTGGCGTCTGCGCGATCCTGGTGATGACATCGCCAGGGTTCAGCCCGGCATCGGCGGCCGCCCCGGCCGGCGCCACGTCCAGAACCACCACCCCGGCCTGGTCGGGCGCCAGCTTGTAGGTGTCGCGCGCCTGGTCGTTCACGGTGGCCAATCGCAGCCCCAGCTCGAACGCAACCGGCTTCCCGTCGCCGACCGCCGCCTGCATCGCCTCCTCCATGGGCCCGCCAGGCAGCTGCCCGGCGGTGACGGAGACGCTGATGCTGCGGCCGTTGCGCCAGATCAGGACCGGCACTGTCGTTCCCGCTTCCGTCATGCCGATGTTGCGCGCGAGCTGGCGGATGTCCTGCACGGCGACTCCGTTATATGCCAGGATCACGTCGCCCTCGGCGATCCGGGCCTTGCTGGCCGGTCCGTCCTTGTCCAGCCCGGCCACCAGGCCGCCGCGGGCGGCGCGCAGCTCCAGCGCATCGGCGAGCTCCGGGGTGACTTGCTGCATGCGCACGCCGATCGAGCCGGCCCGCACCTCGCCGAACTGCAACAGGCGGTCGACCACCCATTTCACGTCGTTGGACGGCATGGCGAAGCCCAGGCCGATCGAGCCGCTGGCGTCGCCCTGCGTGTAGATCGCGGTGTTGATGCCGATCACCTCACCCCGGTTGTTGAACAGCGGCCCGCCGGAGTTGCCGGGGTTGATCGCGGCATCGGTCTGGATGAAGTCGTCGAACATGGACGAGCGGATGTCGCGGTTCAGCGCGCTGACGATCCCCGAGCTGACGGAGCCGCCCAGGCCCAGCGGATTGCCGATCGCCAGCACGGAATCGCCGATGCGCACCTGGTCGCTGTTGCCGAACGTCGCGGTCGGCAGCGGAAAGTCGGCCTCGACCTTGAGCACGGCGAGATCGGTGAGCCCGCCACGGGAGAGCACTCTGGCGCGGTACTGGGTGTTGTCCTGCAGCGTCACGCTGATCCGCACCGCGCCTTCGATCACATGCCGGTTGGTGACGATGATGCCGGACGGGTCGATGATCACCCCAGAGCCGAGGCTGCGCACGCGCCGCGTGTCGGTCAGGCCCGCCTGCACGGCGGGCGCCTGCTTGGGCATCTGGACGACCTTCACCGTCGCGATGTTCACCACCGGCGGCAGGAGGGTCGCGGCCAGGTCGGAATACCCGCCCACGTCGCGCGAAGCGGCCGCGTCGGGCAGCATGGCGGCGAGCGCCATGACGACGATGGCGACTGCGGACAGGAATGTCAGGAACCTCGGACGACGCATCGGGCGGATCTCGCAGAAGCATCGACGAAACGGTGCCGCGGGGGACGCCAGTGGCACGAGCATCACGCCCCGCGCCGCGGCCCCGCCGGAAGGCAGAGGCTGTAGATATTCGTGCCGGGCCCTTTCACAAGCCCTGGCCCACGCATTCCCGCCGTACAAGAAGAAGCCGCGGCGCCCATGATGGCGCCGCGGCCTGTTACGACAAGGCAGGCATATTGCGAAACGCGCCTACGGGCAGGGCTTGCCGGTGGTCGCGCTGTAGACGACGGCACCCGCCTGGCCGGAAACCGGCCGGGCAAACCCGCCCTCGCCGGCAACCGGACGCGCGAACCCGCCCTCGCCAGCAACCGGACGCGCGAACCCACCCTCACCAGCCACCGGACGTGCCGCACCGCCCTCGCCAGCAACCGGACGGGCAAACCCGCCCTCACCAGCAACCGGACGTGCGAACCCGCCCTCACCAGCAACCGGACGCGCGAACCCGCCCTCACCGGCAACCGGACGTGCGAACCCGCCCTCGCCGGCAACCGGACGTGCGAACCCGCCCTCACCAGCAACCGGCCGGGCAAACCCGCCCTCACCGGCAACCGGCCGGGCAAACCCGCCCTCACCGGCAACCGGACGCGTGAACCCGCCCTCGCCTTCGACCGGACGCGCGAACCCACCCTCACCAGCCACCGGACGTGCCGCACCGCCCGCGCCAGCAACCGGCCGGGC
>NZ_JAPDNT010000025.1 GCF_025989185.1 Limobrevibacterium gyesilva
CATCGGTCGGCGCGGCATCGCTGCCGCCGGCATGGCGGCGCCGGCCGGCGGCGGGGAACAGCGCGGCCACCGCACGCGCCGCATCCGCCGCGCGGCTCTGCTCGGCGCCGGGCGTGAGCGGGCTGCCCAGCAGATCGCGCCCGTCGCGGCCGGTGACCCGCACCGCCCCGGCAAGGCGCGCGAAGCGGGACGCCGGCACATGGAACCGGCGTGGCCGGGCCAACGGACCAGGGGCAAGCATCCGGGTATCGTCGGCGGTCAGGGTGAACAAGGCCTTTCCGGCGGCGGAGCGCACCGTCAGCACGGGATCGGCGTCGGGGTCGCCGGGATGCCACGCCCAGCCCTCCAGCCCGCCGTCGCGCACGGCCACAACGCCTTCGATGCGCCGGATCTGCGCCACCGCAAGCGGGCTGCCCAGCAATGCCCGGCCGCCCACCGTCACATCGGCCGCCGCCGCGGTGTCGGGCACGCGCGCCCCCGGCGCCAGCCGCATGCCGTCCACCGACAGTTTCGCCTTGGCGCCGTCCGGCACCATGGCAGCCACGTGTCCGTCGGCGCGCAGACCGCACCAGCCGGGCAGCCCGGCCTCGGCCGCGACCGCATCGGCCAGGGCCGCGATGCCGGCCTCATCCGGCAGCACGTGGCGGGACAGCGCCTGCGCCAGCGCGACGGCGGCCCCGGCAGGGTCGGCCAGCCCGCGCCGGACCACGGCCAGCGTCAGCCAGGCCTCGCGCAGGTCATGCCGCCCGACCACGTCGTCGAGCAGCGAGGCGGCTTCGGCGAAGGCGCCGAGGCGCAGCCGCACGGTCGCCAGCGCCAGTGCCACGGCGGCATCGCGCGGTCCGATCCGGTGCGCCCGCTCCAGCCAGCGCAATGCATCGTCCATGTCGCCGGCCGCCATGGCGGCCTGACCGCGGCGCCACGCATCCTGGGCCAGGTCCTGGAACCATTCCTGGCTGGTCTTCGGAGTGGCCGCCTGGTCCGGGACGGCATGGTTCGTGCCGGTGAGGGGTTCTGCGGCGCGCGACGGAGGCACCTGGTCGTCAGCCGGTGCCGGTTGCGGCCCGGACGGGCTTCTCCGCAGACGGCTCGGCCGAGGGGTCCGGGGGCGGCAGGGCGGCGAGATCCCCCTGCACGTCCGCGATGCCCTGCGCCTGGGCCCGCAGCAGCCAGGCGCGGGCCTCTTCGATGTCGCGGTCACCGGCGAGGCCACGGGCCAGATAGCGGCCGAGCATCATCTGGGCGTGGCCATGCCCGCGCTCGGCGGCGGCGCGGAACCAGCGTTGGGCCAGCGGACGGTCCCAGGGGATGTCGTGCCCGCCGCCATACATCGCGCCGAGGGCGAACATCGCCCCGACGTGGCCATGGTTCGCCGCCCGCTGGAACAGGGCCAGCGCCTCCGCATGGTCTTTCGGGCCGCCGCGGCCGCTCACCAGCAGTTCCGCGAGCCCGACGATGGCGTCCAGCATCCCCGCCGTGGCAGCGCGGCTGATCCAGGCGCGCCCTTCCTCCGCATTGGCCTCGACGCCGCGGCCCTCCATCAGCATGCGGCCATACCAGTATTGCGCGTTCACCACGCCTTCGGCGGCGCGGCGCAGCCAGTGGGCCGCCTGCCGGTCGTCGCGCTCCACGCCGACGCCCTGCGCCAGGCAGATGCCGTAGTTGTAGGCGCCGACCAGGTCGCCTGCCGTCGCCTCCTGCTCGAACCACTCGCGGGTGCGGGTGCTGTCCTCGGGCGTGGCGTCGCCGTGCAGCACCAGGGCGGCGAGGTCGAAGCGCGAATGGGTGTCGCCCGCCTCCGCCGAAACGCGGAACCAGTGGGCGGCTTCCGTGGGGTCGCGCGGCACGCCGGCCCCGGTCATGTGCATCAGGCCCAGCGAGCGCGCCGCCACCTTGTGGCCGGCCTCGGCGGCGCGGCGATACCACATCGCCGCTTCGGCGTGGTTGGGCGGCAGCGAACCGCCGCGGGAATACAGGTCGCCGACCAGCGCGGCCGCCTCGGGGTCGCCTTGCAGCGCCGCCCGGCGCAGCCAGGATTCGCCGTCCTGCGGGCTTTTCTCGACACCGCGCCCTTCCAGCAGCGCTAGGCCATAGCGCGCCTGCGCCGCCCGCAGGCCCTTCTCCGCGGCCTGCCGGTACAACTCGGTCGCCGCCGAAACGTCCGCCGCGACGCCATGGCCCTGCTCGGTCAGCACGCCCAGCAGGTACTGCGCCGTGGCGAGGCCCGCCGTCGCGGCGCGCACCATGTACTCCGCCGCGGCTTTCTGCTCTTCCGGCGTGCGGGCCTTGCGCAACAGCGCCAGCGCATAGCCCAGGCATCCTTGCGGGCAGTCGGCGGCGGCGGACTTGCGGTACAGCTCCTCCGCCTGGTCGAGGTCGCGCAGCGAGTCCGGGCCCGAGGTCAGGATATAGGCCAGCAGCGCCTGGCCGTCCGCCGAGCCGCCCTCTGCCGAACGCCGCGCCCATCCCACCGCGCGCTCGAAATCGGGTTTCGCCTGTTCGCCGGCGGTGAACAGGGCTGCGGCGGGGCGGCTGGCCGACAGCGCCGAGGCGTCCGCCTCGGACGTGCCGCCCGCCCCGGCGACGCCGTGCACATACAGCGCCGCCAGCATCGACTGCGCTTCGAGATAGCCGCGATTGGCCGCGCGCTCCAGCCAGCGCACGCCTTCCGCCGCACTTGGCGGCACGCCACCGCCTTCCAGATAGGCGCGGGCCACCAGGAACTCGGCCTGGGGGTTCCCGGTCCGGGCGACGGCGGCGAGCAGCGGGAACGCCTCGGCGCGGCGGCCTTCCTCGATCAGCCGCTGCGCGCGCCGCAATCTGGCACTCGGCGACGAGGCCCAGCCCGTCACCTTTTCGATCAGGCCTGCCATGGCGGTCAGGCCGGCCCGCTGCGGCGCGATGCCAGCGTGGCGGCGCGGCTGGACGGGCGGCAGGGTCGTCTGGTCATGGTTCGCGCATGCCTTCCATGGTCGGCGGGATGACGCGCGACATCAGGTACTGCAGGAACGTCCGCCTGCCGACCTTGATGTCGCCGGTGACAGGCATGCCGGGCGTCACGCGGAAGCCGGGCGGCAGGTCATGCAGCTTCATCTGGTCGATCGAGATCCGGGTCCGGTAGAAGGGCGTGCCGGCCTCCTGCTCGGGACGCGACTTGGTGACCTTGTCGCGCTCCGCCATGGGGTGGCTGAAGCTGTCGGGACTGACCACCCGGACGGTGCCCCGCGCCACGCCATAGGTGAAATAGGGGAAGGTTTCGAACTTGATGGTGACCGGGTCGCCCACCCGCACGAAACCGGAATCGCGCCCGTCCACCAGCGTCTCGATCTCCAGCGGCGAGTCGATCGGAACCAGGGTGATCAACTGGTCGCCCGACTGCATCACCGACCCGACGCTGACCGGCGCCACGTTCAGCACGATCGAGTCCCGGTCGGCGCGAAGCTGCACCAGTGCCCGGCGCAACCGCGCCTTGCTGAGGTTCTCGCGCGCCTCGGCCAGCTTGCGGCCCTGCTCGGTCAGCTGCTGCGAGGTGTCGCTGCGATATTGCTGCACGTAGCCGTCGCGCTCGGCGATCATCGCGTCGAGGTCGCGCTGGGACCCGGCCAGGCTCGCCCGGGCCGTCTCCAGCCCACGCCCGATCTCGACGCGGTTGTCGATCGCGGCCAGCGTATTGAGCTGGCTGCCCACCTGCAGCCGCTCCAGCTCCTTGCGCTTCTGCTCCACCGTCTTCGCCACGGCGAGGCGTTCGGAGTACGAGTCGATGTCGGACTGCGCCTGCACCACCTTCACGCGCAGCGAGTCGATCTTCTGGGCGTAGTTCTCCAGCCGGAACGCACGTTCGGCGTGGCGCTGGGTGAAGATCACCGCCTGCAGCTGGCTGGGCGGACTGCCGTCGGTCAGATAGGTCCGGCCGTCCTGCTCGGCCGACAGACGATCCACTTCCGCCTGCAGGCTGGCCACCGAGGATTCCAGCGCGCCGGCATCGGCGCCGGCGAAGGTCGGGTCGAGCCGCGCCAGCAGGTCGCCGGCATGGACGAGTTGCCCTTCCTTCACGTCGATGGAACGCACGATCGAGACTTCGAGCGGCTGCACCACCACGTTCGGGGCGCTGGAGATGACCTTGCCGGACGTCGTCACCACGCGGTCGATCGGGTAGGCCCAGGCCAGCCCCACCGCCACACAGACCATGGATGCGATGATCCAGGTCACGAAGCGCGAACGCAGCGGCACGGGGCGCGCCAGCAGGGCCGCCGTCGGGGATTCGAACTCCAGCAGAATCGGCGCGGCCGGGTCCGATGCGTCGGCGCCGGCGCCGGCAGTGGCGATGCCGTTGCCGGTGGTCCTGGCCGGGGCCTTGGCGGCCAGGCGAAGGGACGGGAGTTGGGCCATGGCTCAGTCTCCTCCCCTCAATCGCCTTGCGCCAGCACCGGCTTCGGGCCGGCAGGCTTGTGCGTGTCGAGGTGGCGGTTCTGCTGCAGCCAAAGCTGGCGATACACCTGGCAGCGTTCCAGCAGCTCGAGATGAGGGCCGATATCCATCACCTTGCCCTGGTCGAGCACCAGGATCTGGTCGCATTCGGTCAGCGAGGACAGGCGGTGCGACACGATCACCATGGTCCGCCCCTGGGCGATCCGCGCGATGTTCGCGTTCACCAGCGCCTCGCTCTCGGGATCGAGGGCGCTGGTCGCCTCGTCCAGGATCAGGATGCGCGGATCGTGGATCAGCGCGCGCGCGATCGCCAGCCGCTGCCGCTGCCCGCCCGACAGGTTCGGCGAGCCTTCCTCCACCACCGTCTCATAGCCTTGCGGCATCCGCTCGATGAACTCCTCGGCGCCGGCCAGCCGGGCCGCCCGCACCGCGTCGGTCAAGGTCAGGCCCGGACGACCGGCGATGATGTTCTCGCGGACGCTGCCGCGGAACAGGAAGTTGTCCTGCAGCACGACGCCGAAGCTGCGGCGCAGATGCGCGAGGTTGATCTCGCGCAGGTCCGCGCCGTCGATCTTGATCTGCCCCTCGTATTCGCGGTTGATGCCCTGCAGCAGGCGGGTGATCGTGGACTTGCCCGAGCCGCTGCGGCCCACCAGGCCGAGCATGGTGCCCGGCGGCACGTCGAACGAGACGCCGTCCAGCGCGCGCTGGCGCGAGCCGGGATAGCTGAACTCCACCTTGCGGAAGCTGACCCCGCCCTCGAAGCGCGGCCGCAGGCCGGCGCCGGGGCTGGTGGTCTCGGGCCGGTTGTTCAGCACGTTCGCGGCCAGGCTGACGGCGGCCCGCACTTCCTCGAGATCCTCGATCAGCCGGGCGATGCCGACCAGCGGCGAGCTGACGCGGCCGCTCAACATCATGAACGCGATCAGGGCGCCGGCGCCGACCATGCCTTCGGTGGTCAGCGCCATGTAGGCGCCGACCAGCAGCACGCCGCGCTGCAGGAACACCTCGAGCGGTGTGACCAGCGTCTGCGGCCAGTTGCTGATGTCGCCCAGTGCCTTGCGCCAGGCGGCGGCGTCCGCGGTGCGCCGGTCCCAGGCCTCGCGCTGCTGCGGCTCCAGCGCCAGGGACTTCACCGTGCGGATGCCGTGCACAGTCTCGACCAGCACCGTGCTCTTGGCGATCTCGGCGTTCATCCAATGTCTGTAGACGCGCCGGATCGGCCGCAGGTAGATGGCGATGATCAGCGCGATCAGCCCGGCGCAGCCAATGACCATCCAGGTCAGCGGCACGCTGATCCAGAACAGCACCGGCAGCAGCACGCACAGCGTCACCATGTCGAGCATCGTCGACAGCAGCTTGCCGGTGATGAAGTCGCGGATCTTGGTGATCTGGCCGAGCTGGTACATCACGGCGCCGGTCTGGGTGCGTTCGAAGTAATCGATCGGCAGGCCCAGCAGGCGCTTGAAGACGTGCAGGTTCAGCTTCGCGTCCAGGCGCGTCGCCACGATCAGGATCAGCTCGCGGCGGATATAGCCCAGATAGGTCTCGTAGATCGCGGCGGCGCCCAGCAGCATCGCCACCATCAGCAGCGTGTTGAGACTCTGATGGGTCACGACCTTGTCGATCACCACCATGACCAGCAACGGCGGCAGGATGGCCAGGATGCTGAGCACGAACGACCCGATGCCGATGTCGCGCAGCGTCTTCTTCTCGAGCCAGACCATCCGGGCCAGCCAGCCGAAGCTGAACGGCTCGGCGTCCATCGAGCCGCCACGCTCGGGCCGGACCAGGATCGCCTCGCCGGACCAGACCTGCGACAGGCGCAGCTCGTCCACCGCGACCCCGTCCTCGTCGGTGGTCGCCGCCGGGTTGCGGAGCCAGACGAAATTGCGCGCCGCGTCGGCCCGCACCATCAGCGCCGCGCTGCCGTCGTTCAACAGCAGCACGACCGTGCCCGAGGTCTGCAGCCGCATCAGGTGGCGCCAGCTCAGCCGGGTGCCACGGGCCCACAGCCCGGCATTTCGCACCCATTCCACCAGCGCCGCCGGCGCGGGCGTGGTGCCCGGGGCGATGCGCAGGTCGTCGCGGTCGAGATCCGTGCCGTGATACCGGGCGGCCGCCATCAGGGCCAGCAGCCGCACTTCCGTCGGGCTGATGCCGGCAGCCCTGCTGCCAGCGTGCCCGCCACCGGCCGCGCCGCGGTCTGTGCCATGATCCGCGGCGTGTTCGGAAGACTGTCCGCCACCTGGCCCGATTGGGTGCGATCCGGCCGCGGCGGCGGTGGCCTTGCTGTCGTCAGAATCCAAAACTGCTACCCCTCTTCGAGGACGCTCCGGCGGGTCGAAGCCTCGACAAACCGCCAAAGGGGACGGTCTGCCGGTCGTGGCCCGCCGTCCCGGCCTCTGCTGTCAGCCATGGGCATGCCTGCGCACCGCCCCGGCAAGCCGCTTATACAGACCACCCCACCCAGCCCCAAGCGACCATTCCGCGGTGCGATGTAGCATAAGCGTGCGGCGATAATGGTGAAAATCATGCTAGCAGCGCGCCGCCGGCCGGAATCCTCGCTCTTTCCAAGCCGGACGCCTGGCTTCACGTTGCCGTCAACTGCCATGGAGGACAGGGATGCAGCCACCTTCGGACCCGCTCGGCGAGGATCGCGTCGGCGCCTTCGTGCCCGGGCCGCGCGCGACAATGGCCGCCACCGGCACGGGTCCGCTGGATGGCCTGACGCTGGCCGTGAAGGACCTGTTCGACGTCGCCGGCGCGCTCACCACCTTCGGCAACCCCGATTGGGCGCGCACCCATCCGCCGGCCCCCGCCACCGCCCCGGTCGTCGCCGCGCTGCTGGAGGCCGGGGCCCGGCTGGTCGGCAAGACCAAGACGGTGGAGCTGGCCTATGGGCTGACCGGCGAGAACATCTGGCACGGCACGCCGCTCAACCCGCGCGCGCCCGACCGCTTCCCCGGCGGGTCGAGCTGCGGATCGGCGGCCGCGGTCGCGGCCGGGCTGGTGGACCTGGCGCTGGGCTCGGACACCGGCGGCTCGGTACGCATTCCCGCCAGCTATTGCGGGCTGTTCGGCATCCGCCCCAGCCATGGCGCGATCAGCCTCGCCGGCGCCTGCCCGCTGGCGCCCAGCCTGGACACTCCCGGCTGGTTCACGCGCAGCGCCGCCTTGCTGGCCACGGTGGGCGAGGTGGTGCTGCCGCCCGCCACCGGCGGCGTCGGCGGCCCGCTGTTGCGCGTCGGCGAGGCCTGGGTGAACGCCGCCCCGGCCGTGGCCGCGGCGCTGACGCCGGCGCTGGAGCGGCTGCAGGGCGAATTCGGGCCGGCGCTGCAGGTGCAACTGGCGCCGGAGGGCATACCCACGCTGCACGCCCATTTCCGTGCCGTGCAGGCGCAGGAGGCATGGGCCGCCCTGGGCGGCTGGATCGCCGCCACCGGCCCGCGATTCGGCCCCGGCGTCGCCGAGCGCTTCGCCGCCGCGCGCGACATCGCGCCGCAGACCGCCGCCGCCGGCCGTGCCTTCCGCCGCACGCTGCAGGCCCGCATCGGCCCGCTGCTGGCCGGCGGCGCCATGCTGGTCTATCCCACCAGCCCCTGCCCGGCCCCCCGGCGCGATGCCCAGGCCGGCGAGCAGGAGGCGGTTCGTCAGGCCACGCTGAGCGTCACCGCCATCGCCGGCCTTTGCGGCCTGCCGGAGGTCACGCTGCCGGTGGCGAGCGTCGACGGCGCGCCGGTCGGGCTGTCGCTGGTGGCCGGCCCCGGGCGTGATCGTGCCCTGCTGGCGGTCGCGCGCCACGTCGCCGGCCTGCTCGGGCTGGACTGAAACGAGGAGCGCCGCATGCACATCCACCCTGCCACCGAAGCCGACATCGCGGAGGTTCAGGCGATCTATGCCCACCACGTGCTGCACGGCACCGGCACCTTCGAGGAACGCCCGCCTTCGGTGGAGGAGATGGCCGCGCGGTTGCGCCGGATCAGCGGCCAGGGCTGGCCATGGCTGGTGGCGACCGACGCGACCGGCGTCATCGGCTACGGCTATGCCGCGCAATGGCGCGAGCGCTCCGCCTACCGCTTCACCGCCGAGGACAGTGTCTATGTCCGTGAGGACGTCCGCGGCCAGGGCGTTGGCAAGGTGCTGGTCGGCCGCCTGCTGACGGAAGCGGCCCGGCTCGGTTTCCGCCAGATGATCGCCGTGATCGGCGACTCCGAGAATGTCGGCTCGATCGGCGTGCACGCCAGCCTGGGCTTCCACCATGTCGGCACCCTGCGGGCCGTGGGGTTGAAATTCGGGCGCTGGCTGGATGTGGTAACCATGCAGCGTCCGCTGGGGGCGGGCGCCGGCAACGTGCCGGGCTAGTCTTTCTCCGCCAGACGGAACCGCCCGGCGGCCAGCGGGTCGTCGGCCAGCGCCGCGCGCACCGCGTCGGTATCGGCGGCCACCGCGACCACGCGGCGGAAGAACGGCACCTCGCCGCGGGCCCGCGCCAGGAACAAGGCCCCCAGGGCCGCCCCGGCCGCACTGCGCGGCAGGCAGCACAGGCAGCCCGCCACGTGCAGCGCGGTCGCGGCGAAGCGCGCCGCCGTGCGGCCCGCCGGCGCCGGCGCATCGCCTTCGATCAGCAGCGCATCCCCCGCCCCGGCATCGCCGACCGCGCCGAAGACCACGGGCACGCGTGCATCCACGGACCAGTTCATAGGCTGGACATAAGGATATCTTTATGCGATGACAATCCCGTGGAAAACCTTCTGACCGGGCTGCGCGCCAGTGCCGAGCCGACCCGACTGCGCATCCTCGCGCTGGCCGCGCGGGGCTCGTTCTGCGTCATGGAGTTCACCGAAATCCTCGGCCAGTCGCAACCGCGCCTGTCGCGGCATTTGCGCCTGCTCTGCGAGGCCGGGCTGCTCGACCGGGTGCGCGAGGGCGCCAATGTCTGGTTCACCCTGCCCGACGGCGGCTCGCCCGGCGGGTCGCTCGCCCGCGCCGTGGTGGAGCGGCTGCCGGAGGACGACCCGATGCTGGCCGCGGATCGCCGCCAGGCTGCGCGCGTGCTGGCCGAACGCGCCCGCATCGCCTCGGAGAGCTTCCGCCGCACCGGGGCCGACTGGGACGAGATGCGCGCGCTGGACCTGCCGGCCTCGGCGGTCGAACAGGCTTTGCTGGATCTGCTGCCGGCCGGCGAGATCGGCCGGCTGCTGGACATCGGCACCGGCACCGGGCGGCTCCTGGAGCTGCTGGCGCCGCGCGTGACCGCCGCGCTGGGCATCGACGCCAGCCGCGCCATGCTAGCCCTGGCCCGCGCCCGCCTGTCCCGCCCCGGCCTGCTGCATTGCGCCGTCCGGCTTGCCGACATGTACCGGCTGCCGCTGCCCGATGGCGGCTTCGACGCCGTGGTGCTGCAGATGGTGCTGCACTACGCCGAGGACCCGGCCGGCGCCCTGGCCGAGGCGGCCCGGGTGCTGCGGCCCGGCGGCGGGCGGCTTGTCGTGGTCGATCTCGCCCCGCATGGCCGCGCCGATTGCATCGACCGGCTGGCGCATCGCTGGCCCGGATTTTCCGATGAAGCCATGCACGACCTGTTCACCCGCGCCGGCCTGATTCCTGGCGGCGTTGTCGCCGTACCCGGCCCGATGGACATGCGGCTCTGGTCCGCCAGCCGCGCCGCCGAAGCCGTCCCTGCCGATCTGTTTCTGGAAGCCACACGATGACACGACCCCATCTGCTCGATGCCTTGCGCGACCAGGTCCTGCTCTGCGACGGCGGCATGGGCAGCCGGGTGCAGGCGCTGACCCTCGATGTCGAGGCGGATTACTGGGGCCGCGAGAACTGCACGGAAGTGCTGAACCTGTCGCGTCCCGACCTCGTGCGCGACATCCATCGCGGCTATTTCGCGGCCGGCGCCGACATGGTGGAAACCAACAGCTTCGGCGGCTCGCCGGTGACGCTGGGCGAGTTCAACCTGCAGGACCGCGCCTTCGAGATCAACAAGGTCGCCGGCGAGCTGGCGCGCGAGGCGGCCGAGGGCTTCGCCGACGGGCGGCATCGCTGGGTGGTCGGCAGCGTCGGGCCGGGCACCAAGCTGCCCTCGCTCGGCAACATCGCCTATGACCCGCTGGAGGCCGCCCTGGCCGAGCAGTGCCGCGGCCTGATCGCCGGCGGCGTGGATGCCATCCTGATCGAGACCTGCCAGGACACGCTGCAGATCAAGGCCGCCGTCAACGGCGCCAAGATCGCCCGCGCCGCGGCCGGGACCAGCACGCCGATCTTCGTGCAGGTGACGGTGGAGACCACCGGCACGCTGCTGGTCGGCCCCGACATCGCCGCCGCCGCGACTGTGGTGCGGGCGCTGGACGTGCCGCTGCTCGGGCTGAACTGCGCGACCGGGCCGCAGGAAATGGCCGAGCATGTGCGCTGGCTCGCCGCCAACTGGCCCGGCCTGCTGTCGGTGCAGCCGAATGCCGGCCTGCCCGAGCTGGTCGACGGCAAGACGCATTATCCGCTGGGCGCGGCCGAAATGGCGAGCTGGGTGGAGCGCTTCGTCGCCGAGGACGGCATGAATCTGGTCGGCGGCTGCTGCGGCACCTCGATCGAGCATATCGAGGCGCTGGACGCCATGCTGCGCAAGCGCGGCGGCTCCCGGCCGGCGCCGGTGCAGCGGACGGTCGTGTGGATGCCCTCGGTCGCGAGCCTGTACCAGCAGGTGCCGCTGCGCCAGGAGAACAGCTATTTCTCCATCGGCGAACGCTGCAACGCCAACGGCTCGAAGAAGTGGCGCGAGCGGCAGGAGAAGGGCGACTGGGACGGCTGCGTGGCGATGGGCCGCGAGCAGATCGCCGAGGGCTCCAACAGCCTCGACGTCTGCACCGCCTTCGTCGGCCGCGACGAGCGCCGCGAGATGGACGAGGTGATCCGCCGCTTCACCGGTTCGGTCAATGCGCCACTGGTGATCGACAGCACCGAGACGCCGGTGCTCGAAAGCGCGCTGAAACTGCATGGCGGCAAGCCGATCATCAACTCGATCAACTTCGAGGACGGCGAGAAGGCGGCGCATGACCGCCTGATCCTGGCCCGACGCTTCGGCGCCGCGGTAATCGCGCTGACCATCGACGAGCAGGGCATGGCGAAGACGCCCGAACGCAAGCTGGAGGTGGCGACCCGCCTGGTGGAGTTCGCCTGCACCCGCCACGGGCTCGAGCAGTCCGACTTGCTGATCGACCCGCTGACCTTCACCATCGCCACCGGCAACGAGGACGACCGCAAGCTCGGCCAGTGGACGCTGGAAGGCATCCGCATGATCCGCGAGCGCTTCCCGGACATCCAGATCATTCTCGGGCTGTCCAATATCAGCTTCGGCCTGAACCCGGCCGCGCGCGCGGTGCTGAACAGCGTGTTCCTCGACCATGCCGTGAAAGCGGGCATGAGCGGGGCCATCGTGCATGTCTCCAAGATCCGCCCGCTGCACCTGATCGCGGCGGAGGAAGTGCAGGTCTGCGAAGACCTGATCTTCGACCGCCGCCGCGACGGCTACGACCCGCTGCAGCGCGTGCTGGAGATCTTCGCCGACCGCAAGCTGGCCGACGCGGTGAAGAAGACCCGTGCCGAGACCGTCGAGGGCCGGCTGAAGGACCGCATCGTCGACGGCGACCGCAAGGGCCTGGGCGATGAGCTGGACCAGGCGATGCAGGTCCACAAGCCGCTCGACATCATCAACAACATCCTGCTCGACGGCATGAAGGTGGTGGGCGAGCTGTTCGGCGCCGGCAAGATGCAGCTTCCCTTCGTGCTGCAGAGTGCCGAGACCATGAAGGCGGCGGTCGCGCATCTGGAGCCGCACATGGAACGCGTGGACGGCCAGGAGAAGGGTACGATCGTGCTGGCGACGGTGAAGGGCGACGTGCACGACATCGGCAAGAACCTGGTCGACATCATCCTCACCAACAACGGCTATCGCGTGGTCAACCTCGGCATCAAGGTGCCGCTGGCCGACATGGTTGCGGCGGCCAAGGAGCATCGCGCCCATGCCATCGGCATGTCCGGCCTGCTGGTGAAGTCGACCGTGGTGATGCGCGAGAATCTCGAGGAGATGTCGCGCCAGGGGCTGGAGATTCCGGTGATGCTCGGCGGCGCCGCGCTGACCCGCAACTATGTCGAGGACGTGTGCGTGGGTGCCTATGCCTGCGGCCGCGTGGCCTACGCGCGCGATGCGTTCGACGGGCTGCATTTGATGGACCGCGTGACCGGCAACGCGTTCGAGGACTATCTGACGGCGGTCCAGGCCAAGCGGGCCGGCAAGGCCCGCAACACCGCGCGCACGCTGGGCCAGGCCGACGCGCGGGCGTTCCAGCCGGTGGACGTGCTGACCGTGCAGAAGCGCCGCCGCCGCCTGACCGCCGATGTGCCGCCGTTCGAGCCGCCGTTCTGGGGTGCCCGCACGATCGAGGCCTCGCCCAGGGCGATCGTGCCGTTCATCAACGAGCGCAGCCTGTACCAGCTGCAATGGGGCTTCCGCAAACAGGGCCGTGGTCTTGACGACTTCCTGGGCTGGGCGAAGCAGGAGCTGCGCCCGGTGATGAAGCGCATGCTTGGAATCTGCGAAGACGAGGGCATTCTCAAGCCGCAATCGATCTACGGCTACTGGAAGGCGGCCGGCCAGGGCAACGACCTGATCATCTTCGACCAGGACGGCGCCACCGAGTTGTGCCGGTTCACCTTGCCCCGCCAGCCCAAGGAGGACGGCGAATGCATCGCCGATTTCTTCCGCGACGTCGATGACGCCGAGCGCGACGTGATCGGCCTGCAGGTGGTCACCGTCGGCCAGCAGGCCAGCGACACCGCGCGGCTGTGGTTCGAGGACAACCGCTACCAGGACTATCTGTACCTGCACGGCCTGTCGGTGGAGATGGCCGAGGCGATGGCGGAGTACACGCATAAGCGCATCCGCGCGGAATGCGGCTTCGCCGGCGAGGACGACCGCGACCTGGAGAAGATGCTGCAGCAGGGCTATCACGGCAGCCGCTACTCGTTCGGCTATCCGGCCTGCCCGAAGCTCGAGGACCAGGAGCCGTTGCTGAAGCTGCTGGAGTCCGAGCGCATCGGCGTGTCGCTGTCCGACGAGTGGCAGTTGCACCCCGAACAGTCCACCAGCGCGATCGTGGTGCTGAACCCGCACGCGAAATACTTCTCGGTGTAACATTCGCGGGCGCCGGGCCGGCGGCACGGCAACGTCATCGAGGCAACGGTCTTTTTCCGGTCCTCCGCGGCCGGATAATGCTCTAGGCTTGGCGCATGCGATTCCTCGCGCCGCTCCGCCTGCTGCCGCTGCTGCTCGCCCTTGCCGCCTGCGTGACGGCGCCCCGGGATGATTTCGATTACGACACGTGTGGGCTGCGTCCGCGCGCCGCGATCGCGGTGGAGATGCGCGGCAACGTTCCGCTGGTGAAAGCCTCGATCAAGGGCAAGCCGACGACGTTCATCCTCGATACCGGGGCGGACAGCGTCGTGCTCACCGAAACCGCGCTGCGACGGCTCGACCTCGAGACCGATGCCGGCAACATCCTGGCCGGCCGCGGCGCCGGCGGGGAGTCGCGCTTCTTCGCCGGCAAGCTGCGCGATTTCGAGATTGCCGGCATCCCGGTGCCGGACCACCCCGTGCGGGTGCTGCCGCGCAATTCGCCGATCGGCGGGCAGGAGATGATCGACGGGCTGTTCGGCGCGTCCGTGCTGTCCGCATTCGAAATCGATCTCGATTTGCCGCGCCGCCGCGTCACGCTGTACGCGGGGCGGATGTGTCCGGACACGACGGTGCCGCCCTGGACGGGCCCTTACACCACCATCGATGCCAGCGCCTCCAACCGCGGGCGTTTCATGATTCCGGTCGTGCTCGACGGCCGGCCGCTCATGGCGCTGCTCGACACCGGCGCCGCCGCATCGCTGGTGGCAAGGGACGTCGCGGCGGCGCTCGGGGTGACGCCGGAGATGCTGGCGCGCGATCCCAGCACCAGGCTGGTGGGCACCGGGCCGTCGACGCCAACGGCGCATTTCCATCGCTTCCGCGAGATCAAGGTCGGCGACGAAACCTTCCCCGCTCCGGCGATGCTGGTGACCGACCGGCCGGAGCCAGGGATCGATATGATCATCGGCTCGGATTATCTGGGGGGGCGCCGCATCTGGCTGTCCTATGCCCGCAAACGCGTGTTCATCGACCGGTCGGGGGCGCCGTAGCGCCCTGCCCGGCGTATGGCGCTGGTGACGCCCCCCCGGGGTTTTGCTAGACGCGCACCCAGGCTGGCCTGTGACCGGCTCATCATGAGGACGCGGCGCATCATGACGGCGGGTGGCAGGTGAAACAGGCTCAGCGGATTGCAGCCGGCAGCATTGTCGTGGGCCTGGTCGTGCTGGGCCTCAAGATGGCCGCCTGGGCGATCACCGGCAGCGCGGCGCTGTTCTCCGATGCGGCCGAGTCGGTCGTGAACGTGGCCGCGGGAATCGTTGCCCTGCTGGCCCTGCGCCTGGCGGCCGTGCCGGCCGACGCCAACCACCCCTATGGCCACGACAAGGCGGAATTCTTCTCCGCCGTGATCGAGGGCGTGCTGATCGTGGTGGCCGCGATCGCCATCCTGCAGCACGCCTGGCACGCCTACACCAACCCGCAACCGATCGAGGCCCCGCTTCTGGGCATGGCGCTGAATGCCGTGTCGACCGTGCTGAACCTGGCCTGGGCGATGGTGCTGATCCGCCGCGGCCGAAGGCTGCGCTCGCCGGCGCTGGTCGCGGACGGGCATCACCTGATGTCCGATGTCGTGACATCGGCGGGTGTCCTCATCGGCGTGGGGCTGGTGGTCGTGACCGGCCTGCAATGGCTCGACCCGTTGCTGGCGGCGATGACCGCCGTCTACATCCTGGCCTCCGGCGCCCTCGTCATCCGCGACTCCGTCGGCGGGCTGATGGACGCAGCCCCCGCGGCCGAGATCGTGGAGCGCATCCGCACGCTGGTCGGCCAGCACGCCGAGGGCGCGATCGAGGCGCACGACCTGCGCACCCGCCATGCCGGCCGCCTGACCTTCCTGGAATTCCACCTCGTGGTGCCCGGGGCCATGAGCGTGTCAGACGCGCACGCGATCTGCGACCGCATCGAGGCGGCCCTGAAGGCGGAGATGGAAGGCCTGATGATCACCATCCATGTCGAGCCCGAAGGCAAGGCGAAGCACCGGGGCATCCTCGTGCTGTGACCCGCTGGCCGCTCCGTCTGCTCGCGCTGCTGGCGCTGCTGGCCGCCTCGCCGGCGCAGGCCGGGGGAGTGGTTTCGCTCAATCTGTGCACGGACGAATTCCTGGTGCTGCTGGCGCCGCAGCGCATCGCCGCCCTCAGCCCGCTGGCCCGCGACCCCGCGCTGTCGGTGGTGGCGGAGGCGGCGCGGAACTTCCCCTGGGTGCGCCCGGACGCCGAGGCGGTGCTGGCGCTGCATCCCGACCTCGTGCTGGCCGGGCCGTACGGGGCACAGACGACGCTGGCGGCGCTGGAGCGGCGCGGC
The DNA here is from genome assembly GCF_025989185.1 of Limobrevibacterium gyesilva. Lineage (GTDB taxonomy): Bacteria > Pseudomonadota > Alphaproteobacteria > Acetobacterales > Acetobacteraceae > Limobrevibacterium > Limobrevibacterium gyesilva. The sequence goes on from NZ_JAPDNT010000025.1 coordinate 15,965, forward strand.
GTGCCGGTCGAGCGCACCCGGCTGCCGCAGGATTTCGCCGCGATCCGCGCCGAGACGCGCCGGCTGGCCGAACTGCTGGGCGCGCCCGCGCGGGGCCTCGCCTTGCTGGTGGAGATGGATTCGCGCCTGGCCGCCGTGCCTCGCCGCCCGCCGTTGCGGGCGCTGCCGCTGCAGGCCCGCGGCTACACCGCCCCGCCGCGCTCGCTGGAAGATGCGGTGCTCCACGCGGCCGGCCTGATCAACGCCGGCACCGGCGCCCGGCTCGGGCTGGAAGCGGTGGTGGCGGATCCGCCGGCGCTGCTGGTGGTGGCGCAGGCGCCCGACTACCCCTCGCTTGCCACCGATCTGCTGCAGCACCCCGCGCTCGCCGGCATCCCCCGCCGCAGCATCCCGCCGGCTTTGCTGGCGTGCGGCGGCCCCTGGACGGTGCGCGCCGTCGAGCTGCTGGCGCGATGATCCGGGCACTCGTCGCCGCCGTCCTGGTGCTGTCCGGGCTGGGGCTGCTGGTCGGCGCGGCGGGGCTCGGCGTGCCCGACCCGCTGATCCTCGTGCAGATCCGGCTGCCGCGCAGCGCCCTGGCGCTGCTGGTCGGCGGCAGCCTCGGGCTGTCTGGCGCGGTGCTGCAGGGCGCATTGCGCAATCCGCTGGCCGATCCCGGGCTGCTGGGCATCGGCGGCTGCGCCGGGCTCGGCGCCGTCATCGCCTTCTACTGGGGTCTGTCCGCCGTCTTCGCCCCCGCCCTGCCGCTGGCCGGCCTCGCCGGCGCGGCGCTGGGCTGCGTGTTGCTGCTGCGCTTCGCCGGTGCGGCGACCGGCCCGTCCCTGATCCTGGCCGGCGTGGCCCTGTCGGCCATCGCCGCTGCCTTGCTGGCGCTGGCGCTGACCCTGGCGCCCAATCCGTACGCGCTGGCCGAGATCACCTTCTGGCTGATGGGCGGGCTGGAGGATCGCAGCCTGCTGCATCTGGCGCTGGCGGCGCCGCCAATTCTGCTGGGCTGCGCCGTGCTGCTGCGCCTGGGTCCCGGACTCGACGCGCTGGCGCTGGGCGAGGACGTGGCCGCCAGCCTGGGCGTGCCGGTGGCGCGCACGCTGCGCGTGGCGGCGTTCGGCGTGGCGCTGGCGGTAGGCGCGGGGGCCGCGGTCGCCGGCGGCATCGGCTTCGTCGGGCTGGTGGTGCCGCATCTGCTGCGCCCGACGCTGGGCGAGCGACCCGGCGGGCTGCTGCTCGCCTCGATGCTGGCCGGGGCCGCCCTGCTGCTGGCCGCCGACCTGCTGGCACGCATTGCCCCGCTGCTGCTGCCGCTGGCGCAGGAGCCGCGGCTGGGCGTGCTGACCGCGTTGCTCGGCGCGCCCTATCTGGTGCGCATCGCCCGGCGCGTGGCGCCGTGATCGCGCTGGAGGCCGCCTCGGTGAGCCTGGGCGGCCGGGCCGTGCTGCACGACATTCATGTCTGCGCCGCGCCCGGCGCGCTGGTAGCGCTGTGCGGCCCGAACGGCGCCGGCAAGTCGACGCTGCTGCGCGCCCTCGCCGGCCTGCTGCCGGGCCTGCCGGCGCGCGACCCGCGGTGCGTCGCCTACCTGCCGCAGGGCGCGCGCTGCGCCTGGGGGCTGACGGTGGCGGAGGTGGCCGCACTCGGCCGCATCCCGCATCGCGACTCGGCCGCAGCCCCGGTAACCCGGGCTTTACAGGCCTGTGGCCTGATCGGGCTGCAGGCGGCGCGCATCGACCGGATTTCCGGCGGCCAGGCGCGCCGCGCCATGCTGGCCCGTGCCTTCGCCACGGAACCGGAGGTCTTCCTGCTGGACGAGCCGACATCCGACCTGGACCCCGCCGCGGCGCACGAGGTGATGGCGCTGCTGCAGGCCACCGCGCGAACCGGGCGCGCCGTCGTGGTGGTGCTGCACGCGCTGGATCTGGCGCTGCGCTATGCCGACCGGATGCTGGTGCTGGACCATGGCCGCGTGATCGCCGACGCGCCGCCCGCCGAGGCGCTGCCGGCCGCCGCTTCCGCCTTCGGCCTGCCCTGGGGCCCCGATCCCACGCCGCGGTTGCTGCCGCCGGTGGCATGAAGCGAGGGCTGCTCATCGCCACCGCCGGCCACGTGCTGGTCATCGCGGCCCTGATGCTGGCAAGCGCCAATTTCGACCGCCCGGCCCCGCCGCCCGACCAGGCAGCGGAGGTCGAGGTGATCGAGGGCGCCGGCGCTCCCGGTGGACCGGTGGCGCAGGACGGCCGCGACACCCCCTCCCCGCCAGCCGTCCCGGGCCCGCCCGCCCCGGCCGTGGCGGCGCCGGACCAGGTGAACATGCCGCCGCGGCCGGCCGTGCCCCCGCCCCCCGACGTGCCGCCCGACGGCGACATCGCCGCCACCCCACCCAATGCCGTCGCGCCGTCCATGCCGGCCGCACCCGCAGCACCGCCCTCGGTCCGGCTGGGCGCCAACGACGCCAATCCGCAGGCCAGGATCCTGGAACGCGACCCGCATCTGCGCCCCGCCCAGGCCGCCGGCGGCAATCCGCCGCCGCCTTACCCGCTGGAGGCGGCGCGGCGCGGCGAGCAGGGCACGGTGACGTTGCGCATCCATGTCGGCGCCAGCGGCTTGGCCACGCTGGTGGAGGTGGTGAAATCCTCGGGCTCGCCGCGCCTCGACCGCGCCGCCCGCGACACCATCGCGTCGCGCTGGCGGTTCAAGCCGGCGATGAGGGATGGGCAGGCGGTGGCGGATGTGTTCGATATGAACGTGAATTTCGAAATGGATTAGGATTTGCCATGGTCAGGATCAATCGCGTCATCACCCGCGGCGGCGACGGCGGGGAGACCTCGCTGGGCGACGGCACACGGGTGCCGAAAGACGCCTTGCGGGTCGAGGCCGTTGGTTGCGTCGACGAGGCCAATGCCACGATCGGCCTGCTGCGCCTGCACACCAGTGGCGATGCCGAGACCGACGCCATGCTCGCGCGCATCCAGAACGACCTGTTCGACGCCGGCGCCGACCTGTGCGTTCCCGGTGCCGCCGGCGATCGCATGCGCCTGACCGATACACCGTCGCTGCGCCTGGAAGCCGAGGTCGCGGCCATGAACGCGAGCCTGCCGCCGCTCACCAGCTTCATCCTGCCCGGCGGCACACCCGGCGCGGCCCACGCCCACCTGGCCCGCACCGTGGTCCGCCGCGCCGAGCGCCGGGTGGTGGCGCTGGCGCGCGCGGACGGCGTGAACCAGGCGCTGATCCGCTATCTCAACCGGCTGTCCGACCACCTGTTCGTGCTCGGACGCCGGCTGAACGGCGGCGGCGTTGCCGACGTGCTGTGGGTGCCCGGCGCCAACCGGTAGCTAGAATCTTGCCCGCACGCCGGCCAGCAGCGACCGGCCCGGCGTCTGGAAGCCGCTTGCCGGTTCGAAGCGCGAGCTGCCGAGATTGCGGCCGTTCGCGAACAAGGCCAGTTGCGGGGTCAGCGCATAGGTGACGGTCAGGTTCACGATCGCGCCCGGCTTGGCGCGCCCGGTGCCGATGGGGAAGCCGTTGTCGTCGATCAGGAAATCCTGGAAGGCGCCGGTGTAGATCAGCTCCGGAACCACCGTCAGCCCGGGCAGCGGGGTCGCGCGCAGGCTGGCGCTGATCGCGTCGACCGGGCGGCGCAGCAGCCGCGCGTTGGTTGCGGCGTCGCGCGCGTCGGTCCAGGTATAGGTCAGCACCGTCTCCAGCCAGCTTGCCGGGCGCAGCGTCAGGCTGCTCTCGACGCCCTGGATATTGGCCCGGTTGACGTTCTCCGTGGTCGACGACATGAAGTTGGGCGCGAAGATGACCTGGATCAGGTCGCGGATGCGGGTGTTGAAATAGGTCACTTCCAGCGTGGCCGCGTCGCGGCGCCCGAGTGCGGGCACGTCGATCGCCCAGCCAAGCTCGTAGCCGGTGCTGCGCTCCGGCCGCAGGTTCGGATTTCCCATGTAGCCGGTGGTGTCCACGCCGAACAGGTCGTACAGCGACGGCGCGCGGAACGAAGTGCCGTACGACGCCTTGAAGCGCGACAGCACCTCCGGCACCGCCAGCACGCCGCCGGCGCGCCAGGTGAACGCCGAGCCGCCATAGCGGGCATCCTCTTCGCGCATGTCCGCGGTCAGCGTCAGGCGCTGCCAGAGCAGGGTCTGCAGGCCGGCATGGCCGGCGTTGGAGGTGGCGCTGGCGCGGATGTTCGACTGGAACGGGAACCCCGCGAAATTCGCGGCCAGAACCGAATGCGACGAGTCCAGGGTGTGCGAATAGCCGAAGATCAGCGCGGTATCGCTCGACGGCCCGTAATCCGGCAGGTGGACGGTGTTGTTCCACTGCAGCTCGGTCCGCCGCCCGTGATAGCGCGTGTCGCTCTGCGTCTGGTTCGGGTCGGCGGCTTCCAGCGGCTCGATGTAATGCCGGTCCGTCTGGCCCCGCGCGATGAACATCGCGGTTTCCCACACGCCGCCGAACAGCTTGCTGTTGACGCCGAGCCGGCCGTAGACCGCGTCGTCATGGGCCTCGTACAGGCTCGCGTCATAGGCCGGGAAGCCCTGCTCATCGAGGTTGAACGTGGAGGTCCGGCCGCGCAGATAGGCCCCGATGCGCGTGCCCTCGATCGGCGTGTAGCCGAGATTGATCGTTCCGGCCGTGGTTTTGAACTTGTTGCGCACGCCGTTGTAGACGCTCTCGCGCTGCGGCGTGGTGTCGAAGCCGCGGTCGGCCCGGCTCTCGGCGTTCAGGCTGTAGTCGAACTTGCCGGTGACGCCGGAGAGCCCCGCCGCGCCCTGCGCCGCGCGCGGCACGCCGAATGCCATCTCGGCGGTGGCGTGCGGCGCGCCCGTGCCCTTGCGCGTGATCAGGTTGATCACGCCGCCGATCGCACCCGATCCGTACAGGCTCGACATCGGCCCGCGCACCACTTCGATCCGCTCGATATCCGCCAGGGTGTCGACGCCGAAATTGTACAGGCCGCCCGGGTCGGACGGATCGTTCACGGGCACGCCGTCGCGCAGCACCAGCACGTGGTTGGAGTTGGTGCCGCGGACGAACACGCTGCCGTTGCCGCCGGGGCCGCCGGACTGCACCACCCGCAGGCCCGGCACGGTGCTGAGTGCCTCGACCAGCGTGGTGTAGCCGTGGGTCTCAATGGCGGCGCGGCTGATCACCGTGACGCCCGCGGGAATCCGGTCGATCAGCGTGGGAATGCGCGTGGCCGTCACCACCAGGTCGGGCAGCGGGACGGCATAGTCTTGCGCAAAGGCGGAGGCGGCGACGGACGAGAACAAGGTGGCCAGAAGCATGCGGCGCATGCGGGTCTCCAGGCAGGCAAGGTGCCTTGGCGCCGGGGCATGGCCCGGGCGCGTGGGCGCCGTTCGAAGGGCGATTGCCGCCTGCGGGTCTCTCTCCCGTTGCGCCGGTGCACCTCGCCCGTCGCGCGCGCGCAGTCTCGATGTCGGCCGGTCTCCTGGCTCGCGGTGCGCGGGGGCCATCGCGTCGATGGCACCCGGTGCATTCGCCCGCCTTCTCGCCCCCGTTGCGGGGGCAATGGCACGCCGGGCGAAGGCTCACCGCCTACAGTTGCGAGGGCAGCCGCGGATACGCCGGTTCCCCGGCTTCGCACGTTCCCGTTTCAGCCCTTTCGGGCCACCGTCATCTGCATCACTCTTAAGCGATTGCGCGCCGCCACGGAAGCGGCGGCGGCCTCAGCGCCCCAGGAAACGCGGCGGTCGCTTCTCCATGAACGCGGTGCGGCCCTCGCGGTAGTCGGTGCTGTCGAAGCAGGCCGTCACCGCCGCGTGCACCGCGGCCGCATCGCGCTCGCTCTCGCTCTTGACCGCCTCGTTCACGGCGAGCTTCGCCGCGCGCAGCGACAGCGGGGCGTTGTCGGCAATGGTGCGCGCCATGTCGAACACCACGTCCGACAGGTCGGCATCCGGCACCACCTTGTTCACCAGGCCGATCCGCTGCGCCTCGGCCGAGTCGATGCGCTCGCCGGTGAACAGCAACGTGCGCGCATGCGCCGGCCCGACCAGCGAGACCAGCTTGCGCACCATGTCGAACCCATAGGCGATGCCCAGCCGCGCCGCGGGGATGCCGAACTGCGAATCCTCGGCGGCGATGCGCAGGTCGGCCTGCATGGCGATGCCCAGGCCGCCGCCCAGGCAGTAGCCGCGGATGCGTGCGATGACGGGCTTCGGGAAGGCGGCCAGCTTGGCGCGGCCGGCGCTGGTCAGCCGGTCGTATTCGAGCTGCGCATTGGCGTTCGCCCGCTGCTGCTCGAACTGGCTGATATCGGCGCCGGACACGAACGCCTTGTGGCCGGCGCCGGTCAGCACCACCGCGCGGATGCCGCCGTCGGCCGCGAACGCGTCGAGGATCTCGCCCAGGCCCAGCCACATGTTCACCGACATGGCGTTGCGTTTCTCGGGCTGGTTGAAGGTGATCAGGCCGACGCCGTCCTCGACTTCCGCCAGCATCTTGCCGTCAGCGTATTCCTTCATCAGATGATGCCCTTGCTGCGCATGTCGTTGATCTCGCTGTCGCTATAGCCCACTTCGCGCAACACGTCGTCGGTATCCGCGCCGGCGTCGTGGGTGGCCGAGCGGATGTCCTTCGGAACGCCGGAGAGGTTGATGGGCGAGCCCACCAGTGGCGTGACGCCCAGCCGCGGGTGCCGCACCGGCTTCGCCAGCCCCAGATGCTGCACCTGCGGATCGGCGAAGACCTTGTCGATGGTGTTGATCGGGCCGCAGGGAATCCCGGCTTCCTCGAACAGCTCGATCCAGTGGGCGGCAGGCTCGTGCCGGGTCACTTCGCCGATCGCGGCATTGATGGCCTTGCGGTCGTCGCTGCGGCCCTGCTGCGTCTGCCACGCGGGATTGGCGTTCCACTCCGGATGGCCGATGGCATCGCAGAACCGCCCCCACAACCGGCTGGAGCTAGCGGCGATGTTGATGTGCCCGTCGCTGGTGGGGAACACGCCGGTGGGGATGCCGGTGGGATGATCGTTGCCGGCCTGTTGCGCCACCTCGCCGTCCATCAGCCAGCGCGCGGCCTGGAAGTCCAGCATGAACACCTGCGCCTCCAGCAGGCTCGTGGTCACCCAGCGGCCGACGCCGGTCGCCTCGCGGTCGAACAGCGCGGTCATGATGCCGAGCGCCAGCAGATTGCCGGCGGTGAGGTCGGCGATGGGGATGCCGACGCGCACGGGGCCCTGCCCGGGCAGGCCGGTGATCGACATCAGCCCGCCCATGCCCTGGGCGATCTGGTCCACACCGGCGCGCTTGCCGTAGGGGCCGTCCTGCCCGAAGCCGCTGATGCTGCCGTAGACGATGCGCGGATTGACGGCGCGCACGTCGTCGTAGCTCACCTTCAGCCGGTGCTTCACGGCCGCGCGCATGTTCTCCACGATCACATCGGCGGTCGCCGCCAGGCGCATGAACGCCGCATGCCCCTCCGGCGATTTCAGGTCGAGGCGGATGGCACGCTTGTTGCGGTGCAGGTTCTGGAAGTCGAACCCGTCGCGCTTGCCGGTCACCTCCTCGGCGCCCGCGCCCGGCGGCTCGATGCGGATGACGTTGGCGCCCCAGTCCGCCAAATGGCGCACGCAGGTGGGGCCGGCGCGCGCCAGCGTCAGGTCCAGCACGGTGATGCGCGACAGCGGCAGGCGCGTCTGCGCCGTCGTCACGGCCTGTTCGGTGTCTCGCATCGGCGCCCTCCCCGCAATTTCATGGATGATCGGCCGGATGCCGCTTCCGCTCAAGCCCGCCCGGCCTTACTTCCGTCGGCATGGACAATGTCGATCTGGCCCTGGTGCTCGCTTTCGACTGCTCGGCGAGCGTGACGTACGATGAATTCGGCTTGATGGCCGGCGGTTGCGCCGCTGCCTTGCGCCACGACGAGGTGGCCGCCGGGCTGACCACCGGCCCGCAGGGCGGCAGCTTGTGCAGCGTGTTGCTGTGGTCCGGGCGCGCCGACCAGGAAGTGCTGGTGGACTGGATGCGGATCGGCACCCAGACCGAGCTCGAGGATTTCGCCAAACAGGTGGAGAACGTGCCGCGCATCGTCCGCGCCGGTTCCACCGCCATCGGCGAGGCGCTGCTGGCCTGCGAGAAGCTGCTGCAGATCGCGCCCGCCGCCGCGCGCCGCCGGGTGATCGACATGGTCGGCGATGGCCGCTCCAACGACGGCACGCCGCCCGGCCCGGTGCGCGACCGCCTGGCCGAGGCCGGCGTCACCATCAATGGCCTGTGCGTCCTGCACGAGGAGCCGGACCTGCTGACCAGCTACACCCGCGAGGTCGTCGGCGGCCCCGGCGCCTTCGTGCTGCAATGCCAGGATTTCAATGGATTTGCCGCCGCGATGCGCCAGAAGCTGCAGCGGGAGATCGCCCGGATCCATACGCCCGGCCAGCCCGCCTGACCTGCGGCGGAGGCCGCGGCCGTTACAGCCGCAAGGCGTCTGGGATCTGCAGGCCCAGCCGCCTGGGCACGTTCCACTCTTCGCGCACCTGGCGCACCACGTGGAACCCGGCGCGCCGATAGGTCGGCAAGGCGCGCGGATGGTCGGCGGTGCAGGTGTTCACGGTCATCGCCCGCGCCCCGCCGCGCCACACCGCATCCACGGCATGCCGCAGGAACGCATAGCCCATGCGCATCCCCACGACATGCGGCATCAGGCCGAAATAGCTGAGGTTCACCACCGGCCACGTCGTGCTGTCCAGCTCATAGAAGCCGGCCGGCTCGTCGTTCATGTACAGCACGTGGATCGACACCCGCTGATCGCGCAGCAGCCCGGCCAACTGGTGGTCCGGCATCGTCCGGCGCAGCCACCACACATAAGGCGCGCCGACGGTGTCATAGAGCATGCGGTAGAACGGCACCGAACAGTCCCGGATCAGCCGTACCTCGGCCCCCTCGGGCAAGGGCGGCGCGGGATCGCGGGGCGGCTCGTCCATCCGCAGGAACGTCACCACCACCCCGACGCGATCAACTGGCTCCACGGTTCGGCTCCCGTCTGCGCAGAAAGGCCGGGGGCTTTCGCCCCCGGTCATCCTGGTGATCCTAGTCGTCGAGGAAGCTGCGCAGTTTGCGGCTGCGGCTGGGGTGCTTCAGCTTGCGCAACGCCTTGGCCTCGATCTGGCGGATGCGTTCGCGCGTCACGTTGAACTGCTGGCCCACTTCCTCCAGCGTGTGGTCGGTGTTCATGCCGATGCCGAAGCGCATGCGCAGCACGCGCTCCTCGCGCGGCGTCAGGCTGGACAGCACCCGCGTGGTCGCTTCGCGCAGATTGGCCTGGATCGCGGCATCCAGCGGGATGACCGCGTTCTTGTCCTCGATGAAATCGCCGAGATGGCTGTCTTCCTCGTCGCCGATCGGGGTTTCCAGGCTGATCGGCTCCTTGGCGATCTTCAGGACCTTGCGGACCTTCTCCAGCGGCATGCCGAGCTTCTCGGCCAGTTCCTCCGGGGCCGGCTCGCGGCCGATCTCGTGCAGCATCTGGCGGCTGGTGCGCACCAGCTTGTTGATCGTCTCGATCATGTGCACGGGGATGCGGATGGTGCGCGCCTGGTCGGCGATGCTGCGGGTGATCGCCTGGCGGATCCACCAGGTGGCGTAGGTGCTGAACTTGTAGCCGCGCCGGTACTCGAACTTATCGACCGCCTTCATCAGGCCGATATTGCCCTCCTGGATCAGGTCCAGGAACTGCAGGCCGCGATTGGTGTATTTCTTGGCGATCGAGATCACGAGACGCAGGTTCGCCTCGATCATCTCCTTCTTCGCCCGTGCGCTGTCGCGCTCGCCGCGGCTGACGGTCATGTAGACGCGGCGGAACTCGCTGATCGGCAGGCTGGCGTCGGTGGCCACCGCGGCGATCTGCGCGCGCACCTTGGTGATGTCCTCGGGGTGCCTGGTGGCGAAGGTCTTCCACGCCTTGCCCGGCAGCTTGCCGATCCGCTCCACCCAGTTCGGGTCCAGCTCGTGGCTGCGATACTGGTTGAGGAAGTCGTCGCGCTGCACCTTGCAGCTTTCGGCCATGCGCAGCAGCTGGCCTTCCAGCCCGGTCAGGCGCTGGTTGAGCTGCTTCAGCTGGGTGACCAGTTCCTCGATGCGGTTGTTGTGCAACTGCACCTGCTCGACCTTGGCGACGAGCTCGTCGCGCAGCTTGTCGTAGCTCTTCTCGCTGCGGGCGTTGACCTCCTCGCCCGCGGTCATGCTCTCCAGGCGCTTGACCTGCATCTTGTGCAGCTTCTTGTACAGCGCCTCGATGTCCTCGAAATTGGCGAGGACTTCCGGCTTCAGCTTCTCTTCCAGGGCCGACAGCGACAGGCCGGCGCCCTCGCCTTCCTCGGCCTCGTCGTCGTCCTGGGCGGCGGCGGCGGGGAACTCCTCCGGCTCGGCTTCGGCCTCGCCGTCGCCGCCTTCGGCCGCCGCGGCCGGGGCGGGGCCGCCCTGGGTCGCTTCCAGGTCGATGATGTCGCGCAGCAGCATGCGCCCGGCCTTCAGCGCCTCGTGCCAGGCGATGATGGCGCGGAAGGTCAGCGGGCTCTCGCACAGCCCGCCGATCATCATGTCGCGGCCGGCCTCGATGCGCTTGGCGATGGCGATCTCGCCCTCGCGCGACAGCAACTCGACGCTGCCCATCTCGCGCAGGTACATGCGCACCGGGTCGTCGGTGCGGCCGAGGCTCTCCTCGTCGACGTTGCCGCTCTGCTCCTCGGCCTCGCCTTCCCCCTCGGCCTTCTCGGCCTTGGCGACCGGCGCCTCGCCTTCCTCGGACTCCTCGCCCTCGACGACCTGGATGCCCATTTCGGACAGGCCGGCCATCACGTCCTCGATCTGCTCGGAACTGTTCTGGTCGGGCGGCAGGACCGCGTTCAACTCATCGAAGGTGATGTAGCCGCGCTCCTTGCCCTTCGCGATCAGCCGCTTCACCGCCGCCGACTGGCTGTCGAGCAACGTGGTGTCGGCATCCTGGTCGGCGGATACGGCGTCGGTGGTCACGCTCGGCTTGGTTGCCATCGATCAGAGCACTCCGCAAATACGGTGGTCGCCACGCCCGACGTGATCGGGCATGGCCGGAAAATCATTCAACGCATGGGGCCGGGTCATGGCTCGGACTCCATTCCCTGCTCTCCCTGGCGCAAGGCGTTGCGCGCCGTACATAGGGCTATCAGCCGACGCTGGGTCGCCTCGTCGGCATGTTCGGCCATGTCGCGCATGGCCGCTGCCACTTCCTCTTCCAGACGGCCGCGATGCATCAGTCCGAAGATATGCCACCAGCCCGCCTCGGCCTCCGCCGGCATGGCCTCAGGCGCAGCGCAGGCCGGCAGCGGGTAGGGAACCGCCGAAAGGGCCTGCGCCGCGTCCGCAGCCAAACCAGTTTCGCTGAGGTGGGTCATCAGGGCAGCCGAGTCAAGCGCTTGTGCCGCGTCTCCCCAATGCAGAATCGCATCCCGCAGCGCGGCGAGGCCGGGCGGCAGGTCGATCGTGCCGAACGCCTCCTCGACATCGTGCAGCAGCGCGGGATGGTTCAGCAGGATCGCCACCAGGTTGCGGGCGCGCTCGGCGGCAGCGTTCCCGACTCCAAGGGCGGGGCGATGGAAGGCCGGCGGCGGCTTCGGCTGGCCGGGGGCGCCGCCGCGGCGGGCGGGCGCGGGGCGGCGCGCGTAGAAGCGCTCCATCAGGGCGCGGCGGTACTCGCTGGCCAGGGACTTGTCGCGGATCTGGCCGGCGGCGGCCTCCAGCCGGGTGCGCAGGGCGGCGCGCTGCTCCGGCGTGGCGTCGCCGGCGCCCTCGCGCAGCAGGCCGAACAGCGCCTCGGCGAGCGGGCGGGCGGCATCCAGCACCGCCTGGAAGGCGGCGGGGCCCTGGCGGCGCACCAGCGTGTCGGGGTCCTCCGCCGACGGCAGGGTCGCCAGTTTCAGGCTGCGCTCGGCGGTCAGCAGCGGCAGGGCCAGCTCCGCGGCCCGGGCGGCGGCACGCCCGCCCGCGGCGTCGCCGTCGAAGCACAGCACGGGCATGGGCGACAGCCGCCACAGCTCCTCAAGCTGCTCCTCGGTGAGCGCCGTGCCCAGCGGCGCCACCGCGCCTGCGAAGCCGGCCTGGTGCAACGCGATCACGTCCATGTAGCCCTCGACCGCGACCACGGCGCCGCCGGCGCGGGCGGCCTCGCGCGCCAGGTCGAGCGCGAACAGGGTGCGCCGCTTGGAGAACAGCGCGGTCTCTGGCCCGTTCACGTATTTCGGCTGGCCGTCGCCGAGGATGCGGCCGCCGAAGCTGATCGTCCGGCCGCGGCGGTCGCGAATCGGGAACATCACCCGGTTGAAGAACAGGTCATAGGCCGGGCGGCCGTCCTCGGGCGGCTTCATCAATCCGGCCTCGATCAGCATCGCCGGCGCGATGCCTTCGCGCGCCAGGTCGGCGGCGAGCGCGCCGCGGCCTTCGCCGGACCAGCCGAGGCCGAAGCGCTGGATGGTCTGCTCGGCGAGGCCCCGGCCACGCAGGTAGTCGAGCGCGCGCGCGCCCTCGGGCAGGCGCAGCCGGCGCTGGAAGGCTTGGCTCGCCGCCTCCAGCACGCCATGCAGGTCGAGCCGCCGGCGCTCCGCTTCCGCGGCGCCGGGGCTGGGCTTGGGTACGTCCATCCCGGCCTCGCCGGCCAACTGCTCCACCGCCTCGGGGAACGAGGTGCCCTGGCTCTGCATGACGAAGCTGATGGCGTCGCCATGCGCGCCGCAGCCGAAGCAGTGGAAATGGTCGTCATAGACGTAGAAGCTCGGCGTCTTCTCGCCGTGGAACGGGCAGCAGCCCTTCCAGTTCCGGCCGGAGCGGGCGAGCCTCACCCGCCGCCCGATCACCCCGGCCAGCGGCGTGCGGGCGCGCAGCTCGTCCAGGAAGCCGGCCGGAAGCGCCATTCAGCCGCCCAGCCGGGCTTTGACGATCGGGCCGACCCTGGACATGTCGAGGGCGGCGGCATGCTTCGCCTTCAGCGCCGCCATCACCTTGCCCATGTCCTTGATGCTGGCCGCCCCGGTCTCGGCGATCGCCGCCGCCACCGCCGCTTCGGTGGCCACCGCGTCCATCTGCCGGGGCAGGAAGGATTCGATGACGGCGATCTCCGCCTCCTCCTTGGCCACCAGTTCCGGGCGGTTGCCCTGGCGGTACAGCTCCACGCTCTCGCGGCGCGACTTCACCATGCTGCGCAGCATGGTGATGATCTCCTCGTCCGGGACCTTGTCGATGCCCTTGGGGCGGGCGGCGATGTCGGTGTCCTTGAGCTTCGCGGTGATCATGCGCAGCGCGGAGACGCGCGGGGCGTCTTTCGCCAGCATGGCGGTCTTCAGTTCGGACGTGAACGCGTCGCGCAATGTCATACGGCCCTCCTGCATACGCCCTCATATATTATGTCGGAACGCCGTTGTGGACCGGGAAGAAATTTCCCACGCATAGCGGGGTCGCGTTGATCTGGGAAAAAATTTCCCATATCCTGGCGTCATGAGCATCGACGACATCATCGAGCGCCTGGGCGGCGCCGAGGCCGCCGCGCGCCGCCTGGGCGTGGGCACCGAAGCCGTCCGCAAATGGCGCCAGGCCCGCAGCATGCCGGCCCGCCACTGGCCCGCAATCATCGCCGCCACCGGCCTGTCGCTGGCCGATCTGGCCGGCCCCCTCCCTTCCGACAAGAGCCAAGCCATGCCCGACTCGCCCATCGCCCCGGCGCCTGTCCCGGGCGCGCCGCCCGCCGGCGCCACCGCCGCCCTGGTGCTGGCCGACGGCAGCGTGTTCTGGGGACGCGGCTTCGGCGCCCATACCGCCGGCGCGCCGGTCGGCGAGGTGTGCTTCAACACCGGCCTGACCGGCTACCAGGAAACCCTGACCGACCCGTCCTATGCCGGGCAGATCATCACCTTCACCTTTCCGCATATCGGCAATGTGGGCGTCAACCACGAGGATATCGAGGCGACCAACATCGCCGCCCGCGGCCTGGTGGTGAAGCAGGACATCACCGCGCCCAGCAACTGGCGGGCGCACCAGCCGCTGGATGCCTGGCTGCAGGCGCAGGGCGTGACCGGCCTCGCCGGGGTGGACACCCGCGCGCTGACCATTCGCATCCGCGACGGCGGGGCGCCGTCCGGCGTGCTGGCCTTCCCCGCCGACGGGCAGTTCGACCTCCCCGCACTGACGGCGCAGGCGCGCGACTGGCCGGGGCTGGTGGGCATGGATCTGGCGCAGGAAGTCTCCTGCACCCAGTCCTATGACTGGGACGAGACGGAATGGGCCTGGCCCGATGGCCATGGCCGCCAGACCGATCCGAAATACCATGTCGTGGCCGTCGATTACGGCGCCAAGCGCAACATCCTGCGCTGCCTCGCCGCCGCCGGCTGCCGGGTGACCGTGGTGCCCGCCACCGCCACCGCCGAGGACATCCTGCGCCATGAGCCGGACGGGGTGTTCCTCTCCAACGGGCCCGGCGATCCCGCGGCCACCGCGGCGTACGCGGTGCCGGCAATCCAGGGCGTGCTGGCATCCGGCAAGCCGCTGTTCGGTATCTGCCTCGGCCATCAGTTGCTGGCCATCGCGCTGGGGGCGAAGACCTTCAAGCTCGACCGCGGCCATCGTGGCGCCAACCAGCCGGTGAAGGAACTGGCCACCGGCAAGGTGGAGATCACCAGCCAGAACCACGGCTTCGCCATCGACGAGAAGACGCTGCCGGCCGGCGTGCGAGTGACGCATACCAGCCTGTTCGACGGCACCAACGAAGGCATCGCCTGCAACGATCGCCCGGCCTTCAGCGTGCAGTACCACCCTGAAGCCAGCCCCGGTCCGACCGACAGCCATTATCTGTTCAACCGCTTCGTCGCGGTGATCGAGGCACACAAGGCCAAGCCCCAGGAGGCGTCATCCCATGCAGCCAGAGACCGATCCCGATGATCATGTCCGTATCCTGCTGCTGGTCGGCTTGCGGCATTTCCTGACCGCCGACAACGCCGAGGCCGCCTTCGAGAAAGTCCAGGAAACGGCTGGCCGCCCGCTCGATCCCGCCCGGTTCCACGCGGCCGTCGCCGCCTGCATCGCCGAGGGGATGATCAGGGAGCCGATCCGCCTGGAGTCGAACAGCCTGCACTGCCACTGGCGCCTCGAACTCACGCCCAAGGGCGTCGAGACCGCGCGCACCCTTACCGGAACCTGAGATGCCCAAGCGCACCGACATCCACTCCATCATGATCATCGGCGCCGGCCCGATCGTGATCGGCCAGGCCTGCGAGTTCGACTATTCCGGCGCCCAGGCCTGCAAGGCGCTGCGGGCGGAGGGGTACCGGACCATCCTGGTGAACTCCAACCCCGCCACCATCATGACCGATCCCGGTCTGGCCGATGCCACCTATATCGAGCCGATCACGCTGGAGATGGTCGAGCGCATCATCGCCAGGGAGCGGCCGGACGCGCTGCTGCCGACGATGGGCGGGCAGACCGCGCTGAACACGGCGATGCAGCTGGCGGCGGCGGGCGTGCTGGAGAAATACGGCGTGGAGCTGATCGGCGCCAAGGCCGAGGTGATCGACCGCGCCGAGGACCGGCTGAAGTTCCGCGACGCCATGGCCGAGATCGGCATCGAGAGCCCGCGCAGCGCCATCGCCCACAGCATGGCCGAGGCCCGCGCGGCGCTGGCCCTGGTCGGCCTGCCGGCGGTGATCCGGCCCAGCTTCACCCTCGGCGGCACCGGCGGCGGCATCGCCTACAACAAGGAAGAATTCGAGCAGATCGTCGGCAGCGGCCTGGACGCCTCGCCCACCAGCGAGGTGCTGGTGGAAGAAAGCGTGCTGGGCTGGAAGGAATTCGAGATGGAGGTGGTCCGCGACAGCGCGGACAACTGCATCATCATCTGCTCCATCGAGAACGTCGATCCGATGGGTGTGCATACCGGCGATTCCGTGACCGTGGCGCCGGCGTTGACGCTGACCGACAAGGAATACCAGCGCATGCGCGATGCCTCCATCGCCTGCCTGCGCAAGATCGGCGTGGACACCGGCGGATCGAACGTGCAGTTCGCCGTCAATCCCGCCGACGGGCGCATGGTGGTGATCGAGATGAACCCGCGGGTGTCGCGTTCCTCGGCGCTGGCGTCCAAGGCCACCGGCTTCCCGATCGCCAAGATCGCCGCCAAGCTTGCTGTCGGCTACACGCTCGACGAGCTTGCCAACGACATCACCCGCGTCACGCCGGCGAGCTTCGAGCCCGCGATCGACTACGTCGTGGTGAAGATCCCGCGCTTCACCTTCGAGAAGTTCCCGGGCACGCCGGCGATGCTGACCACGAGCATGAAGTCGGTGGGCGAGGCCATGTCGATCGGCCGCAGCTTCGCCGAGGCGTTGCAGAAGGGCCTGCGCAGCATGGAGACGGGGTTCTCCGGCCTCGATACGATCGAGGCGCCAGGCGACGGCGGCCCCGACGCATTCCGCGCGGCACTGTCGCAGCCCAAGCCCGACCGGCTGCTGATGGCCGCCCAGGCGCTGCGTGCCGGATTGTCGGTGGACGAGATCCACGACGCCTGCAAGTTCGACCCATGGTTCCTGCGCGAGCTGGAGCGCATCGTCGCCGCCGAGCGCGAGATCGCCGGTGGCCTGCCGCAGGACGCGACGGCGCTGCGCCGGCTGAAGGCGCTGGGCTTCTCCGACCGGCAGCTGGCGCAACTGTCCGGGGTCGCCGAGACCGACGTTGCGGCCCTGCGGGCGAAGCTGGGCGTGCATCCCGTGTACAAGCGCATCGACACCTGCGCGGCCGAGTTCGCCTCGGCAACGCCTTATATGTATTCCACCTACGAAGGCGGCTTCGGCGAGCCTGCGTGCGAGTCCGACCCGACCGACCGCCGGAAGATCATCATCCTCGGCGGCGGGCCGAACCGGATCGGCCAGGGCATCGAGTTCGACTATTGCTGCGTGCACGCGGCCTACGCGCTGAAGGAAGCCGGCTTCGAGACCATCATGGTCAATTGCAACCCGGAGACGGTGAGCACCGACTACGACACCTCCGACCGGCTGTATTTCGAGCCGCTGACCGCCGAGGACGTGATCGCGCTGGTGCGGCGCGAGCAGTCCAACGGCACCGTGCTGGGCTGCATCGTGCAGTACGGCGGGCAGACGCCGCTGAAGCTGTCGCAGTCCTTGTCGAAGGCCGGCATTCCCGTCCTCGGCACCTCGGCCGACGCCATCGACGCCGCCGAGGATCGCGAGCGGTTCCAGCAATTGCTGCACCGGCTCGGCCTGCGCCAGCCCGAGAACGGCATCGCGCGGTCGGCCGAGGAGGCCGAGGCCATCACCGCGCGGATCGGCTATCCCGTGGTGATCCGCCCCAGCTACGTGCTGGGCGGGCGGGCCATGGAGATCGTCTATGACTCGCGCGGGCTGCATCGCTACATGCGCGAGGCCGTGCAGGTTTCCGGCGACAATCCCGTGCTGATCGACCGTTACCTCAACGACGCGATCGAGGTCGATGTCGATTGCATCGCCGACGGCCACAGCGTCTACGTCGCCGGCGTGATGGAGCATATCGAGGAGGCCGGCATCCACTCCGGCGATTCCGCCTGCGCCCTGCCCCCCTACACGCTGTCGCCCGCGACCGTCACCGAGCTGAAGGCGCAGACCGAGGCGATGGCGAAGGCGTTGGGCGTGGTGGGCCTGATGAACGTGCAATACGCCATCAAGGACAATGACGTTTACGTGCTGGAAGTGAACCCCCGCGCCTCGCGCACCGTGCCGTTCGTTGCCAAGGCGACGGGCGTGCCGGTGGCGAAGATCGGCGCGCGGGTCATGGCCGGCGCGAAGCTGTCCGAGTTCCGGCTCGACGACCAGGCGATCGCGCCGCATGTGGCGGTGAAGGAAGCGGTGTTCCCGTTCGCCCGCTTCCCGGATGTGGACACGATCCTGGGCCCGGAAATGAAATCGACCGGCGAGGTGATGGGCCTCGATTCCAGCTTCGAGCGCGCCTTCGCGAAAAGCCAGCTCGGCGCGGGCGTCAGGCTGCCCGGGTCCGGGCAGGTGTTCCTGTCGGTGCGCGATTCCGACAAGGCCGCGGCGATCGGGGTGGCGCGCCGGTTGCTGGAGATGGGCTTCTCCATCATCGCCACGCGCGGCACCGCCGCCCGCCTGCGCGAGGCCGGGCTGCCGGTGGGCGTGGTGAACAAGGTGCTGGAGGGCCGGCCGCATTGCGTGGACGCCATCCGCTCGGGTGAGGTGCAACTGGTCATCAATACCGCGGCGGGCTCCCAGGCGGTGACGGACAGCTTCGATATCCGCCGCAGCGCGCTGACGCATGGCGTGCCGCACTACACCACCATCGCCGGCGCCCGGGCCGCGGCGCATGCGATCGCCGCGCTGAAGGCGGGCACCCTTGAAGTCGCGCCGCTGCAAGCCTATTTTCGCGGATCGTTCTGACGTTCCGTCGCGGCCAGGTCACAGGCACCTGGCCGCGGCGGTCGTGTTTCAGGGCTATGTCCCGGATTCAGGGCCATGCCCCGGATTCGCGTGACCAGCCGCGCCTGCCCACTCTACAACGTTACCCTTGTTCCCGAGGTTTGCGCCGTGCAGAAGTTCCCGATGACCGCCCCCGGCCTTTTGCGGTTGGAGGAAGAGCTCCGAACCCTCAGGACCATCGAGCGTCCGGCGGTCATTCGCGCCATCGCCGAGGCGCGCAGCCACGGCGACCTGTCGGAGAATGCCGAGTATCACGCGGCGCGTGAGCGGCAATCCTTCATCGAAGGCCGCATCCTGGAACTCGAGGAGATCGTTTCCGCGGCCGAGGTGATCGACCCGTCGAGCCTGTCGGGCGACCATGTGCGATTCGGCGCCCATGTCCAGCTGGTCGACGAGGAGACCGAGAAAGAGGCGACCTATCAGATCGTCGGCGTGCACGAGGCCGACATCAAGCTGGCGCGCCTGTCGATTTCGAGCCCGCTGGCCAAGGCGCTGATCGGCCGGAAAGTGGGCGACACCATTTCGGTGCCCGCGCCGGGTGGCGACCGGACCTACGAAATCCTCTCCGTCAAGTTCGTCTGATGCCGATGCTGTCGCTGGCCGAGATTCGCGCCGCATCGGCGCGGATCGCCGGCCGCGTGTTGCGCACGCCCGCCCTGCGCAGCGACGCGATCTCGCAGGCGACCGGCGCCGATGTCACGCTGAAGCTCGAGAACCTGCAGGCGACCGGCGCGTTCAAGGAGCGCGGCGCCGCCAACCGGCTGGCGCTGCTGACCGAGGCGGAACGCCGCGCGGGCGTGATCGCGATGTCGGCCGGGAACCACGCGCAGGCCGTGGCACGGCATGCGCATCTGCTGGGCATCGACGCGGTGATCGTGATGCCCAGGCACACGCCGCTGACCAAGGTGTCGCGCACCGCCGCCTGGGGCGCGCGCGTGGTGCTGCATGGCGATACGCTGGCGGAGTCGGCCGAGCATGCATGCGTGCTGGCGCAGCAGGAAGGGCTGATCTTCATCCACCCCTATGACGACCGGGGCGTGATGGCCGGCCAGGGCACGCTCGCGCTCGAGCTGCTGGAGGACGCGCCCGACCTCGATACGCTGGTGATCCCGGTGGGCGGCGGCGGCCTGATCGCCGGCTGCGCGGTGGCGGCAACCGGAGTGAAGCCGGGCATCGAGGTGATCGGCGTCGAGGTCGCGGCCTATGCCGCGCTGGCGCAGCGCCTGGCGGGCCAGCCCGTGCATGTCGGCGGCGCCACCATTGCCGAGGGCATCGCGGTGCGCGACATCGGCGAGGCGGCCTTTGGCGTCATCCGCGCGCATGTGGCCGACGTGCTGGTGGTGCCCGAGCGCGCGGTGGAAGAAGCCATCGCCCTGCTGGCAGAGGGCGCGAAGCTGGTCGCCGAGGGCGCGGGTGCCGCCGGCGTCGCGGCACTGCTGGCGTTCCCCGATCGTTTCGCCGGGCGGCGCGTCGGCATTCCCGTCTGCGGCGGCAACATCGACGCGCGCATCCTCGCCAACGTGCTGCTGCGCAACCTGCTGCGCGACGGGCGGCTGTTGCGGCTGGTCATGGAGATCCCCGACCGGCCCGGCGTGCTGGCCGACATTGCCGGCAAGATCGGCGGCGCCGGCGGCAACATCATCGAGGTGTCGCATCAGCGGCTGTTCGCCTCGCCCAGCGTGCAGGCGGCCCAGCTGGAAGTGATGTTCGAAGCGCGGGACGCCGCGCATGGCGCCGACATCGTGCGCGCGCTGGAAGAAACCTATACCGTCCGACGGATCTGACACCGCGATCCGGCGCATCCGGATTCGCCTGACGGGACCCGGATGACATGACCTATTCGCTGCTGGGCCGTTGCGCCCGAACCGGCCAGCTTGGCGCCGTCGTGACCACCTCGGCGATGGGCGTCGGGGCGCGCTGCCCGTTTGCACGCGCCGGCGTCGGCGCGGCGCTGACGCAGCATCGCACCGATCCGCGGCTTGGGCCGCTTCTCATCGCATTGCTGGCGCGCGGCTTCACCGCGCAGCAGGCGCTGGACGGCGCGGTGGCGGCGACACCGCATCGCGACTGGCGGCAACTCGCGGTGATCGATGCGGCTGGCCGCACCGCGAGCTTTACCGGCGCACATGTGCGCGCCGAGCGCGGCGAGGCACACGGGCCGGATTGCGTGGCCATCGCCAATATCGTGCGCAGCGCCGAGCTGCCCGCCGCGATGGCCCGCGCCTTCGCCGCCGACCCGGCGCTGCCGCTGGCGGCGCGCCTCGTGCAGGCGATCCAGGCCGGCGAGGCCGCCGGCGGCGAGTTCGCGGCCGTGCGCTCCGCGGCCCTGCTGGTGGTGGACCGCGAAAGCTTCCCCTATGTGGACCTGCGCGTCGACGACCACGCGACGCCGCTGGCCGAGCTCGCCCGGCTGTGGGCGGCCTATGCGCGCGATGCCGATGACTACGTCATCCGCGCGATCGACCCGGACCAGGCCGCGACCTACGTGCCCCCGCCGCCGAAGCCCTGACCCCCGCGCGGGGGAGCGTTGCAACAAATCGAGATGCATGTGACACTTCGTAAAGAGGTGATCGGACCGCTGTCTCATCGCTGCAGGTGAGTGGCGCAAGACCACCCATTGCACGGCCCGGCATAGCGAGGCGTCGGCCGAAGCGGATCGCAACGAAGTACTGGGAGAGGGACGGCATCAACAATGAAGCACGCGTACCTGTACAGTCTCTTTGGCGCTGCGCTTGGCGCGGCCCTGTGCCTGCCGGCGACGGCACGCGCCGCGGAGCCGATCAAGATCGGCGTCATTGCCGAGGCCGCGGCCCTTGGCGGCAGCGCCATCCCGAACGCCGCCAAGCTCGCCGCCGAAGAGATCAACGCCGCCGGCGGCGTGAACGGCCGCATGATCGAGATCGTCGAATATGACGACCACAGCTCCGCCTCCGACGCCGTGCGCGCCTTCCAGCGCGCCGCCAACCAGGACAAGGTGCACGCGGTCATCGCCAGCTATATCAGCGAGGTGGTGCTGGCGCTGGAACCATGGGCGGGGCGGCTGAAGCTGCCGTTGATCACGCCCGGTGCGGCGAGCGACCTGATCACCAAGCGTGTCCATGACGACTACAACAACCTGAAATACGTCTTCCATGGCTACCTCGCCTCCACCCAGATCTCCGATGCGGTGTGCGAGAGCGGCAAGGACCTGCTGATCGGCCAGATGAAGGCGAAGACCGCGGTGGTGGTCAGCGAGGACGCGGCCTGGACCATCCCGCTCGACGAAGAATACCTGAAATGCCTGCCGAAGATCGGCGTCAAGGTGCTGGACCATATCCGGCTGTCGCCTGATACCACCGACTTCACCCCGATCTTCAACAAGATCGAAGGCATCAAGCCGGACGTCATGGTCACCGGCATCAGCCATGTCGGCGCGCAGCCCACGGTGCAGTGGCAGCAGCAGCAAGTGCCGATCCCCATGTTCGGCGTGTCGAGCCAGGCCACCACCAGCACGTTCTGGAAGGACACCAATGGCGCGGCGGAAGGCGTGGTGTTCAACATGTTCTCCGCGCCCGACGTGGCAGTCACGCCGAAAACGATCCCGTTCGCCCGCGCCTACGAGAAGAAATACGGCGTGACCCCCGCCTATTCCGGCTACACCGCCTATGACGACGTCTACATGTTCGCCGATGCGATCAAGCGCGGCGGCAGCAGCGAGCCGGACAAGCTCGTGGACGCCATGGAGAAGACCGACTGGGTCGGCACCATCGGCCGCATCCAGTTCCTCGGCAAGGACGATCAGTTCACCCACGGCATGAAGATCGGGCCCGGCTTCATCACCGGCCTGATGGTGCAGTGGCAAAGCGGCAAGCAGGTCACGGTGTGGCCGGCCGAGGCCGCCAGCGGGCAGATGAAGTTCCCCTCCTTCATCAAGACCGTGAACTGACCGTTCCGGCGCGGGCAGCCCCCCTGCCCGCGCCGCCTGCCTGAACCGGACGAACGCGGCGGGGTTTCGGGACAGCCATGGTCGGACTGCAAATTCTCATCGACGGGTTTGCGATCAGCAGCCTGTACGCCCTCGGCGCAATCGGTTTCACGCTGATCTTCGGCGTCTCCGGCGTGTTGAACCTGTCGCACGGCTCCATCATGGTGGCGGCCGCCATCACCGCCTGGCTGGCGGCCGGCGATTACGGCGCCGGGTCGCTCGGCGGCGCGCTGGCCGGCGTGGCCGCGAGCGTGGTGCTGTCGTTCGCGACCTACCTCCTGGTGGTGCGGCCGATCCAGTCCTCGCGCGCCATCCCCGGCGAGGAGAAGGAGATCTTCGTTCTCACCGGCACGCTGCTGTGGGGGATCATGCTGCAGGAGGCGATGGCCTATTTCTTCACCAACTCGCCGAAGACGGTGCGGCCGCTGATCGCCGGCGTGGTGAATATCATGGGCGTGCGCACCCCCGCCAACGAGATCGTCACCGCCGTGCTGTCCTGGGTGGCGATCGGGCTGCTGTGGCTGCTGGTCAATCGCACCCGGGCGGGCAAGGCGCTGCTGGCCGCCTCGATCAACCCGCGCGGGCTCACGCTGCTGGGCTTCGAGCTTGCCAACATCCACCTGCTGGTCTGGGCCATCTACGGCGTGCTGGCGGGAATCGCCGGCGTGCTGCTGGGGTCGTTTCTTGGCGTCAGCTCCGACAATGTCGGCACGCTGACCGCCAGCGCCTTCTCCATCGTCGTGCTCGGCGGCCTGGGCAGCGTGTCCGGCTCGCTGCTGGCCGCCTATGTCGTGGGCTATCTGGAGACGATGACGGCGTATCTGGTCTCACCGTCGATCCGCACGGTGCCCGTGCTGCTGCTGCTGGTGCTGGTGATCTATCTGCGGCCGCAGGGCCTGCTGGGACGGCGGTGAAATCGATGCGCACGGCACGCCTGCTTCCTGTTGCCCTGGTCGTCCTGCTGGTAATGGCGCTGCTGCCGTTCGGCGTCGGCGGCTATGTGCTGGGCCTGCTGACGCTGGCCTATTATTATGGCGTGTTCGCCATGGCGTGGGACCTGCTGTTCGGTTTCGCCGGCGAAGTGAATTTCGGCCCGAGCTTCCTGGTGGGCCTCGGCGCCTACGCCGCCGCCCTGCTGAATCATTATTATTCCTGGCCGATCTGGGCCTGCCTGGTGGCCGGGTCCGCCGCCGCGGTGGTGGGCGGCGTGGTTCTGGCGGTGCCGGCGCTGCGCCTGCACGGTCCGTATTTCGGCCTGGTGACGCTGGTGGCCGTGCTGCTGCTGCAGAACGTGATCGTGCTGTTCGCGGGCGTGACCGGCGGCGAGATCGGGCTCGACATCCCCGACGTACTGTCGATCAGCGACCGGGTGAACTACTGGTATGCGCTCGGCTTCATGGTCATCAGCGGCGCCGTGCTGTTCGGGCTCGCGCGCTCGCCGGTGGGCCTGATCCTGCAGGCGAGCGGCCAGGACGCGGTCGAAGCCTCGGCACTCGGCTTCAATGTCGCCAAGCACAAGCTGGCGGCATTCTGCATCAGCGCGTTCTTCTCCGGGCTCGCCGGCGCCATGCTGATCTTCTATCTCGGCACCGCATCGGTGGGGACAGTGGTGGATATCGGCGTCGGGGTGCAGGTGATCATTGCGGCCGTGCTGGGCGGCCGGCGCACCATCCTGGGCGGCGCCATCGGTGCCATCTTCCTGATCGTGGCGGGCGAGATGCTGCGCGACCTCGGCCAGCTCTCCACCTTCGTCGTCTCCGCCATCGCCCTGGTGGTGATCCTGTTCTTCCCCGGCGGCCTTCTCGGCAGCCTGCTGCGCACGGAGGGCCGGCAATGAGCGCGTTGCTGGAAGTCGAAGGGCTCACCAAGCGGTTCGGCGGCCTGGTGGCGGTGAAGGACATCAGCCTGTCGATCAACGCCGGCGAAATCCTGGGCCTGATCGGCCCGAACGGATCGGGCAAGTCCACCGTGATGAAATGCATCATGGGCATCGAGAAGCCCAATGCCGGCGCGGTGAAGCTGGGCGGGATCGACGTCGCCGGCTGGCCCACGCACCGCATCGCGCGACAAGGCGTGGGCATCGTGTTCCAGCACGCGCGGCCGCTGCACCGGCAGACCGTGCTGGAGCACATCATCCTGGCGCTGCTGCCCGACAGCCTGCTGATGCTCGCCGCCGACCGCCATGTGCGTGCGCGCGCCGAAGCGATCGCCGCGCGCGTCGGGCTCGACCGGGTGATGCACCGCCTGCCGCGCACGCTGCCGTTCGCCGACCTGCGCCGGCTGGAACTGGCCAAGGCGATCGCGCGCAACCCCAAGGTGGTGCTGGTGGACGAACCCTTCGCGGGTTTGACCAAGGCCGAGGTGGACGATTTCTCGGCGCTGATCGGCAGTTTTCGTGCCGAGGGGCATGCCGTGCTGCTGGTGGACCACAACGTGAAGGGCGTGGCCGCGCTGGTGGACCGGGTGCTGGCGATGTACCTGGGCGAGCATGTGGCCGAGGGCACCGCCGAGGAGGTGATGCGCAACGAGACGGTGCGGCGCGTGTATCTGGGCGGCAAGATCGAAGCCGCCGCGCGGCCGGAGCGCGAGGGCAAGGGCCGCACGCCGCTGCTGAGCGTGGAAGGCGCGAGCGTTCTGTACGGCAAGGCGCAGGCGCTGGAGGACATTTCCATCCATGTCGGCGAGGGCGAGTTCGTCTCCGTGGTCGGGCTGAACGGGGCCGGCAAGACCACGCTGTTCAATGCCATTTCCGGCCTGGTGGCGGCATCCGGCACGATCCGCTGGCGCGGCGAGACCCTGGGCGGCAAGAGCCCGGCGCAGATCGCCCGCGCGGGGATCGTCCAGTGCCCGGAGAGCCGCGAGCTGTTCGGCGACATGAGCGTGCGCGAGAACCTGGACCTCGGCGGCCAGCACGGCACCCGCGCGGAATCGGCCCAGCAGATCGCCTGGCTGTTCGAGCTGTTCCCGATCCTGCAGGAACGCCAGGGTCAGGCAGCGCGCACATTGTCGGGCGGCGAGCAGCAGATGCTGGCGATCGCGCGGGCGCTGATGATGCGCCCGAAGCTGCTGATCCTCGACGAACCCACGCTGGGGCTGGCGCCGGTGATTCTGGAATTGCTGTCGAAGGCACTGGAGAAATTGCGCCAGACCACCGACATCACCGTGCTGCTGGGCGAACAGAACGTGACCTTCGCCCTGCCCCACGCCGACCGCGTCTACGTGCTGGAGCACGCGCGCATCGTCTGGGAAGGCGACCCGGCACGCTTCGCCGAAGAGGCCGGCACCGGGTATCTTTGAGGCGCGCGGTTGCTGCGGGGCGCCCCGCGCGCGCCGGCTGAACCGGGATTCCCCGCGAAGTCTTGACCCTGCTGTTACTGTCCAGTCACATTCCAATACGTCATTACCGGCCGGTTCAGCAGTCTCCGTCAGATCGATTCCGACGAGTCCGGCTTCGTAGCGGCCCGCTTCCACGCTATCGGCATCATTTATGCTGGTGCACCCCGCGAAAAGAGCGTTGACCGCGAACACGGCCTGTATAGGCTCCTCCGCTCGGCGCACCCCCGGGGGGAAACGGGCATGGAAGAGACGCAGGCTGCAACGCCACTTCTGGGTGCGGCGATCCGCCACGAGTGGGCGCTGGATTGGAACTACCTCACCGTCAATCACGGATCGTTCGGCGCCACGCCGAAAGTGGTGCTGGCCGCGCAGGACGAATGGCGCCGTCAGCTGGAGGCGCAGCCCAGCCGCTTCATGCGCCGCATCCTGCCGGACGCCTTGCGCGACGCCGCGGCCCGGCTGGGGCGCTTCGTCGGCGCCGAAGGTACGGATCTCGCCTTCGTGGAGAACGCGACGGTCGGCTGCAATGCGGTGTTACGCTCCCTGCGCCTGGCGCCGGGAGACGAGATCGTGGTGCTCACGCATGTCTACGGCGCCGTTCGCAACACCGTACGCTATGTTACGGAACGGGCCGGCGCGCGCATGGTGGAAGTCGCGATCCCCTTCCCCCGCCCT
This sequence comes from Limobrevibacterium gyesilva, assembly GCF_025989185.1. Classification (GTDB taxonomy): domain Bacteria; phylum Pseudomonadota; class Alphaproteobacteria; order Acetobacterales; family Acetobacteraceae; genus Limobrevibacterium; species Limobrevibacterium gyesilva. The sequence goes on from NZ_JAPDNT010000025.1 coordinate 42,400, forward strand.
GATTCCGACGCGATCGTCGCCAACCTTGCCAGCGCGCTCACGTCATGCACGCGCATCGCGGTGCTGGATCACATCACGTCCTCCAGTGCCCTGGTGCTGCCGATCGCGCGCATGATCGAGGCGTGCCACGCCGCCGGCGTGCCGACACTCGTTGACGGCGCGCACGGGCCCGGCCAGGTGACCCTGGACGTCACGGCCCTGGGCGTCGACTGGTACGTCGGCAATTGCCACAAATGGCTCATGGCGCCGAAAGGCTGCGCCTTCCTGTACGCGCGGCCCGACCGTCGTGAAGACCTGCACCCCGTTACGATTTCCCATGGTTACGGCAAGGGATTCCTGGCCGAGTTCGACTGGACCGGCACCTGGGACCCCAGCGCCTATCTGGCTGTCACGGCGGCGATCGACTTCCACCATCGCCTCGGCGGCGCCGCCCTTCGCGCGCGCAACGCCGCCCTGGCGGCCGAAGGCGCGGCCCTGGTCGCGGGACGGCTGGGCACCGAGACAGGCTCGGGCAACGAACTCGCGGGGGCGATGGGCCTGGTGCGCCTGCCGCTCACCGGTGCCGCCACCGCCGAACGTGCGCTGGCCCTGCGCGGGCACATGCTGGACGCAAACACGGATGTGCCGCTGCACGTGCAGGAAGGCGCGGTGTGGCTGCGCCTGTCCGCGCAGGCCTACAACGAAGTCGGCGACTACGAAAAGCTGGCAGGAATCGTCGCCGACGTACTCGCGACACACGGCTGAACCGAAGAAACGGGGGGAACAAACGATGCGCAGAATAATGGTCCTGGCCGCGGCCGCACTGTTCGCGGCCTTGTCAGGACAGGTGGCAGCCGCCGACGAACTGTACGGCACGCTGAAGAAGATCAAGGACAGCGGCCGCATCGTCATCGGCCGCAGCGAGAACTCGATCCCGTTCAGCTTCACCGATGCCTCCGGCAAGCCCGTCGGCTATTCCATCGACCTTTGCAGCCGCATCGTGGAAGCGGTGAAGGCCGAGCTGAAGATGGACAAGCTGGAGGTGCAGTACGTCACCATCATGGGCACGACGCTGATCCCGCTGCTGGTGAACGGCACGGTCGACATGTCCTGCTCCACCACCACCAACAACCTCACGCGCCAGAAACAGGTCGATTTCCTCTACACCATGTACGTCACCGGGAATCAGCTTCTGGTGCGCAAGGGTTCCGGCATCCGCGAAGTGGAGGACCTGAAGGGCAAGCGCGTCGCGGTGAACCAGGGCACCACCAACGAGAAGATCATCAAGGCGCTCGACAAGCAGCTGAATCTGGGCATCCGTTTCCTGGACACCGAAGACCAGCCGCGCGGCTGGCTTGCGTTCGAAAGCGGCCGCGTCGATTGCTATGTGACGGACGCCATCGTGGAACACGGCCTGATCGCCAAATCGGCCACGCCCGAGAAATACGAGGTGGTCGGCCGGCTGCTGTCATTCGACCCCTACGCCATCGTGGTGCGGCGCGACGATTCCGCTTTCCGCCTGATCGGCAACCGCGTTCTGGCCGACCTGTTCCGGTCCGGCGAGATCGAGCAGATCTACGACAAATGGCTGAAGCCGATCGCGGGCCCGCTGAGCGAACCGCTGCGCACCGTGTTCGCGACGCAGGCAATGCCTTATTGAACTGAAACGGAACCCGGATGCGCTATAGCTGGCACTGGTCGGTCCTGACGATCGAGCCGCATTTCGGCTGGATCGTCTCGGGGGTCCAATGGACTATTCTGGTTTCGCTGGCGTCGTGGAGCATCGCCTTCACGCTGGGTTCCGTCCTCGGCGTCGCGCGCACGGTGCGCAGTCCCGCCGTGCGCGCGTTTGCCGGCGCGTATGTGGAAGTGTTCCGCAACGTGCCGCTGCTGGTGCAGATGTTCCTGTGGTATTTCGTCCTGCCGGAATTATTGCCGGAACGCTGGGGCACCTGGCTGAAGCGCGAGCTGCCTGACGCGGAGTTCTGGACGGCCGTGGTGTGCCTCGGCCTGTATACCGCCTGCAGGGTGTGCGAGACGGTCCGTTCAGGCATCGGCTCCATCTCCCGCGGCCAGGCCTATGCCGGGCTGGCAACCGGGCTGACGCCGTTTCAGGTCTACCGGCACATCCTGCTGCCGGTCGGCTACCGCATCATCCTGCCGGCGCTGACCACGGAATTCCTGAGCATCTTCAAGAATTCCTCGCTCGCGCTGACCATCGGCGTGCTGGAGCTCACCGGGCAGACACGGCGCATCGCCGAATACACGTTCCAGCCCATCGAGATGTTCCTGACGGCCACCGTGCTGTACGGGCTGATGACGCTGACGGTGACCGGGTTGATGCGCATCGTGGAGAGCCGGACGCAGTTGCCGGGCATGATCACGGTGGCCGCGCGGTGACGCATTTCGATCTCGCCTACGTCGTCTCCACCCTGCCGCTGCTGTGGGACGGCATGCAGACGACGGCGCTGCTGACGGTGATCTCGCTGGCGGGTGGCCTGGCGCTGGGCATGATGCTGGCGGTGTTGCGGCTGTCACGCCTCAGGCTGGTTGCCCTGGCCGCCGCCACTTACGTGAACCTGATTCGCGCTTTGCCGCTGCTGCTGCTGATCTTCTGGTTCTACTTCCTGGTGCCGCTTCTGGTCGGGCGGCCGGTTGGCGGCTACACCGCGGCGCTGATCGGCTTCGTGTTGTTCGAAGGCGCCTATTTCTGCGAGATCATACGCTCAGGCATCCAGAGCGTGCGGCGCGGGCAGATCATGGCGGGGCTGGCGAGCGGCCTGACCTATGGGCAGACCATGCGCAGCATCGTGCTGCCCCAGGCGCTGCGCAACATGCTGCCCATGCTGTTGACCGAAAGCATCAACCTCTTCAAAGGCACGGCCCTGGTCTATGTGGTGGGCGTGCGCGATTTCCTGACCGCGGCCAGCGTCACGGGCACGCGCGACAACACGCTCGTGGAAATGTACATCCTGGTCGCACTGGTGTATTTCCTGCTGTGCTTGGCAGCCTCGCTTTCCGTCAGCCGGCTGCAGCGCCGCTACGCCGTCTAGTGCGGCCATGTCACCCCGTGTTCCGTGACATTCGTTTTCTGATCTCATGACCGCTGGGGCCGAACCATGATCACCGTCGAGAACGTCAGCAAATCCTACGGCGCCACGCGGGTTCTGACCGACTGCTCCACCGCGGTCGCGCGCGGCGAGATCGTCGTCGTCTGCGGCCCTTCGGGCTCGGGCAAGAGCACACTGATCAAGTGCATCAACGGCCTGGAGCCGATCGATGCCGGCCGCATCGTGGTGGACGGCACCAGCGTCGCCGACCGCGAGACCAACCTGCCGAAGCTGCGCGCGCGCATCGGCATGGTGTTCCAGACCTTCGAGCTCTATCCGCACATGACCGTCACCGAGAACATCACGCTCGCGCCCATCAAGGCGCTGAAGCGCACGCGGGCGGAAGCGGTGAAGCGCGCGAACACGCTGCTGGAGCGCGTGGGAATGCATGACTACGCGGACCGCTATCCCGCGAATCTCTCCGGTGGCCAACAGCAGCGCGTCGCGATTGCGCGCGCGCTCGCCATGGACCCGATCGCGATGCTGTTCGACGAGCCGACATCCGCACTCGATCCGGAAATGATCAACGAAGTGCTGGATGTGATGACGGCATTGGCACAGGACGGCATGACCATGATCGTGGTGACGCATGAAATGGGCTTCGCCCGCCGCGTCGCCGACCGGGTCGTGTTCATGGACCAGGGCCGCATCGTCGAGGATTCACCCACGCAGAACTTCTTCGAGCAGCCGGCGAGCGACCGGGCGCGGCTGTTCCTCTCGAAGATCCTGCATCACTGACAAATCCCGACCGGCAACGAGCCGGCGGATTACGGGCGGCCGGCGGTGGTGCGGGCGGTCGGATGCCGCCCACGCTCCTTCAGTTCCAGCGTGTATTCCCGATAGGTCATGCCGAGTTCCTCGGCCAGCGCCAGGCGCCGCAGCGCGATCTCCCGCGGCGGGGTCTTCCAGGCCCGGCGATGCGCCTTCTTCCAGCAGAACAGGCGCCACGCCTCGTTCTCATCCGGCAGGTCCGCATCCAGCGGCGGGCCGCCATTGTCGCCGATGGTGGGGATACGGTCGGTCATGCTGCCTGCGCCGTGGTTGTTTCGGCAGCATAGGATGGCCGGCATCGGCACGCCAAGCCGGTCGGCGGTGACAGCATGACAGCGCCCCTCTGGCCGGATATCGTCAGCGCCTGAGCAACGACCGCCCCCGGACGGCCGTCAGGGAAAGGGAGAGCGCAGCATGGCCAACACCATCCGTCCGGCCGATCCGGCCGCCCAGCCCGGCTTCTTCGGCGTCGTCTCCGGCGTCGATCTCCGCCGTCCGCTCACGCCGGACGAGGTCGCCGCGATCGAGGCGGGCATGGACCGGTTCGCGGTGCTGCTGTTCCGCGACCAGCCGCTCGACGACGAGCTGCAACTGGCGTTCACCCGCAATTTCGGCGAACTGGAGCTGGCCACCGGCGACCTCGCGCAAGGCGAGGAACGGCGGCTCAGGATGGAAATCAACGACATCTCCAACCTCGACCGCAACAACAACCTCATGGCGCGCGACGACCGCAAGCGGCTGTTCGGGCTGGGCAACATGCTTTGGCACTCCGACAGCTCGTTCAAGCCGACGCCGGCGAAATATTCGCTGCTCTCCGCCCGGGTGCTCCCGGCCACCGGCGGCAACACCGAATTCGCCGACATGCGCGCGGCCTGGGATGCGCTGGATGGCGAAACCCAGGCGCAGGTCCGCGACCTCGTGTGCGACCACAGCCAGCTGTTCTCACGCGGCGTGCTCGGCTTCACCGATTTCACCGAGGCCGAGCGGGCGAAATGGGCGCCGGTGCCGCAGCGCCTGGTGCGCCGGCATCCCGTCACGGGGCGGCTGTCGCTGTATCTGTCGTCGCATGCCGGGACCATCCATGGCTGGCCGGTGCCGGAGGCGCGGATGCTGCTGCGCGACCTCGCGGAGCACGCGACACAGCGGCGCTTCGTCCACGTCCATGAATGGCGCCAGAACGACCTGGTGATGTGGGACAACCGGGTGACCATGCATCGGGCCCGCCGCTACCCCGCCGATCAGCTGCGCGAGCTGCACCGCACCACCGTCGCCGACGCGGCGCCGACGCTCCAGCAAGCCGCCTGACGAAACCGGAGACGACGATGTCGCAGTCACCGCGCTGGACGCGCCGCCCGCCCGGCTCGACCTGGGGGGATTTCGGCCCGGACGACGAGCTGGGCCGGCTGAACCTGCTGACAAAGGAGAAAGTGCTGCAGGGCATCGCGGAAGTGAAGGAAGGCAGGACCTTCTGCCTCAGCCTGCCGCTCGACTATCCCGGCGGCGCCGTGCTGAACCCGCGCCGGCACCCGCCGGAGCTGCGGCCGACGCTGCGCCACGGCAAGCCCAACATGACCTACCCGCTGCGCTGCGACGACCCGACGGCGCTGGACGTGATCTGCGACGACCAGGTACTGCTGACGCTGCAATATTCCACGCAATGGGACAGCCTGGCGCATGTCGGCCAGATGTTCGACGTGGACGGCGACGGCAAGCCGGAGGACGTGTTCTACAACGGCTTCCGCGCCGGCTCGGACATCGTGGGGCCGGTGGTGTACGGCGCCCAGGGGCAGCAGACCCCCACCACCGGGCCGCAGGGCGCGCGGCGCCTGGGGGTGGAGAACATGGCGGCGTCCTGCATCCAGGGCCGCGCGGTGATGATCGACCTGGAAGCGCATTACGGCCGTTCGGGGACGATCATTGGTTATAGTGAACTGATGGCGGTGCTGGAAAAGGACCGCGTGGTAGTGGAACAGGGCGACCTGGTGTGCCTGCGCACCGGCTTCGCGCAATTACTGCTGGACATGAACAGGCAGCCGGACGTGGAGCGGCTGTTCAAGACCACCAGCGCGCTGGACGGCCGCGACGCGCGGCTGCAGCAATGGATCACGGATACCGGCCTGGTGGCGCTGATCGCCGACAACTACGCGGTGGAATGCCACCCGGCACGTCCCTGCACGGAGGATTTCTGCGCCACGTTGCCGCTGCACGCGCATTGCCTGTTCCGGCTGGGCGTCTATCTCGGCGAGATGTGGTACCTCACCGAGCTGGCCGACTGGCTGCGAACGCATGGCCGCAGCCGATTCCTGCTGACCGCGCCACCGCTGCGGCTGCCGGGTGCGGTCGGCTCGCCGGCGACGCCCGTCGCGACGGTGTAGCAGCGTCGCATTCCCGGGCGCGCGCACGCCCGTCAGCGGTCCACATGCGCAACCGGGAACGACCGCAGGTCGCGCTGGGCGGTACGGAACACCGCGTCCTGCTCATGGCCTTTCTGGCGCGCGAGCTGCCCGACCCGCCGCGAGACGTATTCGCCCAGTGTCAGCGCGCCCACATTGCCGTCGGCGTCCTCGCCCGCCCGCCCGGCCAGCGCCTCGCGCACGGCATACACGAACACGCCGTTGCGGTTGTCGTAGCTGTCCAGCGCCTCCTGCACCGAGCCGCTGGCGGCCAGCAGATAGCGGCCGGTCTCGTGGCCCACATTGGCGAGGTTGTCGGCAGTGACCTGCCCGGAATGGCAGGTGTCCAGCAGCAGCAGCGCGTCGCGCGCCTCGATGCGCGCCAGGGCGCCCACCAGCGTGCCCTCGTCGATCGCCTGACGGGCCATCGCCTGCCAGGACGAGACGTCGGACAGGTCCTGCGGGATCAGCAGGAAGCGGTCGGTCTCCTCGTCGCGCACGCCGTGGGTGGCGACATAGAACAGGAACGTGTCGCGCGGGCGAACCTGCTTCGACAGCCGCTCGAACGCCGCCAGGATGCCGGCCTTGGTGGCCTGGTCGTCCAGTAGCTGCGTCACCTCGACCGAGCTGTACAGCGGGGCGGCGGCGCGGCGGATGCCTTCGGTGAAGGCGCGGGCATCGGCGACCGCGTATTGCAGCGTCAGCGAGTCGTTGGCGAAATGGTCCACGCCGACCGACAGCACGAACAGCCGCCCGCGCCCGGTGGTGTCCGTCACCCCCTCGCGGGTCAGCAGCAAGGGCGCGGCCTGGGTGAAGATGGCGCTGCCGCCGTCGTACACGCGCAACTGCACCGTGTTGGCGCCGGGGTCCAGCGGCGCGTCCAGGATCACCGGCCCGCCGGCGGCCGGCGCGAGGCTGCGGCCGGTGTTGCGGTCGTTGACGAACATGTCGATCGGCCCGACGCCCAGGCCGCGCTCGGTCACCACCGCCGTCAGCCGCACGGTGGCTGTGTCCGCCGGCAGGGTCAGGGCCACGCCGGGTTTGATCGCCAGCGGCCGGCAGGACAGGTCGGGCTGCGGCAGGCAGGCATCCTTCACTTCCACCAGCGGCTGGCGCGCGAGGCGGTTGCGGATGTCGCCGAGCTCGGCCAGACGCGCCTGCGCCGGCGCCGGCTGGCCCAGCAGCCGGGCGCGCACCACGGCGGGTGCGTACAGCACGCGGTAGGCCTGGCTGAAGCTGACCCATTCCGGCTGCTGGTTGCGGCCGCGATTGAGGTGCACGCCCACCAGTTCGTTGCCGCCGCGATCGGCATGGTCGAAGAAGCCCTCGGGCGTGAACAGCACCCAGCGCGCGCCGTCGGCATGGGCGAACAGGGCGGCCCGCTCCTGCACGCCGCCGGCGGGCAGTGCCGGATCGAGCCCATACCAGCGCAGCGAGCCGTCAAGCAATGCGGCCACGGCGATCCGGCCGCCGGCGGCCACGGTCACCGCCCAGGCGGCAGCCGGCGTGTCCACCGCGGCGATTTCGCGCCCGTCGCGCGCATACAGGCGCAGATGCGTGTCGGTGCCCAGCAACACACCGGACCCATCCGCCAGCACGGCCGCGCTGCGGGCGATCTCGTCGCGCTCCAGGGCCAGCCTGCGGCCATTGAGCGTGGGCGCGCTGCTGTCGCGCCAGCCGGCCAGCGCCAGCCCCGGCGCCTCGGTGCGCGCCGGCGCCAGAGCGGCATCCGGCGTGCCGGCGGAACCAAGCGCGCGCTCCTTCACGGCGAAGCGCTGCAGGCCGTCGGCGGTGGTGAATTCGATCACGGCACCATCGGGCGACACCGCCAGCCGGCGCTCGCGCGCAGGCCGCAGATCGGCCAGCGGCGGCATCGGCCGGCGCAGCAGGCGCCCGTCGGAGCCGATGCGGCCCCAGCCCGGGTCCTCCGCCGCGAACACCGCGCCGCCGCCGGGCAGCGGCAGGATGTGGCGGATGGTGTCGTGCGCCGCCGCAAGGTCGGTGTAGCCGCCCAGGCCGAAATCGCCCCAGCGGCGGATCACGTAGCCGCCGGCGTCGTGAGCATAACCGCCAGCCAGCAACTGCACGCCCCCCTTGGCGTCAGCCGCCCACGCCGCCGCCAGCAGCCCCTCGCCCTTGAGGCCCGTGGTATCCGGACTGAACACCGGGGCCAGCACGCGTGCCGAGACGACGTCGATGCGCAGCCGCCCCGCCTTGTCCGCGGTCTCGCTGGTGGCGGCGAGCAGCGCCCCGTCCGGCGACAGCGCCAGCCCCCAGGGGCGCAATCCCGAAGGCAAGGCCGCCTCGGCCAGTTTGCGGCCGGAAGGATCGTAGGCGCGCAGCTTGCCGTCGGCAGCGGCGACATAGAGCCGCCCCTCGCGGTCGAGCACGATGGCGCGCACCGGGCCGGCATAGGCACGGTCCTCGTAGACCGCCTTGCCGGTGGCGGCGTCCCACACGCGCACCCCGCCCTGGGCGAGTCCGGCAGCGAACCGGGTGCCGTCGGGCGAGACCGCAAGGTCGTTCACCGGCGCGGGCAGCCCGCCCAGCAGGCCCACCAGAACGGCCCGCTCGGCGTCGAACACATAGATCGAGAAGGTGCCGTCCCATTGGCCGCCGGTGGCGCCGGCGGCGAACACGCGCCTGCCGTCGGGCGTGATCGCGACGGCGTAGATCTCGCCTTCCTGCAGCGTGCCGATGGGCGGGCGCAGCACCGCGCGCTGCGTGCCGTCGGGCAGCGACCACAGCCGCACGGTCTTGTCATAGCCGGCGCTGGCGAGCACCCGGCCGGAGGCATCGACCGCAAGCCGGGCCACGGCGCTGGTGTGGCCCCCGGCCTCGATGCGCAGGAACGGCTGCGGCGGCGGATCCCCGGCCACCGCCGGCCCGCCGGACAACACGCCCAGCAACAGGACGGCGGCGAGGAGCGCCCGGATCAACGGCCCGCCCCGGTCAGCTCGCCAGTTCGAAGCCGCTTGCGGCCGCCTGTTCGGACACCGCCACGCTCTGGGAGAAGCTGTCGCGGCGCGCGGCATTGCTGCCGGCCAGCATGCGCACATCGTTCCCGCCGCTGCCGCCCGACGACAGCAACGGGGCGCTTCCGGTTGCCCCCTGGATGGCGGAGGCAGGCGCATAGCCGCGCGCGCCGCTGGGTGTCTGCACCAGCACGTAGCCGCTGCGGCTGGGGGTGACGATCACCGGGTCGCTGGCGTTGAGCTGGCCGATATCGGCGGCAGCGGGATCGGGCTGCAGCTTCAGGGGCGCAGCACGGCGCACGGTGGCCGGCCGCGGCGCCGGCGCCTGGGTGGCGATAGCCGTCTTGGTGCCCGGCGCGAGGTTGTCCGCCGCCACCTCGAACTGCTCCGACCGGCCCTGGATCTGGCCGTTGATCTGTTTGGCCAAAGCCAGGTCATGCTGGACGTGCTGCTTCACCGTCCCCATGCGCGCCTCGGCGAGGCTGCGGTCGATGCGCCCGGCCTTGTAGTCCACGCGGATGGCCTGGGCCTGGCGGAAGCGGCAATCCATCAGCTGGTCGAAGGCCTGCTGGGTGCGATCGATATTCGTGTTCTCCCGCGCCAGGTCGCTGCTCACCTGGGTGAACATCCCGGCCTGGTCGTGTTGCTGCTGCTGCAGCGCCGACCAGTAGCCGCCGGCCGCGCCGAGCGCGCCGCCCGCGGCCGCCCCGATCAGCGCGCCTTTCCAGTCGCGCCCGATCAGCGCGCCGAGCGCCCCGCCCGCCACCGCACCGACGGCGGCACCGGTCAGGATCTGGGTGCCGAAATAGTTGCCGGTGGAATCGAGCGCGACCAGCTGGGCACGGCACGGATCGGTGCTGTCATTCGGCCCGATGCGCGCCTCTTGCGTCGAGAACGCGCCCTGGGCGCAGCCCGCCAGCAGGCCGGCGACGGCGAAAAGCGAGATGCAGAGGCGCAGCGGCTTCATCGGCTTGCGGATTGGCACGTGTCTTCTCCCGAACGGCAGCCCAGCGGGGCGCCGCCTACGACCATAGCTTCGCCCATCGGGACTGTCCCATGGCCGTGGCCGTATCGCGCCCCAGGTCACGGAATTTACCCGATATCGCCGCCAGGCGCGCGTCCCATTCGGCGTTGATCGGCTGGCCTTCGATGGTGGCGTGGAAGCGCACCGTCATCATGATGAGGAACAGCGGCTTGATGAACGCGGCGCGCAGCGGCCCGGCCAGCAGCACCGCGATCAATACGGTCATCAGCCCGCCGAGCTCGCGCGCCGATTGCGGCAGCGCCAGCGTGATCAGGCCCGCCGGAACCAGCAGCACGAACCACAGCGCCACGCTCATCGCCCGTTCCAGGATCACCGACCAGATCGCCATCTTCAGCACCGGCCTGGCGTTCTGGGTGTAATAGACGAGGCCCTCGCGGCTGCTGCGCCAGGGATCCTCATCGCTGCGGGCGAGGTTGTAGGAGAAGATGACCTTGTCGAGATACCGCGTGGCCGCCTTCAGCACCATGTTGACGAGGTGGGACAGCGAATCCAGCCCGGGGATCGGGACCAGGTCGGCGATCCAGTCCAGGGTGCGATGGAACGCCTCGACGACGCCGCGCACCAGCGCGTTCAGGCCGAACAGGACATTGGCCTGCACGAAGCGCTCGATCACCACGCGCCGGCCATACGCGAACATCGATTCGCTGCCGTTGCCGACGGCGCCCTTGGTGATCAGCTCGGTCAGCACGGCGACGTGGCCGCACTCGATGAGGTGCAGCACGTAGCGCAGGATGGCGCCCCAGACGAAGCTGGCGCCGAGCAGGCACAGCACCAGCCAGATCCAACCGAACACCGTGGCGACATGCGTGCCCAGCCAGGCGGCGCCGCCGAAGGTGACGACGATCCAGACGATCGCGGCGACGGAAGCGGCGAGCAGAACGCCGAACCGGGCCATGGCGTATGGCAGGCTGCGCAGCATCAGGCCGATGGCGGTGGCGAACGAGGCGTCGCGCACCGCCAGCGGATAGGCATGCCGCACGGCGGAAGAACCGGCGGCCGGCGTGGCCGTGCCGTCCGCCCATGCGGAACCGGGGGGCATGCGCACGGTTTCGTCGGATGATGGTTCCGGCATGGCGCGTCCTCGCGGGGCGGTCGGAACGAGGATGATCCGATCCGCGGACAAGAACAATCGGGTTGACAGTGATGTGACGCCCGGCCGCCGCCACGGCGCGCTTCACCCGAAATGTTTCGTCACGACCAATCCGTGGCCGGCCGCGGCGCCCCTAAGAACTCCTTAATCCGGCGCGTTGATGCTGCTGTCACGGTTCTGCTCGGTGGGCGGCGCCGACGCCCGGCACGAAACCATCGGCTGACCCGACCATGACCCACCGTGGAGACGCCCCATTTCAGCGCAAGTTCTGACATTCGACGATCTTCGGGGCGGCCTCACCGATCCGGACGTCGCGGCGCTGGGCCGCTTCGTGCCGACCTTGTGCGGCGGCTGGGCGTGCGAGATCCATCGCGAGGACGACGGCACCCGCCGCGCCTTCCTCATCGCCCGCGACTGGGGCGATGGCAGCGAGGCGGCGTTCGTGATCTGCCGTGAAGCCGGGCTGTTGACGCTGGCCGATCACCGGCGCACCCCCGCTTTCGGCAACGCCGAATGGTCCCTGGACCTGGCCGAGAGCGCGTTCGCGAGCCTGGACGAACTGCAAGCCCATATCGCCGCGCTGGTCGGTCGCCGCCGCACGGTGCCGGGCCCGGCCGCCGCCAGCGTCCAGCCCGGCTGACGGGCACGCGGGCGGCGGCTGCGCGCTGGCGGAGATGGCGTCTGCCATCGACGACGGACTATGGCGCGTGCGGCAACGGCCACCCGCAACCAGCGACACCAGGCCGCATCCCGCCACGCGGCCGGACGGCGTGACACGCCGTGCCGATTCGTTCGAGGTCGCGCCGGAGGCCCTTCGAAACAGCTGAGCGGCCTTCCCGGATCGGCCACCCCGGCGGCGAGAGCAGCAGTTGCACCGGCTCTAGTCGCCGGCCCGGACGCCGTGGCCCCTCGGCGACGTGCCGCCGGAGGCCGACGACGCGTCAGCGGCACCGTAATTTCCATCACGACGCCTGGCGCTGCTGGACATTTCGCCTGTTGGGAAAGGAGCGCTCGCGGCGCGGTTCATCCCCGCAGGCGCGGGGAACACCAAGAAGGCGCGGCCATGACGTGCCACGTCTACGGTTCATCCCCGCAGGCGCGGGGAACACTGCAGCCGCTCCGTGCGGACGAAGTTGAACCCCGGTTCATCCCCGCAGGCGCGGGGAACACTGCGTCTCATTGATTTTCACCGGGTCGACGCTCGGTTCATCCCCGCAGGCGCGGGGAACACTTCGGACCACAGCGGTGGCGCGCTCGCAGATGCGGTTCATCCCCGCAGGCGCGGGGAACACCTCGCCGGCGCCGCCTTCCCCGCTGCCGCCACCGGTTCATCCCCGCAAGCGCGGGGAACACGCGGCTCCGATGCGGATCGGATCGTCCCTCTGCGGTTCATCCCCGCAGGCGCGGGGAACACCGTTACGACGGGTCCAGTTATCCAACCGTGACCGGTTCATCCCCGCAGGCGCGGGGAACACGCAGCGTTCACGGAGGGGGGTTGGTGCCTGGGCGGTTCATCCCCGCAGGCGCGGGGAACACCAGCCGCCGCTCCCGCTTCTGTGGTTCGACGCCGGTTCATCCCCGCAGGCGCGGGGAACACGTCACCTTCGCATCACGAGAGAGTAGGTCGTACGGTTCATCCCCGCAGGCGCGGGGAACACCAGCGGCGCAAGCTGCTGGGGGTGATCGAGGACGGTTCATCCCCGCAGGCGCGGGGAACACGTGTTGCGGATCGGATCAGGCTCGAAGATCCCCGGTTCATCCCCGCAGGCGCGGGGAACACCTCCCGGAGCCACGGCGCCGGGTTTCTCCAGCCGGTTCATCCCCGCAGGCGCGGGGAACACGCGGTCTGGAAGAAAGGCATGCCCGTGGAAAACGGTTCATCCCCGCAGGCGCGGGGAACACATGCCCGCGCGCCTGTACAGGCACGCCTCGCACGGTTCATCCCCGCAGGCGCGGGGAACACATGGTGATGACATTCGGAATGGACAGGGAAACCGGTTCATCCCCGCAGGCGCGGGGAACACGAGCCCGAAGTGAAGTTGGGCAAGGGCCTGACCGGTTCATCCCCGCAGGCGCGGGGAACACTTCATCGACCGCGTGCGTTTCAGCCTGCGCACCGGTTCATCCCCGCAGGCGCGGGGAACACACAGCCCGCCAGCGCAACGCAATCCCTGCCCGCGGTTCATCCCCGCAGGCGCGGGGAACACTACAACGGCCTCATTCGGGCGAATTGGTCCACCGGTTCATCCCCGCAGGCGCGGGGAACACAGCATGGCACGCGTTACCGCGAAGCGGTCACGCGGTTCATCCCCGCAGGCGCGGGGAACACTCTTCCCAGAAGTGCTTGCGACATAACCCAGATCCACTCTTCAAAGAACCTACCGAAGAATTAGGGGCGCTTTCGCACCGACCGCCCCAACGTTTCCGGCGCGGTCGCCTCCACCTCCGGCATCATCGCGACGAGGCGGAAGCCATCCAGATCGACCGGGATGCGCCTGCTCTTGCCCACCGTGTCGAACGCAAACCCCGCGTCCGTCGGCGCCGCCCAGGCAATGACGGCGTTGCCATCCTCGATATAGGCACACACCTGCGTCCAGATCATCTCGCGCACCCGGCGGCCGTAATTGCCGACATACACGCCCGCCCGGACCTCCAGCAGCCAGACCGCCAGCCGGCCGCGCAGGCGCGGTGGCGCATCCTCGACGATCACCACCAGCATGCGGCCACCATTATAGCTATCCACGATGCCCGGCATCGCCGGACGGCTCTGGGTTGGGGATCGCCACAGGCTGGGCCTCTTCCGGCGCCTCCGGCACCGGCAGGCCGCCGGCGGCCAGCACGTCCTCGATTGCGGGAATCAGCTGCGACAGCAGATCGGTGCGGCGGAACGCGTCGCGGCAACGGCGACGGACGGCAGCGACCGGGTTGCCGATCCGCTCGCCATCCAGCGGCCGCCCGGCCGTCACCGCCGCGATGACCCGGAAGGCCTCGGGCACGACCGTCTCGAACTTGAACAGATCGGCCACGTCATAGACGAAGCTCTGCGGCTTGCCGGTGTGCAGGAAGCCGATGGCGGGCGCGTAGCCCGCCGCCAGGATCGCCGCCTCGCACAGGCCGTAGAGCGCCGCCGTCGCCGCCGACAGGCAGCGATTGGGAAGATCGGCCGCATCCCAGGCTTGCGGGTCGTAGCGCCGCCCCTCCCACGGCACCCCATGGCGCTGCGCCAGCAGGCGATACAACTCGCGCACCCGCGCACCCTCGATCCCGCGCAGCTGGTCGACGCTGCGGCGTGCCGGAGGCTCCTCATCGAACCGGCGCGCATACATCCGCCGCACCACCCGCAGGCGCGCGTCGTCGTCGAGCGCAAGCCTGGCCTGATAGAGCAGCCGGTCCGCCCGTGCGCCCCCTGGCTGGCCGGCGGCGTAAAGGCGCACCCCCGCCTCACCCACCCAGATCAGCAGCGTGCCGGCCCGGGCCGCCAGTGCGACGGCGGCATGCGATACCCGTGTGCCAGGCTCCAGCATCAGGCTGGCGATGCCGCCAACCGGAATGACCGTCCGCACACCCCGCGCATCGACAACGACGAAGGCCCCGTCGATGACATCGAGCTGGCCGCGCTCGATGAACAGGATCGATGACCGGTCCTTGATCGGGATCGGCCTGGGCGGCGGCAGGCCGGGGGCACCCTCGGTTGCCATGGCCGCCCGGTCAGGCCCGCCGCAGCAGCATGAGGCCGCAGCCGAACGCCCGGGCCCGCCCCAGACCACAGGTGACGGCCGCGACCAGCGCCGCCGGCTCGGTCACCGTCAGCACGCCCTCGAACGCAAGCACGCCGAACTCTGCGCACACGCTGCCGCCGCGCGGGATGCGGACCGTATCGTAGCCATCGATCCGCAACAGGTCCGTCTCGAGTGCGAACCCTGCACGGGTGCCCTGACGCGCCAACCACTCCGCCCCCGCGGTCACGATGGCGGCCCTGCGCGCGCCCGCCCGCTCCTCCCGCGGCATTCCGTGCAGCGCATCCATGACGACGTCGTGGCGCTTGCCGCGCACACCCGGTGCGGGGCTTCGCGCGACGGTGGGGTTGGCGCGCAGCAGGAACCCGAGCCGGTCGCCCCGGCGCAATCCCGGCGCCCAGGGTTTGCTCTCGACATCGAACAGCGCGCCATCGGCCTGGGCCGGCCGCGGGGCGAGGATCAGGAACGCACCGGGCTGCTCCTCACGCCACAGGAAATCCCGGGTGCGCCCCGGACCATCGGACATCAGGGACCACACCAGCCGATGCGCAGCCCCCAGGCGGGCATGCCCGTCCTCCGGCAGCAACAACGGCGCGATCGCCTGCACGCTGCTGTCCGGTCGCAGCCGGGCGCGGGAGAGGAACATGCCTGTCATGGCGTGGCGCCAACGGAAGCGGGCAGCGGCAGGCCGATCACCGCCTCCTGCCGGAGGGAGAATTGCCAGCGGTCGCGGCTGGCGATGCTGTCGCGCCGCGTCTCGATCCAGCGCGGCGGGATTCCGTCGGGAATGCCGTCGAGATCGGTCGCCAACGTGACCGGGCGGGCGCGCAACCGCGACCGGACAATCTGCTCCGGTATCGGAACCGGGCGCGCCTCCATCGCCGCCAGCGGGTCGGCGGCCGCCACGACGACGGGGCCGGGCGGCAATCCCAGCGGACAGGACTTGCGGCCGATCGAGAGCGTGAAATTCGGCCGCAGCAACGCGTCGGCCAGATCGGCCAACGGCACCGGCGCCTCGGCTCGCGCCCAGGCCGCGACCGTGTACAGCGAGTCGGTGCGGTATTCGCGACGCGACAGGATCGTCTCCAGCGGACGCGCATCCAACTCCGCCCGCCGTGTCGCATGATGCTCGCCGCGGCGCGCGGGCGGCACCTGAGCCGTGTGGTAGTCGCTGAGGGCCACGCCCGGCGCATCGACGCGAACGGCCACGCCATAACCGCGCTCCATGGCCGCATGCGTCGCTGCCGCCGTCCGCTCGATGCCCAAGGCGGCCGACAGCAGGCCGAGCAGGGCCGAGCGGCCGGGGCGCATCTCCCCGCCCCGCCGCTCGCCGACCGCCACGCCACCAAAGGCCGCCATGGGGCCGTGCAGCACGAAGACCAGATAGTCCCGCACCGCCTACACCCCCCGGCAGAACGCGAGAATGTCGTCGAGCGCGCCGGTTTCGCCCACCAGCATCTCGCATCGCCGGTCGGCGCAGGGGCCGTAGGCGGCGTCCATCGCCGCGCGCAACTGGCGAAGCTGCTCCACCGATGCCGCCATCACATCATTGCCCACAACCGGCTTCAGGAACGCGCCGGCAAGAGTGCGCGGCGTCTGGTCCCCGGCCTCGGCCAGCACGTAGTGCGCCCGCGCCCGGCTGGCGAAACTGGCCTGCTTGCCGGTGGGAGCCACGGTCGCGGCGGCGCGCACCAGCGCGGATAGCGCCGTCGCCGCGAGGCCCTCATCCGACAGGTTACGCCGCAGCAACGCGATATCGGCGCAGATGTACAGATAGAACAGGCCGGCGGCAAAGCCGGCTTCGCCCAGGAAGCCCGCGCCGGCATCCTCGTCAGGCGTCTTGAGGTCATCGACGGCGACGTAGTAGTCGTCCTCGACCGCGATCTTGTGGGTGGTGATGGCGTGCGCAACCTGCACCGCCGCCTCGCGGTTGTAGTCGGGATTGTCCGCCAGCATGCGGCCGAACATGGCGATGTCGGCGGCGGTGTCCTTCTGCCGAAGCAGGCTTGCCGCATTGGGCTCGATCTTGGCGCCGGCGGCGGCCTGCTCCGCCATCGCCAGTGCGGCTTCGCGTTCCTCGGCGGAAATGAAGGCGAGCTGCTCCGTGCGGGTCGGGTTCTTGTCGGCCTCCGGCTTGACCTTGCCGAACACCGGAACGATGTCGCGGGCGATCCTGGTGGCCTTCGCCGCGTCGGTGCCGCGGGCAATCAGATGGTCGCGGATGACCTCGCCGAGACGCTGCGTGCGCTCGCCGCGATGGCCGTCCAGTGCCGCCTTGAATGCGTCCGACGTGCGCCAGGCGCGCTTCAGGGACTGCGACGACAGCCGCAGCCGCGTGGCCCCGCCGATGACGGCCGTCTTGGGCCGCCCCGTATCGTCGCGGTTGAGATTCGCGGGCGGGTAGAAGGTCAGCAGATGGAGTTGCAGGAAACGGCTCATGCGGATGCGTCCTCGCTGGCGAATGCAACTGCATCCGCGTCGTTGGCAGTGATGTCGGCGGTGGTCCCGAAATCCGGCGCCTCGTGATAGGCGTAGATCCAGCGGCGCCGCTGCTTGTCGTTCCAGCGCCACAGGCTTGCCGCGAGGTCGGCGACGTTCAGCTTGTGGCCCGCGAGTGCCACGAGGCGACGGAAGCCGATCAGTTGCTCGTCGTCGGTGTCGGCCTGCAACAGCCGGCGGAATCGCAGGTCGGAGATCGCGGCCTTGCCGTCCTGCTGGACGCCCACCTGCCGGGCGACAGGAAGTCCGCCGACATTGTCGCGGACATGCGCAAGCACGGCGGCGATCAGCGCCGCGCGTCCAAGGTCGCACTCGGTTCCGCCCAGCCGCCGGCACAGGGCGATGGCCGCCGGCTCGCCCGCCGCCTCCATCACCGTCGCGCAACGACGCAGCCTGGCGAGCGCTGCACGGTCGCCGCGGCGCGGCTTCCCGGCCTCGTCGCACGGTTGCAGATCACGCCACCATGCGGCGGCGATTGGCCCCGTCTTCGGGCTCATGTGCGTCTCTTCCCTGCTTTCGCCACGGATTTCGGTTTGGCGACGGCCGGCGGCGGCAGCCCCAGCGCCCGGAACAACGACTCGCCATCCTTGCCGTAGCCGTTCAACGCAAAGCGGAGGCCCTTCGCCGCGGCGGCAATGCGGTCGGGGCGGCGATCGGCCCCGGTCGCGTCGATGGGCGCGGCTTCGGCAAACAACGCGGCCGCGGCGCCGGCGAGATCGCGCAGCCATTGCCGCCGCACCGCTTCAGCTTCGATGGCCCCGCCGGCAGCGGCCTGCACGCGTTCGAGAAATGCCGGTTCCGTCGTGGCCCAGAAGCGCTCGCGCAGTGTGGTCAGCAGCCCGGCGTCGAGCGCCACTTTCGCGCCGTCCGAGAACAGGGCGCGTCGCACGGCCCGGCCCAGCAGCGCCGCCGCGTCGTTGGCGCCAGCGATCAACTGGCGCAGAAGCTGGACGAACGCCTCGGTTCGCTGCGGATCACCCGGTTCGATGACCGGCATCTCGCTCTCGACGAACCCGCGCGCCTTCATGTTGTCCATGTCGTAGCCGGCAGCCAGCAGCCGCCACCGCAGCCGATCGCCGCCTTTCGCCACCTGCCACAGGCGTCGCTCGCGAAACCGGCTGATGCACCGGGCGGCGCGGCGCGTCGTCGCCGCATCGGCAAAGATCAGCCCGACCCAGTGCCGGTAGCCGACGCCGCCCGGCTGGGCGTGAACCGGGAGCCACTGCGCGTCGGTCGGCTTCTGCCGGTAATAGGGAGACAGCGGATGCTCCCAGGCCGCATAGTTCGTGCCATACGGTCGCTGCCGCCAGGCGCGCACGACAACACTGTCCGTGGCGCCGCTGAGGTCGCACGACGCACTGTCGACGTTGTCGGCGAATTCAAGCCGGATGCGCCGCGCCATCCCCCAGAACGCGTGCCGGTCGTGGGTGTCGGTTGGCGTCGTCGAACGCCCCGCTTCGCTGGTCCGCGTGGGCGCAAGCCACGGGAAGATCCTTGGCAACTGCTCGGGCGTGGGGACCTCGCCCACCGGCACGTTCGCCCACAGCAAATGCCACAGCGGCAGGCTTCCGTTTCGCGGCGGCACGGCAAGCGTGGTCAGCGGCCCGCCGCCGCGCAGCCCGACCCGATTCCCGGCGCCGCCGGCCGGTGCAAAGGATTGCAGCGTGAACAGGGCCATCGCCGCCGCCGCGCGACCCATGGTCGCAACCGCGTTGCGCTTGACGAAATGATCGGCATTCTTCTTCAGCGTCTGGCCGCCCGGGGCGTCGATCAGCAGCGTCTCGATCCGGTTGGCGTCACCCGCAACATCCTCGAGATCCTGCATGAAGCGCGGACCGTCGCCGTCAAGGACAAATGCATGCGCGAACGGCGCAAAGGCTTCCGCCAGCACATCCGGCGACGGTGCCACCTTCCACCAATCCAGCCATCCACCCGGTTCGTCCGTACCGTCGTCATCGGCCGGCGGACAGGCGGTGGCGAGCAGTCCGATCAGAAACTCCAGGCCGGCGAGCCGGAAATCAGGTCGCGGCCAGTCCAGTGCCACGATCGGGTCCGTGGTGATGGCGTCGGTGATGTCACAGAGTCGGACGGTCAGCGCGCGGCCACTGGCCCGGCGCACGGGGACCCATGCGTCCGACAGCAATGAGAATGCCAAAACGTCGCTCCATTACGAAAGACAAGGGAACGCGGCAAACCGTGGCGCAGCGAAGTGGACGCCACGAGGGCTCGGCGATTCGGCCGACGACGATCTATTCCAGGCCGATTTCGCGGCGCTTTCCTTTAATCGTACAACCGTGCCGGTCGTGTATCAATATCCTGCCGCGCGTCCCTCGCGAAAGCCAGGGCTCGTTCGCTTTGGGTCTTGCGAAAAGACCTCAGACGGTCTGACACCAGGCAAGCCGGCCGCTCTCCCGAGGAGGGCCAGGAGCTGCTTCATCCAGCCGCATTGCGTT
Source organism: Limobrevibacterium gyesilva (assembly GCF_025989185.1). Taxonomy (GTDB): domain Bacteria; phylum Pseudomonadota; class Alphaproteobacteria; order Acetobacterales; family Acetobacteraceae; genus Limobrevibacterium; species Limobrevibacterium gyesilva. The sequence continues at coordinate 62,452 of NZ_JAPDNT010000025.1, forward strand.
CCGGAGACGGCATGGATTATCGCCGGATCGCAGCGACGCCCCGCTCATATCGCCATCAGTCCTCGATGCAGATCGTAGGTCGCGCGCCGCCCGCCCTTTTCAGTGGCAACGCTCCCCTCCCACCCATCCGGCGAGCGTGTCATCACCAGCATCGGCAAGTCCTGGTCCCATCGCCCCCACTCACGTTTCGCCGCCGCGACAGCCTCCGCGAGCGGACCGGTCGGCGTGGGCACGCCCGATGCGCGCCAGGCTGCCAGCGACACCTCCGACAAGGCCCAGGCCAGACGCGGCGAGTCCGCCTGGCACCACGGCGACAAGACGCCGTCACACCAGCGCGCGAGACGAAAGGTCACGCTCTCCTCCGACAGGCGGGTCGGTGTGCGGACGTCGCTGTCCCAGCCCTGCCCGGAGTCGTATCCGTCCTTCCAGACCAGGACATTCATCTTGCCCATGGCGATTGCGGCGCTTTCGACACCCTGCTCGGCCGCCAATGCGGCGCGCAAGCCCTCGGGCACGTCGTCCGGCTTCGCGTACACCGCCTCGATCAACCGCCGTACGTCGCCCGGCGTGGCGATCGCGCCGGTCCCGAACAGCTCGCGCGCGGTCCGCCACAGGATGGTCCATCGGTAGATGTTCCGCGTTCGCCGCAACGGTCCGCAGAGCCAGCCGCCATCCGCGTCCGTGGTGGGCTCCGGTGAAACCACCAGCAGCCTCGGCGTGTCCGCTGCCGCCGGGCGATCCGGCCGCGCGTGCCGCCACAGCCGCCCGGCGCGCTGGATCAGCAGGTCGATGGGCGCAAGATCCGACACGATCAGGTCGAAATCGAGGTCGAGGCTCTGCTCGATCACCTGGGTCGCCACCAGCACGCGCCCGGCACGCTCCGTCTGCGCCGCAATGCGGCCGAACCGCCGGATCGCCGCCTCCTCGATCTGCAACCGATCGCCCATGGCAAAACGGGCGTGGAACAAATCCGCGTCGATCCCATCCGTGCGAAGGGCAGCATGGCCCTCGATCGCGTCGTCCACCGCATTGCGGATCCAGGCAACCGCCAGCCCGGCCCGCGCCGCCGCTGCGATCCGAGCGACGGCGGCCTCGGCAGTCGCCAGCCGCTCGACGACCACGTTTCGGCCGAGCTCGCGGCGCGGATCGCACGGCTGTTCCAGCGCGCCGCCCGCGGTCGCCAGCGTGACCAACGGATAGTGGTCACAGGCAAGTTCGGATGTGCTTCCTCCCGCCCCGCGATGGAACGCGGTGACCAGCGCCGCGCGCCGCGCCTGCGGCAACGTCGCCGACAGGATGATCGTGCTGCCGCCGAGGCCGGCATGGAACGCCACCAGCGTTTCCAGCTCCTGCGACATGTAGGCGTCATACGCATGGGCCTCGTCCACGATCAGCACGCGCTGCGACAGACCGAGTTGTCGCAGGGCCGCATGCCGCGCCGGCAGAACAGCGAGCAGAGCCTGATCGATGGTGCCGACCCCGACATCGGCGAGGAATGCGCGGCGCCGATCCGAGGCGACCCAGGCCGCGCACTGCGCGCCTGCGGTCTCGTCCGCCGGGTCAGTCGCCAGAGCATCGTCGCTGTCCGGCACGGGGAGGATCGATTTCTGGAACCGTTCGTGCAGCCCGCGCTTGCCGTGCGCCAGCACCAGCGATGGCGCTTCCCCGGTATCGAACAACGCGCGATAGGCTTCGGCGAGACGCGAATACATCGCATTTGCCGTGGCCATGGTCGGCAATGCCACGAACAGGCCGTGCGCCTGCCCCGCGGCCATCATCCGGTGTGCGAGCAGGAGGGCCGCCTCGGTCTTGCCGGCGCCGGTTTGATCCTCGATCACCACGAGCGATGGGCCATTGGCGGGCAAGTCCAGCGTCGCGGCCAGTGCTTGCAAAGGGGTCGGCTCGGTTACGTGGGGCGCAAGATCGGCCAGGGCGACCTGGCTTCGCGCCCGCGCCGGCATGATCCCCGCCCTCGCCACAGCGGCAGACGCTTGCGGGAGCGCGTGCTCGGTCCAGTACTGTTCGAGTGGTATCGGCGTTGGATGCGCCGCGAACCACGCCTCGTTGGAGCCGATCCAGTCGGACAACACGGCGAGGCCGGCCAACTGCCAGATGAGACCTGGCGCGACGGCACGGCCCGGAAATCGAACGTGGTGGCCGCCTACGACCCTGGCAGCGTCCGCGGCGAACAGGCGGGCGGCGCCCAGGCAGACATTGCACGCCTCCTCGGCTGGCACCGCGTCGATTGAACCTGGCGGCCGCCCGTGATGTCCGCACACCGCGCGCAGCATGCCATGCCTGAAATTGCCCCAGCCTTCCAGCAAGGGCGCCGCGACATCTTCGAGGGGACCCGTCAGCAATCCGTATCCGGCGGTGTCGTGACCATGCGGCGCTGCAACCGGCTGGAACCGGCCCAGCACCGTCGGCCAGAACGCCTGCGCCTTGCATTGGAAAGTGCGCGTGAACTTGCCGATGTCATGCCAGGCGACCAAAGCCAGCAGCAGCGCGTGGAATTCGGGATTGACGCGCGGAACCCCGTGTTCACGCAAAAGAACCGACGCGACCGCGGCGACATCGAGGCTGTGATACGCGGCCGGGTGCCAGCCCGGCGAGCCATCGTCACGTCGACGCGTCTTCCCCCAGAACGCGAGGTACGGATCTTGCCTATCGGACATGGAACGATCTCCGACTCGAAACTTCTCCGAATCGACATTGTCATCGGTTGGACGCGATGTCACACGCGTGTGGGGCGCGCTCGGGACCGATCGCGTGGGAATGAGCCGCGCCGCACTCTGACAATGCCGCTCGGCTTGGTGCGAGCTCAGCGGTCAACAGCGGGGCCCGGCTGCACATTAATCCAGGGCAGCGTCTCCACCGTGCCGCCGATCTTGGCCGCGATCGACACCATCGCCGCCCACTCCGAGGCGTGCTCGCCCCGGTGCTCAAGCACCATCCGCACGGCACGTCGCCGAACCTCAGGCGAGAACTTCCTGATCCGCTGTTGTTCCGTCATCGCTCCACTCTCTCAAGAGTTGGAGCCTCCGGCAAACCCGGCCCGGTTCAACCGTTGGTCTGCGGACTCTTCACCTTGGTGCGGGTATGGTCGATGTTTTCCACGGCCAGATAGAGTTCATATTCATGCCGATCATGCGCACCGCAATACTCGGTGCCGCGATCGATGAGGATCCGACCGATGCGGACGTCATGGTTGTCAAAGGAGGGGATCACCCTGTCGTTTCTGATCAAGGCGTCGCTGCAGCGTCAGGAACGCCGACGCTGGGCGTTCTTCATGCGGGTCTCAGCGCGCGGTACTCACGCCGCAGGATGTCCATCAATTCCTCAACCGACGTTGCCGCCGAATCCCGCTCATAGGTCACCGAGCCATGCTGCATGAGCATGATGCGGTCAGCGATATCGAGCGTTT
>NZ_JAPDNT010000026.1 GCF_025989185.1 Limobrevibacterium gyesilva
CAGGCGCTGTATCCGGACCGCTGGGAGCTGATCTACCGCGACCCGAGCGTCTCGCCCGAGCTGCGGCTGTACCGCATCCGCGGCAACGACGCCAAGGTGGCGAGCGAGGCCCGGCTGCTGGCACTGAGCGCGCCGCACGCGCTGGCGCAATAGGGATCGGCCTTGCATCGCCGTGACGGCAGGGTGGTGTTCGACTATGCTGCGCGCCAGGCCGCGGCCGATGCCGGTCCGGTTTGCCTGTCCGTGCATCGCCATGATCCCGGGCGGACGCCGCCGCAGATGTCTCCACCATGCATCGGACGCCACGATGATCGACAACTTCACCATCCTGTTCAGCACCCTGGTCACGCTGTTCATCATCGTCCGCGCGGCCACGCTGGACCGCGTCCTGCCCTGGTTCGAAACCAAGGCGCTGCATGAGCAGGCGAAGAAGCAGGAGGCAGCGGCGCGGGAGGCGGCGCAGCGTCGTCTCGGCGGCCCGAACCGACCCCAGCCTCGCGACCCGGCCGGCCCCCGGCGCTAGCCGGCGGACAGGGCCTCCCGGGAAGAGCTGCCGCGATGCGCGACCTCTACATCGCCCTCATCTACGTATCGTTCTTCGTCGTCGGCGCGACCACGCCCTTCGTCCTGACTCTCGGCTATCTCTGGGTCGATACGTTCTATCCGCAGTACATCAGCGACTTCGTCGCCATGATCCCGGCCTCGATGGTCATCGGCGTCGCCGCGATCGCGGCCTATTTCATTGCCGACCGGCGCGCCCCGCCACGCTTCACCGCGCATGCCGCGATCACCCTGGCCTTCGGCCTGTGGGTCACGCTGACCCTGCAATGGGCGGAAGTGCCAGACGCGGCCTGGATCAAATGGGACTGGGCCTTCAAGACCGTGATGTTCTCGGCGTTCCTGACCCTGGTCATCCGCTCGCGCGTACAGATCGAGGCCTTCCTGCAGGTGTTCCTGTTCGGCGTGACGCTGCACATGATGCCCCTCGCCATCAAGAGCCTGATCTCGGGCAGCGCCTATGGGCGGGAGCTCGGCATCTTCAGGAACAATTCGCTGCTGGCCGAAAGCAGCACGCTGGCCTCGATCAGCATCGCGTTGATCCCGATCATCCTGTACTTGCGCACCCACTCCATCCTGCTGCCGAAGTGGAAGCTGCGCGACCTCGGCTATTTCTGCATGGTCGGCGTGGCAATACTCTGCGCCATCGGGACATATGCGCGGACCGCTCTCGTCGGGTTCGTCGTCGTCGGCGTCTTCCTGTGGCTGCAGTCACGCCGGAAGATCCTGTTTTCGGCAGCCCTGGCGGTCGCGGTGGTCGCCTTCGGCGCCGTCACCTCGGACTCCTGGGACCAGCGCATCAGCACCACGACCGACTACCAGGAGGAGAGCTCGGCGCTGGGACGGATCCTCGTGTGGAAATGGACTATCGCCTACGCGATGGAGCATCCGCTGGGCGGCGGCTTCGACAGCTACCGGATCAATCGCTTCGAATTTCCGGGAGTGGACGGCCAGCCCCCGCACATGGTCGCCGGCAAGGCCTTCCACAACATGTATATCGAGGTCCTGGGCGAGCACGGCTTCCCCGGCCTGATCATGTTCGTGTCACTGCAACTGATGAGCCTGCTTTACCTGTTCCGCGTCTCCCGGCGAACGCGCAATCAGCCGCATCTGCTGTGGCTGCATGACCTCTCGCGCACGTTGATGACGTCGCTGCTGACGGTGATGGCCTGCGGCTGCTTCATCGGCATCGGCTTCCAGGCCTCGGTCTGGTACTTCATCGCCCTGCCGGTCTGCGTGCGCGAATACCTGCACCGGGTCGAGAAACTCGAACAGGCGGCGGCGCGGGCGGCCGTGCCGGGCGGCACGGCCAGGGCGGCCATGCTGCCCGCGGCGGGATTGCTGCGGTAGAGCGATACCGGCCAGAGCCCCCTACTGCACCTCGCCGTCGCCCTTCAGGGGCTCCACCGTGCCCGAGAGCTTGTTGCCTTTCAGCATCGCCTCGGTCGCGGTCATGTTGACGACGAAGGTGGTGGGGAAGTTGCCGGCGTTGCGGAAGCTGTTGTTGGCGATGGTGATCTCGCGGGTCATCTGGTTCACGCCCTCGGCGCCGATCGAGATCGCCGCCGAATGGTTCTCCGCCTTCGGTCCCTTCTCCAGCCTGCTGTCGCGCAGCACCAGCGAACCGCCGTTGGGGATATCGATTTCGTAGCTCGCCGTGCCGTTCGGCCCGTCTGAGATGTCGCAGCCGATCACCTCGGTGCGGGCCGCGCGCGACTTGATGTGGTGGGCATTGCGCGTCTCCGTGAACTTCGAGTTCTCGATGCGCAGCAGCGCCAGCTCGTTCACGTAGATGCCGTGGGCGCAGGCCGGGTTGCAGGCGCCGTTGCGGATGAACTCGCTGTTGCGGATGATGATCTGTCCCTGCGGGGTCGGATTGGCGAGCAGGCCGTTCTGGTTGTTGACGAACTTGACCCGCTCGACGGTCAGGCCCTCGCCTTCCGACCGGATGCCGGCGCCGTTGCCGTCGGGCACGCGCGCACGGGTCAGCGTCAGGTTGCGGACGGTGATGTTCTTGCCCGTCGTCACCAGCAAGCCCTTGCCGCCACAGGTCTTGTCGGTCATCACCGCCGAGGCGTCCGGGCCCGTGCCCTCGATGGTGAGGTTGTTTGCCGGCACGATCGCGCAATCGAAATATTCCCCTGCGGCAATCAGAATCTTGTCGCCGTCCCCGGCCGCAGCGATGGCGGCCGATGGCAGCTTGTAGGTCTTGTCGGGCCCGACCTCGAGCGTCTTCGCGGCGACGCTACATGACATCGCCGGCGCGAGTGCCAGGACAAGAAGCGGCGTGCGGGCGCGGCGCAACAGGCTGCTAGTGAGAGACATGGGAGCTCCTGATCTGTCCAGCGACGTGGCGCAGTCTAGAGCGTGATCGCCACAGGTGGAATCACACGGAGGCGTGAATCACGCGGCAAAGCAAAGACCTGGAGCATGATCGGTGCTTCTGTCTGCACCGATCATGCTCCAGACCCGGTTACCGGCGATCTCAATCGGCGCGGGCGGCGGCAAGGCGGGCGGCGATGTGCCGGGCATTGCCGCGCCAAGTGTAGTCCCGCCGCTCCAGTTCCGCGCGGGCGGCGGCGCCGAGGCGGGTCCGCAGCCCGGGATCGTCGATCAGCCGCGCGATCGCCCGCCACAGCGCGCCATCCTCGGCGGGGTCGAACAGCAGGGCCGTGCGTTCGTGTTCCAGGATCTCGCGGATGTTCGGCTGGTCCGGTGCCACGATGGCACGGCCGGCGGCCATGTAGTCGAAGATCTTCAGCGGCGAGGCATAGGCCACCACCTTCGGTTGCAAGGCGATGTCGAATTCGGCGACCAGGTCTGGCACGCGGTTGTGGTCGACGAGGCCGGTGAAGCGGACGCGGCCAGCGATGCCCAGCTCCGCCGCCAGTTGCTCCAGATCAGCCCGCGCCGGTCCCTCGCCGATGACGACGAGCGAGACCGGCGGCGCGGCCGCGCCCTGTGCGGCGATCGCACGGATCACCGCATCGAGCCCGTGCCAGCTGCGCACGAAGCCGACGAAGCCCAGCACCAGCGGCCGCGACGCGGCGGTGCCGGGGGCGAAGGGCGCGGGCAGGAAGCGGTCCAGCACCACGCCGTTCGGCACCACCTCGATGCGCGCGGCATCGGCGCCCGCCGCCGCGATGATGTCCTTCAGCACGCCGGTCACCGCCAGCACGCGGGTGGCCGAGCGCCAGACGCGGCATTCCAGCGCGTGCGCCAGGCGCCGCAGCCGCAGGCCGCCGAAGCGGATGCGCTCGTCGGCGAGCGGCGAATTGACTTCCAGGAAATACGGCAGCCCGGTCCGGCGGGCGAGCCAGGCGCCGGCGAGGTAGTAGAGGTTGTAGCGCTCGTAGATCAGGTCGGGCCTGAACTCCCGGCAGGCACGGCGCAGCCGAAGATAGGCGGGGATGTTGTAGGCAAGCTCGGCCAGCTCGCCCAACGCCCCCGGCAGCAGCCGGCGCAGCGCGGCGACGGTGCTGCTGCCGCCGCCGAAGCCGGCATGCTGGTAGAAGCTGGGGCCGACCACGCGGACCTCGTGCCCCTCCTGCATGAACGCCGTCACCAGCTCCTCGACATGCACGCTCTGTCCGTCGCGCGACTGGATGCGGTGGCTGTAGAGGATGCGCATGCGGCCGTCCTTGGTGTCGTGTTGGACGCGTATCAGGCGCGCCGATGCGCCGTCCAGCGGCGGGCGCGGCCGAGCAGGTGGCGGGCGAGCAGCGCGAGCCCGCGCGGCCGCCGCGGGTTGATCAGCAGCACGCCGACCCGCTGGCGCCGCTGCCCGGCCCAAAGCTGCTTGTAGGGATCGTCGCCGCGGCCGAAATCCAGCTCGGCGACATGCTCCTGGTCCAGCAGGTCGCGGATCATCAGCGCGGTCAGCAGCGTGCCCGGCGACAACGCCTTGAACGCCTCGTCATGCGCGAGCTTCAGCACCGCCGCCTGCCCGTTCATGACGATCCAGATCTGTGCCGCGACCGGCTGCCCCGCGGCGCGCAGGATGCCCAGGCGCAGGGCGCCGAGCTCGGCCGCGTGGCGCATCATCTGCGCGTTGAACCGCGGATAGGGCTCGGGAACCTTCCAGCTGCGGGCATAGACGTCCTCGTACGCGGCGATGCCGGCGGCGAGGCAGCCGGGATCGGCCACGACCTCGTGCGCCACCTCCCCGGCGCGGCGCAGCTTGCGGCGGATCGTCTCGCGCAGCGCGCCGTGCCGCGTGTGCAGGTATTGCGCCCAGGACAGGCCGGCCACCGGCTCGTGCCAGTTGCCGAAATGGTCGAACGGGGCTGTGACGATCCCGGCACTGCGCATGCCCGCCAGCAACGCCGCCAGACCGGCGTCGTCGCGGTCCAGCGCATCCAGCCGCACCGCGGGCCACCCCCGGCAATAGCGGCCGAGCGCCGCCCCGGCCCGGTGCAGCGCCGCCGCGTCGCGCCCGGGCGGCAGCACCGGCCGGTACAGGCAGGTATAGGGGTTGGTCAGGCTTTGCAGCGTGCGCCCGCCGTCCAACGCCAGCATCGGCAACAATGCGGCCGGCGCGCCGCTGTCACGGCACAGCAGGAAGCGCGGCGCCGCGCCTTCAGGCAGCCCGGCCTCCTGCATGGTCCGCCACCACGCCCGCGTGGCGAAGAATCCCGCCGCCGATCCGGCGTCGAGCAGCGCCGCACAGTCCGGCGGCACGGCGTCGAGGCTCGCGAAGACTTCGACGCCGGTGCTAGCGGCGCAGGGCGTAATAGGCACAGCCGATCCACTCATGCATCGCGAAATAGCTGTACAGCCAGGACGAGGCATGCGGCACGAATTCGTCGAACTCGAACCGGGGCAGCCGGGCGAAGCGCAGCGGCGCCGGCGTCACGGCGATGCCGAAATGCGCGAAGGCGATCCGGGCGCGGCGCAGGTGCCAGGCATTGGTCACGACATAGACGGAGCGAATGCCGGCCGCCCGCAGGATGGCCGCGCTGAACTTGGCGTTCTGCCAGGTGTCGGCCGAGATCGGCTCGATCCAGCGCACCGGGGTCGAGAACTCGTCCTGCAGGCTGCGCGCCATCTGGGTGGCGATCGGCGCCGCGCCGGGTTCAAGCTGACCACCGCTCACCAGCACGGGCAGGCCGGTCCGCCGGTGCAGCACGGCGCCGGCGCGCATCCGGTCCAGCGTCATGGCGCCGATGCCGCTGCCCGGCAGAATGCCGCCGGTGCCGCCATAGGCCGCGTCGCCACTGAGGATGACGATCGCCTCCGGCGGATCGGGCGCGGGATCGGCCGGCGGCACCGGCGTGCGCGCCAGCCCCGCTTCCAGCGAGGCGATCAGCAGCAGGCTCGTCACCGGCAGCGAGAAGACGAACAACCCGACCGCCGACAGGCCGCACAGCAACCGCCCGAGCCGTGGCCAGTGCCGCACCAGCGCCAGCCCGAAGACGCCGGCAACGGCCAGGTTCAGCGGCGGTATCAGCAGCGCTAACGGCAGGGAATTGAGCGACACGCGGCCCTCGGGGTTCGGGGCCCGCGAAACTGCACGATGCGGCGCCGCAGGAAAAGGCAGCCCGCCCACCGCCGGATCGTTGCCTCCGATTGACAAACCCGTGCGCCGCCGCTTCGGTCGGCGTCCAATGCTCAGCATCACCCTGTCCGCGCCCGGCACGTTCGCAGCGGTCGGCGAACTCTGGCTGGCGCTGCAGGCGCGGGCGGCCTGCTCGTTCTTCCAGAGCTGGACCTGGGTCGGCTGTCTGGCCGAGCGCCGGTTTCCCGATCCCGTGTTGCTGCAGGCCCATGACGGCGGGCGCCTCGTCGCATTGGCGCTGTTCAACCGCCGCCGCGCCCCGGCCGGCCCGGACACGCTGTGGCTCGGCGCCAGCGGGCTTCCGGCGCTCGACGCCGTGTTCGTCGAGCACAACGGCGTGCTGACGGAAGCGGGCCAGGGCCACGCGATCGCTTCCTGCCTGCAGGCGGCCCTGCGCGCGCCGATCGGCGGCCGCGCCCCGCGTTTCGGCCGGCGCCTGGTGCTGGGCGGCGTGGACGCCGCACATCTGCACGCGGCCGCGCAGTGCCCCGGCATGGTGCTGCACGCCCATATCGCCCGCCCAGCCCCGTTCGTGGACCTCGCCCGCATCCGCGCCGGCGGCACGGACTACCTGGGCAGCCTCAGCGCCAATGCGCGCTACCAGATCCGCCGTTCCGCCCGCCGCTACACCGCGGCCGGGCCGCTCGCGGTGCGCCGCGCCGCCACGCTGGCGGAGGCGCATGATTTCCTCGACGCCCTGGCCGCGCTGCACCAGATCACCTGGACCGGCCGCGGCCGGCCGGGCGCCTTCGCCAATCCGGATTTCGTCGCCTTCCACCGCGCCCTGATCGAACGCGCCATGCCGGCGGGCGAAGTCGACCTCTTGCGGGTGAGCGCCGGCGGCCGGGTGGTCGGCTATCTCTACAATTTCCGCTTCCGCGACCGCGCGTACGCCTACCAGAGCGGCTTCGACTACGCCGTTTCCGATCCGCACCAGAAGCCCGGCCTTACCTGCCATCACCTCGCCATCGAAATGTACGCCGCCGAGGGCATGGACCGGTACGACTTCCTCGCCGGTGGCGACCGCTACAAGACCAGTCTCGCCAACGCGGAAACCATGCTGCACTGGGCGGAGTTGTCGCCCTGGTGGTCGGCGCGGGCGCTGCTGGCCGCCGCGCGCGATCTTTCCCTCCGCTGGCGGCGCACGGGTCCGCCGGCACCGGCGGCGGCAAGGTCTGATTAATCATTCCGGGGGCATGCTGCGGGGTGCCACCCCGGAAGCGAAGCCGATGAGTCACACGCATCTCTATCTGGACCAGCCGGACGTTGCCGCTCCGCAACCTCAGGTCGAGAGCGTCCTGCCATTGCAACTGGCCGTGCCGTTCATCCTCGCCCTGTCGCTGGCGTTGTGGGTCGTGTTGTGGAAGCTCGGCGCCTGGAGCCTTGCCGTCGTGAACGCCTGGTTGGGCTGACGCCAGGCCCGTCACAAGCCCAGACGCTGCGACTGCAGCGACGCGAACCTGCCCTGCGGATCCGTGCGATCGCGCACGCTCGTAAACGCCGCGAGGCGCGGATAGCCGCGCCGCACCATCGCAGCACCCGTGCGGGCGTCCTTGGCCAGGTAGATCCGGCCGCCATGGTCGGCGACGATCGCATCGAGCTCCGTCAGCAGCGCCAGCGCCGCCGGCGTCGCACGGAAATCCAGCGCCAGCGTGTAGCCTTCCATCGGGAAGGACAGCATCCCGTCCTGCGCCCCGAACAGCTTCAGCACCGCCAGGAACGAGCCGGTGCCGGCGCGCGCCACACGGTTCAGGATGGCGGTCAGCCCAGCCGCGCTGGCGGCTTTCGGCAGCACGCACTGGTACTGCACGAAACCCGAGCGCCCGTAGATCCGGTTCCACTCCAGCAACGCATCCAGCGGATAGAAATACGTGTCGTAGTCGATCAGCGCCTGGCCCGGCCGGCCGTTGCGGAAATACAGCTCGTTGAAGGCGCGCACGCTCCAGCGGTTCAGCACGAAGCTCGGGAAATCCACGGGAACGCGGCGCGGCTGCTTGTGGATCGGCTGCAGCCGCCCCTCTCCCCGGGGCAGTTCCCTGCGCCGCGCGTGCTCGCCCAGATAGAGCAGCGAGCGGCCAAGCGCCGCCCCGCGCGCCAGGCAGTCGATCCAGGCCACCGAATAGGTCCAGCCTTGCGACCGCTCGAACAGCGCCATCACCTCTTCGAGGTTGGCGGCGCGAAGCGTCTGCTGGCGGATGACGGCGGTCTCGATGGGGATCAGCCGGAACGTGGCGGACAGGATGACGCCGGTGAGTCCCATGCCGCCACGCGTGGCCGCGAACAGCTCGGCATTCTCCGCAGGCGAGCAGCGGACGACGCTGCCATCGGCCAGCGCCAGCTCCAGCCCCTCCACATGGTCGCCGAAGGAGCCGGCAACGTGATGGTTCTTGCCGTGCACGTCCGCCGCGATCATGCCGCCCACGGTCACGAACTTGGTGCCGGGCGTCACCGGCACGAACCAGCCGCGCGGCAGGATCGCGTCGATGATGTCGCCCAGCAGCGCGCCGGCCTCGCAGGTCAGCCGCCCGGCCTCGGCATCGAAGGCGACGATGCGCCGGCGCGGCAGCATCGACAGGGTGGCGCGCGGATTGAGCGCGGCGTCGCCATAGGCGCGGCCGTTGCCGCGGGCGATCAGGCTGTCACACGCGCGGATGGCCGCAAGCACCGTTTCGACGTCCCGCGCGCTGACGAGTTCCACCGCCGCGCGTGGGTAGTTGCCCCAGCCCGACAGGATCGACCTCCTGCCCGGCATCAGATGCTGGCCAGGACGATCAGCGCCATCAGCCCGGCGCAGACGAGGCTGGTGCGGTCCCTGGCCGCGAACAGCACGGGATCGTCATGCATCTCGCCACGCTGCGTCAGGATCATGATCCGGCTGATCCAGTACAGCAGGATCATCGGGATCAGCCATAATTTCTCCGGCGAGGCATAGAGCGCCGCGACGGTCGGACTGTTCACGTACAGCACGAACACCAGCACCGAGACATAGCCGCTGGTGCTTGCCATGGTCTGCAGGATCGGCAGGTCGTCCAGGCGGTAGCTGCGGCCCGGCGGATCGCCGGCGCCCTTCTTCAGGCGGTCGATCAGCTCGGTGCTGCGCTTCACCAGCGCCAGGCACAGGAAGAAGAAGATCGAGAACATCAGCAGCCAGGGCGACAGCGCGACCGATATCGCCACGGCGCCGGCCAGCAGGCGGATGCCATAGAGGCAGGCGAGCGTGAGCACGTCGATCGTCGGCTGCCGCTTCAGGAAGACCGAGTAGCCGGCGCTCAGCGTGTAATACGCGGCCAGGACGGCGAGGAACTTCCACGGCAGGACCAGACCGATCAGCGTCGAGACCAGGACCGTCGCGAAGCACAACCGGATCCCCGCGACCAGGTCGAGCGTGCCGGCCGCGAACGGGCGATGGCGCTTGGTGGAATGGGCGCGGTCGTTGCGCAGATCCAGCAGGTCGTTGAGCAGATAGAGGCCGGAGGCGCCAAGGCTGAAGCTGGCGAAGGCGGCGAAGCAGGCCAGCGCGGTCGGAACATCGAACTGATGGGCGGTGAAGGCGGGCACGAAGATCAGCAGGTTCTTCAGCCACTGGTGCACGCGAATGGCCTGCAGGTAGTCCTGCAGCCGCGTGGCGCGCGGATCGAGGATGACGGCGCCGGGAAACCGCGCCTTGACCGTGCGGATCAGGCCGGGCGAGGCGTTGACGGCGACGACCCCGCCGGCGTCCTTCCACACCTCCAGGTCGGCCGGCGAATTGCCGGCATAGTCGAATCCGCCCTGGCCGAAAGCGGCGCACAGCGCGCGGGATTTGGCCGCACCCTTCAGGTTGGTCTGCCCGTCCGAGGCGAACACCGCGTCGAACAGGCCGGTATGCGCGGCGATGGCGCGTGCGTAGCTCTCATGCGCGGCCGAGGCCAGGACAAGGCGCCGCCCCCGCGCCTTCTCCGCCTGCAGATAGGCCAGCAGCTGCGGATTGAGCGGCAGGCTGGCGACATCGAGCGCCACCTGCTCGGCCACCCGCGCCTTGAACGCCGCCCGGCCGCCGCGCAAGGCCGCCAGCGCATCGGGCCCGCGCAGAGGCATGGTGGACAACAGGACGGAGAAGGATTCGACCAGCAGGTCCGACTTGATCAGCGTGCCGTCGAGATCGACGACGAGCGGGCGATCGATCGCGGCGCTGTCGCCGGAATTCGTTGTGGGGGTGGGACTGTCCATCGGCGACATTCTGGCTCCCACCTGGTCGATGCGTTTTCGTTACCGTCCGCTTTCGTTCCGGTCAAGCCCGCGTCATTCCGCCTGCACCTGCCGCTGCGCATGGCTGCCGGGCCGGCTTCCCAGCACGATGCGGACGAACGTCTCCATCGCCAGCAGCAGGACCAGCGGCAGGATCTCGAAGATCACCCGCAGCTCGCGCTGCACGCCGCCGGTGACGAACAGCAGGAACCACGGGATCATGATGATGCTGGCCCGGCGCAGCGTCTCCTGCTTGTTCGGGAAGTCGTAGAACACGGCCAGCAACCCCCCCACCATCAGCATCAGCATCGGCAGGTTGATGTGTTCGGTGAAGAAATAGATCTGTTCAGGGAGGTAGTATTCGTGCCCCGCGCCCGCGTTCCCGGCGAAATGCGCCCGCACCGCGCCGTGGACGATGACGAACAGCGCCAGCTGCGCCAGGAAGTAGAGCAGGTTGCGCGCGAGCGGCATCCGGCCGATGTTCACGAAGAAGAACGTTCCCGCATACAGGATCAGCGTCTCCTTCATCAGATAGGCCGGCACGAGCAGCAGCAGGAACACGAGGTTCCAGCGGTATTCCAGGCACAGCAGCAGCAGGGTGCCGAACAGCAGCACGCCGAAATCGTAGATATGGGACAGGCCCAGCAGCAGGATGGCGTTCACCGCCAGGAAGGAGAAGCCGAGCGACGCCAGGGCGATCAGGGGGTTGCCGAACAGCCTTTCCGACAGGACGTAGACCGTCATCAGGAACAGGAAGAAATAGGCGCCCGCGACAGCCGCATAGGCCACCACGCTGTCGCATGACGGCGCCGGTTCCGAGGTCGCCCTGGCGCACAGCACCGCCGTCTTGGCCTTCAGCACGTCCGGCAGCAGGGCGGGGACGTGCACCTGGTCCCTGGCGAAATTGACCAGCACCGGCGTCAAATATCTGTAGGCGAACGGGCGCGCCGCGGTACCGTCCAGGTAGCGCGCCAGGCTGACGCGGTCCTCGCCCAGGACGGTGGTCTCGGTGATCTGGTTGGAGACGGCCTTGTAGCTCAGGAAGGCGGCAACGCAGGCCGCCAGCAAGAAAATAACGGGCCGTATGGCGCTGATCGGGATGAGCCTGCCCCACTCCCTGTTCTGAATCAGCGAAACAAGAGAGGAAGAACCCGCCGGGTAGGCTGCAGCGCTGCCGAATTGTGCCATCTGATCCGCTTCTCGATGCGTAGAACCACGTTTTCAGTCGCGCCTCACGACGCTGTTTATTCTTGGCCTTCCCAGTATAGGCAGAATGTTAGTGTAACGCCCGAAACATTCCCGCGACAACGCCCGAATGCGGCCCCTACCCCGGCCCGTCGAACAGCGCCGCGTAGGCGCGGAACATGTCCTCCTGGTCGAAATCCCGCTCGGCCTTGGCACGGTTGGCCGCACCGATGGCGCGGCGCAGCTCCGGCTGCGTGGCGAGCGTTCCGAGGGAAACGGCCAGCGCCGCATCGGTGGGCGGCGTCACCAAGGCGCGGTTGCCGTCGCACAGCATGTCGCGGATGTCCCCCACATCGGTCGCCGCCACCGGCAGCCCCGCCGCCATCGCCTCCAGCACCGATAGCGGCATCTGCTCGGTGTCCGATGACAGGGCGAACACGTCGAACCCGCGATAGAGATGTTGCGGCTCGCTGACATGGCCGATGAAGCCGACGCGATCGGCAAGCCCCAGCTCCGCCGCAAGTGCCTCCAGCCCCGGCCGCTCCGGCCCGTCGCCGGCAATGACGAGGCGGGGCGGGGCCGCATCCGCCGCCATGGCATCGGCCATCAGCCGGAACGCCCGCAGCAGCCGGCCGAGATTCTTCTCGGCGCGCAAAGCCGCGACGGTGCCGACGACCAGCCCGTCGCGTGGGGCGTGGTCCGTCACCTGGAACCGTGCGAGATCGATGCCGTTCGGGACATAGCGAACGCGCCGCACATCCAGTCGCCAGGTCCCGGTGGCGATGCGCCACAGCACCCGCGACGGCACGACGACCGTGGCGCGGCGCAGGAACAGCCGGCGCAGCAGCACCCGCCGCGGAATCTGCGCCGCCCGCTCCTCCGGCCCGAACCCGTCCTCGACATGGATATGGCGGGCGAGCGGCAGCGCATTGGCCATGGCCCACTCGATCGAGCCCCAGTTGCTGGTGATCAGCGCGTCCGGCCGCAGCGCGCGCAGCATTGCCCGGAAGCGCCGGACATTGCCGAGCGTGTCGCCCTTGCGGATGTCCACCCGCGGAAACGCGACGTCGAGCCCGGGCGATAACCGCTCCCGGCAGGCGAGATCGCCGTCCATGGCGACGATCGCGTGGCGCCAGCGCCGCCCGAACCGGTTGGCGACGGCGGCGAAGCGAACCTGCGGCCCGCCCACCGCAAAGGTCGCGTAGACATGCAGCAGCAGTGGTGCCGCCATCAGGGCGCGTGCACCAGGATGGCGCGGCGCCGGAACAGCTCGGTATCGGACACCGGCTGCCAGCCGAGGTCGCGCACGGCATCGGCGCAATCGAACCTCGCCTGCATGCCGCGTGAGAGGAAATCGCGCCGCGCCGGCGCCGGCACGCGGCGGCCGGTCGCGCGCTTGACCACCCACTTGCCGAAATCCTCCAGCCATAGCCAGGTCGTGGATTGCGGGTGATAACGCAGCGGCCGCCCCAGCGCCTGCGCGAGATCGGCGACATAGCGCCGCGCGTCCGGCCGCACGTCGCCCACGAGGTTGTAGCAGCGGCCCTCGATCCCCTCGGCGCGGCAGGCCTGCAGGATCGCCGCGGCCACGTCCTCCACCAGCACGAAGGGCAGCGCGTTGCGGCCGTCGTTCCAGCCGATGCAGTGCTGCTCGTTGTTGTAGAGCCCGACGCCGCTGTGGAAGGGCGAGCTCCCCTCCCCCACCACCAGCCCGGGCCGCAGGATCACCACCGGCAGCCCTTCGCGCGCATGCAGATCCAGCAGCAGGCGGTCGCACAGCACCTTCGCGCGCGCATAGTCGCCGCGCTTGTGCTCCTGCGGGTCGGGCGGCGTGGCGCCGGTCACGGCAGCCGGTTGCGGGCCGAGATACAGGGCGGCGATGGAGCCGACATGGACCAGCCGCCGCACGCCCTTGTCGCGGCAGACCTTCGCCACCGTCTCGGCGCCGCCGACCATGGCCCGGCGCACCTCCTCGAACGAGCCGCCGCCGCCGCCATGCGCGAGATTGACCACGACGGGGGCGTCGCCGATCGCACGCGCCACCGCTTCGGCATCGCCGATATCGCCGCGATGCAGGGTCGCCCGCGGATCGTCGAACACGGCGGGCAGGTTGCGCAGGCTGCGGGCCATGACGGCGACGCGCAGGCCGTCGGCCACGAACCGGCGGACGACGTGGGTGCCGATGAAGCCGGTGCCGCCGAGCACCGCCACGTCGCACGGCCCCACGGCCTCTGCCTTCGCCGGCCGCGGCGTGGGCCTCGGCATCACCTGGTCGCGGATGGTCTCGCAGACCGTCACGAGATCCGCGCCGAAGTGCCCATCCAGCGCCGGGACGGCGCCGGCGTCGAGTGCTGCGTGGAACGCCGCGATGCTGGCGCGCATGCTGACGAAGAACGGATCGCTGCGCCCCTTCAGGCGCAACGTGGAAGCGGCATAGTCCGCCATCCCGCGCGCGGCGTCGCGGGCGATGCCGCCGGCGGTGGCAAGGCCGGAAACCATGCCGTCCAGCGCTTCCAGCCAGCGCGAGCGGCGATAGCTGAACATCCGGTTGGCGAGGATGTCCGCCACCGCCACGCCGTCGTCGCAGATCACCGTCACCTGCCAGAACGGAAAGGACTGGCCGACGGCGAAGCGCAACTGCGCCGGCAGCGCCCGGCAGGTCAGCGACACATCGAGCGCCGGCGTGAACGGCAGCCCCGGCGCGATCTCGACCGGCGGCCCGGCCAGCGCCCGCACCTCCTGCACCGCCCCGGCCAAAGCGACGATCTGCGACAACGGGTGCACGGCCTGCTCCAGCAGGATGTTGCCGGGCTCGCGGAACATCCAATGGCCGAACTGCCGCGCCGCCATCTGCCGCAGCGGCACGTTGTAGAGGCAGGAGACATGGTTCGGCCGCCCGAGCGTGCCGGCATCCAGCAGCCGGCGCAGCCGGGCAAAGGCAGGGTGATGGACGAAGTTCTGGTTGACGCCGAGTGCCGCACCGGAGGCCGCGGCGGCCTCCAGCAGCGCTCGGCACTCCGCACTTCCGGCCGCCAGCGGCTTTTCCAGCAGCACCGCCTTTCCGGCCTGCAGCAGCGTCAGCGCCACCGGGGCATGCAGGTCCGGCGGCACCAGCACATGGGCACGGTCGAAGGCATCGGCGGCGAGCGCGGCCTCGACCGACGCGAACACGTCACCGGCGCCAATATCGCGCGCAAGCCGCGTCGCTGCGGCCTCGTTCGGATCGACGATGGCGGTGATGCGATGGTCCGGGATCGCCTTCAACGCATCTGCATGGACCCGCGAAATGTAGCCGGCGCCCACCAGACAGATACGGCTCATCGCGGTGCCTTCGATTCCAGAATGGACGGATACCTAATCGTCAACGAAACAGGGCTCAATCGATTTCAACCCGCCCGCAGCCGCGCCGCCGCCTGCCCGAGCAGGCGCCGCAGCAGCGCCAGGGCATCCAGCTCCGCCCCCGCCGGCCGGCCCGCGGCCAGCCAGCTCGCCAGCAGGACCGCGACATAGACCATGGCGCCGAGCACCACACCCAGGCCCAGGCCGGTCGCGGGCGGCCAGCCGCCGGCGCCTGCCCGATGCCAGCCCAGGCCCGTCGCGTGCAGCGCGATTGCCATCGCCGCCGTCGCCAGCAGGCTGCGCCAGGTTGCCCGCAGCAGGTCGCCGGGCCGCAGGTCGAACTGGCGGAAGGTGACGCGGGCATACAGCCCCTGCTCCACCGCCATAGCCACCGCCACCGCCACGGCAGCGCCGACCAACCCGGCCGCCTGCACGCCCGCGGCGATCAGCACCACTCGCAGCAGCAGCGCCATGGCCTCGATGCGGAACATCCCGGCCATCAGCCCATGCACCTGGAACAGCGTGGCGCTCATGCTGCCGAGCACCGTCACCGTGCCCGCCAGCGCCAGGATCTCGATGAGCGGCGCGGTCTGCGCCCATTGCGCGCCGAAGGCCAGCGCCACCAGCGGCTCGGCCACCAGCGAGATCCCGACACCCGCCGGCAAGGTCAGCAGCGCCATGGTGCCGATGATGCGCAGATAGGTGCCGCCCGGCGTCTGCTCCACATGGCGACCGGCGGAAAACCCGGAAAAGGCGGCCCGGCACAGCGGCAGCACCAGCTCCGTCGTCGGCAGGGCGGCGATCTCGGCCCCCACCGAATAGATGCCCACCTGGGCCGGGTTCAGCATGCGTCCGATCAGGATGGTGTCGGCGCGGTTGCGCAGCAGCCCGACGCTGCTGATCGCCCAGGTCCACAGCGAATAGCCGAGCATCCCCCGCCATGCCTGCAGGGACAAACGCGGCCGGTACGGATGCATGACATAGCTGAACGCGACCCGCAGGACCCGCTGCGCCAGGATGCCCGCGATCAGCGCCCAGTAGCTGTGGAACATCGCCGCCAACGCCAGGGTCAGCACGATCCCGGCCAGCCGCGGCAGGATCCAGAGCTGGAATTCCTTGCGAAAGGCGAATTCGCGCCGGAAATCGACGATGCCGATGTTCTCGACCCCATCCAGCGCGATCACCAGCGCCAGCACCATCAGCACCTCGACCATGCGCGGCTCGGAGAAGAACGACCCGGCCGGCCAGGCCAGGCCGAGGATCACCGCGCCGCTGACGAGGCCGCGGATCATGTTCAGCGTGAAGGCGGTGTCATAGACCTTCCGCGGCGGATCCTTCTCGCGGATCACCGCCTCCTCGATGCCGAGCCAGGAGAACGCCTCGATCGCCTGGGCGAAACTCGTTGCCAGCGCCACCAGGCCGAAATCGGCGGGCATCAGCAGGCGCACCAGAACCAGCGTGCTGACCAGGCCGAGTGCGCGCGTCGCCAGCCGCCAGCCGATGATCCAGCCGGTGCCGGTCGCCGTCTTCAGCAACAGCGAAGCCGGCGCCGCCTCGTCGGTCATTCGCGCCGGCGCGGCGTGCGGTCCTCGAGATCGGCCGGCGCCACGGCAAGCCCGGCGGCGGCCAGAGCCCGGCACACCACCTGCTTCTGCGTCAGGCCCTCGGCCCTGGCCTGCGCGGTCAGCGCCGCCACGGTGCTGCTGCGCAGGCGCAGGTTCAGCGTGGTCGGCCGGTCCGGCGAGGCGATCTGCGCGGGCGGCAGCGATGGTGTCTGCAAGGCGGTGATGCGCAGCGCCTCCTCGGCGGACGGCCGGGCGGCGCTGCGGGGTTTGAGAATCTTCATGCCACTTCTCTACGTCGTTACGTCGCCACATACCCACGTCATCGCGGCAGCCAGCCGCGCTCGCGCAATTCCGCGAGCAGGCCCGCGATCTCGATCACGGCCGGGCCGATCTGCGGAATGCGCCCGGAATAGGACAGCTCGCCATACGCCACGAGGTCGCTGAGCGACGCCTCTAGCCGCGGCAGGCCGGCGACCTGGATCTCGTGGGCCGCGTGCCGCGCGAGCTGCGTGCGCCGCACCTTGTTCAGCAGCACGGCCGTCGGGATCTCGCGCCGCGCCGCCCGCGCCAGCCCTTCGGCCAGCCGCACGGTCTTCTCCGCCTCGGTCACGTCGGCCTCGCCGCTGAGCGTGGGCACCAGCACCGCGTCCGCACTGGTCATGGCGACCGCCGCGGAGCGGTTGCCGAAGCCTGCGGTGTCCACGATGACGATGTCAGCCTCACCGGCCTTGCTGTCAATCAGGTACGCAAGCCGCGTCTCGTCGGATTCCGCATGGGTCTCGAAGGTCGGGCCCTCATAGGCATTGGCGGCCCAGCGGCTGAATGCCTGGGTAGGGTCGGCATCCAGCGCCACGACCTTGCGGCCCTCGGCGGCCAGCGAGCCCGCGAGCAGCATGGCGACCGTGGTCTTGCCGGGCCCGCCCTTGGAACTGGCGATCGTCAGCACGGGCACGGGCGACTCCTCTACGGCATTACGTCGCGATGCGTATACGGCGATACGTCGTTACGTGTCCACATGTGACGCCGCACCCGAAGATGTCGGTAGAGTCCCCACCCTGGGCGGCTCAAATTTCCCGCAGGACAAGACCGGTCCGGGAAAAGGCGGCAATTCTGTTTCGGAATCAGACAGATGGGCCGGCAGGTGGGGACTCTACCGACACCCCGCCCGCCTCAGCCGCGGGCGATCTGGCGTTCGGGCACCGGCGGGCGCGACGGCAGCAGCCGCAGCCCGTCATCCTCCATCTCCACCCCGGCCTCGGGATAGACCGCCAATGCGAGCTTGAGGTTGCTGATGAAGGTCGGCTTGAACTGCCGCAGGCTCTTGAATCCGGCGCCGAATTGCTGGTGCAGCCGCGGCCAGCGGATCGCGGTCGGCTTCTGCAGCACATGCAGCCGGTAGGCGAGCCAGACATACAGGTCCAGCCCCATGGAGTTGTTCTGGATGGCCCGGATCGCCGGTTCCCACAGCGGCACGGGATGCCGGCTCAGCGCCTCGTAGAAGGACTGGCTGATCCGCACCGTCTCCACGAACATGTGCGCCTGGCGCTCGTCGTCGCCGTTCGGTTCCAGGAACAGCACACCGTCATCGACGATACGCTCGCTGCTGAACCCGGTTCCGCCGTTCGCGTTCTGGTAGAAGAAGGTCAGCTTGCAGATCGAGAGGCGCGTGGCCTGGTCGCGGACTTCGCGGATGCTCTTGCCGCCCTGCGCGATCCCCATCCGCCGCAGCCAGTCGCGCATGGACCGGCCGAGCTCCACCTCGCGCGACCGCGACCGCAGCGCCTGGGTCTGCAGATACAGCAGGATCAGCCGGGCGCGGCTGCCATAGGGAACGCCGACGAACTCCCCTTCGCTCGTGCCCGGGCGGATCAGCCGGCCGGGTTCGATCATCAACGTCAGCCGCTCGCTTTGCCGGATCCACTCCTTGTCGGAGGGCAGCCGCTTGTGCGGCAGCGAGGCCTGGCAGAAGCCGCTATAGGTCACGCCGATCGCATCATCGTCCTCGGCCAGGATGTCGGCGGCCACGCGCACAAGGTGGCGCTCGGCCGGATCGACCTTCTTCAGCGCCTCTTCCCTGCCATGCTCGATCACAAGCCGATGAACGGTTCCCACGCAGACCTCTTCGCTGTGAGCCGAGTTCGCCACGGACTCGGTTCGCCGTGAGCAAGCCTTGCTTCGGCGCCGTTTATACCGTCCGGCGCAGGCTTTTGTCGCCGGGGACTCTACCGACACAAGCTATTAGGAAGATTATTTGAATCTTCTATTAGTATGTGTCGGTAGAGTCCTCGGGATAACCGCATTTTTCCCCGAGTCGCGTCGGTAGAGTCCCCACTTGCGTCGGCAGAGTCCTCGGGATAACCCCGCCGGCCTGTGGATAACTTTGTCACGGTGGCGCTTTCGTTCGGATTATGCTGGATGTCTCGGCTCGAAGAAGGAGTCGAGCGTTGCGCATCGCGATGATTGGCGGCGGTTACGTGGGCCTGGTGTCCGGGGCGTGTTTCGCCGAGTTCGGCGTCGAGGTGGCGGTGGTGGAGGCCGATGCGGCGAAGCTGGCGGCGCTGCGCGCCGGCCGCATGCCGATCTACGAGCCCGGTCTGGAGCAGCTGGTGGCCGACAACGTGGCCGCCGGCCGGCTCAGCTTCGGTGACGACCTCGCCGCCGCGGTCGCCGAGGCCGAGGCGGTGTTCATCGCCGTCGGCACCCCCACCCGCCGCGGCGACGGCCATGCCGACCTCAGCTACGTCTATGCCGCGGTCGAGCAGGTGGCGCGCGCCCTGCGCGGCCCGGCGGTGATCGTCACCAAGTCCACGGTGCCGGTCGGCACCGGCCGACGCATCGCCGAGCTCGTCCGCCAGGTCCGCCCCGAGCTCGATTTCGACGTCGCTTCCAACCCGGAATTCCTGCGCGAAGGCAACGCCATCGGCGACTTCATGCGGCCCGACCGGGTGGTGATCGGCTGCGAGAGCCCGCGCGCCCAGGAGGTGCTGCGGCGGCTGTATCGGCCGCTCAACCTGATCGAGGTGCCGATCGTGTTCACCGCGATCGAGACCGCCGAGCTGATCAAATACGCCGCCAACGCCTTCCTGGCGATGAAGGTGACGTTCATCAACGAAATGGCGGATCTGTGCGAGCGCGTCGGCGCCGACGTGCACGACGTCGCCCGCGGCATCGGGCTGGACGGGCGGATCGGGCGCAAGTTCCTGCATCCCGGCCCCGGCTTCGGCGGCAGCTGCTTCCCCAAGGACACGCTGGCGCTGATGCGCATCGCCCAGGAGGCGGGCGCGCCGAGCCGGCTGGTGGAGGCGGTGGTGGCGGTGAACGACGCGCGCAAGGCGGGCATGGCGGCACGGATCGTGGCGGCCTGCGGCGGCTCGGTGCGCGGGCGCACGGTGGCGGTGCTGGGGCTGACCTTCAAGCCGGAGACCGACGACATGCGCGACAGCCCGGCGCTGCCGATCGTCGCCCGGCTGGTCGAGGACGGGGCCCAGGTGCGCGCCTTCGACCCGGCGGGGATGGAACAGGCGCGCCCGCTGCTGCCGCACGGCGTGACCTATTGCCACGACGCGCTGGACGCGGCGGCGGGGGCGGACGCGCTGGTGGTGGTCACCGAGTGGAACGAGTTCCGCGCCCTCGCCCCGGCCCGGCTACGCACGGCCATGCGCGGCAGTGTCCTCGTCGACCTGCGCAACGTCTACGACCCCGTCGCCATGACCCAGGCCGGCTTCAGCTATCACGCCATCGGACGGGCGCGGACGTAAGCCCGGCCGGGGCCGGGAAAGTCTTGTACATTCCCGGCCCGGCGTGATTCACTGTCCTCGGCAGACACCGCTTCGCGGCGGAGGAGGGCAGCATGATGGCGGAGCTCATGATCGAACTGGAGGCTCGCGATCCCGCGCGCAACCGCTTCCGCGCCTGGCGGATCGAGGCCGGGCGGGACCTGTTCGGAACCTGGACCACGCAGCTGCGCTTCGGCCGCATCGGCTGCCAGGGCAGGGTGCTGACGCGCGCCTTCGACAGCGAAGCCGAGGCACAGGCGTTCATCGGCGCCGGGCTGCGCCGCCGCGCCTCGGCGCCGGCCCGGATCGGCGTGCCGTATCGCTGCGTGCGCGCCACGGGTGCCGCGGACGCGTTGCTGCGCGCGGTTAACATAGTTACGAATCTACGTAACGACGGCACTACGTAGGCCCGATAGCGTGCCGGCCGGATTCCTGCCGGAGAATTTCGATTCGCGTTGACATGAAGTAAACGGTTACTTCATAAAGCGCCCAGAAACGAAACCAGCGCAGGAGGAAAGGCCCATGTCCGCTACCCATCCGGCCGGCACGCGCACCGTCTTCGTCCTCAACGGCCCGAACCTGAACCTCCTCGGCAAGCGGGAGCCCCACATCTACGGGCACGAGACCCTTGCCGACGTCGAGGCGGAATGCCGCCGCGTGGCGGGCGAACTCAGCCTCGACATCCGCTTTCATCAGACCAACGCCGAATTCCAGCTGATCGACTGGATCCACGAGGCCCGCGAACAGGCGGCCGGCATCGTCATCAACCCTGCCGCCTTCTCGCACTACTCGGTCGCCGTCCTGGACGCGCTCAAGGCCTGCAGCTTCCCCATTCTCGAAGTGCACATCTCCAACATTCATCAGCGCGAGGAATTCCGGCACCATTCCTTCGTCTCCCACGTCGCCGCCGGCGTGATCTGCGGCTTCGGCACGCAGGGCTACGTCTTCGCGCTGCAGCGCCTCGCGCGCCTGCTCGCCAAACCCGCGACGTAACCCGCTCGGGCCACCGGCCCCCACATTTTCCGCCTCGCTACGCCGTGCCGGACATCGCCAGCACTTCATCTCGATCACAAGGGAGGAACGTCCGTGCAGTCCCAAGCCACAGCAACGCAGCCACCCCCCACGGCCGCCGCCGCGCAACGCCCGACCCGTGCGCGCTTCGCCATCCTGGCCCTCATCGCCGTCGGCACGATGATCAACTACCTGGACCGCACCGTGCTCGGCATCGCCGCGCCGCGGCTGAGCGTGGATCTCGGCCTGACCCCCGCGGTCATGGGTGTCGTGTTCTCCGCCTTCGCCTGGACCTACGCGGCAACGCAGATCCCCGGCGGCGTGTTCCTGGACCGCTTCGGCGTGAAGCTGACCTACTTCCTCTCCGTCAGCTTCTGGTCGCTGTTCACCCTCCTCCAGGCATTCGCGACGGGTCTCTACTCCCTCCTGTTCTACCGGTTCGGCCTCGGCGTCTCGGAAGCGCCCTGCTTCCCCGCCAACAGCCGCGTCGTCGGCACCTGGTTCCCGCAGCAGGAACGAGCGACGGCAACCGGCATCTACACGGTGGGCGAGTATATCGGCCTCGCCTTCTTCAGCCCGATCCTGTTCTGGATCATGGGCGCCTTCAGCTGGCATGCGCTGTTCATCGTCGTCGGCGTCCTCGGCGTCGCGTTCGGCATCGTCTGGTGGTTCTGCTACCGCGAGCCGCATGAGAGCCGGGCGGCGAACCAGGCCGAGCTGGACTACATCGCGGCCGGCGGCGGCCTCGCCCCGAAATCCGCGGAGAAGGTCCCGTTCTCCTGGAAGAACGTCGGCCACCTGCTTTCCTATCGCCAGATCTGGGGCGCGGCGCTGGGGCAGTTCGCCGGCAATGCGACCCTGGTCTTCTTCCTGACCTGGTTCCCGACCTATCTCGCGACCGAGCGCCACATGGGCTGGGTCAAGGTCGGCTTCTTCGCCGTCATGCCGTTCATCGCCGCCGCGATCGGCGTGCTCGCCGGCGGCTGGTTCTCCGACCTGCTGCTGAAGCGCACGGGATCGGCGAACATCGCCCGCAAGCTGCCGATCATCGCCGGCCTGCTGCTCGCTTCCCTGATCATCGCGGCCGACTACGTGAATACCGACATGACCGTGATCGCGATCCTGTCCGTCGCCTTCTTCGGCCAGGGCATGGTCGGCCTGGGCTGGACCGTGATCTCGGACATCGCCCCCAAGGCGCTGATGGGGCTGACCGGCGGGCTGTTCAACTTCGCGACCAATCTCGCGGGCATCATCACGCCGATCGTGATCGGCGTCATCATCGGCACCACCGGCTCGTTCGCCTGGGCCCTGGCCTTCGTCGGCGCGATCGCCCTGGCGGGAGCGCTGTCCTACATCTTCATCCTCGGCGACATCCACCGTATCGAGCTGGAGCCCGCGACGTGACCCACCCTGCCCGCATCGCCGTCGTCGGCGCCGGCCTGATCGGCCAGGCCCATATCCGGCGCATCATCGATGAGCCGGACGCGGCGCTGGCGGGCATCGCCGATCCGTCGCCGCGGGCGAAGGAACAGGCAGGCGCCCTGGGCGTGCCGTGGACTGCGGACATCGAAACGATGCTGGCGAAGGCGAAGCCCGACGGCGTCGTCATCGCCACACCGAACCGGCTCCACGTCGCCGGCGGCCTGGCCGCCGTCGCGGCCGGCGTGCCGATGCTGCTGGAGAAGCCGGTCGCGGACGACGTGGCAGGCGCCCTCAGGCTGGTCGAGGCGGCGGAGCAGACCGGGGTGCCGATCCTGGTCGGCCACCACCGCCGCCACAGCCCCCTGATCCAGCGGGCCAAGGAGATCGTCGCCTCCGGGCGCCTGGGAAAGATCACCGCCGTGACCGGCCTGTGCTGGTTCCTCAAGCCGGCGGACTATTTCGAGGGCAAGGGCTCCTGGCGGCGCGAGCCCGGCGCCGGGGTCGTCCTGATCAACCTGATCCACGTCGTCGACGACCTGCGCAACATCTGCGGCGACGTGGCGAGCGTGCAGGCCGCCCAGTCCAATGCCGCGCGCGGCTTCCCGGTCGAGGACACGGCGGCGATCATCCTGCGCTTCCGCAACGGCGCGCTGGGCACCCTCACGATCTCGGATTCGGCCGCCGCCCCCTGGAGCTGGGAACTGACTTCGGGCGAGAACAAGGCTTATCCGCACACCGACCAGTTCTGCTACCTCGTCGCGGGGACGGAGGGCTCGGTGACGATCCCGCGGCTCGATGTCTGGCACTACGGGGCGGAGCAGCACTGGTGGGCGCCGCTCGAAGCGCAGCGGAGCTTCGTGCCGGAGCAGGATCCGCTGACCTTGCAGATGCGCCATTTCTGCGCGGTGGCGCGCGGCACGGCCAAGCCCCTCCTGGATGGCCGCGAAGGCACGCGAACGCTGGAGACGACGCTCGCGGTGAAGCGGGCGGCGGCGACGGGAGAGGTCGTGCACCTTGGCTGAACCCGGTCGGTATCAGGCCTTCCGGCGCGCCCCCTGAGGCTGCCGGCCCTGATGCGGCGCCGGCGCCGTCGCGCCTGCCTGCAGATAGCCGAGGACCGAAGCGACGGCCATTTCCTTGTGTGCCGCCCGCAGCGCGGGCGAGAGCGGGTCGTCCCGGAAGATCGTGCCGAGCGTGTAGCGGTTCGACACGCGGAAGAAGCAGAACGCCGTCATCAGCATGTGCAGGCCCAGAGGCGCCGCGTCCTTGCGGAAGACGCCCTGTTCCTGGCCGCGCTCCAGGATCGCCGCCAGCGCTTCCATCACCGTCGCATTCTGCTTCTGGATCGTCTCGGACACAGCGAGGTGCCTGGCGCGATGGATGTTCTCGATGCTCACCAGGCGCGTGAACTCGGGGTGGGCTTCCTGGTAGTCGAAGACGAACTCGACCAGCCGCCGGATGGCGTCGGCCGGCGCCAGGCCGTGCAGGGCGAGCCCCGCCTCCGCCTTGCGCATGGCGCCATAGGACTGCTCCAGCACCGTGCGGTACAGCCCTTCCTTGCTGCCGAAGTAGTAGTAGATCATTCGCACCGTGGTGCGCGTGCGCGCGGCGATGGCATCCACACGGGCGCCGCTCAGCCCGTGCTCCGAAAACTCCGCGATCGCCGCGTCAAGGATGTCGCGCCGCGTCTGCTCGGGGTCGCGCGAGCGCCGGCGATTCTCGTCCCCGGCATTCGCCTGCATTTCGGCTTCGGGCACAGGCATTTTCCGAATTAAGCGCTTCAATCATCATAGGGAGTCCGAGCTCCCTGCGGGAGGGGCGGACGCACAACAATGCGTCAAGGCCTTTGCTCCCGGCGCAAAAGCGCAGCCGCCCATGGTCCCTCCATGGGCGGCCGAGACTGGTGTCCTGCCCCCGAAGTTCGCCGCATCTTGCGGCGGACGCAGGGGCCAGCAGGCCACTGAAAACAAAGGACACTAGCCGTGACGATGTAACGCCGTCACGACGTAGGGCCGTGAAGCCGCCCAGGATCGCGAGGGGTGTCCGCCGGACAGGAGAGCGGCGGATAGTATTGCGGCGCCTCGCGGCGGTCGAACATGCCGTAGTCCCGGACGATCCGGACCCGGCGGCGGCGCCCGGCAGCGGGCGAGCCGTGCCGCTCCGCCGCGTCCGCCGCCGCCGCCGCATCCCGCCAGGACGACAGCAGGAGCAGGTCGCCCGGCGTCAGGACGGCGTCGAACACGTCCCAGTCCGTCAGCCCCGCGCCGCTCGTCGGCGCCCCGAGGCTGGCGGCGATCGTCTCGGGCGGCGCGTCCACGGGCAGACCCGGCGGCTGCCTTGCCTCGACGATGCCAACCAGCTTCGCCGGGCCGACTTCGGTTTCGTCCAGGGACCACTCCCGCACGGCGTGGCCCGAAGGCGGATGGGTGTCGGCCGCCACCGCGCCGACGCGCAGATGGTAATCCCCGAACACCTCCGACCGCCCCCGCACCTGCACCTCGTGGTGCAGGGCATGCGTGCGCCAACGCACCAGCGCTTTCTCGTCGCGCCAAGTCGACAGCGAGAGCACATAGCCGGGCCGGCGGAGCGAGCGGTAGCGGATGTTGTCGATGAAGCCATCCACCCGCACCAGTTCCGGCCGCAGCAGGGCGGCGAGGCCAAGGTAGTCATCCCACCGGTCGGGCCGGGGCAGGACCTCGAAGATGACGCAGAACATGCGGGGTCTCCTGAAGCTGTGATGTGGGAAAGGGGATGGCGCTCAGCCGCGCTCGCCCCCGAGCAGGAAGGTCTCGGTCTCGCGATACAGCGCGTGGCGGCCCTCCTCCAGATGCAGCAGATGCGTGGCGCGCCCGATCTTGATGTCGCGCTTCAGCGGCGCCGCGGTCAGCGCATCGAACAGCCAGCGTGCATCCGCGTCGGTCGTCAGGCTGTCCCATTCGCCGCGGATGATGCAGGCCGGCGCCTGAATGCGGCCGGGGTCGTAGGCGAGCCGGCCGTGCCAGGCGTCCTGGATATCGGCGCGCGGCCCGCCGGGAATGGCGACCGAAGGCGGCGTGCGGGTGCCGCTGTCCGGGTCGTTGGCGAGGTACAGCGCCGCCCACGCCGCGAAATGCCGCCGCGACAGCACCGGTGGATGGCCGGGCGGCACGTCCTCGACGAAACGTCTCCATTGCGCCTCGACGGTCACAAGTGCCCAGGCCGCGAGCGTGACGGGATCGCCGGGGCCATGTCGTTGGGTGATCGGCCCGAACAGGACCAGCCTTTCCACGAGTTGCGGCTGCAGCGTCGCGAACAGGCCGGCGGCGATGGTGCCCCAGGAATGCGCGACCACGTGGACGGACGCCACGCCGCAGCGTTCCGTGATGAAGCGCGCGACGCGCTCGATCTGCTGCGCCGCGTCGGATGCCCGGCCCGGCGGAGCGTTGCGGTCCGCCGCCATGCGCATGGCGGGATAGCGGCCGGACCCGCCATAGCCGAGGCAGTCGAATGCCCAGACATGGAAGCCCGCATCGGCCAGCGCGTCGCGCCAGGACCGGCCGTCGAAGCGATGCGCGACCGAGAGGGCGGACGGGAAGGTGGCTCCATGGACATACAGGACCGCCCGCGGTGGCCCGGCAGCCTGCGCCGGCGGCGGCAGATGGCGCAGGAGGAGATGCAGCCCGTCATGCTGGCTGGGGATGCGGAACAACTGCTCGCGCGGGTCGAGCCTGTTGTCGGCGGCGCAGTTGGTTTCGGTCATCGGCAGGGCGGTAGCTCCGGTTCGCGATCGGCCGTGCGAAGGAGCGCCGGCTGTCGTCACTCGATCGCATGCCGGCGCGCGCCAATGCTTCGGCCCCGGCCGAAGCATCCCGGGTTCATGTCGCTACGTAACATCATCGCTACGTATGGTCGTATCGCCCTTGGTGGTCCGCGCCAGGGGCGAGCAGGGGGCTATGCGGTCAGACGCCAGCCAGCAGCACGTCGATGGCGCCGATCACGACCTCTCGCTGGTCGCGCAACGAGGCGATGCGAACGCCCAGGCCGGTGCGTTTGACGGCTGCGACAAGGTGGGTTGCCATCACGACGTCCTGGCCTTCCACGTTGAACAGCGGATGCAGCCGTTCGGCTCGGCGTCCGAAAACGCGGGCGTGGACCAGCGGCACGACGACCCGCGTATCGAGGTCGTCCAGCAGGTCGGCCTGCACGTCGAGGAGAAAGGGCGCGTAGTCCCGGGAGTCGCCGGGATTCCGATGGACGTCGCACTGCATCAGAACTGCCGCTGCCCGTCGCTCCAGAGGCCGCGTTCGGCGAGGAACGCGTTGGCATCGGCCAGGGCGCCACGGTTCGCGGCCAGCCAGCGCTGCCGGCGCCGCTCCGCCACCACCTCGCGCAGCCGATTCTCCAGCGTGGCGGACAGGTTGATGTCCAGCGCGCGGGCCTGGTCCAGCAGCTCGGCGTCGATCGAGACGTTCGTGCGGGCCTTGAGGGGCATCTTCCCGACTTTCGTGTGCATCATCTACACACACGATATCGGCACATCCCGGCCTGTTCAAGGAATGCCGCCGCATGGCGAGACCGTTCGCGCCGGCCATCACACTACGTCGTTACATACCTACGAACTTACGTCTTCACATGATCCAGCATGCCCGCCTTGGCGGCCCGTGCCAGCAGATGCGCGACCGAGGAGGACGCCCAGCGCAGCGAACCGCGCGGCGTCCGCTCCCGCATCGCTTCCAGCTGGGCGGCGATGGCCCGCAGCGACAGCGTGGGGTTGGCGCGGGCGATGCCGGCCGCGATCGCCACCAGCCGGTCCGGCGGGCGGCGGCGTGGGGCAGGGATCAGCAAGGCGGCATCGGCCAGCCCCTCGGCGACGAAGCGGCGCACCGCGCGGATCAGCCGCGCCTCGCTCCAGCGTGCCCGCCCGGGATCGAGCCCACTGTTCAGGACCTGGACAACGTCGCCCCAGGGGTGGTCCGGGCGCAGGCGCCGCACCGTGGGCAGCCAGTTCTCGGCATCCGCGATCAGCCCCGCCAGCGTCGCATCCCGCCGCGCCGCCGCCACGCGGCGCAGGGCGGCGGGATCGCGCGCCCGCAGCCCGGGATTGCCACCGATCCGGCCCCGCGCCCGCGCGGCCGCGAGCCCGGCGCGGGTACGCTCGCGGATCAGTTCCCGCTCAAACTCCGCCGCCGCCCCCAACACCTGCAGCGTGAACAGCCCCTGCGGGCTCGACGTGTCGATGGGGTTGCCGAGGGAGCGGAAATGCGCGCCGCGCGCCCGCAGGCTCTCGATCACCGCCAGCAGATGCGACAGCGAGCGGGCCAGGCGGTCGATGCGCACCACCATCAGTGTGTCGCCGCGGCCAACCCGGGCCAACGCGCGAGCAAGCTGGGCGCGCGTCCTGCTGCCGCCCGAGGCACGCTCCTCGAAGACCTCGTCACAACCGGCGGCGCGCAGGGCGTCGGTCTGGACGTGGATGGTCTGGTCCTCGGTGGACACACGCGCATAGCCAATCATCGTCATGTAATTGTTTTGCCAGCGATTTATGACACTGTCCAATATCCAGGATCATCAGAGGCCGCCCGTTTGAATGCGTGCCTCAATGGGGCAGCGCGGGAAAAAAGGCCGAATACGAGGGTATTGCGCGTGACATCCGGCGGATGACTCGCAGAAAAGCAGGGTATTCGGCCTGTGGGATTCGTTCGGCCCATTTCCACTAAGATAGAGAAGAAAAGGAGAGACTTGCCTCTGGATCGGGAAATTCCTCACTATTCTTCCGATGAATAACGAACCAGATGCCATACCCCGGGAAACCGGCGCCGAGGCATGGCGCACCCTGCTGCAGCCGCTCGCCCGCGCCCAGGATGCGCTGGCGCGGCTGGAAGCAACGGCCGCCGCCGTTTCGCCGGACGTCCGGGAGGGCCTGCGCGCGCGGCTTGCCTATCGCGAGGCCGCCGGCTGGCTCGCCCATCACGGCCACTGGATCCACCCCGTCGACCTCGCTCTGCGCGATGCCGGGCTGACCGGCTCCTATACCGCCGCGCGACTGGGCGCGCGCCTGCCGTCGGTGCTGCCAGTCACCACCCGCGACGCCGAGGCGGGGGAAGGCGAGGCCGACGTGCCCGAGGACCAGGATGTCGCCCTCGCGCTGACGGTCGCGCGGCTCTGGCGCCGGCTGGCGGAGCTGCGCACTTGGCAGCCGCTCGAATCCGCGGAAGCCCTGGCGGCGGCGCTCGCGCCGCTCGGCGGCGCGGCCGGATCCTTCGCCGCCTTGCAGGATCTCCTGGCCACCGCCGATCTGCCGCCGCTGCTCGTCGCCGGGATCGTCGTGCGCGACTGGAGCGTGGGCAGGGCAGGGCAGGGGGAGCGCCGAGATCGGCTCGCCGCCCCTGGGATCCTTGTCGCCGCCTGCATCTGGCGGGCGCAGGACGGCCGGGGTGATCCGGGCCTCCCGGTCTGGTCCGCCCCGGTGCAGCGGCTGCACCGTCTGGCGCTGCAGCCGCGCGCGCTCTGGCTGCCGGGCTTCCTCGACTGCGTGGCCGAGGCGGCCGGGCTGGCCGCGCGCGAACTGGCCCGGCTGCGCCAGGCGGAAGCCCGTGCCGCCACGCTGGAGCGCACGGCGCGCTCGCGCCTGCCCCAGGCGGCGGCACTGGCCCTGCGCCATCCCGTCATCTCCGCGCGCCTGCTGGCGGACCGGCTGCGGATCAGCCATCGCGCCGGCCTCGACCTGACGCGGCAGATGGTGGACGCCCGGCTGATCCGCGAGGCGACGGGGCGCGAGTCCTGGCGGGCCTTCGTCGTCGTTTGATCCTGTCCGGGCGGGGGCTTTGCTATATCAAGCGGTTGACGCCCCTTGCAGAATGCAAGCAGGCGATGGCGCAGCACGGCCGCAGGGCAACGAATGAACCGCGAAACCTCCATCTACCTGGACCTCGTCCGGATCGCGGCCGCCAGTCTCGTCTTCCTCTCGCATGCGTCCTGGCAGCAGAACTCCGGCGGCGTCCTGTGGCAGTTGCAGGGGCACGGGCGGGAGGCCGTGGACGTCTTCTTCGTCCTGTCCGGCTTCGTCATCGGCCATGTCGTGGAGACGCGCGAGCATTCCGCCCTGACCTACACGGTGCACCGGGCGGCGCGGGTCTGGTCGGTCGCCCTGCCGGCGCTGCTGATCACCTTCGCCCTTGACCGGGCCGGCCAGTCCCTGCGGCCGGAGCTGTACCAGGAATGGTGCTGCGAAGCCCACCATGGCGGCATCTGGAGCTTCGTCGCCGGGGCGTTCTTCCTCAACGATATCTGGACCCATCACGCCCCGCCCGGCTCGAACGTGCCTTACTGGTCGCTGGGCTACGAGGTCTGGTACTACGTTGCCTTCGGCGTCGCAGTCTTTGCGCGGCCGCCATGGCACCTGCTGGGTCCGGTGCTGGTCATGGCCGCGGTCGGGCCTGGGATCGCCGCACTGTTCCCGCTCTGGCTGCTCGGCCGGCTCTGCTATCGGCTGTGCGTGCGGCATGTCCCCGGGCCGCGTTTCGGGGCTATGCTGCTCGCGCTCGGCATCGTCGGCTTTGCGGTCTACGAGACCGAGGCGGTCCGCTACCACGAGATCTACGACCCGTTCGAACTCACGCCCACGCGCCTGCACGACTACGCCCTCGACCATCTCGTGGGCGTGCTGTTCGCGGTGCATCTGCTGGGTTTTCGCGCCCTCTCCGCGACGGTTCCGGGGATGCTGGACCGGTTGGCCGGGCCGGCGCGCTGGCTCGGGGGCGCCACGTTCACGCTCTACCTGCTGCATCTGCCGCTGATCCATGCGCTGGTCGCCGTCTCGCCCTGGCCGGTCACGTCCTGGGCCACGCGCGGCCTGGTCTTCATGGCGCCGCCGGTCATCGTGCTGGCCCTGGCGGAGGTGACCGAGCGGCGCAAGCACGCCTGGCGGGAGCGCCTGGCGGGGCTCCTGCGCCTGGCGGTCAGGGCAACGTCAGGCTGACCGCCCCAGCACGCGGCGGAACAAAGCGAGCTGGCCGGCGCTGGTCTCGTCCCAACCGAACCGCTCCGCATAGGCGCGGGTGGCCGCGCGATCGGGCAGGGCAGCGAACAGCCGCCGCACCCCGGCGGCGATGCCGGCGGGGGTGTTGCTCTCGACGACCAGCCCGGCCTCCGGCGCCCGCACGACTTCGGGGTTGCCGGGGATGTTGCTGGCGACCACTGGGGTGCCGCAGGCCATGGATTCCAGCAGCACGTTCGCCCAGCCCTCCCGGCTCGACGCCAGCACCATCGCATCCGCCGCCCCGTAGAATAGCGGCAGCCGCGCATGCGGCTGGGCGCCGAGGAGGCGGACGCGGGGGGAGAGGCCGAGTTTCGCAATTTGCGATGCGAGCTTTTCCCGATCCGGCCCTTCCCCGACGATGATCAGGTCGAAGTCCGGCAGTTCGGTCATGGCCGCGATGGTGCGGTCGTGGCCCTTGCGTTCGATCAGCAGGCCGACCGAGATCAGGGTCGGGCGGGTCAGGCCCAGGGCAGCGCGGGCGGCGGCGCGGTCGACGGGGCGGAAGGTTGACGTATCCACGCCGTTACGTAACGTCGTAACCTTGTCCGGGGCGGCGCCCAGCGCGATCATGCGGTCGCACAGGGCCGAACTGACGCCGATCAGGCCGTCGGCACGCGCCAGCGCGGTGCGAATGAGCCGCCTGGGTATGGCGTGGCCGGGAAGCTGGGTCACGTCCGAGCCGCGCGCGGTGATGACCACCGGCTTGCCGAAATGCCGGCCCAGCCACACCGCGGCGACGCCGTCGGGGTAGGCGTAATGGGCGTCGATCACGTCGAAGCGGAGCCCGTCCGCGACCAGCCGGCGCAGGGCGCGCCGGCTGGCGAGGTAGAGCAGCAGCGGGGCCGCGGACATGCCGAGCTTCGGGATCACGCCGTAGCGGGGATGATGGATCGTCAGCCCATGGCGCGCCTCCTGGGCCGGCACCCGGGCGAACCGGCTCCAGGCGCCGAAGCGGGCGCCCGTGAACGGGAACCAGGGAGTTGGCGCCATCACCACGCTCGTGGCCTCGCCGGTCGCCACCAGGTGGCGCAGGCGGTTCTCGACGAAGATCCCGTGATTGGGCCGCTCGCTGTCGGGAAACAGCGTGGTGAAGGTCAGCAGCCGGATCATTGGCCCCGCGAGAGGTCGTTCAGCAGCCGCGCCGCGGCGGCACGGTCCTCGAAATCGACCAGCCCCTGCACGATCGGCCGCAGCACCCGGATCGATTCCTCGCGCCGCCCGGTGTCCTTCAGGGCGACCGCCAGATGGTACTGCACCGTCGGGTCGCCGCCGATCTGGGCGCTGGCCTGGCGCAGCAGCGACAGCCCGGTCGCGGCATTGCCGTCGGTGGTCAGGATCCATCCCAGCGTGTCCGCGGACTGCGGGGTCGGCGACACCAGATAGGCCTTCTGCGCCGCCGCCCGCGCGCGCGGGTCGCCGCGCTGCTGATAGACCCAGGCGAGGTTGTTGAGCGCGCCGGGATCGCCGGGGCGCTTGCGCAGGACGACCTGAAGATGCGCCTCGGCGTCGAAGAACCGGCGGGCGATGATGTCCATCGACGCCAGCCCCTCGGCGGCCATGTCGTCGGCGGGGTGGTTGACCAGCCAGTCGCGCAGCGTCTGCGTGGCCTGCTCCGTTCGTCCGGAGGCGTTCAGCGCGCCGACCAGACGCAGCAGCAGCGTGGTGGAGGAATCCGCCCGCATCTCGCCCGCATACACGGCCGCGGCGTCGGCGAAGCGGCCGGCGAGCATGTAGATGTCGCCCTTGAGCCACCGCGCCGCCGGCAGGTTCTTCGGATCGCGTGCGAGCTGCTCGGCGCTGGCCAGCGCCGCGTCCAGGCCGTCGGTCTTGTAGACCGTGCTGCCATAGGACTGCAGCAGGGCGCCGTCACCCGGAGTCACCTTCAGCCCGTCCGTGATCACCGTCTTCGCGGCGGAGCCGTCTTTCGCGGCGACGAGAAGCTCGGCGAGCATGCGCCGCGTCGGCACGTCGCCCGGCGCCTGGTCGAGAATCTCGTGATAGGTGGCGCGCGCCTCGGCCGGCATGCCCAGCGCGGCCTGGACCCGCGCCTTGGCGCCCAGCAGGGTGGTGTTGCCGGGCTGGTCCTTCAGCACCTGGTCGACCAGCGCCAGCCCTTTCCTGGCCGCGCCGGTGCGGACATACAGGTTGGCCAGGCCGATGGCGATGTCGGTGTCCTTCGGCGCGGCGGCGTGCGCGCCTTCCAGCAGCGCCACGGCCTGTGCCGCCTTGCCGTCGCCCAGCAGCAGCGAGACCATGTTGGCCAGCGCCGTCGGCTCGGTCGGCTGGCGTTGCAGCACCTCCGTGAGCACCTTCTGCGCGTCGCCTGCCTTGTCCTGCAGCACCAGCACCTTCGCCAGGTTGATGCGCGGCTGGATCGCGTCCGGGTACTGCCCGATCGTCTCGTTCAGGGTGGCCACCGCGCCGGGCAGGTCGAGCTGGGCCATCCGGATCAGCGCCGTCAGGTTGCCGACCGTCTCGGTGTTCCCCTGCGCCTTGCGCAGCCGTTCCAGCGCGACCACCGCGCGATCGATCTCGCCGGCGGAAATGGCGGCGATGACCAGCGCCTCGCCGGCGCCGGCCTGGGCCGGCGACAGCTCCAGCGCGTGCTCCAGGTCGCCGGTGGCGCGCACGGCGTCGCCCATGCCCATGCGGACCGCCGCCAGCCGGGTCAGGATGTCGGCATTGTCGGGCGACAGGGCGGCGGCGCGCTCCATGCTCTGCACCGCCTGCTCGGGCTTGCCGGCCAGCACATAGGCGCGGCCGAGCAGGTCGAGCATCTCGGAATCGGCGGCACCGCCGGCGGCGGCCTTGCCGAGCACCTCGATGGCGCGGGTGCTGCGCCGCCCGGCCAGCTCGATCTTCGCGAACAGCTTGATCGCATCCGGATCGTCCGGGTTGCGGGCCAGGAAGCGGTTGGCGGCCTCGGTGGCCTGCTCGGCCTGGCCCAGGTTGTATTTGGTGATCGCCTGGAAGAAATAGCCGCGCGGGAATCGCGGCAGCAGCGACGTGATCTTGGTGAACGAGGCATCCGCGCCCGTGTAGTCCTCGGCTTTGACCTGCAGGACCCCCTGCAGATAGATCCCCATCGCACTGCGCGGCTCGAGCTTCAGGGCGGCTTCCACGTCCTCGCGCGCGCGCGTGTCCTGGCCGTTGATCAGCAGGATGTTCGCCCGCTCCAGCCGGGCCGCGAGCAGGTTCGGGTTCAGCGCCAGTGCGGCATCGAACGCTTCGAGCGCGCGCACGCGATCGCCCTTCAGGTTCAGCAGCTGGCCCTTGAGCAGCAGCGCGTCGGTGGAGCGGGAATTGATCTGCAGCGCGCGACCGACCTTCTGTTCGGCCGCGGGGAAGTCGCGGCGGGCGATGGCGACGCGGGCGGAAGCGATGGCCGCGTCCACCGATTGCGGCTGCAGCCGCTCGGCCTCGGCGGCCGAGGCCAGCGCCGCCGCCGGATCGCCGACCGAAAGCTGCGCCATCGCCCGCATCACCAGCAGCGGCACCGCTTGGTCCGCCGGCAGGCCCTGCGGCGAGAAGTCGCGCAGCAGATCCTTGTAGCGGCCCTGCGCCATGTAGGCCTGGGCCAGCAGCGGGTTCACCGCGCGGGCGTCGAAACCCATGTCGCGCGCGACCTTCAGCTCCTTCTCGGCGGCGACCGGATCGCCGAGGCGGAGCTGCACCTGGCCGAGGCGGAAATGCGCGGCGCTGTTCTGCGGATTGGTGCGCACGGCGTTGCGCAGCTCGATCTGCGCGCTCTTGAGGTCGCCGCGGTCCAGCATCCGCTGGGCGAGGGTGTAGGAATCGGGAGCGCGGCCGTACTTCCACCAGACCGCGCCGGCGATGGCGCCGATGAAGAGCACGGGGAGCAGGATCAGCAGAAGCTTCTTCATCCGGATTCAGTCCATGTTCGCCCCGCCAGGGGGACTGTTTGGCCGGTCGGGGATAGGCCGGAACGAGGCTCAGCCGGTGTTGGTCGAGTGCGAAACCGCCTGCCCCGCGGCAGCATCCGACGCATCGCCCGGCGCGTGCGCCACGCCGTGCGCCTCCATCAGCGTATAGAGCGTGGGGCGGCTGATGCCGAGCAGCTTGGCGGCGGTGGCCAGCGTGCCGTTGCTGCGCGCCAGCGCCTTCTGCAGCACCTCGCGCTCGGCGCGCAGGCGGGCGGCCCGCAGGTCGAGGCCGTGAGGATCGGTGGCGCCGGGAGCCAGCTCCAGGTCGGCGGCGTCGATCAGCCGCGCATCGGCCATCACCACGGCGCGCTTCATCCGGTTTTCCAGCTCGCGCACATTGCCGGGCCAGGCGTGGCCGGAGATGGCCGAGATCGCCTCCTCGGTGAAGCCGCGGATGTTGCGGCCGAACTCGCGGTTGAAGCGGCTGAGGAAGTAGCGCGCCAGCAGCATTGCGTCACCCGGCCGGTCGCGCAGCGGCGGGATGCGCACGGTGACCGAGTTCAGGCGGTAGAACAGGTCGTTGCGGAACCGCCCTTCGCCGACCTGCTCCTCCAGCATCATGTTGGTGGCGGAGACGATGCGCACGTCCACGGGAATGGTCTGGCGTCCGCCGATCCGCTCGATCACCTGCTCCTGCAGGAAGCGCAGCAGCTTGACCTGGAGCTGGTGCGGCAGGTCGCCGATCTCGTCGAGGAACAGCGTGCCCTTGTTGGCCGCCTCGATCTTGCCGATGGTCTGCTTCACCGCGCCGGTGAAGGCGCCGCGCTCGTAGCCGAACAGCTCGCTTTCCAGCAGGTTTTCGGGGATCGCGCCGCAGTTGATGGCGATGAAGGGCTGCTTGGCGCGCGGGCCGAGCTCGTGCACCGCACGCGCCAGCGCCTCCTTGCCGGTGCCGCTCTCGCCCAGCAGCAGCACAGAAACATTGGTGGTCGCCAGCCGCTCGATGGTGCGGCAGACCTTCAGCATGGCGTCGCTGGCGGTGATGATGCGCTTGATGGGCGAGGGCGCGGGCGCTTCCGCCAGGCGGCGGTTCTCGTCTTCCAGTTCGTGCAGGCGCACCGCCCGGTCGATGATGGTGCGCAGCAGGTCGATGTCCATCGGCTTCTCGCAGAAGTCGTAGGCGCCGCTGCCGATTGCACGCAGCGCGTGCATCCGGTCGCCGTGGCTGGTGGCCACGATCACCTTCATGTTCGGCACCTGCCGCACCAGCGCTTCCAGCGTGGCGAAGCCTTCGGTGACGCCGTCGGGATCGGGCGGCAGGCCGAGGTCGATGATGGCAACCGAAGGGCGTTCCTTCTGCGCGGCGGCCAGCGCCTGCGGCCGCGCATGGGTGATCACCAGGTCGCAGCCCGGGAACGCCCAGCGGTACTGGCTGCAGAGTCCCTCGTCGTCCTCGACGATCAGAAGTTTCGGCTTGCTCATGGTGCTTCCTGTCGAGGCGGGCGCGAAGTTCGGATTGCTCGCGGCAGCGTGATCGGCGTCATGACGTGCTTCTGCCACGTCCTGCGCCGGATCGCACGATTTCGTGGGGGCTGACTGCACCCGGCCGGCCGGATGCGGCGGCACATGATGGAATAGGGCGCCGGCTGGACGACGTTACGCACCGATGTCTTTACATGCATACGTCAACTGCAACCCGCCTTGCCTCGCCGTTTCCCCGCGGCCGGGACCGCCAACGTCGCGCGGTCGAAATCTTTTCGGAGAGCGGCGAACATACAAGAAGCCCGCTTCCAGACCAATCCCACGCCCGCTCCGGGCGGGCGCGGAAACCGGTACGGGACTGCGCGGAAGAATTTCATGCCGAATGAGCACCAAGCCCGGCCGACGAGCCTCGGTGCGTGGCGACACCCGATCTGGCCGAGAAAATCACATGATGTCAGCGCGTACTCGGCGTACGCCCGAGTGCAATTCTGCTGTCAGTGTGTTGCGCGCCCGCAGGGCCGGCGGACGAGATGCGATTGCGCTCCGGTCCGTCCCGCTTAAAGTGAATTCGGCCTCCGTCCTACGGCATGCCCCTACCAGATCAGCGGGATCAGGCGGTAGCGCACACGCGCGGCATAGGCGGCGTAGCCCTCCAGCTCGGCGCTGAGCATGCGCTCCTCCAGCACCGCACGCAGGGCGATCAGGGCAATCAGCGCCGGCACCAGCGCAAGCCCGTACCAGGAGCCGAGCAGCAGCGGCGTGCCGAGGAAGAACAGGATGGCCCCTGCGTACATCGGGTGGCGCACGTAGCGGTAGGGACCGGAGGAAATCACCGTCTGCCCGCGCGCCGCCTGGATCTTCACCACCGGGGCGGCATAGCTGTTCGCCTGGAACACCAGAGAGACAACGGCGATCGAAATGAAGATCAAGGCCGCGCCCACGCCCTGCACCCAGGGCGACACCGCCGACCAGCGGTATCTCGCGGCATCCAGCGCCATCAAGACGAGCCAGAAGCAGAACAGCGCCGTCACGCCCGCCATGAACACCTTGTCCCAGCCCTTCTGCGCACGCTGCACCGGAGAGGCCAGGCGCTCGGCCAGCAGCGCCGGATCATGCATGGCAAGCCAGAGCCCGACGACAATGGAGAGCACGCCGGTTTCCGCCAGGAACAGCCAGGCCCCAGGCCAGTCAACCCGGCCGGCGGGCAGGAACAGCAGCACGGCCATGACGGCCAGCCACAGCACGGTCTGGACAAACAGCCTCGTAACCATTTCGGCCGCCTTTCTTGAAGGGCAGGGCTCTGCCCTGCACCCGCCAAGGGCCATTCGGCCCTTGGATCCCGCGACTCTCTTGGCTGCGTCAGCAGCCTTCAGATGATATCGGATATCAATTGAAGGCTGCTGACGCAGCCAAGAAAGTAAAGGATTGCAAAGGCTCCGCCTTTGCTGGGGTCCTCCGTCGCGCGCCTTCGCGCGATGTGGGGCAAAGCCACTGGTCTTTCACGCCGTTGCCGTGGCTGCTTGCGGGGCCGGGGCTTCGACCAGCGGCAGCAGCAGCCGCATGGTGGTTCCGCCGCCTGGA
Source organism: Limobrevibacterium gyesilva (assembly GCF_025989185.1). GTDB lineage: Bacteria > Pseudomonadota > Alphaproteobacteria > Acetobacterales > Acetobacteraceae > Limobrevibacterium > Limobrevibacterium gyesilva. Next base: position 37,605 of record NZ_JAPDNT010000026.1, read on the forward strand.
CGGCTGGTCACCAGCAGGTCGCCGCCGGCTTCGCGCAGCAATTCGCGGGCCTGGAACGCGCCGATGCCGCTGCCGTCGGGCTTGGAGGTGCGGAACGGGCGGAACAATTCGTCGCGGATGAATTCGGGGGTCATGCCGGGCCCGTTGTCGGCGATGTCGATCAGCGCGCGGCGTGCTTCGTGGCGCAGGGCGATGCGCACGGGCTCGCCGGCTTGCGCCTCGCGCATCGCCTCGATGGCGTTGTCGAGCAGGTGGGTCACCACGGCGTCGAAAGCCGGCGGCGCCATGGCGACGCCGGCGGTGCGGCCGTCCTGCTCCAGCTCCACCGCGGCGCCGCGCAGGCGCCGGCAGTTGGCGACGATCGCCTCCAGTCGTTGGCCGGGCATGATGACGGCCTGGCTGATCTGGCTTTCGGGCGCCTGCAGCCGCTTGATCAGGGCGCCGATCTTCTGCACCGAGGCGCGGATGGTCGCCAGCATGTCGCGCTGGAATTCCGGGTTCTCCAGATGCGTCTCGGCGTTGGACAGCAGCAGCGAGAGCTGGCTGGACACGTTCTTGATGTCGTGGGCGACAAAGGCGAAGCGCTTGCCGTATTCGTGCAGCTGGCGGGTCTGCAGCAGCACCTCGGTGGCGCGCTGCTCGGCGACGTAGGTGGCGACCTGGCGGCCGACGATGCGCAGCAGGTCGAACACCTCGCGGTCCAGCTTGAAGGCGGCGCGCGGCGGGGCGACGAGGACGAAGCCGGTGAGGTGGCCGCCATGGTTCAGCGGCACCGCGAGCCAGGCGCCGGAAAGGTCGGGGACGACGGGTGCGGTCTCGACGATCCAGTCGCCGTCGCGGAAGGCCGCGATCAGGGGGTGGTCGTCCATCACCGGCGCGACGGCCGCCGGCATGTTCCAGGAGCCCACCCACTGGAACGCCGCCTCATCGCGCTCGCGCAGGAACAGCACGCCGCCGGGACTGTCGGCGATCTCCGCCAGCGCGCGGATGACGCGGGTATGCAGGGCGACATAGGCGTCGGGCGCGGACAGCGTGGCGATGCAGCGCATCCACTCGCGACGATAGTCGTAGCGGTGGCTGAAGAAGTGATCGACCAGCAGGATGCGCAGATGCGAGCGCGCCGAGCGCGAGGTGAGCAGCACGGCGATGGTGACGATGCCGGCGAAGATCAGGCTGACCTCGGCGACGCCGCCCCAGTCGGCGCCGATGTAGCGGAACGCCTCGCCGGCGGCGACCAGGCCGAGCAGGAAGATGCCGGAGACCACCAGTGTCGCGCTGTGGAACACGGCGGTGCGGGAGACGTGGATGTTGACGTCCCAGTCCGGCTTGTTGCGCGCCGCGGCGATGGCCAGCAGCGGGGCGACGATGGCGGTGGCGAGCGCGCGGCCGTCGTACAGCGCCGGCGAGATCTGGCGGAACAGCAGCGTGTCGCCGGACAGCGCGATGTCGTAGACGGACAGGGCGCCGAGGGCCACGCAGGGCAGGTTGATGTGCCAGCGCGCGTCTTCCGGCGTGTTCAGGTACAGGTTCTCGATCAGCAGCACGTTGCAGACGGCGAACCCCAGCCGTCCGACCACCCAGATGGACCAGAGCGAGACGGCGCCGCCCGGCGAGACGCGGCCGAGCAGCAGCATCACCGACGCCACCAGGACGGCGACCATGCCCATCATCATGAAGGCCTGACCGCGCTGGCGGCCGCTTTTCACCGCGCGCCGATACAGATGCAGGATGAAGACGCACCAGGCGGCGGGGCGCAGCAGGTCGAGGATGCCGGCGATCAGGCCGAACGGGGCGTGGCTCGCCATGGCCGCCGCAGCGGCCCAGCCGGCGGTGACGATGCAGGCGCCGGCCAGCAGCGTGCCGGTGCGGCTGAGCCGTGCCTGGGTGAAGATCAGCACCGTCAGCGCCGCATAGAGGGCCGCGCAGCCGCCGTGCAGCAGGGTCGTGGCGTTCATCCAGGCGGACATGCGTGGCCTTCTGCCACCGACGCCTGCAGCATGACAGCACCGTTCCCGTCCTGGTTGCAGAAATGGTCCATCCTGACGCGCGCCCCTACCGGGCGCCTTCCTGGAACAGGATCACGCGCACGGTGGCGAGCAGGATCAGGATGTCGAGGAACAGGCTGCGGTGCTTCACGTAATAGAGGTCGTAGGACAGTTTCTGCCGTGCATCCTCGACCGAGGCGCCATAGGGGAAATTGACCTGCGCCCAGCCGGTGATGCCCGGCTTCACGCTGGCGCGGTCGCGGTAGAAGGGAATGACCTCGGCGAGCTGGTCGACGAAATGCGGCCGCTCCGGCCGCGGGCCGACGAAGCTCATCTCGCCGCGCAGGACATTGACCAGCTGCGGCAGCTCGTCGATGCGCGTGCGCCGCAGGAAGGCGCCGATGCGGGTGACGCGCGGGTCCTTCTGCGCGGCCCAGGCGGGCCCGCGCGCTTCGGCGTCGACGCGCATGCTGCGGAACTTCATCAGGGTGAAGACACGGCCCTGCAGGCCCACGCGCTCCTGGCGGTAGAGGATCGGCCCGGGGCTGTCGAGCCGGATCAGCACCGCCGCGAGAGCCATTACCGGAAGTGTGGCGACCAGCAGCAGCAGGCTCACGAGGATGTCGCCGGCGCGGCGCAGCGCCTGCTCGATGCGGCCGCGCGACAGGCCGTCGGCGAACAGCATCCAGTCCGCTTCGAGATGGTCGAGATCGATGCGGCGCAGCTGCTGCTCGCGGAACTCGACGTCGCTGAAGATGCGCACGCCGGCGTATTTGCAGCCCAGCAGCTCGGCCCGCGGCACCGCGCCGCGCGCCTCGGCGGTGACGACGACGCCCCAGATCCGTTGCTGCAGCAGCGCCGCGGGCGCGAGCAGGGCGGCGTCGTGGGCGGAGGCGATGCCGGCGACGGTGAAGAAGCCGCGGCGCAGGGCGCGGACCGCCTCCTCGGTGCGCGCCGCGTGCTGCGGGGCGCCGATGATGAGCACGCGACGCGACAGCAGGTTCAGCCGCATCGCCACGCTGAAGGCGAGCCGGGTGGCGAACAGGAACAGGATCCAGGTGAGCAGGAATTGCAGCGGCCGCAGCGGGCTGTCGCCGAGCAGGAAGCTGGTGTCGATGCCGGCCGCCTCGCCGACCGCGAGCACCGCGGGGAAGGCCAGCACGCCGGCGACCGCGGTGTTGACCAGCAGGCGGCGCGTCTGCAGGCAGATCTCGGGGCGGTAGAGTCCGATGCAGATCGAGGTCAGGCCGATCGTGAGCGCCAGGATGACGGCATGGTTCACCGCCGCGAGATCGATCCAGCCGGCGGATCCGCCCGGCGCCTGCGCCACCAGCACATAGATGGCCAGGAAGCACGGCACGAATTCCAGCAGCCAGAGAAAGAACATCTCCAGCGCCACGTAATGCCCGAAGATCCGTGTCATCGGCGGCGCATCCGCCATGGCGGCGCGCTCACGGCCACGTGTGCCTGTGGATGGGGCGCCCGGCCGGAGCCCTCACCATCGCACCGCGTTCGCCGTGATCGTCTCATGGGGCGTCCTGGACAAGGCGTCCTGGCGGCAGACATCTCGCCACAGGCCGCCGGGATGGCATGCCCGCGTTCGACGCCCGGTCAGGCTGTTGACGGAAAATACCCGAAGCTGCCGAAAGCTCGATTAATCAAGACGGTAACGGAGGATTAACGGGACGGTCAAGTCACATTCGATGCGAACGGGTTCCGGGTCCGGTTTTATTACCTTTTAGTTACTGTCGCGGAACCTGTCGATCGCTCATATAAGTGTTATCCGGCGATCCGCGGATGGACGATGAATGCACGTGCCGTCGTGTCAAAATAGCAGCGAGGACTACCGGGGGTTGCGAACAATCTCGCGCATCTGCAAGATTCTAAACGCGATCTTTACGCTAGAATGATAGCGGTGCTACATGGCTTGCGTATGCGGTCGCGGTCGGATGGGGCAGGTCCGGTGACGGACGCGATCGATGCAGGCGTGTAGCTCAGTGGCAGAGCGCTGTCATTACATGGCAGAGGTTGGGGGTTCGATTCCTTCCGCGCCTATGGCTCTCGCGTGTTTCGCCGGAAATCCCGTGCGTTTCGTTGGCGTTCCTTCGCGTTTCGTTGGGTAAGGTGGAACCGGGACTGGCATGATCATTACACGACGCATGACTTGGCTCTTTGGCCACTTTATTGCGATTCTGCTTATGGCCGGTTGCGCGGTTGCGCCGGGGCCGAAGAACATGGCAACCGCCGACAGCGCGGCGGCCATGAACGAGGCCGACACCGCCGCGAACGACCCGACGAAGAACACGCAATATGTCATCGGCGCCGGCGACCAGCTGGGCATCTCCGTCTATCGCGCGCCGGAGCTGAGCGTGCCGAGCCTGCCGGTGCGGCCCGACGGGCGCATCTCGATGCCGCTGATCCCCGATATCGTCGCCGCCGGCAAGACGCCGACGCAGCTGGGCAAGGAGCTGGAAGAGCGGCTGAAGGAATACGTGAAGGACCCGATCGTTACCGTGATGGTGACGAATTTCGTGGGTCCGTTCAGCCGCCAGGTCCGGGTGATCGGCGAGGCCACGGAGCCGCAGGCGATCCCCTATCGCGACCACATGACCGTGCTCGACGTCATGATCGCCGTGAAGGGGCTGACCAAGTTCGCCGCCGGCAACAGCGCGGTGATCGTGCGTCGCGTCGGCGACAAGCGGGAGTCCATCAAGGTCCGTCTTTCGTCCCTGTTGAAGGATGGCGACATCGACCAGAACGTGGAGATGCTGCCGGGCGACACGCTGATCATTCCGCAAAGCTGGTTCTGAAGGTCTGCGGGCATGGGCACGCTTCTTGTCCTGGTGCGCCGCATCCTGGTGGCGGCATGGCGCTATCGCTGGTCCGCGGTGGCGCTGGCCTGGATCGTCTGCGGCGGCGGCTGGGCCTATGTCTACATGATCCCCAACCAGTACGAGGCGAGCGCCAGGCTGTACGTGGACGCCGACGCGGTGCTGACGCCGCTGCTGCGGGGACTGGCGATCGACAACTCGCTGGGCAGCCAGCTCGACGTGCTGCAGCGCACGCTGCTGAGCCGGCCGAACCTGGAGAAGCTGGTCTCCAACACCGATCTCGATCTCACCATCACCGGGCCGGCCGATCTCGAAACGCTGGTCGGCCGGCTTGCCAACGACATCAAGATCACGCCGCAGACGCGCAACCTGTTCACCATCACCTATCGCAACACCAGCCCGAAGCTGGCGTTCGACGTGGTCCAGACCATCCTGACGACCTTCATCGAGAGCAAGACCGGCAACAACCGCTCGGAGATGGAGAACGCGCAGCTGTTCCTGCAGCAGCAGATCGCGGCCTATGAACGCCAGTTGCGCGATGCCGAGAAGAAGCGCGCGGAGTTCCGTTCGAAGTATCTCGATCTGCTGCCAATGGGCGACACCGGGGGCACCCGGCTCGACCAGGCGGAGGCGGCGCTGCGCCAGTTGCAGGGCCAGCTCGCCGACCTGTTGTCCAGACGCGAGATGCTGAACCGCGAGCTGACCACGACATCGCCGCTCGTGGTGACGGAGACCGAGCTGCTTGCCGCCGCCGGCGGGCCAGCGGTGGTGGCGCGCGACCCGCGGGTCGAGGCGGCGCAGCACGAGCTTGACGATCTGCGGCTGCGCTACACCGAGAACCACCCCGATGTGATCTCGGCACGCAAGCGCCTCGAGGTGGCCAAGGCCGCCGCCACCGAGCAGGCGGCCGCGCTGGCTGCGGCCCGGGCGGGGGCGGCCCGTACGGCATCGGCCGGGGCAAAGACCATCGGCCTCAGCCACCAGACCCTTTCGGCCGCACCAAAAGGGGCTGGCGGGACGGCAGCCGGGGCGCCGGCGGAGACAGGGGCGACGGCGGCAGCCGATGCCGCTGCCACTGCCACCGTGTCGCGCCCCAGCCGTTCGCTGCCGAACCCGATCTACGAGCAGCTGAAAGTGCGCATGCTCGAAGTCGAGGCATCCATCGCCTCGCTGCAGCGCCAGATCGCGGACGCCACGCGCGACCGCGACCGCCTGGATGAGATGGCGCGCAGCGCGCCGGGCGTGCAGGCCGAGTACCTGAACCTCAACCGCGACTACGAGGTGCTGCGGCGCAACTACGACGAGCTGCTGAGCCGGCGCGAGTCCATGCGCATCGCCACCGCGGCCGAGGCGGATGCGGACAAGATCAAGATGCAGGTCATCGATCCGCCGCAGGTGCCGCAGAATCCGGTGGCGCCGAAGCGGGCGCAGCTGCTCTCCGCCGTGCTGGTGGCCGGACTGCTCTCCGGCATCGGCCTTGCGGTGCTGCTGGTGCAGTTCGACCAGTCGTTCCACACCATCGACGAGTTGCGCGATCTCGGCCTGCCGGTCGCCGGCGGCGTCTCCATGCTCAACGTGTCGGTGACGCGCGGGCGGGTGGCCGCGGTGTTCGCGTTCGGCCTGTCGCTGATCCTGCTGGGGGCCGTCTATGCCGGCCTTGTCTATCGCATGCTGCACACGCCGGGCGTGGTCTGACGATGAGTTCCGACCCTTCGCATCTGGTCGAGCGCGTGGCCGAGCGGTTGCGCGGCGTCGGTGGCCTGACGGCGCCCGAGCCCGCCCCGGAGCGCGATATCCGGCGGGTGGTGCGGCGCGAGGTGGAGCGCAAGCCGGCACCGCATCGTCCGGCGCCGCCGGACGATGCGCTGGCGCCCGGGTCGTTGCATGCGGACGACCTGGCGCCCGATGCCGCAACAACCGGGGGCGACGCCGCCGGCCAACTGCCGCACGCCGTCCCGGTCGACCTGCCGGGCGATGACGGCGGCGCCGACAGCGCGCAGGCGGTGGTGGACACGGCACGGCGCGCGCCGCCGGTCACGGCCGACGGCAACACCGCGCTCGCCGTCCCCGAGGTGCCGCGGCTGCCGCCGCTGGACATGGCGTCGCTGGAAAAGGCCGGGCTGGTGGTGGGGCACAAGGTGCGCACGCGCATCTCCGAGGAGTTCCGCATCACCGTCGGCCACATCCTGCGTTCAATGCACGCCAACTACAGCCCTGGCCGGGGTGCGCCGAACGTGATCATGGTCACCAGCGCGCGGCCCGGCGAGGGCAAGACCTTCTCCAGCCTCAACCTGGCCGGCAGCATCGCCCAGCACACCCAGCGCGAGGTGCTGCTGGTCGATGTCGACGCCAAGCAGCGCTCGATCTCGGCCGAACTCGGCCTGGCCGATCGGTCCGGCCTGCTCGACCTCAGCACCAACACCTCGCTGCGGATCGAGGACGTGATCATCCGCACCGCCATCCCGCATTTGTCGATCATCGCGATCGGCTCCGGCCACACCGTGGGCATGGAGATCTCGCCCACACGCCCGGTGACGACGCTGATCGAGCGCATCGCCCGGCGCTTCCCCAACGCCGTCGTGCTGCTCGACGCGCCGCCTTGCCTGTCGACCAGCGATCCCAGCACCCTCGCGCCGTTCGTCGGCCAGATCGTCATGGTGGTCGAGGCCGAGCGGACCCAGCGCAACGAGATCGTGGCGGCGCTGGACCTGGTCAAGGCCTGCCCCTCCGTCACCCTGATGCTGAACAAGATCCGACTCACGACGAGCTATACGTTCGGTGCGTATCATTATTTCGGGACGTACTCGTAGCAGCCCGATTCCCTGGTCCGGTCCGCCGGCAAGGGGGGCCGGACCAGGGGGCGGCACATGGGGTGGCAATGCATGGAATGGCGGGGCATGACACAGCACCCGCGCAGGCGGCCGGCGATGCGCGTGATGCGCCGGGGCATCGGCATGGCCGCGGCCGGGCTGGGCGCCTGGTTCGCCTGCGGCCAGCCGGCGCAGGCGCAGGGCGTGCTGCCCGCGGTCGGGCCGGACCTGCGGATCGGCGACCTGCGCAGCCAGTTCCAGCAGGGCATCCTGCCCCCGGTCGGCGCGGCCGAATGGACCTTCACGCCGACCCTCGACGTCAGCGAGACGTTTGACACCGGCGTCCTGCTGCGCAACGGCAGCACGGGAACGGACCTGATCACCCGGATCTCGCCGGGCTTCATCCTCACCGGCTCGTCGGCACGGCTGAACGCCAACATCTTCTACGCGCCGACCCTCAATATCTACGCGAAGAACGGCAACCTGAACGGCGTCGGGCAGAACCTCAATGCCAGCGCCACCGCGACGCTGGTGCAGGACCTGCTGTTCGTGGACCTGCGCGGCTTTGCGGGACAGCAATCGCTGACCGGCGGGCAGCCCCAGCCCGGCGTCATTCCGCTGAACCAGCAGAACGAGGTACAGACACTCTCGTTCTCCGCCGCGCCCTATCTGCGGCACAGGTTCGGCGGCATCGGCACGCTGGAGATCGGCTACAGCATCTCGCGCACGGTGCAGAGCACGAACAAGCCGACCCTGCCGCCCTCGCCGTTCGCGCCGACGCCCATCAGCGGCAACCTGACCACCCACCAGGAGCATGCCTCGTTCACCACGGGCGAGGATTTCGGCCGCATCCAGAACACCTTGACCCTGCTGGCCACCCAGTATGTCGGCACCGGCCTGCTGGCCGGCGCGCGCAACGACTCGGTCAACAACCAGGTCAGCTATGCGCTGACCCGCTCGATCGCCCTGACCGGCTCGATCGGCTACGAGAGCATCGTCTACAAGGACGCGGCGCCGGGCGTTAACATCAACGAAATGACCTGGAGCGGCGGCGTTCTCCTGACGCCGAACGCGGACAGCAGCATCAGCATCAGCTATGGCCGGCAACAGGGCACGACGTCGTGGCTGGTGAACGCCAGCTATGCGCCGACCGCGCGCACCCGCATCTATGCCACCTATTCCGAGGGGATCGGCACCAACCTGCAGACCGCACAGAGCACTGCCGCGGGTTCGGTCGTCAATTCCAGCGGCGTCTCGATCAATCCCATCACCGGCGCGCCGATCCAGCTGGTCAACAACTTCTTCGGCACCCAGGCGGCGCTGTACCGCACGACGCAGTTCTCGCTGACCGGCGCCGTCCTGTACGAACGCGACACGATCGCGCTCACGGTGCAGCATGACGACAACACCCTGCTCTCCGGCGGCACGCCCAGCATCACCGGCACCGCCAATTCCGGCGCCACCGGCACCATCACGTGGACGCACAACCTCTCGGAAGCGCTGACCAGCAACGCCTTCTTTCAATACGGCCAGCGCAGCGCGGCGGGCATTGCCAACAGCAACCAGAGCACGTACTCGGCCAGCCTGATCCTCAACTATGCCTTCAGCCCGACGCTGTCAGGCTATACGCAGGTCGCCCATACCGGCATCGGCGGCAACACGTTCGGCCAGCCCGCGAACCGCGAGATCGTGGTCGTCGGTTTGCACAAGGCCTTCTGACGAGCACAAATGTACGAGAAATTCTACGACTTCACGGGAATGCCGTTCCAGCTGACGCCGGACAGCCGTTTCTTCTACGGCAGCAAGGGGCACAGCCGGGCGATCGCGCATCTCATCTATGGCCTGTCCCAGGGCGAGGGCTTCATCATCGTCACCGGCGAGGTGGGCGCGGGCAAGACCACGCTGGTCGAGCGGCTGTGGTCCGAGCTCGACCGCGAGACCTATACGCTGGCGCGCATCAACACCACGCAGGTTTCCGGCGAGGACCTGTTCCGGCTGACCATGAATGCCTTCGGCATCAACAGCGCCGGCCTGGACAAGGCGACGCTGCTGCGCGACTTCGAAGACATGCTGCGCGCCTACGCCGCCGGCGGGCGGCGCTGCCTGCTGGTGGTGGACGAGGCCCAGAACCTGTCGCTGCAGGCGCTGGAGGAGCTGCGCATGCTCTCCAACGTCAGCGTCGAGGGCCATGCGTCGCTGCAGACCATCCTGCTCGGCCAGCCGCAATTCCGGCGCAAGCTGGCGAGCCCCGACCTCGACCAGCTGCGCCAGCGCGTGCTGGCGTCGTACCATCTGGGTCCGCTGTCGGACGAGGAGACCCGGGCCTATATCGAGTACCGGCTGAACGCGGTGGGCTGGCACGGCAACCCGGCCTGGACCGACGGCGCCTTCACCGCGGTCTATCGCTACACCGGCGGCATCCCGCGCCGCATCAATCGGCTGTGCTCGCGCGTGCTGCTGTACGGCGCGCTGGAGGAAAGCACCACGATCACCGGCCCGATGGTGGACAACACCGCCAACGAGCTGCAGCACGACCTGGAAGGCCTGCCGGCAGCGCAGGCACGCGCACCGGGCGACGACCTTGCCAGCCAGATCGGCGCCGCGATCGGCGCCTCGGCCAGCGACGGGGACGAGCGGGGGCATTCCTATGCCGATCTCGCGCATCGCGTGCAGGTGCTGGAGGAAACGGTCGCCCGGCGCGAGCGCGTGTTCCAGCGCCTGATCGACGTGTTCAGCGGCTTCAACGCGACGCGCCGATGAGACGCCCCGATGAGACTGGCACGATGAGACTGGCACGATGACCGCCGCGGCGACCGAGACCGGGGCCAGCCCCGCCGGCGGCACCGCCCCCCTTCGTGACGCCCACCTTGTCCGCAACGTCATGAGCGTGGACGTCGAGGATTATTTCCAGGTGCAGGCCTTCGCCGCGGTCATCCCGCGCGAGAGCTGGGACGGGTTCGCTTCAAGGGTCGAGGCGAACGTGGACCGCATCCTGGCGCAGTTCGCCGACGCCGGCGCCGCCGGCACCTTCTTCACCCTCGGCTGGGTCGCCGAACGGCATCCCGCCATGATCCGGCGCATCCTGGCGGCCGGGCACGAGCTGGCCAGCCACGGCTACGGGCACGCCCCCGTGCACATGCTCGGCGCCGCGGCGTTCCGCGCCGACATCCGGCGCGCCAAGGCCGTGCTGGAGGATGCCGGCGGCGTGGCCGTGACGGGCTATCGCGCGCCGACCTTCTCGATGGGATCGCGCACGCCCTGGGCCTATCAGGTGCTGGAGGAGGAAGGGCACCGCTACAGCTCCTCGGTCTTCCCGATCCGCCACGACCTGTACGGCGAGCCGGCGGCGCCGCGCTTCCCCTATCGCCCGGCCGGCAGCACGCTGTGGGAACTGCCGATGACGACGGTGCGCCTGGCCGGCCGCAACCTGCCCTGCGCCGGCGGCGGCTATTTCCGGCTGCTGCCCTATCGGCTGTTCCGCATGGGGTTGCGGCAGGTCAACGCCGGCGAGCACAAGGCCGGGATCTTCTATTTCCATCCCTGGGAGATCGATCCCGGGCAGCCGCGCATCCGCGACTGCAGCCGCATGTCGCGCTTCCGGCATTACGTGAACCTCTCGGCCATGTCGGGGCGGCTCGACCGGCTGCTGCACGACTTCGCCTGGGACCGCATGGACCGCGTGTTCGCCGCCCTGCTTTCCCCCTCCTCTTCCTCGCTCTGATCGGACGCGGCCATGGCGCTTGCCTGCAAACCGCTCGATACCGCCGGCGAGCCCGCCTGGGACGCCTTCGTGCGGGCGCGGCTGGACGGCACGTTCTTCCACCTCGCCGCCTGGCGCCATGTCATCGCGCGCGCCTTCGGCCATGCCACCCATTATGTCCTGGCCGAGCGCGACGGCGCGGTCGTCGGCGTGCTGCCGCTGGCGCAGGTGAAGACGCGGCTGTTCGGCAATTCGCTGATCTCCGTGCCGTTCTGCGTCTATGGCGGCCCGCTGGCAGCCGACGCCGAGGCGGCGGCGGCGCTGCAGGCCCATGCCGCCGCGCTGATGCGGCGGCTCGACGTGCCGGTGCTGGAGTTCCGCTGCCGCGATCCGCAGACGCTGACGGCGGCGGGGCTGGACCCGGCGGAATGGCAGGCGCGCAGCGACCTGTACGTGACCTTCCGCAAGCCGTTCACCGGCGACGATGCGGCCAACCTCAAGGCCATTCCGCGCAAGCAGCGGGCAATGGTGCGCAAGGGCATCGATCGCGGCCTGGCCTCGGTGATCGACGGCTCCGCCGGCCGGCTGCACCGCATCTATGCCGAGAGCGTGCGCAACCTCGGCACGCCCGTGTTCGCGCGGCGCTATTTCGACATCCTGCTGGAGGCATTCGGCGATGCCACCGACATCGTCACCGTGCTGGACGGCGAGACCGCCATCGCCTCGGTGATCAGCTTCTATTTCCGCGACGAGGTGCTGCCCTATTACGGCGGCGGGCGGGCGATCGCGCGCGAGCGCCACGGCAACGATTTCATGTACTGGGAAGTGATGCGCCGCGCCGCCGCGCGCGGCTACCGGCTGTTCGATTTCGGCCGCAGCAAGCTGGGCACGGGGTCCTTCGCGTTCAAGAAGAACTGGGGCTTCACACCGGAGCCGCTGCAGTACTGCTTCCGCCTGGCGCCGGGCGCGTCGATCCCGGACACCAACCCGCTCAATCCGAAATACCGGCTGTTCATCGCCGCCTGGAAGCGCCTGCCTTTGCCCCTCGCCAACGCCATCGGGCCGCATATCGTGCGGGGCGTGGGCTGACGCGATGCGCAGCATGCTGTTCCTTTGCCACCGCATCCCCTATCCGCCCGACAAGGGCGAGAAGATCCGCGCCTGGAACCTGGTGAAGCACCTGGCGGCATCGCACCGGCTGCATCTCGGCTGCCTCATCGACGACCCGGCGGACTGGCAGCACGTCTCGCGGCTGCAGGCGCTGTGCGCGGATTTCGCCGCCTTCGGCATCGACCGGCGGCGGCAGAAGCTGCGGGCGCTGGCCCGCTTCCGGCCCGGGCGGCCGCTGATGCTGGATTACTACGGCCATGCCGGGCTGCGGCGCTGGACGCGCGAGACGCTGGCGCGCGACACGATCGACGTGGCCTATATCTGCTCGGCGGCCATGGCGCCGTATGTTCTGGAAGCCGGCCGCATGCCGAAGCCCGCGCCGCGGCGCATCCTGGACATGCAGGACGTCGATTCGGAGAAATGGACCGAATATGGCCGCAAGGAGGGCTGGCCGATGCGCCTGGTCTGGGCGCGCGAGGGACGCACCCTGCTGGCCTATGAGCGCAAGGCGGCGCTGGCCTGCGAGCGCACGCTGTTCGTCTCGGAGGCGGAATGCCGGCGCTTCGGCGAACTGGCACCGGAGACGCGCCCGCGCCTCGACTGGGTGGAGAACGGCGTCGACCTCGACCGCTTCTCGCCGCAGCGTGTGTTCGACACCCCCTTTCCCGACAGCGCCCCGCGGCTGGTGTTCACGGGACACATGGATTACTGGCCGAACGCCGATGCGGCAGAGTGGTTCGCGCGCGAGGTGATGCCGATCCTGCGGCAGAGGGTGTCGGGCCAAGGGACAGCGGGCCAGCGTCGTCCGGCGCCGCGTTTCGTCGTGGTCGGCGCCAATCCCGGGCCCGGCGTGGCGGCGCTGGCCAAGCTGCCGGACGTGGACGTCACCGGCCGGGTGGCCGATGTGCGGCCCTATGTCGCGCACGCCGCCGCGGTGGTGGCGCCGCTGCGCATCGCCCGCGGCATCCAGAACAAGGTGCTGGAGGGCATGGCGCTGGCCCGGCCCCTGATCGCCACGCCGCAGGCCTTCGAGGGCGTGCGCGCGCAGGCCGGGCAGGACGTGCTGGTGGGCGACGGCGCCGATGCGCTGGCCCGCCTGGTCGGCGAAGTGCTGGACGGCGCGCATCCCGGCCTGGGCGAAGCCGGCCGGCGCGCGGTCGAGCGGAACTATCAATGGGCCGCGACGCTGCGCAAGCTCGACCGGCTGCTGGCGGACCGTCCCTGCAGGGAACCGGTGCCCAACGAATACACGCCCAGGGAACTCACACCATGACCGCGCCTTCGTCGGTTGCCGGCCCGAGCCTGCGGGATGCCTGGGCCATGGTTCGCGCGCCCGTGCCCGCGCTGTTGCTCGGGCTGGCGCTGCTGGGCCTCGCCTTCCATGCCGAGGCAGCGGCGGCCTACCGGGTGTGGATGGAGTCCACCGCCTACAGCCACTGCTTCTTCGTGCTGCCGATCGCCGCCTACATGGCCTGGGAACGGCGCCACGCCCTGGCGAGCGTGCCGGTCGCGCCGGCGCCGTGGGCGGTGGCGCTGGTGCTGCCGCTGGGCGTGGCCTGGCTGGCGGCGGAGCGGCTGGGCATCATGGAGGGCCGCCAGCTGGTCGCCGTCGCGATCCTGGAGGTGCTGTTCCTGGCGGTGCTGGGATGGCGGATGTTCCAGGCCCTGGCGGCGCCGCTGCTGTACCTGTTCTTCCTGGTGCCGTTCGGCGCGTTCCTGACCCCGGCGCTACAGGACTTCACCGCCGTGTTCATCGATGTCGGCCTGGACGTGCTGCGCATCCCGCATTTCGTCGATGCCTACATCATCGAGATCCCCGCAGGGCGCTTCTATGTGGCCGAGGCCTGTGCCGGGCTGCGCTTCCTGATCGCCTCGATCGCGTTCGGGGTGCTGTACTCGGTGCTGATGTATCGCAGCATCGGGCGGCGGGTGGCCTTCATTGCGGCGTCCATCGTCATTCCCATCATCGCCAACGGAATGCGCGCGCTGGGCATCGTGGTGCTCGGCCACGTGCTCGGCAGCGCCGAGGCGGCCGCGGCCGACCATATCCTCTATGGCTGGCTGTTCTTCTCGGTGGTGATCCTGCTGCTGATCGTGGCCGGCCTGCCGTTCCGTCAGGACCTGGCCAAGGCCGCGCCGGCACCAGCGGCGCCGCCGGCGGTGTCGCCGTGGCGCCCCGCGCTGGCGGCCGGGCTGGTCGGCGCGGTCGCCCTGGCCGGGCCGGCCGTGTCGGCCGTGCTGGACCGTGCGGCGGAGACGGCGTTGGAAGCCCCGGCCCCGCGCCTGACCACCCCGCGCGACTGCCGCCCGGCGCCGCTGGGGGCCGTGCAATCCGACCTCACGGGCACGCCCGGCGCGACGGTGCTGGGATATGCCTGCCCGCAGGGATTGCTCACGGTGGTCGTGCAGGTCTTTCCGGCGCAGTCGAACCCGGCGCGCGTGATCTCGGCACAGCGCCGGGCCACCGGCGAGTTCAAGGCCGAGGAGGCCGTGATCTCCAGCATCAGGATCCCGGGCATGGAGCCGGACCAGTGGCGGCTGGTCACCACCTACACCCCCGCGAGCGCGACCGCGACGGCACTGTGGGTCGATGGCCGGCCCGCCAAGGGTGGGATCGCCGGCCGGATGCTCCTGGCGCACAACAGCGTCTTCGGCACGGCCCATGCGCCGGTGCTGGTGGCGGTCGGCGTGCGCGCGGCGCGGCCGCAGATGACGCCCGAGGAGGATCAGCTGGCGCGCCACATGATCGCGAACTTCCTGGTGGCGCAGACCGCGCTGCCCGCCGAGATCGCCAGGTTGTCCAGCGAAGCCGCCAGCAGGCGGTGAGGCGGTCAGCCGCGCCGGTCGTAGCGCAGCACGATCATCGATCCGACATGCCGTTCGTAGCCCAGCGACCAACCGTCCGGCTGGCCGGCGAGATCGACCGCGGCCGCCTCGCCCTCCGGCAGCACGACCCAGTTGCGCGCGTTCCCGGCCGCCGCCGCTGCCGTGCGGATGAGCCGGTCGCCGTCGCGCGAGGCGTCGAGCCCGGCGACCCGGCCGGCGGCCGGCTGCAGGTAGTAGGCGATGCCGAAGCGCGACGAGGCGGCGGCGCTGAAGATGATCCCGTCGCCCGGCTTTGCCTCGGCCCCGATGAGCCCGGCAACGGCATCGAGCGGCGGCGGCGAGGTCGCGTAGTAGTTGCGCAGGCCCCACAGATTCATCAGCACGAACACGCCGAGGGCGCCGGCCTGCACGGTGCGGATGCGGATCGCGGCGATGCCGGCGGCGATCAGGATCGTGTACGGGACCAGGATCCAGTTGAACGTGTAGACCACGTAGCCGAACACCGGATTGACCAGGAAGAAGCCGAGGGCGCAGACGGCGAGCGGCGCCGCCAGGGTCAGGATGAACGGGGCGCTGCCGGCGTGGTGGCGGAGTGTCTGCCACGCCCCCCACGCCGCCATGGCCATGTACAGCACGAAGGCCGGTGTCTGGACGCGCCACAGCATGGAGACGCTGAACAGGTCGACGAGGATCCGCCAGAACGCCAGCGGCGTGATGAGGAAGATGGCATGGCGCTGGGCGATCCGGTCCGGGGCCAGGTGCTCGGCATACTGGATGAGGAATTCCGGCAGCCACAGCAGCCAGATCCCGATCAGAACGAGCTGCGCCACCACCCAGTTGAGCAGCAGGACCCTGGCCCTGGCGCGGTCGCGCAAGATCGCCACCGCCATGGCGCAGTTGCAGCCGAGGACGAAGAACCCCGCCGGGTGCTGCGCCAGCATCGCGAGCCCGCCGCCGGCGGCGTAGGCCAGCCAGGCCAGGTCCGTGCGCGCCGCTTGCGGCCGCCGTTCGCGCAGCGCGGCCGCGAACCCGCCGCCCAGCGCGCGGGCGCGGGCATCGGCGGAGCGCAGGATCGTGGCGAAGCCCCAGAACGCGATGGCGACCAGCATCGTCTGGAACGCGTAGGGCCTGGCCTTCTGCGCCCACATCACGCAATGCGGGGCGATAGCGAACAGGGCCATGGCGATCAGGGCGGTCTTGCGATCGAACAGCTCCCTGCCGGCGGCATGGACGAAAGCGAGGGCAACGAGCATGGAGGCGGCCGACAGGCTGCGCAGTGCTGTGACGCCGTGGCCGAGATCCAGCCAGAAGGCAAGGGTCAGGTAGTAGAGCGGCGGCTGGGTATCGTTCTCGATCCAGTGCAACATGTCGCGCACGCCGCCGGCGGCGACGAAGAAGCTGAATCCTTCATCGTTCCAAAGCGACGGGCCGGATATGGCATGGAAATACAGGAAGGCGCCGAGCAGAGCGATCGGGATGAACAGGAATTTCCGAGGAATTGCGTGCATATCGTGATACGTGTCGTCCCGGGCCGATTGAGTGTCGATTCATGCCGTCGCAGTGCTGTTCCGCCTTGTTGTGATGACGTGCTGACATCTATCAGGCTATTTCCGTGAAATCCCGCTTTTTCGCCGCCACGACGCCCGCCGTCACGCGCCAGAACCGTCCTGTCTGCACGCTGGTGATCGACGCCGAGGAAGACTTCGACTGGGACGTTCCGATCCAGGGCACATTGCACTCGACCGCGCACATGAAGAACGTCCGCGTCCTGCATGGCATCCTGTCGTCGTACGGCATCGTTCCGGCCTATCTGCTGACCTATCCGGTGCTGGAAGATCCGGATGTCGTGCGCATCGTCCGCCGGCAGCTGGAGCAGGAGCATTGCGCGGCCGGCGTGCAGCTGCATCCGTGGGTGACGCCGCCATTCGACGATGTGATGGCGCACCGCACCTCGTTCTCCGGCAATCTCGAGGCGAATTTCGAGGAACGCAAGCTGCTCGCCCTGAAAGCCAAATTCCGCGAGGTGTTCGGCTTCGAGCCGACCGTCTACCGCTCCGGCCGCTACGGCCTCAGCAGCCACACCGGCCGGCTGCTGGAAAAGCACGGTTTCCTGATCGACACCAGCGTGGCGCCGCGCACGAACTTCACGGTGGAAGGCGGCCCCGACTATTCCGACCACGACTACGAGCTGTTCTGGTTCGGCGAGCAGCGCGACCTGCTGGAGATCCCGCTGTGCCGGAGCATCGTCGGCTGGGCCGGCCCGCTGGCGCCGGCGCTGTATCATGGCCTGTCCGGCCCGCGCCTGTCCGGGCTGCACGTGCCCTCCGTGCTCACGCGGTCGCGCTGCGCGGAACGGATCACCCTCTCGCCCGAGGGCAACGACGTGGCGGCGATGCGGCGCCTGCTGCTGGGGCTGCTGGCGCGCGGGCAGGACGTGTTCGCGCTGAGCTTCCACAGCTCGTCGCTGCAGGCCGGGCGCAATCCGTATGTGCGCACCAAGGCCGAGCTGCACGGCTTCTATGACCGGCTGTCGGAGATCCTGGACTTCATGGCCTCGGCGCTGGCCGTCCGTTTCGCCAGCATCCTGGAGATTCCCGGGGTCCTGGACCGGCCGGCGCGGCGGGCGGCGCCGGCATGACGCTGCCCGGCAAGGTCCTGCTGATCGCCAACAACTTCCCGCCGGTGCGCGGCGGGTCGGCGGTGGTCTACGACAACCTCGCCCGCTATTCCGGCGGCAAGGTGGTGGTGGTGGCGCCGCGCATCTCCTATGTCGACGGTCTGCCGATGATCGGCTGGCGGGAGCATGACCGGCGGGTGCAGTACCATGTCATCCGCCTGAAGCTGCTGCGCACCGTGCTGCGGCCGGTGCCCTGGCGCGGCATGCTCGGCAAGCTGGCGTTCCGCGCCTCGGACCTGGTGATGCGGGTGCGGCTGGCCGCCACGCTGCTGTGGCTGGTCCGCGCCGAGCGCGCCTCAGTGGTGTGCATCGGCGAATTGCTGGCCAGCAGCTGGGTCATCGACCTGTTCCACCGCTTCACCGCCGTGCGCACGGTGGTCTACGTGCATGGCGAGGAGATCACCACCGAGGACCCCTACGACCCCGAGCACCAGCGCGCCCGCCGGGCCTTGCTGGCCGCCGACCGGATCATCGTGGTCAGCCGGTTCACGCTGGGCGCCGTGCGCGCCCTGCTGGGGCCGGCCGCCGACGGCAAGACCAGCCTGATCGAGAACGGCGTGGACACGGCGCGCTTCCGCCCGGCCGGCAAGCGCCCGGACCTGGTCGAGCTGTACCGGCTGCAGGACCGCTTCGTCTTCGTCTCGGTCTGCCGCCTGCTGGAGAAGAAGGGCATCGACAACGCCATCCGCGCCTTTTCGCGGGTGGTGGCGCGGCATCCGGATTGCCGCTACCTCGTAGTCGGCACCGGTCCGTACGAGGAGGCGCTGCGCACGGCCGCGGCGCAGGCCGGCGTGGCCGACAGCGTGGTCTTCGCCGGCGACGTCTCCGACGAGGACCTGGTTGCGCATTATTGCCTCGGCGACGTCTTCGTGATGCCCAATCGCGAGCTTGCGAACGGCGATACCGAGGGCTTCGGCCTGGTGTTCCTGGAGGCGAACAGTTGCGGCCTGCCGGTCGTCGCCGGCAGTGACGGCGGCAGCCGCGACGCGGTGCAGGACGGCGCCAACGGGCTGGTGGTGGATGGCAAGTCGGTCGACGAGATCGCCGCCGCCATGCTGGGGCTGCGCGAGGACGCGGCGCTGTACGACGCCATCCGCCGCCGCGCCCTGATGATCGCCGCGGCCGCGGACTGGAAGGGCAAGGCCGAGCAGTTCCTGAAGATCTGCACCGACCCCGACCCGATGCGGCCCGCCGGGATGCTGGCCGGCTGATCCCGGCGGCGCGCAAGACGAAGATTCATGCCAGGGCCAGTCTGCATGACCCTTGGCCCGATATCTCAGGAGCGGAACGGCGCCAGCCGCATCGGGAAGACGCGCCGCACGGCACCGAGGGCGATCCCGAGCGCGCGCGATTCCGCGCCTTCCGGGCTGCCCGATGCGCGCCACAGCAGCAGCTGCACGCCGACATGGACCACCGCGCCGAGCAGCGTGAAGACCAGCAACTGGAGTGCCAGCAGCGGATAGCCCTGCCCCACCGGCCAGAGCCGGCGCAGCGGCAGCAGGACCAGCACCATCACCGTGCAGGCGGCGCATGTCCGCCACACCACCCGCCACAGCGCCATGGCCGGCACCTCGATGATGGTGAGCGATGCGCCGAGCCAGAAGAATGCGCCGATGACCGCCGTCACGGCCATGCCATAGACGGCGCCGATCGCCCCGGCGACATAGCCGCCATAAAGCGCCGCCGGGACCCGCACGGCGAGGAACAGCACATACAGCAGAATCTGCCGCCGCTGCCGGTTCATTACGACGAACAGGTTGTGCGTGTAGTGGCCGTAGGCATCGAACAGGGCATAAAAGACGATGACCTGCATGATCGGCGTGGCATCCGCCCATTGCGGCCCGAGTGCCAGCGGCGTGATGAGATCCGCGATCGCGAATATGCCCAGGGACATGGGCGTGATGATGAAGAACAGGAATCCGAACCCGTCCACATAGGACTTTGCCAGGGCGGGCCGGTTGTGGAGCAGCTTGGCATAGCCCGCATAGAGCGGCTGGCGGATCGGCGCCGCGATCTCGCTGGCTGGCAGGGCCGCGATCTGATACCCGACCTGATACAGGCCCATTGCCCGTGCGCCCCCGAACCAGCCCATCAGGAAGTTGATGCTGTAGGAATCGATGACGGCCAGGAAGCTCGCCATCACGACCCATTTCGAGAAACCGAATATCTCCCGCCATGCCGAGAGCGTCAGGCGGGGGCGGTACGGCCGCAGCATATAGCTGTAAATCGTCATGATCGCCGTCGTCAGCAGCGACGACAGGATCAGCGCCCAGTAGCTCCGCAGAACGACGGCGAGCAGGATCGTGGCGAGGAAACTCACGATCCGGGTGATGAACTGGTAGCGGAAGACGGTTCCGAAATCCAAGGCGATCTGGAACTCCACCAGCCGGATGTTCTCGAACGACTGGACGATCGCGGTCGCGGCCAGGATCCAGAGGATCGGCTCGACCCGCGGCTCTGCCATCGACGACGCCACATAGCTGGCGGAAGCCAGGACCACGGCCGCGATGATCAGGCCGCGCAGCACCGCTATCGTCCATGCGGTATCGAAATGCTCCCGTTGCGGATCGCGCATCCGGATCAGTGCCGCGCCGAGCGAGCATTCGCTCACCAACTGCACAACGTTGAGCACCGAGGTGCCCAGCACGACGATTCCGAAATCGTCCGGGGTCAGGAGGCGTGCCAGGATCGCGGCACTGAATACGCCGATGAAGCGGGAAACCCCCCGCATGCCCACCATGAGCGTCGCGCCGCGCGCCACCGATGTCGGGCGTTGCTCGGGTTCCTTCGTCGCTGGCGCGGTCAAGCCGGTACCCCGCAGGATGTCTCGGCCGATCCGGCGCGGCGGCCGCTGCGCGGAATGGCGTGAGGAGACGGTGGGCAGGTTCGCAAAGCATCGAAGGGCGCAATGCATCCCGAACCCGGCACCATGCCACCTGAATGACAGCCGGGACAGGCACGTCGTGGCTGGACCGCTCGCTTCGACACCATATTCTTGTGAGTCTGGGGCGGGGTGCGACCGTCCGTCAACCAGGAGCGCATCGTCACATCGGTCTGCCGGGGTCGGGAAGTTTATTCCCGGTCCGGGTGCCGCCGGGCACTATGTTCTCGATCCCGGCGCATCGATTGCCCTATACGAACGATTCATGGAGGCGCCG
Source organism: Limobrevibacterium gyesilva (assembly GCF_025989185.1). Taxonomy (GTDB): domain Bacteria; phylum Pseudomonadota; class Alphaproteobacteria; order Acetobacterales; family Acetobacteraceae; genus Limobrevibacterium; species Limobrevibacterium gyesilva. The sequence goes on from NZ_JAPDNT010000026.1 coordinate 58,702, forward strand.
CCGCGTCCTGTCTTGCGGGCCGGCTGCACTGCGATCGACGAGAAGGACGTCCCGGGCAAGACATGCCATATCCATCCGGTAGAATGGCGAAAAGCCTCGCGCGCCCGTGAACGCATCCGGTTCGGAGTATCAATACATCAATTGCGTGCGTGGCTATGCCGTACTGATGGTCATCACCACGCATGTCACCAGTGCCTTTCCCGACCTGCCCTACCCGCTGCACCGCCACACCATCATGGGATGGCACGGCGTGCAGATGTTCTTCCTGGCCAGTTGCGTCACCCTGCTCATGTCCTGGAATGCCGAGAGGCGCCGCAACGGCCGCGCTGACGCCGGCAGCTTCTTCATCCGGCGCATATTCCGCATCGCGCCGGCCTATTATCTGTCGGGCATTCTGTACTTCCTCCTGGCGCCGCCGCCCGGCGGCTTCGATGTCTGGCAGGCGCTGGCGTCGGCGACGTTCGTCAACGCCTGGCATCCGCAGCTGATGCCGACAGTCGAGAACGGATGGTCCGTGGTGCCCGGCGGGTGGAGCATATCGGTCGAGTTCGCGTTCTATTTCCTCTTTCCGGTCTACGCGGCACTGGCCACCTCGTTGCGCCGGGCATGCTGGGCGTTCCTGGCCGCCGTGATCGCCGGGGCGGTCCTGAACCAGGCCGCGCTGCGGATGCTCTCGCCGGCCAATACGCCCGAAAGCGTCGCGAATTTCCTGTTCTTCTGGTTCCCCAACCAGATGAGCGTGTTCGCCCTGGGCGGCGTCCTGTATTACGCGATCGGACGGATCACGACCGGCGACGGCGTACCGGGGCGGATCGCCGCCCGCTACGGCACGCCGATCGCGCTGCTGTCGGTGATCCTGTTTCTGGGGCTGGCGTATCTGCCGGTCGGGCGGTTTGTCGGCGCTTACCCCATCCTCCCTTCCACCCTGGCGGCCAGCCTGGTCATGGCGCTGTTCATCCTGTCCTTGTCGTTCGATCGCGGGCCGTTCGTGAACCGGTATGCCGCCGCGTTCGGAACCGTGAGCTTCAGTGCCTATCTGCTCCATTTCGCGGTGCTGGAATTCGTCGCGGCGTTTCCGGAGGTCTTCCAGACACGGGCCACGGGGGTCCGCGCACTCCTCGCCTTCCCGGTGGTGTGGCTGGTCGTGGCGGCCGTCACGTTCGTGCTGTCATGGAGCACGTATCGCGCGATCGAACTGCCCATGATCAACGCCGGCAAGGCCCTCATACGGATGCGCAGGGCGCGGCTCGTGCTGGTCCGGCCGGATGCGTCCTAGACCATGAGCGGCGCTGCCAGAGGCATCGACATTGCCCCATGCCCCTCGTTCTCGTTGACCTTTGCGGAGTCTACCTGGCGTCCGCCGTCACCCTGATCCCGGGGCGTTCCGGGCACGCGAGCGCGCGGATACAGGCCGCGTAGCGGTCGGCGAAGGCGGTCATGGACAGATGCGTCTCCAGGTGCCGCCGCGCGTTCGCGCCGATCCGCCGCTGCTCGTCCGGCCGCGCCAACAGACCTGCAATCGCATCCCGCATGGCGTCGGCATCGCCGACAGGCACGAGCAGCCCGGTCTCGCCGGGAACGATGAACTCGCGGGTCATCGGCACATCCGATGCGACAACCGGCTTGCCCATCGCCATCGCCTCGAACAGCGACGTGATGCCGCCGGGGTGGTCGCTCGGGCAGAGCGGAACTACCACCACGCTGGCGGACGCATAGAGGTCGCGCAGTTTCGGGAACGAAAGCCGCTCCCGGATGATCTCGACCGTGGCGACCATGTCGGGTGGAAGGGCGACGGCGCGCCGGGTTTTCAGAACAGCGGGCGCCGGCAGGCCCCGAAGGGCTGCGACGAGGGTCGGATAGTCGCGCGCGACATCCTCGCCGACCGACAGCACGTAATCGGCGCCGCGGCAGAAAGCCGGATGGTAGAAATCCTCGTCGATGGCGTATCCGATGACATCGGCGGGCGCGCGCAGACGATAGCGCCGTTGCGTTGCCGTCTTCTGCTGCCGGGTCAGCGCCAGCAGCTTGTCGATGCGCGGCAGCACCAGGTTCAGGGCGAAGCGCCGGGGGCGCCAAAGACTGTCTTCGCTGACATCCCACAGCGCCACGGGCGGCCTGAAGAAGAACAGGCGGCGCAGCAGCAGCAGGACGACGGCGCCGCTCTCGAAGACGGAGATCACCAGATCGGCCGAGCGGTGGCGAAGCAGGACGATCAGGGCGCGCAGCGGATCAAGGCCGGCAAAGAACGGGTGCGCGCGGCCCCACGGGTTGTAGGGAGAAGGCAGCGGATCGACGACCACGAAGTCGATGCCCCGCTCGGCCAGCAGCCGGTGCAGGCGACCGGGGTCAGGGGCCTCGTCCGGCCGGAATGATTCCATATAAGGCTGCCATGGCAGGTTCGGCAGCACGACCACCCGCAGGCGGCGAAGGGATGGGCCGCTGGTTGTCATTGCGCATCATCGCCCGGTACGACTGCAGCAGATAAGCAGGCCGCCCGACCCGCCGCCACAGGAAACCGCTACAGGAAACCGCTACAGGAATCCATGCAATGCCAGGCGCGCGAGATGCCGGGGGCTCGCGGCCCTGGCGCCGTGCCCCGCGCGGAGAGCCAGGCTGGCTGCCCGCCAATACGCCGGAAGGCTGGTTCGCGACGCATTGTACAGATAGCCGTCGAGGGCCGTCGAGAACGCTTCCCGCAGCGCCGCGGACTGTGCGGCCGACAAGCCCGGCCACTCGGTCATCTTGGCCAGCGACAGCGCGGTGCCACGGCAGAAGGCCAGCTTGTGGCGTTCGTGCGACAGGTTGTCGTCGTGCACGCGCTTGTGCGTCACCACATCGCGCGAGAACACGAAACGACCCGTGAGCGCGAGGCGCAGGAAGAAATCCGTGTCCTCGCACTGCATCATCGTCTCGTCGAACAAGCCCGCGGCGAGCGCCGCCTCGCGCCGGAACAGGCAGGCGGAGGTGCCGAACACGCCGTTGCGCAGCAGGGCCGTGAACATGCCCTCGCCGAGCGTGAAGCAGCCCGGCGCGATCGCGGTGGCCGGCAGTGCCGCCACCCCGCTGACGGCGAAGAAGCTCTCGACCAGCATCGCCGCATCGTCAAAGGCGCTCTGGCCTTTGAAGACGGTGGAGTCTCCGAAGCCGAGTACCGCGTCCTTCGCCGCGTCCAACGCCCGCAGCAGCGTCGCGTGATGGCCGGGTGCCAGGATGTCGTCGGCGTCCAGCAGGGCGATGCAGGCGGCGCTGCTTTGCCGGATCGCCGTGTTGCGGGCCGCCGACGGTCCGCGCGGACCGGCGTTGCGCAGCACCTGGATGGCAATCCGGTCACGCAACTCGGCCGCGCAGGCCTGCGCCACGGCGATTGTGTCGTCGGTGCTGGCATCGTCGACGACAGTGACCTGCCCGGGGCGAACGGTCTGTGCCGCCACGCAGTGCAGGGTTTCCCGCAGGAAGCGGGCGGCATTGTACGCGGGAATGACGACTTCGATCATATCGAGGACCCTTGCGGCGATCCGCGCGTTCCGCGCCGCCGCCGATCATGGCAGGTGACACCGGTATGCCGGCGTCCGGCGCCGGGGGCCAGCCATTATCGCGATCGCACCGCCCGGCCTGGCGGCGCCGCATCCGGAGCAATCCGTAATTGCAAAATACGAATTAAATATTCTGTAAGTTGCGCTGAATGTTGCGATTCGATTGTGCTCTCGCTTGTCATTCTACAATTCGTGAAACGAGAAACACGACTTATGGCCCTCAACGGATCTTCGGCCAGGGGCGTCGGCACTCCCTCGGCGGGAAGCGGGCTCCGGCCGATCGGCCTGGCCGAGCTTGCGACCGCGGTTCTCGTGCTGCTTGGATTCGTCGTCCTGCTGCAGATCCATGACGGCGCATACGCGGCGGATTTCGATTTCGATGCGGATTCGCATTATGTTTCCGGGCTGATGATCCACGACTTCATCACCTCGCTGCGGCTGCAGTCGCCCCTCGCGTTCCTGAAGAATTTCCACAGCCATTACCCGATCATCGGCATCGGGCACTGGGGGCCGCTCTACTACGTCGTCGAGGGCCTCTGGATGATCCCGTTCTCGACCGGGATCGTCTCGGTGCTGATGCTGTCGGCCGTCGTCACCGCGGCCACGGCCGCCATCACCTACAAGCTCGCCGCCGAACGCTTCGGCCGCCTTGCCGGGATCGCCACGGCGCTGATCTTCGCTGCCGCCCCGGTCATCCGAGAGAGCAGCAACGCAGTGATGCTCGATGGCGCCATTGCATTGCTGTGCGTCGGTGCGGCGCTCGCCTACATCGCCTATCTCAGCTCCGGCCGGGCGCTCCATTCGGTCCTGTTTGGTCTGATCGCGGCGGCGGCCATGCTGATCAAGGGCAATGCTGCCTGCCTTGCCCTGCTGCCGCCCTTCGCCGTCCTGATCGGGCGGCGCTTCGATCTGCTCCACAGGCCCTCGTTCTGGATCCCGGTTCCGGTCGTCGCCACCCTGGCAGGACCGTGGGTGCTGTTCACCTACGGGCAGGTCGCCCAGGGTTTCCGCTATAGCTGGGGACTGACCTATCTGGGTCTCGCGACGGCCTATAACGGCCACGCATTGATGGTCGTCCTGGGTGGGGCCGTGGTGGCGTTGGGCACCGCCGGCTTCGCCTGCGTCGCCCTGGGGCGGCGGATCTGGCAACATGATAACGGCCTCGTCGGCCTGGCATCGCTGCTGGCTGCGGTCTGGGTGTTCCAGTCGGTCATGCCCGCGGCGTTCCAGGACCGCTATCTGATGCCGATGCTGCCGCCCCTGCTGATTCTCGCCCTCGTGCCCGTCCAGGCCGTGGCCGCGTGGTTTGCCGCGAAAGCCGGCGCGGAGCGGGCGTTACTGCGCGACCCTCGGCGGATGATGGCCGCGGCATCGGTCATCCTGGCCGGCACCTTCGCGCTCGGCACGCGCGCCATCGAACCCCCGCCGGATTTCGGCTTCCGGAGAGCGGCGCAGCAGGTCTGGGCGAACCGGATCAGCACCAACCCGTCGGTGCTGATCGGTGCCGAGCGGGAAGGGTCGGCGATCGCGGCGCTGGCCATGGCCGATCCGCACCGGCCGAGCCTGTTCGCGGTGCGCGGCTCCCGGTTGCTGGGCGGCGGCGGCTACAACCAGCAGGACTACGCCCCCCGCTTCGCCACCGCGCGGGAAGTGATGGCGGCGATCGACGAATACGCGATTCCGCTGGTGCTGCTGCGCGTCACCGGGCGCGCCGGCGAATGGCAGCATCTGCGCCAGCTCGCCGAGGCGCAGGCGCTGTATCCGGACCGCTGGGAGCTGATCTACCGCGACCCGAGCGTCTCGCCCGAGCTGCGGCTGTACCGCATCCGCGGCAACGACGCCAAGGTGGCGAGCGAGGCCCGGCTGCTGGCA